>CAVUXE010000104.1:0-11498 GCA_963745235.1 uncultured Spirochaetota bacterium | reverse complement strand
ACATCTCGACGCCGATTTTGTCGGAGGTGGACATGTGGGCAATCCTGAACTTGCCGTAGTCCTTGCCGAAAACGTCCCGGCACATGATGCCGATGGCGCTGTCGTCATCCTCCACGACAGTCGGCTTCATGATCAGGTACCAGCCGAATACCTTGGTATAAAAGTCCACCGCCCTGTCCAGGTCGGGAACGGTGATCCCGACGTGCGAGAAAGCCCGTGCCTGTGCCATTGTCAAATCCTCCTCGTGAATGCATTCATGCTGTGCGTCGCAGGGGTCCTGCCGTTGGAGCCTGAAGCGCGCGCAGAGCCCTTTTTCGTGTACCCCATCCTCCTCGATATTTCGTCAGCAGCCTGGGTGACGATGCGTCGGTAACGGGGGATCTCCTTGTCCGTCAGCCTGATCACCGGCACCGACACGCTCACAGCGGCGCATACTGTTCCCTTGTTGTCCCGCACCGGTGCGGCCACGCAGCGAACGCCGATCTCGTGCTCCTCATCATCCAGGGCGTATCCCTTCTCACGGATGGAGGCGAGCTCGCGTTCCAGATCCGTCTTTCTGGTGATGGTGCGAGCGGTCAGCCGAACCATCTTTTCCTTCCTGAGTATGTCATCCACCCGTTCGGGCGGGAGGTAAGCGAGAAGCGTCTTTCCCAGGCCGGTACAGTACGTCGGCGCGGTTTTGCCGACTCTCGACATCATTGAGACGCGCAGCGTCTTCACCGATTCGATCTTGCCGATGTAGACCAGCCTGCTCTCATCCAGCGTCCCGAGATGGACCGTCTCCCCGGTGATTCCGCCTATCTCTTTGAGCACAGGCTCCGCCTCCCTCCAGAGCTCCAACCTGTCCAGGGCCGCCATGCCGATCTCGAAGAGCCTGAGGGTGAGGCTGTATTTCCCCGTTTCCCCATCCTGGCGGACAAAGCCGAGCTTCTCCAGCGAGGTGAGGAAACGGTACACGGTGCTCTTGTTCATCCGCGGGCTGCCGAAGTCCGCGGAAACGAGCCTCGCGATCTCAGTGATTCCGAAGCTCCTCTCACGGGAGAGGCATTCCAGGATCTTCATCGTCTTGACGACGGCCTTGGCGGGTGTGGGTTCGCGCACGCGATTTCCTTTGATAGGCAAAAATACCATACCTTGGAGAACCTGTCCACTGGGAAATTGAAACACCGTTTTAGTATTGACACTGCAGGGTGTCGATCTATACTGGGAATGCGCGAAGGCGCGGCCAGGGAGGTGGCGGGATGAACGGCACGGTTGAGGTGGCGGCTGGGCATCGCTGCGTGCATGCGGAGGGGCCGATCTGGTCGGATGAGGAGCGGAAGCTCTACTGGACCGACATCGAATCCAGAGCGCTCTGGCGCCTGGACCCGGGGCCGGGGGCTGCCGTCAGCTGGAACATGCCGCAGAAGGTCTGCTCCCTGGCATTCCGCGAGCGCGGCGGACTGCTGATTGCCTTCGAAAAGAGTCTGTCCTTCTATGACCTGGATGCGCCGGCCGAGCGGCGCATTGTCGACGTCGAGACGGACCTTCCCATGACTCGCCTCAACGATGGCAGGTGCGACCGCCAGGGCAGGTTCGTCGTGGGAGGCTTCGACTCCACAGAGAAGGGCCTGTCCGCGGCGTACCGTCTGGATGTGGATCTCAGCCTGCACCGGCTCTTCGGCGGCCTGAGCAGCGCGAACAGCACGTGTTTCAGCCTCGATGGACGAACCCTGTACTACGCCGATTCGCCGCAGGCAGTGATCTGGGCTTTCGACTATGATGCGGATTGCGGCGAACCCCGCAACCGCCGAGTGTTCTGCGATTTCCGAGACCAGCCGGGAATCCCTGATGGGTCGGTGATCGATGCCGACGGGTGCCTCTGGAACGCGCAGTGGAACGGGTCCCGTGTTGTCCGTTATGCACCGGATGGTTCCGTTGACAGGGTGATCGAGATTCCCTGCCGCAACCCGACAAGCCTTGCGTTCGGGGGGAGCGCCCTGGACACCCTTTTCATCACGACATCGCGTCTTACGCTGACGGAGGAAGAGGCCCGCACGCAACCTCTCGCGGGGACGCTTCTGGCTGCGCGCCCCGGGGTGAAGGGACTGCCGGAGACGCGGTTTCGCGGCTGAGGAAGCGGCAGAAAATGAAACGGCGTTCCTATTCCCTTGACATCGGGGAAACACGGCTCTAAAACAATGACGAACGGGAGCAACGAGGCGATGGCAGACTTCAAGGTGTACATCAGCGACTACGACTACCCCGACAACGAGATCGAGAAGTCCGTGCTCGAGCCCATCGGGGCCCGCGTGATAGGTCTGCAGTGCAGGACCGGCGAGGGCCTGGCAGGGCTGGCGGGGGACGCCGACGCAATCCTCCAGCAATATGCGAAAATCCCCCGCTCGACAATCGAAAAACTTACGCGGTGCAAGGCAATCTGCCGCTACGGCACGGGCGTCGACATCGTGGATGTAGATGCGGCGTACGAGCACGGCATGGTGGTCACTAACGTTCCGGATTACGCGTTGGACGAGGTCGCGGACCACTCCATCGCCCTGGCGCTGATGCTCCTGCGGAGAATCCCCTGGTACGCGGAGGGGACGCGGGCGGGGAAGTGGCACTGGAGTGAATCGAAAGGGCCCATGCAAAGGTTGCGGGACTCCACCTGGGGGCTCATCGGTTTCGGGAGGATTGCGCAGAATCTCGCCCGCAAGGTGCGGGCCTTCAACTTTCATATCGTATCCTATGACCCGTACGTGTCGCGGGGATTCATGGCGACCTTCGGCGTGGAGAAAGTGGAGCTGGATGCGCTGCTGGCAGGATCGGACGTGGTGGACGTGATGTGCCCGCATACCCCCGAGACCGAGCACCTGGTGAACGAAACTGCCCTTGGCAAGATGAAGAAGACGGCCGTGCTGATCAACTGTGCGCGCGGGAAGATCGTCGATAACAGGGCCCTCTACCGAGCGCTGTCGGAGGGCTGGATCGCCTCTGCCGGGCTGGATGACACGGAGGAGGAGCCCGCGAAGCTCGAATCATGGAAGCCGGTCTGACAATCCCTTGTTTTCCCTGCAGAATTGCTTCATCACTCCCCATGTTGCGTACGTGTCCGAAGGCTCCCTCCAGGAGTGCCGGCGCGTCGCTGCGGAGAACGCGAAGGCTGTTCTGCTCGGCAAGACACCACCTGATCTCGTGCGTCCAAAGCGATGAATGCGCGGCAGATCCACGCATTCCTGGTGTTTTTTGTTGACGGTTTGCAGATCGAGGATGTAGAATGGTGAAACATCAGAAATCGCTCGAATACAAGAAAGTTCGAAAGGGGACGTTGTTCCCGGAAAGGGGCGTTGCCCCGCAGTCTCTCAGAAAGGAAGGCTGAACATGAGTCGAAGAGTTCTCTGGGTACTCGGAATGATGGTCGCGTTCGGCGCCCTCATGACGCTCTCCGGCGCCACGAAGGCAGAAGCGCAGGCTCTGAAGGGATCTCCGGGCGAGGAGTATCTCGCCGTGGCATGCATGGGGAACCTTGAATATTTCAGCGCCCACAAGTTCGCGTGGAAATGGATGGGCGACAAGCTCGGCGTGAAAACCAGCTACATCGGGCCCGCTGAATACGACGTGCCGGGCCAGATCTCCGCTTTTGACCAGGCAATAGCCCGCAGACCGGCGGGGATAGCGGTCTTCGGCGTGGATGAAAGCCTCAAGCCTTCCATCGACAAGGCCGTGGCAGCGGGCATTCCTGTGGTCACGTACAGCGGCGACGTGCCGGACTCCAAGCGCTCGACGTTCGTCGGCACCAACCAGCATGACCTGGGCTTTTTCGGCGGTCAGAAGATCGGCGAGGTCCTGGGAGGCCAGGGTGACGTGGCAATTCTCACCATCAGCGGCGTCAGCATGTTCGACCAGCGCGAAGCGGGTTTCCGGGAAGGGTTCGGCAAATATCCCGGCATCAGGGTCGTGCAGACGGGAGACACGAAAGCGGACACCGTGACCGCAATCAACGTAGCCAAGGCCATCCTGCAGCGATTCCCGAACCTCTCCGCATTTGCGTGCACTGATTCGACGGGCGGGATTGCCGCGTCCACGGCGGTCAAGGAAGCGGGAAAGGCCGGCAAGATCAAGGTCGTCTCCATGGACCGCAACTCCGACGTGCTGAACATGGTCAAGTCCGGCGTCCTGGACGGGACCATCGCGCAGGATGACTGCGCTGAAATGGTATGGTGCCTCATGGTCCTGTTCAGCAAGCATCATTTCGATCCTCCCCTCACGTCGAACAACGTGGCCGCGAAGGTGGACGCCGCCCCGGCGAATATCTTCACCTCGATCAGCTGGGTCGACAAGTCCAACGTCGACTATTTCCTCGAAGCGAATAAGATGTACAAATAGCTCATGGCGAGGAGAGGGCCCTAAGCCCTCTCCTTCCATTGAATACTCATGGCAGAGCTTCTGGTAGTAGAAAAACTCAGGAAGAGCTTCCCCGGAGTGATGGCGGTGGCGGATGTGAGCTTCACCTTGCGCAAGGGGGAGATCCTGGCCCTGATCGGAGAGAACGGGGCCGGAAAAAGCACGCTGAGCCAGATCCTTGGCGGGGCTGTGCGTCCCGACGGAGGGAAGATCGAGCTGGACGGGAAGGAGGCTTCCTTTTCGTCCCCCATGGACGCCATGCACGCCGGTATCCGGATGATGTTCCAGGAGCTGTCGCTCGTGGGGAGCCTTTCGATAGCAGAAAACATTTTCGCCAATCGCCAGCCGGTCGGCGCCCTGGATTTCATCGAATGGAAGCGCCTTCACCGGGAAACAGCGGAGTTCCTGCGGCGTTTTCACGTGTCCCTCGACCCGCGGCTCCTGGTGAAGCGGCTGGTCAAGGGTGAGCAGCAGATCCTGGAGTTCCTCAAGGCCATTTCCACGGGCCCCAAGGTCCTCATTCTCGATGAGCCGACCTCTTCACTCACGGAGACCGAGACGGCCTATCTGATGGACAATATCCGCAGCCTCCGTTCAGAGGGCATGTCGTTCATCTATATCACGCACAAACTTTCCGAGGTGTTCAGGATCAGCGGTCGCGTCATCGTGATGAGGGATGGCCGGTACGTCGGCTCTCGGGAGACCTCCCAGTGCACCGAGAGGGACCTGGTGGCAATGATGGTGGGCCGGGACATCTCGAGCAACTCGACCCGGTCAGCCCCCCGCGGGGACGATGAATACCTGAGGGTTGAAGGTTTCTCACGACGAGGCGAATTTTCTGACGCCAGCTTCCGTGTTCGAAAAGGGGAGATTCTCGGATTCTCCGGTCTTGTGGGCTCCGGACGCACCGAGCTGGCCCGCGCCGTTTTCGGCATGGATCCCCGCGACACGGGGAAGGTATTTTTCGAGGGGAGGCCTGTGCGGACGGGGAATCCCCGGGAAGCGATCAAGGCGGGCATCGCCTATCTGACCGAAGACCGCAAGGAGCTGGGACTGTACCTGAACATGGCCATCCGTGACAATCTTGTGGCTCCTTCGCTGCGCCGGTTCACGAGCCGCTTCGGCTTCATGCAGAGCGGGCCAATCACCGATTTTTCCGTCCGGATGGTCAAGGAGTTTTCCATTGCAACGCCCTCCGCGTTCAAGAAGGTGGGAAAGCTTTCGGGTGGAAACCAGCAGAAGTGCCTCGTTGCAGCCTGGGTAGGCACTGGTCCGAAGGTTATTTTTCTCGACGAGCCGACCCGAGGGGTGGATGTAGCTTCCCGGGCGGACATCTACATCAAGATCGAAGAGCTTGCGCAAAGCGGAGTCGCGGTCATCCTGATTTCTTCGGACCTGCCCGAGCTCATCGGTCTCTGCGACAGGATCCTTGTTATGCACCACGGAAGGATTGTCGGAGAGGTGGAGCGCAAGGACTTCTCGGAAGAATTGATTCTCTCCTATGCGACAGGTCTCCAGTCAGGCAGCGTGGAGGAACACAGAAGCCATGGGTAGCACGCAGGAAACCAGGACGCACACGGTTCGCGAGCGGCTGGGCGCGGTGTTCGCTTTCCGCGAGTCAATCATCATCCTCGTGCTCGTCGTCGGGGGCGCCGCCATGGCAATCGCCTCCCCGGTCTTTCTCAGATGGGCCAACATCGAGGCGATCCTGCTGGGGCTCTCCGTCGAAGGCACGATCGTCGTCGGGATGGCGATCCTCCTCGTCTCCGGCGGGCTGGACCTCTCCGTCGGCTCCACGCTGGCGTTCACCGGCGTCGTGTGCGGCCTTGCGCTCGTATCCGGCGTTCCGACTGTCATCGCCATTATTTTCTCCCTGCTGGCTGCCGCCGCCGTGGGAATGGTGAACGGGCTTCTCATCGCCAAGCTCAAGATGAACCCTTTCATCATTACCCTCGGGATGATGATCACGATCCGCGGTCTTCTGCTCGTCATCGCGCAGGGACGCGCGGTGTTGAACCTGCCCGATTCCTTCACCAATATTGGACAGGGCAAGTTGTGGGGCGTCGTGCAGTATCCCATTCTCGTCGTCGTTGCGCTGGCCGTGATCGGAGATCTCCTGCTGCGCAACACCCGCTTCTTCCGGCAGAACTACTACGTGGGAGGCAAGGAGCAGGCGGCGAGGCTCTCGGGAATCAATGTCGACTTCGTCAAGATCTTCAACTACTGCCTGATCGCCG
Organism: uncultured Spirochaetota bacterium; assembly: GCA_963745235.1. GTDB lineage: Bacteria > Spirochaetota > Spirochaetia > SZUA-6 > Fen-1364 > Fen-1364. The sequence goes on along the minus strand of CAVUXE010000104.1, from coordinate 4,878 downwards.
TGATCTCGGGCATATCGGGGCTCATGATCACAGCCCGGTTCGGCTCATCGTCTGTCACGGTGGGAACCGGCATCGAGCTGCGCGTAATTACCGCGGCGATCATCGGAGGGGCGAGCCTGAACGGCGGGGAAGGGTCCGTTCTCGGCGCCCTCCTGGGCGCCCTGTTCATGGGGATGCTCGCGAACTCGCTCAACCTCCTGGGCGTCGACGTCTACTGGCAGAACCTGGTGACCGGCCTGATGCTGATCCTGGCCGTGGTGTTCGACACGTTCAACGAGTCACGAAAAGAACGACGCAAGTAGAACGCGTCGCCCGCGCTCAGGATAGAACGCCTACGTCACCGGCTCCCATGTTCCGGATTTCTCAGACCTGAAAAGAGCGTCCACCGCCTTCTGGTTGCTTACCGTGTCTTCGGGAGGCTGAGGGACAGGGCCCCCGGCGCGCACCGCCCGGGAGAAGGCTTCGAAGACCTCCACGAACTGGTCTGCCACCGGCGTATACACCGTGCGCGTGCCATTCCACGCAGTCACCGTGAGCTCGGAGGGAGTATCCGAGTTCGGGTTGAAGGGAAGATGGACCGTCAGATGGCCCCCGGAGCCGACCACGTCGACCTGCTGCCAGGGCTGCGTCTGCGTCCCCACGGTAAACGTGGACCGTGCCTTCCCGAAGTCCAGCACGCCCGTTGACAGCGTGTCCGTTTTCAGGGACGGGTCCCGGTGCATGAGGCTCATGGCCCGCCGGGGCTCGGCTCCGACCATGAAGCGCGCGGCGGATACGGCGTAGCTTCCCACGTCCCGCGTGCCGCCGCCGCCTATGGCAAGGATGTTCCGCACATTCGTCGGGTCCGTGATCATGTAGGAAAAGAAGATCGTGACAGCGTGGATCTCACCCAGCTCTCCGCTTCCGACGATTTCTGCTGCCCTGATCCACTGGGGATGGAAGCGGTACATGAGGGACTCCATGACAAGGACCCCTTTGCGTTTTGCGTAGTCGAACACTTCCTGCGCCTCCGCCGCGTTCATTGCGAAGGGCTTTTCGCACAGGACATGCTTGCCGGCATCCGCTGCCTTTTTCACCCACTCCGCATGAAGGTGGTTGGGAAGCGGAATATAGACGGCCTCGATGTCCTTGTCGGCCAGGAGGTCCGCGTATGAGCCGTATGCCCGGGGAATGCCGAGCCTGGTTGCGGCGGCCCTCGCCCTGTCGATGCTCCGAGAGGCGATGGCCTGGATGGTATTGAGCGGTGATTTCCTCACGTTCGGGTTGATCTTGCCCACGAAGTGGCTCGCCACCGAGAGCACTCCCCATGTGACCGGTTTCATCACGTATGTTCCTCCTTGAATGAGCTGACCAGGATCTTGATCCGAGGCTGTCTGCGCAGACGCACAAAGTTGAACGCCTCCAGCGCCTCCTCGAAAGGATAGATTCTCGATATGAGCGGCCGCACCTTGATGGCTCCTGACGCCAGGAGCCTCAGCGCTGGGACAAAAGCGTTCGGGCTTGCAAGGGAGCCGACCATGACAATGTCGCGCGTTACCAGGGAATCGATGTCCGCCGGAACGCTGGATGCGCCGGTGATGCTCAGGACGTTCATGCGGCCCCCCGGCGCGGTCAGGTGGATTGCCGTGTTCAGCGCCTCAGGATCGCCGCTGCATTCGGAGACGACCTCCGGAGGCCCGCCGAGGATCCGTGGGACCTCGTCCAGGACGTCTTCCCTTGAGGCGTCGAGCAGAGCGATACCAAGCTCGCCTGCCACCCTCTGGTGATCCGAGGTTGGTGCGATCAGGACGACCCGGGAGGCGCCCATGCACTTGCAGATCTGGGCGGTGATGAACCCGATGACTCCGTCACCGAAGACCGCGGCCCTGTCCCCAGCCGCTACACCGGTCCTCCGCAGGCCGTTGAGGCAGGTTGCTGCAGGCTCGGCAAAAGCGGCCTCCTGCAGCGAAAGTCCGGCGGGGACGCGATACACGTGGCGGGCACGCGTTCTCAGGAACTGCGCGAACGCGCCATCCTCCCGGATGACGCCGAGCTCGCTGCGGCGATCGCACAGGTGGTAGGCCCCCGTGAGGCAGCTGTGGCATTGCCCGCACCCCAGGCTGATGTCTCCGCAGACGGCGTCTCCGACATGGACGTTCTCCACCTCCGCTCCGACCTGTTCCACGACGCCCGACCATTCGTGTCCCGGGGTCAGGGGAAGCCGTGTCAGGCCCTGGCGGATATACGGCATGCGGCCGTCGAAAAGCTCGATGTCGGTGGCGCATATGCCGACCGCGGCCACGCGTACGAGGACCTGATCCCTTTCCAGCGTCGGAACCGGGACTTCCTCGATGCGCATGTCCAGCGGCCCGTGGATGCGTAGCGCTTTCATGGAGCCGCCGGGCTCACACGAACCGCATGGGGACGCCCTTGTGCTGCTCGGAAAACTTGTCGGCGTAGTCGCGACGCGCTGGGGAAAAGACGTCCATGACTCGGCAGTCGACTTCCCGAAGGAAAGCCCCATGCCTGACGTTCGGCGGCAGGCGCAGAACGTCCCCCGGGCCGACGCGGTAGATCTTGTCCTCGATGATCTCGTCGCAATAGCCTTCGAGGACCACCATCACCTGTTCCTCGGGGTGGGAGTGCAGCTCGAAGATGCTGCCGGCTTTCATGGTGAGAAAGCTCAGCATGACGTTCGAGCCGCGAACGAGGTGGCTGTTGGAGCCTTTCACCAGCTCCGTGATGGGCACTGCCTCGTAGGGTCGAGTCACGTAGCGCTCCCGTTCGCTGGCGGCCGAGGGAGAGAAATCGCTTTCCTTCATAGCGCTCCTCAATGCAGCAAGAATTGACGGGCATGAGAGTAATGAAACGTTATTTCATTTACAGTGTATTGAAAATCCCCTCCTGTCAACACGGTCATGCAGGGTCGATTGGCGAGGCCAGAAGACGCAAGCCCTCGTGTTGCGTCTCAGAGATTGCTTGAGAAAGTCTCCTGACCTTCTCGAGGATTGAGTCCGCTGTCGCAGGCCAACCCGAGTCGTGGCCGCGCCACCATCAAGCGAAGTCGCTCCACAATTCCGCTGAGCGCGGGCAGCGCCCGTGAGCTCTATACCTCCGCCGACCGCAGACCATCGCCGGCTTCACTCTCTGCCCTCTTTTCCACGCGCTTGCGTTCGAACAGATAGAAAGCCGCCGGCACGATGAAGAACGTGAGCACCGCAGAGGTGAGAATTCCGCCAAACATCACGATTCCGAGCCTTTGACCGAACTCTGATCCTTCTCCGTGGCCGAAGACGAGCGGTCCCGCGATCACCAGAACCGTCAGGGTGGTCATGATGATGGGGCGAAAGCGCAATCTTGCTGAATCGGTGAGGGCCTCCTTCAGCGGCATTTTTCCGACGCGTTCGACGACAAAATCGAGATACAGGATGGCGTTCTTTGCCGAGAGGCCGATCAGGAGGAGGACGCCGAGGAGCCCGAAGGTGTCCAGTCCTCCTCCCAGAATCACTATGAAAAGAAGGGCGCCAACGATGGCGAGCGGAACGGGCAGGAAAAGGTAAACGGGGTAGCGCCACGAGTTGAATTGGGCTGCCATGACGAGATACGCAAGGCCGAGGGCCAGGAGGAATGCAGTGATGCCCGATGTCTGGACCTCTCTGGCCAGGGTGGCCGAGCTGAACGCCCCTCCCGAGCCGACGGTGACGGTGCTGTCCAGAAGACCCTTGCTGGTCATCTCGTCCGTCAGGGTATTCTGGAAGGTGAGCGCGGAGGGAGCCTTCTTTGCCAGGTTGATCGAGAGTGTCGCCGTGTACAGGCGGTTGTACCGCAGGACACTGATGGGAGACTGGCGCACCACGAGGCCGCCGAGCTGACCCACCTGCGCCTCCCCGCTCGGTGGGCGAGTCGATGGGCAGGTCGAGGAGAGACTGTCCGTCCGAGGTAGGTCGGATCGATCTGCACCATGATAGGATAGCTCTGTCCGCCGATCTGCACGTCCCCGGAATGCGTCCCGGATGCATAGTTCTGGAGCAGGCTTGCCAGCGCCGGGGCTGATCCCCGTGCCCTCCATCTTTGATTCACTGGGCGTGAAGTCCCTTTCGATCGTGACATCGGAGGTGCTGGAAGTGGCGCTCGTTACATAGGCATGGTTCTTCACGTACTCGAGGATCTTTTCGCTCCTTGCCTGGAGCAGGTCCTGGTCAGGGGAGACGAGGCTCAAGGTGACAGTGGAGTTGATCGCGAGAACCCCCCGCGCTCAAACTCAGGGTGTTTGAGGGATCATCAGTGAACAGGATCCCCCCATGCCCTTACGATATTTGTCCATGAGGTCATAAACCCCGGCCTGGCAAGAGGAACCAGCTGGACGACCATGGTCGTGTTCTCCGGCCTGTTCACGCCGACGGTGAAAATGCCGACGCTCCCAACGATGGTCTGTACCGTCCTGACGGCCGGCTGCTGAAGGAGATACTTTTGGAGCGCCCCCGTTGTCATGTTGGTTGCCGCCAGGTGGTTCCGTTTGCATAGTGACGTTCACCGTGATGGATCCGTTGTCGCTCTGCGGCGCGAAGTTGAAGGTGATGCGTCGAAGGACGAGCACCACGATGAGGACAAGGGCAACCGCAGTGGCAACCAGGAGATGACGCTGCGATCCAGGAGCCGAGTGATCGAGGTTTTTGTACATAGAGCCCACGCCGGGGCCGATGGCGGAACCGGAGAGCACGCGCTGAACAGCTGAACGAGCAGAAGCAGGGCGTAAGCCTGCTGGCCCGGCCATGGTCAGCGCGGGCGCTGTTGCCGGAGCGCCTGGAACCGCGTCGGGTCGTGGGTTGCGAGTCGCAATCCAGGCCCAGACCGCGGGGATGGGTTGGCCATTGTCTGGGCGGCGATGATGCCGCGGGC
>CAVUXE010000103.1:0-14167 GCA_963745235.1 uncultured Spirochaetota bacterium | reverse complement strand
CATCAAGGAAATGGCAAATCGTGGTTTGAAGGAACTGTCAGCAGAATTCACCAAATTGTACTCGCCGATAGGCCGCGCCTCGATTCATCCGGAAAACCTCATTCGAGCCTTGTTACTCCAAGTGTTGTACTCCATCCGCAGCGAACGGCTTCTGATGGAAGAACTGAACTACGACTTGTTATTTCGCTGGTACTGACTATGGAGTGTTCAAATGACAGTAGGAATTGACGTCGGTAGCACAACCACAAAAGCGGTGGCCATTCTTCCAAGCGGAGTGCTGCTGAAGGCGACAATGAGGGCTACTGACCCATTGACCGCGGCCAGCGGTAGCTTGGGCAGGCTCACAGCCGAGAGTGCCTTGAAGATCAAAGACATCGAGCGGATCTCAATCACCGGTGTGGATCTTCCAGAATCGAGAAGAACATCTTTGACATACCAACTGCTCGAGTGGACGAGGTTTCTGCCATAGGCAACGGAGGTGTCTATCTGTCTGCATCGAACGAGGTAATCATCACGAACATTGGGACAGGCACCGCAATAGTCGAGGCTCGAAACGGCGTGATGACACATCTGGGCGGCACCGGGATCGGGGGAGGAACCGTAATCGGTCTGTCCAAGGCGCTGCTGGGCACCGTCGACTTCCGCTATGTCACGGAACTGGCGTCTAACGGCGACACCACAAAGGTAGATCTGTTGATAGGGGACATCCTTGGGACAGACATGGGTTTTCTCACTAGAAAGATCACCGCATGCAATTTCGGCAAGATGGATGATTCAATCCGTAGGGAGGACCTGGCGGCCGGAGTCCTTAATATGGTATACCAAGCTATTGGTGTGCTGTCGGTCTTTGCCGCACGCTGCCAACGGCGAGACATGGTGCTATTTACCGGCAAAGGAAGCACGAGTGCGCTTGGGAGGACTATCCTGGCCGAGGTGGCTGCAATCTATCACACGGAGTTCGTATTCCCGTCGGACGCTGAATTCTCCACTGCAATCGGCGCAGCCTTGTCTATCGGCGCGTCACCGGTTGGGCCGGAAAGCCGGGATCTGACAAGTCGTTGAAGCTGACCCCTTAACGTCCGGCTTCTAGTGGACAGTGGAATTGTAAACGCGGCTGCTACGTGGCTTCGTGCCGGCGGGGCGGCTTAATAATTACTCCAAAACGTGCTGGCATTCCGACTTGTTTGAGCAGGAAGCTAATTTCTGATCCAGTCAGGCCTCCATAGGACTCAGCGAGGATTTTGGCGATGGACGTGAGTTGTTGCTCGTTGAAAGGCGGAACGTTTTCCATGGCGAGTCACCTCCCCCCAAAGAGCTCCTCGTCGCTAAAGGCGTCGTGCACATAATACCGTAGCGTTGTCGCTTCGTCGCTATGCCCAAGGAGCCTTGAGACCGCCTTTATGCGATGCGTGTTCGCCAGCAGATCTGTCGCCCGCGAGTGGCGAAGCACGTGCGCCGAGATTCTCCTTCCCAGGACCCGCCTGGCCGCCCGTGCGATCTCCCTCGATACATACTCCCGCCTGAAGTGCTTCTTGTGGCTACTCTCAAACAAGTACGTCCCCCTGGGGTAGACCTCGAGGATCCGTTTGTAAAGCTCCGCGGGAATCCGCGCAGTGCGTTCCTTGCCGCCCTTGCCGTAGAGCCTGAGCTCCACGGTGCCGTTGGCGCCGTTCACCTTTATCTGGTCGCGCCTCACCCCCAGGACCTCCGAGACGCGGGCGCCGGTGACGTAGAGCGTCTCGGCAACCAGGCGCATTCGTAGGGGCAGCGCGGCAAGGAGCGTCGAACGCTCAGCGGGTGAGACCACCGCGACCTCCGGCGGTCCTTTCTTCACTGAGGGGATGTCGGCCAGGGCTCCGCGGATGAGAGAGATCTCTTTCGCGGGCATGCCCAGGCGCTCGGCGGCCTGGAGGAAAGCTTTTCTGCCGGCGGCCAGGGCCTGGTTGACGGTGCTCGCGGCCCGAGTCCGGCGCAGTTCGTGGATGTACTGGGCGAAACCTTCCACGGTCACCGCTTGGCCGCTTTCCAGAAACGCTTCCAGCGCGTGCCGGTAGGCCTGAGTGGTGAGTTCTCCGCGAGCCTTGACCTCCAACAAAGCTGAAGCAAGGTCGGGCCGCCTGGCGGGCGTGGTAGCCATTGCGGGGGCAAAATATCACATAATCCATGTTATGTGTACTATGGAGGGAGGCGAGGTAAAATGGTCACCTGGAGCTTGCTTGTCCAATCCGAAATGGAACATGCAAGCGTACATACTTCCCGGAGGGATGAATGGAACGGATAGGGGATTTCCTCTTGAGAATCGGTGTAATGACCTCCGAGAAAATCGCGGAGGTTCTGCGAGCTCAGGCCGCTGGCGACAAGCGAACATTCGGTGAGATCGCTTTAGCGAAAGGATATGCCGACGTCTACTCTTTGAAAGCCTACGCAGATTTCGCGGGAAGGAGAACCCTCGCCACTTGAGCTTCATCGGATTCTCAAGACCGATTTGCCGCTTCTATTACTGTGACTTCCGCACCGCCTTGGAGACTACCCAATGGTTCTTGCCAAGACGACGGATGCGCCGGAATCCTTGCCGCTCAAACATCGATACCGTTCCGTTGTGAAGAAACGACCCTGACACCGCTCGGCCGTCGACCTCCTGGGGATAGCTTTCAACCGTTCCTCCACCAAGCTGGGCGATCTCCTGCAAAGCTCCCCTCAGTGCGACCGAAGCCACTCCCTTGCGCCGATAGTCGTGGTCAACGAAAAAGCAGGTGATCCTCCAATCCGGACTTTCGCTAAGGCCCTCCAAATATGCCTGTTTGTTCTTGATGCGTGGAAGCTCCTCGGTTGGTCCGAATTGACACCAGCCCACAGAGTTCGGGCCGTCGTACACGAGGGCGGCGTGAGCTCGATGTTCACGCACTCGACGTTCCTTTTCGGATCGATTCTGGGATACGGTCTTGGACCGGCCCACCCCCTCCGAGTGGAAGGCCATGCACCAACATCCGCCCCATACGCCGTTGTGCTTCTCGACCAGGCGCGCGAAGTCGGACCATGTGCTTTCGTCCAAAGGCTTCACGTAGAAGGTGGCCAAACGACACCCCCCGGTGCATACTCTACCTGTTATATACCAAGTCGGCGTAGCATAGCAGCTCTGACATCGGCGATAAACGCGAGAACTCCCGCCTCAAGAATCCCGTGAAGCGAAATGACATTTACGGTGTACCCCGAGACTTAAAGAACTCTCACAAGGGGCTTCTGACCTCGCTTGCCGGGCGTTCTGTTGGAGACCGATCTTCTGATGGACCTTATCAGGCACGGAGTCCGGTGGCGGTAAGTCAGCGCTGGAGTTGGTTACGTTGATCAGCGCGGGAGATCGTCAGCATGGAAAAACCTTCATGGGGTACAGCCATGCCTCCGTGCCTCTCTCTTTGGAGCCTAAGAAATCGCCCCCGGAAAGGAGGTTGAACCGGGGGCGACAATCCCATGATGAAAGCTTAGTCAGAAGCTTACTACGGTCATCGCTCGAAAACACAACAGACCGCCCGGGCACCCTTGCGCCACGGCTCGCGAAGGGCTCACTATCGGTCCAACATGGAGTTCAAAATCCGAGGCATCCTCGTTGAAATTGACGTGCTACAGACACTCGACGGCAACGGGTGGACGTTCAGCGGCGGGACCTTCTTGCCCGACGAACCCAGTCACCAAAAAACAAAGCACCTCCAACTGCGGGGAGAGCCGAGTGTCTATCCAACGAAGGAGGCAGCGAAAACTGGTGCCCGACTTTGGGCGGAGAGAATGATCGAGCAAGGACTTGCCCCATAGGGACGGAAACACGAAGGGGGGTGTAATGAAGGAACAGGACCTGTTAAGAATCGTTCGCAACATTCTATCATCGGTGGTTGATCTGGTGGATTCCAACGACACCGAGATCGCCGTGTTGCATAACGTGAGGGATGGAGCGGCGGGCTTTTGCAGCATGATAGATGGCGTGATCGATGACGAGGAAGGGCTTGAGGACCTTACTGACATCCCTGAGCACGACGAAGCATGACTCTCGATCAGACGCCGCTTTCACTTGCCGGCGTTCTTTTCGTGTGGCAGCGTTTTCCTTCGTGGCACGGAGTCCGGTGGCGATAAGTCAGCGCTGGGGTTAGTTTCAGGTAAGCAATGATCAACCCGCGCGGGAGATCCTCAGCATGGAGCGCTTGGGCGCGCGACCATGCCTCCGTGCCCTCTCTTGCCCCGGCGATCTTCGGGCTTTTACGAACAATATCAACTTGTCGGTAACGGCGCTCTTCTCCTGGGTAGAATGACACGGCGAGCCCTCTTGCTGATGGCACCACGGGCCAGGGCGAGCGTAGGATTTTTGGAGATTCGCGTCGGCGGCGTGTTCGACGGCTGATTAAGGGCGGGTACGCCGCCTTCCCTTCGGCTCATCCCCCGTTTCAACGTGTCGAAATAATACAATCTTATTCGGAAAAAAGACCCCGCCCGGAAGGGCTCCGCGCGGGCCGTCTTGCGCGTCGGCCTTCCCTCACCCCCCTGCCGTCTCCGCCCTCCCCGTCCCACCCGCTCTGCACACCCCCCGGATATGGAACCCTCTGGTCGTCTGGGAGGGGGAGACTCTTAGGGGGGCCGCGGTTTCTGTACGCGCCTCCACTCGGCGCCGTCCTTGGCGCCTCGCTCCAGCGCTACAGAAAGCCCTCCGCTCTGTCTCGCACCGTCAGGGGCGGCCGCATCTGCGTGCGGCGGCTGCCGATCGCGACGGTGCCTTCGGCGCGGGGTCGATTCCAGCGGTCAGCGACGCGCTCGGCCAGCTCCAGCCGTTGCCCGCCGACGAACGCCGCGTCGGTCACGATCAGCAAACCGCCTACGGTCGGCCCTCTCGGCATGCTGGACGCTGCCGCACCCAACCGTCACCACCATAGCGCAGGGCCTTCCGAAGCGACGAGCTCCCAGCGAGGCAGGGATGCCGAGCGCGGCGAGGAGCGGTAGGAAGCCGAGCCCCCCCATGAGCGTCCCCCTCCCTGGACGACCAAGGGTACCTTAACAGGGGGGAAGCCGAGGGGGTGGGTTCCAGGGAGGGGGAGCGGCGGGGGGGCGAGGGTAGCCCGTAGCGTCATCCGGTACACAGAACAGCGTCAGGAACGACCGAAACCGCTCTGAGCGCGTTCGTCTAGTGCGCGAGCTCCGCGGCTTTGGCTCTATCGGCTCCTGCCTTTTCTGAGTTGCCAAGTTTCTTCCAAATATCGGCCCGGCTAACGTATGCCTGAACGTATCGGGGATTCAACTCAATTGCCTTGTCGAAGTCGGCAAGTGCATTGTGTTGGTCGCCTTTGCTTTCCCACACCAGACCACGGTCGTAAAAAGCCACAGAAGCGTGACTCGGGTCGAGTTCGATTGCCTTGGTGTAGTCGGCGATAGCCTTGTCAAGGTCTCCTGCGCGTTGCCACGCGGCGCCTCGCGCTGTATGCGCATCCGCATCTCCGGGGTTAAGCGAGATCGCTTTGTCCAAGTCCTCAATCGCCTTCCGGTTATTGTCTTCGGAGATCCAAAGGAGTCCACGAATGAAATAGGCGTCGGCAAAGTTTGAGTCCAATTCAATGGCCCTGTTGCAGTCAACCATAGCCTTCTCGGTCTCTCCGAGGTGCCGCCAAGCGGTTGCGCGGTCAACATATGTGCTCGCATTTCTAGGTTCGAACTCGATGGCTCTGTTGTAGTCCTCGATCGCTTTTCTTGAGTCGCCTTCTGTGTCGAGAACTATCGCCCGGTCGTGGTAGGCGGCACCACTCTTTGGATTGATCTCAATGGCGCGACTGTAGTCCGCGGCGGCCTTGTCGAGGTCACCTTTGTAGTACCAGGCGAGGCCGCGGCCCGTGTATGCTCCCGACATCCTTGGACTCAGTTCGATGGCCTTGTTGTAGTCGAGGATCGCCTGCTCGTAGTCACCTTTGTTGGCTAAGTCGTTGGCGTGCCGGAGATAGGCTGTGGCCTCTCGCGACGTGCAAGCCACCACAAGAAAGATCGTGGGAAGCAGGATTAGCGCGCGGACACTCACCTTCTGATCACCTTCGATTGAGGTTGTTGCAGCCCTAGTGGTACCAGTTCTCTGGCGACTGCTGCGCCGGAGGGGGCGTTGTTGCCCGGACCTCCTTGCCGATTTTCAGGCGACACGTTCGAGGCCGGTACGCTTGGACCCGGTGATCGCGACGGGGTGGGGCCACTCGCATCAGGTCTGTTGAACAGACTGGACACCAGGGCCCAAGCATTCGTCGCCAGCTTCGAAATCGAGCGTCCCAAATCCCCCCAAGGGTCGTAGTTCCGCGAAAATGTTGGCTCCTTCGGGTACAACCTCTCGACGAGCGGATTGGGCTGGCCCTTGATATCCCAGTATGCCTGCTGAGGCACACTTGCCCATACTCCCCAGCTGCCTTCACCCTGGTCCTGTTCGGGATGGTATCGAGAGCCGCTTGGGAGGTTTATCTCTGGTGCATTTGAGGGACCGGTCGGAAAGCTGGGATCACGCGCGATATCTGCACCGGGTCTCCAGTTTACATCTGCCAAGCTTTCCTCTTGCCGGCCCGTCCTGTCCACCTTGTTAATGGGGTTATTCCCGCAGTACGCGTACCAGTTGACCCCCTTCCGGGAGGGGTCCTCGGTGAGGAAGCGGCCGGTGGTGGGGTCATAATAGCGAGCGTTGAAGTAAATCAGGCCTGTTGCATCGTAATCCTTCCCCATTAAACTCCTGACTAACATTATCGGAGTCGACATCCTGAGTGGCAACACTCCCCCCACGCCGAAGCTGGATACGTGGCTTTTCATTTCGCGTTCTCTTCCTCAAGGGTCTATGGAATGAGAAACACGTTGCGAACGTCCTTGAGAATCGTTACCTTGCCCAGTTCATAACCGAACAACCTGAAGTAAAAAGGCCAGTGAAGGCGGGTAGCAAGGACCATGAGGACTATCACAGCCAGTAGGATATACGGCAATTTGTCCCCCACGATCTCCAGGTAGTAGCCCAAGAGCGCAAAGAGTCCGGACCTCACTCGACGATGCGGAAAGCGCTCATCAAACCGGCTCACCAGTTCCTTCACGTTGGCGTCCAGCCAGGAAACGCTTTTCTGCACTTCCTCGATTCGTCGCTCCTCAGAACTAAGCGGAAAACCACCAGGGTGGTCTCTAGAACCCGATCTCTGGACCGTCGCGATCCTTTCCGCCATCTCGCTCTTGATCCTTGATTCCATGCCCCTTAGCTGCTCCTCGAGCTCCTCCCTGAGCGCGCCCCTGATCCTCTCCACGCTCGTGCGATCCTCTTCCCGCCTCAATTCCTCTTCCAAGCTCATGCTCTACCCCCTTGGACTTGGTCATCTCTATCTGCTTATCCAGTGTCTCTTGGATCCCTCGATGCTGCTCCATGATCTTGGAAACTCCGCTCGCCATCGCTCCCACTTCCTGCTCCCACCGTCCCGCTGCAAGCGCCTGGCGATCCTTCATCTTGAAGCTCTCGATCCCCCTGGCTTCCATCTCCTTGATCGCCCTGCCCTTGTGCACCCCAGGGACATGGTTTAGCTCGCGCGCTCTTGCCAGGTCCCCGCGCTCGAGGGCTTCCCCGAGCTGCACTGCGTTTCGCCTGTTGTCGATATGGATGTCTTTGTGTCCGGCAAGCTGCAAGGCGTTGTTGCATGCCTTCTCCCACGCGGGATGCGCTTCCCTGACCAGGTCGCGGTTGTGCCACTCGAGGCTTGCTGTCTTTTTCTTTGCGAATCCTTCAGTAGTGATGTCTCGGTCAGTCGTTAGAACGTGAGCGTGAAGATTTCGCGAGTCGTTCTTTTCGTTTGGCTCGTGGATCACGTACTGCGCCACCATGCCCTTCTCCACCAGGTAGTCCTTGAGGAAGCTTCGCACCAGGTGCTCCGCCTCCTCTCTGCCCAGCTCGCAGGGGATGGGCAGCATCCACTCGCGCCCCGTGATGGCGTTGGACTTCCCTCCCGCGTGCTCGGCGTCGTTCCAAAGCCGCCCGGTCACTTCCCGGTACAGCTTCTTGTCGCTGGGGTCGACGTCTTTCAAGTATTCGGGTGCGTTCTCTGGTGAAAGGATGCCCCGCGCGATGACCGGATCCTCCCCGCGCTCGCCAAACTTGTAGGTGTGGGCCTCCAGGAACCTGTCCGCTTCCAGGTGCAAGTCCATGCGGTTGTGGTAGGCCGCGATTCCCACGGTGGTCATGGGCCTGTGGGTCTTGCCGATTGAGCGGGACCTCTGGATGGCCCGAACGCTGGGGTGAAGCGGCTTGGTTTTCATGGACTTTCTCCTTCTTCTCTAATAGCTTATAAAGCCACGCGGCCGAAGAGGCCAGTGTGGGGCATAAGCGCCGTGGGGTTTTAGGGGGCCAGTGGCCCCCTAACGCATGGGAAGTGCAGAGCACTTCTGTTAAATGCGCTCCGACTACAAGCCACACAATAGCACTCCGTGCAAAATAGCGCAATGCGCTTGTGTGGCTTGTAGTCGGAGGGCCGCGCCCCCCTCGGGTCCCTTCTGTGTCGGGTTCCTACACTGAGGCCCCCGCGAAGTGTAGGCGACACGGAAGGCGAGGCGGGCGCGGCCTAAGATTCGTCTTCGACTTTGCGGGGTGGTACTAGGTATGCGGCAGGGCGCCTGATCGTTCGCTACAGCCCCGCCACGCGCCTTGGCCGGCGGCTTTCCGGGCGGCTATGCCGTCGAAACAGCTTACCAGGAGAAAAACATGCCTGAGCTCAAAGCCCAGATCGAAGAGGTAGAAAAGAAGCTTCAATCCGAGCGGGTCGCCGCCAACCAGGCCAAAGACCCAAAGGAGAAGGCCGGCCACCTGCGAGTGATCAAGCGCCTCTATGCCAAGCTCGCCCAGCTACAGATCGTGGGGGTGGTCCGCGCCGAGCGGGCTTCCAAGGTCGATGCGGCAAAGCTGCGCGCCCAGCGCTCGCACTTCATGTACGTGGTCATGGGCGAGCTATTGAAGAAGGCCCGCGGGGATGAAGGCATCAAGAGCCTGATCAATCGGGCGGTGTCGTGGATCGGAAATCCAAAGGAAAAAGAGAAGGCTGTCAAACAGCTATCGCTTCTGCAGGCTGAATGGGCAAAGCCTGCAAAGCCCAAGGCACCTCCACCAAAGCCGCCGGAGTCAAAGCGATAGGATACCCGCCTGCGGCGACAGGTGGAACCAACGAGGTGTGGATCCCCCCAAGGGGGGCCGCCCGCCCACCGATCCTTACCCCTCAGGGTCCTCGATACCGTCCCCGCTGGAATCCAAACCCTCCACGGGCGGGAAAGGTCCTTTCGCCGCCACCGCGTTGTAGATCATGCGGGTGAATATCTCGTTAGGCCGCTGCTTGCGGCAGTACAACTGCACAAACCGCTCCCACATCGCCGTGTCGATGATAAACGACACCCCTCGTAATCCTGGATGCGCTTCTTGCCACCTCTGGTGGCGCCGCTGGTTCTTTCGTTGCGTCTTTGTTAATCCCTGACTCGGCTGCTCGTGCTCTCCCTGCACTGGCTTTGCCTTTTCTGGCTCTGGGTATTTGATCAGCTCACCCTTCATCCCTTCCCTCCAACCCTCCCGCCCTCTTATGCATGCTGCTGTGCTTGTTGCTTTTCGTTGTACCACTCTCCCGCAAACTCTCCCTCGTAGACCTCTTCCCCCTCAACACAACCCGTCCCCCTCCACTCCGCTATAGTCCTCTTCCCACACATACTCGGAAAACAAGTACAGCTGCTCACGCTTCATTTCACTCACTCCCTCACCCTCTTCCAGGGCAGGCCAGCTATTGCCGCCTCGAGCCGTGCCGCACTCTGCGGATCACTCTGTTCGGCCAGGACCTTCTCCCGTTCGGCTTTCCGCTCCCGTTCTCCCTCTTCCCTCTCGCGTCTTTGATGCTCTTGCTCGCGATCTCGCGATACTCGGTCTCGGGATGCTTTACGCCACTTCAGAAAGTCCCGCGGAAAGAAGGTCACCCTCTCGGGCGCCGTTTCGACACATGTAGCGAAAGCCTGAATAAGCTCTTCCTCGGGGATGCCGCTACGGGTAAGCTCTGCGATGCCCTCCGACCAGTCCCTCCCGACCACCAGGGGAGCTTTTCGAGCTTGGGCCTCTTGTTTTATACGCGTAAGCAAAACAGAGAGAGAGGGAACGGACTTCGGTACGGGTGTACGTCTTGGGAGGGATAGCCTTGCCGCGGGCCGGTGCACGCGCTCCCCTCTCTTTTGGTTTTCTGGATCTAGTTCAGATTGAATATAGTTCGTGTGATCATGGCTCACAGGGGGCTGTGATTCACGATCACAGGGGGTGTCCTCCTGGGCGACAGGGGGGTACTTATGGGCTTCCAGGGGCATGAGCTGGTAGACGTTGGAAGTCACACCGCCGTCGGGGCGAAATCGGGCGCTACGCTTGAGATAGCCCCGGGACTCCAGGCGAGTGAGGCTGCGCGCTACGGTCTCTCTGGCGCATCGGGCGAGCTTGCCTATCGTGGCCATGGAGGGCCAGCAGGTGCCCTCCCCGTCTGCGTGCTTGGCTATGGCCAAGTACACCAGGATATCGACACGGCTGAGAGTCTGGTCCTCGAGGATGATGTTTTCGATGAGCGTAAAGGGTAGACGTCGACGCTCTACTCCGACGGAATCACTTTGCATGGTCCCCTCCAGAGGCATGGCGCTCGGGACATACTTCAAGCGCTGATTTTTTGCTTGACGTTCCGGAGGGTTTGTGCTACTGTCGGATTTACCAGAAGCGACAGTAGCATTGCCCACCAGGGCGCAAGCATAGCCCCCGAGAGACTCGGGGGTTTTGCGTTTTTAGGCTGTTCGACGAACAGCGCGTGTTATTCGATTAAGGATTTTCCTATCGGCTTGACCCCTCCCAAGATCATCAAACAGCATACAATGCCGGCGTGCATCTTGCAACACTTACCGCTTCGGCTTTGATTTGAGTAACCTCGGCTACTCCTCGGAGAAGTAGTCGGCGTCTACCTTCTTCACCTCGTAAGACTGGATTTTTGAAACACCCACGCCGTGATCGACCATCAGCCTCGAAAGCGTCTGCCCGTCGATCAGGACTATCTTGCTGTCGATTCTATCAACGAAATCAATCGCATCTTTAGAGAATCCAGACGTTGTGATGAATACGCCCTTCTTAGCTCGATTCCCGCCTAACGCACCGCAAACTTCTGAATTTCGGGGCGCCCAACAGTAGCGTCCCAACGCTTTGCTTGGATGTAGATCACGTCCAACCCGAGTCGATCCTCTTTAATAATCCCATCGATTCCCCCATCTCCCACATGGCCTACTGCCTGCCCAGCGTCGTGAAGGTTCCCGCCGTACCCCATATTGACGAGAAGCTCGACGACGATGCGCTCGAAAAAAGCTGGCGATGCGACCTTGACTTGTTCAAGGACATCAGCTTCGAGGTCGGCGCGTAGTCTTTGATAGGCAGCATCAAACGCTTCCTCTGGGGTCTCCGCTGACGCGGACGCTTCTTTTTTCTCCTCGCCCTGGTTGTGGTGAAGATCACGGAAAGCGACGAACTCAGGAAACTGCTCAAGGAAGTGGATATCGATACGCTCAGGCCTGGAGGAAAGAACGGCCTTGCCTTTCTCGGACAGTCGGAAGAAACCTCTTCGGACCGAGTCAATTAGACCAGCCTTCGCCATGTAGGTCCGCGCCCAACCTGCTCGGTTCCTGATCACCGTCTGCTGGCCACTGGGGAGCATTGTTTGGCGCTCATTAGGGGTGAGCCCAAACTCCTCCGACAAGGCGGCTATCGCTTCTTCAAGCTTGTGCTCTTTCTCGTCAGAGAGGAATCGAAGGAGCGGGAGCATCAACGTTTGGTAATCTGGTATTGGCATGGGTCAAGATTAGCACAAGCTAACCGTTACGAGCATGCTTCCAGCCACAGAGCCAAGGATAGCCTCCTCTTGAATATATATCGTTTCAGTATTATTGTACAAGTTAAACGATGGTTATTAACAATAGGAACACTATAGGATCGATAGAGGAGGGATAGAACTTGAAAACCATAGCCGTATGGGTAGCGAAAGGCGGGACGGGCAAGAGCTCGACGACAGGAAACCTGGTTTACGAGCTTCGGAAGCGGGGGCGCGTCCTGGCTATTGATGCCGATCCGCAGGGCAACCTTTCATCATGGATACACCCGAAACAATTCGAGCATGAGCTAGCCGATGTACTCACAGGAGCCGTGCAGCTGGCAGACGCTATCCTATCCGTGAGGGAAGGGCTCGACCTACTTCCGACGTTCGCCATTGGGGGTGGCTTGAAGGAATGGGCGGAGACAAAGCTATACGGGAAGCCACAGGCCTTCACGCGCCTCATTCGAGACATATCCGGCCTTGGATACGAGTACACCGTTTTTGATATGAGTCCAGGGGCATCGCTCCTGGAGCGCTCCATTGTCGCAGCAGTTGACGAAGCTCTACCGATTCTTCGGCCTGAAATTTTTTCCGTTGACGGACTAGAAGTGTTTGTCGAAACCCTTAACGAAATTCGGAATGATTTGGGTGGGCGCGTTGCTTCGTCTCGCCTTGTTGTCAACGGCCTGAATCGTTCAATGCCCGGTTCATCTGTCCTACGCCGATTCTCTCGCAGGAAAGGGGCGGGAAGTTTTCATCATCCCGCAATCAGCAAGAATAACCAACGCGCAAACGGATCATGTTTTCCTCGCCGAATATGCTCCCGCCGATAAACCGCTAAATGAGTATGCACGTCTCGCCGAGGCTGTCGGATGAGTGAAAGACTACACCGCAAACCAAAGGCGACGGATACGGCCCAAAGAGCCTCGATGGACGTTGACTCGCGCGGGCTCGCCCCTCGACCCGAGGTGATTCCAGAGGCGGAGACAAATATGAAGCCCGTCTCTTTTTATATTGATCCCGCCGATTATAAGGCGTTGAAAATTGTCGCGGCGGACCTGGGCTTAGGCATAGGGGCGGGAATGAGGTTCGCAATCCGTGACTTCCTAAAGAGAAAGGGCGCGCGCTAGCAATCTCTCTTTGGGCACCTATTCGAGGAACTTTCGATAATCCACGCCAAGAACCTTACCGAGCTTGCGCGCCATTGCGAGGCCGATCACGCGCCGATCGTTCTCGATTGCGGAGAGATTTGGATACTTCGTTCCAACGGCATGGGCGAGTTTGACGAGTGTCATTCCGGCCCGTTCGCGATACGCACGGACAAGCCTTCCTGGCGTTTTTGCGGCCTTTATTTCCTTCGCGAGGGCGGACGTCTTCCACTCCACAGCCTCGCTCTCGTCATCAACGAGGACGGCATCGGGCAGGCTCTTCTTGAGGAGGGCCGCGACCGTGGCTGCACCCTCACCTGTGAGACTTACGTTAATATGGCGCGTCTTCTCGACTACCAGCATAATACACCTCTATATCCTTCGAATCCGTTTCGTTGTACCAACATGCCACCCATGAATAGGCTAGATGACAATGATACTTCGACTTTCCGAGCGAGGAGAAATTCGGCCACGTCGTTTGTATCGGTCCCTTCGCCTCGAGGTCTTCAGCCAACTCATCGAAGAGAATGCGAACCGACTCAGGAGCTTTCGAGAGCTTCTTTAAGGCGGTTTTCCTCACCGTCACCCTGTACACGCCTAAATGTATCTCTTGTGATACATAATGTCAAGAAAAAACGGAAGGGAATCGAGAACACCACCCCTATTTCCGATTGACAAGACATTCCATATATGGAATATTCATGTATAGGATGCACCGCCACAAAGAGGTAACTCCTACGGAAGAATGGAGGTCGAGTATTCTGACGAGTTCGGCCTCTGGTGGGATTCACTCACTGAGAGTGAGCAAGACGACGTGGCAGCAGTCGTAGAAGTTTTACAGAAGGTTGGTCCGACTTTGAGGCGGCCTCTTAGTGGCAGTATTGAGGGATCGCGCTATCCGAATATGAAGGAGCTTGTCATTCAACACGCAGGTAGCCCGTATCGGGTGCTGTATGCTTTTGACCCTCGCCGAATCGCGATACTTCTTGTCGGAGGCAATAAGACAGGAAACGATCGCTGGTACGAAGAATTCGTACCACAGGCAGACAGGATTTACGGTGACCATCTGAAAGCGGTGGAAAAGGAAGGATTACTATAATGGCAAAGAACTTTGCTGCTCTGATTAATAAGATGCCTGCG
>CAVUXE010000102.1:0-4383 GCA_963745235.1 uncultured Spirochaetota bacterium | reverse complement strand
GAGCTGGGGATGAGCAGGAAGACCCTGTACAACAAGATGAAACGGTACGCAATCAGGTAGCGCACTGCTTACCCACATTTACCCATCCTGAGAAGCAGGCTGGTGTCAGGCGAATATCTAAAAGCGCAGCGCGACCAGACAGCTTTTAACTCATAGCAAGACAAGCATTTAGAGCCTCGAGTCTGACCTCAACTCTTGGCCTGGTTTGTGCATCAGAAAAGACGTTGTGCCAGGTTTCCTTGGACGATCCCTTCTTGTGCTGACCGCGGCGCTCCTCGTGCTGTGCGCTGGGCCAGCCTTTGCCCGGGGCTCATCCGAGCCCCAGCCCGCGGCCCCCTCGCCTTCGAGCATTGCAAAGAGGCCCGTCTTCGTCATGGTTCCCAAGGGGGCGCATCCGTATTATGAACCGGTGTACCGGGGGTTCACGGAAGCTGCGGCGAGGTACGGTGTGGTCTCGGAAGTGGATGCCCCACCCCGGTTCGATGTCATCCTCCAGGTGAAGGTCATTGAGGACCTCATTGCCCGCGGGGTCAATGGCATCGCGGTTTCCGCAAATGACGACAAGGGCCTGGTGACCGTGATCCATGAGGCTGCGCAGGCGGGAATCAAGGTGATCACGTTCGACGCCCCGGCGCCTTCCAGCGAGGCCCTCACCTACATCGGAACCGACAACGAAAGCGCCGGCTACAAGGCGGGAAAACGCATGGCAACCGCCATGGGGGGCGCGGGACCATTGCCGTGCTCCAGGGCGGGCTGGACGCGACGAACCTCAACCTGCGGACGCGCGGCTTCATGCGGGCGCTCCAGGAAGCGGCCCCGGGGATCAGGGTCCTCGGCGTGGTGGACGAAGGAGGGGACTTCTCCGAGTCTGTCAACAAGGCGGAGAGTTTGCTGAATGAGTACCCCGAGCTGAACGCGATATTCAGCGTCTCCGCCGAGGGCGCTCCTGCCGCCGCTGCCGTGGTGAAGCGCAAGGGGAAGGCGGGAAAGGTCCTCGTTGCCGGTTTCGACGACCTCGGCGACACGCTGCAGGGAATCCGTGAGGGCACGATCGTGTTCTGCGTGGTGCAGAACACGTACAAGATGGGCTGGCTTTCTGTGGAACGGCTGGTGGACGCTGTCGCGGACCGTCCTCTCCCGCGGGTCATCGACACGGGAGTTGTGTTCGTGGACCGCTCCAACGTCGACACGTATCAAGGAAGGATGGAGGCGGAGAACAGCAGGCAGTTGTAACTTGGCTACGGGCGGCCCCGTTGGGGCTGGAAAAATCTTTCGAAGGAGGTTTGGCCATGAAGTCCAAAGTTCTCATGATCGCCGTGGTGCTCTTTGCGATCGTTGGCATCGCGATGGCGCCCGCGCAGATGAAGGGATGGGCCTCGAAGGTCCACATCGTATTCTTCCCCGGCGGAACTCCCGGCGGTCCGTTCGAAACCGTCGTGTACAACGGCGCGCGGCAGGCCGCGCAGGACCTGGGATGCAGGGTCGACTACGTCTGGTCTGACTGGGACACCGAGAAGATGCTGACGCAGTTCCGCCAGGTGGAGGCGACGCGCCCAGACGGTATCTGCATCATGGGTCACCCCGGTGACGAGGCTTTCGGTCCGCTCGTCGCTGACGCGGAGAAGAAGGGGATCATCGTCACCAGCGGCAACACGTCGCTGGACAAGACGGAGGCTATGTGGGCGTCAAAGGGTTTCGGGTATGTGGGTGCCGAGCTCTACAAGGCAGGACACGACCTGGGCGCCGAGTCGGTCAAGAGGTTCGGCCTCCAGAGCGGTGATCGAGTCATGGTGTGGGGCCTGCTCTCACAGCCAGGGCGCGGACAGAGGACCAAAGGCATCGTGGACGCGTTCAAGGAAGCCGGGATGACCGTGGACTACCTGGAGATCGACAACGCGACTAATGGCGACGCCCCTGCGGGTGTGCCGACCTTTGCCGGGTATGTCTCGTCCCACCCGGACGTGAAGGCAGTGGTCTTCGATCACGGCAACCTCACCTCCATCACGGAAAACCTGATGAAGGCGGCCGGCAAGAAGCCCGGCGAGATCAAAGCTGCCGGATTCGACATCTCTCACGGCTCCATAGCCGCAATCAAGAGCGGGTATCTCGGCCTCGTGATCGACCAGCAGGAATGGCTGCAGGGGTACCTGCCCATCTTGCAGGTCTGCCTCACGAAGGCTTATGGTTTCTCGGGCCTGCACATCAACACGGGCGCCGGCTTTCTTGACAAGAGCAACGTGGACTTCGTTGCGCCCTTGGCCGAGAAACAGGTGCGCTGATCGTCGTGGATTCATGGCGCGGGGCGAATGCCCCGCGCCCTTTTTGCAGGTGAGAGGGGCCGGCCCCCGAGGGGTGATATCGATGGACCATTTCCTTGAGATGAGGAACGTCTCCAAGACATTCGGCGAGGTGGCCGCACTGCACCACGTGAATTTCGAGGTCGGCGACAACGAGATCGTAGGGCTGCTCGGCGACAACGGTGCAGGCAAGTCCACGCTCGTGAAGATCATCACCGGCTACCACGCCCCTGATCCCGGCGGCGAGTTCTATCTCAAGGGACAGAGGATCGAGCACCTCTCGGTTGCCCGGGCGCGCGACCTGGGAATCGAGGTCGTCTACCAGGAGCGCGCCCTCGCGGACAAGCAATCGCTGTGGCGAAATATCTTCATGGGCCGAGAGCTTTCCAATGGCTGGGGACAGCTCGACCTGAAGGCGATGAAGCGGGAAACCCAGAAGCTCATGACGAGCCTGATGGGATTCACCTCCTCCGCCGTCACGCCGGAGTCCACCGTGAAGACCTTCTCCGGAGGAGAACGCCAGGGAGTGGCGATCACCCGGGCCCTGTACTTCAAGGCGGAGCTCATCATCCTGGACGAGCCGACCATGGGTCTTTCCCTCTCGGAAACCAAGAAGTGCCTCGACTTCGTTTCGGGCATCAAGGCCGCCGGAAAGTCGGCCATCTTCATCGACCACAACATCTTCCACGTGTACCCGGTGGCCGACCGGATCGTCGTTCTGGACCGCGGCACCATCGCGGGACAGTACATGAAGGACGAGCTGACCCTGCAGCAGCTCATCGACAAGCTGTACCTGGTTGCCCAGACCGGCAGCCTTAACGGGAAGGAGCAGAGCGCATGAGCGGAATCGTGAGCGGCGCTGACCGTCCGGTTTCACCCGCCGCGCGACGAAGCGGCCTCGTCCGGTTCCTGAGAAAGTATCCGCTGCAGATCGGCATCTTCCTGGTCGCCGTCGTCATCTGGGCGCTCTTTGTCATTGGCGCTCCGCGCACGTTCCTTGCGGGTGATATCTACGTGGCCTTCATGTCGACCACCCCGTTCTTTGCCCTCATGGCGATCCCGCTAACCATGGTCGTGATCACCGGGGAGATAGACCTTTCCTTCCCGTCGATCATGGCGCTCGGCATGACGGCGTTCGAGCTGGTATTCCTGGCCACCCAGAGCACGTGGCTCGGCTTCGTTGCATGCGTTCTCGCGGGCCTTCGTGGCCGGAGCCCTCAACGGCGTGATCGTGGTGCGCATCGGCGTCCCATCGCTCGTGGCGACCATCGGGACCCAGTTCTTCTGGCGCGGCGCAGTCATGGTGTTGACCGGCGCCAAGGGCATTGGCATGACACGCGACGCAAAGCACTGTGCTGTACCCCCTGCTCGTCGGAAGGATCGGGGGCGTGGTCCCCGCCCAGTTCGTGTGGACGATCGGGATTGCCCTGCTGGTCTGGTTCTTCCTCAATCGACACCGATTTGGCGCGCACGTCTATCTCACTGGGGACAACGTAGAAAGCGCCCGGCTGATGGGGGTGAACGTAGGACGCACCAAGCTGCTCACCTTCGCCGTCCTCGGCCTCGTGGCAGCCTTCGCCGGGTTCGTAGAGAGCGAGGAGATCCTCTTCTTCTGGCCTACGCTCGGGGAGGGCCTCCTCCTGAATACCATCGCGTCCGTGTTCCTCGGCGGAACCTCGGTGTTCGGGGGAACCGGCACGATTTTCGGAACTTTCGTCGGGTCATTCATTATTGGCGCCATCAACGCGGGCATTGTGGCCATGGGGCTGACCAACTTCTGGACGGACCTGATCGCCGGATTCATTATCGTGGCGTCGGTTTCCTTGCAGACAGTCGTGGGAAAGAGACTTTCCTGACCAAGAGGGCTATACTCAGCCTCAGAACACGCCACACCCGAACAGAGACTCGGACAGGGAGCGCCGGGGGATCGCGGAGTTCGAAGAAGAGCTTACGCATACACGGGCGGCCTTCCAGACCTTCGTGGACAGGGCTCCCTTCGGCGTGCACCGCTACTCCCTGGGCCAGCCAGGACGGAAAGCTCGTGTTCACGTGGAGCAACGAGGCGGCAGTCCTGGGGGGGATCCCG
>CAVUXE010000101.1:0-7800 GCA_963745235.1 uncultured Spirochaetota bacterium | reverse complement strand
AGGTTTCCCAGCGTCGCGGGTCCGCGAGGGCGTGTCCCTTGCGATACCGGGGCGTGAGGACTTCAGGAGTAGAAGACATGGCCAGGGAAAGGATTCGGGTGCGCCTTCGAGCGTTCGACATCGAGCTCATCGATCAGAGCGCGAAGTCCATCGTGCAGACGGTGCTGAAGGCGGGCTCGCGGGTTTCGGGACCGATACCGCTTCCGATGAAGATCAACAAGTTCACGGTCCTGCGCTCGCCGCACGTGCACAAGAAGTCGCGCGAGCAGTTCGAGATGCGCACCCACAAGCGGCTCATCGACATCCTCGAGCCGACCCCTGCGGTCATGGACGCCCTCATGCGGCTGGAGCTTCCGGCCGGCGTGGACGTAGAAATCAAGCAGTGAGGCTGCAGGAATGCTCGCTCTAATTGGAACAAAAATTGGCATGACGCAGCTCTTCAGTGACGACGGTACCCGTGTGCCTGTCAGCGTCATAAGGGTAGAGCCGAATGTCGTCGTGCAGCAGCGCACGGCGGAGAAGAACGGGTACAGCGCCATGGTGCTGGGCGCCGGGGTCATGAAGAAGACCCGCGTCACGAAGCCCTACGCGGGACAGTTTCCGCAGGGCGTCGACCCCCGCCGTTACCTCCTGGAGTTCAAGGACTTCGGCAAGGAAGCCAAGATCGGGGACACCGTGGGGGTGGAGATCTTCGAGGGAGTGCGGTTTGTCGACGTACAAAGCGCCACGAAGGGCAAGGGTTTCCAGGGCGTCATGAGGCGCCATGGTTTCCAGGGAGGCCCCGGGGCCCACGGCTCGAAGTTCCACAGGGAGATGGGCTCGGTTGGAACGGGCGCCTTTCGAAAGATCATCAAGGGCTCGAAGATGCCCGGGCGCATGGGAAACGTTAAGCTGACCGTCCAGAACCTGCGGCTTTTCCGCGTGGACAAGGACAGGGGGCTGCTCCTCATCAGGGGCGCCGTCCCGGGGCGGCGCGGAGCCATGGTCGTCGTGCGGACGGCCAAGAAGAAGTAGGACGGCAAAGCAATGAAGACACAGGTCTATGCGTTGGACGGCAACGCGGTGCGGGAGATAGAGCTTGCTGACGCCGTATTCAACCGCGAGGTGAGCGAAGGGGCAATCTACCACGCCATCCGCAATGAGCTGGCCAACAAGCGGCTGGGCACCGCCAAGATCAAGGACCGCGGCGAGGTGCACAGCAGCAACAAGAAGCCCTGGAAGCAGAAGGGCACGGGCCGCGCACGCTCGGGGCAGAGGAGCTCACCGGTCTGGGTGGGCGGCGGAAAAATTTTCGGGCCCCGGCCGCGGGATTACAGCTACTCCGTCCCGCGCAAGCTGAAGAGGCTTGCCATGGTCTCCATCCTCTCTCTCAAGGCGAAAGAGGACAGGCTGCGGGTCGTCCAGGACTTCACGGTGGAAAGCGGAAAGACGAAGGACCTCGTCACGGCCCTCAAGAACCTGGCCACCCAGGAACGCACGGTGGTTGTTCTCAAGGACAACGACGCCATGATCAAAAGGGCGGGACGCAACGTTCCCTGGCTCAGCTTCCTTGCCTTCAACAGGCTGGAGGCGCATGACCTCTTCTACGCCCACAAGCTGCTGGTCCTGGAGACTGCGGCAACGCAGCTGAACGAGTTCTACGGAGCGGCAAGGAACGGGAAGAAGCCCGCGGAAGCCGGCGCTGAGAAAGCATCCGCCGCGAAAGACAGCAAGCGGTCGGCCGCCAGGACAGCGAAGGGGGCCACGGCATGACTCTGGAGAGGATCATCATTCGAGCCGGTCGTCACCGAGAAGACGAACATCATGCGGGAAAGCCACAAGTACGTCTTCAAGGTCGACAGCAGGGCCAACAAGCACCAGATCATGGACGCGGTGCGCAAGCAGTACAATGTGCACCCCCTGAAGTGCAACGTGCTCCGCACGTCCACCAAGCCCAAGCGCGTGCGGTATCGGCTTGGCTACACCGCATCCTGGAAGAAGGCCATCATCACCATCTCCCCCGATGAGAAGATCGGGATCTTCGAAGGCGCGTAAGAGAAGGCAGGGAACAGGGAATGGCAATCAAGAAATACAGGCCCTTGACTCCGGGGCTGCGGTTCAAGACGGGCCTCACCTTCGAGGAGATCACCAAGAAGACCCCTGAGAAGGCCCTCACCTCCGGCAAGCCGAAGAACGCCGGCCGGGGCGCGGGGGGACGGATCAGCGTCCGCCGCAAGGGCGGGGGGCACAAGCGAAGATACAGGATCATCGATTTCCGCCGTGACAAGATCGGCATCCCGGGCAAAGTGGCGGCAATCGAATACGACCCGAACAGAAGCGCATTCATCGCCCTCGTTGTCTACAAGGACGGTGAGAAGAGATACATCCTCGCCCCCGAAGGGCTCGCCGTTGGCCGAACGGTGTTGAGCGGACCGGATGCGGCGTTCGAAGCGGGCAACGCAATGCCTTTGTCGAAGATTCCCCTTGGAATCCAGGTCCACAATATTGAGCTCAACCTCGGACGGGGCGGCCAGATGGTGCGCTCAGCGGGAACGAGCGCGACGGTGGTTGCCAAGGAGGGCCTCTACGTTACGTTGCGGCTGCCTTCCGGCGAGATGCGCATGGTCAACGAGAGGTGCTACGCCACCATTGGAGTGCTCGGAAACAAGGACCACATGAACGTCTCCCTCGGGAAAGCGGGGCGCAGCAGGTGGCTTGGCAAGAGGCCCAAGGTGCGCGGCACGGCAATGAACCCGGTGGACCATCCGCACGGCGGCGGTGAAGGCAAGACCAAGGGCGGCCGGCACCCTGTGAGCCCGTGGGGCCAGCCCACCAAGGGCTACAAGACGCGCAAGAAGCGCAACACGACGAGCCGCTTCATCGTCAAGAGAAGGAAATAGGGGGAACCGCGCGTGTCACGATCCATCAAGAAGGGACCTTTCATCGCGAAGAGCCTGTACAAGCAGGTCACTGACATGGGGAAGACCGGCGAGAAACGGATGGTCAAGACCTTTTCGCGGACCTCTACCATCATCCCTGAAATGGTCGGGTACACCATCAGCGTGTACAACGGCAAGACCTGGGTCCCGGTATACGTCACGGAGAACCTGGTTGGCCACAAGCTCGGAGAGTTCGCGCCCACCCGTATTTTCCGCGGGCATTCCGGGTCTGACAAGAAGGTGGTGAAGAAATGAGCGACCAAGCCAAGGCCCCGGAAACGGCGGCGGCCACCTCTGGTAAAAATCCAGGGGAGACGCCCAAGGCCTCTCAAGAGACGCCCAAGGCGTCCGCCGCCGCGGCGGCAAAGTCGGAACCCAGGGTCGGCGGGAAGCCTGAAAAGAAGCCGCGCTCACCGCGCGTTCGCACAAGCGGCTACCGCGCCAACGTCCCCTTCCAGCGGGTCTCGGCGACCAAGGTGCGAAGGATCGCAGACAACGTCCGCCGCAAACCGTACGTGGAGGCAATTGCACTCCTCGATGTGCTGCCGCACAAGGGAGCGCGCCTTCTGCGGAAGCTTATCCAGTCCGCCGCGGCAAACGCCCTGGCGCAGAACAAGAACCTGGACGAGCAGATGCTGTACGTGAAGGAGCTGCTGATCGACGTGGGCCCGACGATGAAGAGGATGTGGACTCGCGGCCGCGGCCGCGCGGACAGGCTCCTGAAGAGGTCGTGTCACATTTCCGTGGTCGTTGACGAGATCGGGGCGAAAGAGGTGGGGAATGGGTCAGAAGGTTAATCCTATCGGGCTGCGGCTGGGGATCAACAAGACCTGGTCGTCGCGGTGGTTCATGGATCCCAAGTTGTACGCGGCGACTCTTCACGAGGACCTGCGGCTCAGGAAGACCATTCTCAACGCGGAGGAAACCAAGGGCGCCGACATTGCCGAGGTTGAGATTGTCCGTCATCCGCAGCGGGTGACGGTGATCATCCACACGGGGCGGCCCGGCGTGCTGATCGGGGCAAAGGGCGCCAATATCGAGAAGCTGGGCGGAAAGCTCCAGAAGAGCATCGGCAAGAAGATCCAGCTCCGCATCAAGGAGATCAAGCGGCCAGAGACCAACGCGAAGCTGGTTGCTGAGAACATCTCCCGTCAGATCAAGGCCCGCGCATCCTACAGGCGCGCCTGCAAGATGGCCATCCTGAACGCCATGAAGACGGGGGTCCAGGGCATCAAGGTGAAGATCTCCGGCCGCCTGTCCGGCGCGGAGATGGCCCGGCGGGAAGAGTTCAAGGAAGGGCGCATCCCGCTGCACACGTTCCGCGCTGACATCGACTATGGCACGGCCACTGCCATCACCACCTTCGGGTGCGTTGGCATCAAGGTGTGGATTTTCAACGGTGAGGTATACGGTCCGGCGAAGAAGGACGACGCCGGCCTGCTGGTGCGCCGCGGCCGGGAAGGACGCGACGACAGGGACCGCGGCCGCGAGAGAGGTCAGGAGTAGAAAGCCATGCTGAGCCCGAAGAGAACGAAGTTCAGGAAGCAGCAGAGGGGGAAGTCGAAGGGGCGCGCCACCCGGTGCACCGAGATCTCCTTCGGTGAGTTTGGCCTGGTGGCCCTCGAGCGCGAGTGGATAACGAACCGCCAGATCGAGGCTGCGCGTATCGCAATCACCCGCCACGTGAAGCGCGGCGGCAAGGTATGGATCAGGGTATTCCCGGACAAGCCCTATACCAAGAAGCCGGCGGAGACCCGTATGGGAAAAGGAAAGGGAGCGCCGGAGTTCTGGGTTGCCCCCGTGAAGCCGGGCACCGTGATGTTCGAGCTGGGCGGGGTTGACAGGAAGATGGCGGAGGAAGCCATGAAACGCGCGGGCAGCAAGATGCCCATCAAGACTCGGTTCATGAGCAGGGAAGGCGGAGACTGAGCAATGAAGGACTCGTTCAAGGAACTGACGTACGCGGAGCTTCTTGCCAAAAGGGAGGAGCTGCGCAAGCAGTACAGCGACCTCTGCGCCAACATGATCATCGGCCACGTGGACAACCCGCTCAGCAAGCGGACCGCACGGCGGAGGCTCGCCCGGGCAAACAGCATCATCCGCGAGTTCGAGATCGGGACCAGGAAGCGGTAGGAGAACTGCACGTGGCAGAAACACAGAAAAAGGTCGAGAAAGTCCTCCAGGGTCGCGTCGTGAGCAACAAGATGCAGAAGACCATCGTCGTGGAGATCCACCAGCGCAAGCTCCACCGCCTGTACAAGAAGTATCTCACGCGGACAAAGAAGATAAAGGCGCACGACGAAAAGAACGAGTGCGGCATCGGGGACACGGTGCGCGTCGTGGAGTCGCGGCCGCTCTCCCGGGAGAAGCGGTGGCGCCTGCTCTCCATCGTCGAGAAGGCGAAGTAGGTGAGGAGCCGGCCATGATTCAGATGAAAACGCTTCTGAACGTCGCGGACAACAGCGGCGCGAAGCAGGTGCAGTGCATCAAGGTGCTCGGCGGCACGCGGCGCAAATACGCCAGCATCGGAGACATCATCGTTGTCGCCGTGAAAGACGCGCTGCCCAACGCCGCAATCAAGAAGGGCGGCATCGAGAAGGCAGTGGTCGTTCGCACGCGCAAGGAGTACCACCGTCCTGACGGGACGTTCATCCGCTTCGACGACAACGCATGCGTGGTCATCGACGCGAACAACAACCCCAAGGGCAAGCGCATCTTCGGCCCCGTGGCGCGTGAGCTGCGGGACAAGGACTTCATGAAGATCGTTTCCCTCGCGCCCGAGGTGCTGTAGGAGGATGAGAAGACCAATGGCGTCACAGGAAAGCAAGCCGAAGCTGAAGCTTCGCAAGAACGATACGGTCAAGGTGATCGCGGGCAGGGAGAAGGGCAAGTCCGGCCGCATCATCCGCATCGACCGGGAAAAGCTGCGGGCGGTAGTCGAAGGCCTGAACATGGTGAAGAAGGCCGTCAAGCAGAAGAAGCAGAACCAGAAGGGCGGGATCACCTCGGTCGAGGCGCCCATCCCCATCGGAAAGCTGGCCATCGTGTGCAAGAAGTGCGGTCCCACGCGGATCGGCTATACGCATTGACGGCGACACGAAGAAGCGGGTCTGCCGCAAGTGCGGAGGGGATCTGTGAGCAAGGAAAAGCCGAATCCGGAGGAAACCCCGTCGGTCGGAAGCCGCGAAGAGCGAAGCTCCGGCCGCCGAGGCGCAAAGCCTCCAAGGCGGAGAAGCCCCGAGAGGGCGGCGCCCGCCCGGGAAGGGAAGGCCCCGCGGGACGAGAAGGCCCCTCGAGAAGGGCGGAGGCGGCCAGAAAGGTCAGAAGCGCGCAAAGCAGGCGGATGACCACCGCGGAGAAGGCCAAGCCGGTTGCCGATCCGCCGGGCTATGAGCCGCGGCTGAAAAAACTCTATCGGGACACCGCGGCCAAGGACCTCAAGAGGAGTTCGCGTACAAGTCCGTCATGCAGGTGCCCCGCGTCTCAAAGGTCATCGTGAGCATGGGGATCGGTGAGGCCATCGCGAACAAGAAGCTTCTGGATTCCTCCACGGCGGAGCTGACCCAGATCACCGGCCGCAAAGCGGTGCGGACAAAGGCCAAGAAGTCCATCGCGACCTTCAAGGTCCGCAAGGGGATGGACATCGGCGCCATGGTGACGCTGCGCGGAAACACGATGTTCGAGTTCCTGGACAGGCTCATCAACGTGGCCATGCCCAGGATCAAGGACTTCCGCGGCGCCAATCCAAACGCTTTCGATGGGCACGGGAACTACTCCCTCGGGGTGACCGAGCAGATCATCTTCCCGGAGATCGACTATGACAAGATCGAGAGGGTGAGCGGCATGAACATCGCGGTGGTGACCACCGCCAAGACGGACCAGGAGGCGCGCAGCCTTCTTGCCCGCCTGGGCATGCCATTCCGCAAGTAAGAGCGCGGGACACCGCGCCGGCACGGAGAGGACGATGGCGAGAAAAGCGGCTATAGAGAAATCCGAGCGCAAGCAGAAGTACATGACGCGCCGGACAAACAGGTGCAAGGTGTGCGGGCGGCAGAGGGGCTACATGAGGAAGTTCAAGCTGTGCAGAATCTGCTTCCGCAGCCTGGCCAGCGAAGGAAAGCTTCCTGGCGTCACGAAATCCAGCTGGTAGGGAGTGAGATGCGATGAGTCTGTCAGATCCTGTTGCGGATATGCTGACGAAGATCAGGAACGCGAGCAGCGCGCGCTTCGAGAGCGTCGACATTCCCACCTCGAAGCTGAAGCTGGAAATCACCAAGATCCTGAAGAACGAAGGCTACGTCAAGACCTTCAAGAAGGTGAGCCAGGACGGACGGAACCTGATCCGGATTTTCCTCAAGTATGACGGGAAGAACGAGCCGGTGATTCACGGGCTGAAAAGGGTCTCGACCCCCGGGACGCAGGATGTACGCGGGCTACAGGACGCTCCCGCGCGTCCTCAATGGGTTCGGGACGCTGATCGTCACCACCTCCATCGGCGTCACCACGGGCAAGAAGGCGCTGGAGAAGAAAGCCGGCGGCGAGATACTCTGCACGGTCTGGTGAGCAAGGAGAGCTGAAGCGTGTCGCGAATCGGACGTTTACCGGTCAAGATACCGAAGGGAGTCAAGGTCACCATCAAGGAAGGCCAGGTGCTCCTGGAGAGCCCCAAGGGCAAGGTGGTCCAGGACTACGCTCCCGAGGTGTCCGTGAAGACGGAAGGGGACCTGCTGACTGGCCCAGACTGCGCCCGGGGCCGAGCTTTTCAGTACCGCCGACGGGGGACAGCTGGCGCGTCCCCATCGCCGCAGACGACTGTGAGATCATGAGGGGGTGGCTGTGAAACTGGTGATCTTTGGCGGGGGCAGTTCCTATACCCCCGAAC
>CAVUXE010000100.1:0-9081 GCA_963745235.1 uncultured Spirochaetota bacterium | reverse complement strand
ATGGGAAACGTCCAAATAGCCGGGGGCCAACGGCCCGCGGAAGGTGCGTAGTCGTGTGGAACAATAGCCGGGAGGCAACGCCTCCCGGAATGCACGCAGACCTACCGCCGCGCCTCTGGGAGCCGTTGGCTCCGGCTACGGGACGTTCTCTATCCGACTCTCATGAACTGCCCACTATCGGCGACGGAGTCGCCTCTTACAATTCCTGATCGGCCGAATCCGGCTCGGTTTGCCGGGCATGTTCCAAGACCACCTCGCGCGTCAGCCCGCGAATCGCCATGCACTCGTCCACCGTGAAGCCGGCGGCCAACAGACGACGCGTCCAATGGGCAAGAAGGAAGAGAGGGGGAGACAGGGAGATGGGGAGACGGGAGACAGTGACGTTCCTTCTCCCCGTCTCCCCATCTCCTCGTCTCCCCCTCTCCTCTTCTCCCTCGTCTGCCCGCCCCTCGCGGACAATCTCCAGCAGCGTATGGCCGTAACGCTCGGCCTTTACCGGCCCGATGCCGTTGACGGCCAACAACTCGTCGCGACTCGCGGGACGGGAGCTTGCCAACTCGGTCAGCACGGCGTTGCTGAGGACTTGAAATCGCGGCACGCCCGCCTCGTCGGCGATCTCGGCACGCCATCGCTTGAGCGCATCGAGGATTTCGGGATCGGGCGAATGCGAGGGGGACGGAGGAGGTTTCGGGTGATGACGTTTGGGAAGCGGGAGGCCGCCCGCCGAAACCTCCTCCGTCCCCTTGGGCCGGCCTTCCGCCGCCGATGGGCTCGCAGCTCTTCGCAATTCGACCGGAGATCGACAATTCGCCGAGCAACCGCGCACGGCCGCGCATCACTTCACCGCCGAACTCCGTAAGCTCGACCACCGGCCGGAATCGATCCACGTCGACCTGTTGCAGGCAGCGCATCGCCATCAACGAGTCGATCACCAGCAGCACGTCATCCTGCTTGAGATGCTTTAGCAGCCCGAACGTGCTGAGGCGTTGCAATCCCAGCTTCTTCACCTCGGCGCCGTTCGAGCCGCAGAGCATCTTGGCGATGCGATTCCTGCCGCAGGCGAAACGCGCCTGAGTACGTGCCACGCCGCTGAGTACGATTCGCACCGTGCGGAGAATGCTGTCGTCGGTCGCGCGGTTCCGCGCCTGCCGGCTCTCCGCCCCGGTCGAGCGCCGTGTAGACGCGGCGGGCAAACAATCTGCCTCGCGGCTTCACTCTGAGTCCTCTGACCCCGACCCTGAACCCTGAACCCTGAACCCGTGCAGCCGGCAGTTGTCGCAATGTCCGCAACGCTCGGAGTTCTCTTCGCCGAAGTAGCGGAGAATCTCCCGCTGCCGGCACGACCCACCCATCGCAAAGCTAACGACCTTTTCGAGTTTTTGTACTCGGCCGCCTTGCGGCGTTCGATCTGCTCGAAGTCGATCTCCAGTTTGTCGAACGGAAGATCGCGGCGGATCATGCGGATCGCCCGGCCGCGGAACGCCGGCACGTAGGTGAATGCTTCCAGCCGATTCAGCTCGCGCAGGGCATGGGCGATCGACGCCTGATCCATGTCGTCGTTGACCGACAAGTCGCGGGTCTCAACGAGAGGAGTGCCGGGCGCCGCCAAAACGGCGCTTTTCAAAACCATGTCAAGAGCCTATGAGCGTGGATTTACTATATTCACACTGTTTCCAGAATACAGTATAATACCGTATATGTCAATCCCGATTGCGCTCCGGCGTCAAACTCCCGGGTATGATGCGGAGGTCATGCCCAGACGATCGCGACTTCAGCTGCCCCCTGTCCTTGAAGGGCAAGAAACCATCGGGCGGAGGCTTGCCCGGATCCGTAAAGAGCAGGGCTATACTCAGGTGGAGCTGGCGGAGCGGATTGGAATCATACAGGCGCTCGTTTCGGACTATGAGCGCGACAAGCTGCGCCTGAACGCGGAGATGCTGGTGCGATTCGCGCAGGCCCTTAACGCCTCGGCAGACGAGCTTCTGGGGCTGAACGCCGACAAGCGGCAGGCGGCCAAGAACCCCAGCCTAAAAATCCTGCGTCGGCTCAATAAAATTGCTTCTCTTCCCCCGACGAAGCAGAAGGCCTTCCTGCAGACCATCGATGCTCTGCTTAGGGTTCAGGAGAAATGATGAACGGCAACACGCATCCAATGTTGACAAACTCGTCGTTCCGTTCGATACTCATGTTGAAAGCATTGGTTTGGTATCTGCCCCCCGCTGGACCAGCCTTCGGGCCTCTGGCGGGGTTGTTTTTTTGTGGGGCAGCACATGCCGGTTGAGCCCACGACAAAACGTGCTGTTGTCTTCTTCGACGGTCAGAACCTGTTCTACGCGGCCAAAGAGGCCTTTGGCTATTCATATCCCAACTACGATCCGAAGCTCTTGGCAGAAAGAGTCTGCGCCTCCAAAGGCTGGACGGTAGCCGGCATTCACTTCTACACGGGAGTGCCATCCGCCGGCGACAAGCCCGACTGGAACTACTTCTGGACGGCGAAAATGGCCGTCATGGGGACGCGGGGGATCCAGACGTTCTCACGGTCTCTTCGCTATCGAAACCAGACAGTCTCTCTTCCTGACGGCACTCTTGCGGTGACCCTCGTCGGACAGGAGAAGGGTGTCGACGTGCGTATCGCCCTGGACATCGTGCGATTCGCTCTCGAGAGCAAGTACGACGTCGCTCTGATCTTCAGCCAGGATCAAGATCTCTCCGAAGCTGTAGAAGATGTGAAGAAGATCTCGGCTCTTCAGAACCGTTGGATTAAACCCGCTTGCGCCTACCCGACGAGTCCGACGTCTCACAAAACTCGAGGCATCAACGGAACGGAGTGGATCCGCATTGATCGTGCCACCTATGACGCTTGCACCGATCCCAACGACTATAGGCCGAAGAGGGTGAGTCGGTGAGCAGCGACTGCTGGAAGTGTTGGACGCTTCGGGCTTCCCTCGCCCCCCTTGCCGCCCCCCCCTCCCAGGCCCACCCCCCCTGCTTACCCCCCGGCTAAGGTACCCTATGGTCGTCTGGGAGGGGGAGGCTCAAAAGGGGGGCTTCGGTGGCGGTACGCTCGCTCCGGCTCCGCCATCCATGGCTCCGCCTCCACTCGCTACCGCCAGCCCTCCGCTGCGGTGGTGACTGGCGCAGCCGTGCTGGCGCTCTTACCGAGAGGGCCGTAGAACAGCGCGGCGTTGGGCGCCATGCGGCGCTGGTAACGGCAGGTGCCTGCTGGTCGCGGCCCATCGCCGCGCTGCATTCAGCTGTGCGTAGCGAACTCCGGCGATCGGCCCACCTCCGAATGAGAAACGCACCGAAAGTCAATTCCGACATGTCGTATGGTCCGTGGACTCCTGCTTACCCATGCATGATAGACTAAGACCGAGTTGGACGAACGTAACGATGGAAATCATCTACCACTACCCACCCGAACTCACGCAATTGCTGATCGACACAATTCCTCTCCTATCACGATCAAAGACGGACGTGCTGCTTTTCTTCCGAGGGGCAGGCGTCGGAACCTCCCATTTGAGCGACCTTCAGTACCGTGTGGACAACGACCGGGAGAACATCAACAAATATGAGATCGCCCGCGTGGTAATACAAAGGATCAATGAGGCCGGAGAGATCTCGCTTCGTGAGAGACGAGAGATTCTGAAGCGGGTAGTCGAGTTTGAAGACTACTCCACTTGTTGGGAAAAGGACCAGTTGAAGGCCAAGGGGCTGGTCGCGGAGATACGCCGAGTCATAAACGTCAAGGACTCTTTCACAAGAATGCACCAAGAAGCTGAAAGGTCTCAGGCAGAAAAGGCGAGCGAGTACCGCCGCAGAATGGAACAAGATAAGGCCAAGCAGGAGCGAATAGCCAAGGTAAGGACCGACCTATTTGCCTTGTTCGCAGCCGCCGATCCTAAGGAACGGGGGAAGAAGGCTGAGGCAGTCCTGAATGGGCTCTTTGCAGCGTACGACATTTCGATCCGAGAAGCATTTACACTATCAAGTCCGGACGCTAACGGGATCTACGAACAAGTCGACGGCGCCATAGCTTTCGACGGTGAGGTATACCTCGTTGAGATGAAATGGACCTCGGATCCAATTGGGAAGGATAGCATCTCGACACATTTGGTCCGTGTCTACCATCGGGGGTACAGTAGAGGCATCCACATTTCTGCGGGCGGCTATACTGAACCAGCACTGTACACCGTCAGAGAAGCTCTCCAGAAGACAGTGTTTATCCTAATAGGACTTGATGAGATCACATTCCTATTGGAGCAGGGCAAGAACCTCAACGACGTCCTGAGGCAGAAGGTACAGGCAGCCATTCTCGAGAAGAACCCCTACAAACGCGGATAGTTCATGCGACGGGCCACACAACAAGTCGTTGGAGCTGACGCGTTAGGGCATCTGCAGGATGTTCGGTGGGCGGCGTGACTCTGTCGCGTCGAGGGAGCATCGCGGGGACCTATTCAGGTGATTGAAGTAGCCACTCTTCTCAAGGAGACGATCAACAAGAGTGCGGCAGAAGAGTTCCGCCACTGTGTCGACCACATGCCTCACGGCGCTTCCTGGTATGTTGTATCCGACTATTGCTTCGACGACAGTCACAAGGAAGCAGATGTCGCTACGTTTTCGGTCATCCCGAATCACGATAAGGCCGAGAGCATCCTTGAATACCTTAGGACTTTTGCGCCGAAAGATATCAAAGGCTCACGGACCTCCAGCTACGGCTTTCTTCAGTATGTGAATTTGCCGATAGTGTTCCATTTCTCCTTTGTGCTCCGCAAGGGAGACGACTACCTAAAGGGCATCATGCCCATGGCACGCATCCGCGAGTACCTCACAGAAATAGCAGACTTCACGCGAGGCCTGCAGGCAAATTCTCCTACACGGCATAGCTACTTCGATGCCGTCCTGACCAGAATCAGTGCATTCGAAAGGGACCTCGAGAGAAAGTCGTTCAGCCAACGACTCGGACGGAAGGTGATACTGACCAGTATCCTGTGCGGAATGGTTTGCTACTATCTCGCACTTTTCAACCAAGCCGGACACATAGCGCTGGTACCCGACCGGGACGCAATGACCTCGGCATATGACGGACTTTACTACGATTTCGCCTTCGCCCTATTCACTAGGGAGTACGGCAATACGGTAATCTCGGACAAAACAACGCTTGATAAGCCGACTTTTCACTTTGTTGTTCCGGATGCGTCCGGAAAAAACTACCTTGATGATCTGATTCGTGTCCCTGATTACCTGGCCGGAACCCTAGCCGAGTACGGCCTGAATGTCAGTAGCGGTGCGAAGCCGAAGTACGAAGACGTCCTATTTGACTCCCTCTCTAACAGCTCGAATCACGCGATCATCTTGCTTCAATTTGAGCGTAGAACACTGACATGCCGGAGAGCGAAGTTTGTGCTCTGATGCACGACAGGTAGTCGCTGAATCTGTCCCTGGCTGCTGGGGTGGCTTCACGCTGGTTGATTGATGGCGCAGCTCAACTCAGTGTTTATACGCGTCTTGTGCCTCTCCTTGTGCATCGTTTCCGGCCGGTCTATCCTGCTATCGCAAGATAGAAGGGCCTCTCGTTCAGGGGGAAAGAAAGTGCCATCCGCGACCATCAAGCTGTTCCTGATTCATGCTGATGCCCGCCGTTTGCGAACCGCTGAGATTTCCAACTGGAACGGCAAGGCTCTCGCCGCGCCCCGGACGGAACTTGATCAGCTCCTTGACCGAGAGGAGCTCTCAAAGTCGGGGGTTTACTTCCTCCTCGGAACAAACATTGATACCGGCACCCCACACGCCTACATCGGCGAGGCAGAGGAACTCCGGTCCAGGCTCAAAGGCCACAAGGGCAAGGAGTTCTGGATATCTGCGATCGTGTTCCTCTCCAAGGATGAAAACCTGACGAAGGCTCACATCCGCTATCTTGAAGGCCGCTTGATAGAAAAGGCCAAGCTCGCGGCCCGGCACACACTCGAGAACGACAAGGACAGCGGCTCCAAGCTTCCGGAGTCCGACATCCAGGACATGGAGGTGTTCCTGGAGAAAGTGGAGCAGCTCTTACCCGTTCTTGGGACCGACATCCTCGTTCCGATTCCTACCAAGAAGACAGCTTCCCCAAAGACTGACGTGCTAACGTTCAAAGTGAAGGACGCGGCCGCAACCGGTCAACGGACTGAGACCGGTTTCGTAGTATTCAGGGATTCCACAGCAATGGTGGAGGAACGAAAGTCCGCCGAACAGTACCACTCCTTCGTGCTCAAATTGAGAAACCGTCTCGTAGAAGAGGGCGTACTGGTCCAGAAGGGGCCTGTCTACGTATTCACAAAAGATCATGAGTTCAACAGCCCGAGCTCCGCGGCGTCAGCAATCGCGGGAGGCGGAACCAATGGGCTGCAGTCTTGGAAGTACTCGGACGGAACGTCTATCAAAGACCGCGAGGGCGAATAGACGCGTACAACATCTCGCTGACCCCGAAGCTGCGCCTCTGGTTCGTGGGAAGGCCGGTTTCCGGGGTTCGCTTCGCGCTGGTGATTCGGCGGGGCAGCTTAGCTCTGTGATGCTTTGCGCCCCGCCGTTGAACGCGACTTTCGCGCCGAGCACGCGCCGTGGTCACCAGCGTCGCCCGGGGCGCTTAGCCCCGCACGGGCCACGGTCCCCTCAGTGAGTGCGCCAGCATGGCAGCACCACTCACCACCGCAGCGGAGGGCTGGCGGTAGCGAGTGGAGGCGGAGCCATGGATGGCGGAGCCGCAGCGAGCGTACCGCCACCGAAGCCCCCCTTTTGAGCCTCCCCCTCCCAGACGACCATAGGGTACCTTAGCCGGGGGGTAAGCAGGGGGGGGACTGGGAGGGGGGGCGGCAAGGGGGGCGAGGGAAGCCCGAAGCGTCCGACCGCAAGAGGGACGAAGCCTTGGGCTTGGACCGCCTATCGAGGTAACAGGTATCGACGGTCTTTACTTGAACCTCATGACCGTTATCTTGTTACCGTTTGTGCTGTCCTCGTATGCTTCATAGGGAGTGCCGCTCGGGTCAAAGGCAAGAGAGACGTAATCGGTTCCTCCCGCCGAGAAGCCAGCGCTGCCGACAGCGACCCAGTTCATGCTGTCATATTTCTTGAGCGTCGCCTTGCTGCTGTTCGCGTTGTCCGCGTATGCGACATAGGGGCCACCGCTATGAATTGCAAGAGAGGCGGACCCGCCCCCTCCTGCCGTAATGCCTGGGCTGCCCACTGCGGCCCAGCTCGAGCCGTCATACTTCATTACCGTCACTGCATAGCTGCCATAGTTTGTGTAGGCAACGTAGGGAGTGCCGCTACTATAGTCAATCGCCAGAGAATCGAAGAGGGCATTTGCGACAAATGCGCTGCCCACCGTGACCCAGCCTGAGCCATCATACATCATGACGGTATTCGTGAAAGCGACATAGGGAGTGTAGTTGCCCTGGCCCAAAGCAAGGGACGTATAGGGGGCGCTTCCTGCCGAGAAGCCCGGGCTACCCACCGCGACCCAGTTCGAGCCATTATATTTCATCACCGTCGCTTTGTAGCCGTTTGCTCCGTCCATGAATGCGATGTAAGGGATCCCACTTTGGTCGATCGCAATAGATGTATAAGTAGCTGTTCCCGTCGAGAAACCAGCGCTGCCCACCGCGATCCAGCTCGAGCCGTCATACTTCATCACCGTAGCTTTGCTGCCATTTGCGTTATCCTGGTAGGCAACGTAGGGGGTGCCGATTCCGGGGTCAACCGCAAGGGAGATGCAAGTCGCTGCTCCTGCCGAGAAACCACCGCTGCCTACAACAACCCAGATTGAGCCGTTGTACTTCATTACCGTCGCTTTGTTGCCGTTTGCGGCGTCCGCGTATGCGACATAAGGGGTGCCACTGAAGTCGATTCCAAGAGAGATGTAGGTGGCTACTCCTGCGGAGAAGCCAGCGCTGCCCAGAACGGCCCATTGAGCGACAGGCGTTGCCACAACGATGTTGCTCGCCACGCTTTCCCCGTCGCTGTTCACCGCTGTTACGATGAACGCATACTGAGTGCCGTTGTTGAGGCTGCCGACCGTGTTCGGCGAAGCAACGCCGGCAACTTTTGTTCCGCTCGCCGTCGTCACGTTGCTCCCGGAGGCGTAGTACAAGTTGTAAGAGGTGGCCCCAGTCACGGTGTTCCAGCTCACCGTTACTTGCCCGCTTCCACTCACTGCACTGGAAATTGTGGGGGTTCCCGGAGGCGATCCCGGTGGAGAGGGGGTGGCAGTCATCGCTGCGCTCGCCACGCTCTCCCCGTAGCTGTTCACCGCCGTTACGATGAACGCATACTGAGTGCCGTTGCTGAGACTGCTGACCGTGTTCGGCGAAGCAACGCCGGCAACTTTTGTTCCGCCCGCCGTCGTTACGGTGCTCCCGGGGGCGTAGTACAAGTTGTAAGAGGTGGCCCCAGTCACGGTGTTCCAGCTCACCGTCACCTGCCCGCTTCCACTCACCGCGCTGGAAATTGTGGGGGCTCCTGGAGGCGAGCCTGGTGCCGATGGGGTAGCAGTCATCACCGCGCTCGCCACACTTTCCCCGTAGCTGTTCACGGCTGTTGCGATGAACGCATACTGAGTGCCGTTGCTGAGACTGCTGACC
Source organism: uncultured Spirochaetota bacterium (assembly GCA_963745235.1). Classification (GTDB taxonomy): domain Bacteria; phylum Spirochaetota; class Spirochaetia; order SZUA-6; family Fen-1364; genus Fen-1364. The sequence goes on along the minus strand of CAVUXE010000100.1, from coordinate 463 downwards.
GTGTTCGGCGAAGCAACGCCGGCAACTTTTGTTCCGCCCGCCGTCGTTACGGTGCTCCCGGGGGCGTAGTACAAGTTGTAAGAGGTGGCGCCAGTCACCGTGTTCCAGCTCACCGTCACCTGCCCGCTTCCACTCACCGCGCTGGAAATTGTGGGGGCTCCTGGGGCATTGCCATTGTCCCCGCTACCGGGCATCCGACAGCCGATGAAACCGAGGAGCAGCAGAACAAGAGGCACACACCATTTCATGAACTTTTGTCCTATTTTGGGGTTCGTTGGCATTATAGCATCTTCAAACAAGTGCCGCAAATTGCTGGTTCGAGGGCCGCCACTTCCTCGCCAAACTCAGCAGGTAGCATCTCGCACCGCCTTCGGTGTTTCATTGCTGGCGGGGCTCCGCTCGTGCTATGCTCCCAGCGTCCCCCCATCCACAACCGTAGGAGCACCTGCATCATGGCACTACA
>CAVUXE010000099.1:0-229430 GCA_963745235.1 uncultured Spirochaetota bacterium | reverse complement strand
CACGAGCGGACCGGTGATGAGCCAGCTATTGGATGATCCCGACGGACTGCACGCCGGGATCCTGCAGAAGTTCGGGCATGCCGCGGGGCAGCGAAAGGGCGAATATGGCGCTCGCGTACGCGCGGGTAGCCGGCGGCTGAAAAAGCGTGCTGCGCTGTCCGCGTCTCTACGACTGTGATTGTGTCCGCCTACAGCCCTTGCTGGGTTGTCGGCTCCCTTGCCACCGCCGATATCAAGACCGCTTACAGTTTGTTGAATGACTCCCGACCGATCGTGTCCGCGTTCATCACGAGAGCCAGAATCAGTCTTGGCAGCCTTGTAATGACTTTCCTGTCGACAACGCCTGGTATTCCAACCTCTCTCAAAAAACCTGATCAGACTCATACTCAGCGGCAATTGCCTCCTCGGGAAGGCCGCGAAGGAGATCCGATAGTGCCTCTGGCTTCGATATTTCTCATAACGTCGATTGGAGCCAGGTTCGGTTTCCCCCGAGCCGATTCAGCAGCTTTTCTCTTGAGCGAATCCGCATTTTACGTATCAGGAAAAGGCGAGTGTCGCGTTCTGGCGTGCCAGTTCACTACTGAGCGTCGGCAGCAGCGGCGCTGCCAACGATGCATTCCTGAAAGGCCGAGAAGTTATCCAGGACAAGATCAGCTAGCCGGGGATCAAAGTGCTTGCCTCGCTGATCCGCGACATAATCGCGGACGCGCTCAAAGCTCCACGCCTCCTTGTAAGGGCGGGCCGAAGTGAGCGCGTCAAACACGTCCACAATGCTCACGATTCGCCCAAAGAGCGGTATTTCCTCGCCTTTCAAGCCCGCCGGATATCCGGTGCCGTCCCACTTCTCGTGGTGAGTCAGCGCGATCTCAGCCCCTTCAACCAGGTATATGCTGCGCGCATCTTTCAGGAGTTCGTGCCCGAATATCGTATGCCGCTTCATCTTCTCTGACTCCTCGGCACTCAGCGCGCCTGGCTTCAGAAGGATTGACTCCGGCACCCCCAGCTTGCCGATGTCATGGAGAGGTGCGCTGTTCCCTATCAGTTTCTGCTTTTCCTCATCCAGTCCGAGCAGTGTGGTCAGCAAAATAGACAGGGAGCCGATCCGGCGCAGGTGCGCCCCGGTCTCCGTGTCTCGAAAATCGGAGACCCTCCCGAGAAGGAAGAGTGTTTCCGCCTCACGCTCAACGGCCAGCTGCCTGGCCCGCGCCTCTGCCTGGCTCGTCTCTTCCAGCTTGCTGTAGTTGGCCTGCAGGTTCGAAATCATGGTGTTGAACTCGCGGGCCAGGGTGCCAATCTCATCTACAAACTCGACCTCGGCCCGTGACGTAAGATCGTTCGTGGCGGCGATACGTTCGATCGTGGCGGTCAGTCGTTCCGCGGGCCGCAGAATGTGGCCGATGAATATCGAGAGGAAGACCGCCACCGCGCCGACCGAGCCGAAGAGAATCCATAGCTGTTCGTATTGCATCGTGCGGACATCCGAAAAAAATGCGGGTTCCAGCTCGGTCACCGCCGCGGTCCACCCCAGCGGCTCCAGCGAAAAAGCAACCCGAGCCGCAGTGGAGGCCTCTTTGCGTTCCTACGCTGCATCACAACGGACAGTGCCATGGATGTGCAGACACGCCCCAGGAAAGATTACCTTTGCGCACGCTAGAGCTCCACTCTCGCCACGAGGGCGGGAGCGACGGCGATGATCAGCACGTCATCGGCAAAGACAGCCAGAAAACGCGCGTCGGCCCCCAGGAATATCTTTCCTCCGACTGGAAAGGCAGCTTGCACCGCTGCATCCGCGTAAGGAGCGGTCTTGGTCATAGTCTTGGCCGACGCCTCGACCGTTATGAGTGCCGCGCCGCCCGAGACTGCGATCGCCACGCTGTAGGGTGTGCTTGTCCCGGTACTGAGTTGCACCATCGGACCCACTGTGGAAAGGTAGAGTGGTCCTCCGATCACTCCGGTGTCGTTGAACGCCCGAGTGAATGAGACTTGAATGCCCAGGGTCGGGCTCCACGACTTCTGGGGCCAGGTGACACCTGCACGGAGCAAACCCCCGACACCGTAGTGGAGGAACTCGGTTATCGCGCCGAACAAGATTACCCCTGCCGCCGAAATCGAAGAATCGAATGTCATTGGCGCGCCCTCGCGCGCCGGCGTATTCCTTGATGACGCGGCGACGATCACGCCGGATTTCGTTTTCTCGCCGGCAATCGCCGGAGGGGGCGAAGTGGGCAGGAGGCCTTCGATGTCCGCCTCAGGAGAAGGGGCCGCTTCTATTCCTGCTATCTGAAGAATCCGATGTATAACGGCCGCAACCCGGGCATCCAGAGTATCGTCAACAGGTGAGTCGACCGTCACCTCCGCAAGGACGTCCTTGGGTGAATGGGGCCGATATAACGTATACGGAAGCTCTGTTTTGTCTTTCTTTGAAGTGTAGCGGACCTCCAGAATGTAATCCGCGCTGTCTCCTTCCTGTGCGCTGGTGAGGCCGGCCTGCATGAGGGCTACACCTGCGGCAAGATACAAAACCTCTTCGAGTTGCCGGTCGGGCTGAGCGGAACTGAATCGATGGAGCACAATCTCCTCGGAGCTGAGAAAACACGGAAAAGCGGCCAGGAACAAAGCTGCCGCCAAAGCGAATTTCACCCTATACAGCGAGAGAGCCGCATTGCTCAACTCAGGCTCCCTTTAGGGCTCTGCGTCTTCGGCGCGCTGTACCCAATCCGCCACTTCAATGTGCTCTTTCTGCCGGTGTTCTGTAAGCCCCAGCGATTTCCTCTATCCTACGCCGATCGAATGCCACAATGAAAGCGTAGCGCAGGTTTCGAGCGCCTCCAATCTGAAATCCGGGAGGTAGTCGGCGGCCAGCCCTGATGAGAGTGCTGTTTGTATGAAAGCCGGCGCCTCGCGATTGTACTGCGGCGATGGCCGGACCGTGTCCGGACCCGATCACATTACGGCGGCCGTCTTCATCTCGTCGAGCCTCTTGCGGACATCCGGATTGTCAGACTGCCTGAGGCCGCGCGAGCCGAATGCACAGGATGGTAGTCGGCGAGCTCCCCGCGGGAGGGCACCTCATAGGGAATCCACTCGGTCCTTCTCCGCTCCTTTGCGTGGCTGATCCGCCTGGTGATGGTATCAAGGGATACAAGCAAGGCGTGGGCGATTTCTTCCGTGGTAAGGCCGTATACCTCGCGAAGCGCGAGCGCAATTCGCCCTTCCTGCGGCAGCACGGGGTGACAGCTAGTGAAGATCAGGCGAAGCTGGTCATCTGGACTGCCTCCACGTCCGATGCCGAATGCAAGTCAATTTCCTGTCGACTGCACGCCGGAAGGGTGAGCGTGCCTCGCCGGACCCCTGCGTACCCCGCGGGGGTGATCCGAGTGCCCGGCGAGGCGCTTTGGGCCGTGGCGAGCGGCGACAGCGGCCCGTTGACACATTGCCATCATGTCGACAGAGACAAGCCCACATCAGGGACCGCATCTCGAACTTCCTGAGTTGATTTCCGTTCACCGCCCCGATTACAACTTCGTCTTCTGATTCACCAGGACCCGCGGCGCGACAAGGTTGTCAACAACGTCGAATGCGTCCCACATGCCGGCATCCACGTGGCCGGGCACGCCACAGACAATGGCATATTGGCCGGCTTTGCTGGCGGTGAAAGCGAACCTCTGAGGATCATCGCCTTTCTCGATCCCCGAACGGAAATCCGCCGGAGCTGAATGCGCGAACGCGGCATGGAAAGGACCTCCCTGCCGCTCGCCCCACGGAACGATCAGCGAGCTGTGCGGCGTGTTTGATTCATCTACCATGCTCACCTTCACGCGCCAGCCAGTGGGGACCTGGATGTGCATGTCCCCATCCGAGTATCCGTTGAAGTTGAAGCCCTTCCCGTCAGTGCCTTGGCCGGCAATGAGGTTAATCGTGACCGTTTTGGAGGCCATGTTGATTTTCAGGATCTTGTCGGATCCGGAATACGAAACCATGACCGCGGCTGCGGCTCCGCCGGGCGCCGCACGCCTTTGCGCTGGCGCTTGTGGTCTTGCCGCCTGAGTTGCCGCAGGCCACGAGGACCGCGGCGGCAAGGGCCAGGACGATGCCGAACCGAATCGGTGTGACAGCTCTTATCATTTGCTCTTTTCCTCCAAACGGACCGTGTGTGTTCTGCGGGAGAGTCAGCAACGCTGTTCCTCGCGCGGGCTAGAATGTATCCACCGCGAGATGAAGATGGGATGAAGGAGCGGCGTTTTTTGCAAGCGCCATTCTTCCTATTCTTGGACGAAAGCGCTACGTTGGAGTGGATGGATTTATCCGGCGACCTCTCTTTCGGCCACTACACAATCCCGCTCCGTTTCCTTGCCATCGGCGCGTGCCTTTCGGCGGCCATCCTTGTTGCCCGGGTCCCGTTGCGTACGCACAGGCATTTGCGCGCCGTGCTCACCGAACGCCTGGTGAACGCCGTGGTTATCTTTCTTGCGGCCTGGAAGCTGACGCCGATCATCCTGCGTCCTCTCGATTTCTTTCATGATCCTCTTTCGCTTCTGATGGGAGCGCCGGGAATCGCCGGACTGGTGGTCGGCGTTGTGGCCGCGTCAGTCTATGCCGGTCTTGCCCTTGTCCGACCACGCAGGCTGCGACGGGCCGGCCTTCTGCCGCTCCTCCTCTTCGCCGCGGTCGTTGCGGCGGGAGTTGGCTTGGGAGCGGTCGGTGCCCATTCTACAACGCCCGGGCCTCTTGCCCCTGCGCTTTCCCTGCCTACGCTGAGCGGCAATCCCGTGTCCCTCGCGTCGCTGCGGGGCCGGGTTGTGGTGGTGAACTTCTGGGCCACATGGTGCCCGCCATGCAGGGCAGAGCTTCCGGCGCTCGCCGATTTTGCGCGCGGGGAAGGCGCCGCTGGCGACGTGCTGCTCTCCGTTAACCAGACCTCTACGGAAACCTCAGAAGAAGCGGTGCGCGCCTTCGCGAAGAAATATGGGATTGTTACGGACGTGCTCCTGGACAGCACGGGTGCCGTGGCCAGAGCCTGGGAGGTGCAGGCCTATCCTTCCACCTTTGTGGTAGATCCGAAGGGGCGGGTGAGTGCGAAGCGGACCGGAGCCGTGGACCTTGCGTGGCTTGGCCGCCGGACGGCGGCTGCGCGTTGATCCCCGGCCGCCAGATCGAATCTGCCCTGCGCATCGCTTGCACCCGCAGCGACAAAAAGGTGCCCCACGGGCAGACGCAGAGCGCGAATTGCGCTACGATGGCTTCATCTCCCGCCTTTCAAGGCAAGTCAGGACGTCTCTAGTGACCCACAAAGATGCATCAAACCCGGCGATCCGCAACATCGCCATAATCGCCCATGTCGACCACGGCAAGACCACTCTTGTCGACGCGATGTTCAGGCAATCCGGCGTATTCCGCGACGGACAGGAAACGCAGGAACGCCTGATGGACAGCATGGACCTGGAGCGCGAACGCGGAATAACCATTGCTGCCAAGAACTGCTCAGTGGTCTGGAAGGGAGTCAAGATCAACATCCTGGACACTCCCGGCCATGCGGATTTCGGCGGCGAGGTCGAGCGCGCGCTCTCCATGGTGGATGGAGCCGTTCTCCTGGTGGATGCCTCCGAAGGTCCCCTCCCGCAGACCCGGTTCGTGCTCAGCAAGGCGCTGGCAAGCCGCCTGTCCATCATCGTGGTCATCAACAAGATCGATCGGCCGGACGCCCGTCCTGCGGAGGTGCTGGCGCAGATTTACGACCTGTTCATCGATCTTGGGGTGACCGAGGAACAGCTCGAGTTTCCGCTCCTGTATGCGGTCGGCAAGCTGGGCATTGCCAAGGATGCGCTGGACGGGGAGAGCGATAACCTGCACCCGTTGCTCGATGCAATAATCCGCGAGATTGCGCCTCCCCGGTACACGACCTCGGAGCCTTTCCAGATGCTGGTTTCGGACCTTTCCTACTCCGACTATTTCGGCCGCCAGGCAATCGGCAAAGTGATAAACGGCCGGGCTCATTCCAAGGACCCCCTGGTGTGCATCGGCGAAGGCGACGTTCGTGAAGAGTTGAGCATCACCAAGCTGCATACCTACACGGGGCCAAAGCTCGTGGAAAGCGACAGCGCAGAGCCCGGGGACATCGTCGTGCTCTCCGGGATAGAGAACGTGCACATCGGAGACACCATCTGCAACCGGGATTTCCCGAAGGCGCTCAAGCGGATCATCATCGATGAGCCCACGGTGTCCATGCGCTTTTACGTGAACACCTCGCCGCTGTCAGGCCTTGAAGGAAAGAACGTCCAGTCCGGGAGGCTCTTCGAGCGGCTTCGCAAGGAGACCCTCAACAACGTTTCCATCCAGGTCGAGGAAGTGAAAGGCGAGGCTGGATACCTCGTTCGGGGCCGGGGAGAGTTTCAGCTGGTCATCCTGATCGAAATGCTTCGGCGCGAGGATTTCGAAGTCTGCGTGAGCCGGCCTGAAGTGATCTTCAAGTTCGAGGACGGGAAGAAGCTCGAGCCCATCGAGCACCTCTTTGTGGACTGCAACGAAGCGTTTGTGGGCGTTGTGACAGAGAAGCTGTCCGCAAGAAAGGGCAGGATGCTGGCATATACCTGTCACGAGGGAGGCCGCGTCCATCTGGAGTTTTCAGTTCCGTCGCGCGCCCTCATTGGATATCGCGATCTCTTCCTGACTGACACCAAGGGGACAGGCATCATGAACTCGTATCTTTCGGGATACGAAGAATACCGGGGCGACTTTGTGGACCGGTTCACCGGTTCCATGGTGTCTGACCGCAGCGGCGCCGCCGTCATCTACGGCCTGTATCACCTGGAGCCGCGGGGACGGCTCTTTGTCGTCCCGGGTGAGCGTGTGTATGAGGGAATGATCGTCGGCGAGCACAACCTCGACTCGGAATTGAACGTCAACCCGTGCAAGGAGAAGAAGCTCTCCAACATGCGCTCCGTCTCCCATGATGAAGCCCTGACGCTCACGCCGGTGCAGCCGATGACCCTGGAAAAGGCAATCCAGTATTTAGCGGACGATGAGATGGTCGAGGTCACCCCGAAGTCCATTCGCCTTCGCAAAACCATCCTGCTTGCCCAGGACCGTGTCTACAGCCGACGCGGCGGCCGAACGTAGATGCGGTTATTCCTTTGCGGCTCCTCCGAGGAGCCTGCGAAGGAACGGTACCTTCAGCTCGACGGCGCCTTCAGGACACAGTTCCTGGCAGCAATAGCAGCGGATGCAACGGTCATACTTGTACGACGGAGGGATTCTCCTGTCCCCCGTATGCCAGTCCACGGCCTTTGGATCCACGGGGCAGGCCTTCACACATGTCCCGCACTGGGTGCACTTCCCAGCTATGATGTACGGCCTCGGGACAATGGCGTTTCGGAGAAAGCCGCTCCCTTTGCCGCGGGAGTAGGGCAGGACGGGCTCCCGCTTCACGTCGAATTGCCTGTCGACAAAGCTTTCCAAGGGATCACCGATCAGCTCGATTTCTTCCTTTTTCCAGGTTCCTGTCCTTGCTTCCATTCCGAGTCTGATCGTTGGAACGAACTCCGGGCTTATGTCGACCATTCTGCAAACCGTTGCGTCCAGGGCGATGGGATCAGCGGAGAACAAAAGGACTTTCATGGGCCTTGCCCTGCCGCCTCGAGGCCCATTTCCTTCCATAGCGATGATGCCGTCCATGACATACAATCTCGGCTTCAGGAATGCGTTCAGGTCGACGAGCATCCTTGCAAAGTCGATCGCGCTGGCGAGCTTGACGTGGAACTCACCTTTCAAAGCTCCCGGGACGCAGCCGAACTGGTTCTTCACGCAGCCGGTCAAGCGCTCAAGCCCATGGGTCTTCAACTTGGGCAGGCTTATGATGCCGTCACAATCGAGGGCGCCGTTCGCTATGATGAACTTCTTGTTCTGGACGCCTTTGTCGAAGACGATCTCCCTTCCCTGCTTGAAATCCGCCAGCGCGACTCCTTCCGCCTCAGCTATGGGCTGAAAGCCGGTCATCCGGGAGGCGTGCTCCGGGCTCTGGATGGCAGGGGAATCCCCGAAGCACAATACCGCGCCGGTCGTCTTGAAAACCTCGACCATGGCTCTGAAGACTGCTGGATGTGTCGTGGTAAGCTTTTCCGGGCGATCTGCCACCAGCCAGTTGGGCTTGAAAAGGATCTTTTCCCCTGATCTGGCGAACAACCCCGGACCTCCAAGCAGGCCGACGCCTCTGCGGACGGCGCTCCGGACATTCTCATATTCATAATTCTCGCACCTGACGAGTGCAACCTTTGATGTGGTGTTCATGAGGCTTCCTTTGGGCTGAGCGGATGCTCAACAAGACATCATCAGTCGTGAGTCTGTCAAGATATTTTCGGGCGCATCAAGCGCGTTGCAGTACCTCTCGCACCTTCTCAGACGACGCCCGTTTCGTGAAGGGCTTCTGGATAATGTCCATTTTCTCATGCGCAATCCCGTGCCCGCTGACGACTTCGCGTGCATGTCCAGACATGAAGAGGACTTTGATCCCCGGCCTCTCGTGAATGAGTCTGCCGTACAACTCGCTCCCCGTCATTCCCTCCATGACGACATCGGTAAGCAGCAGATCGATGCGACCGGCATGTGTGTCAGCCGTCTGAATGGCCGCGCCGCCATCGGAAGCCTCCAAAACGGTATACCCGCAGTCGCGCAGCTGACCTGGCCACAGAGATGCATGCATCGAGGAGGTATCGAAGAACCTCACGGAAATAGCGACGTTGCGGGCCATCCGCAGCGGAACTTTGCAAACAGTGACGCTTTTCGAGCAGCAGAGGTTTTTGGAAAGGAGCTCACATGAAGCCTCTCCGTTTCGTCATTTTGATCGCTTGTCTCTGTCCTTTCGCGGGTTACCCCATATTCGCAGAGGGAATAACGCTTGAGATTGGCGCTCTCGGTGCCTCGCTCAACGCTTTTTCTTCTGCGCAGCAGAAACCGGGGGTCGCAACTGCGATCACGAGTGGCGCTAATCTGGTGCCGGATCCGTATGTCAATGGCTATTACGCGTTGAAGCTGAATCATACGACGATTGTGCGGTTTGGCCTGCGCGCAGAAGATATGATGGGCACAATCTCCCCATCCTTTGTGAACTTTGCTCGCGCCGAGCCTTTTGTAGATTATCTCTGCGGGGCTTTGTCGTTGCCCGTGAGCTTCCCTTTGTATTTCATCGGTACTGACACGACAAACGATCCAGCCAACGCTGAAACAAAGTATCTTCTGGACTACGCGTACAACCACGGGGCTCTGCGCGAAAGCCGCCAGGGGTAACACGGGGAGCAGCAGGGGAATCAATCGCTTCATTTGTCGGTCTTGGGCCTAGCCTTGACTTTCCGGGTTTCTGCGGCGAGCTTTTTCCGCGAGGAGGAATACAATGCTGGACTTCAGCTTTTCGTGGCTGCCTTTCGTCGTAGTCGCCGTGGCGAACTTCTTTGTGAGCTGGCTCTACTATTCCCCCGCCATGCCCTGGTTCAAGGCCTGGCAGATCAACACCGGGATGGATCCGAACAAGAGGCAGATGACAGAGGCGGACAGGAAGGCCATGCCGCGACTCATGGGAGGCGCCGTCGTCGCTACGCTTCTCTTCTCTTATGGACTGCAGCTTGTCATTCACAGCATCAAGGCAGTTGACTTCGGAACCGGCGCCATAGTCGGCCTTGTTGTCTGGCTTGCTTTCGTGGTGACCCACAGCCTGAACACCCAGTTTGAAGGCCGAAAGCCCGGCCTGCTGCTCATCAATAACTGCCTCTACCTGGTGACCTATGTCGTGTTCGGCGGGATCGTAGCGGTCTGGCGATAATCGTCTCTCCCTGTCGCAGGCATTTGCCTTCCCGGCGCCAGGACTGTACGATAGGTACATGTACACGACCATTTCCGAGTTTGTCCAGGACTGGACCAGAGAGAGTGGAACCAGTCTCAAGGTGGAGCGGGCCCTCACTGACGCTTCGCTGCAGCAGAAGTCCGACCCGGAGGGCAATCCCCTCGGCAAGATCGCCTGGCACATGGTGCAGATGATCGGGGGGATGGGAGCCCCGGCCGGGCTGAGCATCGAGGCTCCGGCGCGCGGAACGGAGCCGCCGGGCGCCGCGGCGGCAATTGCGGATGCATACGAGACCGCGGCTCGAAGCATGGCGGAGCAGGCATCGGTAAAATTGAAGGATGAGCAGCTCGCAACGGAAATCAACGCCTTTGGACGTTCCATGACGGTGGCGAGCCTGCTCCAGGCGCTCGTTCGTCACCAGATACACCACCGGGCACAGATGACGGTCCTGTTGCGGGCTGCGGGCCTCGTTGTGCCCAGCATCTACGGCCCCTCACGGGAGGAATCCGCCGCGGCCAGGGCAAAGCAGGGACGCTGAACGCTTTGCGTTCCCCGGCTCAGTCGCTCGTCAGGTGGTGGTGTATCGCGTAGGCCGCGGCTTCGGTGCGGTTGGCTGCGCCCGTTTTTTCGAGAATGCTTTGAACGTGGTTGGCAACGGTATGCAGGCTGATGAAAAGCCGCTCCCCGATCTGCGCGTTGCTCAAGCCCTGGCTGATGAGTCGAAGGACATCGACCTCTCTTTCGCTGAGTGAGTCGGGGAACTCGGGCCGACCGGGTTTGCCATGACCCGCGGCGTCACGAACCTGTGCGAGCCTTCCCGTCAAATGAACGAGACCCGAAGCCTCCGCAATGGGAATTGCCTCTCGGCAAAGGTGGAGGATCTTTTGCTGTTCCGCCTTGCCCGCGACTTGCAGCAGAAACTCCGCATAGTCTCGGCACGTGTATGCGAGCTCGATGCGAAGCCCGTTGGCGCGGCAAAAATCGACTGCAGAGTCGAAATGCGTGCGCGCTTCGGCAGTGTCTCCGACGGTCCACGCCAGGATCCCCAGGACGTGATCCGTCGCCAGGCCCAGATAGGGGTGCGCCACCAGCCCTCGAAACGGGAGCAGCTCTTCGTAATGCCGTCTTGCAGATTCGCGGTCCTTGCGAATCGCTGCTATCAAGCCCAGCCCGAGACTCACAGTCACCGCGTCGCCCCGTCGCAGGCCGCCGTAGAGCGGAACTTCTCCCGCGGCTCTCTCCGCGATCTCCAGGGGCACGGCGTCGCCCGTCGCCCACGCGACGAATGGAATCAGCACGGCCAGGAGGCCCTCCCAGTGGAAAGGCCGCACTGCCTGGTTGGCTCCCGCGATGACTTTCTGAAGAAGCTCTTTCGCGGCGTCCGCCTCTCCGATCTCGTATTGCAGCAGAGTCCTGATGGCCTGGTTCAAAACCAGGAAACTCGGCTCTCCCGAGGCAATCGCGCGGTCGGTGACATCAAAGGCGGATCGGAGCTCGCCTTTCTGTCGATGAATAGCAGAGGACAAGACCGAGGATATTGCGTTCCACAGGCCCGTTTGCAGGCGACCGGCCAGCGCGCTGAGCAATCGGGCTTGATTTTCTCCTTCCTGGATACGCCCGAGACCAAGAGACGCCAGCGCGCTTGTAATATGAACAATGGCCTCTATCCAAAGCTCGCCGTTCTCCGTTGCGACGCGCATGGCATCCTTTTCAATCGACAACGCCGTCTCGAACTGGAGCTGGTCGGCTTCGATTCGTCCCCAGTTCGTCAAAGCGGTCATTTCCTGCTGGACATCTCCCGACGCTCGTGCCGACCTGACGGCTTTCTCGAAAATCGCGGCAGCTCTCGAATAGTCGCCCGTGTCATGATAGACGGCAAGTCCGTACTTTCCGCCAAGCGCCTCCCCCCGGAGGGAGCTCCAACCAACAAGCGATATCGCTTCTTCCAGGACCTTTGTGAGATTGGCAGGCTTCTCCATGAGGATCAGCGGTTGCTCGAAGATCTGCACCGCGTTGTCAATCTCACCGCTTTTCACAAACAGCGCAAAAGCCCTCGCATGGCACTCGGCAGCTTCCATGACCCTCCCCAGCCCGTGCAGTGACTGACCCATCCCGAACAGAAGGCGTGCCATTTTCGACGGGAGAATGTCTCCTCCGGCAAGGTGGAGGGCCCGAGTAATCTGCTCGTGTGCATCCTCGTAAGCGCACATCCGAAGAGCGTTTTCTCCAGCAATGCTGTAGTAATGAATCGCTTTCTCCGCGTGATTGCCTCCCGCCGCCTGGAAATGCCGTGCCAACTCTCCCGCGTGAGCCTCCAGATCCTTTCCGAGGCGGCGTTCCGAGGCCTCCGCAATCTTTACGTGCAGCAAGGGCCTTCGAAGAACGGGGGTTTCCTCCCGAATGACATCCTGAACGAGGGCGTGTACAAATCGGAAGAACCCCGGCCTCTCATCGATCCCCTGGATCAAGCCATGGGCGAGAGCTTCCTCGAAAAGGGGCTCGATGGAAGAACCATCTTCTCCTGCCACTTCCTGCAGGAACCGACTCTCGAACTCCCGTCCAACCAGTGCCGCAGCGGCAAGCGCGTTCTTGCAAGGCGCGGTCAAGCGCTCGAAAAGGCCTAGAATGGCCAGGCGGACTTTCTGCGGAATGAGAGTTTCCCACGGTCGGGCACCAGACAACGAGTCGAGCAGCCCCCTCTGGCGGAGCAGTCGTACGACTTCCAGCACGAACAACGGGTTGCCGTTGGTGCGCTCAAAGACCGCCCTGGTCAATTGCAGGGGAGGGTTCTCGATCCCATGCTGTATCAGGCATTCCTGAACTCCAGAGGCATCCCATCCCGCCAGAGGGATGCTTTCGAAGAAGGATTGCCCCGCGAGCGCGCCTATGATTTCACGGAACGCGCCGCCTGCCAGGGCCGAGGGCTCCCTGTAGGAACCGATGATGACAACAGGGCAACCACTCGTTTCGCTCGACATGACCTGAAGAAGCTGGAGTGACGGCACATCCGCGCAGTGCAGGTTGTCGAGAACCAGCAGCACGGGGTCGTTTTCCGAGATCATGCGAACAAGAAGCGTCGCGGACTCAAGAATCTTCAACCTCGCCTTTTGGGAGATCGGTTTCGGCATCTCTGGCGTTCTCGAGTGGTCTCGGGGTGCGCTTGCGACGATCTCCGACAGAGCATTCAAAATTCCCCTGCTCTGTGCCGAAGCGCGCTGTGGCAGAAGGCCAAGTGTGTCTCTCAGGAGCTGCTTCCATGGCCAGTAGGGTGGAATGTATTGGCCATCGTGGCACTGGCCCCAGGATACATGGAATCCCTTTTTCTTCGCGGCGATGGTCGCTGCTTGAGCAAGCCGAGTCTTGCCGATGCCGGGCTCGCCGCTGATGGCCAGGAAACAGCCCTTTCCTGCCCGTGCTTCCTCCAGGCGATGCAAGATGAGGTCCATCTCAGCCTGACGGCCAAGAAGGATGTCTTTTTGACCTGTCGACTTTGTCTTCTTTCCTCGGGATGCCATTCTACGATTCCCTCGGAGTTCAGAGGGAAGAATACTACCGCCCGAACGGGATGGCCACTCTTTGTTGAAGCGTGTCCAACGGCCGGACCTGTCGAAAACCTGGATTTCCCTCGACTATCCAGTGAAGAGGCGGCACATTGATGCCAGAATCGTGGAGGTAGCATGCCGAGCAGGCTCAGCCCGTACCTGAACTTTCGGGACAACACCCGCAGCGCCATGGAGTTCTACAAGGGGGTATTTGGCGGCAACCTGACGGTGAGCACATTCAAGGAATACAACGCCTCGCCGGATCCCACGGAGGCCAACAAGATCATGCACTCCGTGCTGGAAGCCGACAACGGCATGGTTTTGATGGCCTCGGACACACCCAACAGAATGGAGTACAAGCCCGGGACAAACATCAGCATGTCACTGAGCGGAACCGACGAAAAGGAGCTCACGGGCTACTGGGACAGGCTTTCCAAGGGCGCAACGATACGCATGCCCCTGACGAAAGCCGCCTGGGGCGACACGTTCGGCATGCTCACGGACATGTTCGGCATCGGGTGGCTGGTAAACATCGCGGCACCCAAGGCGTAGCCCTCACCCATGGTGCGCGTCATCCAGGCGGTGATGCCCACGCACGAGAGCGTGGTTCATGATCTCTTTGCCGACTACCTTCGGTGGGTCTGCCAGAGAATCTACCAGGAATACCAGGTGATTTTCGACGCGGAGTCCATGATCGTCCATGACATGGAAAAGCTTGGCGCATTCCTTCCGCCGGGCGGACTCCTTCTCCTGGCATTCGAGGACGACCTTCCTGCGGGGTGTGCCTGCACTCGAACCATTGGCAAAGGAATCGCGGAAATGAAGCGCATGTTTGTGCGGCCCGGCCACCGCCGCAAGGGCATCGGAGCGCTCCTGGTGGGTGAATCGATCGCGCGGGCAAGAGAAATGGGGTACTCGGAGATGCGTCTGGACAGCGCGGATTTCATGAACGACGCCCATCGCGTCTATCGCGCGCATGGCTTTTCTGAGATCCCGCCCTACGGAGGGAGTGAGATACCAGAGGAATACAGGAAGCACTGGGTATTCATGAAGCTGAGCCTTTGACGACGATCGCGGAGCGCGCTTATCACGAGCTCTTCTTGCCTTCCAGCCAGCTCCGCAAGAGGTCTTCATATTTCACAAACACCTTCGGCTGTCTCTTGATGAACCACTGGGGGTCTGTGACCTTCCGCAGCGTATCACGAATCTCCCGAAGCTTGAGGCGCTTCGCCGCCTGCACCCCGGTCTGCAGCAGCCGCTGCTCAAGGGCGTCGGAGGACTTCAGCAGGGCGGCGCGGACTTCCTTCGCCAGCTGCACGACCGTTTTTTCGCCGACAAGCTCCGGCATGGCTTTGTTGAGGCTCTCAATTTCTTCCGCGGTGCAGGGCAGGACAAACGGCTCACCGGTTTCGATCCATTCGAGGTATTTTGAGGCCTTCAACTCGATGAAGTAGGACGCGCGCTTTTCCGTCAGCAACGCCTTCCACAGGCGCCGCGCCCTGTTCCACCGGCTCGGCATGGAAACATCGGCGTCCGGTTGATCCGGCTTGATGTACTGATCGAAGACTTTTTCAAGAATCTCTTCCCGGATTTGAGTCGCTTTCTCTGCCTGCTCCTTTGAGCCGGAGAGGTAGGGCAACCCGGACGTCTCTTTTGCGAGAGCTCTTCGCTTCTCGGCGGACAGCCACATGGGTCAAACCTGGATGCTGAGAAACACGGGCACTGTCATCTGGCGAACCTGGTCCTGCAGGGCTTCGATGTCGTCTATGTGCCGATCCTCGTCCTTCAGGATGCTTTCGAGGACTTCGCGCGTGGCGAAGTCCGCGGCCTCACCGGCAACGACTATCGCCGCGTTGTACGCCTTGATGGCGCCCGCCTCGGCCGAGTGATCGTTTTCAAGCTGCTGGGGGACCTCCGGCCCGATGTGCATGTCCAGCAGCCGGCTGACAACGGGAATCCCCTCCAGGAAAAGGATTCTGCCGATGAGCTTCTCCGCGTGCTTCATCTCGTCAATGGCCCGCTTTTCGAAGTGGTCATGAAGCTTGCCGTAGCCCCAGTTTTCGCACATCCCCGAGTGAACCATGTACTGGCTGATAGCCGTGAGCTCATCAGCGAGCAGCGAGTTCAAAGTCTCGATAAGCCTTGGGTTTCCCTTCATGACCTTCTCCTTTCCGTCCGCGGTGCACGGCTATTCTCGGGCCACCCGCGCTTCGCGTCAAGGCATTGCAGGCAGGCGCCAGCCCGCGCTACAGGGATTCCTTCACCGCTGTGATGAGCTCCGCGGCCTTCTGGTCGATTTCCTGGTCCGTGGAGTGAGGGTGGATTCCGAACGCCGAGCCCAGGCCTTTGTCCACCACGCCCACGGAGATGTTGATTGCTCTTTCCAGCAGCCTGTCCGTCCGGGGGAGCATCCCCTTGTGGTAGTCCGTTGCGGCCGGGTAGCAGGAACAGTTGTACGGGCAGCCGTGCTCCGTGATCATCTTCTTGCCCAGGATCTGCTCCATGTTGTTGTATACGTGCCAGCCGGATTTCGTCATGGTCACGGTTCCGAGCCTGACGGCCACCTTCTCAGCGACGTCCCTGCTGGGGAGAAACACTGTGAGCAGGGTATTGCATTCCCCCTCGGGGTCGTTGATGCGGCGGAAGCTCACTCCCGCAGCTCCCTGGAGCTGCTTCTTCATCCGCGCTTTGATGTAGCTGAGGCGCTCAATGATATTCGACAGCCGTCGGAACTGGGCGATCAGCACTGCACCGGTGATCTCGTTCATGCGGTAGTTCTGTCCTATGATCGAACGGTTGCCAACCTCCACCCCTGAGCGGCTGGGGAAGTGGCCCTGATCGTGATAGCCGAAAGCGCGGAAGTACAGCTCGTCGTCGTCGGTCACTACCATCCCGCCGTCCCCGGCGTTGATGGTCTTGAAGATGTTGAACGAATAGATCCCGATGCGTCCGATTGTCCCCAGTTTCTTTCCCTTCCAGGACCCGCCAAACGCCTGCGCGGCGTCCTCGATGAGGATGAGGTTGTGCTTGCGCGCCACAGCTTCGATCCTGGACAGGTCGCACGGATTCCCGAGCATGTGAACCGCCATGATTGCCCGGGTCCGGGGCGTGATCTTCTTTTCAATGTCCTCGGGGTCCAGGGTGAGGCTTTCATCCACTTCGGCAAGCACGGGGACCGCGCGAGCGATGATGACGGAGGAGATCGAAGCGATGAAGGTGTAGCCGGGAACGATGACCTCGTCCCCCGGCCCGATGCCCAGCGCTGAGAGCGCCGTGATCAGGGCGGCTGTTCCGGAGGTGACCGCAAGAGCATGCCGTGTGTCGAAGTCCTTCTCGACCATTTCTTCCAGGCTCTTGACTTTTCGCTTGAACTGCGGGTCTTTCTCGTCGCCATATCGGAAGAGCCACCTCGAGCGCAGAACGTCGAGGACTTCCTTTTCTTCTTCGGCTCCTATCCATTCGAAACCGGGTCCCGGCATATTTCCAGCCTCCCTCTTCCTGTGCGAATTACCCCATATTGCAATGCTCGGGGAGCTGATATCAACTCCATCGATTGCAGGAGAAGGAGAGGTGATCATGGGAGCGATGAAGAGGCCTGTTGATGAGGGTGACTGGAACATGGCGTTCCTCTTCCCTGATGAAGTGGAAGAGGCGAGATCACGGACGGGCCTCGTCGTCCTGCCTGTCGCTCCGATTGAGTGGCACGGCCCTCACCTTGCCATGGGCTGCGACGGACTGCTGGCTCACGCCTTTGCGCGCAGGATTTCCCGCGAGATGCGCTGTCCTTACTTTCCGCCCCTCTACCTGAGCACGGAACGGGAGCGCCGACCCGCTACGCTCACGTCTCTGGGGTTCACGGGCACCGAGTTCATCGAGGGGATGGATTTCCCCGCCAACCCGATAAAAAGCGCTTATGTGAAAGAGGAAGTGTTCGGCATCGCGGTGCGCGGCGCAGTGGATTCGCTCCTGGAAAGAATGGGATTTCAGGCGGTGGTCATCGTGAATGGTCACGGGGCTGACAACCAGAAGGGAGTGCTGGACAGGCTTTGCGCGGAATACAACTCCCGCGGGAAGAGCCGGCTCATGTGGGTCTATCCGGGATTTCCCCGTTCCCTCGTGGCAGGATCAATCGGTCACGCCACCGCTGAGGAGTCCTCCATGCTGAGCGCAACGTGGCCGGACTGCGTGGATTTGTCCCGGCTGCCGGCCACCGGGCCGCTTCGCAACATCGACCACGCCATCGTGGATGGAGACACCTTTGATGGCTCTCCGACGAAAGACTTCACCGTGCGGGAAGAGCAGGATCCTCGTCGCCATACAGACCGGGCCACGGGGATGACGCTCGTTGATGAGGCAGCCAAAGAGGCGGTAGCGGACATTCGCCGCTTTCTTTCGGGACAAAGACTTTCGTAAAAAAGAGACTTTATCCCCGGGAGAAAAACTTGACCGCCCGAGAAGTTGAGCTTAAGTTCAACGTAATTGCCAGGGCGGTGATTCCAAGACCAAAGTTCTGGAATCGAAATTGCAGTTAACCGAGGAGCTGATTCCATGGGCTACACTGAGTCAGACCTGGCCATCAATGGCGGACCGAAGGCAAAGAAATCGCCGAACTACCCGATGTTCCCCGGCGGACTGGAGATAGGCGCTGAGGAAAAGCGGGAGGTGATGGAAGTCCTGGACAACAAGTATCTCTTCCGCTATTACGGACCGAAAGACGCCCCCTCCAAGGTAAAGGCCCTCGAAGAGCAGTACGCAGCCTACGTCGGCTCGGAGCACGCTCTTGCGCTCAACTCGTGCACCTCGGCCCTGATCACCGCGCTTGTAGCCGTCGGGGTCGGACCGGGAGACGAGGTGATAGTCCCGTCCTACACTTTCTTCGCCACGTGCGCCGCAGTTGTTGCAGCGCGGGCCATTCCCATTGTTGCAGAGGTCGATGGGTCCCTCACCATGGACCCGGCCGACCTGGAAAGAAAGATTTCCCCGCGCACCAGGGCGGTGATTCCCGTGCACATGCGTGGCATGCCTGCACGGATGGACCGGATCATGGAGATCGCCAGACGACGAAAGCTGAGCGTGATTGAAGATGTTGCGCAGGCGAACGGGGGAAGCTACCAGGGCAAACCCCTCGGCGGGATTGGCGATGTCGGCTGTTTCTCCCTGCAATTCCACAAGGTCATCACCGCCGGCGAGGGCGGGATCCTTTGCACAAACGATGACCTGCTGTACACCCGCGCCCAGGCCTACCACGACGTGGCCGCCTGCTGGCGAAAGGATCGCTTCGCGCCGCCGGAGTTCGCGGGGGAGATCTTCTTCGGCGTCAACTACCGCATGAGCGAGCTGACCGGCGCCGTGGCCCTGGCGCAATTCAGGAAGCTGGACTCCCTGGTGTCGCGCATGCGGCACAACAAGAAGATCATCAAGGAAGGCATCTCCGACCTGTCGAAGCTCCAGATGCGGGACGTGACGGATGCCGCGGGAGACACGGCCATCTGTCTCATCTTCTTTCTGCCCCGGCCCGAACAGGTGGAGCGGTTCGTGGAAGCTCTGCACGCAGAAGGCGTTGAGGCGGGCGGCATCTACGACAAGGGAGTCCCCGACTGGCATGTCTATCCCCACTGGAAGATGCTCATAGAGAAGATGATGCCCGTCCCGAAAGGTTGCCCGTTCAACTGCCCCCTGAGCGGCCCCGTGCCCGACTACCGTCCGGACGACTGCCCGAAGACCATGGAATGGCTCGGCAGATCGGTACACCTGGACATTCCTCCCCAGCTGTCCGAGAGGGACTGCCGGGAGATGGTGGAAGCCATCCGAAAGGTCGCCTCGGTGGTGCTGTAGGAGCTTTCATGGTGAAGCTGAGTGTCTGCATTGAGCCGTTTTTCTCCTGGCTCCCTTACGCGGACCGCATCCGCAAGGTCGCGGAGCTGGGTTTCACCACCTACGAGTTCTGGTTCCATGACAGGCGCTACGACGGAAAGGGACTGGTGCCCGAAGAGAAGGATTTCCGCCAGATCGCAGAGCTCAATGCGAAGTATGGCCTGACGACAGCCGCCCTTGTTTTCAATCACCCCGACGGGGGGATCAGGGCGTCCCTCGTCCAGAGGAAAGACCGTGGGATGCTCCTGGACTCCATCGAGGGGATGATCGACAGGGCGCAAAGCATCGGGTGCAAGGCGTTCATCAGCGGCAGCGGAAACAGGGTGCCCGGCCAGTCCCGGCAGGAGTCAACGGAATGCCTCATCGAGAGCCTGTCCGCCATAGCCCGCGTTTGCCAGAAGCGCGGGGTGACCCTCTTCCTCGAGCCTTTCAACACGAAGATAGATCACCCTGATTGCTTCCTTGATGATCCTCAGGCGTGCGTGGATATCCTCCGCGCGGTGAACAGCCCGAGCGCCCGCATGCTGTTCGACGTCTACCACATGCAGATCATGGGCGGAAATATCCTTACTTTCCTCAAGGAGAACCTTTCCTGGGTCGGCCATTTCCACCTGGCCGGAGTGCCGGGAAGACATGAGCTGGACCGGGGAGAGCTGAACTATCCGGCAATCGTGCATGAGGTGGACCGGTTGGGATACACCGGCTGCTTCGGCCTCGAGTACTGGCCGACTCTCGAACCGGGAGATTCGCTCCGCCGCGCGCGCGAGGCGCTGGGCGGTCAGTGAGGGGAGATTCGACCTGATGATGGATGGATACTATCTTTGGATAGGCGTGAAAGGATGGGGAGAGTGAGCGCTCGTGAGATCCGGTTCGAGATGCTCCGGCCCGCGTCACTGCGGGAGGAGCTCCAACGCTGCCCCATCGTCTTCCTTCCCGTGGCGCCCCTCGAATACCACGGGCCGCATCTCCCCGTCGGCACGGATCCGATCAACGCCACCCAGTGCGCGCTGGAGGTCTGCCGCAGGCTGGGGAGGGGAGTGGTAATGCCCACGCTGTACATGGGGACTGAGCGGGAGCGGCCGGAGTGGATGCTGGAGAGCCTGGGGTTCAAGAGAGACCAGTGGGTCGTCGGCATGGATTTCCCGACGGCCACGTGGAAGAGCCACTACTACCAGGAGCACCTCTTTGGTCTCATGGTGGCGAGCACCCTGGAGATGCTGATCTCCCAGGCTTACAAGGTCATCGTCATCGTGAACGGCCACGGCGCCTGGAACCAGCTGCAGACCCTGGATCGCCTGGCGAAACACTACAGCAACACCACGGACACCACCGTCGTCTGGAAGCTGGCAATCGCCCGCGACGTGTCGGAAAAGGACCTGGCCGGACACGCCGATCTTTCCGAGACTTCCATCATGCTGTACATCGCGAAGCAGTTTCTTGGCGGGGAAAAGATCGTGGATCTCTCCGCGCTCCCCCCGCGGAGCGTGCCGATCCGCTATCCGGATTTCTCCGTCGTGGACGGGGCGGGTTTCAGCGAGCATCCCAGCCCGGGAAGGGTCGTGCAGACGGACCCCCGGGACGCCACCCCGGAAAAGGGCAAGGCTGACTTCGAGGCGACCGTGATGACATACGTGGAGCTGGCAGAAAAAACCCTGGAGAAAAGAAAGCTCTAGGGGCGGAACGGTCTCGTTGGGACCGAGGAAAATCCCTGGCCGCACGGGCATCTGCCACGGCACGGAGGTGAGGATATGACAAAACGGGCTGTCGTGAGTCTTGTAGCGCTGCTGACCCTTGTGAGTTTCGGTTGGGCGGCCCCCGCAAAAAAGGTGATCGTCAGCTATCACTGGACGGAAACCATTTACGATCCGATCAACCTCAACGCGGTGAAAATATTCGAAAAGAAGCACCCTGACGTCGAGGTGAAGCTCCTGCTCCTGCCGGACGGGGACCGGGCGAATATCATCAGGACGGTCCTGGCAGCCAACGGGCAGATCGACAGCTTCGCGTTGAGCAACGGCGAATCCGCGGAGTTTCTCTCCGCCGGACAGGCTGTTCCGATCGACCCCAAGGGGTTCGGCAAGCAGTCCGTCGACGATGTGGTAAAGATGTGGACCCCGGGGGCAATCGAAACCTGCGGCGGGTATTGGGATGGGAAGTACTACGGCATCCCCTTCGAGCTGTCCGACTATGTGGGCTGGATCAACACCGCGTTCATGAAGGAAGCCGGTCTGAACCCGAAGACCGATATGCCCAAGACATGGGAAGATTTCGTTGCGGTGGCAAAGAAGCTGGTCAAGGTGGAAAACGGCGTCACCGTCCGCAACGGGTTCATGTGCAACTCCAAGGAAGGTATCTTCAACTTCCTCGTGATCCTGGCCATGATGGAGCAGCTCGGGCTGGACTGGGGGACGGAGAAGGGATTCATCGCGTCCATGGACCAGACAGATGCGCTGGTGCGTGGTCTGAAGACCTACACGGACTTCGTGACCACGGACAAGATCTGGGACCCCGCGCTGGCGAGCAACGACCGCGAAGGCTTTGGCACGGGGAAGTCGGGGATGTTCCTCACGGGCGGAACCTGGTACTGGGGCGTGCTTGACACCTACTCCGTGAAGCGCAAGGACGTCCAGCCCTTCCCGTATCCGCGCTTCACGGATGGAAAGGACATTGGCGGAGTCGGCTATGGCTACTGCCTCTACGTGTCGCGCCTGGCCAAGGACCCGACGCTGACCTTCGAGTGGCTCGACACCATGGCAAGCCAGCCGAACGAGTTCATCAAGCAGGGCTATCACCAGCCCCGCGTGACGCTGTCCAACGGAAAGCAGGCCCTGGACCCGACCCTGGCCAGGAAGTACATCCCCTACTACGACCAGGTGTTCAAGGGAGAGCTGGCGAAACCCGCGGTGTGGCTGTCTTCCACCAAGGGCAACCAGGTCACCATCAGCGGTCTGGGACGCGATCTCCAGGGTGATCTTCCAGAACATGAGCGTTGAAGACTCCGTGACGCAGCTGCAGAGCGATATCAAGGGAATCTACCAGTAAGGATTGTCATCCGCGCGTCCCCGGAGGAAGGCTCTCCGGGGACGCCGGTTTCCCGGCGGGGAGGGACATGCGAAAGGCCAGCTATTCGGTGGCGCGTCTGCAGCGCCACGGCTACGTGTTCATTCTGCCAACGCTCATCTTCTTTTCGATCTTTCTGATCTACCCGATGGTCAGCGCTTTTCGGCTCTCGCTCTTCGAGTGGAACCTGCTCACTCCCCAGAAGTTCGTCGGATTCAAGAACTTCGTTTCCATGGCTTTCGATCAAGGGGTCGTCAATTCGTACCTGCGCACCCTGCACTTCAGCGCGGTCAGCGTTGCAGCCATCAACGTGCTTGCCTTCGCGTTTGCGCTCATGTTCGGCAGCAGGTTGATCCGTCACAAGAACCTCCTGCAGTCCCTGATCTTTCTTCCCGTCATCCTTTCCATCGTGGCAGTCGGAGTGGTGTGGGAGTTCATGTACCAGTCCACGGGCCTGATCTCCATCCTCACGCGCCTGGTCTTCGGGGCAAGCCCCGCGTGGCTCACGAACACGGCGGCGGCCCCCTACGCAATCATCATCACGTATGTCTGGAAGTCCGTGGGCTACTACATGGTGATCTACATCGCGGGACTTCTCGATGTGTCGGTAAGCCTCTACGAAGCCGCCCGCATGGACGGCGCGGGTTTCTGGCAGCAGCTCGTGTATGTCACGCTTCCCTCCATCAGGAACACCATCGCCCTGGCAGTGATATCCAGCATCATCTTCACCTTCGGGCAGTTCTCAATCCAGTACGTCATCACCAAGGGCGGCCCGAGCAGGTCCACGGAAATCCTCTCCCTGCTCCTTTTCCGCCAGGCCTTCGAGTTCGGCAAGTTCGGCTATTCCGCGGCAATCTCGGTGCTTTTCTTCATGACGCTCCTCGTGTTCTCGATCTTTCAGCTCCGGCTGTTCAGGTCGGGCACAGTGGGGGAATGACCGGTGGCTGCCCCTTCCTACCGAACCACGCTGCGCATCCAGAGGACCGTTCTCTATGCTGTTCTCATCATCCTCGGGCTGGCTTTCGTCTTTCCTTTTTTCTGGATGGTCATTTCCTCGGTGAAGCTGAACAAAGACGTCCTGGCCATCCCCATCAGGTTCCTCCCGCCTGTCTGGAACTGGAAGAGCTACTACAACGTCTTCACCGCGTTTCCCGACTTCAATTTTCCCCGGTTCATCCTGAACAGCGTCATCGTCACCGCGCTGGCAGTCCTCCTCTGCCTGTTTCTGTCCGCCACGGCCGGCTATGGTTTTGCGAAGTACCGCTTCCGGGGCAACACGCTGCTCTTCACCGTTGTGCTGGCGACACTCATGATCACCTTCGAGGCCATCGTGGTGCCGCTTTTCATCCTGGTGCGGCGGATGGGACTGCAGAACACCTACTGGGGGCTTGTGATCCCCGAGGGTCTGACCGCTTTCGGCGTGTTCATGATGAGACAGTTCTTCTATTCTCTTCCAAACGACTACGTCGAAAGTGCCCGCATGGATGGGGCAAATGAATATGTCATCTTCGGCAGGATCGCCATTCCCATGGCCCGTACGGCTCTCCTGGCGCTGGTGATCTTTCATGCCCAGTGGGTGTGGAACCTGCTCATCTGGCCGCTGATCGTCATCTCCAATCCCGACATGCGGGTGCTTCCCCAGGGGATTGCCCTCTTCAAGGGAGGCTACAACACCCCGTACCCCGAGCAGCTCGCGGTAAGCGTGATTGCCTGCGTCCCCCTGCTCCTGCTGTACATGTTTCTCTCGAAGTATTTCGTCCAGGGCATTACAATGACTGGATTGAAAGCCTAGCGAGAAAATAACTCTATTCTCTCGATTTCATTTGCATTTCTCCAAAACCTGGGTTAAGATTTTGCGTAATAGGAGAATTGTGAATGACCTCGCTTCCCGCAATGCGGTACGGGGCCCTGACCTTGTCGTGCGTGGCCATCTTCGTTGTGGGTTTTCTCATCTCCATACATTTCCTGCCCGGCGGCCAGACTTTCGCAATCCTGTTCACGGTGCCGCTGATACTGATTGCGTGGAGATGGGGTCAGCGCGCCGGGTTCCTGTCTGCCCTGATGGGGATAGTCTTCATACGGCTGGCTTTCTCCCTGGAGTATCTCCTCCTGCGGCACCACGGGCTGGACGCGGTATGGATCATGTCCGCGCTGGAAACCTCCCTCGCTTACCTGGTCATCGCGGTTGCCGTCGGCAAGCTCAGTGACAGCCTGCGAGCGCTCAAAAGGACGGTCCACGAAAGGGAGCTCGCTGAAAAGGCTGCCCATGATGCGGAGAAGCGATATCGGGACCTGATCGAAATGGCTCCGCAGGCAATCTGCGTGGTCCGGGACTCCCGCCTCGTGCTCATCAACAGAGGAATGGTGAGGTCAGTGGCCCGCTCGGAAGAGAGCCTGAAAGGCCTGCCGTTCGCGTCGCTGTTCCATCCGGAGGATCATCAGGCATCGCTCGAGCTGATGAGGAATGCGCTGGAAGGAAACGGCAGGGAAGAAGCCGCAACGCTTCGGATGCTCGGCGCGGGCGGCGCGGCCAGGTGGCTCGAGGTCAGGGCCAGAGAGATGGCGTGGGAGGGCATGCCGGCGGTGCTCTGCTTTGCCATGGACGTCACTCCGCAGAAGTGCGCGGAGCTGGCGCTGCTGGACAGCCATGCGCACCTGGAGGCGGTGCTCAACGCGGTTCCCGATCTCCTTTTCGAGGTCGACCGGGATGGCCGCTTCTATGGATTGCCCACGCCTCATCGGGAGCGGCTCGTCGCCCCGCCCGAAGTCTTTGTCGGCAGGACGATGAAAGACATACTTCCCCCGGACGCCGCCGCGGTCGGCATGGGAGCGCTTTCGAAAGCGGTGAAGTCCGGGAAGCACACGGGGGAAACATACTCGGTACTTTTTGACGGGGAAGAGAGGTGGTTTGAGCCGTCCATCTCTGCAATCGGAGATCATCGCTCGCCGGATGCGCATTTCATTGTCGTTGCGCGCGACATTACCGAACGCAGACGGCTGGAAGAGCAGGTGGCCCAGGCGAAAAAGATGGAGGCGGTCGGCAGGCTGGCCGGCGGGATCGCGCACGACTTCAACAATATTCTCCAGGCCATCATTGGCTTCTGCGACCTGATCAGGCACCGGATCGGCGACGAACGGGAAGTGCTTCGCAGCGTCGGCGTGATCAACGACGCCGCGCAAAGGGCGGCATCCCTCACGCGACAGCTGCTCGCTTTCAGCAGAAAGCAGATGATCCAGCCGGTCGTTCGGGACCTGAACGATTTCCTTCGAAACGCGGAGGAGGCGCTGAGGAACTGCCTGGGGAGAGAGATCGAGCTGGTCCTGGGGACCGGAGACCAGCCGATCTGGGTGAATGTGGACCCGAGCCAGCTTCAGCAGGTCATCCTGAATCTCGCGGCCAACGCGCGGGACTCCATGAGCGGCAGGGGAAGACTATGGATCGAAGGGCACGCCGCCAGGATCGGACCTGAAGCCCAGGGGATGCCGGCAGACATGGGTCCGGGAGACTACGCGCTCATCACGATGAGGGACACGGGCATCGGCATGGATCGCGTCACCATGTCTCATATCTTCGAGCCGTTCTTTACGACCAAGGACGTGGGGCAGGGGAGCGGCCTTGGACTCTCCATCGTGGACGGGATAATCCGGCAGCTCGGTGGTTTTGTCATCGTGGAAAGCACGGTCGGGCTGGGCACCTCTGTCAGCGTATACCTGCCTCTGATCGGTGAGCCAGCGGGGCCCTCGGTGCCCCTTATGGACATCCCGCTCCCGCCCGAATAGACTCGCCCGGGATGAGTGAGGCACTGGTGCGCCTTGTCGAGCACCTCGTCTGGGCAGACGGCGCGGTGATCGAATCCCTGAAGTCACAGAAACAGCTTCCCGCCCGGGTGATGGAAATACTTTCTCATGTGCTGGCAGCCGAGCAGGTGTGGATCAGCAGGGTCAGGAACGACCCCGGGGGCGCCCTGCCCGTGTGGGCTGATCTTTCCCTGGCTGACTGCGAAGCCTTGCACCTGAGGAATGCGGATGCCTTCAGGAGGCTTGTCGGTCCCGCGGATCAAGGGAGCCCGCAGAGGATTGTCAGCTACGCGAACACCAAAGGGGAGAGGTTCGAAAGCACGCTGGAGGACATCATCCTTCATGTCAGCACCCACGGCTCGTATCACCGGGGGCAGATCGCGGTCCTCCTGAGGGCCGGTGGCGGCATCCCGGTCAATACGGACTTTATCACCTACGCACGCTCACCGGGAGGAAGGAAGTCGTGAAGGCATATACCGGCGGAGGAGACCTCGGCAAGACGAGCCTTCTCAGCGGGGAACGAGTTCCGCAAGAACCACAGCCGCATAGAAGCGTGCGGCGACGTGGACGAGCTCAACTGCGCTCTTGGGGCGCTCCTTGCCGCTTTGCCCCCGGAGGACCTTGGGTTGCGGACAGATCTGCTGGAAGTGCAGAGCAGCCTTTTTCGCCTCGGCGCACGGATTGCAACTGTCTCTGGCTCTCCCGCTTCCGCCCTGCTCCCGGAGTTCGGGCCGCGGGACACGCGTCGACTCGAGGCCGTTATCGATCGGCTCGAGGCAGGGCTCCCTCCGCTGCAGGGCTTCATACTGCCCGGCGGGCATCCCACGGCTGCCTGGGCGCACCTTGCACGAGCGGTCTGTCGGCGGGCAGAGCGGCGCGTGGTGCGGTGCTCCCAGGAGTCCGAGGGGGCGGAACAGGGGCAGGCGCTCGGTGACGCCATTGCGTACTTGAACAGGCTGTCCAGCCTTCTCTTTGCAGTGGCCCGCGCATGCAACAAGCTGCTCGGCGTCACCGAGAGCACGTGGCAGGCGTGACAGAGGTCGGGAAGTTCACGACCCGGCTGCTGTCGATATTTCGCCTCTCCGCGGACACCGTCCAGCTGGATCTCGAGCGGCCCGGCAGCTTTTGGTTCGTCCCCGGGCAGGGGATCAGGCTCCGCCGCGGAGACCTGGAGCGGGAATATACCATCGTTTCCGGCCCGGCGGATCCTCGCCTCACGCTCTGCGTGCAGGTGGTGGAAAGGGGTCCTTTCTCCCCCGCGCTCGCGACCCTTGAGGTCGGAAGCATCCTGTCATTCAGTGGACCTCACGGATACTTCACATTTCAGTCCGCGGCTCGCCCTGCCGTGTTCGTCGCGACGGGAACAGGGATCGCGCCGTTCGTGTCAATGGTCCGTTCCGGCGTCAGCGGGTTTACGCTCCTGCATGGGGCGGCAACCGTCCGGGACCTGCACTACCGTGAGGTCCTGCAGCCAGCCGCGCTCAGGTACGTTGGCTGCGTTTCGCGGGAAGCGCCCGGTCCATCCAGCCCACCCTGGATGCACCGGGGACGGGTGACGGATTTCCTTCGAGCGGATCTCTCCCCCGGTGAGCTCGACTTCTACCTGTGCGGAAGACGGGAGATGGTCAGGGACGTCACGAGCATCGTGGATGAGCGGTTTCCCGGGTCACGAGTTTTTTTCGAGGTATTCTTCTAACCCCGCCACTCCCTGCTCGGGTCCTTCCACGGACCGCCATCCTTGAACATCTCGGGATGCAGCGTCGATAGCCGCGGGTCCTCCACCGTATCGTGTTGAAGGACCATCCATCGGGGGTAGGGGATACCGGGATCAGAAGCCGCATCCAGAACCGCCATGTCGTCGGCGCTCAGCTCCAGCTCCACGCTGGCAATGTTGTCGTCAAGGTGCGTGGCGGTTCTGGCGGCTATGATGACGCTTGAGATTGCGGGACGGGCCAGAAGCCAGGCAAGGGCAACCCTGGACGCCGTGGCCCCATGACGTCTGGCCACCTCCTGGAGCGCATCGATGACCCGGTAGCCCTGGTCCAGCTCGATAGGAACGAAGGCGCCGGCCTCGGCGAACCTGGTGCCTCGGGGAGGCGGGCTGCCGCGCGTGTACTTGCCTGAGAGAAAGCCGCCTGCGAGGGGGCTCCACACCAGGATTCCGATCCCGTAGTACTGCGCAAAGGACAGGAACTCGTGCTCCAGCCCGCGGCCCACCAGGCTGTAGTACATCTGAGCCGTCACGAACTTCTCCAGGCCAAGCCTTTCCTGCAAGTCGATGGCAGCTGCCGCCTGCCACGACATGTAGTTGCTGAATCCCACGTAACGGGTCTTGCCCTGCCGGACCAGGTCGTCCAGGGTCCTGACAGTCTCCTCGAGGGGCGTGGTGGAATCCCAGCTGTGCACCTGGTACAGGTCGATGTAATCCGTCTGGAGCCTCTTCAGGCTGGATTCGACCCCCCGCATGATGTTCACCCGCGTCGTGCCGCTGCGGATGATGTTCCCGCTCATGGGGAGCCGCACTTTCGTTGCGAGCACGATCTCTTCGCGGATCCCTTTCAGCGCGTTGCCCAGGAGGCTTTCGCTTTCTCCCCTGCTGTACATGTCAGCCGTGTCGATGAGATTGATTCCCTTGTCCACCGCGTGACTGACCATGGCGGTCGTTGCCTTCTGATCCAGGTTGCCGACCTTGTTCGTTCCGAACTGCATGGTTCCCAGGGACACGACGCTCACGGCGAGACCAGTCTTGCCCAATGTCCTGTATTTCATACGTCCATCAAACGTAGCGACGACGCCGCATCACGGTCAAGCTTTGCCGGATGCTTCACCAGATGCCGGCCTCCCGGAGAATGGCGGCGGTCTTCCCTGCCCAGTCCCGGTTCGCCTGGGGGCTTGCGGGGCTGGGATGAGGAATGCCTGTGATCGTAATCCCTTTCCAACCCTCGGCCTGGCGAAGCGCTTCGAGCCTGCCCTGGGCGAACCTGCCGATGCCGATGAGCCATGAGGGTTGAAGCACTTCCACAACCGAGCCGAGATTGACATCACAGGCCCGCAGAAGGGGCTCTTTGTCCTGCCGGGCAAAGCTTGTCCGGGGTGATGTTGCGTCCGGATGCGTCCAGGAAGAGAAGAGGGCAGTAGTTGACCACGAGATGGGTACGGAAGAACTCCCGCGGGCTCCCGAAGCGATTGCGCATGAGGCCCCAGAGGCGGCAGCCGCTCACTTCGCTCCGCCGGCAGTCGAACCCGGTGATCGGGACCCGCGGATGCATGTGCCGCGGCGCACGGACCGGCGCGGAAACTCCCATCCAGTCACGCACGGATGCCACTTCGCCGAAGGGAACGCCGGTCTGGGCCATCCCCCACGGGCCGGGATTCATGCCAAGGAAGACGACGCGCTTCGAACCGCCCCCGAACCTGCGAAGGTACTCGTCGTGTCCGCCGCTGGCGTACTCAAGAGGGTTGTACACGTAACGCACCGGGTCGTGAAACCTGATCCTGCCGCAGGCAGCAGCAAGGCGCCGGGACGCCCGGATAAGATCCTCAGGTGCTCCCGCGGGCACGGCGCGTCTCCCGATCCCTTCAGTCGATGCGATACCGGTAGATGTCCCCCCGCGCTGTCTCGGGAAGCAGGGTGGGAAACCGCCAGTAGTGGGAGACAATGCGGGCCCCGGGAGAAAGCTCCCGCTTCACCTTTGTTTCCAGCCGGCCCATCACGAAGCTCACCTGGAAGACCGTGACGATGTCGAAGGGGGAAAGGTCAGCCCGCCAGAAGCTTTGCCAGTGGATGAACGCGCGGCCCTCCAGGCCTGCCCGCCGTATGTTGCGGCGCGAGAGGTGGACCAGGACGGGATTCACCTCGAATCCGTGAGCCTCTGCTCCTCGGCGCGCCAGCGCAATGACCACGCGGCCGTCCCCCGATCCCAGGTCGGCGGCTTTCTCTCCCACGGCAACGGCAGCAACGTCCGCCATGGTGACGGTCTCTTCATGGGTGCTGGGATCATAGATAGCTCCGCGGCCCAGGGGGAAGAAAACGTAGAACACGAGGTAGAACGCCGCGCAGACGATGACGACAGTCACGACGGTGCCAATCACGCTGCGATAATAGCAGGGACGCTCGCCTTGGAACAGGCCGCGTGCTGAGAGCGGCTTCCCCGGCTTCTGATGCCCGATTGCAGGGCTTGCCTCGGTTTGCTACCATCTGGCTCGTGCTCACTCCACGATCTCTTGCCGCGTTCATCAGGACCTCGCTGGCCCTTGCTTTCGACCTGCGCTCCTACCGAGCGGGATGGAGGGCCCTTCGCGTCCCGTCCCTCGTGATAGCGGCCGTTTCCTGCGCGCTGGGCGTGGCTCTTGCCTTCCAGGCGGGCAGGGGGGACTGGATCAACGCCGCGGCAGTCATGGTGACCGGCCTTGCCCTGCAGGCGGGGGTCAACCTCGTGAACGACTTCTTCGAGTTCATGCAGGGAAAAGTGGACGACAAGGTGGAGAACCTCAAGTTCTCGCGGGATGACCGCATCACACTTGAATGGCTCATATTCCTTGTCGGGCTTGCCCTCTTCGGCCTGGCCGGCCTGGTGGGGCTTTTCATCGCCTGGCGGACCGGTTGGCCGGTGCTGGTCCTCGGAGTCGTGGGCTTCCTGGGCGGCTTCTTCTACACGGGTGAGCCGCTGAACTACAAGAGGCGGGGCCTGGCGGTGCCTCTTGTGTTTTTCCTCATGGGCATCATCATGATCTCGGGGTCCTATTATGCCGTTGCGCGGTCGTTTTCCTGGGACATCGTGGTCATCTCTGTCCCCGTCAGCTTTCTCGTCTCCCTCATCCTCCTGACAAATGAAATGCGGGACTTCGAGGCTGATACGCGCTACGGGATACGGACCCTGACGGTGCGCATAGGGTATTCGCGGGCAGTTCGCGTGTATTGCGCCCTTCTGCTCCTGGCGTACGCAAGCCCGGTGCTCCTGGCTGCCGCGGGGCTCTTCCCGCGCCTGTGGTTCCTTTACCTCGCCTTGCCTTTCGTCGTTCCGCCGTTTCTCCTCATGGGGCGTCCGGCCCGGCAGCGCACCATGATCATTCCCGCCGTCATGCTGCACCATCTCGCATACGGCGCATTTTTCTGTCTGTCGTATTTCGCGCCTGCCAGGGCCTGAGCTAGAATGAAAGGAGACATATGACGGATACGACCCGCATCGTTGTCCTCGGAGGAGGATACGGGGGCGTTCAGGCAGCGAAGCTGCTGAATGCAAAACTGGGCAAGCGCCGCGACATCGAGATCACACTCATTGACAAGAACCCGTTCCAGACGCTCATGACGGAGCTTCACGAGGTTGCGTGCGGGCGCGTGGAGCCGGAATCCGTTCTCATCACCTACAGAAAGATCTTCGGCGTCACACGGGTTGCGGTGGTCGCGGACAGGATCAGGACCATCGACTTCGAGGCGCGGAAGCTCGTCTCGGACGCGGCAAGCTATGACTACGACTACCTCTTGATCGGCGTCGGCGCGGAGCCGGAGGACTTCGGCCTGCCCGGCGTTCGCCAGAACGCGTTCATGCTCTGGTCCTTCGAGGACGCCCTGCGGCTGCGACCGCACATCGAGGACGTCTTCCGACAGGCCGCCTCGGAGAAGGACGCCCGCAAGCGCGCGGAGCTTCTCACGTTCGTGGTGGCGGGCGCCGGCTTCACCGGCATCGAGGTTGCGGGCGAGCTCAAGGACCACAGGAAGGTCATGTGCCAGGCCTACCACATCGACGAGAGCGAGGTGCGGATCATCGTGGTGGAGGCACTGGGGTGGATCCTTCCGAATCTCCCCCCGAGGCTCCAGGAAAAGGCAAGGCGCTACCTGGAGCGCAGGGGCGTGGAGATCATGCTCCGCTCACCCATCGTGGGAGCGGAGGACGGCAAAGTTCTCCTTGCCGGGAACGCATCCATTCCGACCAGGACGTTCATCTGGACCTGCGGAATCCAGGGCCGGGAGTTCGCCGGCAACCTTGCGCTCACCAAGGGGAGGTGCGTGAACCGTGCCTGCCGCTTCTCCGCCACGCAGAGCACGTGCGGAGTCAAGAACTGCACTTTCTCCCCGGATCAGTACGTGGTCGGCAAGCGCGGCAGGCTGCTCGTCAACGAATACATGCAGTCCGTGGACTACTCGAACGTGTACGTGGTCGGCGATGTCTCGTGGTACCTGGAGGGAGGCAAGGTGCTTCCGCAGATCGTGGAGACCGCGGTGCAGACGGGGGAGACTGCCGCCCACAACATCGTGGCCGACATCGAGCACGGGCAGATGAAGGCGTTCCACTCGAGCTACCACGGCATCATGGTCTCCCTGGGCGCTTTTTCCGGCGTGGCGCACGTCATGGGGATATCCCTTACGGGGATCTTCGCAATCGGCGTCAAGCACATGATCAACATCGTGCACCTGTTCACCGTTGCGGGGGTGAACCAGGTCTGGGAATATGTCAAGCACGAGTTCCTGGACGTGAAGAACCAGCGCTCCTTCATCGGCGGCCTGGCCGCCTACAAGGTGCGCGGGTACTGGCCGCTGCTGCTGCGCGTGTGGCTCGGATTCATGTGGGTGGTGGAGGCCACGAACAAGATGACCGAGGGCTGGCTGGATTTCTGCACCGGTCAGAGCAAGACGGGGTGGATGTTCTCACCCGGCGTCATCCAGGCGGGAGTCAAGGGCGCTGAGGCGGGGAGCGCAGCACCTTCGGGTGCCCAGGCAGGCGCTGCTGTCGCCCAGGCAGGCGCCGCAGGCCTCCGGCCGCAACGCAGGGTGCGGCTGCCGCCGCGGCAACCAGCGCCGCGACGCAGGCTGCCGGACAGGCGGCGGCTCCCGCGGCCGGCGCTGCCGCCGTGTCGGGCGCCTCGGCCGCAGCAGGGGCCGCATCCAACGCCGCCGCTGCCTCCTCCGGTGCCGCTGCCGCGACAAGCGGCGTCACGGCCGCAACGGCTGCTACCTCCGGCGCCTCGGCGGCTGCCGCCGCGGCAACCAGCGCCGCGACGCAGGCTGCCGGACAGGCGGCGGCTCCCGCGGCCGGTGCTGCTGCAGTGTCGGGTGCCTCGGCTGCAGCAGGGGCCGCATCCAACGCCGCCGCTGCCTCCTCCGGCGCTGCCGCCTCCGGCGCTGCCGCCGCGGCGTCCGCGGCTTCTGCCGCGCCGGCTCATGCCGTGGCCCAGGCCCATGCCGTCCAGGGGCCCTGGCTGGACACTACGCACAACATCCTGGATCCGGCCTCCGGCCTCGTGACGTGGTTCCGGCACACGTTCATGGACGGGATCTTCTCCCACCTCCACTACAGCGTGTTCCAGGTCATGATCGTGATGATGGAGCTGCTGATCGGGCTCGCCCTGTTCGGCGGTTTCTTCACATGGTTTGCCGCCGTTGCCTCCATCGGGCTGTGCATCATCTTCACTCTCTCCGGCATGTTCGCCTGGAACCAGCTGTGGTTCGTCTTCGCGGCAATCCTCATGATGGGCGGAGCGGGCAGGGCATTCGGGCTGGATTCCTTCACGGTTCCGCTTTTCAAACGGTGGTGGAACGGGACGCGCCTGGCCCGGCGGACACGTTTCTATGCGGATGAGCCGACGAAATAGCAGATGAGCGGATTCTGGGATGAGCATCCCGGGCTTGCCCGGCAGCTGGAAGACGTACGACAGGCCATTCGAGACAGCGCGCAAAGCGACGACAGTGACGTGCAGGCGTCAGTCAGCCAGCTCCTCGAATCCAACGGCAAGATGCTGCGCCCCGCTTTCGTGATCCTGGCATCCCAGTTCGGAGCGCCCCCGGCGGACCGCATAACGCGGATTGCCGCCGCAATCGAAATGCTCCACATGGCCACTCTCGCCCACGACGACATCATAGACGGCGCCGCGCTTCGCCGAGGGGTGGCGACGCTTCACGCGCTGCGGGGGCCGCGAACGGCCGTCCTGGTCGGCGACTGGCTGTTCGCATCGTGCTTTTCAATGGTTGCGGACTTTGCCGCGGTGGAAAACTCCCGCGCCCTGTCGCAGATGGTCGCCCGCATCTGCGGGAGCGAGGTCAGCCAGTCCGCGGACAGGCACCGGGTCAGCACGAGCGTCCGGCGCTACCTTCAGGCGCATCGCCGGAAAGACCGCCGCCCTTTTTGCCCTGTCGTTCCATGTCGGGGCGCATGAAAGCGGCTGTCCCCCGGAGATGTGCAGCAGGCTGCGCAGGCTGGGGTACTGCCTGGGCATGGGATTCCAGATCATCGACGATATCCTGGATTTCGAGGGGCCCGGTGCGGACACGGGCAAGCCGACCGGACGTGATCTTGCTGAAGGCATCTACACCTCCCGACCATCCTCGGGCTGAAGAATGACGACGGACGGCTGGCCGCTGCACTCTCCCGCCGACCCCGCTCCCGGCGGTCCCTGTCCCGGACAGCCGCGCTCATCGTGGAAAGGGGAGGCATCGCCAGGGCGCGGGAGCTCGCCGAACGCTATACGGAGCGTTCCCTGCGGGAGATCTCCCACCTTCCCTGCGGCCAGCCGCGGGCTGCGCTGGAAGCGGTGACCGAGAAGCTGCTGCATCGCACCCGCTGACGCTGCAAGAATTATCTTGACTCGCTTGCCAATCCTGAAAATCTTTGAAAGCATCTGACAGAAGGGGGGTAGAGAATGAACAGAAGAATCGTTCTTGCGGCAGCTGTGGTGCTCCTGATGCTTTCCGCGGTGGGCGCATTTGCGTTTGAGCAAAAGAGCAGGGCGTATCCGTGGATGGCGTCGTTTGACAGGACCGGGCAGGTGAACCTCTACGCGGCGGTCGGTTTCTACTACTACGGCATCGACGTGGGCGGCGGACCAGAGTTCATCCTTGGGAATTTCGACGTCTCAGGGATTCCCCTGGAGTGGGGCATCGCGGTAAAGGGCCTCGTCGGGTTTGCGAACTTCGGCGGGTTCACGTGGACGGACTGGGGCTTCGGCCCGCTCGTGACCCTGCACTGGGGAATCGACGGAGGCGGACCGCTGAAGTTCGAGTGGTACGGTGGGCTGGGTCTCGGCATCTCTGGATCTACCGCGAACTACGGCTACTACAGCTACGGCACCGGCACCGGCTTCGGCTTTGCCACGGCAGACGGCCTTGCATGGCATTTTTCCGAGAACATTTCCCTGCTGCTTGACTACTCCTATTTCGGATTCTACTCCCTGTACGGAGTCGGGCTGAAGTTCAACCTGTAGGCCACGCTCTGAACGAGCCTGGAGGCCCCGCGCAAGCGGGGCCTCTGTGTTGCTGTGCGGGCCTGATTACGCTATGGTCGAATGAGCCGTGAACACGACCCTGGCCAAGATACTCCTGCTCGGCGTTCCCCTCCTTTTGTCACTGTCGTGGTTTGCCTTCTGGGTCGTCAAGCTCCTGAAAACGGCGAAAAAACTCAAATCAAAGGCGGCCCACCCGGCCCCCGGCGGTGAGCCACCTCCGCGCTCCCCCTGACCGCCGACACTGTTGTTGCATCTCCCGCATTCCATCGGCTTGCAAGGTGTCTGCAATGCCTCTGGCTTCCCGGAGGGAACCTGCCCGGGTATAATTATCCAGCGGCCGGAGGTCAGGTGTGCAGAAGGATGCGTCGGTCATTTCACCCGTTTTTCGCGTGGCCTCGGTTGCCATCCTGGCGGCAGTGACCACCGTCTTTACGATATTCATCAGGGTTCCGTCGCCCGCCACGGGCTATTTCAACCTCGGGGACATGGCCATCGCCTTCATCGCGTTCACCTTCGGTCCTTTCTCCGCGCTCATTGCGGGCGGCGTCGGGACCGGGCTCGCTGACCTGATAGGGTCATATGCTCAGTGGGCCCCTGTCTCTCTTGTCGTGCATGGGCTCGAGGGCCTCGCCATTGGGATTGTGGCCCGCGCCCGCCCGAGCAACGTGCCCGTGGTCGCGCTACCCAGGGCGGCGGCAGCCGGGCTCGCCGGCGTTGTCATCATGACCGCGGGGTATTTTGTCGGCGGGATCCTTCTCATAGGAATCCGAGCGGCTCTTGCCGAGGCGCCGGGAAACGTCCTTCAGAGCGCCGCCGGAGTCGTGCTTGGCCTGCCCCTTTCCTTCGCCGTTGCGCAGGCGTATCCGCAGATCCGGAGGTATTCTTGGTAGAAGAGGCTGTCTCAGGCGCCGGGTCCAGAGCTTTTCTTGCTCGCGCGCTCCCGGAGGTGCGGAACCGAAT
This sequence comes from uncultured Spirochaetota bacterium, assembly GCA_963745235.1. Lineage (GTDB taxonomy): Bacteria > Spirochaetota > Spirochaetia > SZUA-6 > Fen-1364 > Fen-1364. Next base: position 193,151 of record CAVUXE010000099.1, on the reverse strand, counting down.
CGAGGCGGCGGCGCGTCGTGCGGGCAGGGACCCCTCTCGGGTCCGGCTCGATGGCCGTGACAAAGGGCTTCCCGAAAGAGACGGCAGAGGCGGCAATTGATGCAGGGATCACCCTCCTGGGAGAGAACCGGGTCCAGGAAGCAGAGCTGAAGTACGGAGAAATCACCGCTGAGCTCGAGCTCCATCTCATCGGGCACCTGCAGCGCAACAAGGCCCGGGCGGCCATAGGGCTTTTTTCCTGTATTCAGTCCGTCGACAAGGAGGAGACTGCCGCGGCACTGGAGTCGCGAATGGCGGAGCAGGAGAAATCCATGGACATGCTTCTGGAGCTGAACACCAGCGGAGAGGCCTCAAAATCCGGGTTTCACTCCCGAGAAGAGCTGCTTTCGGCCCTCGATTCTCTGGCACATCTGCCCCACCTGAAGCTGCGCGGCCTGATGACCGTGGGCCCCCTCACGAATGATACCGCGGCTGTGCGAAAATCGTTTGCTCTCCTGCGTGAGCTCTTCGAGGAGATCAGGGCGGGCGGTTCGTTTCCGGCTTTCGACATTCTTTCAATGGGCATGTCGGGGGACTTCGAGACGGCAATCGAGGAAGGCTCGACTCTTGTGAGGATCGGGACCGCTTTGTTCGGCCGGAGAGCACCCGCGTGAGCGGACGCCGCGCAGTGCTCCTCCTGCTTGCCTGCGTGTTCCTGGCGTGCGGCTCCGTCGGGCTCTTCGCGCAGGATCATCAACCGCAGCCATATTCCCCGGATGAGTTCAAGGGGTGGATGAAGGATTTGTGGAGGGCGGAAGTCATCATGGTCGGGTCTTTCCCGATAACCCTCTTCCTCTCCCTTGAGTCCTATGAAATGTATCGCTACTTCAACACCGGGCTCGCCGCGCCGTACGCGCCGTGGCCTTTCAACACGGGCAGCACGATCAACCTGACGGCGCAGGAGCAGGCCTGGGTCATCGTCTCCGCGGTGGGTCTTTCCATTTCCGTTGCGGCGGTGGACTTCATGGTTGGCAGGTGGAATGCAACCTCCAAGAAGCCTTGAGGCCACGGTCCATGATCCTGCCTGTTCCGGGATGCGCCTGGACGTCTTCCTGGCGGAGCGGCTCGCGCTCTTTTCCCGCAGCCAGGCGCGGGCCAGGATCCTCTCCGTGACCGTGAATGGGGCGCCCGTCCGGCTGGCAAAGAAGCTGAAATTGGGGGACAGGATATCCCTGACATGGGCCGAGGCGCCCGGGCCCGACCTTGAACCCGAGGATATCCCCCTGTCGGTGATTTTCGAAAACTCTGACGTGATCGTCGTGGACAAGCCGCAGGGCATGGTTACGCATCCGGGCAGCGGCAACCCGACAGGCACGCTTGTGAATGCGCTCCTGTTTCACGTCGCGGCGCGCGCGCACGAGCTGCGGAAGGAGTTCGAGCCGGGGGACCCACGTCCCGGCATCGTGCACAGGCTGGACAAGGACACTTCCGGGGTGATCATCGTTGCAAAGAACGCCGCCTCGCATGACTTCCTGGCGCGGCAATTCCAGGCCAGGACGGTGAAGAAGAGATACGTTGCCATCGTGAAGGGACTGCCCGCGCCGGCGTCAGGGTCCGTGGAGACCCGCATTGCCCGGGATCCAAGAAATCGCAAGAGGTTTACCTGCGTCCGCACGGGAGGCCGGGTTGCCGTCACTTCCTGGAAGGTCCTCCGCATGTTTGAAGGCTACAGCCTGGTGGCCCTTGCTCCGCGGACAGGGCGGACGCACCAGCTGCGCGTGCACATGCGCCACCTGCGGACGCCCATCCTGGGCGACCCTTTGTACGCGCGGCGAGACCCTGGATTCCCCGATGTCACGCTGATGCTGCACGCGCGAAGGCTCACCATTGTCATCCCCGGTGAGGAGGTCCCGCGCGTTTTCGAATCTCCGCTTCCGGCGCGCATGCGGGCGGTGATGGATCAGCTTCAGAGCTTCTCCCCCAGGAAGGGGTTGTAGAGCTTCTCGATCCCGATCTTCGAGGGCGGGCCGTGTCCCGGGAACACCAGGACCTCGTCCCCGAGGGGCAGGATCTTCTTTCGCACCGTCGCCAGGAGAAGCCCGCGGGCGTAGCCGTCACGCGTCTTTCCGATGGATCCCGCTGAGAGAAGATCTCCCGTGAAAAGCATGTGACCCAGGAGATACGACACGGAGTCGATGGAATGGCCGGGGGTTTCTATGACGCGAACCCGGAAGTCACCAAGGGAAAGCTGGTGCGCTTCTTCGACATGCCGCGCCGGAACGTCCAGGATGCTGGGCTGGTTGGCGTAGATGGCGGCGTCATAGACCTTCAGAAGTGACCTGATTCCGTTCATGTGCCCGCTGTGCGCGTGGGTGACCAGGATCCAGCGGACAAACAGGCGGTTGTCCTCCACGGCCTGCAGCAGTGATGCGTCGAACACACCGGGGTCGACCAGGAAGGCATCCCCGCCCTCGTCCGGGCCAACGAGATACGAGTTTGCCATGCCGGCACCGGAAAAGAGGGAAAAGAACTTCATGGCTCTTCCTCGATGAACAGGGCCTCGTTGGTGTTGGACATATGAAAGTCAACCACTGCGCGGTGAGCTGAATCGAAGTGCGCGCGCGTGAGGTTGCAGTCCCTCATGCTCACCTTGTCCAGCCAGGAGCCGATGAAGCGCGAGCCATACAGGTCGGAGTGGTCGAAGGAAACCGCGACGCCGCGAATCCCGAGGAAATTGCCCTGGATGATCTCGGAGTCTTCGAAGGGGCAGTTTTCCACGCGGGACCCCGCGAAGACGGCGTTGATGATGCTTACGCGTGTGACATCGCACTCCCGCAGGGTCGCGCGGTCCAGGAATGACAGCTGGATGAACGCGCCGGCAAGCTTGACGCGCGTGAGGGTGGCCGCGGTGAGGCGGCAGCCGGAGATCTGCAGGCCCGACAGGTCCTCATCCTGGATCGTGATCCCCGCGAGGTCGAGGTCACGCAGGCCCGATGAGCTTCGAGCGGCTTTCAGTATCTCCTTCACGTGCGCGACGGCATCGGGATGATGGACCACGCAGTTGTTGGACTCCGCCAGGGCGGGCCTGCCGCAGCCCTTCTCCGCGCAGGGGCGAGGGACGTACATCGACGCAAGGGTACACGTGGCTGCTCTTGTAGGCAACGGGAGCGCGGGATATACTGGGCCTGCCCATGGCGGAAGGAACTGCAAAAGGCGCCGGTGGTCCGGCGTGTCATTTCTGCGGGACACCCGTTGAAAACCCGCGCGAGGTGTACCGCTCGTCGACCTGCTCGTCGTGCAAGCGGGACCTCAAGATCTGCCTGAACTGCCGCTTCTACAGCCCCGGCGCGCACTGGGACTGCGCCGAGACCATCGACGAGCCCGTCAACGAGAAGGACAGGGCCAATTTCTGCACATTTTTCGTTTTCCGCAGCTCCCCGGAGAAGGCACCCGGTGCCGACGCAGGCGCTGATGCGAAAGAAAAAGCCAGGCGGAAGCTCGACCAGCTCTTCGGCAATGGGATAGAGACCCGTGCCGCGGGCCGCCCGCCCATCGCTTTCCTGGACTCCGGCATCGGCGGGCTTCCCTACCTCGCAAGCACCCGCTCTCTTCTCCCGGGCGAGCGATATGTCTACGCGGTGGATCGGGAGAACTTCCCCTATGGCGAGAAAAGCGCGGACCGCGTGGTTCACGTTGTCAGCGGGCCTGACCCGGCGGATCGTGGAGCGCGAGCACCCGCGGCTCGTGGTTGTTGCCTGCAACACGGCCTCCGTGGTCGCTTTGGATGTGCTGCGCCGGGAGTTCCCCCTGCCTTTCGTGGGTGTCGTCCCAGCCGTCAAGCCTGCCGCCGCGCTTTCACGCCGCCGCCGCGTGGGGGTCCTTGCAACGCGCAGGACGGTGGAGGGTGAGTACCTGCGTTCCCTGATCCACGAGCACGCCGCGAGCTGCACGGTGGTGAGCCTCCCCGCGGCCGGCCTTGTAGAGTTCGTCGAGCAGGCCATGGAGCGCTGCACGCCGGAGGAAAAGACGGCCCGGGTGCGCACGGAAGTGGAGCGCTTCCGCAGCGCCGGCATCGATACCCTGGTGCTGGGCTGCACGCATTTTCTTCACCTGGAGCCGGAGTTCAGGCACCTCTTGAATGACGAGGGGATAGCGCTGGTGGATTCCCGCGACGGGGTGGCACGCCAGGTGCAGCGTCTCCTGGCGCTGAGCGGGGGCGGAGAACGGCGGCGATCCGCAAGGGCCACGCGGCGGCGGTCAGGAGTCCAGCGGCCCGCGAGTCCAGCAGGGAACCCGACCTCTTGTATGTCACGGGTACATCCCCCATCGAGGAGCGCTACGGATACTTCGCCGCGCAGTTTGGCCTGCGCCTGGCCGGCGCAATCTGACCTCGATGCCTGAGACGGTGCTCGCCGAGGTGCTGTACGGCATCAACACGATCTACTGCGTCCGCGCGGAGGGCGCGCTGGTTCAGTGCAGGATCAAGGGCAAGGTCCTGAGCGGCACCTGGTCTGCCAAGACGCGCCGGGAGAGATTGAGCGCCGTGCCGCTCCCGGAGGAAATGGAGGGGGCCCCGCCGCCGGAGAGGAAGCGCGGGACCCCGCGTCGAGAGGCGTACAACCCCATAGCCCCCGGCGACGTCGTGGAGATCGTTCGTGATCCCTTGAATCCGAAAGAAGGTCTCATCACCGAGATCCGTGAGAGAACAACCAACCTGACGCGCTGGAACAAGAAGGGTAGGGCGCCGCAGGTCCTGGCGGCAAATGCGGACCTTGCAGTCTGCGTCTCCTGCCCCGCATCTCCTCCGTTTCGGCCGCGGTTCATCGACAGGGTCATCGTTGCCGCGGAGGCCGGCGCGCTCGCGCCGGTGGTTGTGCTCAACAAGGCGGACCTGCCAAGCCTTCCGGACACAACGGAGAGGCTCGAGCACTACGCGCGCATGGGGTACGTGGTGCATTCCTGTTCCGCGAAGACGGGCCAGGGGGTCCCCGAGCTCGCGGAGGTCCTTCGCGGAAAGACCGCGGTATTTGTGGGTCAGTCCGGCGTGGGCAAGTCATCCCTGCTCAACGCGTTGTCGCCTGACCTCAACCTCAAGGTGGGTGCCCTGTCGCTGAAGCATGACAGGGGCAACCACACGACGAACTACTCTTCCCTGCTCGTTCTCGACGACCGCCTTCGAATCATCGACACACCGGGTGTCAGGGAGCTGGAGCTCGCTGAAATCCTGCCAGAGGAGGTGGGCTTTCACTTCAGGGACTTCCTGCCCTTCATGGGGGGGTGCGAGTTCCAGCCCTGCCTCCACGCCGGCGAGCCTGGCTGCGCTGTCCTGTCCGCGGTGGAGACAGGGGAGATCCACGGCGATCGCTACGAGAGCTACCTGCGGATTGTCCGCGAGCTCCAGGACTCCGGGAGGCAGACCCGTGGATGAACATGCCCTCGCGCTCCTGGAGTTCCCGAGGGTCATTGCCGAAGTGGCTGACCTGTGCGCCAGCCCCATGGGAACGGCTCTCCTGCGCCGGCAGGAGGTTCTGACATCGGCAAAGGACGTTGCAGAAAGGCTCGTGCTCGCCGGAGCCTTCCGGTCGATGCTCGAAAACGGATCAGAGCCGCCAGGCCTCGACTTCCCGGACGTCTCGGAGGTCCTGCCCCGGCTCGGGAAGGAAGGGCTCCAGCTCGAGGGGGAAGAGCTGGCCGCAATCGGGCGCTGCATCCTCTCCGGCTTGAAGCTCCGGCGGCACATCCTCAAGGTCGGGGAGGCAGGCGTTCTCGCCCCCATCGCCGCCTCCATCCCGGATCTCTCGGCGCTTTCCCGCGCGATCTTTCACATGCTGGACCACGAAGGGCTTCTGCGCGAAAGGCAGATCCCCGCCCTGGCGGCGATTCGAGAGCGCATCACGGCGCAGCCGCGATGAGGCCGACAGGGCGGTGCGCGGCATGCTGGAGGATCCCACGTATCGCTCGTACTGGCAGACCACCACGCCGACGCAGAGAGACGGGCGCGTCGTGCTTCCCCTCAAGACGCAATACAAGGGGCGCGTGAAGGGAATCGTGCACGAGATGTCGGCAAGCGGCTCCACCGTTTTCGTGGAACCCCTGGAAGTGGTCGAAAAGAACAACGCCATCGTGCAGGAGGAGAACCTGTACAGGATGGAGGTGCGCCGGATCCTCCGTGAGCTGACCGCCGAGGTTTCGCGCAACGCGGGCCTGCTCCACACGCTGATGGAGCACGTTGCCTTTCTTGACGTTTTTCTTGCCCGTGCCCGCTACGCCGTCCTTCATTCCTGCCACAGGGCGGAACCATCAGACGGCATGCTCTCCCTGAGGGAGGCCCGGCACCCGCTCCTGGGAAGCAGGGTGGTTCCCGTTTCCGTCGAAGCCGGAGGGGATGCCCGGGTCCTGATCGTCACGGGGCCGAACACCGGCGGGAAGACCGTCACCCTGAAGACGGTGGGGATCCTGGCTCTCATGAACCAGTTCGGCATGGAGATCCCAGCCGGGGAGGGGTCCACGCTGCCCGTCTTCGATGGGATCCACGCCGACATCGGGGATGAGCAGTCCATCGAGCAATCGCTTTCGACGTTTTCCGCGCACGTCAAGAACATTGCCGGCATTGTCCGCGCGGCCGGCCCGCGGTCTCTGGTTCTCCTGGACGAGCTGGGGGCGGGCACGGACCCCGAGGAAGGAGTTGCGCTGGCGATGGCTCTCCTTGACGCTTTCCTCAACAGCGGCTGCATCGTGATAACGACCACCCACCACGGCATCCTCAAGAACTACGGCGCGACGCGCAGGGGCGCCCAGAACGCTTCCATGGGCTTCGACCGGGAGAGCTTTGCCCCCACGTTCAGCATCGTCATGGGAGTGCCGGGGGAAAGCCACGCGCTGGAGATTGCCCGCCGCAACGGGATGCCGGATGGCGTCCTGGAGGATGCCCGCGCGTACCTGAATGACGAGCGAACGGACATTTCCCGCCTGGTGTCGAGCCTCGCGGAGCGCCATCAGAAGCTCACGATTGCAGAAGAACAGCAGCGGGCCCGGGAGCATGACCTTCGGGAGAAGAGGCGCACCACGGACCTGAAAGAGCTCACTCTCCGGCAGAAGGAGCTGGAGCTCCGCCGGCATGGCCTCAAGGAGCTGCGTGATTTCCTTTCCCAGTCCAGGAAGGATTGGGAGAAGCTTCGAGAGAACGTCCCGAGCACCGGGGAATCCACAGCCGCCGGAAAGCTCTTTGAAGGCATCCAGAAAAGGATAGAGCAGGAAGAGAACAGGATCGCCCAGGAGAGCGAGTCGCTTGCTCCCGCCGAATCGTTCCAGATCACCGCAGGGATGGATGTCATCATTCGCCGCACGGGGCGAAGAGGCAGGGTGGTCCGCAAGGACAAGGGCAAGCGCTGGATTGTGGAGACGGAGACCCTGCGCCTCTCCGTTCTCCCCGGTGAAGTGGGCCCGGCCCCTGCCGCAGCCACGCCGGCGCTGAGTGTGAGCTACTCTCCCTCCGAGCCGATGGAACCGCCGGTCATGGAGCTGCATGTGCGGGGCATGAGGCTGGAGGAAGCCATGCGGCTCGTGGAGAAGCAGATGGACAGCGCGCTGACGCACGGGCTTCATCAGTTCGCCATCGTTCACGGCAAAGGAGAGGGGATACTGCGAAGGGCCATTCACGATTACCTTCGCGGCATGCCGGCCGTGGAGGATTTCAGGTTCTCTTTGCCGGAGGAAGGCGGCTACGGGAAGACCATCGTAACGCTGAAGTCATAGCCCCGGAATTCGGGCCGCCTTGCCACGCCTACCATGCCGCGTTAGTATGGCGCGATGGAAAACGGGAGCCTCATGCGCGCCCTCGGCGAATGGGAGTTGATTGCGGCATGTCTTTTTTTCATGCTCCTCCTGCCCCTCATTTTCTTCATTGCTTCCGCGAAACGCCACGACCGCGCGCCGGCGCAGGCTCCGGGGCGCCAGAGGAGAAAAAGCGATGCGCGTGAGACTGCTGAGGCTGAAAGCGGAGATTCGCGGCAGTGAAGACCATCACGATACGGGGCGCGCGGGAGCACAACCTCAAGAATATCGACCTGACCTTACCGCGGGATTCGCTGGTCGTCATCTCGGGCCTCAGCGGGTCCGGCAAGTCCTCGCTGGCGTTCGACACGATCTTCGCGGAGGGGCAGAGACGCTACGTGGAATCCCTTTCCTCGTATGCGCGCCAGTTCCTCGGCAGGCTCGACAAGCCTGACCTTGACTCGATAGAAGGCCTCTCGCCGGCAATTGCCATAGAGCAGAAAACCACCCATCGAAATCCGCGCTCGACGGTCGGAACCGTCACGGAAATCTATGACTACTACCGGCTGCTGTTCGCGCGCGTGGGGATCCCGCACTGCCCCCAGTGCGGTCGGGAGATCCAGGAGCAGTCCGTTGACCAGGTGGTCGACTCCCTTCTTGTGCTGCCGGAAGGAACTCGGCTGGTCCTCCTGGCGCCGATCGTTGGCGCCAAGAAGGGCGAGCACCAGAAGCTCCTTGATGACGCCCGACGCATGGGATACGTGCGCGTCCGAGTGGACGGTGAGATCCTGCAGCTGGACGGCGACATACCGCTTGACCGCAAGAAGAAGCACTCAATCGAGATTGTCGTTGACAGGCTGACAGTCGCGCAGGAGGCGCGCAAGCGGCTTGCAGAGTCGGTTGAGGGCGCGCTTGAAACCTCCGGTGGGACAGTCATTGCGCTGGTGAAGGAAAAGGACACCGAGAGGGAAATCCTCTATTCCCAGAAGAGCGCCTGCCCGAGCTGCGGCATCAGCATCCCGGAGCTGCAGCCGCGTCTTTTCTCCTTCAACAACCCGTTCGGCGCATGTGCCGAATGCTCGGGCCTGGGGGTTACGCTGGAGTTCGACCAGGATCTCGTCATGCCGGACCCGCGGCTCTCCTTCAACGAAGGGGGAGTCGCGCCGTACAACCCGAAAGCGAACTGGCATCGAAGCCAGTTCGAATCCCTTGCGCGGCATTTCAAGTTCTCACTCGACACTCCCCTGAAGGACCTCCCCCGGCCCGTCCTGCAGGCGATTCTCCACGGGACCAGGGAAAAGATCGGCTTCCGCTACCAGAGCAGGGACGGCAGGGGGAAGTGGGAGTTCGAATCCGGATTTCGCGGAGTGCTGAATGACTTGAAGAGGCGATACCTCGAATCCACCTCCGAGCAGGTCAAGGAGTGGATGGAGGGCTTCATGTCGCAGAAGGAATGCGCCGCCTGCGGGGGCACGCGCCTGAAGCCCGAAGTCCTTGCCGTAACTGTCGGGGGTATGAACATCCACCAGGTATCGTGCCTGTCCGTAACCGGGGCCCTCGCATTCTTCGAAAAGCTCGATCTCCCGCTCACCGCTCAGAAGATCGCTCGCCAGATCCTCAAGGAAGTCGACTCCCGGCTCACCTTCCTGCGAAACGTCGGGCTCTCCTACCTCACCCTGGAGCGCAAGGCTTCCACGTTGTCCGGCGGGGAGGCCCAGCGCATCCGGCTTGCCACACAGATCGGCTCGTCTCTTGTGGGCGTTCTCTACATCCTTGATGAGCCGACGATCGGGCTGCACCAGCGGGACAACGCCCTTCTCATTGACACCTTGAAGCACCTGCGGGACATCGGCAACACGCTGATTGTCGTGGAGCATGACGAGCAGACCCTTCGCACGGCCGACTATATCGTGGACCTGGGCCCCGGGGCAGGCGTTCACGGCGGGCACGTGGTGGCGGCGGGGACCGTGAGCGAGGTCATCCGCGCGCCGCACTCTCTCACCGGGCAGTACCTCGCCGGCACGCTGTCCATGGACCGGCCCCGGGAGCGCAGGAAGGGCAGCGGGAAGGAGATCGTGCTGGGGGGCGCGGGCGAGCACAACCTGAAAAACATCACGGTGTCGTTCCCGCTCGGCAAGCTCATTGCGATCACAGGCGTCTCCGGTTCCGGCAAGTCCACCCTGCTGTCCGACCTCCTGTATCCCATCCTTTCAAACCGGGTGAGCACAACCCGGCTCCCGGAAGGACGCTACGATTCCATAGACGGTGTTGAAGAGATTGACAAGGTCATCAACATTGACCAGAGCCCGATCGGACGCACACCCCGCTCGAACCCCGCCACGTACGTCGACCTTTTCGGACCCATCAGGACTCTCTTTGCACAGCTCCCGGAGGCGAAGGCCAAGGGCTACAAGAGCGGCCGCTTTTCCTTCAACGTTCGGGGCGGTCGCTGTGAAAAGTGCCAGGGGGCGGGGACCATCCGTATCGAGATGCACTTCCTCCCGGATGTGTACGTGACCTGCGACGTCTGCAAGGGACGCAGGTACAACAGGGAAACCCTGGATGTGCGATACAAGGGGAAGAACATCCACGAGGTCCTGGAGATGACGGTTGAGGAGGCGCACGCATTTTTCCGGCACATTCCCTCCCTGGAGCCGAAGCTGAAGACCCTGCTGCAGGTGGGGCTGGGCTACGTCAGCCTCGGGCAGTCCGCCCTGACTCTTTCCGGCGGGGAAGCGCAAAGGGTGAAACTGTCCCTCGAGCTGTCGCGAAAGAGCACGGGCAGGACATTCTATATTCTCGATGAGCCCACGACGGGACTTCATTTCGCCGACGTGAAGAAGCTCATGGAGGTGCTGCAGGTCCTCGTAGACAGCGGCAACACGGTGGCCCTGATCGAACACAACCTGGACGTCATTGCCTCCGCGGACCACGTTATAGACCTCGGGCCAGAAGGCGGAGACGAAGGAGGAAAGATCATCGCCTGCGGAACTCCCGAGCAGGTTGCGCGCACCGACGGGTCGTGGACGGGAAAGTATCTCAAGCGCGCACTGAAAAAAGAATGAGGATTGCGCCCCTTGCGCTTGTCCTGGTTCTCCTTCCCGGCTTCGCGGCCGCCCAGGCGAGTGCAGGGGGCGCTCAGGGAAGCGGCTCCGCCGCCCAGGGAAGCGGCTCCGCCGCCCAGGGAAGCGGCTCCGCCGCGGCACCCGCTCCTCGCCGGTTCCCCCGTCCAACGCGCAGCCGCCCCAGCCGCCGGCCTCCGCCAGTCCTTCTCCGCCCCCGACGGCCGAGAGCCTTGAAGAGGGCACACTCGGCGCAGACATCGGATCAGCAAGCTACTACGAGCTCGTGGCGTGGTGCCGGAACCTCGGGCTGGACGACTCCGGCTCCCGCAAAGACCTGCAGAACCGGCTCGCCGAGCACTACAAGGTGAAGCTCCCCCTGGAGGCAATCCGCGGGAAACGGGTGGTCACCGTGAAATCCGCCCGAGAGTCGCAGTACTTCACCTTGTCCGACGTGAATGAGAAGTACGTGGTGCTCCGCGGAGACGTCGTCATAGAAATCCGTGATGAAACCCAGGGCTCCGTGCAGGAAGTCAAGGCTGACAGTGTAACGTACAACCAGACCCGCCACACCATGTCTGCCCAGGGAGATGTCTCGTACACCATCACGAAGGACAAAGAGAAGCAGAACTACACGGGCACCAGCTTCTCCTTCGACCTGGACTCCTCGGAAGGCGTCTTCTATGACGGCAGCACGACAAAAGAGGTGACGCAGGCGGATCAGAAGCTGACGTACACCTTCGAGGGCACCACGATCTCCCGGCTTTCCAACAACACGGTCATTCTGCAGGATGGAAGCTTCACAACCAGCCAGCCGGTGGACCCCTTCTGGCAGATCAGGGCGAGCGACGTCTGGATCCTGGCGCCGAGCGAGTGGGCCGTGGACAACGCGGTCTTGATGGTGGGGAGAGTCCCCCTTCTGTACATTCCCGCGTTCTTCTGGCCTGGTGACGAGCTCTTTTTTCACCCCAACCCGGGCTACGACAACAGGACGGGCGTGTACATTCAGACAACGACGTACCTGATTGGAAGGAAGAAGACGGAAGACAACCCGTTCTCCTTCCTGCAGATGACGGAGGCAGGCGGCGGCAGCGCTTTCCGGGAGGAGATTCGCGGTCTTTTTCTGAGGAAGATCCCCGGCGAAAGCCCCCCTCCCGACAAAGGCTCGCTGAAGCTCCTCCTTGACGGATACTCCCGGCTTGGAGTCTTCACCGGGCTGAGCGGGGACTTCTCGCCCCTTGCCACTTTCCGCGCGGCTCTGGGATTCAGCAGGAGCATCTTCCTTTTCTCAGACTCCTCGGGGCAGTACTACACTCCCTACTACTCCCAGACCGGGCTCATGTATTGGAATACATCGTCCATCCTCGGCACCGTGCTGCCTTTCCGCTTCGGGTTGGACGGAAGCATCCAGACTTCTTCGGACATGTATTCAATGAGCTGGAAGTTCGCGTACTACTCCGACCCGACATTCATTGCGGACTTCTACAACCGGAGTGAGGGCCTCAATTTCTCAGCTGTCCTGCAGTCAACGCAGAACCCGGTCCAGACCGCTGCCACTGCGACGCAGCCGAACCTGTCCTGGGATTATGTCAGCAAGCTGGATCTGACGAAGGTCGTGAAGTCTCCGCTCATCCAGTCCATATCGTTTCCGACCCTCAACATGAACATGACGTGGCAAAGCAAGGACGTGCCCGGCGCGTCGGTTGATCCCCTGGCCTCGGATCCCGGACACACGTTCTACTATCCCTCGAGCATCACGTTTCCGAACGTCTCCTTCTCCGTGTCAGGGGAGATCCTGAAGCTGGGAACCGGCACAGGGGTGGGTGCTTCGTCCTCGGCCACCACGAATCAGCCGCAGACGACGCCTTCCCCGGGATCAGCGGCAACTCCCGCTTCATTGGGTTCGGCTGCAACCCAGGTTCCGGGCCAGACACCGCAAGGGTCTGCCCCAGGCCCGGTGCAGGGGTTGCCGGGTACAGTCCAGTCAAAGCCGGGAACGCCTGGGCAGCCGGGCGCGCAAGCAAGCGCCGCGGGCGCCCAGGGAAGCGCCGCGGGCACCCAGGGGGGGCAGCCGCCGGCGGAGCAAGAGGTCAAAGATCCCGGGCAAGGGCCTTCGCACCCCCCTCACCCCTAAGCCGGAGACCACCCCGGAAAAAAAGCCCGTGCGTTCACTGTACCACGAGCCTTCCCTGTGGCCGGACACCGACGCGGGCGCGCCTGGTCTGGGCTCCACTCTTGACCTGACATACCAGCTGCAGCCGCGCGCCACTCTCCAGCACACGTTTGACAGCACGAACTGGACCACGCAGCAGAACATCGACTACCGCATTCTGTACCAGACCCTCGATACGGGCGGGTCGGGTCAGCTCACGGCTGCCGCGTCCCTCTGGGATCGGCTGGCGGACGTCTCGACGAGCTTCAATTTCGATGGTGAGTATCGGCAGCGATTCAATCCCGATCAGAATGCGCTGAACGATCTGAGCCAGCCCTGGCAGGGGCTGCTGCAAAGCGACCTGCTGCAGGACCGCTTGACGCTCCAGGGGGCCTTGCAGACCACCGTGCGGCCGCTGCTGACCGTCCCGTCTCTCTCCGGCTCCACGCTGGGCTATCGCCTGGGGCTGCGCCTGTACCAGCTGAGCTACATGGGGGTCACTCCAACTCTCACCTCGCAAGGGCCTTTCAGCTCGCCGGACGCGGTCTCGGACAACTCGCTGCTCTCCACCCTGTTGTACCAGGAGGGCGCGTTCACCAACAACCTTGGCCTGACTGCCCAGGTGCTGCCTCAAAGCTCTCTGTACACCGCCATGGAGCAGGCGGGAACACCCAGCATTACCGGCAAGGTCCAGGCCCAGGGGTCGTTGCCAACCAGCGGTCCTCCCCAGCCCTTCGTGCTGACCAGCGTCCTGGATGTCGGACCAAACATCGAGCTCTCCGAGGCCCTCCAGTACTTCGCCGCCAGCTCCGCGGTGCAGACCTCCACCTTCCAGGGGAAGCTGTGGTGGCTCACGGGATCGTACGTTTCCCAGGCGTCGTCCGACATCGCCCCTTTGATTCCCACCACGTTGAACCTCGGCCTCAACACCGGGAGCAACCCCATGTGGTTCTGGAAGGACAGGGTCAAGATTGACGCTTCCGTGCAGTCTTCGTACAACATCAACCTTCAGACCCCGATGATCAACGAGCTGGACTTCACGTTCAACCTCAATTTTTCCATCTACAAGTTTCTGGACATCACTTTTTCGTCGGTCTCGTATAATAACCAGACCTTTCTTTACTTTGCGCCCTACAACGTGAACCCGTTGACGGACCTTCTCAAGTCGTTCAACTTCTTCAACGTCCAGGACCGCTACGACTCGAACTTCAAGATACGCTCCATTTCCGTGAAGCTCGTGCACCACCTGAGGGACTGGGACATTTCGTTCGAGTACACCGGCACGCCGCAATTGAACTCCACCACGAACTCCATCCAGTGGACCCCCGCATTCACGTTCCAGGTCAAGTGGCTGGCCGTGCCGTTCCTGCAGAGCACCGTCCAGGGGGACTCAACGGGCGTTACCGTTTTCAATTGACGAGCGGCCAGAAATTCGACTACGATACAGGCAGTGAGTTCAATGGACAAGCCGCTGGCCGTTGTGGTGAGCGACGAGACTATCCTGCCGGAAATCTGCGGAGCCAACGACAGCAACCTCAAGGTCCTCGAAGAGCTTCTGGGCGTCCCGGTTTTTTCCCGCGGCAACGAGATTTTCCTCGACACGTCGGATGACGCAATAGAAAAGACCTTCAAGCTCCTCCTCAAGCACATCGAGGAGCACGTACGGCTGGGCCAGCTCCCGGCCCGGACCTCATCCGGTCCCTGCACAGCTCCCTGGCAAACGGCGAGTCCCAGAAGGCGGACTTCCTGAAGCGGAACCTCGTGGTCATCCCCAACGGCCACCGCAAGGTGTACCCGCGGACGTACAACCAGGCGGTCTACCTCGACGCAATCGACAGGAACGAGCTGATTTTCGGTGTTGGCCCCGCGGGAACAGGAAAGACCTACCTCGCCGTGGCACAGGCGCTCAAGCATGTGCTCGGGCAGTCGCGCCGCAAGCTGATCATCACGCGCCCGGTGGTTGAAGCCGGGGAGAGCCTCGGCTTCCTGCCCGGGAGACCTGACCCAGAAGATTCATCCCTACCTTCGCCCGCTGTATGACGCCATTGAGTCTCTCATTCCCATGGAATCGTTCCGTCGCATGGAGGAGAACGGGGTCATTGAGATCGCTCCCCTGGCATACATGAGGGGACGGACCCTGTCGGAAGCGTTCATCATCCTGGATGAGGCGCAGAACACCACGCGGGAACAGATGAAGATGTTCCTGACCAGGATCGGGGAAAACTCCCGCACCGTGGTGACAGGTGACATCACCCAGATAGACCTGCCGCGCAAGTCCGACTCCGGCCTCCTCACCGTGATACCAATCCTGAAGACCATCAGGGAGATCAGCTTCACGTTCTTCGAGGAGCGCGACGTCGTACGAAATCCGCTGGTGCGGAAGATCGTCCACGCATACGAAACTGCACATGAAGAGTGATCGTCGTCTCGCGCCTGCCCGGGCCGGGGACCTGGTCCGCCGCCTGGGCCGGGAGAAGTGGACCGCCCTCGCCGTGGTGGTGACCTTCATCCTGGCAGTCGGTGTCGTTCTTGCGGCGACGCAGTCGGGAAGCTTCTTCTGGAGCGATAACTCCTCCGCCGTCACTGTCGGCACGCCGGCGCAGAGAGACTACGTCGTGGAGCGCGACTTCCCCTATGTGGACGCCGGCGCCACGGAGATCAAGCGGGATGCGCGGGAGAAGCTGGTCCCCGCCGTCTTCGTCCTGAATGACTCAGTCACGCGGGACGCGCTCCTGTCCTACGACAGACTGGTGCAATCCTTTTCCCGCTGGCAGGCGGAAGCCCTTTCCCCGGCGATCATTTACCAGAATGTGCAGGCGGATTTCCCCGGCCGGCTGGATCAGCCGGGACGTCCTTGCGCTTCTGCGCTCCAGCGATTCCTCGCGGCTGCTGGACGACGCCCGCAGCCTGATCGAGGTGGTCCTTTCGCGTGGGGTCGTGGACCTGGCGCCGTATCGTGAGGAGGCAATGTCCGCGGGGGCCATTGAGCTGCGGCGCATGCAGGATGGCCTGGCTCAATCCGAGGAGGTTCCGCTGGACCAGGTCCTGACCCCGGATAACATCGCAAGCCTTGCGGAAGCTCGCGCCGGGGAGCAAGCGGGAAACCCGGATGAAAAGCATGCCATCCTGGCGCTCCTTCGATCATTTGCGGCCGCCAACTGCTTCTACGACGCGGAGCTGACGCACGAGAGACGGGCCGCGGCCCGTGCCAACGTGGACCCGGTGGTGGAAAAACTGGCGCGGGGCCAGGTGCTGGTCAGGAGCGGAGATGTCATCACGGAGCCAATTGCGCTCAGGATCCAGGCGCTCAGCTCGTATACGAAAGCCCTGGATGTGAACGGGATCATCGGGAGCATCCTGTTCCTCCTCGCGACATTGTCCCTGGCCGTGTACCTGCTCAGCATGCGGGGAGCAGGCCCCGCAATACGCCGCAACAGCGCGCTGCTCCTCCTGGGCCTGGGACTGGCGCACCTGGTGGTGAGCGCGCTGGTCACCCGCTTCGTCGAGCTTCCGGATTGGGTGCCGGTCTCCGCGGCCATTCCCACCGCCACCATGTCCATGCTCATTGCCATCCTGGTATCCACACCTGCCGGAGTGTTTTTCTCCCTGGTCGTTTCCCTCGCGCTGCTCCTGCTCACAGGACTGAGCGTTCATGGCTTCCTCTTCGCTTTTCTCAGCGGAGTCGCGGCCACGGCGGTGGTCCTGGATGCGGAGCGCCGCCTGGACCTCATCAGGGCGGGTCTCCTGCTTTCCATCCTGTCAGCCGCCATTCTCACCGTGCTCGGCGTGCTTGCCAACGATGCAACCGGCAGGCTCCTCCCTCTTGTCGTCTGGGGCGCGGCCAACGGATTCCTGTCCAGCATTCTGACCCTGGCGTTTCTTCCCGTCTTCGAGTATCTCCTGAACGCGCCGACGCGGTTCAAGCTGATGGAGCTGTCGGACCTCAATTCTCCGATTTTCAAGAAGATGCTTTCCCAGGCGCCGGGAACCTACACCCACTCCATCAGCGTCGCAAACCTCGCGGAGACCGCCTGCGAGGCAATAGGCGCGAACTCCCTGCTGGCGCGCGTGAGCGCGTATTACCACGACATCGGGAAGGTGGACCAGGCGGATTATTTCATCGAAAACCAGAAAGCGTACAACAGGCATGACGAAATGAAGCCGAGCCTCTCGGCCGCGGTGATCAAGAGCCACGTGCGCATCGGGATCGAGAAGGCCCGAGAGCTGAAGCTCCCGCAGGCCATCGTCGATATCATTGCGCAGCATCACGGCAGGGGGCTGATCACCTTTTTCTACAACCGGGCCGTCAAGGAGGGGAAAAATCCCCGGATCTCGCGGGACGACTACACGTATCCCGGGGTGAGGCCCAAGACCAGAGAGGCAGCCGTGCTGATGCTTGCGGACGGCGTGGAAGCGGCCTCCCGAACGTTGAAGAGGCCCACGGAAGCGCGGCTGGAGAGCCTCGTCCAGGACATGATCATGGAAAAGTTCTCCTCCGGAGAGCTCGGGGATTCAAGTCTCACCCTGCGGGACCTGGAGTCCATCAGGAAGAGCTTTGTGCACATCCTTGAGGGCTATTTCCACACCCGCATCGAGTATCCGAAGATAGTGCAGACCAGGAGCGTCGCTTCGAAATGAAGGCGTCCCGGCGGGCCCGCAGCGTGGAGGTCGTGGCTGAGGGCATCCCGTTTCCGCCCTGGCGGGGAAGGCTTCGGCGGTTCTGTTCGCTTGCCCTACGGGAGGCCGGAGCGGCTGAATGGGAGCTTTCACTCCTTCTCTGCGGCGATGAGCGGATGAGGCATCTGAACGGCCGCTACCGCGGCAAGGACAAGTCCACAGACGTTCTGTCCTTCCCGCGGGAGACCTCGCCTGCCGGCTTCCAGCCCGGTTGCGTGGTGGCGGGAGACATCGCCATATCAATGGACACCCTGCGGCGGAACGCCCGGAGCTTCGATGTCACCGAGGATGAGGAGTTGAAACGCCTCCTTGTTCACGGGATACTGCATTGTGCCGGAATGGACCATGGATCCGGGAAGGGCAGAGAAATGTTCATCCTCCAGGAACGCCTGCTGGATGCGCTGAAAAAAGAGAGGATCATCGAGACGTGAAACGGCAGATTGTCCTGGTGTGCCTCCTCGTTCTCGTCGCGGGAGGGGTCCCGACTTTCGCCCAGGACGCACGCGCGGCGTACGAGGACGGACTGCGCGCCCAGGGGACAGAGGACTATCCGCTTGCCGTTGAAAAGTTCAAGGAAGCCCTGGCCGCCAACCCGTCGTACGCGGAGCCGATGGAGGGTCTGGCGCAGTCTTTCCTCCTCATGGGAGAGTACGATGAAGCGTATCGCTACGTTGCCATGGCGCTCGTGCATGACAGGAACAATCCGGACCTGGCCGTGCTCGAAGGCAGGATAAAGATCGGGCAGGGTGACACCGCCGCGGCGCGCTCGCTCTTCAATTCTGTTCTTGCGGACCAGCCCAACAACGTGGAAGCCCGCATGGGCCTTTCCGAGGCGGACATTGCGGACGGAAGGATGCGAACAGCCCTCAGCGGTTACGCCCAGAGCCTCAAGCTCGCCCCGGAAAGCACCCGGGCCATTCTCTCCCTTGCCCAGCTCTCCGATGAGCTGGGGGATCCTGCCAGCGCCGGGAAGTACTACGAGCTCGCCCTCAAGAGTCATTCCGCTGATCCTCACGTGCAGCTCGCCGCTGCGCGCTGGTATGCCCGCACTGGGGATTTTTCAACGGCGGAAAAGCACGCGCAGATCGCCCTTTCCCTGGCGCCGGACATGGACCAGGCCAGAAGCCTTCTGGGAGAGATCTACCTGCAGACAAACCGCGCGGCGGACGCGGCCTCTGTCCTGCGGGACGTGGTGGCCAGAAACAGGGATGACAACCTCGCGTGGTATTCGCTTGCGCTTGCCTACAGGAAAGCAGGTGACACCGCGAAGTCCCTGGCCAGCTTTGCCTCGGGGCTGGGGGTGCGTCCGGAAGACGAGATTGCGCGCGTTGCCTCGGAGAACACCGCGGTGGACGCCCTTCCCATGGATGACGCCCAGCGCAAGAGCATGGCGGCCTTCCATCTCCAGCAGGGGCAGGCGCAGGAGGACAGGAACTTCCTCGAAAGGGCGCTTGCCGAGTATCGCAGGGCTCTTATCCTGGATCCGACCTCCCGTGATGCGCGCGTCGCGTACGCGCGGATATTCCGCATCGAGGGGTTCCCCGACAAGTACCTGAGCGAGCTCAACGTTCTTGCCAAGCTCGGAACCAAGGACACTTTCGTTCAGGACGAGATCGAGAGCCTGACCAGCGCGCTGTCTGACTCGATATCGCGCGCCTGGGGGTATGACCAGCACAACCTGGACCGCAAGCGGTACCTCATCCCCGTGTACACCATCCCCGCAAGGAACAGGTTCCTGCATACGCTGGCCAGCGAGGACGTCGCGCGGTACTTCGCCTCCATGATCGGCGGTGTCGACTCCATTTCCGTGCCCGAAGGGTCGACTCTCGTGGAAGGCTTCGATGACGCTTTCCGCCGGTCGCGCGCCGGCGCCAGCGACTATTTCATTGTTCTCCAGGTGGATGAGGCGGAGAGGAGCTTTTCTGCAACAGCGGACATGTACCTGTCACGCACGGCCGCCCTGATTGGCAGCTTTGCGGCTTTCCGCACGGGAAATGACCGGGTTCGAGACTCATTCCTGAAGCTCGGGTCACAGGTAGCTGGCATTCTCCCCCTGAGGGCCACCCTCCTTGTCCGCAAGTTTGACCAGGGATTGATAGATCTCGGCTCATTCCAGGGTCTGAAGGCCAAGGATGCGCTGGTGATCGTCAGGAAAGGGATGGTGCGTCTGAACCCGGACACTCCCGGGCTGTCCTTCGAGGGGAAGGACGTCGTCGGTGATTTTCTCGTGACCGGAGTCGACGAGGGCGTCTCCGAAGGCACGGTCCGGATCAGGGGCTACTTCGATTATGTCAATCCAGGCGACCAGGTTGTCTTTGCGCCGAAGCCGGCCCCGCGGCCTCAGGTGCAGCCCGCTCAGAGAAGCGGAAATATCATCACGCGACTTCTGCGCATCGGCACGTAAGCGCCTCCCGTTCCCATTGACACTCAGACGCCTTTTTCCTATAGTAACGCCGCCAAATCCCGCTTTCCTGTGAGGACTGACGCCCAAGGAGACCACTCATGGCGAAGAAAACTGTACGGGACATCGATCTAAGGAACAAGAAGGTGCTCGTCCGCGTTGATTTCAACGTTCCCCTGAAAGAAGGAAGAATCACGGATGATACCCGCATTACGGCCGCGCTGCCGACACTCACGTACGTCCTGGATCAGAAGGGAGCCTCGCTGGTGCTCATGAGCCACCTTGGCAGGCCCAAGAAGCCTGACAAGGAAAACAGCCTCGCTCCGGTTGCGCAAAGGCTCTCTGAGCTCCTTGGGAAGAAGGTGACGCTTGCGCCGGACTGCGTGGGTCCAGCCGCGGAAGCGGTTGTGAAGGCCATGAAACCCGGGGACGTCGTTCTCCTGGAGAACGTGCGTTTCCACCCGGAAGAGGAAAAGAACGATCCCGCCTTCGCCGCGCAGCTGGCGGCGTTGGGAGACGTCTACGTCAACGACGCTTTCGGGACCGCTCACCGGGCGCACGCCTCCACGGAAGGAGTGGCACGGATCCTGCCCGGCGTGGCCGGCTTCCTGATGGAAAAGGAAATCAAGTTTCTTGGCGGCGTATTCGAGAACCCGGCCAAGCCTTTCGTAGCCATCATTGGCGGCGCGAAGGTTTCCACCAAGATCGCCGTGCTTGAGTCGCTTCTCCCCAGAGTCAGCACCATGATTATCGGCGGCGGCATGTCATACACATTCCTCAAGGTCCAGGGCCGGTCAGTCGGAAACTCGCTTGTGGAAGAGGACCTCATGGCAACCGCATCGTCGTTTCTGGAGAAGGCCAAAAGCGCGGGCGCCGAAGTTCTCCTCCCCGTTGACCACCGGGTGGGTTCCGAGTTTGCGGAAACGGCCAAAGCCGAAATCGTTGACGGCGCAGACGTGCCGGCAGACAAGATCGCCATGGACATCGGCCCGAAGTCCGTTGCCCTTTTCCGTGAGAAGATCCTCAAGGCCAGGACGGTGGTCTGGAACGGGCCCCTGGGGGTTTTCGAGTTCCCCGAGTTCAGCAAGGGAACCCAGGAGATAGCAAAAGCCGTGGCAGATTGCAAGGGAACGACGGTTGTCGGCGGCGGAGATTCCGTTGCGGCCGTCAACCAGTTCCACCTGGCGGACAGGATCACGCATGTTTCCACCGGAGGCGGAGCGTCCCTCGAGCTGCTGGAGGGCAAACAGCTTCCGGGCGTCGTCGCCCTCAAGGACAGGTGAGCCGTATGCGCCAACCGTTCATCGCCGGCAACTGGAAGATGTACAAGACCGCTGGAGAGGCCATAGCCGTTGCAACCATCCTTGCGACGGAGCTCTCCGGTGAGAAGAACAGGAAGATCATGATCGCCCCGCCGTTCACGGCGCTGCATGCCGTTCGGGACGTGCTGGAGGGCTCCCCGATTCTCCTGGGGGCGCAGAACGCGGCGTCCGAGCTGGAAGGCGCGCACACCGGGGAAATCTCCCCACGGATGCTTCCGGACGCGGGAGTCGCGGTCATCATCCTGGGGCATTCGGAGAGACGGCACGTCTACGGTGAAACCGACGCGCTGGTGAACCGCAAGGTTCGGCTGGCCCTCGCGGAAGGATTCGAGGTCATCCTCTGCGTCGGGGAGACCCTGGATGAGCGGCAGAAGAGCGTCACGGAGAAGGTCGTGGAAACGCAGACCCGCGCGGGCCTCGCCGAAGTGGCGGAAAAGGACCTGGCCAGGGTCACAATTGCGTACGAGCCGGTCTGGGCCATCGGGACGGGCAGAACGCCACTCCGCAGGATGCGGACGCGGTGCACGCGTTCATTCGGGGCGTGCTGGCCAAGTCTATACGGGCAGAAGGCGGCGCAGGCCATGACCATCCAGTACGGCGGGTCCGTCAAGCCGGACAATATCAAGGATCTGATGAAGATGGAAAACATCGACGGGGCGCTGGTGGGCGGGGCTTCCCTGAAGCCGGAAACGTTCCTTCCCATCGTGCGGTACGATCGATAAGGGGGGTTCCAAGGCATGGGTTTGATCAGCGTCGTCCTTCTGGTAATTCTGATTATCAGCGCCGTTCTCCTGGTGCTCGTCGTGCTCGTGCAGGACGACCAGGGGGAGGGCATCGGCGGCATCTTCGGCGGCGGGAGCACGACTCCCTTCGGCTCCCGGTCGGGAAACGTGCTCACGCGCTTCACGGCCATCCTTGCGGCCGTGTTCCTTTTCTGCATTTTCGGGCATTGCATGGGTCAACAAGACCCCCGAGGCAGGGAACGTCATCGGCAGAGCCCGGGCAGAGTCACTCCAGGGCACAAGCCAGCAGCAGAGCTGGTGGGTTCAGACCCCCGCCGCTCCCGCTGCGTCGCCGTTGACGCCGGGATCCCCGTTGACGCCCGGGTCGCCGAACAGCGCCACGCCGCCCGCCGGAGCGCAGGCACCTGCTGCCACTACACCTGCCTCCCCGCAGCCGGCAAAAGGGAGCAACTAGGGTGGGAGTGCTGCTCCATGATCTTTTCAGCGCGCCTCGGATCAAGTGCCACCTGGAAGCGGAGGACAAGGCCGAGGTGTTCGAAGAGCTCGTGGACCTGCTGGTGACGCAGTATCGCACGAACAACCGGGACGAGATCCTGGATGCCATCCGCAGGCGTGAGGAGAAGATGTCCACCGGCATCAAGAAGGGAATAGCCATCCCTCACGCAAAGACCAGGTTCACCCGCGGCGTGATCGGCGTCCTTGGCGTCTCGGACCATGGCATCGACTACGAGTCCCTGGACGGTGAGCCTGTGCGGATCCTGTTTCTCCTGGTGAGCTCAGAGGAGGACGCCGGAACGCATCTTGCGGTGCTGAAAAAGATCGCTCTCCTCGTTGAGAACGACGGTTTTTCCCGTGACGTGCTTGGCGCGGGAACCCCGGAGAAGGTGAGCCGGATCATTGCCCGATACGAGGAATTGATCGACTCCCAGTGACGGCGAGCGAGGACAGGGCGTGCGACGGCGAGCACGGCGTTGGTGAGCTCATAGAGACGGACCGCTTCAAGGAATCAGGGCGTCCACGCCCCCATGGCAATCCGTGGAGCAGCGCGGTTTTGGCCCAAGGACGGGTACAGTATGTCTGACATGCTCGACAAGCTTCTCAAGACGGAAAGAACCGCCGCGGAGTTGGTCTCTTCGGCCGAGGCGGAGGCCAATCGGCGCAAGACAGAAGTCCGCGCGGAGGCCCAGAAACAGCACGCCGCTTCGTTGAAGGGGAAGGCCGCGGAGGCGGAGAGCGCGGTTGCCGCGGAAAAGGAGCGCGCTGCGCAGGAACGGCGCCAGAAGAACGAAGAGTACCGGGCAAAGCTTTCGGCGCAACCCGTCGACCGTGAAGGCTTCTTCCGCCTCATAAAGCAGCTGATAGAAAAACCCGAGAAATGATCCGCACGTTCCGCTACGCCTTCATACTTGCAAAGATCTACGGTAGCCTCGCGAAGACATACATTGGAGCCAACTTCCAGGACCTGCTTCGCTTGAAGCGTCTGGAAGAGATCTTCGATCTTCTGTTCCCGGGGGAGCGGGCGGCGACGCCGGAGGAATCCCTCTCCGCGGAACTGGAGGGGAGGATCGCGAAGGCGGGGATAGAGTCCATGACTCGTATCCTTACCCTCCTTGGCAATCCTCCGGAGATCCTGGTGCACATCCTGCGCAAGTACGAATACCAGAGCGTGAAGTCCGTGATACGCAGTCTTTCGCGTGAAGGGGCGGAACAACCGGTCATCTGGGACCTGGGAAGGTTCGCTCTGCTTCGTCCCGGCAAGGGGAAAGACATCCAGAAAGTCATCGCAGCCAGCCCCTACGCGTGGGTTCTCCCGCTTGTTCGGTCCAGGCCCCTTTTCGAGATCGAGAACATGCTGGACCGAGACTACTATACCCGGCTCCTGGGGCTGGCCAGAAAGCTCGCGCCGCGAGACCGCTCGGGTGTCGTGCGCCTGGTCAGCCTGGAAATGATGCTTGCCAACGCTGTCTGGGCCCTTCGGCTGCGCTTTTTCTTCGGCCTGGACGCGCAGTCCGCTCAACCCCTCATGCTCCCCAGGATGGTGGACTCCCACGGCAAAGCGATAGCGGAGGCATTCGAGATCCCGGCGGATTCCGTGGAAGGCTGGCGCACGTGGAAATACTCGTGGCTCGTGAGTGACCAGCTTGGGGAGACTTTCAGAGCGCCGGACCCCGTTCGAGCCGAGCAGAAGGCGGCCCAGCGCCTTGTCCTCCGGGCTCACCAGCTTTTCCACGAGGACCCCTTCACCCTGACTCCGATCGTTGCGTACTTCAAGCTCAAGGAGTTGGAGACCGGCATGCTCAAGATCGCCGTGGAGGCGCTGCGGCTCTCGGTTTCCGAGCACGAGGTGCTCTCCATGGTGGGGGCCGGCTGATGCTCTTCATGGACCGGATGAAGAAGCTCGAGCTGCTGGTGCTCAAGCGCGACGTGGACGCCGTCATGCGCTACCTCGGGGAGGCCGGCTGCCTTCAGCTCATCATCGAAGGCCATGAACAGACCGAGCCGACGCCCACGGAGCGCGAGACAGCCGAGATGAAAGTCAGGGTTGAGGCCCTGGCTCGTTTTCTCGACCTTCACGTGGGCGACCGGACGCGGGCGGAGCGGTCCAGGCCGGCCAGGCCTCGAGAGGTGCTGCGTGAAGCGGCTGACCAGATCATCTCCGAGACTGCAGACCTCGTTGCGGAGGAAAGCCGCCTGGTGCAGCAGCGGCTCAGCCTGAAGCGGAGCCTGGAAGAGCTTTCAGCTTTTTCCGAGCTCACTGTTCCTTTTGCTGAGCTTGCGAACCTCACCTACCTCACTTTCCGTCTCGGCGTCGTTCCGGAGGAAAAGCTGGAGGAGCTCACGCAGACCCTGGCGGACAGGGCCGTCATCGTTGGGCTGAAGAAAGAGGGCCACATCATGGCCGTGACGGACCGCAAGGGGAAATGGGCGCTGGACAGCGAGCTTGCGAAGGTGGATTTTCACCCCCTCGAGCTGCCGGCTTCCGCGACCGGGGTGCCCGCGGACGTCATGAACGCGATGGAGCGCAACCTCCTGCTGACCGAGGCCGCCCTTTCACGCCTGGAGGAGCGAAAGCGGCTGGTGCGCGAGACCCGAGGAAGCCTTATCATGGATCTGTTTGACGACCTGGACGTGGCGGTGACCGTGGATTCGGTCAAGCAGGGCTTTGCCTCCACCGGGTCGGTGATGCGCTTGAGCGGGTGGATTCCGAGGCGCAAGTTCGATGAGGTGGCAGCGGAGCTGGAGAAAATATCCCAGGGAAGGCTGGCGCTCAAGTCGTACGACCCTGAAGAGCTTCCCGAGGTGCGCTCCGGAAAAGTGAAGGTACCGGTATCCGTTCGACACGGGCGGGTCGTGCGTTCCTTCGAACGCATGGTTTTCTCCTACAGTGTCCCGCTCTACGGGACCGTGGATCCGACCCCCTTTGTCGCGGTGATGTTTGTGCTGCTTTTTGCAATCATGTTCGGGGACGTGGGGCAAGGCTTCGTCGGACTGCTCCTGGGGCTCCTCATTCAAAGCGGCAAGGTGAAATCATTCGAAGCGTATCGGCAGAAGAACTTCGGCACTGTTTTCATTGTGGTCGGAGCGGCGTCCATGATAACGGGCCTCCTCTACGGTTCCTTCTTCGCCAACGACGATGTCCTTGTGCCGGCTTCCCGGTTCATCACGGGGCTCATCACGGGTCGACCGGTAGACCGGATCATCTCACTCGTGGGTTTCCAGAAGATAATCCTATTTTTCGGCGTCACCATAGGGGTGGGCGCAATCATCAATTCCGTCGGACTGATCATCAACCTCATGAACAAGATCCGCATGCGGCGGTGGGAAGACGCATTTCTTTCCAAGACAGGGCTGGCAGGCGCGATCTTCTTCTGGTACCTGCTCTCCATCGGGGTTCGGATCCTCCTTGGGGGGAGCTTCAGCGGAATCGACATCCTTGTGCTGGCCGTGCCGCTGGGCGCCTTGTTCTTCCATGAGCCGATTGTCCGCCTTGCCGAGAAGAAACGGCCCGTGCTGAAAGACGGGCTCTTCAGCTTCATCATGGAGGGGATCGTCGAGATCCTCGAATCCAGTATCTACTACATTTCCAACTCTGTTTCTTTCCTCCGCGTTGCAGCCTTCGCGCTGGCGCATACCGTGCTCAGCGCAATTGTGTTTCTCCTCGCCGGGATGGTCGGCGGCGCGGCTGGAGGGATCGTGTTCCGAATCCTCGTCATCCTGATCGGAAACTCCATCATCATTGTCCTTGAAGGCCTGATCGTGACCATCCAGGTGGTCAGGCTCCAGTACTACGAGTTCTTCTCCAAGTTCTTCACGGAATCGGGAGAGGAGTTCAAGCCATTTACATTGCGCTCTTCGGGAGGTGTGCGGTGAAAAAGAGGTTTCTTCTTGCGGCGGCGCTCCTTGTCGTGGCAGCGGTCCCGGCGGTCTTTGCCCAGGCGGCTGGAAACGCCGCGGGCACGACCAATATTCTCAAGTTCCTGGCCGCGGCCATCGCGGTCGGACTTGCGACCCTGGGCGGAGGGATCGCGGTCGGGCAGATCGGGGCGGCTGCCATGGCGGCCATGAGCGAGAATCCGGACCTTTCCGGAAAGGCCCTGCCTTTTGTCGGGCTCGCGGAAGGAATTTGTCTGTGGGGCTTTATCGTGGCCCTCATGATCCTTTCTTCGGCCGGATAGGCGGTTCGAGGCGTGGAGTTCCACGTAATCGGCGATGAAGAGGTGGTCATCGGCTTCCGGTTTGTCGGAGTCCCCGGGAGCGTGGCCCGCACGGAAGAGGAAGCCCGGGAAGCCTTTTCGAGCGTGACGGAAGAAGGGAAGGCGCGGGTCCTCATCCTGACGGAACAGGTGTCGTCTTTCCTGGCCCGCGAAGTGATGGATTGGCAGATGAACGGGTCGTATCCGCTGATCGTGGAGGTCCCGGGGATCGGCGGCCACGTGCCTGATCGGCGGAGCCTCATCGATTCCATCCGTGACGCGGTAGGGATTCATGTGTAGCGATGGAAGAGGTGCGCCCGGCACGCGCGGAGCGGCGCAGCAGGGATGGAGAGAGCTGAGATGGAAGTCGTGAAGACGGGCGAAGCGCTGGAAAAGCAAGTCCTGGAGGACGCTCGAACCAAGGCAAGTCGCGTGTTGGCGGAGGCGGACCGCGAATGCGAGGCGCTGCGCGAGGAGTGGCGCCGCAGGACGGAAGCGGATATCCGCAGGGTTGAGGCTGACCGCGACAGCAAGATCGGGGCCGTCCGGCAGGAGCTTGGCGCATCCCTGCCCCTTGACTTCATGCGCGCCCGCTTGTCTCACATCCAGGAGTCCGTCGGCCGCGCACTGGAGGAGTTTTTCGCGCGACTTGCTCCTGAGGACCTCGGGCGCATCGTCGGGGGAATGATGCAGCGCATGCCGCCGGTGTTCAAAGACACAACGGTGGTCGTGCATGCGTCGGGAATACGGCCGCAGGATGCGAAGCGCATCGTGGAAGAGAACGTCCCGGGGATCCAGGTGGAAGCGGTCAAGGACGCGGCAGATGGCGGCCCGGATGCCGGCATCGTGCTGGAGACGACGGACCGTCACATCCGCTTCCGGGGGACGGTGCGGGAGCTCAGCGCGCAGCTCCTGGAGCAATACCGCGAAGAGATGGCCACTGCTTTGCTGGGAAGAGACGTGTAGAAGATGATCGAAGGAAAGGTAATCAGGATCAACGGCCCCATCATCAAGGCAACGGGGCTGGGGGGAAGCGGACTTTACGACGTGGTGGAGATCGGCCAGAAGCGCCTGATCGGGGAGATAATCCGCCTCGAGGGCGACACCGCGACAATCCAGATCTACGAGGAGAACACGGGCATGCGGGTGGGGGAGAGCGCGTGGTCGCTCGAGCGGCCGCTCTCCGTGCACCTCGGACCTGGTCTCCTTGGACAGATCTACGACGGAATCCAGCGCCCGCTGGCGGAGATCAAGAAGACCGCCGGCGGATTCATCACTCCGGGAATCAAGACGCCCCCTCTCTCACAGGACAGGAAATGGCATTTTCAGCCCTCGTGCAAGAAGGGTGATTCCGCGGCACCAGGGACCATCGTGGGCCAGGTGAGGGAATCATCCACTATCATGCACAAGCTCACCGTGTTTCCGGAAATGCGTCCCGCGAAGATCGAATGGGCGGCCTCCGAGGGAGACTACACCATCGGGGAGACCATCGTGAAGTTCGCAGGCGGGCAGGAAATGACCATGTCCCACTACTGGCCCGTGCGCAAGCCGAGGCCGTACATCGAAAAGATGGGAATGGACGAGCCGCTCATCACGGGGCAGCGCGTTATCGATGTCTTTTTCCCGATTTCCCGCGGCGGGACTGCGGCCATTCCCGGCGGGTTCGGGACAGGCAAGACCATGACCCAGCACGCGCTGGCCAAGTGGTGCGACGCGGACATCATCGTGTACATCGGCTGCGGAGAGCGCGGCAACGAGATGACCGACGTCCTCACGGAGTTCCCCAAGATCCAGGACCCGAGGACCGGCAAGTCCCTCATGGAGAGGACCATCCTTATCGCCAATACCTCCAACATGCCCGGTGGCGGCGCGCGAGGTGTCCATTTATACGGGAGTCACGCTCGCGGAGTACTACCGGGACATGGGGTACGATGTGGCCATCATGGCGGACTCCACGTCCCGGTGGGCCGAGGCGCTGAGGGAGCTGTCGGGCCGGCTTGAGGAAATGCCTGCTGATGAGGGTTTCCCGGCGTATCTTCCGACCCGGCTCGCCGAGTTCTACGAGCGGGCGGGGAAGGTGAAGGCGCTCGGAGGCAGGATGGGCTCCATCTCGGTGATCGGCGCCGTCTCACCTCCGGGCGGGGACTTTTCCGAGCCCGTGACGCAGCACACCAAGCGTTTCATCCGGTGCTTCTGGGCGCTGGACAGGGAGCTTGCAAACGCGCGCCACTACCCGGCCATCTCCTGGATCGACTCGTACAGCGAATACGCGGAGGAAGTCCGGCCCTGGTGGGAAAAGGTCAACCCCGTCTGGAGCGGGGTCCGGGAGAAAGCCCTGGACCTCCTCAAGCGCGAGCAGAGGCTGTCACAGATCGTCAAGCTGATCGGTCCGGACGCGCTGCCGGACAACCAGCGGCTCATCCTCCTCGTGGCGGAGATGATCAAGAACGGGTTCCTCCAGCAGAACGCGTTCGATGAGATCGACATGTTCAGCGTCCCGGACAAACAGGTCCGGATACTGAAGATCATCATGGATTTCCATGATCGCGCCCTCGCGATCATCCAGCTCGGGGCGCCGCTTCTCAAGGTCCGGGAGCTCTCCTGCCAAGAAAAGATCGTCCGCGCCAAGTCGAGCATCGCAAACAATGAGCTTACGCGCCTGGATGAGATCGAGGCCCTGATGGTCAGGGAGATGGACGAGCTGGAGAGGAGCTACAGCAGATGAAGGGACTCGAATACCGGGGGCTGACGCGCGTCGAAGGCCCTATCATCATCCTCCAGCGGACCGAAGACGTGGGCCTGGGAGAAATGGTCATTGTTTACGACCGGGAGAGGAACGAGAGGAAGGGACGGATCATCGAGCTGTCGGAGCGCGCCGTGGCCGTCCAGATCTTCGGATCCAACACCGGCCTTTCCACGGAAACCTCCTCCGTCGAGTTCAGCGGCGCGCCCATGGAAATGAGGGTGTCCCGCGACATGCTGGGCAGGATCTTCGACGGGCTGGGAGAGCCCATGGACGGCTACCCGGCACCGTTCAGCTCCCTGAAGCTGGATGTCAACGGGGTGCCCATCAATCCTGACTCGCGCACCTACCCGAAGGATTTCATCCAGACGGGGATCTCGTGCATCGACGGCATGAACACCCTCATCCGCGGGCAGAAGCTTCCCATCTTTTCCGGCAGCGGCCTCCCTCACAACAGGCTCGCGGCCCAGATCATCCGCCAGGCGAAGATACTCACGTCGGATGAGCCCTTCGTGATGGTTTTCGCGGCCATGGGGGTCAAGTACGACGTGGCGCGGTTCTTCATCGACGCCTTCGAAGACAGCGGCGTCCTTTCGAATGTCGTCATGTTCCTGTCCCTCGCGGACGACCCCTCCATAGAACGCATCATCACCCCGCGCTGCGCGCTCACGGCCGCGGAGTACCTCGCCTACACCTGCGACATGCACGTCCTTGTCGTGATGACGGACCTGACCAACTACTGCGAATCCCTGCGCGAGGTCTCCACCATCCGCGGAGAAATCCCTTCCCGCAAGGGATATCCGGGGTACCTCTACTCGGACCTGGCCTCCCTGTATGAGCGCGCGGGACGGATCGAGGGATCGCGGGGCTCCATCACCCAGATCCCCGTCCTCACCATGCCGAGCGATGACATCTCCCATCCCGTCCCCGACCTCACGGGGTACATCACGGAGGGCCAGATTGTCCTTGATCGCGAGCTGTTTCAGAAGGGAATCTACCCGCCCATCGCCGGCCTTCCTTCGCTCTCGCGTCTCATGAAGGACGGGATCGGCCAGGGCATGACGCGGGAGGATCACAAGGAGCTCTCGTCGCAGCTGTTCGCGGCATATTCAAAGGTCAGGAGCATACGCTCCCTTGCCTCGGTCATCGGTGAAGAGGAGCTCTCGGAGCTGGACAAGCGGTACCTTGTTTTCGGCGACAAGTTCGAAAGAGATTTCCTCGCGCAGGGTGAACGGGAGAATCGCAGCATCGAGCAGACCCTGGAGCTGGGGTGGAAGCTCCTGACCGCACTGCCCAGGGCAGAGCTGTACAGGATCCGCGAAGAAACACTGGAAAAGTACTTCGCAAAGTACGAGATCCCCGCTGTCGCCGCGCCCCCGGCTACTGGGAGCACATAGATGGCGCGCTACGACGTCCCGCCCACAAAGTCGAACCTTTTCGCAGTCCGGCAACAGCTGGCAATTGCCCGGGAAGGCTTCGAGCTGCTGGAGCAGAAGAGGGAGATCCTCATCATGGAGCTGATGCGCATGGTGGAGGAGGTAAAGCTCCTGGAGCGGGACCTGGACAAGCGCGTGGAGTCGGCATACGGAGCCCTGAAAAGGATGATCGTCGGCCTGGGCCGGGAGTCCGCCCGCGAGGTGAGCTCGGGGATCTCCTTCGACTACGTCGTGAAGGAGAAGCAAAGCCGCCTGATGGGCATTCCGCTGCCCACCATCGATGTGCAGGCCCCGCGGATGGCTTTGAAGTACTCTTTCATGAACACGCAGGCGACGTGCGACAGGACGATGGTGGAGTTCTTCGAGCTCCTGAAGCTCGTCGCGAGGATGGCAGAGATCCGCACCATGGTGTGGCGCCTGGCAAAGGAAGTGCGAAGGACCCAGAGGCGCGTCAACGCCCTGGAGAAGATCGTGATCCCGGACGTCCTGGAGACCAGGAAGTTCATTGAGGATGTTCTTGAGGAGCGGGAGCGCGAAGTCTTTTTTGTGCAGAAGATCCTCAAGTCGCGGCTCCTGGGGGATAGAGTATGAAGTCACTGATCCAGACAATTGTCGTCGCAGTCAGCGGGTCGGAAGCCTCCATCAACGCGGCAAAGTACGGGATCATCATGGCGAGGTTGTATCGCCTGCGCCTGGTCGGGGTGTACGTGGTGGACACGGCCACGCTCCGCGAGCTCCTTCTCTCGAAGATCTTCGTGGAGGAGGAGAGCACGGATTACGAGAAGAGCCTCGAAGAGAACGGTCACAGGTACCTGAACTACGTGCAGGACCTTGCGGCGAAGAAAGGGGTGGAGATGGAGAAAGTCCTGCGCCGCGGCGCCATTTCCACGGAGGTTGTCGAGGCCGCTGATGAGGCCGGCGCTGACATCATCCTTCTTGGCGGTTTCGAGGAGAGCAAGGGCTTCCGTGACGCGCTGAGCAGGCAGCGCAGGGAGATCGTGCGAAATGCAAAATGCTCGGTCCTTGTGGTCAAAGAGCCTGCCATCGACGTGATCTACAACAAGTCCTGAACGGCCCGCGCTCCGGCGTCTCCTATCCGGGAAGCCTCAGCTTCAAAAGCTTCAACCCGTCCTGATGCACGAGAACATACAGGCTGTCAGCAGTCTCCACCGCGGAGAACCCCATGATCGGCTCCGTTCCCGACAGGAGAATGATCCTTCGATACATCCGCCCGGCCGGCCCCCAGCCGGAGCGGGGGCAAGAAGGGAAAG
This sequence comes from uncultured Spirochaetota bacterium, assembly GCA_963745235.1. GTDB lineage: Bacteria > Spirochaetota > Spirochaetia > SZUA-6 > Fen-1364 > Fen-1364. The sequence continues at coordinate 160,898 of CAVUXE010000099.1, read as the reverse complement.
CTCGTGAAGCGATTTGCCTCCACCGAGGCGTCTCGCGTCGTCGTAGAGGAAAAGCAACCTGTCTCCGCGTTCACCGGCAGCGCCGGCGCCTGGCGCGGCGTTCGACGCAAGGGGCAGCAGGGAGACCGCGGTGGTCCCTTCGCTCATGGTCACGAGGGTTGGCGCGACGGCCGCCTCATCCTGCCGCATCTCCCGAAGCTCAAGCCGCCGCGTCGCCGGGTCCCAGCTCAGGACGGCGAGGCGGCCGTCCTCCAGGAGAAGAGATGAGTTGATGGGACCGGCACCGTTTATCTTTGCCTGCTGAAAGGCGTACCCGTTCCAGCGAAAAGCGAGGAGGGCATGCGAGAGCGAGTCATACACCGTGATCCCGCGCCCGGCAACCGCGGCAAATGCGCCGGCCCGATCCCCCGGCGCAAAGGGATCCAGAAGCGTATCGGGTTGCGCGCTTCGGGGGTAGCTCATGTGAAGAAGAGAACCGGCGGCCCAGAACAGGTCCAGGTGATCCCCTTCCGCCGGAAGCAAGGCCAATGGTGTGCCCGGGGGTTCGATGGCGTCCAGGATCCATGCCTGCGCCCCGGGGTCATGCGATGCGATCTTGAGGATCATCTTGTCCTCAGCGGCCCGCGCCAGGTAGAGGACAGTGACCGTGTTCCCCCGGGCAATGGCCGTGTGCTCTCCGAAGGAGGCGGAAAGCGGCGGCGTCATGTCGATCCGGTCGATCAATCTTGGAGACGGGGACACGGAAGGAAGATGGTCTGATTCCGGGATCTCAACCTCATACAGACCGGTTGTGTCCCAGTCCGAATACACTGCCACCAGCGTCTCCCCGGCCTGGACCAGGGAGACCCCTTCCCCGAGCTTGCCCGCGGAGATCTGCAGCACTTCAGGGTTTGCCCGTTCCGTGCGGCTCATGAAGCCGCAGCCGGCGAGCATGACGAGAAATCCGACCAGGATGAGAACTCTTGTCTTGACCATGGTTTTCAGGAAAACCTATAGTACAGGAATGCTCGGGGGGTGTACAGAGAAGCATCTTGCGACGCTCCGGCAGCGCTACGGGGAAAAGAGGCTGTGCGAAGCGGCCGTCCGCCGCGAGCATCTCAACTACCAGAGGATCCATGTCGGCGACGGGCCGGGCAGCGGGCGGGTGAAGTTCCTCCTGGCGCAGATGCACCAGACCTACTACTTCGGGTTCTCGGAAAGCGCCTGCATTCTTGCAGGCACGGTGCTGGAGCAGGCGCTGATCCATCGGCTCGGGGGGTGGCTGGCGCGCAAGGGACCGCTGCCGTTCACGCGGGGCGGGGACAAGAGATGGCTGCAGACAAAAGCGGATCTCCTGGAGCTGGAGCTGGTCGACATGCTGGACCTGGCCAGGGCAGAGGGAATCATCACCGAGGGAAGGACTCTCCTCCTGGCCCACGAGATCCGCTGGATCAGGAACATGGTTGTCCATGAGAAGATCCCGGTCTTCCGGGCGCGGGACGACAGGTTCCTCGAGCTGACGGTGGCAAAGAGCAGGAAGGGCAGGGTCCGCTATGCGCGCGTCCTCCTGGAAAAGAACGAGGTCAAGGCGCTCCTCGAAGGGGGAGGCAACGCGCTTGAGAATGATGCTCCGGACACGGAAGAGAAGCAGGGCCTTTCCTCGGCCGGGTTCTCCGGCAGCGCGGCGGCCCAGCTCACCGCGTATTTCTGCGTGAGCCGCGCCCGCATGATCCTGCGTGCTCTTTTCAGTGAACCAAAACGGGAAGGGAAAACGAACAATGAGAGTGGCGGTAGTCTTCTTCTCTGGCAGGAATCGTGAAAAAATCAGGGACCTGGCGAACGGCCTCGCGCGGGGGATCGGGAAGCAGGGGAACCAGGTGGATGTCTTCGACGGCGGGCGGGACACCAATGTGAAGCTCACCATCTACCAGTACATCGTCATCGGGATGGAGCCTTCCGGCTCGTTCTCAGGGAAAGGTGCCGGATTCGGTGCGGGCTTTCCTTGCAGGCTCCGGAGTGGTCTCGGGAAAAAAGAGTTATGCCTTCGTGTGCAGGTCCACTTTTGGAACAGCCAAGTCGCTCACCAACCTGATGCGCAGCATGGAAGGTGAGGGGATGTTCCTCAAGAGCTCCGACGTCCTTCGCTCCACGGTAGAGGCCGAAGAGATAGGCAAGCGGCTGCACATCAGCTGAGCCGCGGAGGGGTGTCGAGGTCCTTCCTCCCGGCTCGATTATTCCCGCCAGGGGAAGATCATTCCGCGCAGGGTTCTCTTTCCGACGCGCTCCCGGTCCTCGACGAGCAGTGCATCCCAGGGCACGCGGCGCCTGTTTTCACCCGGGTTCTGCTCAATCCAGTCGTACTTGTAAAGGCGCAGCTTGAAGGCGACATTCCACCACAGGAGAACTGTCGTCAGCCCTGGCAACAGGAGCGCGGTGAACAGGGACGCGACCAGGACAATCAGCACGCAGATTGCCAGGCCGATCGAGAAGCCCGGATTGTCGAAAAAAACAAGGAAGCTTTTTCTCGTAATCTTGCGATATTTCCTGTCCAGGCGGGACTGGATGGGAAAGTAGAATTGCGCGGCAAGGAGCCCGGCCACGGTGACCCAGAAAAGCAATGCAACCGCAAGGGGACCCGCGATGCTTTTCATTCCCCCGTAAAAGCGGAAAGCAACTGAGACAATCAGCCCGTACGCGCAGACAGTCAGGGCAAAGAGAAGGCTGGACGGAAAGCTCTCCCGCAGGAAACGGAAAAAATCCGCGAAGCCCGGCTGGCGATAATCAGCTATCTCAGCGCACATCCTGCTGACTGCGCCGGTGTACACAGCAAAAAGCGCCACGCCCAGGATGATCGTGCCGACAAAGAGGGCCGGAAGGGAAATGAACAGAGGCGCGAGCAGGAAGAATACGGCCAGGATGGCGATGTAACCGAGGTTCATGATCAGGATGCGGAACAGGTTGTCCCACATGTCGAAAAATGCCTTCTTTACGAGGAAGCCGAACATGAGCTCACTCTATCATGCCGCTGGATGAAGCGCCACAGGCGCCAGGTGGCCGCCACCGCCCATCAACTGGGTCACTTTGTCCACGTTGCCTTGACATTCGCTTGGCGAGCGGCTACGATGTAATCAGGGTTGGCGATGATCAATTACTACGAAGTACTGGGCATCACGCAGAACTCGACGACCCAGGAAATCAAGAAATCATTCCGGCGCCGGGCAAAAGAGATGCACCCTGACCTCAGGCAGGAAGACGGCGTGCAGGCGCAGGAGGACATGCGCCTCCTGTTGACCGCCTACGAGGTCCTGAGCGACATTGGAAAAAGAGATGAGTACGACCGTGCGCTGCGGTCTCTTGCCCGCGTTCGAGGCTTCGACTACCGAGAGTTCCTTCGAAGAAGGCGTGACGACCCCTTCAGCCAGTCCAAGTTGATCTTTCATGACCTCCTCGCCAACATGCCGGATGACGCAATCGAGCTCTACCAGAGCCTGACCCTCGCGGGCAGCTTCGAGCTCGAGAGGTACCTTTCCCGCGAGGACTACATGGACTGCGCGTTTCTCCTGGCAGAGGTGTTCGAGTCCCGGGAAAGATTCGTGGAAGCCTACCAGCTGTACACCAAGCTCTGCCGCTACGAAAGAGAGAAGCCGTACTTCCACCATTTCGTAGACGAGGTCATCGACAGGCTCCGCGCGCTGCTCTGCTTCAAGATGCTGCCCCAGCTCGAGCCGGCGGACTCGATTGCGCGGCTCAAGGAAATGGTCCGCTTCAACTTTTCCCGCAAGGACAACGCCTTCTTCTACAAGAAGCTTGCGGAGGTCTACGCCGCCAACGGCAACCAGGAGACGGCTTTGCATTGCCTGCGGAAGGGATTACAATTGGACCGGAAGCTCTCGGGCGTGAAAAAGCTCATGGAACGCATCGGCCGTCCGGTGTGCCTTGACAATCCCTGATCACTTGAGTTTACTGACCTTCGCTCTCGGCTCGCCCGACTGCACACACAGAGGAGCATAATCCATCATGAGAAGATCCATTCTGTTGGCTGCGCTGGCTGTCCTTGTTGCGTCGGGGGCCTGGGCGCAGGTCCTGGACAGGCCGGCCGCGACCGTCCGGCTCACGCGGACGCAGTCCGTCACCGTCAGCCAGCTGCAGAGAATTGTCGGCCCGCTGGAGACTCAGTACCGCCGCTCACTGACAAAGGACGAGCGCAAGCAGGTCCTGGATCAGCTGATTGGAACGGCCCTGATAGAGCAGGCGGCTGACCGGGACAAGATCGCCGTCTCGGACGCGGAGATCACCGCCCGAGTCCAGGAGTACCAGAAGAGCCTGGGGACGGCCGCCAACCTCGGGAGGCCCTTCACGGACCAGGAGCTGCAGGCCTACGTGCGCAACAACGGCATGTCATGGGACGAGTTCCAGAAGCAGATCAAGGATCAGCTGCTGATGTTCGACTACGTGCGGGCCAAAAACAAGGGTCTCCTGGAATCAATCAAGCCCGTCAAGGACGCGGACATCCAGGATTTTTACGATTCGAACAAGAAGAGCTTCTTCGTGGATGACATGGTCACGATACGACACATCTTCGTGGACACCCGGGCGCTTGTTTCCAAAGAGGACAAGGACAGGGCGCGCAAACGCGCGGATGACATCCTCAAGGAGCTCAAGGGGGGAGCCTCCTTCGGAGACCTCGTCATGAAATACTCGGAGGATACTGTCTCGAAGTACAAGGGCGGGGATATCGGGACGTTCGTTCGCTCGGATCCCCAGCGGCTGCAGTTCTTCGGCAAGGACTTCATTGACGAGATATTCAAGCTGACGAAGGGGCAAACCAGCGACGTGATCCCCTCGAACATCGGCTTCCACATCGTCCAGGTGGTCAACCGCATGGATGCCCGGCTTCTCACCCTGGATGACAAGGTCCCGCCGCAGTTCCAGGTCACCCTTCGGGAATACATCCGGGGCAATCTGACCATCCAGCGCCAGAACGAGGCGCTCGGGACGGCCTTGACCGCCATCGTTGCCGACCTGAAGAAGCAGGCAGAGGTTCGGGTGTTCGACGACAACCTGTCCTGGTAAAGGGGAGCGCGGCCACACCGGGGAGCCATGGGTGCCAGAAGGAAGGGAAGGATCATTGCCTTCCAGTCGCTGTACCGCTACGACCTTTCCGGCGCCGCCGTGGAGGATCTTCTTGATTTCTCCTGGCTGGACGGGGAAAAGACCCAGAAGCTCGGCAGTGAAACAGTCACCTTTGCGCACCTGCTGATCCACGGCGCAATCGAGAACCTTGCTCAGATCGACACGGTGATAAGCGGCCAGCTCGAAAACTGGGATTTTACCCGGCTGAACAAGGTGGATCTGGCAATATTACGGATGAGCGTCTATTGCCTCCTCCATCAGAAGGATATCCCCGCAACCGTGACCATCGATGAAGCGGTGGACATATCGAAGACCTTCGGGACTTCTGATTCCTACAGATTTGTCAACGGTGTGCTCGACGGGGTGCGCAAGAAGTACCTGGGAGAGTAGGAACCCATGCGCCTGCGGCGGACCTTGGTCCTGGTTGCAGCAATCATCGCTTGCTCCTGCGTCATCATCGCGGGTGGGTACTTCCTTGTTCTTCCGATCGTTTTTCCGCCTCCGGATATCACATCACGGCTCGCAGTCATAGATGCCGCACTTTCGGGAGGATACCTTTCCACCGCGCGAGCGGAGCTGCTGGCAATACGGCCTTTCCCCCGCGGAGAAAGGGATGCGCTTCGCATCTTCAAACGGGCCTACGCGCTGTGCCGGGAAGGAGGGGACTTCGGCCTTCTGGCCGTGATGTGCGACCGCGCCCAGATTTCCCTCTCCTCGAGCCCCGCTATTCGCCTCGTGGCCGCCTACTCATGGCTTCGGACGGGGCGGCTCTCCGACGCAGAGGCCGTTGCCCGGCAAGGGGCTGCCCGCGGGGAACGGAGAGCTGGTGCGCGGCGAGATACTTCTCAGGAAAGGGGGCAGCTGGCTCGGTTCGGACAGTCTCACCAGGGACCTCGTCAAACTGGAAACCTCGCGGCAGGCGTCGGACTTCGTGCAGGCGGCGCGGAGCGTGGACGACAAGCGCCTCGGTCTGGACGCAGCGCTCCTGTCACTGTCGAACGGTGACCTCGCGAGCGCGCGGGAGATCGCCGCCACCGCACTGCAGGACAGCGCGTTCGACGAGCCGGCCTCACTGATTGCCTATGATGCCGGGGATTTCCAGACCGCGGTCGCCAGGCTTACCAGGCTCCAGTCGCGCCGCGGTCCGAGGGCGGATATCGCTCTGCTGCAGGCAGACTGCTACCATGCCATGGGGAGGAGCAGTGACTACGGGGATGCCCTCCACGCGGCAATCAGGTTGGATCCCAGGATTTCCTGGACACCATATGCAGACCTCGCGCTCCTGGCCGAAACGCAAGGAACTCCGTCTCTGGCCAGAGACATTCTTGCGCAGGGGAGGGCTGTTTTTCCCGGTTCCCGCGAGCTCGTGCTGGCCACGGCGCGCCTGGAGGCAGGCCAGGGGAACCCTGCCGCGGCGCTTTCACTCCTGGACGCGCTGGTTGCGGAAAGGCCTGACGACGCAGAGGCCGCACTTCTGCGGCTTGCTCTCGCGGCGCCCGGATTGTCCCCGCAGGCGTACCGCGCAGCGCTTTGGAAGCTGTTCGACCGTCTGCCCTCGGACCAGAAAGTGTACATGACCTTGATTTCAGCGCTGGTCACCTCCCACGATTGGGAAAGCGCCGGCATCGCCATCCACCAGCACGAAATTGCGCAGGGAGGGCAGGACGCGGACGGGCTTGCGATCCACGGGCTTGTGGAGGCCGTGCAGGGGAAAGAGGACCGGGCGGCGGGGCTCTTGAGCCAGGCTGCGAACCAGGACGGCGGCGGAAAGTACCGGTACGACCTCGCTGTCCTGCTGCTGCGCGCGGGGCATCCGCGGGAAGCCCTCGCGCAGCTCGGCAACGCTGAGACGGAAGCAGGGTCTTCCGCCGGGGTGTCCCTCGCCGCAAGCGCCTCGGCAGGGCGCCAGGTGCAGGCGCGAATCCAGACGCTGAAGGGAAGATGCCTGCTTGCAACGGGGGACATCCCGGGCGCTCGCGATGCCTTTCTTCGCGCCCGCGTGCTGGATCCGCACCTGCTGGAGCCCGGATTGGAGCTGCGGAAACTTGAAGCCCAGCGGGATCAATGATATCTTTTGCACGGCCCGGAGGCGCCCGGTCGGATCAGGCGCAGGCGAAACCAGGTGGGCAAGGAGACCGCATGCCGAATAAGAATGAGAACAGCAACTGCATCATTGGAGAGGGATCCGTCTTCAACGGTCGCTTTTACGTGAACGGCTCCATTCTGATAGAAGGAAAGTTCCAGGGCGACATCCGGACTGATGACCAGCTCGTCGTGGGTCCAACGGGGAAGGTGAAGACCGACATCGTTGCCCGGCGGGTGACGGTTGCGGGGACCCTGATCGGCAACATCACCGCCTCTGAAGAGGTCAGCCTGCTCCACACCGGGAAAGTGCTCGGCAACATCTCCACACCGAAGCTCACCATGGAGCCGGGGGTCGTTACGGAGGGAAGGGTCACAATCACCTCCGGATTGTCCGACGAGGCGCGCAAGATCATTGAAGAGTCTTTCGGCGCGGAGACGGAAGAGGCCTTTTCTTCCCTCCTGAAGGAAAAGAAGAAAGAAAAAGCAAAGGACAAGGAGGAGGCGGGCAAATAGCCCTGGAATGATCCGTCTCAAGAACGAGAAAGAAATTGCGGGCATCCGGGAGTCGGGCAGACTGCTTTCGCGCACCCTCCAGGAGCTGAAACAGCTTGTCACCGAAGGCGTGGCGACCCGGGAGCTTGATTCCTTTGCGAAATCGTACATCGAGGGTCACGGCGGCAAGCCATGGTTCCTCGGGTACATGAACTACCCTGCATCCTTGTGCGTCTCCATCAACAATGAGGTCATCCACGGAATCCCCGGCCCTCGGCGGCTGCGCGCCGGCGACATTGTCAGCCTTGACCTGGGAGTCAACCTCAACGGCTACTTCTCTGATGCCGCGGTCTCCCTGCCTGTCGGCGCCGTTTCCCGAAGAAGGGAAACGCTCCTTCGCGTGACACGGGAGTGCCTGGAGCTCGCCGTGGAGGAGGCAGTCGCCGGAAACAGGATCAGCGACATCTCCCGCGCCGTCTACGACCATGCCGTGGGAAGCTCGTGCGGGGTGGTACGGGACTATTGCGGCCACGGGGTGGGCTTCGCGCCGCACGAGGACCCGCAGGTGCCGAACTACGTGGGCGGGGGACCGAATCCGCGCCTGAAGGAAGGAATGGTCCTTGCCATCGAGCCCATGATCAACGCGGGCTCGGGCGATGTGGAGCTCCTGGAGGACGGCTGGACCGTCATCACCGCGGACGGATCCGACTCGGCTCATTTCGAGCACACCGTGGTGGTCCTCAAGGACCGAATGGAAATTCTGACCCGTTTCGATTAGACTGCGTCGATGTTGCATAAGGAATTTCTCCCCTACCAGACCGTGCGCAATAATGCCATCAAGCTTGCGGACCACATCAACCGCGAAGGATTCGTCCCCGACGTGATCTACGTCTCCCTGCGCGGCGGGGCCTACATGGGAAACGTCATCAGCGAGTATTTCAAGATCAAGCGCAAGGACAAGCGCCCCGCGTACTACGCGGCCGTGGTGGCGCGGTCCTACCGGGACATCGGCGCGCAGGACAAGGTGCGCGTGGACGGGTGGACATACAATCCCGCCTACCTGCGCAACGGGGACAAGGTCCTGCTGGTGGACGACATTTTCGATTCAGGACGGACGGTGAATCACCTCGTGGAAATCATCATGGAGCAGGGGATCCCCCGGGAAGACGTGCGCGTGGCGGTCCACGACTACAAGATCCGCAAGTATGTGACGAAGCAGCTTCCGGTCCAGCCCGACTACTGGTGCAGGTTCCACGAGCTTGCCACGCCCGCTGACGATTTCTGGATCCACTACATGAGCCACGAGCTGGTCGGTCTCACCGAGGAAGAAAAAAAGGCGCACTACTACAATGAAGATCCCGAGCTGACCGGGGTCTTCTAGGAAAAAGGCCGCTGCAAGCGGCCTTTCTGTTTTATTCCTGGGTCCAGGAGTTGCTGCCGAAACCGCCGGATGAATCCACGCCGCTTGTCACCCAGAGACCGTTGTTGATGGTGCCCATGAGGACAAACTGGTTCGTCGAGTCGACAAGGATCCTTCTCACTGCGGAGGCATAGAGACTGTAGGAGATGCCGCCGAACCTGTTGAGACTATTGCTGCTGGGCTGGAAAGAGAAGAAGCCGAATGCCCCACCGAGGCCGGAATCCGTGCCCAGAAGGTACATGGTGTGGCCGGAGTCCACTGGGCCGGCAACGCAAAGGAACCCGACGTTGTAGCTCGTGCTGGCGTTTGTCGTGGCGTTTGACCATGCCGCGCCCCCGTTGATAGAGAACCAGACGCTGCCGATACCGTTGGTCTGGGTCTGCTGGTTTGAGCTCAGGGATGACAAGAAGGGTTGCGCTGCCGCCGTTGTAGAGCGGGTCGATGAAAATGCCCTGGAAAAGATCGTTTGATCCCGCTTGACAACGCGGCGACAGGGGAGAAAGCAAGGGCAGGATAGGGCCCGGTCGAAGCATACAGGGTATTGCCTGAAGTCGCGTAGTACGTGGGGGTTGTGGTTGCGGCAACACCTGTTATCGGCCTGGAAAGGCCGCTCAGAAGATTTGGCAGCCCATGTGCCATTCCACGCGTCGAGCTCATAGGTAAAAGTGCCACTGGAATCGGTGGCGGCAACGACAAACAGGATGCTCCCGATGGCATTCAGATACGTAATCTGCTTTCCAACCGTTGGTCCCGAAGTTACCTGAGTCCATGTGCCCACGCTGGGAATCATTGAGTACAACCCGAACGTCGAGCCATCCGAGGAAAAGAAACCGCCCCAGAGGTTTGTGCCGTCCCAGGTAAGCGCGTTGCACAACATATCCTTGCCGTTAGCTTGGGGCACGCCGATGGCGTTCCAGTTCGTTGACCCGGGGCTGGGTACAGTGCCGTTGTAGATCTTGCCGGCCGCGACGTAATACGGTGCGGTGCCTCCAGCTCCTATGCCAACGATTTCCGACACCGTGATGTCCAAGGGAATGCTTGAGCTCGTGTTGGTCTTCGTCACTTTCTGGATATTCAAGTAGATGAGGCTGCCGTTCTGCGTACAGGAGGCAAATGCCGCCGCACCTATCGCCGCGATCAGGAGGCGTGAAAGAGCCTTCATTCGAATCACCTCGATCAGTCTTCTAGTAATGGTAGAGCGCACTGAAGGATAACTCCAGGAAATTGCCGGCCACGAAGCCCATGTTGGAAGCGTTTGTGAATTGCATGTCCCACCAGTAGTTCAGGTTGAATCCGAAAGACCAGGATGAGTTGTACGTCCAGAAGAGTCCGGTGCCCGGTTTCAAGAGCAGGTCGATTGTGGAGTCCGCACTGTACTTGACGATGTTCATGCCGGCCCCGAAGGTCAGAGGAACCTCCCAGGGGTAGAAATCGATGAGGTACGAAACCTTCGCGATGATAGGCACCATCAGGAGAGCGGTGAAGTTTGGATCAAAGGTGAAGGTTCCGCCAAGGGAAGCGCCGATTCTCCAATGCGCGGAGAGGTACGCGGCCCAGTCGATCGACCCCATGCCGCCAAGGGAGAGGTTCGCGTTTCCGACCTGGGGACTGCCGCCAACAAGAAAGAGCGGAATGAAACCTCCGAGGTTGAGGGAGAGAGTCTGGTCCCCCAGGGAGTACTGGGACGGCGCGCTGGTGTCGGCGGCGAAAACCGGTGAGAGCGCACAAAGAACCAGGGCCATGGACAGGCAGGTCATGATGAAACATCTTTTCACTGAACTCTCCCGTGTAGGCAGAAGGGTAGCACGCGAAGGTGTCTTGTTCAAGTTTCCTGCCCGTCCTGGATGTCGAGGGCGAGCCTCCGGATGGGACCATCCACGGTCAGCTCCACGCTGCCCTGGCTGTCCGCCACGGACGGGGTCACAAGGGAACCGTCTTCTCTCTTTTCGAAGTCCCCCTGCGGGTACTCGACACGGCAGAACGGGTTGAGCAGGTGCACCCACGTGAAGACGCCGGGGCAGAGTATCAGGGAAAGGTCCCCGCTGGCGCAGTAGACCTGTCCCGTCAGCTTCTTGCGGGGCGCACCGAACAGGATCTCCTGCGTCCCGGAGTCCGTTGAGAGGTCCAGTGACTCCACGTCCAGTTGGCGCAGGTCCATGTGCAGATCTGCGGCATGGAGCTGAAGCGACAACGTGATGGGCAGCGACCTGGACAGCTCCAGCCGCCACGCATTCTTCTGTTGAAAATGCGGGGGAAAAAGCGGCTGGCTCATTGCGATGGATATTTCCGCCAGCCCCCCTACGGTCTCCTGCGAGATCTGGGGAGGGATGGCAGGACCCGCGTGCTCCGTGACAAGCAGCGGTTCTCCCGGTGCGGGCCCGAGCACCAGCCTGCCGTAGGAAAACTGGACCCGGCAGGAAAGCTCCCGCGATGCCTTCTCGATGTGGATGGGGAACTTCCGCGTGGTCGTGCTTGAAACGCGGGTGAACCTGCGCTTCTTCACCGAATCAATGACCAGCATGATCCCGGCAAGGACCATCAGGACGGGCCAGAGGCTCAAGGCGATCGATTTTGCTGTATCCGAAATGACGCGCAGGTTGTAGCCAAGCAGGAAGAGGCCCAGGACCAGCGAGAACACGGACACGAGCAGCGATATTCGCTTGGCAAGGGGATGCATCGCCCTATTCTGGGGATTTTCCGCGCGCCATGTCAACTCGCGCCGCAGCAGGCCCGTCGCCCCGGCCGACCCCGGCCGCGGCGAGGTGGACAGGGGACGTCAGTCGCTGGTACATTGGGAGCGATCATGGAGGCACGCAGTGAGTGATATAGTTCCCCGGAACCAATTGGCGAAGCAGGGCGTTTATGGAGTCATGGCGGCTGGCGGCGGCGTGGCGCTCCTGATCCTGGCCGGCGGCACATGGTTCGCGACAATAGCGGGAGCCGTCCTTTTGATTGCGGGTCTTGCTCTCAGCGGCTCCAAATCAGACAGGACTCTGGGAGTTGTCACCGCCGTGGTCGGGGGGGTTGCCCTTGCCACAGGTCTCCTGGGCCACATCCCGGTTCTTTCGTGGTTCGTGCGGGCCGCGGACTTTGTGATCAGGGCCACGGGGATCGTCCTGATTGGAACAGGGATCTACTCCCTTATCCGCTTCTTCGGAAACCTCAGGAAGCGAAGCTGATCAGGCGGGGCCCGCCGACCGATATTCAAGTCAGAGTGATGCGGCTGACTCGACTCCTCACTATTCTTCTGGCATCGTGCGCCATTCCAGCAAGCGCGTCAGCGCTCGACTCCGCCCTCCAGGAGGCGCGGCTCGAGGAGATGGCCGGGGACCGCCAGGGGGCGGCCCACATGCTCGCATCGTGGCTGGATTCCAACCCGGGCTCCGCGCAAGCGCCTGTTGTCATGTTTCGGTACCTCGCCGAAGAGCAGAATCTTTCCTCGCTCCTCGAAGTGGGAAAGAGGTTCCTGCAGAGCGCCAGGGCGGGAGGCGCGCTTCCTGAAACGATGGCCCGGCTGGCACGGTTGTTCGAGGCGGCGGGAAAGACAGAGGAGGCGAGGGACGCCTATCTCGCTGCATTTGCCAAGGGGGCGCCTGCGTCAGCCCTGGAGTCCGCGTTTCTCCTGTCGCTGGAAATGAATGATGTAGATGCGCTGCAATCCAGCCTTGCTTCGATGAAGGACTCAGAGACCGAGAGAGTGGATTTTCTCAGGGCATGCGTTTCCTTTCAGAAAGGAGACTCCGGGCCGGCAAATGCGGAGCTCGCTCGGATTGCGGATTCGGCCACGGATCAGTCTGTGGTCCTGAGGGCCCTCTGGATGAGCTACCAGATTGCCGTGCGCTCCGGCGATCCCGCTGCGCGTCTTCTTGCGACACGGCGCCTGCAGGCAAAGTTCCCGCAATCCCCGGAGTATGCCATCGTTGCGGCCGAAGGCTCCACGACAGCCCGGGATTCTGCAAATGTGTCTCTCATGGCGCTGCCGGGAAGGTTTTTAGGCGGATCTCCATCCCCCGAGCCTCCATCCTCTTCGCCTGCACCTGCAGGCGTGTCCACGGTCCCACCCGCGGCGCCGACGCCTGCTGCGGCGACTGCCGCCGCCACGACTCCCCCGGCCGTTGCCACCACTCCCGCGGTCGAGCCTTCCTCCGCCGGGGCGCCCGGTTCGCAAGCTGCTCTCGATTCAGCGACCAGCACAGCGCCGCCGACAAGTCAAAAGACCTTGTCGGTGCAGGCAGGCTCCTTCCAGATGAAGGAGAACGCGGATGATCTCATCTCTGAGCTCACGAAAAAGGGGTTCTCACCGACACTGCGCATCGACGCACTGGAGGGAAGTGCGCCCGGCGCTCAGGGAAGCGCCTCCGGCACCCAGGGAAGCGCCTCCGGCACCCAGGGAAGCGCCCCCGGCTCCCAGGGCAAATCGCTTTACAGAGTTTTTGCGGGCACCGGACTCGCCGTTGACGAAGCACGCGCTCTTCTGGACAAGCTTCACGAGGCGGGCTTCAGCGGTTTCCTTCTGAATGACCAGTGAGATCCTATCGAGGCCGAAGAGTAATCTCCTGCTCGAGTGAGATCGTGTCCCCCACCGCATCGTCGTAGCCTCGCACCGTCAACTGGGCGGGAGCGAGAGTGAGGGTGCGCAAAATCCGCGCAGGATTCCTGCTTTCACTGAAATCTGCCACCCATGATCGATCCTCTTCTGGGGCGTCGTTGTCTCCGAGGAAGCGAACGCTCAGGATGAATCTGCCCGCCAGGCGAAAGAGCACGTACTCCGCCGCCCTCTGCCGTCCGGATTCCTTCCAGAGCATCCGCGGATACTGGAAGTCGACGGAAATGCCCTTCGAGTCTGAATATTGCCCCGCCAGCGTCGGGAGCTCGTGAGCGGCCGGGGCGCCCTGGATCCGGCCCGGCGCGGTCTGAGCCTGATCGGAGACCCGGGAGTAGGTGCTGACCGTGGCCCTGTCCGCCGAGTCATCCCCGACCACCGTTATCGAGAGGGTGACCGTCGACAGGGCGGTTATCTCAAAGGTGCGGCTGATCTGAGGGACCGTCTCGTTGTTTCCGACCAGACGGGCGCTGTTGTACAAGGTCCGCGCAGTGACCTGCCAGGAATAGACCTCCGCGGTATCACCGCTTGAAAGCACGATCTCCCTGGATCTGGGGTCGAAAGAGATCTCTGCGGGAGTGAGCTTCGGACCCGTTCGAGCGCCGTCAGCCGGCGTCTCTATCCACGATCCTGCGAGGAAGTCCTCGAACGGGCTGGGCGTCAAGTCGCTGAAGAGCTTGCTGAGCTGCGCCTGGGCAGTTTTTTCTCCCGGGACCTTCTCAGGAGAGCCTGGCACGTACCGGCCCTCTTTTGGCACCCATTGATAGGAGATCTTGAGGAGGTCCATGACGTCCTGCGGAATCCGGGTCACGAACGAACGTGTCGATCGGGAAGCTGTCACCGTTTTTCTGGTCCATCGTGTAGGTGTCAGGCCGGTCCGACTCTTCCACGTGTATGTCGTCGGCGACAATCTGGCAGACGGGCACATAGACCAGCTCGGTCCCGTGGGGATCCTGGCCGCGGCGGAAGATGTCCAGAGTGAGCTTGCCGTCCTTGTTCATGCCGCTCGCCTCGATCTGCACGTCGTGGTCTCCGATAAGGTCCTTCACCGCCAGGCTGAAGATCCTGTTGTCGGTAGCGTTCGTGGGAGACTCCCAGCTCTGGAAATAGTACGTGCCCCGTTCAGGGTCCACGTCGACCACGAGCAGCCGCACGGGGGAGTCGACCTCATCCATCCGTTTCACGGCAATGACCTGCTGCTCCTCCTGGGTGCCTTTGCGCAAGGCGGCGTTGATCACCTGGAGGACGGTGTCCCGAGGGTCGATGGTAATTCGCGGCTGAGGCATGACAGGGGCCAGCAGCATGCCCGAGGGAGCCGCCTGCGCGGTGCCGCGCGCCGCATCCGCGGGCACCTTCGGAACAATGACGACCCTGCCGTTGCCGGAGCGCTGACAGCCCGCCAGGAGCAGCGCGCAGGCGGCCAGGAGCCCGAGAGGCAGTAGCTTGTTCATGTGAAATGGACCCTCAGTCTTTCCAGCACTGCCCGCTTGGTTTTTTCCAGTGAGATGCGACACTTGAAGCCGGCGGCGGTTCTATGGCCGCCTCCGCCGAACATCTGGGCGATCTCCGCCACATTGATGCCGCCTTTTGACCGCAGCGAGCAGCGAAACAATCCTTCCATGTTTTCCCTGAAGAAGACAGAAACCCGCACGTCCTCGCTTTTCAGCGGGATGTTGACGAGCCCGTCCGCTTCCTCGTAATTCGACCCGGAATCTCTGAGCATTTCCTTGTTCATTGTCAAGATCGCCACGTGGTTTCCTTCTGCCAGCTCCAGGGTGGAAAGAACCCGCGATTGCAGCAGGAGGGCTGAGATGGAGTTGCTTTCGTAGACGTGAGCGTAGACGGCATTCGGCTGCACGCCCTTCTGGACAAGGTCGCGCGCGATCGCAAAAGTGATTTCGGTCGTTTTCGGATAGATGAAGCATCCCGTGTCGTAGATGATGCCCGTGTAGAGCGCTTCCGCCATTGCCTCGTCGATATCCACGCGGATCTCGCGAAGGAGTTGATAAACGATTTCGCACGTCGAGGAGGCGCTCTTCAGGATGAGGTTGCCGGTCAGCACGTCTTCTTCATTCTCGTGGTGATCGATGATGAAGTACTCCCTGACGCGGGGAAGAACAAGGGAAGAGACCGACCCGATATTGTGAATGTCGTTTGTGTCGAGCATGAGGAGGGCGTACGTCTCAACCTCATCAGGAAGCTGGTCCTCGGTCTGCAGAACGATGATGGCGTTCTCGGGATCCAGGAACGCGAACTTGCGGGGGGTCGGATCGGAGTTGAGAATGATGGCCTCTTTTCCCAGGCTGAGCAGGGCCCTGCGGGTGGCGCACTCGCTGCCCAGGGCATCCCCATCCGGCGTCTCATGGGCTGTGATGATGAGCTTTTCAGTTCGCTTGAGGAAATCTGCCGCTGCCTTGAGCTCGTTCACCGGCGCCCTTTCTCCGCCTCTTCTCTCGGCTCCGCCTCAGGGGCCCGGGGCTTGAACACGCTCGTGCCCTTCTTGACGAGCTTCATCTTGCGCAGCATCGAGGTCGTCACTCCCGGCCCGATGCAGACGCCCGCCTCCAGGCGAAGCCCGGCAGGGATCTCGGAGTTCATTCCGATGACCGTCAAGCCGTCACGGATCTGATCCGGAAAGTCCACGTTCCGTGCCGTCGATGACTTGGACCCTATGGAGCAGTTGTCACCGATGTTGGCCGTGGTTCGGGAAAGCTCCGCGGAGAAGGGCAGCACCAGCGCGTTCTGCAGGTCTCCCCCCGCGCCCACCCGGTTCCCGTTCATGACGATGGACCGGGAGACGCGGGCGTTTTTCCTGATGTGGACGTTTGGAAACAGGATGGAGTCTTCCACCTCGCCTTCCACCTCGACACCGGAAGCGAGCCAGGAGTTGCGGGCAAGTCCTTTCTCTGCAATATGGGATTCCGCCCCTTTTTCGGAAAGCTCGGGTAACCGGGTGCACGATCTTCAGGTACCCCTTGCTCGCCGCATTCCCGATGACCCAGAGGTTCCTGTGGTAGTACTCCATCAGGTCGTTCTGAAAGAGGATCTCTCCTGGCACCTCTTCGATAAGATCCATGGACGCCAGGAGCGCTCCCGCAAAGAGACTTTCACGAAGGGGCTTCCTGTCTGTCCGCCGCTGCAGCACCGATTTCAGAAGTGAAACGATGGTTTCCTTCCCCATCGCGTACATCTCGATTGGCGTCCGGGCCACGGAGACCTTGATGATCCTTCCCGACGAACCGGCCGCCAGCGCGAGGAGTGCCGCGGTATCAAGGACGCAGACACAGGAGAGGGAGCCGATGATGACGTTCTCCGACGGCGACGCGGAGAGAAGGGGGATCAATTCTGAAACCGGATCCTCCATCCCAACGACCCGCCCGACGGGCTTCTTCCACCTTGAGGAGAAAGCGATCGGGACCGTGCGGGGTGACTCCTCCAGCACGATGGTGAGCTCGGTTTCCCGAGGAACAGAGTCGCGCCCCGCGCCGTTTCCGCGCGCGTCGTTCCCATTCCCGCGCCAGAAATTGGCAACCATGAAGTCGACAAGGCAGTAGTTCCCCCAGAAAGGGAGCAGGGAATATCGAAAATCTTCCGCGATCCCCGGGCAGGGGTTGGAAAGATCCCGTGTCGAAAAGGTAGACCGAGGTCACAGCCAGACTACTTCGCCCTCTTCCTGGGCCTGGCCGCGGGCGCCGTTGCCCGGGGGGTTCGTTTCGCCGCCGGGCGTTCTGCGGGCTCGGGCGCTGGCTTGGAGGCAGTCTCCGCGGACCGGCCTTCCCGGGCGGGGATATCGCCTGTCCGCGCTGCCCCGGCAGCGGACTTGCCCTGTATCTCCAGGTCAAGCTTTCTTCCGTCCTCCGCCTTCAGGACAAATGATTCCCCCCGGATGTCCCCGGGCACGTCGGCCAGCTTCGGGAACCTGTCCGTTTTCAGGACGCCCATGCCGAGCTTCTTGTCCTTGACGAAGAATCGGGCGAGTGAACGGGCATTCCGCCTGGGGACGAGACTGAAAGATCCTTCCAGCTCATTCAGGAAAAGCTCGCGCCCCGAGGCCAGGCTCACCGGAGCCTCGCTGAGAGGAGAGTCGTCCACCAGAACGACGAAGGACAGTGCTCCTCCCGTTGACACCCTGCGGAGCAGAAGGACCAGGGCGACGATCACGATGATTACCAGGACCAGGGCGGCGCCAAGCGGGATCTCGTTGTTTTCAGCCCAACCTTTCACAGGGATGGACACTTCGACATCCGAAGGGCTGAAGCCCTGGCCGGGAGGGAAGGAAAATGAAAGCGTGCCCTTGGTGGAGCCTGCCGGGCAGGCCCGCAGGGAACCTTACCGCCACCTTGGCCGCCTGATCAGCGCCTTTCTTGACCGCAATGGTCATGGGCGTGGAGAGCACAGGGGACGGAGGGGCGTTCCCGATTCGGGCATCTATCCTGTTGATCGTGATGCTTGTGTCTCCCTGCAGCGAGGGCTTCAACGTGAAGGCAAGGGAGCTGCTCCCGTCAGGGCCCACGGGCGCCACCTGGACCCCGCCCTTGAGCGCCACGGCGCCGAACAGGCCGCCGGCGGACTGGGTGAGGGCCCCCCGGCTCACCTTGCCGGTGATCTCGGTGTAGGAACCGGAGACCGTTGTCGCCAGGTCCTTTGCGGCGGTCTCTGTTCCGATCCCCAGTATCATGACCTTCCAGCCTTTCTCCTGGATGGTCTTCGTGTTGGCGAGGAACTCGTGGTTGAACTTTCCGTCCGTGGAGTAGTACTTGCTCGTTGGCGGCGCTTCCTGGATCCCGTCCGTCAGGAGGAGGACGTACTTGTCTCTACCGTCGCTTCTCCTTCTCCGCGATCTGCGCTTTCAAAACATCCAGGGCGTTGCCAATATCTGTGAACCTTCCATTCCCTCTAATCCCGGAAATGATCTTCTTCACTGCCGCTCTGTCGGCGTCATCCTTGATGACCTGTGACACGATGACGTCCGCCTTCCCGTAGAACGCCACGATGACGAGGAAGTCTCCCGGGATGACCACCTGGTCGATCAGATATGAGTTGACCCAATCCTTGACAGCGGCGATCTTATGTTCCATGGAAAGTGACTTGTCGAGGGCGATCATGATGTCGATGTTCTGCGTCCGCGTGTCGGCAAGCAGAGGGGACGCCAGAATGAGGCACACCACCAAAGCCGCGGGAAGGCTTCTGCGAATACTCATGCTGCCTCCTGTTCCTGCCTGAAATCGCTTGTAGGATGCACTATAATTCTATAAAATGGAAGAGAGAAATTGGTGGCACTGGAAAAAAGTGCTTGCCAGAGTGGTTCTTTTATGGTCTACTAGCCGCGACTAAACTGAGAAAAGGAGACAGCTATGGCTGCTATTGACCTTCCGAAAAGCCCGAATGTGTTCCATCCGGAAAAGCCGAGCGCCGTCGGTTCCAGGAACTCGCTCGCGCAGGAGTTCCGGGATCAGCAGGCGGAAGTCGACCTGCTCATGAGCGAAGAAGTCGACAAGGTGATGAATCATATCACCTCCAAGCTGCCCAAGGAAGTCACCGAGAAGCTCGACGTCATGGGTGGCTTCAAGGAGAAGCTCTACAACTACTTCAACCAGAACTATCAGAACATGTTCAACCGCTTCATGGTCACCTCGGAAGACGAGATGGTGAAGAAGGTGAGGAACTTCATCGACAAGGAAGAGATGAAGTCCCTCGCCCGCTACACCCCGAAGGAGATCGCGGCCATGCTGGACCAGATCGGCGGCATCGACAAGTTCAACACGGGTGAGATCGAGAAATCCATCGTCAACATGTACGGACACCTGCAGGGCCACATCCAGCGCGGCGTCAACGACCTGGAGAACCTCACCAACTCCCTGCTGCGCCAGAAGACGGATGTCGGCGCGTTCATCAGCGGTGAGAACGCGTACTCCATCGTGAAGTGCTCCTTCAAGGACAGCGCCTACAAGCCCAAGACCGTCACGGACGTGAAGCTCTCGGTCAACATCCTGGACTCGGAGCTCATCAGCCCCATCTTCCACTACCAGGTCACGGTGGAGTTCCTGATCAAGGACCTCATCTCCAAGAACATCATGGACCTCATCGACAAGGAGATCGAGAAGCTCAAGGATCAGGTCATCGATGAGGGCCGGGAAGAGCTGAACGACGGAGAGATCCTCTTCGAGAAGATGAAGAGGGTTGAGAAGTTCACCTCGGACGACAAGGACGACCCCAAGTCCAAGAGGTACTCATACTTTGCCAAGAGCCTCATGGACAAGATCGAGGGCCTGCGCGCGGAGATCGACCCGGAAGAGTATGACGCGGTGAATATCCGTGAGAACCTGAAGCGAATCGTCGACCTGGAGAACATCAGGAACCGCGGGTTCAACACTGCCATCAACTCCATCACCTCCATCCTGGACACCTCCAAGATGGGCTACCAGCACGTTGAAAACCTCAAGAACGCGCGCGAGCTGGTCCTTCGCGAGTATGAGGACACGGATGAAGCTCACCTGCCTGATGAGCGCTACGCAATCCGCCTGAAATACTACGACCAGGCGCAGCTCCTGGAAGAGCGCAAGTCGTACGACGTGCAGGCCAAGAGCTTCGAGGTGGAAATGCAGCATGCATGGGACATCCTCGAAATGGTGTATGAGGACTCCAAGTTCCTGAAGGGCGTTGTAGACTTCAACGACCTTGCCAAGAAGATGCGCGGGAAGATCAAGAGGCGGATCAAGGCAAAGACGGGGGATCCCCTCTACGAGGACATCGAGAAGAGCTGGAGCGAAGTAACGTTCGTGCGGGCCGGTGATACCGACGTCGAACGGATGAACAGGACTTACATCGCGGAGAAGGACGAGGTAAAGAAGCGCCTCATCCTGATGAAGGACAAGCTGCAGAAGCTCTACGGCTTCCGTTATCCCATCCAGCGAAGAGTCCTGGAGGAGCGGCTTGCTTTCCTGGAAGGCAACTTCCTCAAGTTCGAGTACATGATCAACCCGTACCACATCCAGCCGGGCCTGCTCCTCGACGTGAACATCACGTCCATCAAGAGGAAGAAGGCGACGCTGGACGGCATGGCCAACGTGCTCAACGAGTTCCTCTACGGCGTATCCAAGGGGTTCCAGGACGCCGCATTCGCGTCGTTCTCCCGCAGGCGCTCCACGGTGCGCGCTGACATTGCGCAGTCCTTCGCGGCGCAGCCGGAGGAGACTGCCGCAGCGGCAGGTGAAGGCAAAAAGACTGACTACCTTGATATGCTGAACGTTCCAGGACCTGATGCCAAGACGGCATCCCAGGGAGTCGTGGACGTCGCTCCGCGGCGCGGCCGCAAGCCGGGCAGGAGGGGCCGTCCGCGCAGGGGCGGGGACGTCGGTCTGAGAGAGATCTGAGCAAACGGGGAATTGAATGGTGACCCCTCCGGGGGTCACCATTTTCATTTACGGCGGTGCGTGTCACGGGGACCGCCGTGACAGCGAAGGGAAAATCAAATGGCAGAACAACTCCATGCGTTTGACGAGCTGAGCACAAGGGCCGGCTTCAACCGCTCACTGTCCCATTTCAAGTTCATCATGCGGGTCATTGCGGATTTCGAGAGAAAAACAAACCTGGCGGAGATCATCAGCGCGTGCCTCGTGGAGAAATCCATCGAGCCCGACCAGGTGCTGCCGGCCGTAAGCGCCATCCTGGCGGACAAGTACGGCTACGTATGCAGGTCCTACAATCTCACGGAGAACTTCGAAAACTTTGACTATCTTGCCGCGGAGGTCGGAAAATGGCGGGCCCTGGACCTCGTGGTGACCTATTTTCATCCAGAGCTGGGCGTCATGACCATCAATCCAAAAAACCGCGCCCATTGGGAAAGCGTCCGTGGCCTCAAGAAAAATGAGCTGATAACGATATTCGCCGGCGCTTTCCAGGATACAGACAGTGACCCGAAATATCAGGAAGGCATCAACCTGCTCCTGTCCATTCTCCAGGGGTCGAAGATCAAGACGCCTTCAGCATTCACCAAGGGCAGTTTCACCCTGAAGAAAGTGGTTCCCATGCTTCCCGCCCCCGCACCGACTCGGGGTCCGAAGCCGCGCGGGCGCAGACCGAAGGTGGACCTTGCGGCCGCCGCCGCCGCGGCAGCGTCCCCCGTCATGCCGCCGGCGCTCCAGTCCTACGTTGCGCAACAGACCGCCGCCGCCGCGGCGCCGGTGGCTGCCAGGCCCGTCGTTGCGGCCGCTACCACGGCTCCCAAACGGATGACACCCATGTACTCCATCCCCGTGACGAACGAGCTTTTCCATAACGGAAACGTCGAGGCGTGGAAGAAGATCATCCAGAGTTACACGACCAAGTACCCGGGCCTGGACGTCTACGTCTTCTACGAGGGTGAGCGCATCCACGACATCAACACGCTTTTCAAATGGGGGAAGGTCAAGCACGGAAGCGCAATCATGATCGCCATTGCGGGGGACGACATCAAGGACGTGGCCAAGCTCCAGCGCTACCTCAAGCAGGGCGCCAGCCACATGTTCGAAGCATTCCTCAAGGGACAGGTCGGCGCTGTCCTGAACCTGTTCTAGCCACAAGGGAAGGTTGAAGCATGAAGAAGAACATCCACTTCTTTGCAAAAGGGGAAGCAAACCTGAAGCCGCAGATCCTGGATCGTATCGGGATCCGCGGACGGCTGGCCATGGAGCTGGCTGACCTGGACCTGCCCATCCTCCCCGGTTTCCTCATCGATGCGGATGTGGCCATGCACCTGGAGGATTTCGATATCTGGGCCGCGCTGCGGCCCTGGTTCGACAAGCTGGCGAAGCTCACGGGAAAGACGTTCGGAGACGCCGACAACCCGATGCTGGTGAAGATCGTCATCAGCCCCAACCTCGTGATTGCCCAGTATCCCACGCTGCACAATTTCGGCCTGACCGACAAGACGCTTCCCGGGTTCGTTCGCTACGTGGGGGAGAACTTCGGCTGGCACGAGCAGCAGTTCCTGACCATGGGGAACCTGGAGATCGAGCTGGCCATCGCCGAGCTGGAGGAGAAAGAGAAAGACGTCAAGACAATCAAGCAGGCCATCAAGGACCTCGGCAAGGGTCTGGACTCGGACATGGACGCCAAAAAGCGCAAGGAGTTCCTCGAGCGCTACAAAGCCATGCTTCCCGCCGGGTTTCTTCAAGGACCCGTTCGACCAGCTGGAGATCGCCCTGAAGAGGATCAGCCACCTCCTGGCCATCAACGATCAGAACCAGCAGGACACCGCGCTGATCATCCAGCCCATGGTGTACGGCAACTACGGCAAGGACGCATTCTACGGCCAGTTCTTTACGCGCAACATCGTCACCGGGAACAAGGAGATCCAGGGGGAATACTTCCAGAACAAGTTCAACGCCATTGGCGCCAGCGGAGCGGACATCTCCAAGGTTGCCAAGAACTACCATGATGAGCTGGAGAAGATCGCCCGCAAGGTGGAAGACCACTTCAAGGAGACCCGTTCCATACGGTTCACCGTGGAAAACAAGCGCCTGTGGCTGATCGACCAGAGATCCGTGATGGCAAAGTCCACGCAGGCGGACATTCGGCTCCTCCTGGACCTGCACGGGCGGAAGATCGTGGATGATGCGTACGTCGTGAAGAAGATCAAGCCGGGGCAGCTCAACGAGATCCTCCACCCCATCATCGACTACACCTCGGTGAAGGGGCTGACCGCCCTCACGGGCGGAATCACGGGGCGCCGGGCGCCGCCATCGGAAGAATCTACTTCAACACGGAAAGGCTCCTGGATGCGCACAAGCTTGCGCAGCAGAAGGGCACGGACACCAAGATGATCCTGTGTCTCCCGGCGTCATTTGCGGAGGACGTGAAAGCCATTGAGGTGGCCACGGGAGTGCTCTCCTCTGAGGGCGGATACTCCGCGCACGCCTCGGTTGTCGCCCGGCAGTACGGAAAGGTTTCCCTGGTGAAGCCGGAAATGAAGATCAAGGGACACCAGCGCGACCATCGGCAGCCATACCATCAAGGAGGGGGACTACATCACTCTCAACGTTCCCTTCTACGGCGCGCCGTCCCTCTACCTGGGGAAGGCGGAGCTGATCGAGCCGGACCCCGAGGAATCCGGGCATGCTTGACTTCCTGAAGCTCGTGGACAAGTTCGTTGGCCACTTCACCGTCCGGGCCAACTCCGACAAGCCCCGGGACGCGGCGCTTGCCCGAAAGTTCGGAGCGCATGGAATCGGGCTGGTGCGCACGGAGCACATGTTCTTCGAGGAGAAGCGGATCAACGTGTTCCGAGAGATGGTCCTTTCCGACTCGGTGGAGGACCGCAGGAAGGCCCTGGCAAAGCTCCTGCCCATGCAGAAAACGGACTTTTACAAGCTGTTCAAGATCATGGAGGACTACCCGGTCATCATCCGGCTGCTCGATGCCCCGTTGCACGAGTTCCTGCCTCACAACGATCAGGAGCTCGACAAGTTCATGCACTACCTCAACGCCGGGAAAACCGGGGCCAATCGGGTTTCGGAGAAGGAAGTCCGCGCGCGAAGCGAGGCGCTGCACGAGTTCAACCCGATGCTGGGGCACCGGGGTTGCCGTATCGCGGTGTCATATCCGGAGATCTACGAGATGCAGGTGCGCGCGATCTTCGAGGCCGTCTACACTCTCCGCAAGGAAGGAGTCAAGGTCGATCCTGAGATCATGATTCCCATCATCATGAACGAGAGCGAGCTGAAGCTCATCATCTACGGCAAGAAGATCGAGGGCAAGCACATCCGCGGCCTCGTGGACGTGGAGCGGGAAGTGCGGGAAAGCTTCAAGGCACGGACCGTTCCCTACAAGATCGGCACCATGGTGGAGTTGCCCGCCGCGGCTCTTGGGGCGGGAGATCTTGCGCATTACGCGCAGTTCTTCTCCTTCGGGACGAACGACCTGACCCAGACGACCATCGGACTCTCGCGGGACGACTTCAACTCCTTCATGCCTGACTACACGCAGTTCGACCTTCTGGAAGGCAACCCTTTCCAGCTCCTCAATCCGCAGGTGAAGGAGCTGATTGCGACGGCGGTCAAGCGCGGCAAGATGACGCGGCCGGACCTGGAGGTCGGGCTCTGCGGAGAGCATGGGGCCATCCCGGAGAACATCAGGTTCTGCATGGAGGCCGGACTGGACTACGTTTCCTGCTCGCCCTACCAGGTGCCCCTCTCCAAGCTGGCAATCGCGCAGCTGAATATCGAGAGAAACGGGAAGTAGGCGGCCCAGAGGCGATGCCGAGCCGAAATAGAACAGGCCGGGGCTGACGCTCGGCCGTTTTTCATGCCCGTCCGCAAAGGCTCCCGAACGGCCCGCCGGTTGCTCTATTTCTTTCCCCAGATCGTGAACTTGTCTGAGCCCCTCGACCACGAGCGCCCCTGCCTTTTCCGCGTCAACCTTCGCCACCGTGGCCTCCTTGTTCAGGGCCGTGGAGAAGAACTTCCCGATGGTTTCAAGGACGTCCGGCAGGTTGTAGAAGAGGAATGCGACGTTCTCTCCCGTCGGGCTTGATGATGGTGAAGGAGCCGTACGTCATGATGGGGGCTCTTGCTCACCATGACCTTGGTCTGGTTCTTCGTCGTGAGGATGTCCAGCTCGGAAAAACGGTGCGGGATCTGATCCTTCGCCGTCCTGCGGAACGGTTCGAGGTGCTTCTGCGCGTAGTTCGGCGGCTCGGCAAGGACGAAGATCTTGTTCCCGTCCGTCTGAAAGGTCAGTCCCTCATTCGTGAGGACGATGCTTTTCACCCCGTTGTAAGCGATAACCTCGTAGCGGGAATACGCCGAGTGCTCATCGAGAAAGGAAGAAACGATGTACCCTCCGTCGCTCGGCAGCTTGCCCTCCGCGTACGCCTTGAAAAGGTCCACGGCCTTCTGCTCGGCCATCTCATCCTCCCTTCGCAACGTTCTCCATGGCTAGTATATACGCTTTTCGGCGCCTTGCAACGCGCTACTGCGCCGCCGCCTCGGCCTTTCGAAGGGAAGCCGCCTTGGCAAGAAACTTATCCGCGTACTCCGTGTTGCCCATCCGGCGATACACCATTCCCAGGTTGCGGTTTGCCCGCCAGCTCTTCGGGGAGACCGAGACAGCTCGTCGGAACAGCTCCGCGGACTTCTCCAGGGTGTTCTCCTGGTAGTGGAGAACGCCAAGCATGAGCAGGAGGGAAAGGCTCTCGCCGTTCTCCTTCATGAAGCTCTCCATTGCCTTGATGCCGACCTTCCGCGCCCCGATCTTGTCCAGGCAGTATACTGCCGCCTTGATGAGGTCTTCGGAGTCGTGGTCCGTGCTGAGCAGGTCACGGAGGATGACAAGCGCTTCGGCATACCTCCCGGACCTCCGGTAGCAGAGGGCCAGCGTGGATTTCAGCCTTGCATTCCGCGGCTCGAGGGGAAGGAGCTTCGCAATGTGCTCTGCCGCGTCCGCGAAGGACTGCATGCGCAGCAGGAGCCGCACGAGCTGACGGCGCGCCGCCTGTCGTCGGGATCCAGGATGAGGTAGCGGAGGAGGGCGTCGCGCTGCAGCTCCGCCTTGCCCATGTCCTCGTAGATCTCCGCCAGCGCCTGCAGCGCGTCCATGTCGTCCTCGGAGATCCGAAGGACGCGCTTGTACCAGCCCTCCGCAAGCTCGGGAAGCCCGGCCCGCACGTACGCGGCGGCAAGCTCCGCCATGAGGGCGAGCTCCGGCCCACGCGCCCGCACCTGCTGCTGCAGCTCCCCGAGCACCTGCTCCAGGGCGGCGTCGCTGCGGGCGAGGGCGAGGCTGTGGAAATACCGGGCAGTCTCATCCGCGGGATCCTTCTGGAGAAGGTGCCCCGTTTCCTTCAAGAGCTCCAGGAACTCGCCGCGGTCCCACAGCACGGCGAACAGGCCGTAACGAATCTCGAGAGAGCCCTTGTCCTTCTCCAAGGCGCGCAAAAAGTGGTTCTTCGCCTTGGTCAGGTCCCCCAGGTTGCGGTAGGACTCACCGACGAGCATGTGCAGGTGAGGGTCCCCGTAGTCGTCCTTGAGCAGCCGCGTTCCGTAGAGGATCGTCTCCCGGTAGCGCTTTTCACGAAACAGGTTGACCGTGATGAATCGAAGGACATCCTTCGTGTTGCCTTCCGGGCTGACCGCGCTCTTCAGGAGCTGCGTTCCAATGCGCAACTCCTCCGCGGCCTCCTTTTTCTGGTCCTGCGAGAGCAGGACCAGCGCCTTCTGGAGATGAAGGAAAGGGTCCTCGGGAGACATCTGCGAGGCCGCGTCTATGTGGTACAGGGAAGCGTTGTTTTTTCCCAGCTCCTTGTAGATCGATGCCAGGTACAGGTGGGGGAGGATGCTGGATTGCCGCTGCTCGAGGACTTCGCTGAAGAGCCTCGCGGAATCCAGAAGCTGACCCCGGTAGAACAGGCGTATGGCAAGGACGAGAGCCGTGTTCAGGTAGCCCACCTGGAGGCGGGTATTGTTCGGATCAAGCTCCAGCGCCTTCGCGAAGCACCAGATTGCCTTCTCGGACCTGCGGGCTTTCAGCCACGCGAATCCCAGGAGGCCAAAAGCAGCGGCAAACTTCGGATTCAGCTCAGTGGCGCGGCGAAGGTGCCGGATGGCGGACGGGAAAGCTTCCAGGCCGATGTATGCGCGTCCGAGAAAGAAGTGCCCCGCGGATGACGACGGCCTTTGCTGCACGTAGAAGTTCAGGGACTGGACCGCGCGGGCATGCTCTCCCAGGGCATGATAGCTGCGGCCCAGGTAGAGCAGCGCTTGAGGGAACCTGTCCGTGCTTCCTACAATCCGAAGAAGGATCTCCACGGACTTCGCATAGTCGCGATTCCGCCCCGCCTCGACCGCTTCCTCGAAAAGCTGCTCGTAGTTTTTCCTGTCCGGCACGGCTGGAACCCTTCCCGAAGTATAGCACGTCCCCGGATTGCTTTACAAAGGGTTGGCTTTGCAATACAAATTGTCCATGCGGGCAGTGCAGAACCTCGCGCAGATAAGAAGCACCCAGGTGGTGCTTGCGGACAAGCTCGGCATCGGAGTCCGCCTTGGCGCGAGCGGAATTGTCCTCGTGCTCTGCCTGGCCACGGGGCAGTCCATCCCTTCCATCGTTGCCGCATCCGTCTTCTTCGGCCTGGGGATTTTCTCTCTTGTTGCCGGCGTGCGGATCGCTCAGAAGATGGATCCCTCACCCTTGTTCATCCCGTCCCTTGTCCTGGACTGTGCTGGCTGTCATGGTGAACGGACTGTCCGTTGTGCGGTCGTTCGGATTCGTTTCGGCGCTGCCCATGCTCATCGTCCTTGAGGGCTACTGCGCCGCGGTTGGCCTGCTTTCCGCCCTGCGCCTTTCCACGCGGGACGTCATCTGGGCGGGAAGCGCCGCCGTTCTCGCCCCCGGAGTCGTCTCCCTGGGATCCTTCATCCTGCAGCCGGACTCCGGGGTCAGGGCGCTGCTTCTGGTGCCCGTCCTGAACGTCCTCATCGCAGCCTTCTCAGGGGTTTTTGCAACTCAGAGCACGAACGCCCTCAAGGACAACCTGGTCACGGAAGATCTTCTGCGCGCGAGCCGGAGGCTGAAGATGACCATGGACATCGTAGCTGCCTCCATTTTCAACCTCCACCAGCTCGTCAACAAGCTCGGTGAGGTATCCACCACGGTCTCCTCCGGCGCGCGCAACCAGGCCGCCGGCATCGACAAGGTCACCAGCGCGGCCGAGCATCTGCAGGGTGCCATGGAGAGCATCTCAACGGCCACGGAAAAATCCGCAACGTCCATCGGCAACACGGCGCAATTCTCCGAGAGCGGCAACACGATCATGCAGAAGATCATCGCGGAGATCCTCGGGATCCACGACGTGGTGGACAGGATGGTCGCCGCTCTTGCCCGCATCAACGACATCGCCGACCAGACGAACCTGCTGGCCCTCAACGCCGCCATCGAGGCCTCCCGCGCCGGTGACGAGCAAAGCGGCTTCTCCGTGGTGGCTGATGAGATCCGCCAGCTCGCGGAGAAATCCATGCGGACGGCGACCGAGGTCAGCAAGTGGGTGAAGCAGATCGAGAGCGTCATCCAGACCGGAGGGGAGTCATCCCGGGAGGCGGGGAAGATATTCGACACCATCGCCCGCGATCTTGGCGTGTACGCCGGCTTCATCCACCACCTGTCCGCGTCTGTCAAGGAGCAGCGTGACGCCAACAGGGAGGTCACGGAGGCGATGGAGAACATCGGCTCCGTCGTGGACGACAACCGGGAGATGGCGGAGTCGGTGTCACGGATCGTCGGTGACCTGCGTAGGGAGATGCTCAAGCTGGAGTCCCTCGTCGACGACAAAGTCCATGAAGTGGAGAAGCTCTACCGCGGGGCCCAGGATCCCGCGTAACCCACAGGATCCCGCGTAACCGCCTTTGACAAAGCCCACCTGATCGTATCACTATGGCCCATGGAACCTCGGAACATTTTCGAGAACCTGTCACCGCTGGACCACAGATATTCTCTTTCAGATCCTGATCTCTTCAAACGACTCTCTGCATCTCTGAGCGAGGAGGCATCTGTCCGCTCGTGTCTTCGCGTGGAGCTCGCGCTCCTGAAGACGCTGCTGTCACGCCTGAAGGGCCGCACCTGGACGGAGGAGGGCGGCCGCCAACTGGACGTAGCGGTTGAGGCCATTTCGCCCGGAGAAGTCTACCAGGAGGAAGAGAAGACTCATCACAATATCCGCGCCCTCGTGAATGTCATGAAGCGTCATCTTCCGCCCGAGGTGCAGCCGTACGTGCACCTGGGAGCGACCTCCGCCGACATCCTTGATACGGCCTCCGCACTTCGCTACCGCGAGGCCGTTCGGGGGATCATTCTCCCGCTCCTGCTCGACCTGGAAGAGGGCCTTGTCCGCCTGGCGCGGGATGAGGCGGATACCCCCCAGGTCGGTCGAACACACGGCCAGCACGCCGTGCCTATCACGTTCGGGTTTGCAATGGCGGAGTACGTGTCGCGTCTGGGCAAGAGCATCGAGAGGATCGAGAAAAAGGGAGCAGACCTGCGGGGCAAGCTCGCGGGAGCGGTCGGCGCATACAATGCCACCTCCCTGGTGGTGGGAGACCCGAGGTCCCTGGAGAAGGATTTCCTGGAGCTCCTCGGGCTGCAGGCATCAGAACACTCCACGCAGCTGGTTGAACCGGAATACCTCCTGGAGCTCCTTCTGGAGCTGAATACCGCGTTTGGAATCATGGCCAACCTCGCAGACGACCTGCGCCACCTGCAGAGGTCAGAGATCGGGGAGGTCAGGGAGGAGTTCACCGCGACCCAGGTCGGCTCTTCGACCATGCCGCAGAAGCGCAACCCATGGAACTCGGAGCACGTGAAGAGCCTCTGGAAGGAGTTCTGCCCTCGCGTCGTCACGTTCTTCATGGACCAGATCTCGGAGCACCAGCGGGACCTCACCAATTCCGCCTCGTCTCGCTTCATCGCGGAGTACCTGGCCGGCCTGGCTTCCGCTGCCGCCCGAATGGGGGCGGTGGTCCGGTCCCTGGGAGTGGATCGCGCCCGCATGGCTGAGAACCTTGCCCGGGCAGGTGACGGCATCTTCTCGGAGCCCGTTTATATTCTGATGGCCCTCGGCGGGCACCCGGATGCGCATGAAGCCGTGCGAAGGGCGACTGTCAGGAGCGAGCAGTCTGGAGAGCGCCTCAGGCAGGGGCTTCGCCAGGACAGGGCAGTGTGGGACACTCTGACTCGCCAGCTTTCCCAGGTCCGGGGCCAGGATGCGGATGCATTCTTCAGTGACCCGGCAAACTACAAGGGAATGGCGGCGGAGCAGGCGCGGGCGCTGGCGGAAAAGTATGCAGGTGTCTGCGCGCGGATGAGAAAGGAGCTTGCGGGTTGATGGACACGATCCTGATTCTCGACTTTGGGAGCCAGAGCACACAGCTCATCGGACGCAGGATCAGGCAGCTCGGCGTCTACAGCGAGATCGTTCCCGGAGACTCGCGCACGGACGGAATTGATCTTACCCGCGTGAAGGGGATCATCCTCTCGGGATCTCCTTACTCGGTCTACGAACCCGGGGCTCCGCGGGCGGACAAACGAATCTACGAAAAAGGCCTTCCCCTGCTCGGGATCTGCTACGGATTCCAGAGCATGAGCGCGGATCACGGCGGAGAGGTCGCGTCACTGGGGACCCGGGAGTACGGCAGAGCGAGGATAATCCTGGAAGAGAAGACCGACCTTTTTTCTCGGATCCCCGGAGGCTCTTTTGAGTCGTGGATGAGCCACGGAGACTCGGTCACCGAAGCTCCAACCGGATTTCGCGTGATCGGGCGCTCGGAGAATGGCCTTGCCGCTGCTTTTGTGAACGAGGAGCGGCGGATGTGGGGCGTGCAGTTTCATCCGGAGGCAAGCCACTGCGAGCACGGACAGGACATTCTTGCGGCATTTGCGCTGGACATCTGCCGCGCGCGGCCCGAGTGGAGCATCGAATCGTACCTGCGCCGGGAAAAGGAGCTGCTGAAACAGAAAGTCGGGGAAAGGGACGTGGTGCTCCTCATTTCGGGAGGGGTGGATTCCTGCGTCGTTGCAGGGCTTCTCCTGCGAAGCCTCGACCCGGAGCGCGTCCACCTCATGTACGTCGACACCGGTCTCATGCGTGAGGGAGAGTCGGAAGAGGTGGCCCGGACTCTCGCCGGCCTGGGAGCCCGGCATCTCCACATGATCGATGCCTCACAAAGGTTCTTTTCTCGTCTTTCGGGGGTGACGGACCCCGAGGAGAAGCGGCGCGTCATCGGAGACCTCTTCATGAACGTCCAGGAAACCGAGATCGATTCGCTGGGGATCAGCCGGTCGTTCCTTGCCCAGGGCACGTTGTACACGGACCTCGTGGAATCAGGCAAGGGCGTGGGAAACAAAGCCAAGGTGATCAAGTCTCACCACAATGTGCACTCCCCGCTGGTGGAGGCAAAGAGGGCAGAGGGGCTGATCATTGAGCCCCTTTCCTCGTTGTACAAGGACGAAGTCCGTGAGCTCGGGACTGCCCTTGGCCTGCCCCCCGCTGTCGTGAAGCGCCATCCGTTTCCCGGCCCGGGGCTCGCGGTGAGAATCATCGGTGAGGTCACCCCGGAAAAGTGCGAGCTGCTTCGAAAAGCAGACGCCTTGTTCATTTCTGAGCTTCGAAGCCGGGGATTCTACGACAAGATCTGGCAGGCATTCTGTGTCCTGCTTCCCGTGCGGTCCGTTGGAGTCTCCGGAGACATGCGCAGGTACGGCCACGTGCTTGCGCTCCGGGCTGTCGCTTCGCTGGACGCCATCACGGCAGACGTGTACCCACTCCCCATGCAGGACCTTCTGGAGATCTCCTCCATCATCACGAACAGGGTCCCCGACATCGGGCGCGTCGTCTACGACATTTCCAGCAAACCGCCCGCGACAATCGAGTGGGAATAGACCATCGGCAGGGGAAGCCTGCCACTTTAGGAAATGGCTGTACGTTACCGATATAGTGTCAGGAGAGGTGAGAGAATGCCAGGCGAACTGCCGGAAGACCCTTCCGTGCGAGAAATGCTCGAATGGCTCATGTCTACCTGGGGCATGACAAAGTCGGACCTCGCCCGGATGTTCCAGAGGACCCAGTCCACCATCCATCACTGGCTTACCACAGGACAGGTTTCCCATCGCAACTTGATGAAGATACGATCCAGCTTCTATTTCCTGCATGACTCTCGAGACCCTCACTCGAACGAACGGAAGTGCGAGAGATGCGGGAAATGGCTGCCGCAGGGAGAGTTCCGCCGGGGAAGGCAATCTGCCATTCGTGCGAGAACTCCAGGACTCTCCAGTACTACTGGTCTCATCGGGAAGAACAGCTTTCCAAGCGGAAGGCCAAGAACTGGTACAACCGAAAGAGCGTCAAGTCGTAGCTGCTGCGCTCCCTGTCCGTCCAACCGCCCCCTGTCCGCCAGACCGCTGCCCGTCCGTTCAACCCGCACTGGATATTCGCCCCAGAATCAACTATAGTCCCACAAAGGATTCCCAAATGAAGAAGGCCGGTTTTCTGTGCATCGTTGCAGCTGTGCTGCTCAGCTCATGCGTCGGGGTGGGCAGCCGCCTCACCATCCATCAGGACGGGTCCGGGACTCTCGCTTTGACCTACCGGGTTTCTCAACTGGTCGTCAACCTCGGCAATCCAGTGGATGGAAAGGGTATCATTCCTCTCCCGCTCGCAAAAGCGGACTTCGAGAGATCTGTTGCAGGCTCGCAGGGCATGGTTCGGCTGACGTCCTTCGACCGGTCGGAGGATCAGAAAGACGTCACGATACGGGTGGAGCTCGCCTTTGATTCCCTTGACGCGCTCGCGAAGCTGGATGCGTTTCAAAGCGCCCAGATCCACCTTTCAAGCGACGGCGGGGGCCACTCGTTTTCCCAGCTGATTGCAAAGGCGCCCCATGAACCGATCACAGAGGACTCGCTGCGCATGGTGGATGCTTTCTTTGGAGACTACGACCTCGCGTTCACCATCGAGGTGCCGCAGCCGGTAAAGACGAACACCCTTGGGACCCTTTCGCCGGACAAACGAGTCTTGACCTACAAGACCAGCGTGAAGGACCTCGTCAGGACAAAGAGCGATGTCATCCTGTCCATGAGCTGGTAGGGGAGGTTGATTGAGAGGTTCGGCGGGTTGCGCTCGAGGCCAGAATTGATAGTGAAGCGTTTTCTGAGGATATGCACTTTTTTATTCCAGGTTCACTCTGACGGTTGCGGTCGTAGCCAGATGCCCAGGGCTATCCGGGTTTTTTTAGTGATCCTCCTTTATGCTTGCAACTCGGTCGCCTCCTGGTCGCAGGCACCGGCAATCAAGCCGGAGTATTGGATTCTCTACGAAAGAGCGAATGCGATGATCGCCCAACGCGAGTTCGGGCAGGCGCTTCAGTTGTACAAGGAGGCGGTTTCGTCGGCTGGGATATTTCCCGAAGCGGAGCTTGGCATTGGCGACGTATTCTTCGAAGAAGGGGAATTCGATCTTGCAAGAGACCAGTACGAAAAAGCTTACAACCTGAGAAGTGGCTTTACCGTCCCCGAGACGCAATACCAGGTTCTTTACCGGCTTTCTGACCTGTATCAGAGCCGTGAAATGTACAGCCAGATGGAGGATGCCCTTCTCAAGATAGTCGCTGACGACAAAATGTTCTCTAACCCAGCAAATGACAAGCTGAAGAACCAGGTTGAAAAGAACTACCGGGAGAAGGGGATTGATCACATGCTGTTCCTCTATCAGTTCAGCGTCCCCTTTGCCCAGGCAGCTCACTCCAGGCTCGGACTGTTCTACTACAGGTCGGGAAGGTACGGGCAATCGGTCCAGCAGCTTCTCTACGCGCTGATCTATCGCACTGCGGAGCTGAACGGAGCTCTCCACGACATGGACGTCGACTACCAATTCAAGACGCTGCCCGACATGCTGGCTGCCGTTGAGGGCCACAAGGAGCTGGCGTCGTTCGTCTCCACCAGCGGCCTGTTTGCTGATCTGTACTACCTGGCTGGCTCGTCATACGCCTCGGGACTTCCGACGCACGCAGTTCAGATCTGGAAGATCATAGCATCATCGAAAATCGCGGGGACATACGCTTCGCTTTCCGCGCGACAACTGAAGGCCCCGTGGACCGAGAGGCTGATCAGGCCGCCTCGCAAAGGAAGCTGATTTCATGAGGCTGATTTTGATGAGGTCTGCCGGTAGGCCTGCATTGGCGGCATTGCCTGTTTTGCTCCTTGTCATTGCAAGTAGACAGAATATCTATTATCGGAAGTAATAAGAATATTGATTTGCGCTCAAAAAGAAACAAGGCGACTAGGCCGCGACGGATCGGGCCGAGGCTGTCCGCAGTCAGAGCGAAGCCTGGCGGGAGCTTGTCATGAGCCCCGGGAGCGCTTCTTTGCGGAAGACTTGCCTGCTGCAGCCTTCTTTGCGGGGGACTTTTTGGTGGCGGGCACAGCTGCAGGCGCACGGGCTGGCGCCCGGGCAGACGCGCCGGCAGCCGTCGGGGCCGCCTTCTTCTTGGCGGCTGGCGCCTTCTTGGCCGCAGACTTCTCTTTGGGGGCCAGCGTGTGAGCGTGCACCGCCGCCTCCGCGGCTACCTTTCTGAATGCGTCCTCGTTCCTATAGAGGTCCTCGGGAATAGCATAGTGGTTCTTCATGGGCCTTCCCGGCATGGGCTCAAGCTGAGATATCGATGGGTGAAGTCTTCGTCAGCGTGGAAAGCTGCTCCGGCGAAAGCCTCATGAAGACCGCGCTTTGAAACAAGCCGGCGAACATGTTCTGGTTGATGAAGTACGCCGGGTATCCGAACATCGATCTCTTCTCGCAGTCGATCCCCGTCATCACCCTTTCAAGCAGGACCTTCAGCTCTTCGGGAGCCTTTTGCCATTTCATCGGACACCCCCCTCTCTGGTTCCAAGAGTATCATGGAAAAGTAGTCAACAGAGAAACCGGTGACCATGTGTTATATTAGTGCCTACATGAAAAGCTCGACAACTCCAAACCTTGCGTGGTGTGCGGCGATCGTACTGGCTGCAATGCTCTCCGTTGCAGGGACCGCCGGGGCGCAGATTGCAACCCCGGATATGGAAGCGCCCTCGGGTGTCTTCACGCTTACCAACTTCGACCTGCGCACGTACTGGTGGGGCATCGTGCCTACGGGAGGAGACTTCTCCGCACTCTACAACGGCTTCAAGCTTGTGCCGGGGCTCGACACGATTGTCGAGAACGATTTCGGCGCCGGCTATGAGACGGACAATTACTACCGAAACACCGATGGCAGCCTTTATTCGGGGCCTTCCGGAAACGGGTCAGCGGTGACCTTCGATCGACTGGAGATTGTCGATGGCCTTGGGATCAGGCAGGGAATTCTCTGGGACCACGAACGCAATCGAAATCTCCTGGAGGGTTTCCTTTTCTACAGGCTTCATTACGATAAGAACTACGCCTCGACTGCCTCCCTTGTTTCGCAATCCTCCGCGCCTGACCGCGCTCAGATCCTCAGCAGCTCAGTGCTCGCCGGAGTTTCCGCCAGCACACTCGTGAAGGATGACCTCCATAGGACATGGGACGGCCTTTACGGAGAGGCGTCCGTGCAATGGGGCCCTTCCTTCCTCTTCAACGGCATCGGCAACGCGGACTTCTACCGCCTGAATGCAACCTTCAAGGCGTTTCGCACATTGTATGCCGCCCCATCCACAGGTGAGTGGAACCTGTTCAGCATCTACGTGGGAGACTTTGTTTCCGTGGACTATGCGGGAGGAGGCTCCATCCCCTTCTACGTTCAGGAGAGCACCGGCGGGCTGGCTCCCCGGGCAACCACGGATGACTGGGTGCGCGGCTTCGAGACGGGCTCGTATGGCACCACTTTCAAGGCGGTCAACAACTTCGACATCCGCTTCCAGGGGCCCTCGATGATCTGGCCGTCAACGCTTCCTGGCTTTTATGTCTTCACGGACCAGGGCTACTACAACGGCTTCGTGGGGGACCCAACGAACACCCCGGGGGGCTTTCTGGCCTCCACGGGTGTCGGTGTGTACGGGGACGCCTTCGACCTGGCGAATGTGACCGCCTACCTGGCCTTCCCTCTCTATGGCCACCGCGTG
Source organism: uncultured Spirochaetota bacterium (assembly GCA_963745235.1). Classification (GTDB taxonomy): domain Bacteria; phylum Spirochaetota; class Spirochaetia; order SZUA-6; family Fen-1364; genus Fen-1364. Next base: position 124,596 of record CAVUXE010000099.1, on the reverse strand, counting down.
GACGGCGCGTCATTCGCCATAAGCTTTCACTTCTCTCTTGATTTCTGAGTGCGCCCGGACCCGGGCAGCGCTCCAGGCCCGGCTCAAAACAGAAGCAGCTTCACTGCCATGGCGGCTCCGACAACGGCGCAATAGATGGCGAATGGCGTGAGCCTCCTGGTGCGAAAGTACCGGTCCAGGAAGCGTACTGCCAGATAGGCGGCCACCCCGGCGGCGATGCTCCCCGCCAGGACCTGGGCGCGCACACCGTCTCCGTTGTGCCCCAGAAGGTCAGGCACCTTGTAGACTCCCGCGGCCAGGATGATTGGCGTTGCAAGGAGGAACGAAAAGCGCGCGGCGTCCTGGTGGTCCAATCCGCGAAGGAGACCTCCAATCATTGTTATCCCTGAGCGGCTGATGCCGGCGAAGAGCGCAAGGATCTGTGACACGCCAATGAGGCCCGCGTCACGGTACTTCATGATCTTGAGGTTCTGGGCCGTCGCCGCGAGGCTGCGGTCAGTTCGGGCCGCATCCGGGCGGCGCCTCAGAAGCTCCGCGAACCAGAGCACCCCGCCGTTCACGACCATGAAGAGTGAAGCGGAGAGCGGCTTCGCGAAAAGGGTGCGCAGCGAGTGCTCGAATATGACCCCTACCAGTCCTGCCGGTATGGTCGCCACAATCAGGAGCCAGGCCAGGCGCTCGTCGGGAGTGTCTGCCTTCCCCTTTCCGATCGAGGTGAAAAACCCCACCACGATCCGGCCCCACTCCTGCCGGTAGAAGATGATCAGCGCCAGGGCCGTCGCGACGTGCAGACCGACAAGGAAGGCAAGGAAGAATGACTCGGTGTCCGACTGCGCGCGGACCAGGTTATCCCAGCCGAACAGGGTCGGAAGCAGGACCGAGTGGCCGAGGCTGGAGATCGGGAAAAGCTCGCTCACTCCCTGCAGGAGACCCATGACGACGGCCTGAAAATAACTCAGCATGTCTTTTGACTCCTACTGTTTGACATTTGCGGCGAACCACGAAACAAGAGCCCTCATGCGGTAGTAGAAGGACTTTTCCTTCGCCCGTTCCAGGCCCAGGAAATGGCCCGTTTTCACCACGGTCAGGCCGTACAGGACGATCTTGTCCTGGCAGGGCACCACAAAGAAGAAGGTGTGAAGATTGCCCGGATCGACCAGCGTGAAGAAGAGATAGTTCATTTTCGTGAGGTTGGTCACCGCGACGGCAAAGCTTTCGCCTGCCTGGTCGAAGTCTATGTGAAACTTTGCGTAGGAGTCGCCGGTCTGCTCCTCCTTCTCATAGACGACAAAGTCCGACTGAGCCGGGACCTCCGTGACGGGCTGATCCTGAAGACGCTTTGTGTGGTCCGCTTCATCCACGCGGGAGGCGTCGAACAGGAAGGTTTCCATTTTTCCCTGGGAGACGGAATAGACCTGCAGACCCTTCAGGGTGGAGAAAGCCGTGAAGGAGTTGAAGATCCGGGGGTCAATTCCATCAGGGGCCGCGGCAGGGAGGTCGATCAGGAAGAAGCCCTCCGCGGCAATCGTGCTCTCAAAGCCCTGGAGAGCCGCCTTGATGGTGTCAGCGAAGGGACTCTTCTGCCAGAGGGGCAGCTCGTCTATCTTGCCGGCAATGTTCGTGAGCTCGCCGGATGAGAAGAGGCGGTCCAGCCCCTCCGGCGGCAGGAAGCTCAGATAGTCCTTCGAATCCCTCGGGAGACCCTGGGCGATCACCGGGAGTGTAACGACGAATAGCAAGGCCGCGAGACCGAGTCTCCTCATGTTCTTCCTCCTTGTCCGCATGAAATATAACCCCTACTGCACGGAAATGCTGCTTACGGTGTTGCTCGCCAGACCCTGGGCGATGGTCGCGTTGCTCCACGATGTGCCGCCGTTGAGTGAGACCCAGACGCCCGAAGCAGTTGCGGCATAGAGGGAGGATCCGGAGACGTACACGTTGTTGACAGAGACTCCGGGAAGGTACGTGGTCCACGTCGAGCCGTTGTAGACGGAGAGCCCGGCAGCCGTGGCGGCGTAGATCAGCCCGCTGTAAACAGAGATCCCCTGGACGTCATTGCTGGCGAGGCCGTTGCCGGTGTTGCTTGTATTGTAGACCGTCCACGTCGACAGGGACGTGTTCGCGGCCACCGCCAGCCCCGCGTCTGAAGTCCCAGCGTAGACATTCGTACCGTCGTCGAACACGCATACAACGTTGGCGCTGGGAAGACCCTTAGTGTCGTGTAGGAAGACCACGCTCCCATTATAGACGGACAGGCCGGCGTTGCCCGTGGCTGCGTAAATGGTCGTTCCAACGAGGAAGATGCCCACGGAAGCGCTTCCCGGGATGCTCGTGCTGGTCCAGGTGGTTCCCGGGTCCAGGGAAGCGGAGAAGTAGACACCTGCTCCTGTCGCTGCGTAGATTGTCAACCCGGACACAATTGCATCATACACGGGGCCGGCCAGGCCGCTGTAAAGCCGACCATGTCGTGCCGTCAGTTGAAACGGAAAGGCCGCTGGTCGCGGCTGCGTACACGGAAATGTAGGTCCCTGAAGAAACCGCCTCCACGCTGTTGACGTTGGCAAGTGACCCGATTGTTTTCCAGGAAGAGCCGCCCGTGAGTGAGGCGGAAACCCCCGCGGCGGTTGCGGCGTACAGAGTCGTCGAGCCAGGGCCGCCAGCGCCAGGCAGATTGGCCAGCGAGCAGCCGCTCAGAATGGCGGCAAGATACAGAAGAACGGCGGTTGACAGACCCCCGGGCTTCAACGAAAATCGTTTTGCAAACCGGCAGCAACTATGGGGAAGATTGCACTCGCCATCATGATCGCGTTCCTCGCCTCCTGTAATTTCTTTTTCCAGACGCAGGTCAGCTTTGAGAATAGTACCTCCAGCTATACCTTCCTGGCAATCAAGATAGGCTCCGTGGACGATGAGACCCCCCTCACTCCCAACCAGCAGACGTCTTTTACGCCCATTGGCCAGGGTTCCTATTACCTGTATACGAAAGGGATTGACGGAATCTGGTACCAGTGGCCGGCGCAACAGTCAATTGCGGCGGGATATAGCTATACAATTATTTTCTCAGCAGACAGCACGACAGGCAACCTCACCTATTCGACTTATATCGCCCTGGAGCAGTAGCTGAGGCGGCGTTCGCATTTCCTCACGGCAGCACCTCCTTGACGCGACCCACCTCGCCGGATTCCAGCCTGACCTTTATCCCGTGAGGGTGCGTCGGAGAGCTCGTCAGGATGTCCCGGACAACCCCTTCGGTAAGCCGGCCTGTCCGCTGGTCCTGCTTCTGCACGATTGTCACCCGGCTGCCCGGGTGGATGTTGGCGCGGACGCTTCCGTCGGAGGTAACGGGGCTCATCGAGGATAGCTCGCCTTCGAGAGAAGCCAGATCATGAGGAGGGACGTAGTCAGCGCGGAGAACACGTTCACCGAGTTGAAGTCGGAGAGGTACTGGATGACCTTGGAAAAGATCTGGTCGATCAGGCCGCCAAGGAAGGAGCCTACCAGCCCTACGATGATGGCGCCCCACAGCTTCCCCAGCACCGGCTTCTTGATCACGAAGAAAAAGAACACCGCTGAGGCAACTCCGATTGTCACATACGTAAGCCCGACGTTGAAATAGTAGAACCACATCAGGAAATCCCCTTCATCAAGGAAATGGCGTCAGACCCCACGAAGCCCAGGTAGACTGGCGTGGAATATTCGATTGTCGTTCCGTTGAGGCCGTAGCTCAAAGCGTACAGTATTATGAAGACTTGGTGGTTGTTGGCGCAGGTGGTATAGACACCGGACCCAAATCGGTATCCGCGGATGTATAGTTAAGGGTCGGCGAGGCATTGACCACGAATGACCTGCTCCCTGTTGCCGGGGGAGATATTTGCAAGGTCTCTCCCAATTCCGATTGGTGTGGTGCTTGTTGCCCCAACCGTGTAAAAGTAGTCAGAGGTTGAAAATCCAGGGTAACAGTGAGGGCGTTGGGAATGTCGGTGGAAGCGGGCTGGATGACGCGGGATTGTCCTTGAGAACGGAGCGGAATCAGTTGCCAGCGTGATTGGAAAGAACCCGTTGGCCAGCAGGACATAAGGTCCGGTGACGCCGCTCCCTCCGAGGTTGATGTCGCTCGTCGATGGAGGGTTCGAGCTGATTATCTTGTAGTACACCTCGAATCCGACAAAGTTTGACCCGGCCGCGTAGCCGGGGCTTGTGAATGTGCACGTGGTGTTCAGTCCCGCGGGAAAGCTTCCTACTCCGGGGGAGGTCAGGAAATACGGGTTTGGCAGTCCGCAGCCCACTTCCACGATGACGAAAGCCGCGGCAAGAAGAGTCTTCAGCGAGCGCACTACCCTTCCCTATGCCCCCGCCCCCGCCTTGACGGCCGTCTTCCGCGGACCGCCGTCCCCCGTGGGAGGCTCCAGGCCGTCAATCGCATCCAGCAGCTCGTAGATCACCACCGGCCTGTCCTTGCCCTTTACCTTGATGACATCCAGCTCTCGGGCCACCACCTTGTCCTTGACCTGCGCGTACGTGTACTCGCTCACGATGATCGAGGTGGCGTACTGCTTGTTCGTGCCCTCCAGGCGGGCGCCGAGGTTGCACTGGTCCCCCATCAAAGTGTAGTTCATCCGTCCGATGGATCCCATGTTGCCAACCGTCATGATCCCGGTATTGATGCCGATCCCGATGTCGATCCGCCTCTCCCGGGGCCACGCGTCGTTCATTCTTTTCAACACCTCCATCTGCCTGAGCGCGCACTTGCACGCCAGCAGCGCGTGGTCCTCCTGGGGCGCGGGGGCGCCCCAGAAGCACATGATCTCGTCTCCGACGTACTTGTCCAGGGTGCCCTTGTATTCGAGGATCAGGTCAGTCATTGCGGTGAGGTACAGGTTGAGGTGGTTGACCAGCTCCTGGGACGACATGCGCTCCGACATGCTGGTGAACCCGCGGATGTCCGAGAAAAGGACCGTCAGCTCCTTGTCCACTCCGCCCAGCTCGGGAGGGGCCTGCAGGATCTCGTCAACGACCGCCGGGCTGACGTATTTGCCGAACATGTCCCTGATGCGCCTCTTGTCCCGTTCCTCGAAGACGGTCCGGTACGCAATGACCGCAAGGAAACAGAGGAAGATGCCGAGGGCGGGACCGAAGAAGTTCAACACCGTCTGGTATTGCTCGAAGACGATGAGGTAGACGAAGAAGTAGACCAGGATCAGGCGAGACGGTAATGACCAGGGACCAGATTGTAGAAAGCCGGGACACCATGAGGGCGGTGAGCAGGATAATGACGAAAAGGATCAGCGTCTGCAGCCACGGTTCCGCGAACTGGAGGAAATTGCTCATGAGAATCGTATTGAGCGCATTTGCATGGATCTCCACGCCGTACATCAGCCCGAACGGGGTCGGCTTCTCATCCTCCGCCATTCCCTGCGCGAAGGGCCCCACCATGAGGATCATGTTCCCCACTTTCTTCGTGGCAGGCCATTTTGCGGGGTCCGGCGACGTGATGGTTCCCGCGTAGCCGGCGTAGGAACGTATGGGGAACGTCTGGTGCTCCTCCGGGTTCGCGCTGGACCTCGGGCCCATGAAGTTGATGGCCATGGCGCCGGTTTCGTCGATGGGAATGCGAAGCTCGGGAAGGGTCTTGAAGACGCCATCCTTCACCAGGTTGCCATCCTTGTCGTACTGCGCCGGACGCACGGTGAGCTTGAAGGGCTCCCATTGCTGCGTGTCCAGGTTGAACATCTGGGGATTGGGGATGCGGATGTACTTCCCAAGGACCACCTCCACGTCAGACGTGGTCTTGTGCATGTATTCGAGGGCAAGGGCAAGCGTGATGGAAGGCATGAAGGTGTCACGGTACTCGCGAACCACGTAGAAGGACTTCCTGGTCTTGCCGTCCGCGGACTCCTCCACTTTCTGCGGAGCGCTCGTCTGCATCTGCCGCTTGAGGTTGTCCAGCACCCCGGCGGTGAGCGGGTACGGGATATCGTGGGAAATGTTGGACTTGTCGATCCAGGCCAGCCGCTCGAAGTTGGCCCTGTCCAGGCGCTGGTCCACGGTAAGCTGGTCCAGGGGGATCTCTTCCTCCAGCTCGGAGAGCTTCGCCACCAGGGGCTGCCTGCGGTACACCTGGTCCTGGTCTGCAAGGAAGTTTGCGTGCCCGTACCCGTGCGTTGCGATTGCGTAGGGCTTCAGCGGTGAGTCAGTCCCGAGGAACGTGCTGACCTTGAGCCAGTCTCCCGTGATATTCGTGATCTTGCCCGCGTTGTCGTAAAGAGCCTGCTGCCGGCCGAAGAACTCCTTTGCGGTTCCCGGCGGGTTCTCATCCAGCGTGAGGACCGTCTCCAGGAATACGCGGCCATTGTTCTTGATGGAGGAGACCAGCAGGGCGTCGTCTTCGGCGGTTTCCGACGGCTCGATGAAGAACACGTCAAGAAACAGCGCGCGCTCGCGGTCGGCCTGGTTCTTGATACGGGAGAAGGCGTTCACGAGGTCCGCATGCCGCCGGCGCGGGAAGGGCCATCTGCCGAACCGCGCAAGGGCTTTGTCGTCGATCCCGATGATCAGGATGTCGGGGGAGATCTTCGGGTTGGGCTGGACGAACGAGACACCCTCCTGGACGTTGGTCGCAGTGACGGTGTTCTTCAGGCGGAAGTTGAAGTCCAGCATCTTCTGATCGATCTGCGTGATGAGGATGGTGCCGAAGTTCAGGGCAAAGAGCAGACAGAATACAAAAACGCCGATGATGAGCCCGAAGTAGCGCGTCTCCAGGAACTTCGACGTGCCTTTCTTCTCTGCCACGCGAGCACCCTCCTCATGGCGCGTCCCCCGACTGCGCCTCCGCCGTTGTCCCGTGCCTTTTCTACTTTATCTTCCCCAGCACCCGCAGCTCGATCAGCCTGTTCTTGGCAAGCTTGTCCCAGGTGCTGGACGGAAACAGGGTGTCGATCTGGTCATACATCTTGTGCGCGTCATCGAAGGACTCTTTCTGCTCGTCGAGGCGCGCCGTGTCGAACATGGCGCGAGGGGCAACCGGTGAATCCTGGTAGGCCTGGGAGACCCGGGTGTACAGCTTCAGCGCTCCATCTGAATCACCCTTCTCCTCCAGGCACACTCCCGCGTCAAAGAGCGAGATGGGGGCGAGGTAGCTGTTCGGAAACCGCGCCGCCAGTGCCTGGTAATCCTTCGCTGCGTCATCCCACGCTTTCTTCTGGTAGGACAGGTTGGCGCGGATGAAGAAGCCGCGCTCTCCGCCGTACTGCCGCGCGTAGCGGGTGGTGAGGACGCCCAGCTGGTCCGTCAGCTGCTTCTCCAGGGCGCCCTTCTTCGCGATGTCAGACTCACCCTGCCACTTGTCATAGAGGTCCTGGGCGCTTTCAGCAAGGACCGTGGAGTCGTTGGTAAGCTTCCGGGAGATCTCCGTGTAGATGAAGTACGCCACCAGGAAGACGGCGGCCGCGATAAGGATCGCGAGCAGGATGATACGGAACCTGCTGACGGTTGCCGCAAGAAAGTTCCTGATTCGATGTCGTATGGGCTGGTCTGTCGCTCCCTGGCGCCTGTCAGGCGCCTGCTGCACTGGCTGCATTCGCTCTACGCTCCTCTTTCTCTCATGATGTTCAGCTCTCTCACCAGCTTGGACAGGTAGCTTCTCTGGATATCCAGCGCCTGCGCCGTGCGGGTCTGGTGCCACCCGTTCGCTTCCAAGGCCTTGGTGATAAAGTGTTTCTTGAAGATGTTCAATGCCTCCCGGAGTGTCTTCTGGGAGTACGAGTCCCCGTCCTGGATGGGACCGCCGTTCAGGATGAGGAACTCAGGACGTATCATGTCGTCCCGGGAGAACACAACGGCCCTTTCGATCGAGTTCTCCAGCTCCCGCACGTTCCCCGGCCAGGAATACGACAGGAGCTCCTCCATGGCCGTATCCGAAAAGCCCTGGATCTGCTTCTTGGTCTCCCGCGAGTGCTTTCGGAGAAAGAAGTCCGCCAGGTGGGGGATGTCCTCCCTGCGCTCCCGCAGGGGCGGGATATGGATAGGGAGCACGTTCAGGCGATAGAAGAGATCCGCGCGGAACTTCTTCTCCGTCACCTGGGTCTCCAGGTTCCGGTTGGTTGCCGCGATGATTCGCACGTCCACGTGCATCGATTCGCTGGACCCGACTCTCTCGAAGGTCTTGTTCTGGATCACGCGAAGGAGCTTTGCCTGGAGGGAGAGGGGCATGTCCGCCACCTCATCCAGGAAAATGGTTCCTCCGTCCGCCAGCTCGAACCTGCCCCTCCGGTCGGCCACCGCGTCCGTGAAAGCCCCTTTTACATGACCAAAGAGCTCGCTCTCCAGGAGCGGCTCGGGAATTGCCGCGCAGTTGACGCGAATGAACGGCCTGCCCTTGCGCGGGCTGTTCAGGTGGATCTGCTCCGCGAAAAGCTCCTTGCCGACTCCGCTTTCCCCGAGGAGAAGGACCGAGGAATCCGTTGCAGCCGCCTTGCGGGCAATGTCCAGCTTCTCCCGGATGACTCTGCTTTCAGCAATGAAGGTGTGATACCCCTGGTCTGTGCTGACCTTGTCTTGAAGCACGGAAAGCTCGTTCTTTACCTTCTGGTAGCTCTGCGCGTTCTGGATGGCAAGCGCGGCCTGCGTGGAGAATGCCTCCAGCCACTGCAGGTCCTCTTCACTGAACCTCTTGCCGCCCCTCTTGTTGATGATCTCCACCACCCCGACCAGCCTGTCCTTGACCCTCATGGGCACCGCAAGGATGGAGGTGGCCGGAAAGCCGATCTTCTGGGCGATTTCAGGATAGAACCGCGGGTCCTGCGTCACGTCGTTCACGATCAAAGAGGTGTTCTTCTGCGCCACCCAGCCGGCGATCCCTTCACCCATGTTCAGTGAGTAGTGCTTGAGAAATGGTCCCTTCGGACCGAGGGCGATCTCGAAGTAGAGCTTGTTGTTCTCCGGGTTGAGCAGCATGAGGGAGGAGGCTTCACCTTCGGTGAGCTCGGTCGCGGAGTCCACGATCTGGGTCAGGAGAGCCTTCAGGTCTGCGTAATTTGAGTTTATCCTCGCGTAGATGTCGAAAAGAATATCAAGCTTCTCGCGGTCCGCGGTGAATCTCAACATCCCCCTCGCCGGCTAGCCCTTTATCTTGTCCTTGAGCATGTCGCCGAGAGAGACGGTCTCCTGCTTCGAGTCGTCATGGATGTACTTGTCCATTTCTTCCCGCTGCACGCGCTTGACGTAATCCTTGAGGGAAAGGGACAGCTTCTGCTTGGACGGGCTCACCTCCGTCACGACGGCCTGGACCTGGTCACCGACCTTGTACTTCGCCATGGCCGTTTCAATGGGCTCCACCCGGTCATCCACGATGTTCATCTTGTGCACGAGGCCTTCGATGCCGCCCTGCACGCGCACGAAGAAGCCGAAGTCCGTGATGTTGGTGATCTCACCGGAGATGATGCTTCCCCGGGGGTAGGCGCGGGCAATGGACTCCCAGGGGTCCTCGGAGAGCTGCTTGGCCCCCAGCTGCACTTTGCCCCGTTCCTTGTCGATTCCGATCACCATGACGTCCACCTCATCGTCCACCTTTGCGAACGACGAAGCGTTCCTGATCTTCTTGGTCCAGGACATGTCGTCCACGTGCAGGACGCCGTCAATCCCTTCCTCGATCTCGAAGAACAGGGCGTAGGGGCTGGCGCGCACCACCTTGCGGTTCAGTCTCATGCCCACGGGATACCGCTGGTCCACGTCGTCCCACGGATTGGGCAGCACCTGCTTGAGGCCCAGGGAAAGCTTTCCCTGCTGGATGTCGTAGTTGAGGATCTTGGTCTCCACCACGTCACCAACCTTGAGGACCTCCCGGGGATGCTTCACCTTCCGCACCCATGACAGCTCGGAGATGTGGGCAAGGCCTTCGATGCCTTCCTCTATCTCGATGAATGCCCCGAAATCCGCCAGCTTGGTGACCTTCCCCTTCACGACGTCCCCGATGTGATACTTCTCCTCGAAGTGGTTCCAGGGGTCCTCCGTGAAATGCTTCAGGCTGAGGTTGATGCGGCCTTCCTCCGGCTCCAGGCGGATCACCTTGAGCTGAATGGTTTCACCCAGCTTCACGAAGTCCTTGGGCCGGGTGACATGGCCCCAGCTCATGTCGTTGATGTGCAGGAGGCCGTCGAATCCTCCCAGGTCCACGAAGGCGCCAAAGGAGGTGAAGCTCTTCACCACGCCTTCCACCACGTCTCCGATCTTCACCTGGCCGAAGAACTCATCCCGGCGCTTGCGGATATCCTCTTCCATCCAGTCCCGGCGGGAGACAACGATGTTGGTCTTGCCCTTTGCGTACAGGCGGTCGATGTAGAAAGAGGACTTCACACCGACATAGTCAGAGTTCTCGCTGGGACGCTTCACGTCCACCTTGGACAGCGGGAGGAACGCCCTGATGTCGTTTCCGAGGTCGACTTCGTAGCCGCCCTTGATCTTGTGAACGATGGTGCCCTGGACGGGCTTGTGGTCGTCGAAAGCGATCCGGAGGTCTTTCCAGAATATCTTCTCATCAGCCTTGCGCTTGGAAACGATGACCTGGCCTTCACGGCCCTCTTTGCGGACCAGGATGACGTAGACCGTCTCTCCCATGGCCGGCTTGACATCGAATTCGTTCGCCGGAATCTTCCCTTCCGACTTGTAGCCCACGTCCACATAGACGTAGTCGTCGTCCACTTCGATGACCCGCCCGGGTATCATCTGGCCCTCTTCGATGGGCTGAAGGGACTGGACGTACTGCTCCTGGAGCTGAGTCTCGACTTCCGGAGCGAGCTTCTTCTTGTCTTCTGTGCTCATAATCGGCGTATGTCTCCCGGGTTATTTTGTTTCACGAGAATAGCTTCGATCACTCTGTCACAAACTTCATCTATGGTCAAGTGAGAGCTGTCGATGCGAATGGCATCCGGCGCTGCCTGGAGCCTTCCCGTGGGCTTGTTCCTGTCAACACTGTCACGCGCGGCAATGGACTTTTGCACTTGCGGGAGGGGGAGCCGGCTCACACCCTGGGCGTGCCTGCGCGCCGCCCTTGTAGCGACATCCGCATCCAGAAAGATCTTGACCTCCGCCTGGGGGAACACCACGGTGCCGATGTCCCTCCCCTCCACCAGGACGTCTCTTCCCTCCGCGATGCGGCGGAGTCTTTCGTTCACGATCTTTCTGACCTCGGGAATCGCGGAGTGCAGCGCGACCCATTCGTCAACGGCATCCGTGTGGAGGAGGTCCTCAATGGGACGGCCGTTCAAAGTCAGGCAGGATCCGCGCATCTCGAGACGGCTTGCGCGCGCCACCGCGAGCACCCGGTCGTTGTCCTGCGGGGGCTCTCCCGCCTCCAGGACCGCGAAGGTAATTGCGCGGTAGAAGCTGCCCGAGTTTACGTACAGAAGCCCCGCTGCTTCCGCGCTCCTCCTGGCAACCGTGCTCTTCCCGACTCCCGCCGGACCGTCAATCGCCGCTACCATGGTCGAAAAACCACCTGATCTCCCGTTCGGTCAGCCTGCGAAAGTGGCCGGTCGGAATCCCTTTCAGCGTTATGGGGCCCACACGGAGCCGATGCACCCTCTTGAGCCGGATATTCCGGCTCGTGAAGACGTTTCTGATTTCACGGTTTTTTCCTTCCGTCAGGGTGATCAGCGCGGAGTGCGGGCCTCGAAGCGTGTACGCTCTTGCACCTGTAGAGCTGCTCACCGACGCGGATTCCCTTGGAGTACCTGCGGAGAAACTCGTCATCGATGGCCCTGCCCGTCTCCACCAGGTATTCCTTCTCGATCCCCGACCCGGGATGGGTCACGAGCTTGGCGAACTCTCCGTCGTTGGTGTAGAGGATGAGGCCCGTTGACAGGAAGTCCAGCCTCCCGACGTGAAAGAGGCGGCCGCGAATTGCGGAGGAGAACAGCTCGCTGACAAGAGGTCTTCGCTCCGGATCGCTGTTGGCGCACAGGTATTCCCGAGGCTTGTGCACCGCGATGTATATCTTGCGGGCTGAGGGGACCACCGCGCGACCGTCCAGCGTTACCGAGTCCGTGAGGGCCACTTTTGTTCCCAGCTGCGTCACGGGCACGCCGTTGACGGTGACCCGGCCATGGCTGATGAAAGTCTCGCAGTTGCGGCGGGAGCCCAGGCCGCAGCGCGCAAGGAAGACCTGGAGGCGGATTGCGTCCTTGGGTGGAATGTTCTGCGGGCCGGTGCTCTTGCGGGGCTCGGCGCTATTCCTGCTCAAAGCGCTCCCTTTCAAGCCCGTCGAGCTTCGGAAGGTCAGAGATGGTGCTGAGCCGGAATGCCTTGAGAAACTCCCTGGTTGTGCCGTACTGCACCGGTTTTCCAGGAGCGTCCTTCTTGCCGACTTCCCGGATGAAGTTCCTGCTCATGAGAAGCTTGATCATTCCATCAGCGGCCACTCCGCGTATGCTTTCAATCTCCCCGCGCGTGATGGGCTGGGAGTATGCGACGATTGCGAGGGTCTCCAGGGCCGCCTTCGAGAGGTGATTCTCAGCGGTCTTGCCGTAGCGCTCGCGCAGTTTTTCCCAGTAGGCCTTGCGCGGTGCGAACGCCAGCCCTCCTCCGATCTCCACGATCTCCAGCCCGTGGCCGTCCGCCTCCAGCCCCTGCCGAAGCTGCTCGATGGCTTCCTGCGTGGCCTCCGCGGAGAGCCCGCTGATGGAAGACAGCCTGCGCGGCTCCACGGGATCGCTTTCCAGGAGGAGAATGGCTTCGATGAGCGCCGCGTCTTTACTCAGCTCCATTCCCGCCTGCTCCCTCCGCCGCCAATGGTTCCACCGTGCGCGCCCGGACCCTGATGTCTCCAAAAAGCCTGTTCTGCATTACCGTGATGCGCCTCTCCTTGACCAGCTCCAGCACCGCCCAGAACGCGCAGACGATCTCCAGGATGCTGCGGCGCTTCACCAGCTCCGTGAAGAGGAACTCTTCCTTCTCCTCCAGGAGCTCGGAGATCAACGTGATCTTTTCGTTGACGCTGACCTCCTCGTAGAGGTCGATGATCCTTTCCGAGGACAGGGTGGTCAAAAGCGATGAGAAAGTCTGCAGGAGGTCCCAGACGCTTACCTGCTCCCAGATTCCCTCGTCGGAAAAGGGAAGAATCCGCTGGCTGCGGGTTCGCTCGATGATCCACTCGACCTCCCCTTCCCTCTGGGCCATCAGGTCGGAGAGCTTGCGAAACTTCTGGTACTCGATGAGCTTTTCCACGAGGTCCCGCCGGGGGTCCTCCAGCTCGTCATCCAGGTTCAGCTCCACGGGAAGAAGCATCTTGCTCTTGATGTACAGGAGGGTTGCCGCCATCAGGTAGAACTCCGTCATGGTGTCCAGGTCCACCCGTGTGGCGAAGTTCAGGTACCCCAGGTACTGCTCAGTGATGGACGCGATGGGAATGTCGTAGATGTTGACCTCGGATTTTCGGATGAGAAAGAGCAGGAGATCGAGCGGCCCATCGAAGTCTCCGAGGTGAAAATGCTGCTTCTGGCTCACGCTGGAGTCGGACATGGGTTCAGTGACGAGGCTCCCGTCGGTTTGGGTGTCGTTGAGGGGTGGTATCGTTGGCACTGTTCTGTATCGACACGAAATTATACTACCGGCGGGGATAAGAGTAAACACCCTGACCGCTGGCGGCCGGGAGCTCCGCGTACAGGAGGCCGGTTCGGGGATCACGCAGCTGGGGGGCGAGCTCCCGGAGGGGCACAAGGACAAAGCCCCTTTCGGACATTCGCGGGTGGGGAATGATGAGGTCCGGCTCCTCCATCACAAGGTCGTCACAAAGAAGAATGTCCAGGTCCACGGTGCGGGGCCCCATCCGAACCTCCAGGCTTCTGTCCCGTCCCAGGTCCTTCTCTATCTTGTGAATGGCGGCCAGCATGTCTTTCGGTGTAAGGTTCGAGCTCAATCTTCCCGCCGCATTCAGGAAAAGGGGCTGGCTTGTGACATACATGGGCTCTGACTCGTACAGGCTGGACAGCTTGCCCTCTTTTCCCTGGGCCTGCATCTGGTCCCATGCCCGACGAAGGTTCCGCTCCCTGTCACCGACGTTGGAGCCGAGGGCGATGTAGTAGGTGTGCGCCACTCTCAGAAAAGCTCTTTGTCCGAGTCTGCGCGGTCCTCCCCGACAGGCTCTTCTCCCTCAGTCGCTTGCGGCGGCTCGGTTCTGGGACGGGCTGGTGCGGGAGCGGGCCTGGCGGCCGGCTCCGCGGTCGCTGTTGGCTTTGCATCCTGGCCGGCGCCTTGCCCTTTCTGGGGAAAGAGCGCTCCCCGCACTTTCTTTTCCAGCTCCGCGTACACCGCGGGGTTTGACTCCAGGAACAGGCGGGCGTTTTCCACCCCCTGGCCGATGCGCTCCTTGCCGTAGGAATACCAGCTTCCCGCTTTCTCCACGAGGTTGTTCTGGAGGGCCGCCTCCAGGAGGCTGCCGACCGCGGAGATTCCCTTCCCGAACATGATGTCCATCTCTGCCTTGCGGAAGGGAGGCGCTATCTTGTTCTTGACCACCTTGACGCGCACCTTGTTTCCAACGACTTCATCAGTACCGTGGGCGATGCTTTCGACTTTCCGCACTTCCAGGCGGATGGTGGAATAGAACTTCAAGGCAAAGCCGCCCGTGGTGGTTTCTGGATTTCCGAACATGACCCCGATCTTCATCCGGATCTGGTTGATGAAGATAAGGCAGGTCCGCGTCTTGGAGATGATGCCCGTCAGCTTACGCAGCGCCTGGCTCATCAGCCTGGCCTGGAGACCCATGTGGGAGTCTCCCATCTCACCCTCGATTTCCGCCCGGGGGGTCAGGGCGGCCACCGAGTCCACCACGATGATGTCCATGGCGCCCGAACGAACCAGGGACTCGACGATCTCAAGGGCCTGCTCACCCGTGTCCGGCTGTGAGACCCACAGCTCGTCCACGTTCACGCCGAGGTTCTTTGCATAGACGGGGTCCAGCGCATGCTCCGCGTCGACGAATGCAGCGATGCCTCCGAGCTTCTGGGATTCCGCAATGGCGTGGAGGGCGAGGGTTGTCTTCCCCGATGATTCAGGGCCGTAGATCTCTATCACCCTTCCCCGCGGGTATCCGCCCACTCCCAGGGCGGCATCAAGAAGGATGGAGCCCGAAGGAATGATATCCACCTCGTTATGACCGGCGTTCTCCCCAAGCTTCATGAGGGATCCCTTGCCGAACTGCTTCTCGATCTGCAGCCGCGCCGCGTCGAGGGCCTTGATCTTCTCCTCCTGCGCGGCTGACTTCTTCTCAGGGGCGGGGACTTCCTTTTTAGCCATCCGTTCTATGCCTCGCTTTTCGCGCCTGGGGGCGCTTTCTCACCTTCAATACGCGGGAAACACCACGGCGATTGCGTCTTCTGGTGCCGATAAGTATAACCGGAAGCCCGGGTATGTCCAGTAGAACGATCCTCCTCGCATTCCTCGGTGCCTGCGCGGCCGCCGCGTGCGCCGCCGCGGCGTATGCCGCTGACTGGAGCACATTCGTGGCAGCGAGCAATCGCGCGGATGACGGCCTGATCCTGGACATTCTCAAGGACGCCGACTTCCAGACAAGCTCGGAGATATGCCTGGCCATCGGGTCTCGAAGTGATCCTTACGCTGCCGACATCCTTTCGTGGCTTCTTGCCGGCTTTTCCAGAACCGGTGAGTACAAGACAGAGCACCTCATCCGCCTGGCCCTGGCGTCGCTGTTTGACCCCGCTCAAGGTGACCAGCAGCTGCGGGGTCGGCTGGATGCGAACGCTGCCGTCGTGAGCGACCTTGTTCGTGGGATCGACGGTTTCCGTGATCCCCAGCTCAGGGGGCTCATCGTCCGGTTGCTGCCGCGCCTCGGGGAGCCGGACCGGCTCTCCGCCCTGATGAAAGTCGGGGCCGGGATTCTCGACCACCTGCGGCAGACCGGCGGAATACTGTCCCCCTCGGACACGGGCCTTGCCCTCGACTACCTCGACGTAGTGCAGGAAATCGGGAACGCCGACTTCATGGAACCCTGTCTTTCAATTTCCCGCTTTTCCCGTGACCAGGCCGTGGTCCAGAAGGCGCGCCAGGCATCACTGCTTCTGGCCTCCCGTCCTCGTTAGAACGCCGGCGCACACGACGGCGCGCTCGCGTGGACTGGGGCCGCCTTTTCTGGTAGAGTCCAGCCATGCGCGGACGGCTCCTGGTCTTCTCAACTCGGGCCCTGGCGGGATATGCCCGCCGGGTCACCCGCGGATTGCTTTCCTATCCGCGCTTCAAGGAAAGGACGGAAGCGGAAATCCACGGTGATCTCTCGGTCTCCCGGTTTGCCGACGGGGAAATGGAGGCCGAGGTCGGCACCTCTGTCCGAGGCTGTGATGTGTTCCTTTTCGTCGGAGCGGCCCGCAACGAGCTTGGCCTGTCATCGGAAGAGAACAAGATCGAAACCTATCACGCCGTGGATGCGCTGCGCAGGGCGCAGGCCGGGCAGGATCACCGTGTTCGAGCCGTACTGCAGCCCCGGGAGGTCCGACAGGCTCACCCGCAGAAACTCCGTCGGCCTGTGGCTGCATTTCAAGGTCCTGCTCAGCCTCGGCATCAACCACTACGTCACGTTTCAGCTCCACTCGGAGAAGTCCAAGACTTTCATCGACCCGGCGATCTGCGACGTGGACGATATCCCCGGCCGGACGCTCCTGGAACGCTACATCTGCGACAACGTCATCGGGACGCTGCAAAACCTGCACACGGTCGTGCACGACGAGTGGCTGTTCTGCTCCGTGGATGCCGGCGGCGAGGCGTTGTCCAAGAGGTTTGCGGCGTCTTTCGGGACCGGAATCGTGATCTCCCACAAGCAGAGGGACTACTCCGCCGCCAATACCGTGGAATCGATAACCATCCTGACCGCGGAACCGATCAAGGGAAAGACCATCTGGATCATCGACGACATGATCGACACGGCGGACTCCATGTGCAAGCTGGTGCGAGAGCTCGCCCCCATGCAGCCGGGATCCGTGAACATCGCAATCGTGCACCCGGTGTTCTCGTCTCCTGCCGTGAAACGTCTGAAAGAGCTTTGCGATGACAAACTGGTCGGGTCCATCCTCGTGACAGACACCATCCCCTGCACTCCCGAGATCCGGGAATCCCTGCCCTGTCTCCAGGTGATCCCTTCGACGTCTCTTGCCGCGGAGATCGTTTTCCGTCTCAACAGCGAGCTTCCGCTTTCTCCCCTGCTCGCGCCGTTCAACGCGGAAGACTACCTGAAGAAATAGCGGCCGCTTTTCTCCCGCAGAAATCCCTCGGCGACGAGCTGATCCAGCGCCCGGCGCACCCGGGGATCGCTTTCGGGAAGCGCCTTCTCAATGTCTTTCATCCCTGCCGCCCGAAGCGAAAGCATTGCCTCAAGCACGCGCCCCCGCAGCTGCCGCAGAGACCCCTCGAAAGGGGCTTGCCGCGTGTAGGAGGCGCTTCGCAGGTTCGGGTTCTGGACTGCGCCACGCAGAAGGGCTCCGTAGTCCATGAGCGCGTAGTACCACTCCCGCGGGTTTTTCCTGTCCAGGGTCTTTTCGATGAGCGGAAGGATCTCCGCATCTGTGACCTTGCGCGCCTTCGGAAAAAAGAAGTGGATGAAGACGCGACGGATGTTCGTCTCCATGAACACGAGGGGAACGTCGAAGGAGAAAACGAGAATGGACGATGCCGTTGCGCGGCCGATGCCCGGTAGCGCGCTCAGCTGATCCACGGTGCGGGGGAGTCTGCCGCCGTGCGCGTCTCGGATGATTCGCGCAGCCTCTCGCAGGGAAAGGGCGCGCCGGTTGTACCCCAGGCCCTTCCAGGCGGACAGGACCTCCTCCACGCTGGACTCGGCAAGGGAACGCATGCTCGGGAACGAGCGCAGGAACTCCCGGTACTTGGGGATCACGCGGCCCACTCCGGTCTGCTGGAGCATCACCTCCGAGACGAGCACCCGGTAGGGAATCCGCGTCTGCCGCCAGGGCATTTGGCGTCCGTGCTTGAGGTAGTATCCCCAGATCAAGGCCCGGAAGCTTCGAAGCCCGGGGATCAGAACTTCTTCTCCGAATCCAGGAGGATGGTCACGGGCCCGACGTTGGTGTAGGTGACTTCCATGGACGCTTGAAACTCTCCGGTGGCCACCGTGAACCCCGCAAGCCGCAAGACCTCAACTGCCTTCTCGTACAGGGTCCGTGCAAGCTCAGGAGGCGCGGCCTCCGTGTAGGACGGACGTCTTCCCTCGCGGGCGTCCCCGAAGAGAGTGAACTGGGAAACCACCAGGATCTCTCCGTGCAGCTCCGTGACGGAAAGGTTCATCTTTCCATTTTCGTCGGGAAAAATCCGAAGGTTCGCGATCTTGTCGCAGATGGCGCGCACATCCCGGTCCGTGTCGTCCCTGCCCACCGCGAGGTACACGAGCAGCCCGGAGCTGATTCTGCCCGCCTGTCGCTCACCGACATTGACGGCGGCCTCCCGGACCCGCTGAACGACGGCGCGCACCGTGCCCCCCCTAGTTTCCAGCCAGCTTGTGAATGGAGATGGCGTTCAGACCGAGCTTGCCGGCAGCGTAGGCTATCTGGCCCAGCACCTCGATCCCGCCGCCGTTGGCGAGATCAGCGGCAAAGCCCAGGGTGACAGGGACAATCCCCTCCAGCTCTTTTTCCTTGTCATAGCCGACGAGCAGGTCGAAAGTTATTGCGCTTTTTCCGACCTTGAGGTTCGCGATTTTCCCGCGCCAGCTCACCGAGCAACCGTCATAGAGGGGAGGCTCCCCGGCAACCGTCCGGGTAGGGGAAGGAATCCTTCAAGGTCAGGAAGTCCGGTTGGGTCACGAAGCCCTTGAGCATTCGCGCCCTTTCCTTGACGGGAACAGCGGCGTTCGACAGGAGAATGCGGTTTATCTCAACGGTTGCCATGTTGTCGCGATATGCCAGGAGGAAACCCTTGGCCTTCCTGAACGCGTTGCGGACGTCGTTTTCAGTCATCATGTAGGTGAAATCCGACCCCGTGTCAGTGAGCCGGGGGATGTCGCTGGGAATGTCGATACCGGAAACGCCTGGTCGCTCGGCCGTCCGCTGCGGGAAATACCGCACCCCCAGGTAGCCGGCGGCGCCCAGCGCTACTGCCCCCAGCAGGATGATGGCGATGAGCCCCGCCCTGCCCCGTGCCGGGAGCGGCGGGTACAGCGCGCGCACCTTCCCCGCGTCTATGTATTCCTGGAGCTTCTCCGGCGACAGACCGCGACGAAGCAGGTCCATTCCCCGGCGGGCAACCTTGTTGCCCGGCTCCAACTCGAGAACTTCAAGCCAGCGCTTGATGGCTTCCTCGGTCTCGTGACGCCGGAAATGGATTGCGGCAAGTCCGAGGAGGGCGCTTACGCTGTCCCGAGAAAGCTGCCGGGCCCGGCTCAGGTAAGAGAAGGCGCCGCCCAAATCTCCCGTGTGCATGCAGGAGAATCCGAGCAGGGAAAAGTAGTCAAAGCTCTCCCGGTAGCGGAAGACCTCCGGCTCGAGGATTCGTATGACATCCGGGAACTTGCGGGCTCGAAAGAGTTTTCGCGCCTCGCCGAGGCCTTTCCCCTTCATTTGCTGTTCGTCGAAGCGCGGGCCTTCAGGTCGCGGATGGCGGACTCCATCACGGTGAGCTCGCTCTCCGTGACGTCGGCACCCCCGGGGGCAAGCGCGGCGTCAACGCGTGAGAGAATGGTGTTCACCGTGTCCAGGTTCGCCCGCATCGCGGGGGCGCCTCCCGCCGCAGATTTCCCGGCCGCAAGGGACTGCTGCACCGCCCCCGCGAAATCTCCCAAGGCTACGGCAGTGGTGGCCGGGAATCCGGCGGGATTGAACTTGCCGAGCACGATTGTCACGGTAAACTGGCTGCCCTGCCCCAGGGGGCGCGCCGCGTAATACTGGGCTACGGCGGAATCGTTCTTGGAGTACGGCAGGAGGCTGAAGTCCCTGGCACTGGATGAATCATAGGCCCAGGCCGCGTCGCTCAGCCTTTTCCAGTTGGCGAACACGATCCTGTCCGGCTGCGTGATTCCGTCTTCCGTCACCATGCACTGGAGTCCCAGCTGCTCAGGATCACCGGCGAGCGGGGACACCCACCAGCGTGGAAGGCTGCGGCCGGAGAGGGTTGTTTCGCGTTTGATCACGGGCATTGTGTCCGTTGCAAATGGCGTCGGTCCTGTCTCACCGAGCCACGTGTCGAAGAGGTAGCGCACGCCGGCAGTGAAGTCCTGGCGGGAGGTATTTTTCAGCGTCAGATCGATGCGCATGCCGTCTGCCGCCGTTGCCCCGACGGAGGAGATGAAAGAAAAACCCTCGGTAACCGTGAGGAAATCCGACTTCCAGACGAATTGCGCGCCGGTGCCCGTTTTCTCGACTGTCTCAGTGAAACTGGCTGAATCTCCCATTCTGAAGATGCTGCTGTTCAGGACGATGCTCAACATCGTTGTCCTCGGATCCTGCGGGGAAAGGAGGGGAACGTACGAGCCCGCCGCGGTGAGATACGAAAGGGAGAACCTGCCGGTACCTTCGACGAGGGTGAGCTTGATCCTTCCCTGGCTCAGCTCCAGCGCGGAGGCAGGGAGAGCGGCCGCAAGGAGGAGCAGCGCGAGCAGGGACCCTGCGCGCACGCTCATTTCACCCCTGCCGAAGACTCGAGGGCCGCTAGGTACTTCTCCTTCAGCGCAAGGGCCTCTTCCTTGATTGCAAGCAGGCGCTCGCGCTGCTCGATCTGCGCCAGCTGGGACGCCGCGGCGGTTGAGCCGGGACCCTGGGCGCCGGTGGCCGGCGCGGCCGCGCCGCCTGCGGCAGCGGGCAAAGCTCCAGCCTGGGCAAGCTTCGCTGACAGGTCCTGTGCCTCCGCCGTTTTCCTGGCAAGCTCTGCGCGAAGGTCAGAGATGGTCTTCTGGTCCTGGTCGGCGCCGCCCCCGAGCTTTTTCTGATAAATCTCTATGGCCTGCTCATACGTTTTCTCCCGGCGCTGGAACTCCTCCAGGCTTCTGAGGAAGTCCTCATGGCTCCACTTCAGGAGCTTGCCGAGCTCGATCTCTCTTTTCTGCAGCTGAATCAGGGAAACCTTGTACTGCGCGGCTTCGACTTTCACGCTCGATGGGAAATCGGTGAGGATCTTCTGATAGATCTTCTGGGCGTCATCCACGTGGCCAAGGCTGTAGAGGCTCTCTCCGACCCAGAACCACGCGTTGGAAACGAAGGGGGAGGCCGGATACGTGGTAATGAACTGCTGAAGGGCCTGGATGGACTGCTCGTATTCCTCCTGGAGAAACAGGAGCCTCCCCTTCTGGTAAAGGGCCTCGGGATAGTCTGCGGCTCCGACGAAGCTTGTCAGGTAGAGCTCAAGGCTCTTGTCTGCTTCATCCAGCTTGCCGAGGGCCATGTACGATTTCGCAATCAGCAGGTATGCATCCGGCTTCTGGGCCGCGGCCGACGGGTCGTCGATCACGGCACGAAGAACGGGAAGCGCTTTCTCGTATTGCCCGTTTCGAAAGAGCTGGATGGCCTGGTTCAAGAGGGGAGCCTGCGCGGAAATGACGAGCGCACTGAGGCCGAACACCGAAATGAGGAGGCAAAGGCTCGGATGCTTCATGCGCTTTTTTGCACCTCCTTAAACTTTCGACTGGCTGCGCGCCAAACTGAAACGAAAGCAGCGGCGCCGCGCCCCGGGCGGGCCGTCGGAGATTCTACCATTTGCCTCTCAGGAGGGCTACTTCCTCCGAGGGATCAGGCGCGTTGAAAACCGCGGAGCCCGCGACAATGACGTCCGCTCCCGCGTTCAGCGCGGACTGGACGGTGCCCCTGTTGATCCCACCGTCCACCTCGATCAGGAACTGATGTCCCCCCGAGCGCCTCATCCTGTCCAGCGCCTCCACCTTTCGCAGGCACCGGGGTATCAGCTCCTGGCCCCCGAACCCCGGGTTGACCGTCATGACGAGCACCATGTCGACCAGGGGAAGCACCTCGACAAGGGCTTCCGCGGGCGTGGATGGCACGATTGCGATTCCCGGCCGGCTCCCCTTCTTTCGGATCTCCGTGAGGATCCTGTGCATGTGTGTGGCCGCCTCCCAGTGGACCGTGAGGTAGTTCGTGCCGGCCTCGCAGAATCCGTCAATGGCGTGCTCCGGCTGGCAGATCATCAGGTGCGTGTCGAAGGGAAGGCGGGAGACGGGGCGCAGGTCGGTGACAGCCTTCTGGCCAAAGGTGATCTGCGGGACAAAGCACCCGTCCATGACGTCCAGGTGCACGAAATCCCCTCCGGACTTCTCCACCAGCCTGACGGCGTCCGCCAACGATCCGAAGTCCGCGGAGAGAACAGAGGGCGCAATGAGGATTTTCCTTTCGCCTGCAGCCATACCATTCCCATTGTATCAAAAGCGTCCTTGTTTGCAAACGAGACGCTGGGACCTACCGCATGGTGTTTGGTGATGCCTCATTGACGAAAAACAGCTGGAATGCGATACTCATCGCGGGGTGTGATAGACAGTAATTGCTCTTTCCGGCAGTGTTTACGCTATCTCCCAACCGAATGACAGAGAGGCGGCTCATTCCGGACGACACGATCAACCAGGTTCTCAATACCGCCTGCCAGAATCTGAGAGAGGGAGCGTTTTCTGAGGCAATCGACGCGCTGGAGAAGGTGCTGGAAATGGACGTGGAATACCCTGGCGCCGCCTCCGTGCTCAAGTGCGCCTCCTTCTGGAGCGAGCGCCTGGAAAGAGAGCTTGTCCCTCGGGACGGCTTCGAGCGGGGAGAGACGCTCCTCGCCTATTGGAAGCTTTTCCTGGCCTTTGAGCAGAGGCTCGCTGATGTGCCGGAGAGGTACCTGTTTGCCATCAAGCAGTATGTCTTCTCTTCCGCGCTCGCAAGCTACCTCAGCGCCTCCGCGGAGCAGGAGCCGACCGACCCTGACCTTCTCCTTCAAGTCGGCCGCTGCTGCAAGGGCATCGGGAACTACGAGAAGGCCATCGAGCACCTCGAGCGGGCCAACCTGGAGAGGAAGGAAGACGCGCAGATCCTGGCGGAGCTGGCGGACTGCTATTCGCTGGTGAACGAGACGCGGGCGGCGAAGGTCTTTTTCCGCGAGGCCTTCTTCATAGACGCCCAGGCCATCGATCTGGCCGGCCTCGAATCCCCGCTCATCGCGCGGCTTTGCGGAAAGCTGCGCGGCATGGGACTCTCGGGCCCGGCGCTGAACGAATGGGTCCCCGTGTGGGGGGCCATCTGGGGGGTGTTCAACGTGCGGCGCGAGCTGAAGCCGCTGGAGCTGGGCAAGCTCAAGCAGGCCGTCTACCAGCTGGAAAAGGAGCAGGAGGTCGAACGCGAGCTCCTGGTGCCCCGGCTGATCAACCGCTACTTCTGGCTCATCGACCACTACCTGGCGGCCGGCGAGCAGAGAGAGCGCATCGAGGAGGTCCTGGAGAAGATTCGGGACCTGGACCCCCAGGTGCACAGGGAATATACGACGTAGGAAGAATGGAACCGGTTTGGAGGAGTGAAGAATGGCAACGGAACTGCTGAAGACGATTACTGACCTTCTCAATGAGGAGAAGTGGACCCGTGCGACTTTGAACAGCTACTCGATCACCAACTTCAAGGACCTTGACGCGCTCATCGAGCAGGCTCGGGAGGAAGGGATTGCGGAGGAGGTGCGGGAGCTCGCCGGTGAGCATCTCAAGCACACGAGCAACTCCATCATCGCCCTGTACCTCTCCGGCGTGCTGGCGCTGTCCCGCGAGCTGGTGGATGACACCAACCTGATCATGCTGATCAGCATATTCATGGACAACCACAAGTGGAACGTCGTGGAGTTCCTGGCCGAAAGAATATTGGAATACGGTGAGAACAAGTACGCCCTGCGCACGCTGGGGGAATGCTACGAAAACCGCACTGACGAAGCAAAGAAGCTGGAGGTGTGGGACCGGCTCATCCGCGTGGACTACGAGGAAGCGGACATCGTCAAGATCCTCGGAGAAAAGCGGGAGCAGGACGGGGACCTCGCCGCCGCGGTTGACTACTACAAGAAGGCGATCCACCGTTTCATCAACAAGAAACAGTTCGCCAGCGTGAAGGAGCTGTGGGACAAGCTCATCCACCTGAGCCCGGAAGACATCGACTTCTTTTTCCACATCGAGGGGCGCATTGCGCGGGCAATCAGCGGCGAGCGCGCCGGTGCTCTCCTGAGCACGCTCATCCCGCACTACAAGGAGAAGGAAGACTGGGACACCTCCATAGAGATCCTGAAAAAGATCCTTGCCTACGACTCGAAGAACGGCCCCGCGCGGAAAGACATCATTGAGTGCTACCGGCAGAAATACGCCAAGCACAGCCAGCTGGAGGAGTACATAAAGATCTCCAACCTCACGCAGAACTGGCGCAACGTGCATGAAGCTATCGCGGATTTCGAGAAGCACATCGCCTTCGACACCGGCAACTACGTGTTTCACCGCACGTGGGGCATCGGCCGCATCTCGGCAAGCAAGGATGACACTTTCACCATCGACTTTTCCAACAAGTCGCAGCACAAGATGTCTCTCAAGATGGCGGTGAGCGCCCTGGAGGTCCTCTCCGCGGAGCATGTCTGGGTCCTCAAGAGGACCATGTCCAAGGAAGAGCTCGCCCAGAAGATCAAGGGTGAGCCTGCGTGGGCGCTGCGGACCATCATCCGGAGCTTCGGCAACCAGGCCGACATGAAGAAGATCAAGGCGGAGCTGGTTCCGGACGTGCTCGGCGCGGGGGAGTGGTCTCGATGGAGCACCGAGGCCCGCTCCATCCTGAAAAAGGATTCCGCCTTCGGCAACCTGCCGGACAAGGTGGACCAGTTCGTGGTGCGCGACAAGCCGATATCCTTCGAGGAGAAGATCTACAACAAGTTCAAGGCGGAAAAGGGCTTCTTCGAGCGGGTGAAGACCATGGAGGACTACATCCAGGGCGGACGAGCGGAGCCGGACTCTGACTGGTTCACGGAGATGTTCTCCTACTTCACGTCGTTCCTGAAGGGATATACGGCGGTCTCCGAAACGGTGATCGGAAGCTGGCTGCTGGTCCAGAAGATCATCACCTTCTATCCCTTCCTGTCCACCGGCGTGCAGCTGACCTTCGAGGAGCTGTTCGGGAAGATCGAGAACCTGGAGGAAACGTTCTCCCGGCTGGAAGACCCGGACCTGAAGAAGGAGTTCCTGGTGGCGGTGAAGAAGAACATCGCGGACTGGCCGTCCGTCTTCACGCGTCTGTTCGTGATGTTCCCATCCAAGTTCATTGTAGATGAGCTGGTGGCAAACGCGCAGTGGGACGTCCTGGGCACCATGCTTTCCTCCGTTGTCTCCCGGTACCGCGAGCAGAGAGAGGCGTTTGTCTGGGTTGCCAAGAACCTCCTGCGGGAGCGCTGGCTCGAGGAGCGCATATCGATCTCACGGGAGAAGGTCTTCATCGGCATGATCCACCTCCTGGACATCACCTTCCGCGATATTGCCAACAAGCAGAACGCAAGCGTCGGCAGGAAGGCCAACCGCCAGATCCAGGAGTTCCTCTTTGAGGAGGGCAGGCTCCTGGAGTTTCTCATGGCCGCTGACAGGGATTCGATCACCCGCTTGTTCACGCTCGTGGACGACGTCAAGGAGCTCGACCCGTCGCTGAAGATCCAGCTGAAGCACCGGATCAAGGAGAGATTCCCGGATTTCCACTTCCTGGGAGAGCCAGGGGTGGAGAAGGTCAGCCTGGGGCTCCTCGTGACGAGGGCGAGCTTCGAGAAGAAGCAGCAGGACCTCAAACGCGTGATCGACGTGGAGATACCCGAAAACTCGAAGGAGATCGGCGTGGCCATGAGCAAGGGAGACCTGCGGGAGAACGCGGAATACAAGGCCGCCCTGGAGAAGCAGGAGATGCTCAAGGTCACCGCGTCGCGCCTGAAGGAGGAGGTCCAGCAGGCGCAGATCTTCAACGAGAACGAGGTGAGGACGGAAAGCATCTCCTTCGGGACACGGGCGCGCCTGAAGAACCTCAAGTCGAGCCAGATCGAAGAATACGTCATCCTGGGCCCGTGGGAGTCCAATCCGAGCAGGAACGTCATTTCGTATCTTTCACCGCTGGGGGCCGCGCTCTGGGCTCACAAGCCGGGAGAAGAGTTCGCATTCACGATCAACCAGAACGAGTTTCACTACATCGTCGAGAACATCGAGAAGGCGGATCTGAAAAACATATGAGGAAAAATGGCAGACACGGCGCCCCGCGCGCCCTCCTGATCGCTGTCGCCGTCCTTGCATTCTTCCTTGCCGTGATGCCGGCCGCAGCGGAGAACATCGACCTGATCGTCATGGTTGACACCTCGGCCAGCATGTTTCCGTATTTCGACGACCTGATGAACTACCTCATCCATGACCTGCTCGCCACGCGGCTGCACCGGGGAGACACATTCCACCTGCTCAGCTTTGACAGCACGCCGGAGGTGGAGATCGCCCTGGAGATCAACAGCTCTGAGGCCGTGGACCGGGCATTCGGGAGGATCCTCCTCCTGCACCCGCTGGGCAGGTACACGGATCTGCCTGCCGCGCTCCAGTTCCTGTACAAGTACGCCAAGGAGCTGCCGGAGACCAATCCGAAGCAGATCATCCTGATCACCGACGGCGTCAACGACCCCCCTCCCGGAAGCGATACCAGCAAGCTGAGTGAGGCGGATGTCCGCAAAGCTGTTGCGGACGTTGCGGCCGCCATGAAGAAAGAGGGCTGGACGGTCAACATCCTCAAGGTCCCGCCCGAGCCTGCCCCGGGAGAGGAAGGGTTGAAGAGCTACCTCCCTGACCTGGCCCAGGGCCTGGGCGTGCCCATCGTGCCGTACCACAAGAATGAGAAGCAGACCGTGACGGGCATGACGACGGGCTTCCCGAGCCTGATCTTCCCTCCCGCCCTTGGGAAGGTCGGCAACCGTTTTACCGCTCCATTCCGGGTGAAGAACTGGAAATCGGAGCCCATCATTGTCAGGCTTTCCAGCGTGCAGAGCGATGGGACCGACCTCCTGGACAGGAAAGTCTCCATCACCGTTGCCCCGAACGCCGAAGCTCCCCTTGATGTCGTTATCCGCCTTCCCTTGTCCTACCCCACGGGCGACCACGCCGCAAACGTTCAGCTGATCTTCGACGGCGACCTGCGAATATCGCCCACTACGGGAACTCTCTCATTCACCTACACGGGCAAAGGCGGTCTTCCCATCCCTCGCCTGACATTCCTGTACGTCGTGTATATCCTTATTGCCCTTGCAATCCTGTATGGCCTGGTGCGTCTCTTCCTCTTCCTGCGACAAAAGATGCAGGAAGTTCCGGTGACCGGCTTTGCGCGGGCCCGGGTGCTCCCGGCAGCCGGTGAAGCCGGGCCTCGGCAGAGAAGAGGAGCGGCGGCTGCTGAAGAGGCGGAAACTCGGGTGTCCGGCGCGCGGGAGGCGCAGGCCGCGCGCCCGGCGTTCGGCAAGAGGGTCCCGCTCCTCTCCATCGGCGGTCCCGCCGGGCGTCTCACGGGCGCGCCACTGGAGCGCGAAGCCCCTGTCCCGGTACCCGGCCGCAAGCGCGTCCGGCCCACCATGACGAGCCTCAAGCGGTCACTACCCAGGTCCGAGCTCCAGCAGGGAACCCTGGCGCCTCTTATCGAGATGCGCGTGAGCCTCCAGAACCAGCACGTCGGCTTCAGGAACGTCCACAGGATTCCCAAAGGCGGCGGCCGCAGCGTCGGGGGAGGCTTCTCATCGTACCTCATCTTCCTGGTGCGCGTCCCTTCTTCCATCGCCCAGATAAGGAACCAGGATGGGAAGTACGTGTTCACCCCTTTGCGCGCGGACATGTTCCCCGGGCTGAGCGGTCCCATCGAGGACTGCCTTGGCGTGGAGATCCCGTTCGTCGGACCACACGGCAGGGAAATGAGCCTTCATTTCAGGGAGTGGGTGTCACCGCTGGAGGAGATCAACAGGATCATGCGGTCCGTCCAGCACGAAGGCAAATAGGCGCGGAACGTGCGCCTCAAGCGCGCGTCCCGCGCTTCCGCCGCGGACCTACAGCTTCGACAGCGCCTTCTCCGCTTCCCTCTGCACCAGGGGTGATGGGTCCCTGGTCGACATGTCCTTCAGCCTGTCCTTGAGATCATTGAAGCCATTTGCCGCCACTCCGCGGATCGCGTAGGCACGGACGGCGGCGTCGGGGCTTGCAAGCATGGTGCTGTAGATGTCCTTCAAGCCGGCCCCCTGCGCTTCGGAGAGGACTCGGGCCGTTGCCTCGATGGGCCTCTGATCAACGCCCTTCCCCTCCGCTGCCAGGACCGCTCTTACTGCTTCGATTGCCCGGGACAGGGACCTGCCGACAAGCGCCTTGAGAGCCGTCTCACGCGTCTCCGGGGGATAGCCTGCCCCCTGGTAGAGCGCGGCCAAAGTTTCCTCACCCTGGGTGCCGCCCATGCCCCCCATGGCCTGGATGGCGGCAACGCGCACCTGGCTGATCGGATCATAGCGCGCCTTGAACTCCAGTATCGGGAGCGCGGTATCCGCCTGGCTCCCTGACATGCGGCCCGTCAGGCCCTTGGCGCACTGCTCCCGGACCTTCCAGTCGTCGTCCTTCAAGCCCTGGATCAGCATGGGGAACACCTGGTCCAGCCCGAAGTGGGCAAGCGCGGAGGCGGCGTATGCCCTCACCAGCGCGTCGTTCTCCGCGAACATGCTCTTGAGCACGGGCACCGCGCGGACGTCACCGATCTTTCCCAGGGCATCCGCGGCATACGCTCTTCGAAACTTGTCCTCGTCCGTGTTTTTCGCGATGGCCATGAGGTCATCCGCTGCCTTCTGGTCCTTGAGATCCCCGAGGGCCAGGATCACGTCAGACTTGCGCGCATCCGGGAAGTCCGGGCTTTTCAGCTTCGCCTCCAGCGCGGCGGCACAGGAGTCTTCTCCTGACTTTCCGCACGCGCGTATGGCCTCCGACGCCACCCCGTTGTCCGCGGAATCAAGCAGGGGAACAAGGAGGGGGGAAATCCCGGCCGCATGGATTGCGGAGAGGTAGCGCACGCAGGCCACCACGACGTCCCCCGCCTGGTTCTCAACGTCACCGAGGGTCTGGCGGGCCATGCCCTCCCCGTCCTTTATGCCCTGGTCCTGGAAGACCCCGAGAATGGCCTTCTTGACGTCAGCCGAACGGGTGTCCGAAAGCACGGAGATGAGCTCCTTCGTGAACCGTCCGTCTCTCGTGGAGGAGATCCGTTGCACCACGTCCAGGACCTGGCTGTCGATGCCATACAGGAGGGTCTGTCGGGTACGCTCGATGGCCTTGGCCTGGTCATCCGCCGCAAACGCCCCGGGGAGGCCTGCAAGAAGCAGCACTGCCGGCAACAGGACGGCAAACCAGGATGCGGGCTTCAGTCTTTTTTCCTCCTGGCAATCACATCGGCAAGGAAAGGGACTCTCAACACGAGGTAGACGACGAGGGTAAGCGCGACGGCCACGAGCGCCGCGGCCGCGATCCATGCAACCCCGCGCAAGCTGCCGCCGTGTGCCCAAAGCCCGGGCTTCCAGGACTGGAACAGCATGATGAATATCGCCATGGGGACCGACCCGAGGACGGATTTGCCCAGGGCGCGGGCAACCGAACGCGCCCCGATTCCCCCGAGCCTGCGACGCGCAATGACGGCAAGCATCATGGCCCCAACCGTGAACGCAATGGAATTGGCGTATGCCAGGCCGCTCACACGGAGCGGGGTCTCCTTCAGGATGAGTGAAAGGGCAATGTCGATCACGGCCACGACCGCGGCGCTTGCAAGGGGGACGGAGAAGCTTTTCAGCGAGTAGAACAGCCGCTGCAGGAACTGGTAGACACCCATGAAGAGGAGCCCAACCGCGTAGCCGGTCAGTGTCCGGGATGCCAGCAAGGTCGCGGCCTGATTGAAATGCCCTCTCTGGAGCGCGGCCGCAATGATTTCCCTTCCGAAAAGGCACAGGAGAACCGTCGAGGGGACAAGAAGCACAATGAGGGACTCGATTCCATAGGACACCGATCCGCGCAACCCTTCCCTGTCCGAGCGCGTGGCCTGCCTGCTCATGCGGGGAAAGAGCACCGTGTTGATGGACGCGGTGAAGATCCCGATGGGGATCTGGAGGAACATCACCGAATTGACGATTGCCGAAACGCTTCCATCCTCCAGGCCGCTGGCGAATAGCTGGGCAAAGAACTGCGTGACCGTGGGAATGGAGGCGGAAGCGAGGTACGGCACCCAGAGCTGGACGGTGCGGGTGAAATCAGGATTGGCCAGGTGGAAGTCCGGGCGCACCGAGTAGCCGAGCTTCCGCAGGGATGGGATCTGCACTGCAAGCTGGAGGATGCCGCCAAGGAGCACGCCTATCCCCATGGAGAGGATGCCGAACCGGCCGTTGAGAAACACGATGGAAAGGACGGTCGCCAGCGTGAACAGAAGAGGGCTGAGGGCCGGGACGGTAAACTTTCCGTGCGAGTTCAGCACCGCCATCACGAGGGCGCTGAGGCTGACCAGGAGGATGTAGTTGAACATCCACTGCATGCCCTGGGCGCCGACGGCCACTTTTGCCGGATCAGAGAACCTGAGCAGCGTCTCGACGAAGAGCCGTGGGAAAGCGATGCTCAGGCCGACAAGCGGGAGCAGGACAATGATGAGAAAGGCGGCCAGGTTGCTTGCGAGCCTTCGGGGCCTGGCTCCTGACGGGTCTTCCTCCATGGTGGAGGAGAGGACGGGGATGAACGCGGAGGAGAACGCCCCTTCCGCGAAGAGCTTACGAAGGTTGTTCGGGATGTTGAAGACGGCGTTCAGGGAGTCCGCGGCCCCCGAGGCCCCGAAATAGTAGCTGAAGAGCGCCTGCCGCACGTATCCGAACAGGCGGGAGCCGGCGGTGCAGGCCATGACGATGGCCGCCGAAAGCGAGCTTCCCCGTCCCACCCCTGCCGGGCCTGCGCTTCGCAGCTGCGCCGACTCCTTCATTTATGGTTTCCTCACCCTATTCCTCGACCGTGAAGGTGATGCGCTCAAGCTCCCTCCCCTTCCACAGCCGGCTCGACCCTGACGTCCCAGGTGCCCGCGTCGGGAACAAGCGGGATGACCGCCGGGCGAGAGGCACCCGGCGCAATGCGGGCCGCCAGGACCTGTCTTCCGTCCCTCAGGACCGTGAGGTCCATGGGCCCTCCCCCTGTCATCCTGTTGAAGACCTCGATGGTCATTTTCTCCCGGGACGGGAACGGGCTGGCCGTCGTGAGCTCTTTCGCCCTGTCGGTGAGAACAACGTCCAGCACGGGCTCGCGCCAGGGAATGATCCGGCGCGCGCCCAGGAAGCGGTCATGGTAGTACGGGATGTCCAGCGAGGAGACAATGACGCCTGTGCGGCTCCCTTCCGATGCCGCGTGGATGAACCTGCCGTTTCCGGCGTAGATGCCCACGTGCGAAGGAATGATCGGGTGTGCCAGGCTTTCCGTGTCAAAGAACACGAGGTCCCCGATGTGAATGGGGTATGTCACGGAAGACCCCGCATGGAAAAGGGCGTCGACTCCGCGGGGAGCCGCTATTCCCTCGGTGTCCTGGAGCACGCGGTACACGAGGCCCGAGCAATCGAGCCCGTGCGTCGTGGCGCCGCCGTGGACGTACGGTACCCCGAGGTACCCCATGGCCGCCCGCACGGCCTCGCGGGGGAGGGAAACCTCGCCTGTCTGCGTCGACTGCCCGTGGAGCGCCAGGGCGGGAACGGCCATGATTGCAAGGGCGAGGAACGCGGACCGCATCAGTCTGCTCCCTGCCGCAGGGGCTCGGGTGTTTCCCCCAGGCGTTCCAGGAAATCCGACTTGAAGCGCATGAACTGGCCCCGCGAGATTGCGTCCCGCACGGATTGGACAAAACGGTGGAGCCACGTGAGGTTATGGCACGTCGCGAGGACCGCGGCCTCGATCTCCTTCGCCTTGAACAGATGGCGGAGGTAGGCGCGGGAGTGGCTCCTGCACGTCTCGCATTCGCACTGCTCATCAATTGGCCGAAAGTCGTTCCTGTACTTCTCGTTCCTCAGGGAGAGGGGCCCTTCGGAGCTGAAGACCTGCGCGTTTCGCGCCGTGCGCGTGGGAAAGACGCAGTCGAACAAGTCGATCCCTGCTTCCACCGCCTCCAGGATGTATTGCGGTGTCCCGATTCCCATCAGGTACTTCGGCTTGTCGTCCGGGAGAAGGGACGCGGAGTAATGGAGCAGGTCCCTGAACACCGGGAACTCCTCCCCCACAGAGAGGCCCCCGATTGCGTAGCCGGGCAGGTCCAGCGCGGCGATCTCCGACGCGCTTTGCGCGCGCAGGTCCTTGAAGAAGTTGCCCTGCATGATGCCGAAGAGCTGGCCCGTCATGGCGGCTCGTCGTCCCCGCCATTCCCTGCTGGTCCGACCGAGCCACGCGGTGGTCCTGGCAAGAGCGCTGGCCGCTGCCTCCCGGGTTATCCCCGGCGCGGTGCACTCATCCAGCGGCATCATCACGTCGCTTCCCAGGACCATCTGGATGTCCAGCACGTCCTCCGGGGTGAGGCGGTGCGTGGACCCGTCCAGGTGGGAGCGGAACACCACCCCGTCGTCCTCCACCTTTCGAAAGGAGGAAAGGGAGAATACCTGGTAGCCGCCGGAGTCCGTGAGGATGTTGTGGCGCCATCCCATGAAGGAGTGCAGTCCGCCCGCTTCGCGGATCACCTCGCGGCCCGGCCTCAGGTAGAGGTGGTACGTGTTTCCCAGGATGAGGTTGACCCCGATTTCCTCCAGGTCCCTGTTCTTCATGGCCTTGACAGTAGCGTTGGTTCCCACCGGCATGAAGCAGGGAGTGGACACGGTTCCGTGATTGAGCGCAAGTGAACCCGTGCGCGCCTGGCAGCCCGGGTCACGGTGGGAGATGGTGAACGCCATCAGCTCACCGCGCCTTCCAGGCGCTCCAGGGCCTGGGCCGCGGCTCCGAGGATGCCGGCGTCATTTCCCAGCTCCGCCCTCAGCACCCGCATTCCTTTTGCGATCTCGGGCCAGCAGTAGTCCGGCAGTCTCTGCCTCACGGGCTCAAGAAGGATGTCTCCCGCCTCCGCCACTCCGCCGCCCACCAGGCACGCCTCGAGGTCCAGGACGTTGAGGATGCTCCCCAGGGCCTGCGCGATGTAGCGGCCGGCCTCTTCAATGGTCTCCCGAGCCGGCGCATCCCCTGAGCGGGCCCGGTCCGCGATGGTCTTCGGCGTGGCGGCCAGATCCTCACAGCCGCGTTTTCGAAGCTTCTCCCGATACGTGCGAACCATTGCCGTCCCGGAGGCATATTGCTCGAAACATCCCCTGCTGCCGCAGTTGCACTGAAGCCCGTCCGCCACCACGCAGAGATGGCCCACTTCTCCGGCAAAGCCGCGGGAGCCGCGGTATACCCTGCCCTCCAGGACGAGCCCGCCGCCGATTGCGGTTCCCAGCGTGATGAGGAGGAAGCTCGAGAGCTTCCTCCCGGCGCCGAAAATCAGCTCTCCCGCGGCCGCGCTGGTTGCATCGTTTTCCGAGAACGCGGGAACGCCGAGGGCCCGGGAAATGGAGTCCTGGGGAGACCTGCCCTGAAAGCACGGAATGTTCTCAGCGCCGCCGACAACGATCCCCGCCTGCTTCTCGATGAAGCCCGGCATCCCGATCCCGGCGACGATCAGCCGGTCCGTGCCCGGTCTCCGCGACACCAGGGCGTTGAGCCTTTCGGCAACTGGACGCATGACGCCCTCGAAATCCGCGCGGGAATCGATGGGCACGGTTTCCTTGGCAAGGACCGCGCCGTCTCTTCCGATCAGCCCGATCTTCGCAGAGGTTCCCCCGAAATCAATGCCCGCTGCGTATTCCATGATCGCTGTTCCCTTCCTATGTGCGTGCGGTTCTGAATAGCATGAAACCGAGCACGAGGAAAAGGGAGAAAGGGCTCCACGCGCCGGCCAGGGGGGGAATGTAGCCGTTCTTGGAGAGGATTGCCGCGACCATCTGCGAGACATAGAAGACCACCGATATGACGAGCGCGGAGAGCAGGCTCATCAGCAGGATGTTCTTCTTGAAAGTGCTTCCGAGACTGCTCGCGATGAGAGCCACGATCAGGGGAGTGCTCGCAAAGGAGTACTTGCGATAATAGTCGGTGAGAGCCTCCCGGAACGGCAGCCCCGCCTTGCGGATTGCGGCCACGTATCGCTGGGACTCCGCCCGGTCCATCTCCTCCACGTTTTGCGACAGCTTGCGGAAAGTGTCCGGCGGCTCTCCGAGGAGGGCCGAATCCCAGATTGCGGCCTTTGTATTGCTCAGGGTCGCGGTGTCCGGGCTCCAGGTGAAAACGCTGCACTCGTGGAGCACCCAGTGCGTGCCCTTCCATTCGCCCCACTGGGCGTCTATGCGCTGGGATATCTCCATCTGGGAGTCACGAACGACGATGGTCAGCCCGGAGAGCCGCTGCTCGGCGTCGTTGTAGTAGTCTGCCTGGTACACCACGCGCTGGTCAGGGCTTGTCACCGTCACATTGGACTGGCTGAGGGAAGTGGTCTGTTTGACGGCGTCCGTGTATGCATCGTTTTTCATCCGGAAGGTCGGAATGACCACCGCGTCCTCGAAGAAGAAGGCCCCCACGCTCAGGATGACGCCGATGGCAAGGAAAGGAGCTACCAGGCGCTGAAGGCTTACCCCCGAGCCAAAGATCGCGAACAGCTCGTTGTTGGCGTAAAAGAGGCCCAGGGAGTACGAGATGCCGAACAGGAACGACACGGGAAGGGCGTACGAGATGCATTTCGGCGCATAGAGAAGCGCGATCCAGCCGATCTGCGCGAAGCTGACGTCGTGGGCGAAGTAGCGCCAGATGCTTCCGAAGACGTCGATGAGCTGGAGCAGCAGCACGAAAAACAGGACAGCCAGGAGGAACAGGGGAAGAAACTGGCGGATCAGCATACGGTAGAGGATGCTCATCTGGCCCTTCTCGAGATGAAGAAGACCAGGGCCGCCGCCAGGACGATGGCGTCCGGAAACCACATGGAGAACGCCGGGGAGAGCGACATCCTGACGCCGAAGGTCTGGCCGGCAAAGAGCATTCCCCAGTACACGATGGAGACGAAAAGCCCCACGGCAAAGCCCACCGTGCGTCCGCTCCGCCGGGCCCGAACGCCCACGGGGAACGCGAAGTAGGCGAAGACGAGGCAGGCGGCGGGCATGGAGAACTTGCGGTAGAACTCCAGGAGATACGCCTGCAGGGCCTGGTCCGTGACGTTCCTGGCCTCCTCCGCGGAGAAGTCCCGCCACAGCTCGACCACCTTGCTGCCGCGCGGCCGCCAAGCTGCGATGGATCCGCAGCCGCCGCCGTTTCCGCCGCGCGCAGCCCGGAGGCAAGCCCGAACTGGAGCTCTTTCACCTTCTGGTCCTTTTCGCGTTGCGCCTTGTCCTGGTCCGCCTGCTTGCCGCGGATCTCTTTCCAGACATCCACGGAGCTCTGGTAGGACGGGTTGATCCCGCCCAGGGACACGGAGATGTCCTTCAAGAGTATGTTGTAGACCATCGACTGCGCAACGGTGTAGTCGTAGCGGTCCCCCTCTGCCGGGTAGCTCACCTGGGTGAAAACGGAGTCCAGGGTAAGGGAGACGACGCCCCGCTGCGCCCGGCTCTCCTCCAGGTGCGCGTCCCTGGCCGTGATGATGCGCCGGTTTCCCTCCGGGGACTTGTCGATGATGAGAAGGTCCTTGATCTGCTTTCCATCGACATCACCCGTGATGATGGTCGTGTTCTCGTACTTCTTTATCGAGTGCGACTCCAGCTCCACGGCGGGATTGGAGTACAGGATCCGCCGGTAGATCTCCGCGAAGCGGATGTTCCCCAGGGGAAGGAAGTAGTCGTTCATGACGAAGGACACGAGGGAAAAGCAGCAGCCCCACGATGAGCAGGGGAGCGACCAGGTGGCGGGAGGGCACTCCCAGGGCGCCGAAGGCCAGGAGCTCGTTGTCGGAGGAAAGCCTTCCAACGGCCATCAACGCCCCCACGAGGGACCCGAAGGGAAAAGAGAAGGCGATGACAATCGGAAGCGAATAGATGACGAGGAGCAGGACGTCCCAGAAGGGGACCTTCTTCGAGAAGATTTCCTCAGCCATGACGAGGATCTGGTTCAGGAAAAAAATGAAGAAGAAAAAGAGGAACGCCACGGCGAACGAGAGCAGGTACTCGCGTCCCACGTACAGGTACGTGCGCAGATAGCTACGGACCATCGGCTTCCTCGTCGTAGACGCTCACCCCGGCCCCCAGCGTGCCGAAGAAGACGTACGGCGCCCGGGAGGCAATTGCGGATACATCCAGGGAGCCAAGCCCGTCCGAGATCCCGATCCTGCGCCACCGGCTGCTCTCGACTGCCGGAGCCGCCGCCTTCAGCGAGGCCGCCTTCGGCAGGGCCGCCTTTCGGAAAGCGCTGACGCCCCCGCCAAAGCTGCCAAAATAGACCGCGCTGTCCGTCTCGCAGACCGCCAGGACCCAGTCATCTCCCAGCTCACCCGTTGACTTGCTGAAGTGGCGGATTGTCCTCGCGGCGGGCAGCCACAGATAGAGGCCATCCCCGTACGTCGCAATCCACACGCTTCCCTCCGAGTCCTCGAGAACGCTCGTGATGTTGGAGGCGGAGAACGAGGAGACGATCTCGGAGAGACTTTTCATGCGGCCTGTCCCCTTGTCCATGATCACGAGGCCGAGGCTCAACGTGCCAAGATACAGCGAGCCGCTCCTGCGGGACTCTTCGATGCAGGTCACGAAGGGACCGGGAAGGTCGCCGTCGGTCACCTGCGCCCAGGAGTCGGAGCCCAGCCGGAACAGGCCATCTCCCAGGGTGCCAGCATAGAGGACTCCACCGACCAGCTTCAAGGCCTGCACTTTGCGGGGGAGAAACGCAGCGTCCGTTCCCCAGATTCCTGTGGCCTTCCCGTACCACCCCAGCCCGTCGGTCCCGCCCACCCAGACACGGCGCCCGGCCACCTCTATGGAGCGGCAGAACGTGGGGGTCGGAAAAGCGTCGCTGCGCCCCGCTGACACCGAGTAGCGGGCCACCCCTCCATTCCACGTGCCCACCCAAAGGTCGTCCGCATCCACCCTGAGGGCGGAGACGTTGCCGTCCGGCAGCCCGAGCATCTGGGCCGAAAGATGACTCCATGCAAGCCGCACGCGCATGGCTCGCAGCAGGGGAAGCTCTTCCCGCGGTATGTTGCCAGGAACAATACGATGAAAATACGACCCCGCCGTCCGCGGGTCCCTCTCGTGGTAGACCAGCAGCTCCGCGGCTCGAAGGAGGGCCATGTCCAGGTCCTCTCGCGCCCCCGGCGCCCGG
This sequence comes from uncultured Spirochaetota bacterium, assembly GCA_963745235.1. Classification (GTDB taxonomy): domain Bacteria; phylum Spirochaetota; class Spirochaetia; order SZUA-6; family Fen-1364; genus Fen-1364. The sequence continues at coordinate 87,257 of CAVUXE010000099.1, read as the reverse complement.
CGTCAAAGCTTGCAACCGCATCCTCATAGAACTCCAGGGCGGTGGCATAGGATCGCGACGCGTACGCTCGGGCGGCCACCCGGAGGCAGGACTGGAACGCCGCCGCTGAACCGGGGGATCCCGCGACGAGCCTTTGCGTGAAATAGCGCGCCAGGTATTCGTTTCCGTCCCCCATGGCGGCCTGAACGCTCAGCGCGAAGGACTCATCCAGGCTCGCCTGGTCCGGGTTTCCGGCTCTGAAGGCTCGGAGAATATCCAAGGCCGCCTTGTTCTCCCCGTGCTGCAGCGCGTTGCGAGCCGTCTCCAGCGATGCTGGAGATCCGGCCGCCAGCGATCCTGCCTGCGCCATGGCGAACCCGCCCGTCAGGGAAAAGATGAGGAGGCAGGCAAGCAGCAGTTGTCTTTCAGACCCCGGTCGAGCCAAACCCGCCGCTCCCCCTGGTGGTGGCAGCAATTTCATCCTGGCGCAGGAAGGTGACCCGGACAACGGGGCTGAACACTATCTGGGCAATCCTGTCGCCGTTTCGTACCCGGAAATCGCTTTCCCCCAGGTTGATCAGGATTATCTTGAGCTCGCCGCGATAGTCGGAGTCCACCGTGCCGGGCGAGTTGAGGATGGTGATCCCGGACTGCAGGGCAAGCCCGGACCGGGGCCGCACCTGCCCCTCCAACCCGCGTGGTATCTCCAGCCGGACGCCGGTTGGCACCAGCGCGCGCATCCCTGGCTTCAGGACGAGGTCCTCGGTGAGCAGCGCGCACAGGTCCGCGCCGGAAGCGCCCGCGGACTTGTACTCAGGCAGGGAACCGCCCGAAACAGAGCAACGGACCACGGGAATATCCACGGCCTCTTACCCCGGAAAACTGAAATCGAAGTTCCGCATGCTGCCGAGCCCGCGCGTGCCGTAGGCAAGCATGCTGAAGGCGTCCCGCCGCAGGCATTTGCGGGCGAACTCTTCGATATCGGCGTCGGAAACGCCGCGAAGAGCTCCCAGAGATTCGTCGAACTCAAGCACCCTGCCCATGGTCACGAACTGGCGGACAAGCCTCTTCATGCGGGACTCCATGTCCTCCTTGGAGAGTATCATGCTTCCCGCAATGTGGCTCTTTGCGTCGTCTATCTCCTGGCGGCTGAGCGGCTCCGCGAGGAGCCGGGCCAGCTCCGCGTCCAGGGCGTCCAGGAGCGCGCGCACCTGCTGGGGGGTGGCGCTGGCGTAAATGGTCCACATCCCGATATCGGAAAAGAAAGAGCGGAAGGCGTACACGGTGTAGCACAAGCCCAGCTGCTCCCGCAGCTTCTGGAAGAGGCGGCAGCTCATGGACTCACCGAAGGCGGTGCTGAACACGAGGGACGTGTAGTAGTGGGCAAGCTCCTGGTTCAGCGGGTAGCAGGTGCCGGCGTAGACCTGGACCTGGTTGAACCTGTCCGAAACAACGGCGATTTTCCTGGTCCAGGACGGCGTTGAGCGCTTCCCCGGGTCATGACCGCGGCCAGAAGCGGGGAAGACGGCCTTTGCCAGGTCACGGACCTCGTCAACCGAGAAGTTGCCGGCAACCGCGATGATGGTGTTTTCCGGCACGAGCTTTTCGCGGTAGAAGCGCAGCAGGTCTGCCTGGGAGATCTGCTGCACCTCTTCCACCTCGCCGGTGATCTTCCGCGAGAGCGGGTGGTCACCGCACATCTCGCGCAGGTAGCGGTCGTGCCCCTTTTCCTCCGGTGAGTCGTCCACGGACCTGATCTCGTTCACGATGACCGCCTTCTCCTTTTCCATTTCGTCCTGGTCCAGGAGGGAGCCGGTGGTCATGTCCGAGAGGATGTCAAATGCGAGCCGTAGCTGTTCCTTGGGAATGATCGTGTAGACGCAGGTTGACTCTTTCTCCGTGAAGGCGTTGATGATGCCGCCGACGCGGTCTATCTCCTGCGCAATGGAAAGCGCGCTTCTCCGCGCGGTCCCCTTGAAAAGCATATGCTCGAGGAAATGGGAGTAGCCCCTTTCCCCCGAGCTTTCATCACGGGAACCGTGGAGAAACCAGAAACCGATGCAGAGGGTGTCCGTGCGGTCAACCGGCTCCAGGAGCAGAGACGCTCCATTCGCCAGCTTCTCCGTGAGGATCACCCATCTCTCCGGTGCGTGCGCGGCCCCCCGCCCCGCGGCCCGTCCCCTCGAGGTCCATCCCCGCGGGGCCCTCCGGGTCTGCGGTCCGACCGGAAGGGTCTGTCACCGTCCCGCCGCGGCGGCCGTCGTTCAGTCTTTTCCGTCATGAGACCCGGGTTTGCCTCCAGGGCTTCCAGGGTGGCAAGGTTGATCCGGCCCATGTGGTCGATCTCCGTGACCTTGACGGTCAGCACCTGGCCTTCCTTCACGACGTCGCTCACGTGCTCCACGCGGGTTGCCGCCAGCTTGGATATGTGAACAAGGCCTTCCTTGCCCGGGAGGATCTCAACGAAGGCGCCGAAATCCATGATCCTCTTCACGGGGCCGGTGTACACCTTGCCCACCACCGCCTCTTCGACGAGCGACTCGACCATTTTCTGGGCCTTCTCAGCCCCGTCTTTCTGGCGGTTGTAGATGGTCACCATGCCGTCGTCATCGATGTTGATCTGGGAGCCGGTCTTCTCGCTCATGCCCTTGATGTTCTTTCCGCCCGGGCCGATGATCAGGCCGATCTTCTCCGTGGGAACGCGGATGGAGATGACCTTGGGCGCGAAATCCGAGATGTCGCTTCGGGGCTGGGAGATGGTCTGGTTCATGATGGACAGTATGTGCATGCGTCCGTCATGGGCCTGGCCGAGTGCCTTCTGCAGTATCTCCGCGCTGACTCCCTCGATCTTGATGTCCATCTGGAGGGCGGTGATCCCGTCTTCGGTGCCCGCCACCTTGAAGTCCATGTCTCCCAGGTGGTCTTCCTCTCCCAGGATGTCGCTGAGGACGACGAACTTGTCACCCTCCTTGACCAGGCCCATCGCTATTCCGGCAACGGGCTTGATGATCCGTACGCCCGCGTTGAGCAGGCTCAGCGTGCTTCCGCACACCGTCGCCATGGAGGAAGAGCCGTTGGATTCGAGGATCTCTGACACGATCCGAACGGTGTACGGGAAGTTTTCCTTGGCCGGCAGGACCATCTGGATTGCGCGCTCTGCAAGGTGCCCGTGGCCGATCTCGCGGCGCCCGGGGGACCCGAGCCTTCCCACTTCCCCGACGGAGAACGGCGGGAAATTGTAGTGCAGCATGAAGCTCTTCTTGCTGTCCCCGTCTATGTTGTCCATGATCTGCTCATCAAGGGCGGTCCCCAGGGTGGTGACCACGAGCGCCTGCGTCTCTCCGCGGGTGAAAAGGGCGGAGCCGTGCGTGCGCGGAAGGACATCGATCTCGCAGGTGATGGGGCGGATCTGGTCCGGCTTCCTTCCGTCCGTGCGAAGCCCTCTTTCCGCGATGGACTGTCGAAGGATCTCCTGCTCCATGTCCTCGAAGAGCGCCTTGAACGGACGGATGTCGGTCTCCGCCAGGCGGCTCGCGAAGAACGCCTGCGCCTGGTCCCGCACCGCCCTGATGGCCTTGGCGCGCTCTTCCTTGCCCTTCACGAAGCAGGCCGCGTTCAGCTTTTCGAAAGCCCAGCTTCGCACCTCTGCTCCCATGGTGAACGTGGAGGGCTTCTCGATGAGCGGAAGCTTCTTCTTGCCGGCCTTCTGGGCCAGCTCGAGCTGGATCCGGCACAACTCCCGGATGTTCACGTGCGCCTTCTCGATGGCCTCGATGATGAGCGCCTCGGGCACCTGCCGTGACCCGCCTTCCACCATGGTGATGCCCTTGGCCGTCCCGGCCACCACCAGGTCTATCGTGCTCTCATCCAGCTGGTCGAAAGTCGGGTTGACCACCAGCACGCCGTTCACGTACCCCATGCGGACGGCTCCGATGGGCCCTTCGAACGGAATGTCGGAAATGGTGATTGCGGCGGAGGCCGCGTTCATTGCAAGGATGTCGGGCGGATTGACCTGGTCAGTGGAGATGGCCATGGGGATGACCTGGATCTCCCGCCGGAAGAGCTTGGAGAACAGGGGCCGAATGGGCCTGTCGATGAGCCGTGAGACGAGGACTTCCTTGTCCTTGGGCCTGCCTTCACGCTTGATGAACCCGCCGGGGATCTTTCCCGCGGCGTAGTACTTCTCTATGTAGTCCACCGACAAGGGGATGAAGTCCAGATCCTCTTTTTCGTTGCTCGCGCAGCAGGCCGTGGCCAGCACCGCCGAGCCGCCCAGCCGGGCAAAGACGGCGCCGTTGGCCTGCTTGGCCATCTTTCCCGTCTCCAGGATCAGCTCCTCTTCCCCGATTTTGAATGTCACACGATGTTCCATGTGTGTCCTTGCCTTTGCGCTTACTTGCGCAGGTTGAGGCGCTCGATGATCTCGCGGTATTTTGTGAGGTTTCTCTTCCTCAGATACGCGAGCAACCTGCGCCGCTGGCCGACGAGCATCAGGAGGCCCCGCCGGGAATTGTTGTCCTTGGGGTGTCTCTTGAAATGCTCCGTCAGCTCATCAATGCGTTTGGTGAGAAGAGCAATCTGGACCTCTGTCGCCCCCGTATCCTTTTCGTTCGCTCCGAAAGTCTTGATTACTTCTTCCTTTTTTTCCTTTGTCAGTGGCATGTATCCGATTCTCCTTTCAGTGGAATGTGACCGCCTCTATTTGCTTCCCGACGCCGGGATCGAGCAGGATCGAATCATCAGAAACCAGGAGCTCCCCGTCACGCTGTCTTCCACCGCACCGGAGCCTCACGTCATACCTGCCTGGCCGCGGCAGCACCTGCTCGATATCTGAGCGGCTGTACCGCGCTGCGCCAGCGCCTTCCGGGCGGCCGGTGATACCGCGGAGGTCGAGGCTGTAATCCGCCAGCAGCATTTCCCGCGCCTCCGCAAAATCCGCCTCCTGGATGGTTTTCCTGATACGGGAGCTGGATACGATGGCGTTGTCACGGAGGACAGGCGGACTGACCTGCACTTCGATCCCGGTATCGAAAAGCATCTCTTTCAGGTCGCCGGAACCGGCCTCTCTGCTCTTCCCGAAGCGAAAGTTATCACCGATGACTATTTTCTCGATGTTTAAGCTGTCCCTCAGCAGGCCGATGAAAACCCTTCCGGAAAGATTACTCATTTCATCGGAAAAGTCAATTGCCACAACCGCGTCGACGCCCAGCTCCGACAGCCGGGACAGCTTCTGGCGGTAGCTGAGGATGAGCCCCGGAAAACGCGACGGCGCGAGGATCTGAACCGGGTTCCTGGGAAACGTTACGACAAGCGCGCTGCCCGGAGGGGGGCCGCTGGTGATGGCCCGCATGAGCTCCCGGTGCCCGAGGTGAAGGCCGTCAAACACCCCGATCGTGAGACGGACCGGCTCCTGTATCGTCTGCCGGCCATCCAGGAGATCGGTCCACGGCACGATTCTCACACCGCCTCTCCCGCCGGGAAAGTCGCGGCGTAGCGATAGCTCACCCCTCGCTTCTCGAGGACCGCCACCAGCTCTCCGCGCCTGCCAAAGGCCCCGTAGACGCCGTCCTGCGCCGGGGGATCCAGGAAGAAGCAGTCCCTGATGGGCACACCTCGGCTCGCTTTCTCCTGCCACTCCTCCCGCAGGGAAAGCCGTTGCAGCCCTGGGAAAAACATGGCGGGAGACAGGAGGTCCCGTGTCGGGTCGAAGTCTACCGGGGCTCTTGCCTCCTCCACGCGGAATCCGCCGATTCGTGTCCTTCGAAGCTGCGACACGAAGGCGCAGGTTGAGAGCCTCGACGCCAGGTCACGGGCCAGGGAACGGATGTAAGTCCCCTTTGAGCAAACGACATGAAGCGTGGCAAGCGGCGGGGTGAATGAGACGAGGCTCAAGCTGTGGATGGTGACTTCTCGAGGAGCGATGACGACCGTCTCCCCGCTTCGCGCGGCTTCGTACGCGCGTCTTCCCCCCACGTGGACCGCGGAATAGGCGGGCGGGACCTGGAGCATGCGTCCCGTGAAAGCTGGCAGGGCGGCCTCCACGGCATTCCGGAGCGGGACCGGACCTTCGCAAACGACTTCGCCTTCCGGGTCAAGGGTATCCGTCTGCCGTCCGAAAGTGACGGTTGCCAGGTACTCCTTGTCCATAGCGGTCGCCAGGCCGGCGAGCCTGGTCATCCTCCCCGCCAGGACTACCAGGAGGCCGTCTGCGAAGCTGTCGAGGGTCCCGGCGTGCCCTACCCTTCGCGTGCCGAGCTTCCGCTTGATTTCAGAGAGCGCCTGGAATGAAGTCTGTCCCCGCGGCTTGTCGAGAAGGATGATACCTTCGATCAACTCATGACGTCCCGAAGCTTTTTTGCGATGCGGAACCCGTTTTCCATGGAGTCATCCACGAGGAAGGTGAGCCGGGGAAAGATGCGCAGCGACATGCGCTTGGAAAGGACGGTCTGGATGAAACCCGCCGCGTGGTTGAGCGCTTCCACGCTCTGGGCCACAGCCGCCCTGTCCCCGAAGCGGGAAACCCAGACCTTGGCATGGCCGAGGTCGCGAGACACGTTCACCTCTGTGACCGTCGTGAGCCGCTCTACCCGCGGATCCTTGATTTCCCCCTGAAAGATCATGGAGCAGATCTCTTCACGGAGGAGGCTCTCAATTCGCCGAAGCCTTACTTCCGCCATCCCGGCTCCCCTCGAGCTTTCTGGCGAGCTCATGCGTTTCGTACGCCTCGAGTGTGTCGCCTTCCTTGATTTCGTGGAAGCCTTCGAGACCGATACCGCATTCGAATCCCGTCTCCACCTCGCGTGCGTCGTCCTTGAACCTCTTGAGGGAGGAGATCTTTCCCTTCCAGATCTCCACGCCGTCACGGATCAGGTGGACGTCCGAGCCCCGCCGTACCTTGCCCGGATGTCACGAAGCAGCCGGCGATGGTGCCCACCTTCGGGATCTTGAAGGTATTGCGAACCTCGATGGTCCCGATCTGCTCTTCCCGCAGCTCGGGCTTCAGCATGCCCTCCATGGCGGATCGAATGTCTTCCAGGGCGTCGTAGATGATGTTGTACTTGCGGATCTCCACTTTCTCCCGGTCAGCCAGGCTCTGGGCCGCCGCGCTGGGCCGCACGTGGAACCCGACGATCAGGGCGTTGGAGGTGGAGGCAAGGAGGACGTCACCCTCGTTGATTGCCCCGGCAGCCGCATGGATGACCTCCAGCTTGACTTCCGCGGTGGACAGCCTCTCCAGGGAGGACTTCAACGCTTCCACTGACCCGGCCACGTCCGCCTTGATGATGACATTCAGCCCCTGGATCTGGCCTTCCTTGATCTGCTCGTAGAGGTTGTCCAGCGTCACTTTCTTGACGCTCTTCATCTCTTCGAGCTTCCGGAGCTCCTGGCGCTTGCTGCCGATGGTCTTGGCGGTCTGCTCGGAATCCGTCACCTGGAACGGATCTCCCGCGTTGGGGATGCTCGTGAACCCGATGACCTCCACGGGAAGCGACGGCGTGGCCTCCGTGATCTTCTCTCCCTTGTCGTTGAAGATTGCCCGCACCTTGCCTGAGTAGATCCCTGCCACGAAGGAATCCCCCGCTTTGAGCGTTCCCCGCTGAAGGATAACGGTCGCCACGATTCCACGGCCCATGTCCACGCGCGACTCCAGGACTATCCCCGATGCCCTGCTCGCGTAGCTGGCTCGAAGCTCCAGGATCTCGCTCTGCAGCAGGATGCTTTCCAGGAGCTCCTTTATGCCGGTCTTCTTGAGAGCGGAGACCTCGTTGTAGATGGTGGTTCCGCCCCAGTCCTCGGGGGCAAGGCCCTGCTCGGTGAGCTGCTTCTTCACGAGGTCCACGTTGGCTTCCGGGAGGTCCACCTTGTTCACCGCAACGATGATGGGCACTTTCGCCTGCTTGGCGTGATTGATTGCCTCTATTGTCTGGGGCATCACGCCGTCCACGGCTGACACGACCAGCACGACGATGTCGGTGACCTGGGCGCCCCGCGCGCGCATCATGGTGAACGCTTCGTGGCCCGGGGTGTCGAGGAAGACGATTCTTCCCTGGGGGAGGTCCACGGTGTATGCCCCGATGTGCTGGGTGATGCCGCCGTATTCCCCTTCCGCCACGTTCGCGCTCCGGATGGCGTCAAGGAGCTTCGTCTTGCCGTGGTCGACATGCCCCATGATCGTGACGATGGGAGGCCGGGGCTTGAGGTCCTCCTCTTTTTCCTTCTCTTCCTCGATGACGGTCTCATCGTAGAGGGAGACCACGTTGACCTTGCAGTCGTACTCCGCGGCCAGCAGGGACGCCGTGTCGGAGTCGATCTGCTGGTTGATGGTCACCATCATCCCCATCCCCATGAGCTTCTGGATGAGGTCGGAGCCCTTGAGGTTCATCTTGCGGGCGAGCTCGGAGACAGTGATCCCCTCGGTGATCGAGATCTCCTTGGGGACGGGATTCGCCATGACCACGGTCTTTTTCTTTACTTGCAGGTACTTCTCTTCGGGCTGATCGTGCTTCCTCTTCGGGTATTCGATCTTCTTCTTTGCCTTGGAGAAGAACTTCTTGGCCGGCGGCTTCTTGTCATCCGTGCGCGGAGGGCCACCTGGTCCGCCCGCGCTCTGCGGCCGGGCGGGAGGCCTGCCGCCCGGTCTTGGGCCGCCGTGACTGGGCGGTCCGCCGGGTCCCTGGCGCGACGGAGCGCCACCCGTGCGCGGCGGGAGGGGGGTAAGCCGCATCTTTTCCCGCACGCTCTCCCTGACTGACGGTCGGGGCTCAGTGCCCTTGTCAGCCGGCATGAAGCGAGGCCTGTGAGCCTCCGGAGCCGAGGCGGCGGGAGCTGAAGTGGGCCTTGCAGGCGCTGGAGGCGTGATCCCGGGCCGGGCAGCAGCGGGGCGCGCGGGCACCGGCGCCGCCGGGCGAGGAGAGTGCTCCTCCCTGCGGGGAGCGGCTGGGGCCTCCTCTGCACGCGGTGATGGAGGGGTTCGAACCGTAACCCGTGGGGTCTGGCTCTGGGGCTCGCGCTTGATCTCGGGCCCAGGCGCTTCCCTGGGCGCTCCAGATGCTTCCCGGGGCGCACCCAGCGCTTCTTTGGGCGAACGTGGCGCTTCCCGGGTCTCTCCGAGGGCTTCCCTGGCCGCGGAGGGTGCTTCCCTGGGCGGCTCCTGGACGGCCTTATGGACAGACTTCTTGGCAACCACTACGACCTTCTTCTTCACCACCACGACCTTCTTCTTTTCGGAGGGCTCTTCCACGACGAGCGGAGCCTCCTCCTCGATCTTTTTGTGCTTGATCAGGGTGGTCTTGAGTTTCTTCCTGCTGTCCAGTTCCTCGGGCATACCTGCTCTCTTACTCTCCCCTAGGCGCCTCTGGCGCTTCTCTCTGCGCTTTCGGGCGCCTTGTTGGGCGCCCCGGCGCTTCTTTTAAGCGCCTTAGCGCTTCCCTGTGCGCTCCTAGCGCTTCCCCTCGGCGGATCCGGCCGCGCGGCCGGGCCCGATGACTCATTGCTGGCCTTCCCCTCGGGCGCCGAAGGCGTTTCATCAGCGTCGTCCTCGAAGGTTAAACCGACGCCGCAATTTGGACAAGTAGCCATGTCCGGCGTGATTGGCGTCCCGCATTCCGGACATTCGTAGGTATCTTCCTCTGGCGTGTCCTCCGCGGCCGGCTCCGCCGGCGCCTCAGAGACGGCGCTTCCCGCCGCTGCCTGAGAAGCCTCGGCCGCCTCAGCGCTTTCCCCAGCCTCCGCATCGGCCGCGCCCTGCTCCTGCCCTTCAGTCTCTTCCGCGGCGGCTTCCTCCGCTTCGAGATTTTCCTCTTCCGCGGCCGGAGCCTGCTCCTCCTCCACGATCTCCACGTTCTCTTCAATGATCTTGTGGATGGTCTGGATGTCCTCCGCGGTGATTCCTTCCAGCGCCGCAAGCTGCTCGGGGCTCAGGGCCACAAGGCTCTCGATGTCGGCAATGTTGTCTTTTTCCAGGATCTCCACCAGTCGCTGGGAGATGCCGGGAAGCTCGGAAATCTTCTGGATTTCCTCTTCCGTTTCCCCGAACAGCGCCGAGACCGCGCGCTTGGCCTCCGCGGAGATGTCCATCTCGGAGAACTGGGTCTCCGTCTTCACGTCGATGTTCCAGTCCGTCAGCCTGTTGGCAAGACGAACGTTCAAGCCCTGCTTTCCGATGGCAAGCGAGAACTGCGGCGTCCGGAACGATGGCCAGGGCCAGCTTCTTGGCTTCGTCCAGGATGACCACCTGGTTCACCTCCGCCGGGGAAAGGGCGTTCTTGATGAAGCTGCGCGAGTCAATGGAGTATCGCAGGATGTCGATCTTCTCCCCTTCCAGCTCACGCACGACCGCCTGGATGCGCACCCCTTTCAATCCGACGCACGCTCCAACCGGATCAACGTCCTCACGGGTGGAGCGGACCGCGATCTTGGTCCGGTAGCCCGGCTCACGCACGATCTTCGAGATCTCTATGGTCTTGTCGTAGATCTCCGGCACTTCCAGCTCGAAGATCTTCTTCACGAACTCCGCGTGGTTGCGGGACAGCACTATCTGGAGCCCCGTCGGGGTCTTCACGACCTCGTAGATGAGGGCCTTGATGCGGTCGTTCGGATGATAGATCTCCCGGGGAGACTGGTACTTCTTGGGTAAGATGCCCTCGGTCTTTCCGAGGTCCACGTAGATGTTTCCGTTTCTCTCCCTCTGGTAGTAGCCGATGATCATTTCTCCGACTTTGTCCTTGAACTCGGAGTACAGGGTGTCCTTCTGGATCTCCCGCAGGCTCTGGCGGGCCTTCTGCTTGGCGCTCTGCACCGAGACCCGGTCGAACTCCTTCGGATTGATCTCGATCAGCAGCTCGTCACCGACTTCGCAATCTTCGTTCAGCTCCAGGGCCTCGACGAGAGGGATCTCGTAGACGGGATCCTCCAGGTCGTCATCCAGGACGATCTTCTTCTTTGCGAACAGGGTGACCTCGGTGCCGTCATCGCTGAAGCGGACCACCGCGTTGTCAACGACCCCGTATTTCTTCTTGTATGCAGCGAGCAGGAAGTTCTCTATCGTGCTCATGACGAGATCTTCCGGGATCCCCCGTTCCTGCACGAGCTGCTTGATTGCCTGCGCCAAATCAGACTGCATTTTTTGTTTCCTCAACCTCCACAGAATAGTCCAGTCGCGCCTTCCGGATCCCGGAAATCGCGAACCCGCGGATCTCTCTTCCTTTCCGCAACCACAACGTCCCTTCCTCCACCCGGTCGATGATTCCACCCGTCCACTCAGTGTCGTCCCCCGCAAGGATTCGGACTCCGCGCCCCCGAAAGACGGCATATTCAGACGGTCTGCGGATGGTGCGGTCTATGCCGGGTGAGCTCACCTCCAGGCTCGGGTTCGCCAGGACGTCGATGGTTTCCAGCCGGGGGAAGAGCATGCCGGAGATGTCGGCGCATTCATCAACGCCGACGCCTTCTTTTCGGTAGATGACGACGTTGACGCGAGTGGAGCCGGAAAGCCTGGCGATTGAAAGGTCCACAAGCGAAAACCCCAGCCCTGTCAGCAGGGGCTCAACGACTTCTCGCACCGATTTTTCAAGGCTCTCCGCGTACAATGAATCCGCCTCTTCCCCGTTCCGTCACCGCCTGACAGCACAAAAAAAAGAGTCTGGGCCGACTCTTTCTTACAGTGAAAATACAACAAACCCGGCTGTCTGTCAACATCCTGTGGACGCTGAGCTCACAGTCGAGCTATACAATTGCGTTGTGACCGCGCCCCAGACCAGGTTCCCGCTCGACTACGTCAACAAGACGGTGTCGCTGAAATACTGCGGCCAGGAGTCTTTCTTCCACCTCTCCCACGGTCTTTTCAGCAGCAACGACGTGGATGCCGGGACACGCCTGCTCCTGAAGAGCGTGGCGGCTCGCCTTGATCTGTCCACACTGACCTCGGTCCTGGACGTTGGGTGTGGAATGGGCGTCATTGGCATCTCCATCGCCCGTGCTGCGGCAAAAGCCCACGTCACGTTCCAGGACCGTGATGCGCTTGCCGTCGCCTTTGCCAGGGAAAACGCGACGGCAAACAAGGTCCAGGACGCTGACTTCGACTGCGGCCTGGCTTTCCGCAATCTCGACGGGCGAACGTTTGACCTGGTTGTCTCCAACCTTCCCGCGAAAGCCGGCCGACCCGTACTGGAAAGCTTCTTCCAGACGGTTCCGCACCTGCTTTCCCGGTCCGGGGTCGGAGCGGTTGTCATTGTCGCGCCGCTTTCGCAACTGGCGCGTGACTCCATCCAGGAATCCGACTGCCTGCTCTTTCACGCCGAGAGCACGAGCCAGCATTCCGTGTTCCTCTTTCGAAAGGCTGAGAACGTTCCCGCGCGGGCGGCTGTGGTTCCCGGCCTCGAGCCTTATCTTCGGGCCCGGCAGACGTTCTCCTCTGGAGGGATCGACTACGAGCTGGAAACCGCGTACAACCTGCCGGATTTCGACACCGTTGGCTATGGCGTGGAGCTGGCCCAGGAGATGCTTTCAGCCGCCGTCATCAAAGGGGACGTGCTGTTCTGGAATCCCGGGCAGGGGCATCTCCCCGTGTACGCGGAAAGGGAAAGCCCCGGACGGTTCGCTTCCGTGAAGATCGCGGGCCGCGACGCTTTGGAGCTGGAAATAGCCGGGCGCAACATGGCTTCCGCCGGAAGGGAAAGCGTATCCGCCCTTCTTCTGCCCACTGAGGCAGGTCTGGCGGAGACGCTTTCCCACGGCAGCCTGGACCTTCTCTGCGCCATGCTTCGCCCGGTCCCGAAAGCTCCCTGGCATATGGACCTTGCGCTTTCAGCGCAGGCGCTTCTCAGAAAGGGAGGAGCGCTCCTGGCAGCCGGAGCGAGCACCGAGGTGTTCCGCGTCCTGGACCAGTGTCGAAGCTTCAAGATGGCAGAAAGCGTGAAGCGGCTTGGGCACAGGGCGGTCCTGCTGCGCCCCCGGTAGGACCGACCAGGGGCCCGGGGCATCGCCAGGCTATTCTTCCATCGCAATACTGACCACTGATACCTTCCGACAGCCACCGTCCAGAAGGATCCGCGCGCACGTGTCCGCCGTCGCGCCCGTCGTGAAAACGTCATCAAAGAGCACCGCTTGCTCGGGAACCGCGGCGCTCACAAGACGAATCCTTCCGCGAAGGTTCTCCCTGCGTTCCTGGAGATCAAGGGTCTTTTGCGGACGTCCCCCATGTCTCGCCAGAAGTCGAAGCACCTGGATTCCATGTCGGGCTTCCAGCTTCCGCGCAATAAGCTCGACCGCATTCTTCGACCTGCGGCCCGGAACGGGAATCACGGGGACCCCGGGGTTTTCCGTCAGGATCCGCGGCGCCAGGAGGTCGGCAAAAAAGCCGGACAGCCGGGCTCTTCCCTCGAACTTGAGGCAGGAAATCAGGTCCCGCACGGAGCCGGAATACGCAAAGATCGACCTATGCGCGGCAAAGGCGAAATCCGCCTCACGGCAGCGAGTGCAGCTTGTACGCTCCGAGACCAGCGGTGTGCCGCACGTGTCGCATCGTTGCCCGCCAATGGGCTCCAGCGAACAAAGACATTCGGCGCACACCGGCGCCCCCGCGGAACCGGCAGAGAGGAGCCAGCCGCCGCACAGAAGGCATCTGCCGGGAAACAGGACCTCCAAGAGCCCTGCTCCCAACGTCATTTCCGGCCTTCTCCGTCCAGCTCTTTTTTCCATTTTGAAATGCGGTTCAGGGCCGACAGCGGCGTGGTTGCCTCGAGGATCAGGCTGCGTATCTCCCTGATCACCATCTCCTCAGCGCTGAAAAGCTGGCCCTGCGACGCGCGGCCGGCCGGCGCTGCGGTTGGAGGCTCCGTGCGCGTCGCAGGCCGTGGTTGAGGGGCGTCATTGGGCGGCTGACCCAGCAGCGCCTCCGCCTGCTCCAGTACTTCGGCAGGAAGTCCGGCAAGCCTTGCAACATGAATCCCGTATGAATTGCTCGACGGTCCTTCCCGGACGCGCTTGAGGAAAACGATCTCACCGCCCTGGTCTCGGACATCCATTGACAAGTTGACTACCGCCGGGTGGGCCAGGTCGGTCAGCTCGTGGAAATGCGTGGCAAAAAGTGTGCGAGCGCCTATGCGTTCCAGGATGTAAAGGCACACAGCCCTGGCAATGGCGAGCCCGTCACTGGTGCTCGTTCCCCGCCCTATCTCGTCCATGATGAGGAGGCTCTTCCGGGTGGCCGCCCTGAGGATGTGAGCAGTCTCGTTCATCTCCACCAGGAAAGTCGACTCTCCCCGGGCCAGGTTGTCCGATGCCCCCACCCGGCAGAAGATGCTGTCCACAAGCCCGACGCGGGCCTCGGCGGCCGGCACGAATGACCCCATCTGCGCCATGAGAGTTATCAGGGCCACCTGGCGAAGGAATGTCGACTTGCCCGCCATGTTGGGGCCCGTCAGGATGACGCACGACTTCCCGTCCGACGAGAGATGGAGGCTGTTGGGAACAAATCCGCCCCCCGGCAGGTTGGCCTCCACGACGGGGTGACGGCCGTCCTTGATGGCAAGCTCATCGTCGCTGCTCACCGCCGGCTTCACATAGCCGTGGACGGTGGCCGCAAACGCCAGGGACTGAAAGACGTCCAGATCCGAAACTGATTCGCTCAGCTCCAGGAGCCAGGAGACGGCTTCCTTGACTTGCGCGCGCACGCGAAGGAAGAGAGTCCTTTCTATCTCCACCGCTCTTTCCGAGGCATCGTTGATCTCGGACTCCAGGTCAGCAAGCCTGTCCGTGGTGTACCGCTCTCCGCCCACCAGGGACTGGCGACGGATGAAGTGGGACGGGACATGGGGAAGGTTCGACCTGGTGACCTCGAAGGAATACCCGATGATCCTGTTGAAGCGCAGCTTCAACGATCCGATGCCGGTTTTCGCCCGCTCTTCCTGCAGGTACTTGTCCAGGATCTCCCTGGCGTTGTCTTTCAGCGCATGCAACCTGTCGAGCTCCTGGTCGAAGCCGGCCCTGATAAGACCGCCCTCGTTGAGAGTGATTGCGGGCTCATCGCAGATTGCGCGTGTCACGAGGCCGGCAAGCTCCCTCATCCCGGTTTGCCGCTCGAGGAGCGGCCCCGCCAGTGAGTCCTGGCCGGCAGAGAGGAGGAGCGAGCCGATGTCCAGCACCGCTTCCAGGCTCGAGGAGATGGCAAGGAGGTCCTTTGCGTGAGCCTTCTCCATGGCGACGCGCGCGGTGAGACGCTCCAGGTCCAACACCGAACCCAGTGTCCCCCGCAGCCGGGAGAGCAGCACCTGGTCGTGATAGAGCGACTCAACCGCCGCCAGTCGCCCCTGGATGGCGGCAAGGTCCTTGAGCGGTGTCAGGATCCATCGCCGGAGCCTGCGCGCCCCCGGGGCCGTGCGTGTCTGGTCCAGGACCGAGAGGAGGCTGAACTTTCTGCTCCCGTCCTGCAGATTGGCGACCAGCTCGAGGTTGCGCTGGGAAGCCTCGTCCAGCTCGACGAAGGTCCGGTCCGCGTAGACCCGCAGGGAGCACATGTGGTCCAGGCCCCTCTTCGCGGTGTCGCCGAGGTATTCCAGGAGCACTCCCGCGGAAAGGATTTCCGGAGAGCCCTGCCCCAGCCCATATCCTTTCAGGTTTGCAACGCGAAGCTGCCTTTCCAGTCTCTTCCTGCAGGCCTCGGCATCGAAGCTCCAGTCCGGCAACCGGTTGACCAGGAGACCTTCCCTCTCCCCCAGCAGGTCCCGCAGGATCGGGTCCTCCACGAGCAGGGATTCCTGGGTAATCACCTCGCGGGGCTCCAGCCGGTGAAGCTCGCGTTTCAGGATCTGCTCACGCGCATCGAAGGGAAAAGAAGTTGCCGCAAGCTCCCCCGTGGAGATGTCCGCGTACGCCAGGGACATTGCGTCCCCCGCCCGGGCTATTGCGATGAGATAGTTGTTCGATGCGCGCAGGAGAAGTCCGTCGTCCAGGACCGTGCCAGGCGTGATGACTTCCTGGACGTCCCGGCTCATCAGGCCCTTGCCCGGGACGGCAGTCTGCTCGCAGATTGCAACCTTCCTGCCCGCCGACAGGAGGCGGGAGATGTAGGTTGCCGCGGCGTGGTAGGGGACGCCGCACATGGGAACCCCCGCCCTCTGCGTGAGAGTAAGGTCCAGCAGGGAGGATGCTTCCACGCGCGTCACGGTCGAACATCTCGTAGAAGTCGCCAAGGCGGAAGAAGAGGATGGCGTCCGCGAAGCGCTCCTTGATGCTGCGATATTGCGCCATCATGGGAGTGAGCTCGGCCATGGTCAGGTGCTCGTCGGGGAGATGTGCTCCAGGTAGTCCCGGAGGATGAGGGAAGCGGCAATCATGTCAACCGCTTCCTTGGAATTGCGCCTGTTTTTCCCTGCTTCCTTGAGGGCTGCCTCGGCGTCACGGCTGGACCAGGTCTCGTCCTGGAACGCGGTCCTGAGCCCCCCGGCCTTGAGTCTCTCCTGGATGCGACGCGCGCGGGCGCAGCCTTCCCCTTCGCCGCCGTCCTCTTCGTAGGGCATGCCAATGACCACGAGGTCCACCCCGCGCTCCGCGCACAGCCGCAGGATCTCCTCCGCGATGGACTTCTCGGAGACGAGCGGGACAGTGGCAAGCGGAGAACGCGAAGGTTCGCAGGGGATCAGTGAGGGCAAGGCCCACGCGCTTTGTGCCCAGGTCGATCCCGAGGATCCTCCCCACTACTGCCCCCCGGTGTACGTCTTTCCCGCCCGGTTGAAGAGCTCCTTGATCACCTTGTCGGTGATGTCGATTTCCATGATGCGGTACAGGATGCCCGCGCCGAAATCTCCGTCGCTTCGCAGGACCAGGGCATAGCCGTCCCCCTCCGCGACGTAGTTCACCACGTCCATGATCTCCTTGAGCACGGGCCCGCTGAGCAGCTTGTCCGCCTGCTGCTGGAGGATGGCGAGCTTCACGCGGCGGTAGTTCTCCAGGTAGGCCTTCCTGTCCGCCGATCTTTTTCTCCAGGGTCAGGGAGAGGTCCTGGTTTCCCGCCTTGTCCGCGTCCAGCTTCTGGTTCTCCAGGTCCGTGATGTCGCGTGTTGTGGCCGTGATTTCCTTTGTATAGTCCGCCCTGGCGGCGTCGTAATCCCGGTACGCCTTCGACTCCTTGTAGGCGGTGCTGAGCACGCGCGTGAAATCGCATATCCCGACCTTCGTGACCTGCTGCGCGCGCGACGGGGAGAGCCAGGACAATGCCTGCCGCAAGGACTGCAAAGAGCTTTCTCATCGCCTTCCTCCTCACCCTAGAACAGCGTCCCTCCGCCGAGCGAAATGACGAACTTGAGGCCCCAGCCGCCAAGGCTGAAGTCGCCGGGCTGATACGTGACGTTCCCGGAATTGTCGATCTTGAAATCCCGGCCAGGTAGATGCGGATGGGGAACTGCGGGATCACGAAGCGAATCCCCAGCCCGTAGGAAAAGTAGTAGTTGTTGAGATTGGCCTGCGAGATGTAGGCTCGCATCCGGCCAGAGCGCCGCCGCGTCGAAGAACCCGACGAGCCACACGTAGTCCTTCGCAATGGGCATGCGCAGCTCCAGCTTGTTGTCCCAGAGCGCGTTGCCGTAGAGGACTCTCCATCCGCGACCCACGGTCATTCCGTCGATGTACAGCAGGTCGGTGTCGTCCGTGACGGTCTGCAGCTCCACTGCCCCGTCAGAGAATCGTAGCTGTACTGGGGGAGGATCAGGGACATGGACGAATGCGCCGCAAGCACGAACTGCAGGCTCCAGGCCTCCGACAGCGGGACGTTCAGGAGCGTCAGGAAGCCCTCCAGCGTGGAATCAGTGCGGATGTAGTCCCTGTCACCAAGGATGAATCCACCCGTATAGGTGACCGCCTGGCGAGATGTAGTATCCGTTGGTCGGGTTCCAGTAGATGTCCCTCCCGTCCAGGTACACGCTGGCGGAGATCGAGTCGATGAAGCTCCAGCGAAGGTTGTTGTCTCGGACAGTCACTTCGAAGGGCCGGTACAGGCTTGCATCGTAGCTGATGTATCTCATGGTGGGTGCGTACCCGCCGGTGAACCCGAGGAACCCCAGCGGCGTGGCGAACTTGTAGCCGGTGTTCAGTCCGAGGATGATGTCGTACGCGTCATAGCGCATGAGGTACTGCGAAGGTATGCTCAGCCCGGCCTCCAGCGCATTCAGGTAGTCCTGCCGGGAGGTATAAGGATCCGGGGCCGCGTTCGGAGCATCAGCGTCGCTGAAGATGGGGGGGAGCATGTCCATCAGGACGTTCTGCTCATTCGAATGGTCGAAGGAAAGGGAAACGCCGACCGACCAGCGTTGATCCATGAGCCACGGCTCCTGGAAGTTCAGTGAAATGCTCTGCTTGATGGGAGATGCTTCCAGGTCCACGCCCACTGTCTGTCCCCTGCCCATGAAGTTGCGCTCGTTCCACTTGATGACGCCCGAGATGGGGAAGTCACCCAGCTGCTGGGCGCCGGAGAAAATGACGCCGAAGTTGATGTCCGCGGTGCTGGCCTCCTCCACGTTGAACACGACGTTCATCAGGCCGAATGCCGAGCCCTGGGGCGTATCAGGCTGCACGGTCTTGAAGTACTGGAGGTTGACGAGGTTGCGGTACCCCTCGATGATCTTCTCCTTGTTGAAGACTTCCCCTTCCTCGAAGGGGAGCTCCCTTCGCAGGACGTACTCCTTGGTTTTCGTGTTGCCCTTGAAGATGATGTTCTCGATGTGCGCCTTGTCCATCTCCCCGACGTTGAGCGTGTAGGTGATGGTCTTGGTTGCGTCGTCACGATTCTCCTTGCGCTCGAAGGTGTTGAAGATGTACCCGTTTTCGTAGTACAGGTCCTGGATCCGCCCGATATCCGTCTGGAGCTTCTGGAGGCTCAGAGTCTTCCCGGCTTTCTGCGTGACGAGCTCCAGGAGACGCTTGGTGGTGAATATCTGGTTCCCGTCGATGGTCAGCCCGCCGTAGTTCCACTGGTCGCCTTCGGTGATGTAGACCGTGAGCACGAGGGAGTTCTTTCCTTCCTTTGTTTTCGAGGTCTCCTGCGTGACCTTGTCGATCTTCGCGTCGATGAACCCGTGGTCCGTGTAGTATGCGATGATGGCCGCCTTGTCATCCTCCAGCTTTGACTCCTGGAAGATTCCCGGTTCGAACAGGGACGGAGGCTTCGTTTTCATGAGGCCGCGAAGGGTGCTTTCCGACGCGAAGTGGTTGCCGGAGAAGCGTATCTCCTTGATGGTGGTGGCAAGCCCCTCGCTGATCGTGAAGACGGCCTTGACCGTGTTGTCCTTGTCCCCGGAGACGAAGCTCGCCTTCACGTCGGCTTCCGTGTAGCCCTTTTCCAGGTAAAGGGATCGCACCGCCTCCAGGTCCGCCTGCAGCTTCGTCTGGTTGGCCAGGTCCCCTTTTTTCAGGAGGATCTTGTCGGTGATGTCGCTCGTGCGGATCCCGCTGTTCCCGTTGATCTCCACGGCGACGATGACGGGCCGTTCCTTGACGTCGAACTGGATGATGACAGCGGATTTGGAATCGTCCGCGGGAAGAGCGTTGGGCACGATGGTCTCGAAGTAGTCCAGCGCGTACAGCTTGCCTTCGATCTCCCACAGGAGCGGGTCCACGCTGAAGCTCTGCCCGATGTAGGGCGCCACGATGGCCCTCAGGTCTTCGGCCTTGATAGTGGCGAGGCCGGTGAAAGTGAAGTCCTTGATGGGCTTGCCGACGTACCATTCCTGCGGAGCGGGCTGGGGGGCCTGCCCACCGGCTTCCGCGCCGCCCGTGGCACCGCCAGGCTGTCCCTGATCCGGGGCAGGCAGAAAGGGGCCTGCCCCGGGTACGCCTGCCCCCGGTGCGGCTGTGCCGCTTGCCTCCGCCCCCCCCTGGTCCTGGGCTTGTGCGCCGGCGGAAACGGCCAGAACCAGAGCGAGAATGGCAGAGGCGACGAGTGTGACACGGTTCATCAAACGGACTCCTTTAACTCGGATTCACTCTGCGATGCCGGCGATTGCGCCGCGGCTTCAGTAAGAAAATCTCCAGCTGAACGACAGCGCATTGTCCGTCAGGAACAGCGTTTCTGGATGCTGAGGCTGAAAGATCCAGTCGAGCGTGAAGAATGGCGTTGTCCATTCCATGCTCCACTCGAGCTGCGGCTGGAGCCCGATTCCAGCCGTTGGCAGGGTCGCGGCCGGAATGGGAGGAAGCCCCACTCCGCTTCCCGCCGGGTTCACGGAGAGCCCGGCAGCACCGGGGACCGGTTGCGTCTGCAGCCTCACGAGCATTTCCAGAAAGAGATCGTTCCCGAGGTACTTTCCAAGAGAGATGCTGGTGTTGTCAAGGGGATTCAACGTGGTTCCGAATAGCCTCTGCGCCAGGAGGTTCTGAATGATCTGCGTCCGTACGGACACCATGTCCATTCCGAGCACGTCGCGCAGCCGCTGCTCCAGCGGGCGCAGGAGCCACGCCTGGCTGACGACGTCGGAGGAGATCAACGCCGCTGACAGGCCAAGACCCTGCGTCTCCGCACGCGCAATGAACGGTGCGCCGATCATCGCCATGAGATAGTTTTCCGAGCGAGGAGGATCCGAGCTGAACCGGGGAGTGAACTTGCTGAGCGGGTTGTCCGCGTCGAGATAGATCCTGATCTCCTCCCCCGACGAAGGGTCCCACTCCCGGACCTCTGCCCGGGCCGTGATCCTCGGATCGAAGCTCGACTGGTCCTCGTTGAAGGTTATCGTTCCTTTCCTGAGAATGAAGCTTCGTTCGAAGTAGTAGATCTCACCGCCCTGCACCGCGCTGGTCCCCTTCACCGTGTAGGCACCGGTGTCGCCCCGGTAGGTGATGGCCAGCTTCCCGCCCGGGCTCGCCGTTGTCCGCAGCACCGGGTAGCTCTCCGACGGCCATGCGAACTCCACCCGCTTCCCGGTTTCCGCGTTCAGTGTCAGGAACGTCGGGGGCTCCTCGGGAGTGAACTGCCCGTGCGGCGCCGCTCCCAGGGTGATGCGGCAGTCGGTCACCAGGATGTCGCCGGTCACGTTCGTGCTCCTGTCGTCTCCGGCTATCCGCATATTCCCCAAGATGTGGCCGTCAGCTATCATTCGGCCGAACTTCGCCTTGAGGTGGGCCGCGGTCTCCCCCTCCGTGCGCAGGGTCAGGTCGAAGGCAATCGGCGCCCAGTGATCAATGGTGAAGCTCGCCTCCGCGCTCAGCCGGCTTGCCCCCGCGTTGACCACGACGCGGGAAAAGTGGAAGCCCTTGCCATCGAATACAAGGCGGGTGTTGATTGGCCCCGCGACGTCAGGGGAATAGGCGCAGCGCACGCCTGCGCCCATGACGGACAGCTCGCCGTTGAAATCCGGGTCGTTGACCGGCCCGCTGATGGAGAGGCGGCCGGACGCTGTCCCCGACGTGAAGCTGAGAACGGGTGAGGTGCCGGACTGCGTGGTGACTGAGGCCGTCCTGAGGACCGAGTTGAGGACGGTTGCATCGAAGGCCTCCATGGCTGCTGACGCCATGATACGGTCTCCGACGATCCTGCCACCGGCGTCCCCGACAAAGGGAAGCGGGCTGGCAAGGTGGATTGCGAAGGCCAGGTGAGAGTCCACGGACCCATGAATGGAATTGCCGGGACCTCCGTCCAGGGTCAGCCTCCCCTTTTGTGTGCGGAACGTGACCCCCCACGGCGAAAACGGTTTTCCTTCGACTGTTATCTCGCTCAGGCTCAACCTGCCCTGGAGACCCTGGTCAAGGAGATTGGCTGCCAAAGAGGACGGGGCGAACTGTCCTTCCAGCCGGGCGAGGAGGTGAACGTGATCCGAAAAATACTCACCCGCATACCGCCCCCCGAGTGAGAAAGCGCCTTTTTTCAGATCAAGCGATCCTGTCCCATCGCTCAGGCTGTGGGCAAGGTACGTGATCTTCAATGCGCTGAGCTGGATGGACCCCGGCGAGAGGGCCGCACCGGTCTCCATGGAAATCGGGTCGGTGCCGAGCCTTCCATCTTTCAGGCTCACCTGGAGCGTCATGGACGGGCGCGCCACGGGCCCCGCAATTGTTCCCGTTCCCGAAAGGGAACCATGGATCGAGAGGGAACGCATGCGCTCGAGCGGCACTCCGTCGAACGCAACGCGTATTCCGAGAGTCCCGTTCTTCAATGTTCCCTGCGCGGTGTAGGACTCGGCCCCCCCCGCACCCTTCAGGGCGCCCTTGAACTGCGCGGCAAGGGTTTCCAGGAAACGCGCTCCAAAGGGGTCTGCCGGCATTGCGAGGGACACTTCAGCTGACCCCGTCAGCGCCGAATAGGCGTCCGTGAAGGTAATCTGGTCCAGCTCGAGCCTCCGTGGCGTCATCCGGGCCGAGAAGCTGACCGAGTTCCTCTTGGACTCGAGCAGGGGCACGTTGTAGACCGTGAACGACTGGGCTCGCGCCACCCATTCGCCCGGCCCGGAATACAGCCCGCCCATGTCGAATGAGACGGCAAGGGATGAGCCGGAAACCGGAATGGGCAGCTGGCTCGCCCGCCCCTGGAGGGAGTAGCTCCCGTCCCTGTTGGGAGTCACGCTCACCTGCAGGCCATAGGAGCCGGTCACGAAGAGGCCTCCGGCGTCCGAATACCTGCCATCGAGAATGAACTTCGTTCCAAGAATCGCAAGATTGGATGAAAAACCGACCTGACCGGCTTCGGCGAAAGTGGCCTCGAACGACCCGGCCACGGAATAGCCTTTCCACGTGCCCGAGAGATCGTTGATGGCGACATGAGATGAGTCGACAAGGGCGGCGAAGCGGACGCTGGTCCCTGGATTGTCCGCCTGGGTGACGGTGACAAGCGGGCTGCTCACCGTCACGGTTGAAAGGTCTGTCTTCAACTCGAGGTCCGTGTTTACGACGCAACGGGTCAGCACGTTCCTGATGTCTTCCTGTTGACGGGAAAGGGTGCCGGCGCCCATCAGCAGGTGGTAAAGCTTGTCCGGGGGCACATCACGGAGGGATGCTGAGAGCGTGATTGCGGGAAGCCGCGCAGCCTCCGCGTCTCCGGCGGAGAGGGCGCTGCGGACGGGCTTCCTGAGCAGAAGCTCCCCATGGGCTGAGATGTGGCCGGGGGCGGCGTCCGCAAAGGAAGACTCGAGGGTGAACGCGCTCCCTCGCTCCTCAGGCGTCAACGCGATGGAAAAATCGTCAAACCCGACTTGCCCGATGAGCAGGTGCCGCCCGTCGACTTCGATCCCGCCGTTCCTCGGGTGGATCGAGAGATCCGCGCTCACGCGACGACCCGTGCCCGCATCCACGTTGACCAGGGTGAGCATCCCTTCCGGATAGAACGTGTCGTATCGAACGCTGCCGTCGAACTGGAGACTTCCCGAGGGGGAGGAAATGCGCAGCGGGGAAAACGAGGCGCCCTTTTCAGTCCCGGAGAACGTGGAGTCCAGGGTCAGGTCATGGATGGGGAGCTGATCCTGGAACCAGACCGAGACACCCGCCTGGTAGGCGAGACTGTGGGTCGGAAATACGTACGTGAGATGACCTGCCGCCGTCAGCGGTGCCTTCAGCCAGTTGTTGAATCTCTCCATGGCGCCGGAAAACCGCACCAGGTGGTCCGCGCGCAGTCCGTCGGTCTGGAAGCTCACCGTCAGCTGCTGCTGGTCGAGGTCCGCCGTCACCCCCAGGTCAATGGGTGACCTGTCCTCTATCTTGTGGACCTGCACCTGGCTTCCCTTCCAGACAACCTGCAAGGTCTGCTTTTCCAGCGCAAACAGGGAGCTGTCGAAAGACAGGAGGCGTACGGTGAGGTCGGACCACGTGAACGCCCGATCGACCTTTCCGGAAACGTCCACTCCCGAAGTGAAATCGAACCCGGACGCAAGGACCCCATGACAGTTCCCCCGAAAAGAAACAGCCAGCGCGTCCCTCGCAGTGTCGACCTGGAAGAAAAGGTGGGAGATCGTCACGGTGGTTCCGTCTGTCTGGAGAACGATGTCGACATCCGCGCCGGTGACGCGGGCGTGAAGGCCGCTTTCACCGCCTCCGACTGCCGTGAGCTTCTGCAGGAGATCGATCACCGTCGTGTCCTTCTGCAGGTCGAGGGCGAAGCGCGTATTCAGGATCCGTATCTCGCGCAGCGACCCCACGGGGTCGCCGGTGGCCAGGAGGTGAACCAGGCTGTAGTAGATGCGAAGCCGGTGGATCGTGAGGAGGGCATTGCCCGTGTCAGCAGAATCGTGGATGGTCAGGTCACGCACTTCCAGGTAGTTGAGGAAGGACGGAGAGATGCTGGTGTAGGTCACCGTATGTCCGAGGACTGATTCCAGCTCGCTGATGCTTGCTGATTTCAGCTGCGCCATCCGCCGCGCCATTTCCCGGCTGATTGCGGACCCCAGGATCACTGTCAGCCCCAGAAGGACGCAGAGGCTCGCCAGGGCAAATAAGGTGACAAACGCTTTCTTCAATTCGGCTTCTCCAGGCGGAAGCGGAACCTTACCGTTCCAACCTCGTCTTTCCTCCCGTCCACCTGAGAGAATAGGTACTCACGGAGGGCTGCCTCAACGCTGGCATCTATTTCAGTATACCCTGAACTACGGGTTATTTCCACTCGAGTCACCGCTCCCATGGGGGAAACGGTGATGCGCGCCGTGCATTCGACCTCGACGCCCGCGGCGCCAAGGAAGGGAGGAAACTGCGGATCTTGGCGGGAGAGGACTCTACGCGGCTTGCCCTGCTCCCAGCCGAACTGCCCATCCGAGTGCGCCTCCGGAGAGGAAGCGGAGGGAAGGTCGGACAGAACGTCCTGGGCGGAGGGCTGAGGGATGCTGTCAACGCCACCGCCGGCCGGGATGCCGATGGGCCGCATGCGAGGCGGGGCATCCGAAGAGACAACGGGACGGCCGGGGCGTGCCCCGACAATGCCCCCGGGGGCGGGAAGCGCCAGCCTCGCTGAAGATGGTGAGAGGCGCCCCCCGGCAGAGCCAGCGCTGTCGTCCTGCAGTTGCTCCAGGGAGGCACCGCCCAGGACCACCTCGACCGGCTCCGGCGGCAGCGGCAGCTCGGTGCGGTCGAAGACGATCACGGTGGAGGCAGCCAGAAGGACCGCAAGGAAGGTCAGGGATGCAAGCCAGGGAAGAGCTCGTCGAGGGAAATCCGTTGTTTCGGGTTCTTCGACTACGATCACGGACGCCCGAGTTGGGGGGCTTGGGCGCTGTCTGCGGGTTTCTTCAGCCCGCATGAAGGGGATCCTTCACGCGCCACTCCGCGGGAGGAGCAGCCCATACCCCGGAGGGAGGGAGCACGGGAGCGCGAAAAAGTGCAGGCGGCCTCTGGAGATCCACGTCAGGAACCAGGAGCGGCCCCGGTCCTCCCGGCGGAGGAACGGGAAGGGCGGTCTCATCCCCCCCGGTCAACGTGATATCCTGATCTATGCCGCCTGCCGGCGCGCGCCCTTCCTGGGAAGCTGCGCTCTCCTGCGGGTAGCCACGGAAAGCAATGGAGAAGAGCAAGATGGCGATGACAAGGCAGGCGGTTCGCATTACAATCGGCGCCCGGTGAAAAACACTATACTTCGAAGTTTCATTGTTCTGGAAGGGCTCGACGGGGCGGGCACTTCCACCCAGCTGAAGCTGCTTTCCCAGAGGCTGAGCTCCGCCGGGAAGAAGCATACAGCAACCTGGGAGCCCACCGATGGCCCGGTGGGAAAGCTTCTTCGCGCCATCCTGGCGCGCGAGGTGAAGGCGCTTCCCACGACAACGGCGATGCTCTATGCGGCAGATCGAAACGAGCACCTCCATGCGCCGGAAGCGGGGATCCTGGCCACTGCCTCGCGGGGAGAGCTCGTCGTCTGCGACCGCTACCTCTTTTCAAGCCTCGCCTACCAGTCCATCGAGTGCGGCTTCGACTTCGTCTGGAACCTGAACCAGGGCTTCCCCTTCCCGCAGTGCCTCCTTTTCATCGACACCCCGGTGGAAGTCAGCCAGGAAAGGCTTTCCCGGCGAAACAAGGCAGAGCTTTTCGACAGCGTGGCGTTCCAGGCCAGGGTGCGTGAGAACTACCTGGCTGCCCTGGAGAGATTCGCCGCCAGCGGCATGGCCATTTCCATCGTCAACGGTGACAGGCCGGCGGGGGCCATCCATGAGGAGATATGGAAAATACTCTCCGGCCTGCCGATAACAGGGATGTGAAGAGCGCGGTACTTGCTCTTGTTCTTGTCGTGGTCCCTCTCCTCCCCGCTTCGGGATGGCGCATCCTCTATGCCGAGCAGTATTACAGGCTCTACCACGAGACCCTCCACCACTATCCCGAAGACGCCATGGAGGACATCCAGTACCTCGAGCTCGCCCTGAAGGCAGACTTTGCCCCTTTTGCCAATCCGCTGTATGCACTGGCCACGATCCACGACACGACAGAGTGGGAGCGATATCGAAACCTGTTCTACATGCACGTGAACCTGAAGCTGATCTACCTCTACCTGACCCTGGGAAGCAAGTACGACAAGATGGTGGCGTATTTCTACAACTACCCCTGGAAGCGGCAGAACCTCGAGAGCCTCGACACCGCGGAGAAGATCTACCGGGTCGCCTACGGCTACTGGACAGATGCCCAGAAGTGGTCAGCCCTGGCGTGGGCCATGCAGGACATCCACCTCCCCCAGATCCAGGAGTGGGAGGATGAAAACTTCCGCGTGCAGTCCGGGGACCTGGACTACAAGCAGATCATCGACGCGCAATTGGCCCGGCTGGAAAAGGTCCGGGCGGACTTCCAGAAGATGGACCAGCACACCTACTAGCGCCGGGCATGGTCGCTACGTGATCAGCATTGCATCCCCGTAGCTGAAAAACCTGTACCTCTTCCGGATCGCCTCCCGGTACGTCTGCAGGATCAGCTCGCGCCCGGCGAACGCGCTCACCAGCACGAGCAGGCTGGACTGCGGCGTGTGAAAGTTCGTGAAAAGCTGGGACACCACCTTGAACCTGAAACCGGGCGTGATGTACATGCGGGTGCGCCCTTCGCCCGCCGAAAGGCCGTCATCCGTCCACGCGGTCTCCAGGGTTCGAACAACGGTGGTTCCGACGGCCAGAACGGGCCGACCTTCTCGCACCGCCGTGTCGACCAGCTCCTTCGTTTCCCGCGGAACCGAAAACTCTTCCTCATGCATCCTGTGGTCTTCGATGCGCGCGCTGCGGATGGGGAGGAACGTGCCAAGCCCGACGTGAAGCGTGACATGGCAGACCAGGATCCCGGCGGTTTGCAGCTCCCCGAGCAGGCGCCTGGTGAAATGGAGGCCTGCCGTGGGCGCGGCCGCCGAGCCAACGGCTCTCGAATAGACTGTCTGGTACCTCTCTTCATCCGCCGGGGTGTCCGGGCGTCTCACGTACGGCGGCAGGGGCACGTGGCCGTTCCTCTCCAGCCAGGCATCGTCAATTGCCGGCTCGAAGCGAATCACGCGGACATCCTCTTCCCTTGATTCGATGGTCCCCATGACGCCATCCGCAAACCCCAGAGTCCGCGCATTCTTCTCTCCGCCGGTCAGCGCTTCCCAGACGGCAGCTTCCCGCCGGGCCAGAAGGAGAACCTCGACTTTCCGACCCTTCTCGCTTTCGGCAAACAAGCGTGCCTTTCGCACGCGGGTGTCGTTCAGCACCACCACGGTCCCGGGCGCAAGGGCGCCGGCGACTTCGCGCACGCGCGAGTCCCGGGTCCTGCCCGGTTGCCCGATCCAGGACCAGGAGCCGCGCGTTCTCACGATCGGATTCCGGCTCCTGGGCTATCAGCTCCGGGGGGAGGTCAAAAGAGAAGAGACTGGTCTCCACGCGTGGTCTGCTTGATCCCGAGGTGTTCCCATGCCCCTGCCGTGGCCACTCTTCCCCGCGGCGTTCGTTTCAGAAATCCGATCTGGATGAGGTACGGCTCGTACACGTCCTCCAGGGTATCGACAGCTTCGCCAATCGAGATGGCGATTGTCTCCGAGCCGACCGGGCCCGCCGGCGTATTTCTCAACGAGCGTGCGCAGGATCTCGCGGTCAAGCTTGTCCAGCCCCCGGGCATCTATTTCCAGGGACTCAAGGCCTCGCGTCACGATTGGCAGATCGATGACTCCCCTTCCCCAGACCTCCGCAAAGTCCCTCATGCGTCTGAGGATCCTGTTTGCAATTCGGGGAGTTCCGCGGGAGCACCGGGAAACCATTTCAGCAGCGTCTTCTTCCACCGTGATGGCAAGGATCCCCGCGGAACGAAACACGATTTTGCGTATGTCCGCGGGATCGTAGAAATCCAGGCGCATGGGGATGCCGAACCGGGAATACAGGGGGCTGGATACCAGGCCCGTTTTCGTGGTCGCCCCGACAAGGGTGAAGGGAGGCAGCGGAATCTTGATTGTTCGCGCGCCGGGCCCCTGACCGATAACGACGTCGATCTCGAAATCCTCCATGGCGGAGTACAGCATTTCTTCCACGACCGGCTTGAGTCGATGGATCTCGTCGATGAAGAAGATGTTTCGTTCCCCGATGCTCGTGAGTATTGCGGCCAGGTCACCCGGCTTCTCCAGGGCAGGCGCCGAAGTGGCTCGAAACTGGACTCCCAGCTCGTTGGCGACGATTGCCGCGAGCGTTGTCTTCCCGAGGCCCGGAGGGCCGGAAAGGAACACGTGATCGAGATGCTCCCCCCGCCTCTTTGCCGCTTCGATGTAGACTGCCAGGTTCTCCTTGAGCTTGTCCTGCCCCACGAACTCGGACAGGAGGCGCGGCCTCAGGGACAGCTCCTCCCCGTCGAAGGCGGGGTTGAAGCTCGGGTTCGGGAGACGCGGAGTCGGATCCTGGGAGCGGTCTTTCACGAGGCGCCGTCCTGCGGCGTGCCATCCCGCGGCGCGCTGCTCGTGGTACCGCCGCTTGTCGCACGGCAGCTCGCGGTGCCGCCGCTGCTCGCGGAATTGGATTCACCGCCGGCAATGGCCACCGCCAGCTTGAAAAGCTCGCGCTCGAGCTCCTCACCCTTCATTTTCCGCCCGGCCAGCGACTTCAGCGCCGCCGTCACCGCGGTCTTTGCCGTCCTGCGGTCGAAGCCCATTCCGACCAGGGCGGTTGCAATGTCATCCTCCGCGGAGCGCCCCGCGGTTTCCGTTGCGGGAGTCAGCTTTCCCTTGAGGGTGAGAATGATCTTCTGGGCAGTCCGCTTCCCGATCCCCGGCAGGGCGGACAGCGCCTCCACGTCATCCTGATCAAGGGCTTGCGCGAACTTGTCCCTGTCCACGCCGGAGAGCACCTTGAGGGCCCCGCGCGGTCCGACCCCTTCCACCTTCTGGAGGTCCAGAAAAAGTGCCCGTTCGGCGGCATCGAAGAACCCGTAGAGGCGCATGGAATCTTCGCGGTGCAGGAGGTGTGTATGGATTCTGGCCACCTGCCCCACGGGAGGGAGCTTGTCGAGCGCCCGGCGGGAGACAGTGAGGTCCCACTCCACGCCGCCAGTCTGGACGCAGAGCCTCTCCTCACCCTTGAAGGTGATCTCACCAGTGATGCTGTTGAACATCGACCTGCGACCTGTTTGCGTGGCAGATGGCCACGGCAAGGGCATCCGCGGCGTGATCCGGCTGCCGGTATCTCCTCCAGCCCCAGGACAACGCATACCAGGCGCTGCACCTGGTCCTTGTCCGCTCTCCCTCTCCCGATGACGGCGGCCTTCACGTGCTGGGGGGAATAGCACTCCACGGGGATCCCTCTCTGGCCGAGGGCCAGCAGAACGACGCCGCGGGCATGAGCAACCTGCATTGCGCTTGATGCGTTGCGGGAAAAGAACAGCTCCTCCACCCCTGCCTCCGTGGGGCAGTACTTCACAAGGAGCTTGCGAACAGCGCCGTGAATTGCGAGGAGCCTGGCTGAAAGCGATGACTCGGAATCTGTACGCACAACGCCGTGAGCAACGTGGAAGAACCTGGAGCCGTCGAACCGGACGACCCCCCAGCCTGTTGCCGCGAGCCCGGGATCAATCCCGATGAGTGTCCTCATCACTCTCGCGGCGCGGCCATGACACTACTCGCTCATGACAAATCCGGCAGGGATCTCCAGATTTGTCGCCACATTCTGAACGTCCTCGTGGTCCTCAAGGTTCTCCACCAGCCGCAGCGCCTTCTGCGTCTTGTCGTTGTCCAGCGTCACCGTGGTGTCCGCCACGCGCGCGATCTCCGCCATGCTGTGCTGGAACCCGGCCGCTTCGAGCGCCTTGACCACGTTCTCGAAATCCTCAGGGCTCGCAGTGACTTCGATGCTGTCTCCATAGCTGCTCACATCCTCCGCGCCGGCTTCTATGGCAACGGCAAGGATGTCGTCCTCCTTGTACTTGGAGGAGTCGTAGGTGATGAGCCCCTTCCTCTTGAACTGGTAGGAGACGCTTCCCGCCGCGCCAAGGCTTCCGCCGCCCTTGTTCAGGAGGTTGCGGATCTCAGCGGCCGCCCTGTTCTTGTTGTCCGTGAGGACGTCAATGAGCATGGCCACCCCGCCCGGCCCGTACGCTTCATAGAGGATTTCTTCGTAGCTCACGCCCTCCAGCTCGCCGGTGCCCTTCTTGATGGCCCGGTCGATGTTGTCCTTGGGCATGTTGCTCGCTTTGGCCTTCAGGATGACGGTACGAAGTCGGGGGTTCGTTTCAGGGTCACCGCCCCCGAACCGCGCGGAGATGCTGATTTCCTTGATGAGCTTCGTGAACATCTGTCCGCGCTTGGCGTCTGCAACGCCTTTCTTGTGCTTGATTGTATGCCATTTACTATGGCCAGACATGTTTCCCCTTCTCCTGGTTAAGTTTGTCCGAGCGTATCATGAAAAAAAAACAGAAGTCAATCAGGGCCATGACACGGTCAGGTTGCGCGCGTCCGGCTCATGCTGCGTTTCGGAAAGAAGACCATCCAGCATCATCCTGCCGGAATCACTCAGCGCGAGCCTGCCACCGGCGGGTCGCGCTGCACCCCGCGAAACCCAGCTTTCCCAGAGCCCCGGAAAGATCTCCTGGAAGGGACTTCCGAACCTCCTCTCAAACAGGCCTGCGGATATCCCCTCCTCCAGCCGAAAGCCCATCATCAGGGTTTCAAGCAGAAAGTCTGCCGGCCTCACGGCTTCCAGCTCCGCGCCCCAGAGCTGCTCCCGGCCTGCCAGGTAGCCGCGGATGTCACGCGGATTGCTCATGCGAAGCACTCCGCCGCTTTCCCCATCGGCGGAAACGCCGGGCCTGCTCAAGGCCTTTGCAACGGCCCCAGCGGGAAGCGTGGAGACCGCACCCGGACCTGCCCCGAGATATGGCTCCAGCCTCCAGTAACGAAGGTTGTGACGGCATTCTTTTCCTGGACGGCAGAAGTTCGAGACCTCGTAGTGGATGTAGCCTCGCCTCTTGAGCTCTTCAACGCCCGTGAACCACAGCTGTTCGTCCTTTTCGGCGGAGTTCGACCGGACCCTTCCGTTCGCCACCAGGCGGGCGAGGGGCGTATCAGGCTCGTACGTCAGGGAGTAGAGTGAGACGTGGGACACCGGCAGCTCATCCAGGAGCGAAAGGTCCCTTGCAACGTCTGCCGGTTCCTGTCCGGGGATACCCGCAATGAAATCCAGGTTCACGTCGCCCTTCCAGCAGCTTCGCAGCAATCCTGCTGCCCGCAGTATGTCCTGGCGGCTTCCCGTCCTTCGCAGGGTGCTCAGATGCCTGTCATCGGTGCTTTGCACGCCGGCGCTTATTCGAGTGACCCCCGCATCCCCGCAAGCATCAAGAAAATCCCGGTTGATGGATTCGGGGTTGGCCTCCACCGTCCATTCCTGGCAGGCGGAGAGCTTGAGAGAGCTCAGGAGCCGGCGCAGCAACGGATGGGGCAGCGTGCTGGGAGTTCCGCCGCCCATGAAGACGGTCTGCACCGCGCAGGCGTCCCCCATGGCATCGAGGAAAAAGCGCATCTGTTGGATGGTCTGGTCGACCACAGCTTCCTGGATGCCTTCATGGACGGAGCGCCGAGGCACGGAATAGAAATTGCAATAGAGGCACTTGTCCACGCAGAAGGGAACGTGGATGTACAGGGACAGGGGGAGCTCAGAGCCCGCCAATGGAGCGAGGCGGCCAGTAGCGGTAGATCACCTTGCCGATGATCCTGTCCGCGGGGACAGGACCCCATGACCTGCTGTCACTGGACTCCGGCCTGTTGTCCCCAAGAACGTAGTACTCTCCGTCTTTCAACACGAGATCGTCCTCGTTCCCTGAAAAGGGCAGTGACGAGTCCCACCCGGGAGCGTTCACGGCAGAGCGCGTCCCGTAGCGGACGGGCACAATCTGGTCCTCCGGCACGAAATCTGATCCGCCGCGCGGTCGGACCCACACCTTGTAGTTGCCGAGCCGTATCGTATCTCCCGGCATCCCGACGATCCTCTTCAGCATGTAACTGTTCACCCTGCCACCGTACAGGTCCCTGCGGAGTGTCGCCTTTTGCAGGGTCAGGAAGCTCACGACGGGCTGGAAGATCTTCACGAGCAGCGGTTCATCGTCATAAAAGGGAGGCTGCACCATCACGAGGTCACCCCGTTGGGGCTCAGTGAGCCCGGGGAACCGGGCATGAGAAAAGGGCACGCGCGGTCCGAATGCCAGGAGACTGACAATCACCCTGTCGGCCGGGCTTATCTGGGGCTCCATGGAAACGGACTCCACGCGGTAGGTGGCCACGATGAACCGGGAGACCACCACGTAGAGGATGAAAGCAATGAGGAGAATCCGAAAGGTGCGCGTGCCAAGAAGCGACATCCTCCTCTTTCTGACCGAGGAAGAATATCGCTCCACCGAACCGATCATCTCTCCTACCTGATGACGCCGAACCTGGCCAGCGGCCAGTACCTGAACAATCCCTTGCCGAGGACCTTGTCGAGGCGGACCGTGCCGAAGTACCGGGCATCCCGCGAATTGTCGCGATTGTCACCCATGGGGAATATTCTCCCCTGCGGGACATAGTAGCCTTCCTGCAGAAGCCGCCAATCAGCTGCCTTGCCGAGGTTGAACGGTTCCATGGCCCACTCTGTCCGGCTTTGCCAGAGCTCCACTTCCTTCTCATCGTTCAGCGCTATGAGCCGGAAATGGGCGTTGCCGCTCGAATCCTGCGTAGCCTCGTAGTATCGGGAGATGGCGCTCTTCTGCTCCGAGGTTGCCGAAAGCCCAGCCAGCTGCAGCGCAATGCCGACACCTTCTTCCTTGAAGTACTGGTACTCGTCCGGGTTGATGGACCGATGCGAGGGATAGATCATCCCGAGGCTTTCCTTCAGCGTTTCCTCCGGCAGCCATGTCGACTCGCCGGGGGGAAGGATCTCCACATTCCCCTGCCGCATGCGAAGCCGATCTCCGGCCATCCCGATGGCCCTCTTAATAAGGAAGTGATGCTTGGGCTGGCCGTACTCGTCCTTGTCGATGTCCACGATGGACAGGGTGACCATGTAGATGATCCGCTGGAGAATGTCTTTGATCGGGCCGCTGGAGATATACTCCGGGCTCTCAAAGATGATCACGTCTCCCCGAGCGGGTACTTTGAAACCCGGCATCTTCAGCATGCCCGGGATCAGCTCAGGGCCGTAGACGATCTTGTTCACGAAGATTCGATCGCTCACAAGGAGGCTCGGCTCCATGGAGGGAGATGGGATCTGGTACGCTTGGAGAAGGTACTGGTTGATGACCAGGACGATCACGACCGCGGAGGCGATTGCATCTATCCAGTCCACAACCGGGTTTCGCTTCTTCTGGCGCGCCTTGCGGGCGAGGGACCGCTTCTTTCGCCAGGTGAGAAAGCGCTCCGTGGCGGTCTGGACATTCTTCTCCCACTGCATCCACGCGGTGTTCGTATTTGCTGCCATGCGGTCTCCGCGCGTCAAGGCTATCATGGGAAGCGAATCGTTGACAAGCGAGTACGGCCTTCCTATAATCCCCCGCATGTCGAAAAAGGACCGGACCGCTGGCCAGGCGCCCGCCGACGACCTCGCCGTCCACTTGAAGCCCATCCTTGGCATGCGGCCGGGTACCTATCTTACCGGTCTCTACGCTGTGGCCGTGGTTGTCCTCCTCTTCTTCATCCTGCTCTATCCCGGGCTGCATCGCCATGGCGCATTCCTTTCCATAACCACGTATCCGGGGAAGGCCACGGTGAAGGTGGATGGTGCCTACGCCGGCAGCACGCCGTGCATCATCTTTCTGAAGAGCGGCTCGAGAACGGTAGAGATATCCAAACCGTATTACTCGCCGGTCACGCTGAATGAAACTGTCAGCGGCAGGGTCTTTGCCACCCTCCTCTTTCCCGACACCAGTTCGACGAAACAGGAACTGCGGGTTTCTGACCTGGACGGGCTTCTTGCCTGGTCTCTTGGCGATTTCCAGAAGAATCCCGAGATACCACAGATACTTTCAGACGCTTCGCGTGCCGCAGTGGATGAAGGCTCCCGCTTGAAGGTGTATGATTTTCTGGACAATTCGGCCAGATACGTCACTGCCGAGTTCCAGTTGCGAGAACTACTTTTGGCCGCTGCGCGAGCATCATCGAGAAACTCTTTTCTCTCTCCGTCTGCGCTGGTGGATTTAGTAGAAGATTCAGTACACGTTAAACAAAAATATGACAATGCTCCGTCGTGGCTTCTTCTGACCCTTGCGCGTGACAAGGCGGTCAAGCTCGCCTCGGGTGATTGGATCCAGCAATACCTCTCCATGTACCGGGAGACAATGTCGAAGTACTACCAGGGGAGGTTCCCGCCATCAGCAGGGGGCGGCGGAAGGCTCGTGGTCCTGCAGGGTGCAAGTTATCGTTCCGTCCCCTCGGGTGAGCTCACCATGGGAAAGGATGACAACGTCGACTCCCTGGGAAAGTCAGTGGACCCGCTCCTCCCCCACCCTGTCACCGTTGATTCCTTTTACCTTGGCGAGACGGAAGTCACCAACAGGCAGTTTGCTGCTTTCGTCGCGCAGACGCCGCAGTGGAGCCCGGCTAACGCCGCCGGCCTGGTCTCGAGCGGCCTCGCGGACGACACGTATCTCTCCGACTGGGTGAATGGAAGACCTCCGGCCGGGGCGGAAGATCTGCCGGTCACATCGGTTTCCTTCCACGCGGCAGCCGCCTTCTGCCAGTGGCTCACGGGCGCTGTTCAGTCCTCCCTCCCTGGATACATCGCCAGGCTTCCCCTTGAAAGCGAATGGGAATGGGCGGCGCGTGGAGGGCTCCGTGGCGTGCTGTATCCCCTGGGGGAAAAGCCGGGAGCCGCGGTTTTCTTTCACAAGGGGGCGGTCGGGCCGTCTCGGGCCGGAACCTCGGAGCCCAACGGGTACGGACTTCGCGACATGGCCGGAAACGTCTGGCAATGGTGCGCTGACCCCTACGCGCCCGGCAGCTACCTCCTTTCTTCGCTTGACCCGGGACTGAACGCGTCCTACGAGAGATCCTACACCGCCGGTCCCGACAGGGTGGTCAGAGGCGGTTCCTGGAACAACCAGTCCGAGCAGATCTCCGTTTTCACCAGGGGGTCTCAGCCGGCTGACTGGTCAACACCGTATCTTGGCTTCCGGGTGGCTTTGGCGCGAAAATAGCTGCCAGGGGCTTGCATGGCAAAGACTGACCAAGGCATCAAGGTCCTCGCGTTCAACAGGAAGGCGAGGTTCAACTATGCAATCCAGGAATCCTTCGAGTGCGGGATCTCCCTGGTGGGCACGGAGGTCAAGTCCATCAAGGAGGGCAGGTTCTCCTTCGCGGACTCCTACGCCCTGGTCGAAAAGGGCGAGCTATGGCTCCTTGCCTTCCACGTGACGCCGTACGCTTTCGGCAACCGGGTCAACCACGATCCGCTTCGACGGAGGAAGCTCCTCGTTCATCGCAAGGAGATCAAGAGACTCGCGCGAGTCACGGATGAGAAAGGCTTGACCCTTGTTCCACTGAAGGTCTACCTTAAACGTGGGATGGTAAAGTGCGAGCTTGGCATCGCAAAAGGGAAAAAGCTCTTTGACAAGCGAGACGA
The DNA here is from genome assembly GCA_963745235.1 of uncultured Spirochaetota bacterium. GTDB lineage: Bacteria > Spirochaetota > Spirochaetia > SZUA-6 > Fen-1364 > Fen-1364. The sequence goes on along the minus strand of CAVUXE010000099.1, from coordinate 51,324 downwards.
CATCAGGAAGAGAGATCAGAAGAGAGAGATCGAGCGCGAGTACAGGGTGAAGTAGCGCGCTTTCTCCGTGTCCGGCTGCCCTTCCGCCGTCCGCTGCGCGGCCGGCTGAAAGGGCTTCGCAACTTGCGCCTTCGCGCAATTGCTACGGGGGTGCAACGGTCTCGACTGGGGTCGGTTCGGCCATGGGCTGCAGGTGGAGCGCCAGTCTCCTAAAAATGGCAAAAACACAACTGCCAATAACGCAGATTTCGCACTGGCTGCTTAATTGCGGCCACGGGTCTCTGGAGCGTGGTCCCGAACATCCGGAGGTGCCTGTAACAAACCGGGGCTTACCCGAGCGCATGCCAGCGGGCGCCTGGGGACACTAAAGCCGGCTTTGGCGGGAAGCGGGACGCCGCCTCCCAAACCTCTCGCCGAGTTCTAACGGGCGGATAAACCTGTAGAGGTTCTTGGTCAACACTCCAGGACGCGGGTTCGACTCCCGCCACCTCCATACGTTCTATGTCGTCTCGCTGCAAGGAGTCAGCTGAATTGAAAATTGGTCATTGTCAGCAACAGTGCGAGCAGATCGCTCTATGAGTGAGCGTTTTCACGAGCCTTTCACAATCTTTCCCCGCGGGATGCCTTCGGGCAAAGTGGTGTGCTACCACCAGGCCCGAGACGAGGACGGCAGGCGTATTACAGCCCGAAACACGGGAATGACCACGCCGAGCGCGGCCCGCGCGCACTGTCGCAAGCTACAGGCCCCGCTGCAACCATCAGCGGGGTCACGCCGTCTTTGTCCTTGGCGTTGATGTCCGCGCCGGCGACGAGAACCTTAGATTGTATAGCTCGGGAGCAGTCGGAAGACGATGATGACCGCTGATGGGGCAAGCGATCTTCGAAAATACGTTTCATGAAACCGGCCTAAGGCGTGCGCGGCTGCCGCCGCGGCGCCAGACTTCACGGATGATCGCTTCGGAGAATGGTATGCCGACGAAGATACATCTCATGCGCCAAACGTGTTTACCGAGGGCGCAGGAATGGGTTGACAGCTCACTTGCATGGGTGCAGGCTTCGACCAAGAGGAGGAGCCCATGTCAGAGGTAGACCCGATCCAGGCGCTGAGGGACTTGTCACATAAGCGGTTCATCGAGCTAGCAACGGAATTGAAGCCGAAAACTCGGCAAGCGTTGAAGAGTCTGATCGACGGAGTGATTGAGCAGCTTGCGGTGCTCAGGGATTCAGTCGCAGACATGCAGCATCCGAAGGATCTCACTTCGCGGACAAAGAAGACCAAGTGAGCCGAAGCCCCTCTGCGGAGACTCTTTTTTTTGTGCTACTTCCTCGACCGCCTGAAATGTTTCCTATGGAGACTTCCTTATGCGGATCTCTCAGGCTATGTTGTGCCCATGGCACGTCAACCCATCCCTGTTCGTCTAAAAGCAAAGGATTTGGCTGAAATTCGATCCTTACTGCGAGGCGGGGTCCAGCAGGTGCGCGTCGTCTTGCGTGCCCTTGCTCTGAAGCAGTTGGCCGCGGGTGTTGCCGTCCCACAGGTTGCGCAAAGTGTTCCGCCGCGTAAGCGCCTCGGATAGAGGGCATCTCGACGAGGCGATCCAGGATTTCAAAACTGCCATTTCTTTGAAGAGCGACCATGCCGAAAGATTGGCATCGATGAGGCTCGACGCGTCGAGAGGAACACCACATTCCACTCGTGGCGTATTTTTGCGAACGCCTATTTCCAGGGGCCGCGGGGCTGCCGGGGAAGTGGTGCAGGAAATCACGGCCACAAAACGGCGAAAATGGCAGGACACTATTCGGCGTTTTCCCTCGAATACATGCAGGACGGGGCAGACGCGCAAAACGCCCTTGTGGCGACCTTTACGGAAACAAAAGAGGGACGGTTGACACTGTACTAATATTCTGGTACATTTCATTCAAGAAGTTCACTATCATGGTTAGCCGTAGAGAATGCTTCGCTCATAAGTTCGAGGACTGGCGTTTTGAATGGTATTTCGACGAAGGAGGTGACAGCCCGGCGCGCGAATATTATGAAGAAAGCCTGAATGAGGCAGAAAAAGATGACCTTACGGCTTTGTTCGAGTATTTTGCGACCCGTCAAAGAGAAGGCAAACCACTAAACGAGCAAAAGGTCAGAGACGAAGGGGAGGAAATCTTTGCTTTCAAGCCCACGCCACATCGATTGTTGTGGTTTTATGCGGAAGGGAAAACCGTGATTCTAACTCACGGTTTCAAGAAGAAGCGCGATAAGTTACCGCCCAAAGAAAGGAGAAGGGCGAAAGAATATCGCGCCGATTACTTTTTGCGAAATACTAAGGGGTTATACTATGCCGAAAAAGACCAAGGAGCGCATCAGTCCCTTTGAGCGTGCCAAAGATCCAGAGGTGCGCAGGCGAATTGATGCCAAGGTTCGTGAATACCTGCTCAGCGATATCCTCGCTGATGAAATGAAAAAGCACGGACTTTCGGTAAGACAGCTCGCGAAATGCGCAAAAGTTTCCGCGGCTACCATTCAAAGCATTCGAGCCGGGGAGGCGGAGAATATTGGTCTCGCAAAATTGGATCACATTCTGAGCTTTGTCGGGAGGACTGTAGACTTCCCCGCGATCCCGGCGGCTCGGGCCAAGTCCAGCGCGCAGGGCGCATGCCCGTGACCTACTTGTCTACCAGCTTTGCAGATAGTCGCGCCATTCAAACGAATGCTGCCTTATCTTGACAGATATGGTTCCATTGGACGCCATGAAGGGAGGTTGCCATGCTGACGATTTCCCTTCAGCGTGTGCGAAGCCATGCCTCCGTGCCTTTTTGAGAAGTCGCCCCAAGGTTATTCTCCGCTGTCTATTTTTGGAACTGGCACTTTCGACCAGATGAACCCAAGGACAAAAGCCATGATAGCGAGTACCACAAAGACCACTGCCAGCAAGATCAAGAAACGGACCACTTCTTTCAGGTCACTCTTCGTATGTCTGTCCATAGACACTTTCTGATGATATGGGTTTGCTGTTTTCTTTCAATCCCCTCCTCCGAAAATGCGCGGGTGCTTGTGGAGGCATCCTCTGACCGCAGAGCAAATCCGGAATCGCCGCGCGGCACTCGACATCAACTGGGATTAGGGGCCACTTCCGCTTCTGCTGCCCTTTATTATATTAGACTGGGGAGGTAAGGCGACATGAAGCGATCCGTCGTTTTAATAATCTCGCTGTTCGCCGCGACCTCGGCATTCGCGGCAGGCTCAGGGGGAGGAGGAGGTGGTGGCGGAGGCGGATACGGGAGTAGCTCGGGGACCGTCTCAGTGCCGGCGAAGCCGACGACCGCGCAGGATTGGTACAATGTAGGATACAACGCCTCGGATAAAGGGCACTTCGATGAGGCGATCCAGGATTTCAAAACCGCTATATCTTTGAAAAGCGACTATGCCGAAGCGTATAACATGCTGGGCTACTGCTCGCGAAGATTGGGGGACGTTAAAAAGTCGTTCGACTATTATGATGCCGCGCTGAAGCTGAAGCCGAATTTCCCCGAGGCGCGGGAATATCTCGGGGAAGCCTTTCTGCAGGACGGCAATCTCGCGAAGGCGGTTCAGCAGTACGTTATTCTGCAAAAAGCTGGAGACAAAAATGCGAAAGTGCTCCTGAACAGTATTTCGGACTTTGTAAACAAGCAGTCATAGGGGCACCCCGCGGCCGCGTGCAGTTTCAGAGGTGGCGAGAGTGCGTCGCCCGCCACCTCCATTTCAAGAACGCCTGCGTCTTGCAGGCTTTTTTATTCAGGTGAAAGAGTTCCATTGACTTGAGACCTTGACCGCACTACCGTCAAACAAGGAGGAGCCGCGGATGAAAAGCGTGATGGTCACGGTTCTGCCCGCCCTCATGTTTTTTGTATGCTCTTGCGCAGGATGGGGTCAACCAACGACTCCAACTGACTGTTTGACACTTGCCAACGTGAGCCCTTACACGTACCTCATCGGTGGTTTTTTCCCGCTTCCCCCTTCCGGCATAAGCGTGAACATCTTGTTCGATCCCACGTACGTGGACCATCAGCAAACCACAAAACCCGATCTCATTTTGGAGCTGGACGCAGGAGCGGGATGGCAACTGAACTATTTCTACCGAAACCCCGACGGCAGCCCGTACAGCGGTTCGAGCGTTGCACCGACAACGTTCGATCAGGAAGAGTTCTGGACTGATATCGGCGCCCGTCTGGGCATCGCCAAGAACAAGTCAGAAACAGGCAATCTCCTGGAACTGTTTGCATTCTACAGACTGCATTTCGATCGCAATTTTCAGACTCCGGGTACTCCCGTGCCGCTTGTTTTCCAATCCGCCTTTCCGGACCGCGTCGAAATCATGAGCAACGCTGCTCTCTTTGGCGCTGATTACAATTGCCTTGAGAAAAGAGGGAGCGGGCCAGCGCAAGACGGTCTGTACGTTGAGGCGTCGTTGGAATATGGGCCGCGCGGGCCTTTCAACGGCGACGGCGAAGTCGACTACTATCGCTTGAATGCGACAGCAGAAGCTTTCAGGACAATATGCGGGCTGTCTTCTGAGGGCCCGAGCCTGTACCTCGCTGACTATGCTTCGGTGGATTACGCGGGCGGAAGCTCCATACCCATCTACGTTTTCGAAAGCATCGGAGGACGGTACCCGCGAACGAGCGAGGCCTCCACGGTCCGCGGGTTCGAAACGGGATCCTATGGTGCTGATTTCAAGGCTCTCAACAACTTCGAAATCCGTGCATCCTGCCAGTGCGGCGACTTCGTTCCGGGTTGCTACGGCTTTTTTGACTCGGAATACTACAACGGATACTTCGAGGATCCGACAAACACGCCTGCCGGATGTCTCCTTTCAGCAGGAGGCGGAATCTTCGCTGGCGTCGCTCAGTTTGTCACACTGACACTGTACGTTGCCTTTCCCCTTGTCGGCCAGACAATAAGCGGCGAAAAGGCAGTTCTGGGAGGCGGGTTCGGCCTCTTGTTCTAAACGACCCGTCCGCGGCATTTGACTTCCGACCCTTGCGGTCTTACCTTTCTCACAGGCATTCTTCACGGGAGGCTCATATGTCCCGAATCAATAGATGGCTTCTGGCTTTTGCCCTTGCGGTTGTGCTTACGTTCGCCGCCGCGGCCAGCGCAAGTGCATGCCCCTACGATCCTCCTCCGCAGGATCAGCAGAATCCACCGCTGTAGCATAGACGGACAACCAGACAGAATCGCTTCTCAAGACGCGGAACCGACCCAGCGGACCCGCCGGCGCAACGGACAGCGTCGGCAGGTAGCTCGCGCGATGTCATCATTATGAAAGTACAAGGTCCGCACAAGAGGCGCCCCCAGATGGCCGGCGCCCGCGCCCTCACGAACGGAATCGTCGTGGCGCTTTTCGTCGGTGTCCTGGCTGACGGCATCTTGTCGACACTTCACCTCCGGCTCGCCCCCGGGGAGGGCATTCTCCTTTCTATTCTCGCGGCCGTGCTCGCTGGAGGCCTCTCTGTCGTGGTTATGCGCATTTTCTGGGACGTGAGCTGAGAGACTTCCTGCCCGGCTGAGAGCCACCTACCTCCCAACTGCGTTGCCAGTGGCGAGACTGCTGGCACCCACCACGGCGCTTGCAAGAACCAACCCGTTTATGATGCCTACAAAAACCGCGGGGACCACTTTGCCCAGATCCAATTTCGCGGAGCTGTTCTTCAGGCTGTCCAGCGAAATCAGGATCGAAACGATGACGAAAAGACCGGCAAAGGCGTATGGCACCCAGATCCCGGAGAAAAAGGCAGACAGTCTGGTCAGCGCATACCAGGCTGCACCGATTGCACCGGTCATCGCGGCGAAGTTCGCAAGGGATTGCGTGGTCAGAAAGGCGCTGATTGTCGTTGTGTCAGCGGGGTCAGCTGACGAGGGATCGACAGGGTTGGCTTTGCTGGTCCGAACCTTGAGCAGACTGAAGGTACTCATGAGGCGCCTCCTCCGGACTCATGATGTTATTCCTTATGTGGGAAACTGTCATCCAATCGCTTTGGCTCGCAACCACGGAGGGCTGAAACGAAGCGCGGTCCGAGCCGCTGGCCCTTGACTGCGACCCTCCCGGGAGCTATCAAGGCAGGCATGAGCAGAATCGTTAGAAATCTCCTCATCATCGTCGGCGTTATCGTCCTTCTGCTTCTTGTTTCCGGGGGCGCGGTCACCTGGCTCTTTCGCAGCTCCTTTCCCCAGACCCGCGGCACAATTGCCATGAAGGGGCTGCAGGCCCCCGTGCAGGTGCTCAGGGACAGGTACGGCGTTCCGCACATACGGGCGGCGAACATGCACGACCTGTATTTTGCGCAGGGTTTCGTTGCCGCGCAGGACAGGTTCTGGCAGATGGAGTTCTGGCGCAGGATCGGGTCCGGCAGGCTCTCTGAGCTCTTCGGCGCGAAAACTCTTGGCGTCGATATTTTCATCCGCACAGCGGGCTTCTTACGGGCCGCCGAAGCTGATTACGCGGCCATGGACCAGGCGGACAGGAGCATCCTTCAGGCCTACGCTGATGGGGTCAACACGTACATTGCCGGCAAGAAGCCTCGACAGCTGGGCCTCGAGTTTGCACTTCTTCGGCTCCAGGGCGTTCCTATAAGGGTTGAGCCTTGGAAGCCCGCGAACTCCCTCACATGGCTGAAGCTGATGGCGCTTGACCTCGGCGCTAACCTGCGAAAGGAGCTGTACACCGTTGACTTGATACAGTCCCTGGGCATCGAGAAGACCCGGGATTTCCTGGCGGACTACCGCTATGACCGCATGCCGGTCATTGTGCCGAACGACGAGCTGCCGGCGGCTTTGCTGAAAAAGACAGTGGGCGTCCAGGCCGGCTCCGTGTTCTCCCCTGACCTCTCGGAGTTGGCCGCGTTGAAGGGTGTATCGACGCGCCTTGTCGGTGGTTTCGATCCCTGGAGCAGCCTGGCGTTCGGCACGGGGCCGGGAATCGGCTCCAACGACTGGGTGATTGCCGGATCCCGCACCGCCACCGGCAAGCCAATCCTGGCCAACGATCCGCACCTTGGCATCCAGATGCCCTCCATCTGGTACGAGGTGGACTTGTACTGCTCCGCCCCCGAGGCCCAGATGGGAAAGCCGGCCGGCGGGCCCTTCCATCTTCGCGGCTTCTCCTTTCCCGGCGACCCGGGAGTCATCATTGGGCATAACGACAGGATCGCCTGGGGGGTCACGAACACGAACCCGGACGTGCAGCAGCTCTACATCGAGCACGTCAACCCGCAGAACCCTGACCAGTACGAGGTCAACGGCCGCTGGGTGGACATGAAGGTCCATCGGGAGGAGATCAAGGTGTTCCGCACGGGATGAGCCGTTCATCCTGCTGGCGCGTGAGACCCGCCACGGCCCCATCATCACCGACCAGGGCGCGTACGCGGGATACCGGGGGTTCGCGATCAATCCGCACGGCGAGTTCCCCATGAACCTTTCCCTCTCAGCCCTGTCTCTGAAGTGGACGGCCTTCATGCCGAACAGGACGTTTGAATCCGCGGTCAAGCTCGACCAGGCGCGGAACTTCCAGGAGTTTCGCGACGCCCTGCGGTTATGGGACATCCCATCGCAAAACTTCATATATGCCGACGTTGACGGAAACATCGGCTACCAGATGCCGGGCCTCGTTCCCATCCGGGCAAAAGGGGACGGCTCCGTACCATCCCCCGGCTGGGTTGATGACTACGAATGGACCGGGTTCATTCCGTTCGAAGACCTTCCCTGGTCCTACAACCCCCCCAAGGGTTATGTTGCCTCCGCGAATAATCCGGTGACAACGACCTCGTACCGGTATTTCATAGGTCGGGATTTCGACTACGGCTACCGCGCCCGGCGCATCGTCGACATGATAACCAGCGCGCAGGCGAAAATAACGGTCGGTGACGTGGAGGCCATGCAGGGTGATACGCTGAACATCTTTGCCCGGGAAATCATCCCCTACTTGAAAGGGCTTCCTCTCACCGGTGCCGAAGGGAGAGCCAGGGACATTCTCACTGCCTGGAATGACAGGATGGACACGCAGAGCGCCGGGGCAGCCGTCTACGCCTACTTCTGGCAATCCCTGTTGGAGAAAACCTTCAAGGACAACATCCCGCAGTCTCTGTGGGTTCCCGAAGCTGTCCTGGAGGACAACTCGCGGCAGTTGAACGCAATCTCCATGATGCTCAAGGACCCCCACCACCCCTTGTGGGACCAGCGGGCGACGCCGAATGTGCGGGAGACTCGTGACGACATCCTCGCGCTGGCGCTGGAGAAAGCGGTCAAGATGGGCACGAAGGCCCAGGGCCCCGACATGGGAAAATGGCGATGGGGCAAGGAGCACACCGCGGAGTTTCGCAATCAGACCTTCGGGAGCTCGGGAATCCCTCTCATCGAGCGCATTTTCAACCGGGGGCCCTTTCCCGTTGCCGCTGGTTTCCAGCAGGTCTTCTGCACGGATTGGAAGGCAAGTGATCCCTTCAAGGTGGCGAATGTTTCTTCCATGAGGCAGGTCATTGATCTTTCAGACCTGTCGAAGTCCGTGACCATTCACACGACCGGGCAGAGCGGCCACCCAGGCAACAGGCACTACGATGACATGATCGATTCCTGGCGCAACCGTGAAATACCATCCCACCCTGTGGGACTTTGCGGCCCTGGAGTCTTCCGGGCCCGAGCGGCTGACTCTCCAGCCCCGGTGACGGACGGTGAGGCGCCACGGCGCCTGGCGCCCCCGCGGCGCCCGCCCCCCCTTGCGCTACTTTGACGGCGCCGGCGTCTTGGGTCCGAACAGGGCCTCGATATCGTCGTCGTAGTTGAAGTAGTCAAGAATCCATGAGTCGTACGGCTTGTAAAATATGAACGACCAGCGGATGAGATGCCGCTCGTACTTCACGACGTATACGAGCTTGAGGATTGCATCTTTGAGGTTCTCTCTTGAAATCAACAGGTAGCCAATGGCATCTCCGTAGCTTTGCTTGATGGTCCCCTCCTGGCCCAGGAGCTGGCTTTCCAGGCTGTCGACGTCTTCCTTGGAGATGCTGGTGGCATAAGGGCGAAGCGTGGCAATACCTTGCGCCAGGTCTCCCTCCACGACATGGGACAGGGCGTTCTCACAAAGGCTCTGCACGTCCCTTTCCGTCTTGAGAGCCGGCGGAGTCTGGGAGTCTGGAAGCGTGGCGCCTGCCAGGAGCAAGGTGGATCCCAGAATCAGCGCGGGCAGGATCCGGGCGTGCGAGAAACGGATACCCCGTGTCACCGCTGCACCATGGCGATTGATAGGTCGCGCGCACACCTAGTGCATCTCCGCCTGGCAGGTGCCAATGCCGCCGCGGAAGAAGTTGAACTGCACGTTGGGGTGATCAGCAAGGAGACTCATGGGCACCGAAGAATCCGGAAGTCTCTTTGAGATCATGAGCGTTGTCAGGCGCAATCCAAAGGGGTTGTCATGCCATCCGGGATGCCAGATGGAGACCTTCTCCGCCTTCCATGTCTCAACGGGCCCGACCGACAGCGCCTGGGAAGGGACGGCGGAAACCACGCCTCCGCCTGATGTGCGCGCGTTCTGGATGATGGTCATGGGGTGGAGGTCAACGACCCTGGTCGAAAGCTTCCGATATTCGGCAGGACTCGGCGGTGAATCCTTGTGCGCCCCCTCCCGCTGGGGAGGATCGTTGAACGCCCAGTGTTTCACCTCTCCCTGGCCGCCCTGCATGATCAGGCACGTGGCTGCGTCATAGGACCGGGAGTATTCCGTTATCCCTTTTGACGTGATGAAATGAAGGTTGGAGTCAGGCATCCGCAGTTTCTTGTCGATCCTGTTGAAGCACAGATCCAGGTCCGCCTTCGCGAAGCTCAGAGGATGAGTGACAGCAACCTCCCGACCGTCAGCGTACCACTCGTCCATGGCCCAGAAGTGGCCTTCCCTCACGTCTATCTCGAGGTCATTCACGATCTGCGCGACAAGGGGGAGTTGCTCCGTCGGGCCGATGGGACCGCAGATTCCCGCCGGCCTGCTCTTGGTGGACTGCTTCCAGGTCCAGACGTATTCGAGGGCCTCGGCGTTGAAGAAGGCCTCCAGGCTATCGTAGAGCTTCACGATGAACCCAGGCCGTCCCATCTGCTCAATGTCCTTTTCCGTCAATCGAGCCGCGTCGTCCAGCAACTTCGGGTCCAGAGTGGTGTAGTCCCAGAAATCCCTTGAGATCTTGCTCGCGTTTCGCATGACTGTGTTCTCCCTTGAGAACGCATTATTGGCTGAAAAGCGACTTCCGGCAACCGCGCCCGCAACCGCGCCTATTGGAGCGCAGCCATCGAACATGATAGAAAGTCACCATGAGACGGTCACTCACCTTTTCCTTCGACTTCGTGCTTTTTGGCGCGACTTTCCTTCTCATCATGGTGGGTGTGCTTTTCATCTATTCGAGCGGCGTCAACTCCAGCGGCATCGCGGTTTCCCGTGAGTATATCAAGCAGCTCATCTGGGCCGCCACGGGCATCGGGATCCTGCTCCTTTTTTCCTTCCTCAACTACGGAACTCTTCGGATGCTGTCCGTCTACATCTACGCAATTTCGCTGGTTCTCCTCCTCGTGACCCTTGCCATCGGCAGGGACGTGAACGGCCACAGATCCTGGCTGGGTGTTGGAGAGCTCGGTATTCAGCCCTCCGAGTTCGCGAAGCTCTCTCTCATTCTCTTTCTGGCCACCTATTTCTCCAACATCGGCAACGGGGTGCGGGAGCTGCCAAGACTGCTCCTGGGCGTCTTCATCACAATGGTGCCCCTGGGGCTGATCCTTCTGCAGCCCGACCTCGGCACCACCCTTGTCCTGGTCTTCATCTTCCTTTTCATGGCATTCATGGCGGGAGCGCAGCTTCGCCACCTGTTCTTCATCTTCATGGTCGGGGCGCTCACGATCGTCATGGCGGCGCTGCCGAGCATCCTGCAGCGCACGGGGCACGGCCCCGCCCTCCTGGGCATGATGCGCGAGCCGACGTCCCTCCTCTATCTCATCCCGCCGGGCGCGGTGGTTGCGGGGCTGTCGCTGATGGGATTCCGCGCTTCCCGACGCGTGTACTTCTACTGGATCTTCTATTTCGCCTCCCTCGTCATGGTGTCCGCGGTCTGTTCCATTGCCGTCCGCCTGGCGCTCAAGGACTACCAGATCATGCGGTTCGTGATCTTTTTGAACCCGCACCTGGACCCGCAGGGATCGGGCTGGAACATCCTGCAGAGCCTTACCGCTATCGGCTCCGGCGGCTTCCACGGCAAAGGGTTCCTGCACGGGACGCAGAGCCACTACCAGTTCCTTCCCTCGCAGAGCACGGACTTCATATTTTCCATCGTGTCAGAGGAATGGGGATTCCTTGGCGGGTTGCTCGTGTTTCTGCTCTACCTCATCGTCCTGCTCAGGGGCCTGAGCATCGTCTGGAGCCTGAGGGCGGACTCCTTTGCCCACCTCGCTGGCGGCGGCATCCTGGCCATGCTCTTCCTCCACCTGGTGATCAACGCGGGCATGGCCATGGGAATCATGCCCGTCACGGGAATCCCGCTTCTTTTTCTTTCCTACGGCGGGTCTTCCCTGTGGGCAGCCCTGGCCAGCGTGGGCATCCTTGTGAACCTTCACAGGCGAAGGTACAGGTTCCCCGGTCAGTAGCACGCTGACAAGCTCAACACGGGAGGCGATCGATGCGAAAGCTGGTCCTCTTCTTTTTCCTGCCGCTCCTGCTGGCGCCCTCGAACGGCTCTGTCGAGCAGGGACAGATTGGCGAGACAGTCTATCTGGAGGGCGATGTTTCGGTGGTGAGAAACGGCGCGGCCCTTGCCGCTGATGCGGTGGTCATTGGAGCTCCCGTTGAAAACTTTGATCTCGTGAAGACGGGGGATGATGGCAGCGCGCAGATCAAAGTGACATCCGCCCAGGCTCCCGCTTCAACGCTCTCCCTGTCCCCCGACACGCAATTCACCTTCGAGCTGTCTGCGCTGCAGGGCCACACGCACAGCTCCATCAACCTCATCAGCGGCTCACTCCGCCTCAAGGTCTCGGCCCTTTCCTCGGACCAGGACCTTGACGTGCAGACCGAGACAACGGTCCTTGGAGTCAGGGGCACCGAGCTCACGGTGACGACATCGGACGCGGGGGACGTCCTCGTGGACTGCAGCACGGGCGCGGTGGCCTGCACGGCGGAGAACGGTACCGAGTATCAGGCCACGCCCGGGACCGTCGTTGAGAACCAGGCTGACGGCCCGTTTCGAAGCGTGCCCGTGGCCGCATCTGACCTTGATGCTTTTCGAAGCACGTGGGCGGAGCAGCGCAGGGCAGCGGTGCGTGCCAACGCGTTTCGGCTCATCCAGGCGAATGCCCTCCGGTACCAGCGGTTGCGCGAGGTATTCGACAAGGACTACGGGGCCTTGAGGCGCCAGCAGACGATCATTTCCAAGTGGATTGCGGAGGACAGGCAGGGAAAGATAGGGGCAGCGACGGACCTCGACAGGGAAAAACGTGCCGTGGCCGGGACCATCCTGCGCTTGCGCAGGACCCTGTTTCGCCTTGAAAGGGTCCATGCCAGGCTCCTGCGGCTCCAAAGGCTTCACGACCAGGGCTTCGGAAGGGGCGATATTTCCGCCACCCTCACGACGGCGCAGTTCTTTGATCAGCTCCAGCGGGACCGCGCCGACGTGGAGATGCGCATGGCATCAGTCAGGTACCTGACGCGGCTGTATTCGCGGCGAAACAATGGAGAGGATCCAACCGCCTATTCCCTGCGGTTCCGCGAGGAGAGACCGCTGCGGCAACGGGAGCGGAGGTAAGCTCCTTACCGGGCGCCTCGCAGAAGAGCCGTCAGAAACGGAATCGAAATGATGTTGCCGATGGCCGCGCCCAGAGTGGACATGAAGAACACGATGAGGATGTGCGTCACCCTGTTCGTGTAGAAGCCCTTGAACGTGCCAACGTCCTCCGCCAGGCCTTCCAGGTCCCTGACGCGCGGCTTGCGGAGGTACGCCTCCGCCGCGCCGGTGAAGAGCCCGATCTTCCCGAAGGGGTTGAACGTTCCGATGGGCGCTCCCACGAACGCGATAAGGATGGTCAACGGGTGGGCCCAGGCGATGAGTGAGCCAACGGCGGCAAGACCGCCGTGGATCAGCACCCATCGGCCGAACATCGCGAGGCTCAGATTCCATCCGGCCCGGATGACCCCGAGGACGAACAGGGCAAGGATGATGGCCGGGATGGTCCACGGGAGAACCTTTCCCGTCCACCTGCGCTCGGGGAGCTTGTCCAGGGACGAAAGGTCCGCGGCCTCCCTGTTCTCGGAGAGCGCCTGGATGTGTCTGGCTATGCCGGACAGGTGACCCGCGCCCACCACGGCCACGATCTTTTTGCCGTCTGCCTGGAAGACCCTGGTGGCGAGGTAGATATCCCGCTCGTCGATCAGGACCTCTTTTGCTCCCGGAAGATACGCGGCCAGCTCTTCCATCATTTCCTGGAGAACATCCTTCTCCTTGAGCTTCTCGATGTCCTGCGGGCTGAGCTTCTCCGTGGTGAACACGGAGGTGAGCATGGCGGCAAGCATCTTCATTTTTCCCCACGCTCCCGTCCGGGACCAGGCCCGGCGGAGCGTGATCTGGATGTTGCGGTCACAGAGGGAAAAAGGGATCCCCTTTTCCTGCGCGGCCTGGATGGCGGCCAGCATCTCCTCACCGGGGCGGACTCCCAGCTCGCTCCCCAGCCGTCTTTGAAACGAAGCAAGGACGAGGTTGGCCATGAGAAGGAAGCCCTTCCCTTCCCTGATCACCTTGCCGATGTTCAGGTTCTGCCACGAGTTGCCCTGGGTCAGGGAGGTATGGCGGCCGTCATCCAGCTCCACGCAGACCCGGTCCGGAGACTCTTCTTCAATCACCCGGCGGACTTCATCCACGCTGTCCCGCGAGATGTGCGCTGTTCCTACCAGAATGATGGTGCGATCACCCAAAACGAGTCGTTCTACGCCTTGATTCATGTTCGCTCTTCATAGCCCAAGCGGGGTATTCTTTCAAGGCTGGCGGGTGTACTTTCTACGCAGGGAGCCTTCCCGGGCACTATTCGAGGACCCCGGTTCCGTGGCATCCTCAATTCGGCGGACAAAAGGGTCGATAATTTCGGGAGGGCGTTCATACAGGTGAGCAGTGTGCCAGAGAAAAACAGGACCCCCGCGGGGAGCCGGCCGACATCCTGTCCCAAGTGTGGATTCGACATCGAACCTGGAAAACCGTGCCAGGTCTGCGGTTTCACGCCTCCCGGCACACAGCCCGCGAGCCTGCAGCCCTCCGCATCCAAGGCGTCCTCCGGCGCGCCCGGCAAGAAGCGCAGGGGCGGCGCTCTCCTGGTCCTGCTGCTTTCGGCGGGAGGGCTGCTGGTCCTCCTTGCGGTTTTTGTCCTGACCCAAGAGATTCACCTGCAGCTCCCCACTGAGGCAACACAGGCAAGCCCGGCAGCGCAGCCGGCCGCCACCGGAAACCCTTCTGACGTCCCGGCGGGCGGCGTTGCGGGAGATGCCGCTCAGGGTCCAGCCGCCGTTGCCATCAACCCGCAGAGTGCCTCCGCGGACACGGCGGCGGCACAAACCGCCACGGGCCCCATCGCCGGACCCGCCGCGGGAGCACCTGCCGGGGCACGACTCGCCGCCCGGCAACCCGCAACTGGAACCCCCGGCGCCAGCGGCATCCTCCTTTCCGGCCCTGAGCCCGCGGTGCCTTTCGACGTAGCCACCCGGACGGACAACCCACCCTTTGACAATAAAGATGCGTTCGTGGACTGGATGGTCAAGCACACCGACCAGCAGGCGAAGTTCTTGAAGGCGAAGTGGGACAGGGCACAGATGATCCAGCGCCTGGGCAACTTCACACACGAGCGCGTCCGGGAGGCGTTCCTGCGGGCCCCGCGGGAGTATTTTTCCCGAGACCCCCGCCGCGCGTATGAAAACGCAGTGCTGCCCATCGGGTACGGTCAGACCATCTCGGGACCGCACCTGGTCTCCCGGATGACCGACTACCTCGATCCCCTGCCGGAACAGAAAGTCCTGGAGATCGGAACGGGATCCGGGTACCAGTCATCGCTGCTGTCGGAAATCTCAAACCACGTCTATACCATAGAGATCATCGAGAAGCTTGCCCGCCAGACGGACGCCATTTACAAGCGCCTGGAGCCTACGTACCCGGAGTACAGGAACATCAAGAGAAAAGTGGATGACGGCTACTACGGCTGGGAAGAGTACGCACCCTTCGACAGGATCATCGTGACGTGCGGGATAGACCACGTTCCGCCCGCGCTCATCAGGCAGCTTGCTCCTGGCGGGATCATGGTCATTCCCATCGGGCCGCCGTCCGGCCAGACCATTCTCCGCATAGTCAAAAAAGTCGCCGCGGACGGGACTGTGAGCCTGGAGCGTGAAGACATCTATCATGGCAGGCACAAGCAGATCTTCGTCCCCTT
This sequence comes from uncultured Spirochaetota bacterium, assembly GCA_963745235.1. Taxonomy (GTDB): domain Bacteria; phylum Spirochaetota; class Spirochaetia; order SZUA-6; family Fen-1364; genus Fen-1364. The sequence continues at coordinate 35,861 of CAVUXE010000099.1, read as the reverse complement.
CACGGCCCGGGGCGGCGGAGTTCACAGGGCTGGGGACCAAAAAGACTAACCTCTCATGAGACCCATGAAACTCTCCGACGTGCGCATGGCGGCGCTCTTTCTTGTGTCGATCTGTGTGCTCGGCTTCGAGATCGAGGTGATGCGCGTCTTCTCCGTGGGCAGCTGGTCGAACTTCGGTTCCATGGTCATCAGCATTGCCCTTCTGGGCTTCGGCGTGGCCGGGACGCTGCTGACCTTCCTTGGGGACAGCGTGCGGAGAAATCCTGACGGCTGGCTTGCCACCTCCGCGTTTTCCCTTGGCCCATCCATGGCGGTCGCCCACACGGTTGCCCAGCACATTCCGTTCAACCCCGTCCTGATTGTGTCGGACCCCGCGCAGCTCTGGTGGATCGGCGCGTACTATCTTGTCTACGGGATTCCCTTCTTTGCGGGCGGCTTGTTCGTCGGCGTCTGCTTCACTGCCTTCTCCTCCCGGATGCACCAGCTGTATTTCTGGAACATGGTCGGCTCCGGGATCGGAGGCGTTGCCATCCTTGGGCTCATGTTCCTCTTTCCCCCGGACTTTCTCATCTACCCCCTGGTGGGGATTGCAGTCATCCCGGCCCTGCTTTCCAGCGTGCGATGGAGCCCGCAGGACAACAAGCCGCGTATCCATGCCGTTGAAGCCATTCTGACCGTCGCGATCGCTGGAATGAGCTACGCCTTGCTCCTGAGCTTCGGGCAGCTCTTCGTCTCCGACTTCAAGCCCGTGAGCTACGCGGAAAAGTTCCCCGACTCGCGCCAGGTGTATTCCTCGTTCAGTCCCCTGGGAGAGATGCGGGTAATCGAGAGCTCCTATTTCCACTTTGCTCCCGGGCTGAGCGACACGGCGAGCGTTTCCCTTGCCCGGATGCCCCGGAATGCTTTTCTGGGGCTCTACGTAGACGGAGACGGTCCGGTGGGCGTCATGCGACATCTTTCGCCCCCGGAAGACGCGTACATCGACTTCCTTCCCATGTCGGCGCCGTACCTCGTCCTTGATCATCCCAAGGTCCTTCTCCTGCGGTTGGGCGGGGGCGCGGGAATATTCACTGCCCTTGCACAAAGGGGCGCGGCAGGTCTGGGTAGTGGAGCCTGACCCCGACCTTATCCACATGATGCGGGATGTGCCCTTCTTCCAGGGTTTTTCCGGACGGATCCTGGAGGATCCCCGGGTCAAGGTGGTGAATACCGAGATCCGAGCGTTTGCCGGCTCCACGGATCAGAAGTTCGACCTGGTGGAGATCAGCCTCATCGATTCCACGGGGCTGTCCCAGGCCGGCGGATATTCAGTTGAAGAAAACTATACCTACACAGTGGAAGCGATGAAGGAGTACCTGAAGTCGCTCAGCCCGTCCGGGATACTCTCTATCACTGTCTGGGACAGGCTCAACCCCCCCCGCAACGTGCCGCGCCTCCTTGCAACGATAGTCCAGGCGCTGCGGGAAGAGGGGTTGCCCGCCATAGACAAGGATGTTTTTTCCTTCAATCTCCTCCTGTCTACCGCCACCGTGCTCGTCAAGAAGAATGGCTTCACTTCCGCGGAGACGGCGCGCCTGAGGGCTTTCTGCCGCCGCATGTCGTTCGATGTGAACTACTTCCCGGGGATGCTGAGCGATGCAAAGCGGTTCGACAGGCTCATGGAGGGGTACTCGGACATCTATTCGGGCAGCGCGGGCGGCGCGGACAGCGGGCCAGCGCCTGCGGGCCCCGAGATGGACCTGCGTCCGGCAGACCTCTATCACCTTTCACTCGAGTGGATGCTCTCCCATCGAGAGACGGAGCTTTTCTCGAAATACGTCTTCGACATCCGCCCCGCCACGGACGACAGGCCATATTACTCGGGCTATCTGAAACCCCTGTCCATCCCGCAGTTTCTTCCCCGGCTGGGAGAGATATCCGAGGAATGGGGCTACCTGCTGCTCCTGGCGACGTTTCTCCAGTCAATAATCTTCGGTGCGCTCATCATCGTTCTTCCGCTGGTCCTGCGATGGCGCGAGCTTTTCCGGGGCAGGCGCGGGACGGCGGGCATCATCGTGTACTATGCCTGTCTTGGCCTCGCGTACCTCATGGCGGAGATCTTCCTGATCCAGCGGTTCGTCTTCTTCCTTGCAAACCCTGTGTACGCAAACTCGATCATCATCACGATCCTTCTCATCTCATCAGGGATCGGAAGCCTCGTGACCGAGACGCTTCGTCTCCAAAGAAGGGTCAAAGTGCTGGCGGCGGCCGTGGGCATCGGGATTCTTGTCCTCGTCTTTCTGTTCGCTGTGCCGCCGCTCCTTCAGGCCTGTCTCGGGCTCTCTCTCCTGGTGAAAGTCCTCATCACCGCTGTCCTGGTGGCTCCCATGGGATTCTTCATGGGGGTCCCCTTCCCCACCGGGCTTGCTGCCCTCTCCGAGTCACGGAAGGCTGTTCTGCCCTGGGCATGGGGAGTCAACGGCGCGCTGTCAGTGACCGGGTCGGTCCTTACCCGGCTTATTTCGACCTCTCTTGGATTTTCCGTTGTGCTTGCCGGAGTTGCTTTTCTCTACATCCTGTCCGGCGTTCTTTTCCCGGTCAACGAATCCGCGCGCTGAGGGGGTCAGGGACTATCCTGGCCGCTGACGTCCGGACCGCTGAGGTCCTGGCGGCGACGTCCTGACCGGCCACGCGGCCTCCACCGCGGAAAGCACACGCTCGTCCAGCGGCTCGACCTTTGAATCAAAGCGGTTCACGATCCGGCCATTCCTGTCCACGAGGAACTTGTTGAAGTTCCACGTGATCTTTCCGCTGAAGCTCGGGTTGGTCTCCTTGTCCGTGAGGAAACTGTACAGCGGATGAATGTTCCTTCCCTTGACCGGGATCTTCGAGAAGAGGGGAAAGCTGACGTTGTAGGTCATTGAGCAAAACTGCTTGATTTCCTGGTCGCTCCCCGGCTCCTGCCACAGGAAGTCGTTGGCCGGGAAGCCCAGGATCTCGAACCCCCTTTCCCTGTAGCGCTCGTAGAGGCTCTGGAGGCCGGCATACTGGGGCGTGAATCCGCATTTGCTGGCGACGTTGACGACAAGTAGCACCTTGCCCCTGAAGTTGCGCAGGGGGACGTCAACGCCGCCGATGTCCTTCATGACGAAGTCGTAGATGTGTCCGTTGGTCATGAGGATAATGTAACGACGGCTACGTGATGATGGCTATGCGCCTCCGAATACCTCTGCCTTCCGGCAGGCCTCCGTGCACTCGAGCTGCGGCACCTGGGAGAAGCCTTCATGAGAAAGGGAAGCCTTCACTCGTTTGACGAGGTCCGATCTGCTGATGCGGCCGGCCGCATCCCGAACGTGCCTGCAGAAGAAGTACGTGAAGGCCCCGCCCGGTTTGCCTCCCACATCGGCGTCCGCGGAGTACTGGTTGTCTCGGCAGGCCGCCCACAGCACGTGGTTCGTGACGGCATTGGCGCGTCCGAGCCTGGCCAGGGGCAGCTCCCGGCCGAAGATCTCGTCCGCGCGCAGCGCAACATCAGCGGGAGGCGCCAGGTAGCGCGGCCGGATGCAGTGGGGGCTCGACCACAGGTCTGCCTCCGACAGTTGCGTACCGGGGAGGGTCGAAAGAGAGGTGCGGTCCAGGATCATCTCCCGGGTTCCAGTCCCTGAATGACAGGAATCCAGAATCACCTCCAGGGCCACCCCTTTCCGGAGGTCCTTGAAGATCCGGGCAAAATCATCGTCCTTGATGTAGTTGGTGTCCCAGTCGAAGTCGTAGGGGCAGATGATCTCATCCTTTCCGTCCGCCTCATCACCTTCGACGTCCGCCACCTGCGAGCCGTGGCCTGAGTAGTGGAACACCAGGGTGTCCCCGGGTGCGCCCGCGGCAATCAGCTTTCCCAGGGCATCCAGGATGGCCTTTGTTGTTGCCCGCTTGTCCGCGAGCAGCGTGATGTCACCCGGCTGAAACCCGAAGTACTTCACGAGGACGTCATAGACATTCGTGATGTCGTTGACGCATCCCATGAGATCGTTCTGGGTGCCCGGGTAGTCGTTGATTCCGACCAGAAGAGCCTTTTTCATTTTCGATCCCCTTTCTGAATGAGCGATTATGAATTGCTCGCATAATAGGCCGGCCGCCGGCAGCCCGCAAGGGGCTGGCAGGAGCGTGGCGGCAGGAGCGGCAGGTTGAAAGGCCTCCCTCCTTCTGGTACAAAGTCTCCAACCATGAAAAAAGCGCTCATCACGGGAATCACCGGGCAGGACGGCGCATACCTCACGGAGCTTCTCCTGTCCAAGGGCTACGAAGTGCACGGAATCATCCGCAGGGCCAGCACTTTCAACACGCAGAGGGTGGATCACATCTACCAGGATCCGCACACGGAAACCCGCCTCCATCTCCACTATGGAGACTTGAGCGACTCGGGCCAGATAACCAATATCCTCTACAACATCAAGCCAGATGAGATCTATCACCTCGGGGCGCAAAGCCACGTTCGCGTCAGCTTCGATATCCCCGAATACACCGGTGACGTGACTGCCATGGGCACAACACGCGTGCTGGAGGCCCTGCGCCGAAGCGGAATCCCGGCAAAGTTCTATCAGGCCTCCAGCAGCGAGATGTTCGGCGCGGCGCCTCCGCCTCAATCGGAAACCACCGCCTTTCGGCCCCGAAGCCCGTATGCGGCGGCCAAGGTGTATGCTTACTGGATGACGGTGAACTATCGGGAGGCGTACGGGATGTACGCAACGAACGGAATCCTTTTCAACCACGAAAGCCCGCGCCGCGGGGAAACGTTTGTAACAAGAAAAATCACCATGGCAATTGCCCGGATCAAAGCCGGGAAGGAGGACACACTTTTCCTCGGGAACCTGGCGGCCAAGAGGGACTGGGGATTCGCGCCTGACTACGTGGAAGCGATGTGGATGATCCTTCAGCAGGACAGGCCCGACGATTTTGTGATCGGCACGGGAGACACTCACTCCGTCCAGGAGTTTCTCAACGAGGCCTTCGCTTATGCCGGCCTGGATCCGGCAAAACACGTGAAGATCGATGAGCGATATTTCCGGCCCACTGAGGTGGATGCGCTCTGCGCTGACTCGTCAAAGGCCTCAAAGGCGCTGGGATGGAAGAGCCGCCTTGGCTTTCGGGACCTGGTCCGAGTCATGGTGGATGCTGACATGGAGGCCGCGGGGCTCAAACCGCCGGGAGATGGTTTGAAGGTGTTGAAGGCAAACGGATACGGCTGGTTGAGGAAGTGGTGAGATGAGCCTGGCGGGAAAAAAGATCCTGGTGACGGGAGGGGGCGGTTTTGTCGGGACACACCTGCTGGCCGCGATGCGGCAAGCCGGCCTTGATGAGGCCGACATTCGCGTCCCGAGAAGCGGTGAGCTTGACCTTCGGGTCCGGGATAATTGCGTGAGCGCCGTTTCCGGGATGGAGGTGGTGATTCACCTGGCGGCGCTGGTGGGCGGGATCGGGTTCAACAGGAGAAACCCGGGACGGATATTCTACGACAACATTCTCATGGGCGTGCAGCTCATGGAAGCCGCGCGCCAGGCCGGAGTGAGGAAGTTCGTGCAGATCGGCACGGTCTGCGCGTATCCAAGGATCGTTCCCGTGCCGTTTCGCGAAGAGTCGCTCTGGGACGGATACCCTGAGGAGACAAACGCCCCGTACGGGATTGCCAAGAAAGCGCTGCTTGTCCAGGCGCAGGCATACCGGGCTCAGTACGGCTTCAACGCCATCTACCTGCTCCCGACGAACCTGTATGGCCCCGGCGACAATTTCGACCCGGAGGACTCGCACGTGATTCCTGCCCTCATCAGGAAGTGTGTGGAGGCAGTGCGGGACGGCGCAGCGGAGATAGTCCTGTGGGGAACGGGAAACGCCAGCAGGGAGTTCCTCTATGTCGAAGACTGCGCGGCAGGGATCCTTGCGGCAACGGAGAAATATGACAGGGCTGAGCCCGTGAATCTTGGCTCAGGAAGGGAAATCCGCATCAGTGAGCTTGTGAAGGTGATTGCAGAAGAATGCGGGTATTCGGGGAATATTCGGTGGGATTCGAGCAGGCCGGACGGCCAGCCGCGGAGGTCTCTCAACACGGATCGCGCCCGGGAGTTCGGCTTTTCGGCAAGGACCGATTTCCGTGAGGGGTTGCGGAAGACTGTGGAGTGGTATCGGAAAAAGATGAGGCGCAGCTAGAATGGCGCAGGAAGGCGATTTCCAACCTTGCAAAGCACGGGGTATCCTTTGAGGAAGCTGTGTCAGCCTTTGGAGACCCCCTTTCGGCGACGGTGGAAGATCCTGATCACTCCCATGGGGAGAAGCGCTATATTCTGGACACCATCAGGATTCTCAGCGCAAGACTGGCAACTCGCAGAGAGCGGAGATCATATGAAGAGCGCTAGAAGAAAAGCAGACAAGGACCAAATGAGAGCTGAATACGACTTTTCAAAAGGGATCAGAGGCAAGTATGCCAGGAGATTTGCAGCAGGAACCAATGTAATCGTGCTCGATCCGGATGTGGCGAAAATCTACAAAAGCTCGAAAGAAGTCAACGCAATCCTCCGCGCACTTTCCAAGATAGCAATACCGAAATCCCGGTAGCTCCCTTCTATTCGCTGTCGAACAGGGGCTGTGAAGCCTCCCTTTCCTGGCCGCCAAGGAAGCCGTGGTATCGCTCAAAACGCCGAGCGGGAGCGTTGACCTCTATTTCGTCTCCAGCTTGAAGACTCCGTCCCAGCCTTCCACGGGCGGTTTCCTCATGAAAGCCTGGCATCGTTTGAGGTAGACCTGTGCCGGCCCGTCCGTGGGGAGGATAGTAAGGACTCGCCTGAACGTGGCTGCAGCGAGCTTCCAATTTTTCGCCTCGAAATCCTGCAGCCCGTCCTGAAAGACCTCCACTGCCTGCGCGACGGTCCTGTCCACGGCGTCCTTTTCCTCTATCAGCTCGTAGAGCCGGACGGGCTCGTTGATGCCAACGACCCTCACCCTGTCCAGCTTGCGCATGAAGAAGTCCTTGCCGCCCGCGTCGTGGGTAGCCTCGCTCATCATCATCCAGGTGCCGTACTGCTTGTTCACTCCCTCCAGGCGTGAGGCGAGGTTCACGGCATTCCCCATCATGGTGTAGTTCATCTTCTGTGGTGTGCCCATGTTCCCCACGACCATGCTGCCCGTGTTGATTCCGATCCGGGTAAGCAGCGGGGATTTTGAAAGGTTCTCGGCAATGACGCGCTCGTTGAGAATCTTTTCCGCTCTTCTCATCTTCACGGCCGCGCGGCACGCGCGCTCGGCGTGATCCGGCAGATCCTGCGGGGCCCCGAAAAAGGCGATGATTGCATCCCCTTCGTACTTGTCCACCGTTCCGTCAAGGTCCAAGATGATGTCGCTCATGACCGTCAGGTATTCGTTCAGGAGCCGTACCAGCTCGGTAGGATCGAGAACCTCGGAAATGGACGAGAACCCTTTCACGTCGCTGAATATCGCGGTCATCTCTCTTTTTTCACCACCGAGTTTCAGCTTCTCGGGGTTGGCAAGGAGGTCACTGACGACGCGGGGCGAGACATATCGCGAGAAGGCGCTGCGCACCTCACCCTTTTCCCGCTCGGACCGCAGGAACTTGATGGCTGTCAGGCCTATGAAAGTCAGAAACGCCGAGCTGACCGGGGAGACGGCCCCCAGGTAGACTCCGGTCTGCCGGAAAACGAATACCAGGACAGCGGCGACCACCAGCACGATAACGGCGCCCACCACGATGGAGCGCGCCGGGGTCAGCCCGAGGATCGCGAAGGTTGCGGCCGCGGCAACGATGGCGGCGAGGATCAGTCCGAACCACCAGGGAACCTCGCGGAGAAACTGACCCTGGATGATGGTGTTCGCCACGGCGGCATGGAGGCCCATGTTCGCGTAGATGCTGGCAAACGGGGTTACCCCGAGATCCGTCGTGGACGTTGCGGAAACTCCGATGATGCAGAAAGAGCCGGGGAGGCTGCTGGAGAGGAGACTGCGAATGTCCATGACATCCTTGTACACGTTGCGCGTCTTGGTGAAGAAATCCACCACCTGGGCTCTGGTCTGTTCGGCGTTCTGCCGCTGGTCCGCCGTGATGCCTTTCTGCGCCAGCTGCCTGTCGATGTCTGCAAGGATCTGGTCCTGCGCGGGGCCGTTCAGGAACCTGCCCGCGGCGTCAAAGAACTCTGACCGTGCCTTCACGTACTGCGGGACCTGGTCGGTGCTTCCTCCGTTCAGGATGTCGTTCTTTATTCGCTCCGCCGCGTCATACCTCTTGAGCAGGCCTGGCTGGTCCTTGTCGTACGTCAGGTAGCCGGCCTGGTCCATGAGCTTGAAGTTGTAAAGGAGGTCCCCTTCGCGCTGGTTTTCACGGAAGAGAGCGTAAAACGAGAGATGCCGGAAGCTCTTGAGATATTCCTCGTGAGGCCAGTTGATCAGGAATGCGCCCTGGGGCGTCAGGGGGATGACGATGTCCCTGCGGCCGCTCCCCGGGACATTTGCTGATTGCAGGACGATGGACCGGCGACCCAGCACCACCTTCGGATTTCCGAGCCACGGGAGGAGCCCGCCGAAGGCAAGCTGCGCGAAGTACTTGCCCTTGTATGCCTTGATGAGGTCCACACGGCGGCGCACGCCGTCCGGATCAGGATCCACGTTCGGAAATCCCGCGCTTGCCGCGCCTTTTGCAACGGCGAGAATAGTCGGCGTCAGGGACACGGCCTGCGGCGGCGTGCTGGTCCGCACCTCGATGTTCTTCACGGAGAGATTGGCAAGGACATAGTCCAGGAGATCTTTCGGCACGGAATTGTCCGGCCGCTTGTTCCAGTGAACGGTCACCGTGGTGTTGCCGAAGAACCGCGCGGCTTTTCCGAGGAACGCATCGTTGTCACGCTCGACGCCCTGCACTGCATCCAGCAGGCGCTGCCTGCTCTGGTCATCCAGGTCCCTCAGGTCAGAGGCGTACTTTCCCGCGTCCCGGAGCGGAACACGGCCCGAGGCGAGCGCATCGAGCAGATCCTGCTGGTGTGTCTGGATCTGGGAGAACTCCTGGCTGAATGTGTCCGGCAGCGTGGTGGCCAGGGCCTGGGTGTCCAGGCCGTGGGGGCTTGCGTTGACGTACTCAATATCGAAGACGGCGGACGCAGCTCCCATTTCCCGCATCAGGATGAGGCCGTTGGCCATGACGTCACGGCTCCACGGCCATTCCCCGACATTTGCAATGGCGGCGTCGTCTATGTCCACGAGCAGGAGCGAGTGATCCTCCGCCACTGTCGGGCGGACGCGCAGGAAGAAGTCGTAGACCCGCGCGTCAAGGCGGGTGACGACGCCGACAATGCCGAGAGCGGCGAAAAGGATGACGACTACCGCTGGGACCAGGAAATCGAAGGGGTGCTTTGAAAGCAACTCTGTCTCCTTGTCAGCAGGGCTTTGCAAAAAGGCGGGGCCTCAGCCCCGCCTTTGGTGATTCTCCGGCCGTGCGATGTTGCCTGTCACTGCATAGTGGGGGCGAGCGTCAACGGGGAGAGTGACGGACTGCCCCGCACTCACGGAGACAGGTTGGCCAGCAGCAAAAGTATTCCAAGTCTGCCACGAGGTGGCGCTGGGAGCTGTCACCAATAGGCCCCCCCGTGACAAATTGCTAAACACCTGGTTCTCTGACTGGATCAGGCTCCAGAAACCCTCGTCAATACTCTGGACTGCTGAAAGATGTGTTCTGGTTGAGAACGATAAAACTTCACGAAATACGACTTGCCAGCAGGAACTCCAGGAATATCGAAGGATCCCGTGGACGAGGTCAGGTTTGCCTGGTAGAAGGGATAGCCGCCGAAGCTCACGAGGCCGTTGGTGGCCAGTTGCTTACCAAGTGTCTTGAGCCTGTCAGCATCGGAGCTGGACCAAGGTCCGCCATTCGTCTGGGTTGTAGGCCCTTGCAAACCAGGTAGAGCATCTCCGCAAGTGTTGCCTGGTAGTCTGAGTCGACGACCATCACTATCGCCGTGGTCGGCGTGGCGGCAATGCCAGATTGGGCCGGCGGCAGCGAGGATCAAGTTGAGGTAGCCATTCTGGTCTGCAAGGGGCGCATAGCAGCTGGCCAGCAACGCCGCGGCAATGACGATCCCTACGACGCGTGCGCGCAAGCCGATCTTCGTCTTTCATATCCGTTCTCCTCTTCATGACGCGGCTACTGGTAGGTCACGGTGATGGTGCCCACGCCATGTCCGGGCAGCCCCCCGACCAGTCCGCCTGCGCCCGTGCCCGAGGTCTCCGTGTCCACGGCCATATCAAGGTCCAGCTGATCGGCGCCTCCGGATGGAGAGCCGCCGTCCGCGGAGACGCCCGTCTCCCCGTTGTGCACGTTGATGCCGATGCCGGACTGAGACAGGAAGGCGACAATAGACTCGAAGACGGTCAAGTTAACGCCGTCCGTCTCGAAGCCGGTGCCGCGCACGGCTGCCGTAGAAAGAGCGCTATGCACAGTGAAGTCGTTCTTTGAGCCGTCCGTTGACTTCACCTCGGCCCGGATTCGACCCACCGGCATTACGAGGTTCGTCCTGGTGACGTTGTTCTGCGTGGAAAGCTCGTCAAGGCGAAGCCGCGTGAGCGGACGGACCGTCAGGGTCGAGGCCCCCAGCGTGAGAACTGCGCGGCCGTCAAAACCCGTGGAAATGGTGGCCTTGATGGGCACCTCCATTCCAACGGTCGCTGCCTGCCAGGTTTGTTCTCCGGGACTCTTGATCTCGACCTTCCCCGAGACGGAGCTCAACACCGCTCGGGCTTGAGCACCTGCTTGAACGACTGCCACAACGAGTGCCAATGCGATTATGATCGCAATTCCGATCCCTTTCATAGAACCCCCTAAATGGCGGCAGAGAGATCGATCTTGAGCGCGTATCCGAGCCCCCGGTTCGACGTAAACGCGGCGGTAGGCCCGGTGGAGGGCACGAATACTCCCCCCGTAATTGACACGCCCAGATCGGAGAACAAGCGAGCCGCCACACCCACATCGATCTCCGTACCTAAGTATAGCTCAGTGGAGCTGGGATTCAGGTCAATCACCTGGAGGCTTGCGGGCGTCCCGCTGATCAGCAAGGGGACGGGATCCCGGAAGAAGACACGAGCCCCGACAAGCGGTTCGATGTTGGACAGAATAGGAGACGGATTGCCGGCAAACGGCCGCAACGAGTATCCGAAATCCACATAAAGAAGGTTTGCCAGCGGCGGGGAGAACGCGAGTCCGATTGTCGGCGTGCTGATCGAACGGAAGTTGTCCACGCTGAGGTTGTTGAGAAGCAGGACAACCGGAGAGAAACCCGTGGCGTAGTTTACCTTCAAGTGAGCGCGGGAATCCGCGAGCCGCTCGCTGTACAGCCGCACCCCAAGACCCGCGAGGGCGGAGACGAGGTCCGTCGTCTTTGCCGCAACCGTGTCCTGTCCGTAGCTTGCCGTCAGGTTGTAGTCAAGGTAGAGGCCCGGCGTGAGACGGGGCACGCCCACAATGCCCAGGTACTGTGTATTGATGAGCTCCCCTGCGCCGCTCCCCCGCATGTCGAACTGGGCAAGGCCCTCCAGGCCAAATCCGTCCGATCCGACAAACGCCTGCGTAATGAGTCGGCTTGGGCCGAAAAAGACCGAATTGTTGTTTGTCTCAGCAATGTCGTCCGCGGAGATTCGAACGTTGGAGCTGGGGTTCAGGATGAGGCCTGAATAGGAGCCTGCAAGCCGTACCTGGAAACCAGAGAACAGGAACCTGACCTGAACGCCGTCCAGCGTCTGATCAAGGATCAGCTTTGTCGTGTCACTGAAATTGAACCGTCCCGCGGTCAACTCTATCGCGGTGCCAGCGCCGAGTGCCTCGGAAAAAAGGCCCTTGAACCGCAAGAGATCGATGTCCACGATATAGGGACGAAGCGCCGTGTATCGATAACTTCCCTGGCCCGTGAGATCCAGGGACCCTCCCTTGCTCATTTCCTGGAACAACTCACCCCAGATGGCCGCCTTGTACTGGCTGTAATACGTGGTGTCGATGTCCCCGCTGCTCAGGAACGTCGAGGTATCCAGGTTGATGCCGAAATCCGTGTCTACGGCAAAGGCGACGCCGGCCGCCAGGCCGAGGGCAAGGACGGCCACGAGCACGACGATGGTTCTCATTGGGCGGCCTCCCTGCGGTGAATGATCTGCTCGAGGATCCTGAGGGCGCGCTCGCCGGAGAGCGACATGCCGGGCTTGGCTGGCCCGGAAATGATCTCAAGGTAGGCGAGCTCACGCGTGGCGTAGCGCGGGCCGGGGAGGATGGAGTACATGATGCTCCCGCTTATGCCAAATGCTCGGGTGAGCATGTAGGAGAAGTCCCCAAGGGAAACCGGGTCAGTGGACTTGCGGCCCGGCAACCCCAGGCCCGCCTGCTCCAGTTGCGGTACGGCATCCTCTGGAGTGACTGTCTCGGGAAGGTGCCCCGACGCCGTGCCTACCAGGTAGGCCGCGTTGCCGTAGCTCAGCGTTGCCTGGCCAAGAACGGCGTCCAGGACCTCGTTTGACTGGGCCGTGAGAAGCGGCACTCCCGTTGCCGCCATTGCGAGCACGAAGAACAGGGCACGTTTCGTCACGCACACCTCCTTACGGTTTTCGCAGCATTGTGGGTAAACTTATCAACGATTCATCGTCGCGTCCATTCATATCAAACAGCCGCTCAACGGTGCTGTCCCTACTCGCTCTCAAAGACCGGCAGCGATCCATCCCGCTCCCGGCCGCCGAGAAACTCGTAGGCAATGGTTCGTGCCAGCCCTTCCTGCAGCGTTACGGCCGGCGTGAAGCCCAGGGTAGCCATTCGAGATGAGCTGAACTGCGTTGTTGCGCAGAACTTCTTCACGCGAACCGCGCTGATGGGAAACTCTCTCTTGAGAAGATTTGCCGCAACATCCGCCAGCAGCCCGCCCGCATAGCCGAGCCCGTAGGGAACGCGGACTTTGATGCCCGCGGTACGGCCAAGGCGTGCGTTCACCAGCGCGACAAGCTCACCCATCGAGAAATCTGGCTTGTCGATGTAATTGACAAGGTGCTCCCCGGGTCCCAGCGCGGCCGCTGCCGCCAGGAAGCCGGCGACATTTTCCACGAAAGCCATCGACTTTACATTCTTCCCGTTCCCCACCATCACAAACCGGCCCGAAGCCATCTGGCGGAGAAGATTGTAAACATTTCCGCGGTTGCGAGGACCGAATACCACGGTTGGCCGCACAATCACCAGCGAGCGGCCGGGGTCATTCGAAAGCCATTCCCGGTAGACGTTTTCAGCAAGCATCTTTGTGCGGCCATACTCGTTGAACGGGTTCAGCGGCCCGGACTCATCGATGTCAGGCTCCGCGAACCCGTAGACCGCAACGGAGCTTGTGAACACGATGGTCCGAATGGACAGCTCCTGCGCCGCGCTGCAGACGTTGCGCGCACCCGTGACGTTCACCTCGTCGTACAAGGAGCGCGGTCGGACATTGTCTTTGTGCTCCGCCGCAAGGTTGTATACAACCTCGGACCCTCTGAGCCGCAGAGGTGAGCGTGGATGCATCCCGGACGTCCGCGAACGTCCACAGGTCCGGATACGTTCCGCTTTTTGCTTTGTCGACAATCCGGACTTTGCGCCCTGAGCCGAGGAGCTGTCTCACCAGCTCCGTGCCTATGAAGCCCGAACCGCCAATAACGGTCACGACGCTCATTGGCGGAAGCTCTGGCTTATCTTGACAAGAATGAGAAGCTCGACTCCCTGGCTGCCAGGCACCAGGCGGTTCGATGCGACCTCGCTCGTCCTGGAGCCCCACAGGTAAGGAATGCCGACCTGGATGGATGCCAGGCCCACCGGAGAAAACTCGATGAACGGCGCAACGAGGCCCGAACCATCGGACCAGTTCTGCTGCCAGAGAACGTTCAGAGTCATTCCGGAGCCGTTCAGATTGCTGAATCGCGCGCCCATCGCGGAGTTATGGCCGCCGGGGCCCGATTCGTCCAGAAGCCATGACTCTCCCGGAGCCCTTTCTCCGTTGTAGCCATATTCCGCGTAGACCTTGATGCCGGCATCCGTCCATTCCCGGGAAACTCCCACAACAGCAGTGGGATAGATGTACTGCAGCGCTCCCCCGACGTAGATCCCTCCGCCCGGAGTGGTGTCGGAGGAGATGGCGAAACGGTTGATCGAAACCGGTGATGCCAGGGTGCCTTCCGCGGACACGTCGAACCCGAGGATGCTCGTCTTGAGCGCGAGCAGCGTCCGTGGATTGAGCTGCCACTGGTAGTAGCCGGCAAGGCTCCACTCGATGGGTCCGGTCACCAGGTCGTACTCTATTCCGTAGCCGGCGTCCTTGGGGCTGGGCGATGTCCCCATGGGAGGATTCCCGTAGTTGAGCAGGTCGAACCTGGCGAGAAGGGTCAGCGTGTTGAAGCCCATGGGAATGTTCATCTTGAGGGACACCGGGTAGTTCTGCGTGGGGATGGTAGTGAGCAGGTTGGTCTGCGCCCACAAGGGCAGCGTGCTCAGTCCGCCCCACCCCGGGCAGGCTCCGGGCCGGCAGGTTGCCGAACTGGAAAAACTGGGAATTGCCCCACGTGTAATCGAAAATGCCTATTCGAAAAAACACCGCATCCAGCACCGAGTAATCGAAGAACATTTCCGACAGCTCGGGCAGGGCGCTGGGCTCAAAGCCGGGAAATGAATAGGTCAGCTTGCCGCGGATGCGAAGCTCCGTGGCGGGCCTGATCTCAAACCCCAGCGCCGCAGTGAATGAACCACCGACGTCGTATCCGAAGCTGTTTCCGAATGAGAGAAAAATCCGGAGTCTCCTGCAGGCCCCCGCCGACGTTCCCGTAGAGATCCAGGGACCCGAAGAAGTGGAGCTTGTGGTCGTTCAGGATGTCATCAGGCCGAACGGCCCCCGAGGAAGATGCCGGCGCCTGCGCCTGGCCCGCTGCGGCGGGCTGCTGCTGCGCCGGCCCGGAGTCTGCTGCCCCTGCTGCTGCGTCCCCGTTGTCCCCGTTGAGCCGCGCTCCCGTCGTCCCCGTCGCTCCCCCGTTGAAAAGGTTGTCGATGTTGTCCGAGCCCGACGATGACTGGGTCTGGGATGACTGATCCTGGGATGATTGCGCCTGGCCGCACAACGCCTGGCCCGCCAGCGCGAAAGCGCCGCAGAGGAGGACCGTCCCGAGCAGCCTATTCACTGAGCTTCTCCAGCCATGTCTTGGTGAAGGTGGCGTCAGGAAGACGCTGCAGGGACGGACGAGTCACGGTGTACGTGGTCCTTTCGTGCTGGAAGACTCCATTTATCGTCGCGCCGCGAAGCTCATCCACGATCACGACGAGGGAGGGAAAGTAGCGGCCGCCGATCTCCAGGTAGCGCGGAAAGGCCACGGTGCGCAGGTGCTGGCCCGAGTAGCTGTAGTCTTCCGTCTTTCGGACAAGGCCGTCGTCACTGATCCAGAGCTTCATCTTCGGGAACGTGATGTCGCTGCTGGTGGCCTCCATGTCGAGAAGCCAGCAGTCGTAGATGCCGAGCTTTGCACGCTGGGAACCGGTAACCTTGTAGTCTCCGGCCAGGTTGGATCGCGTGAAGTCCGAGTTCCTGGCGTTCATGTTCTGGAACCTGTCCTTGGCGCTGGTGAAGGTGAACCTGCGCGACACGGGGTCGTAGTACCACAGGTCGTTGCCGTACTTGAGGTACCCCTTGCCGCGGTCCTCCGGGGGATCGGTGATGACAATCAGGTACGTGTTGTTTTGATCCCTCCTGAAAACCATGGCCTGCTTGGAGCTGCTCCCCTGCCCCGGCGTCTCCTGGACAAAGCTGTAGAGCGCTGAGAAGTCAGTGTCTGGAAAGGTGACCAGGGAGTCCGCCCTCTTGAGAAGCTGGTGGAAATCAGGAGCACTGTTTTCCTGGGAGTTCGCAGTTTGAACGCTGAGCAGCGTGCAGGCTGCGAGAATCAGCATGAAACGAGATGTTCGCATATCACTCCAGTTCATTCCGCTCTGATTGCAACCACCGGCTCGATGGCCTGGGCCGCGCGGGCAGGGCTCAGGGCGCCCAGCACGGTGATGATTGCGATGAGGACCGCATCAAGGCCGACGACATCCGGGTACAGCACCCAGCCCAGGTGCCCGCGATCCAGAAAGATATCGAAACCCGCCGCGCCGCTCAACGGGATCCTCCCGATGGCCGCGAGCACCACCACGCTCAGGGCAAGGCCCGCGATGATCCCGCAGAGCGCAAGGAGAAACGCCTCCCAGAGAACGATATCCCGGACCTGCGGCTTCTGCACGCCGATTGCCCGCATGGTGCCGATCTCCCGGGTCCGCTCGTAGATGATCACGCGATACATGTTGAGGATGCCCACGGCAATCACAACGGCCAGCAGGGCGAGGATTGCATAACTGACCAGCGTCAACGCCTCCAGCATGGTCCGTATTTCCGGCATGAGGCCGACAACGGGCGTGACCACGAAGTCCGGCCCCAGGGCAGCCGCAAGCCGGGAAGCCACCCGGCCAGCGCTCCGGTAGTCCCCCAGGTAGAGGCCCACTGTAGCGGCGTGCCGCGGATCCATGCCCAAGGGTCTGGTCCAGCGTGCTCCTGTCCATGTAGGCGGTGTAATAGCCGAATATGCTCGCCTCGTGGAAAATCGCTTTGACCCAGACGGGAACGGTGTTGATGGCGCCTCCCTCGCGGATGACCTGGAGGATGATCTGGTCCCCCACGGAAGCACCGAGGCGCCGCGCGGTGATATCAGAGATCAGGACGCCGGTTGGGTCTTTCATATCGCCCGGATTCCCAGAGATGAACTGCATCTCGCTGATCTTGGGGCCTTCGCTGGACCAGTCGCAGCCGATGATCCGCCGGATGCGAAGCGACTCCCCGTTGAAAAACACCTCTCCGTCTATGCCGCCCACGTTGCCGAAATGCGTCCTGTGGGAAACGACCGCCGGATGGACGCCGGTCCTGGCAATGGCATCCTTGATTGCCGCCTCCTCCCGAGTCGGAGTGAGGTCCACGTTGTCCTGGGTCCGTATGATGACATGGCCGCCGTAGAACCGGGCGCCCCGGGTGTTGATCTGGTAGGAAAGCCCTCCCACGAGGCTCTGCACGGTGCAGACGAAGAAGAACCCCGCGCACACGGCAAGCCCGAGGAGCAGAAAGCGCCTGCCGTTTCTCGTGAAGTTGCGAAACGCGATGCGAAGCGTGGTAAATCTCATCATGAGGCGTGGATTGCTCGAACGGGCTGGATTCGCAGTGCCAGCCTGACCGGATAGATCCAGGCGAATGCCCCGAGGACAATCGAGGCTGCCAGGGAGACCGTCACGTTCATTCCAGAAACCGCCGGCTGCAGGGATGTTCCGCCAAAAAGCAGAATGAGGATCTGGTTGTTGAAGTGCAGCGGGATCCTGTTCAGGAGGAGCACCACCACGCTCCCCAGCAATACCCCCGCCGCCCCCGCAACCAGCGTCAGCGCGCCGGTTTCCACCACGAAAATGCCGCGGATGAATCCCCTCTGCGCACCGATTGCCCGCATGGTCCCGATCTCGGAGACGCGCTCGAAAACAGACATCACCAGGGAGTTTATCGTCAGGATGAGGACAATTCCTCCGAGCATGAGAAGCCCGATATCCAGGACGATCTGCATGAAATACACGTACAGGGCCACAGCCCCCGCCGTCCCTCGCCAGTTCCTGACCTGGACAGTGAAGCCTGCCTGGTGCAGGACGTGGCGAATACTGTCCCCCAGACGACCCTTGTCGGCTCCCGGAGCAGCCCTGACCAGGATGAAGTGCCAGGCTCCGTCGTGCCCCAGCGGCAGCACGTCTTCCCGGGCTCCGGCCCGGCTGGCCTCCGACATGAGCTTCTGAAGCTCATTGATGCTGACAGGGGAAGAGGATTGTGAGGTTCCCGTGGCGGGAGCGGCGCTCGAGCTTCCCGAAAACAGTGAATCTATGTTGCCCGTGGCGCCGCTGTCCCCCGAAGATCCTGTTGACGCGGCAGGAGATTCGGTGCCGGAGACCTGCAGGTAGCCGCACAGGGCGCGAAGAATCCTGCCGTCCATGATCACAACGGTCTTCAGCGCGTCGTTGGACGGCTCGTACCTGATGATGCCGGCAATGGTAGCTTCCCGGATGCTGAAGGTCTGGTTGCGGAAAAAGGAAAGCTGGATCCTGTCACCGGGAACGGGCTGCCGACCCTGTGCGGCGGCTATCTTCCTGGCCCACTCCTCCGTGATCACCGCCCAGCCCGAGGCTCCTGGGGCGGGAGGTGCGCCGGAGATGAAGCGAGGCCCGCGAAACAGGGAGAAATACTCATTCCCAATGACGCCAAGGCCAAGCGCGCCGTCCCTCACGCCTCCAGCCTCCAGGAGGACAGGCGATGTCAGCACGTACGCCATTCCCGCAACTCCGGGAGCTCGAGCGATCCGCTCTCCCACATCCGCTGCATTCAGGATGACCGGGTCGGACTCGTATCCGCCGATGACGGGGATGTCGGGTCCGAACAGGCTGAAGGACTGCTCGCTGGCCTGACAGATGGAAAGATCCGCCGTGAAGTTGTCGGAGAATGTCTTCTGGATCCCTCCGATGGAGCTCTCCAGCACGGCGTTGCCGGTGAAGAACGCGCAGATGCCCACCGCAATCAGGATGGCAACAACGGCGTTCTTGCGGCCGCGCCGAATGAGATTGCGGACGGCAATTCGAAGGAGCATGGCTGCGCTGCCGTTGAACGCACCGGGCCTGTTCTGGTTCAATTTCCTCTCGTTCCCTTGACATGCGCCCGGGGCGGTGGTACACAGTCAACCCGCCGTCAGGCGTCTCTGCGGCAATTATGCACGATGAAGCACGCCGTTGTCATCATACCGACCTATAACGAGTCCGGGTCCATCAACGCGACGATCCAGGGGGTTCTTGCCTGCGCCCTGAGCGCCACCGGCTGGGAATGCTCCCTGCTGGTTGTTGACGGAAGCTCTCCGGACGGGACGGCAGAGATCGTCCGAGGCGCCATGGCGCTGCATCCTCAGATTCAACTGATTGTGGAGGAGAAGAAGGAGGGGATCGGGGCGGCGTACTTCAAGGGATTCCGGCATGCAATTGACGACATGCACGCGGACGTGCTCATTGAGTTCGATGGGGATTCCCAGCACCCGCCGGAGTCCATTCCTGACCTGCTTCGGAAGATCGAGGGCGGATCCGACCTTGTGCTGGGCTCGCGCAGGCGTCCCGGCGGGGGCTATCCGGAGCGGTGGGACCTGCTGCGGCTTTTTTTCAGCCGGGCGGGCGGCTTCCTGGCGCGGCTGATACTCTTCTTTCCTTCGCGCGCATTCTGGACAGTCACCGACCCCACTACCGGCTTGAAGGCGACGCGGGTGGAAGGCCCCTTTGGGCGCCTGGACCTCGGCTCAATCCGAAGCCGCGGGTTTGGCTACAAGATCGAGATGCTTTTTCGCCTGGCCAACCTTGGAGCCCGGATCAGCGAGGTTCCGCTTCAGTTTCGCGCTAGAGACTCGGGGGAAAGCAAGATGACCCAGCAGACCCCCGTGGAGATACTCGGCACCGCGCTTCGGCTGCGCCTCTCTGAGGAGAGGACAAAGCGCTTCATTCGCTTCTGCGTGGTCGGAGTTTCCGGCTTCGTCGTGAATGCGGTTCTTCTTGAGTTGTTTGTAAGGGCGGGATTCGTGGCAGGGCTGGCGGGGCGGTTTGCCTTTCTGTCCTCCAGGCACTGGCTCGCTTTTGCGTCCGAGACAGCGGCCTGGGCAGCGGCACTTTCCGTGGAAGGCTCGATCATCAACAATTTTCTCTGGAACAACTTCTGGACTTTCCAGAAGCGGCGGGCCGCAGAAGTCCTTCAGACCGTGAAGAAGTTCCTCGCGTTCAACCTGCTCTCAGTAGGCGGGATCGTGATTCAGTTCTGCACAGTCGGGATTGCCGCACGGCTATTCGGCAACACGACGGAGGTCAGGCAGATAACCTTGATCCTGACCATCATTTTCCTGGTCCTACCCTACAACTGGCTTGCGTACAACAAGCTGGTCTGGAGGCGCAAAACCTAGCTTGGATGGACAGCCCATGGCCCGCTGGACAAGTAGACCGAAGCAAACGCAAGCCTACCCATATTGACGTATGGGTCATCTTGCCATATAATAGTCGTATGAAGATGACCGTAGAGATTGACGAGAAGAAGCTTTCAAGGCTCATGAAACTCACAGGCATAAAGACCAAAACAAAAGCCTTAAACTACGCCTTAAGCGCTGCCGAGCGAAGCGCGATGCGCAACAAACTCCTCTCAACATCCTTGGCTCCCAAAGATCTCGAGAACGCTGTTGACCCGCGGTACGACCTTCGCGCGCTGCGCGCGCGGGAAATACCGGCTGGGTAACCATAGTGCTTCTTGTCGATTCGACTTTCTACATTGGCCTTCTGCGCGCACGAGAAGATCCAGTGCAAGCTTTACGCCCGTGGCTTCTTCATGAAGAAGTCCTTTGCTGCGGCGTCATCCGCTGCGAAGTGCTCCGCGGCGTTGTGCGTGAAAAGATACGCGCGAGGATGCGTGAGCTCTTTGAAACAATGATCTCGGTAGACATAGACAACACAACGTGGGATGAAACCGCCCATCTTGCCTGGACTTTGGATCGCCGTGGGGTTGTGCTGCCGCTTACAGACTTGGTAATTGCCTGTTGTGCCATGCGGGCCGGCGCTACCGTCATCTCTTCTGACGAGCACTTCAAGCAGATTCCTGACTTGGCGATTTCAACAACCCTTCCATCGCCATGAAAGAAGACGAGGTTATCGGCAGCCTGCGCACAATAAGCTGGTGTGGAGGCGCAAGACCTGAGGCCACTTTTGCCAGCTTGTCGGGAGTCTATCCCTTGGTTATACTAATGGTATGGTGCGTCGTGAAAGCCGTACCGTTCCAGCGGATGAAAGTTCCGCCCGGGTAAGCGTCGGAGCGCCCGGTAGCAGGGTCCAGTCAGAGGCCGAAATGTCTCTGACCGAGCGGACCGACAAAAGCCTCCAAGGAGGAAGCAACACAGCGGGCCGCAACGCGAGTGAACGCCGAGCAAGCCTCGTCAGAGTATCAGCCGAAAGGTGTTCAGGGTGGCCGAGCCGATCATGCCACGGCGAAGGCAACAGACAACGGACCGAATCCGAAGTGGACGTTGGACGCCCTCGGGGTATTGGCGGCGGCACGTTGTGACGGAATGGTAGGGAACACGAGAGGCCCTCCCTGGCGGCCCACGTCGGGCAAAGACCACGCGTATAAGGGGGAGACCGAAAGCGCGCGGAGTCAGGAGGGAGTCCGAGGGGTTCGTAGTACCTGAGAAGGCGGTGAGAAGCCGCTGGAGGGAAGGGACCCTGCTTTGAGTGTGCTGGGGCGTGGAGGTAAGCGCGAGGGCATGGTCGAAAGACCCAACAACCCCGAAGAAAAAGTGCGAGAACTCCAGCGACGGCTATGGACATGTGCCAAGCGGAGCAGGAGCCGACGTTTTCACGCGCTGTATGACCGGATCTGGCGGGGTGACGTCCTGCTGGAGGCGTGGAGACGGGTGAAGGCGAACGGAGGTGCCGCGGGGGTGGATGAGGTGTCCATCCGCGACATCGAAGAGCGAGGGGCGGGAGAGTATCTGAAGGAGATACAGAACGTCCTGAAGGCAGGCAGGTATCGACCGTCACCGGTGAGACGGCGATACATCCCCAAGGGGGACGGGAGGCAGAGGCCGCTGGGGATACCGACGGTGAGGGATCGCGTGGTGCAGATGGCAACCAAGCTGGTGATCGAACCCATATTTGAAGCCGACTTTCAACCGTGCAGTTGGGGGTTTCGACCGAGAAGGGGAGCGACGCAGGCAATGGAAGTCATTCGCGAGGCGGGCAACCGAGGGCATAACTGGGTGCTGGACGCCGATATTCGGGATTACTTCGGAAGCATCGACCATGGGAAGCTCATGGTGTTGGTGAAGGAGCGGATCTCGGACAGGCGAGTCCTGAAACTGATCGGTCAGTGGCTGGCGGCGGGCGTGATGGAAGATGGGACGGTGAGGGAAACGCTTGCGGGAACCCCGCAAGGCGGAGTGATCTCGCCGCTGTTGTCCAACATCTACCTTGGCTTTCTGGATCGCATCTGGGAGAGCAAGTGCAAACACCTTGGAATCCTGGTGCGTTACGCTGACGACTTCGTGGTGCTGTGCAAGAACAAGTCGCAGTGCAAGGAAGCCCTCAGGCGCGTAAAGATTGTGATGGAACGCCTGGGGCTGGAAATGCATCCCGAGAAAACGCGCGTAGTGAATCTGGCACTGGGTAAGGAGGGCTTTACGTTTCTTGGGTGGACGGTGCGCAAGTGCAGGAGCATTCAACGCAACCCACGCTGGCATTTCGTGCAGCGCTGGCCGTCGCCGAAGGCTATGAAGCGAATCCGATCCCGCGTGCATGAGATCACCGAGGCGCGAGGAAGGCAAGCGAAGGGCATAGGGGAGCTGATCGACAAGCTAAACCCGGTGCTTCGTGGATGGGGCAACTACTTCCGAACGGGCAACGCGGACCGAGAGTTCAACCGAGTGGATGACTACGTGTACGGCCGTGTGCTCCAATGGCAGTGGCGACGGGGCGGACAGCGAACGCGCTTCCGTTTCGACCGATGGCCCCAGAAACGCCTGTACGAGATGGGCCTGCAGCGACTGAGGGGGACTACGCGATATCCCCAGGCAGCCACTCCGCGCAAGCACGGTCAGGAGAACTCATCGGTAAGCTGTGTGCCGGAAAACGGCACGCACAGTTTGAAAGGAGGTGCTGGGAACGGGTCGCTCTGAGCGATACCGCACCAGCTATCGACCAATGAAAAAAGCAAAGACGGCGGTGTCTCTGCCTGATGATGTGTTCCGCGCTGCAGAACGATACGCGAAAAGGACGCGGAAACCCCGAAGCCAACTCTATGCACAAGCTTTGACTGAGTACTTGGCGAGACATACGCCAGAGGAGGTAACGGAGGCCATGAATCGCGTGGTTGAGAAACTGGGAGAGCCTGGCCCTGACCCGTTTCTCGCCCGTGCGGTGCGCCGGGTGTTCGAGCATACCGAGTGGTAGAAGTCTCGCAAGGAGAAGTCTGGTGGGCGGACCTGCCGGAGCCCGCTGGATCTGAACCGGGATTTCGTCGCCCTGTAGTCGTTGTCCAAGGGAACCATCTCAATCAGAGCCGCATCGCGACTGTTGTGTGCGTGCCTCTGACAAGTAATCTTGTCTGGGCTGACGCCCCTGGTAATACGCTTCTTCAGGCCAAGGTCACAGGCTTGAAAAAAGACGCCGTCGCGAACGCTACCCAAATCGTTGCGGTTGACCGTTCGTTTCTCAGCGAGCGCGTTGGACGACTCACAGCCAAACAATTCGCGCAAATCGTCCACGGAATCGATGTCGTACTTGGGAGATAAGAACGCGAGCCTCCCGCTCGAGAATCAGGCACGGTCCTTCTTTCGAATCAATTCAGCCAACAGAAGGATTCCTGCGAAAAGAACAAAGCTCAGCCCGGTAATCCATGCCCCCGTCCTCTTTGCTGGAGAGATCGAGGGGCCCACCTGCAGGTGATGAGATCCAGGAGCCCCCACGCGCACGCAAATCATGTTCATTACGTCCGGATACGCCACGGCCGGCGCGCCATCCAGTCGAATGGTGTGCCATGGGAACCAGCCAAAAGGGATCCTGACAAATCCAGGCCTGTCCGTGGTGAAATCCGCCACCACTTTCTGCGCGTCCACAAAGAAGGAAGATACTTCCAGAGACGCCGGGCCGGGCGAAGTGAGATCTTCGGTGATCGGAACCCGCATGACGAATTGGTCCGCAATCGGCCGGTCCAGGGAAGGTCCGGTGAGATCCACAAGCTTATGCAAATAGTCTCCCGCCTGCAGCCTGTAATGAAGTGGGGCGCGCTCGTGAGAGACATCGTCAGCTTCAAAGGTCTGCCGGTAGGCCAGAATGGGGTTCTGGGCCGCCAGATCGTTCAAACTCGTCACGCGCTCCGCGAAGAGCATGGGAAAGGTGCCCGGGAGCTCGATCCACGGGCCCGAGGAGTTTCGAATGACGGGACCATCCGACTCCACCGGTGGCAGGTAGTACGCATCCGCGGTATGGAAGGTCAGGTATCGCACGCCTACGAGGTCCAGCGCCTTCAGAGTCGGCACTGTTATCCTGCCATTCAGCATGTCCTGGCCAAGGAGGTCGTGGGTCGCCAGGAACTGGTAGAGCGCCTGCTTGTTTGCCTCCAGCATGATTGCGTTCGGTTGGACGACAAGCTGGCCCGTGACCTTGAGCCACGGCGATATGTAAACATTGTCGTCCGGCTTGTTCCCGCCATGAAGGGTATTGGCCTTCACGACCCCAAGCTTTGTCCCCCAAGGTTCGAGTGCCAACTTGTCATACAGCCGATGCTCAAACGCGCCATCCCGGTAGGTGTTGAAGTTGTTGAACAGAAGCGAGTCCGCAAGCAGAAGCAGCACCAGCACGCCAAAAACGGCGCGCTTCTGGTCCCTCTGCGTCACCAGGACGCCGTAGGCCTGGCAAGCAAACAGCCCGATTGCAAACAGCAGGATGATCGAGTTGCGGCTGTACCCCAGGACGACGATGGTTGAAGCGATTGTTGCGATATGGGCGGCAAGCCGGCGGTCAGGACGGCGGACCGCGGATACTGCCAGCCAGACGGCGATCCCCAGGAGCGCAAGGCCCAGGTAATCAAGGTAGTTGAGGTAGAAGGGTCGCGGAACGAGCAACTGCCACAGCTTCTCATGCCAGAACTTGTACGTGTTCACGTCGGAGTAGGGAAACGCCTTGTAAAAGTTGACGTCCTTGATGTCCAGGAACGTCGGGAGCACGACGAACGCGGAAAGCACCAGCGCAATGCCCAGGCTTCCCGCGGCCCATACGGTGAAGCTCTTCCACGCCTCAGGTTTCTCCGAAACAAGCCGGGCTATCGCGTACACCACGAAGAACAGGAAGATCTGGGCGGCGTAGCCCAGGTGAGTGGCTATGAGGATGTTTGCCGCAAGGGCTGTCATGAAGATGGCCCTGTACAGGGGCCACGTGCCTGCCAGGAATCGTTCGAAGGCAAGCAGAAGAAGGCCGGCGCCCGCAAAAATGAGCGGGAAGAAAAGAACCCCGCCCCAGAACATCGTGGAAATGAAGATGCTGCTCCCCGTGATGATGAGAGAGAGCAGAAGACCGCTGGCGCGATCCTTTGTGACCTGCTTGCCCAGTGCGTAGAACAGGAATGCACTGGCAACGCCCAGCGCCATCATCACGAGCTTGACAGAGAGGTAGATGTTTCGAAACAGGAGGTTCAGTCCGCCCGCCAGGACGGAGAACAGGAAGCCATAGTGAGAGAACATCGCGAAACCGGCGTGGTAGTAGTTATTGAAGCTCGGGAAGAGATAGCCCTGGATGAAGTTGACGTACGTGAACCACGCCCGGGATACGTGGCTCGGCGCGTCTTGGAAGTACGGCTCCCCGGGGGCCAGAATCGGTTTGAGCAGAAGAATGGCCATTCCCAGGATGACCAGCCTGGTGCGCCGCTCGGAGGCTAAGGTCCATTCGCAGAACGTGGAAAGAGTCTTGTGCCGGACCTGCGTAACGATGACCCAGACGAGAAGAAGGAAGAGGCCGCCAATGACAACGGCGTCCAACCAGCCCATGGAGGAAAGAACCGCGCGGAACACCCTGCCCTGTGGCAGAGCGTCAATGAGCAGGTCTCCCATTGATCCGAGCGCAATTTCCTTGTAGCGGTTCATCAGGACGAAGTCCAGGATGCACCCAAGCACAAAGACTATTGCAAAGAAGATGAGAATGGATCTGACCTGGCGACGTTCCTGTGAGCTTGTGACCTGCATCAGCTGACCGTCACTTCCAACCCTCGCTTGTTGAGGGAAAAATCCACCAGCCGCGCCCTCTCGTTCTCGAAGCGCTCCGCCAGGAGGGACCGCAGCAGGCGGGCCTTCGGTGCGTCCGGAGAGACAAAGAGCGCGAACCCTCCCCCGCCGGCCCCGAGGAGTTTCATTCCCGGAGTAGAAAGGCGATGTGGCCTGGATCACCGCCTCTATCTCTTCGTTCGTGGTGCTCTGGTGAATGAACATGTTCTCCCTGAATGACTCCCGGATCACGCGGGAAAGCCCCGCCAGGTCGCGGAGCGAGATTGCATCGCTTCCCTCCTTTGCAAGCTCCGCGATGCGGTTGTGCGTGAAGAGGTACGATCTTTCCATTCCGTTGACCCGATCTACAACGTCTTTGAGGATGCCCTTTGCAAGCCTCGTGACGCCTGTATAGAACAGGGTCATCCGCTCCGTGCACTCAGGACTTTCGAATGTCCACGGATCCAGCTGGCGGACGACGGGCCGCGGCTTCAGGGCGGCCCGGGACTCGACGTACTTGACGCCTCCCACCAGGCCGCCGATCTGGTCCTGCCAGCCGCCACCCGTTGTAAGCATCTGCTCGATCTCCAGGACCTGCAGGAAAAGCTCCTCCCGCGGCGCCGCCATGCCGTAGAAGCGCTCGAGGGCGGCCAGAATGGTTCCGGCAAGCACGGATGAAGTGCCGAGACCTGAGCCCTTGGGAACGGCGCACAGAAGGGTGAGCTCCATGCCGCCCCCTGCCGCTTCGAAGGCGGGCGCAAGGGGTGCGCCGTCAGGCTCCCCTGAGCCCAGACCCAGCAGGACAAGGGCGGCGCGGGGAAGCGCAAACGGGCTTCCCGGGTCCCTGTAGGCGCGCAGGCCGCGGGTATCAGCAAGGACTTCCGTGACCCCAAGGTCAATCGAATGCAGCGTAAGGCGCGGCTCAGGCGTCCGCCGCACGAAGACCTGGATGGGACTCTGGCCGTTCAGGTCCACTGCGACATTCAGCACCGCGCCGCCGTATCGGTTGGTGTAGGGGGGGGTGTCGGTCCAGCCGCCCGCAAGGTCCAGGCGGACCGGTGAGCGCGCCCACACAATCTGATCGAGCTTGACCGCGCATCGAAGCGGCCCACCCGCGGCGCGAGGCGCAAACGGTACCTCCACCCTGTCCACGGGAGGCACGCCGTTGACGTGCGCCGCCCTCAGCGTGGCGCTCCTGTAGGCTTTGAGGAGAGGCTCATCGGTCTGCAAGCATCGAGTGACGAGGTTCAACGGGTTCAACCCATCCGCCACCAGCTCCGCCATCTCCAAGGCGGGAACGGCAAAGAAGCCTCCCTTTTCCAGGCCGCGGGAAATTTCATGCCGCCTGGCGTCCGCCCGCTCGCGGTCCCGGACCGCTGCATCGGTAAGAGCGTTGGCGTCGGCGATGCAGTACCTGCGGGAAGAACGGAACCAGGCGGCCCACGCCGCTTTGTCCGCAGGCACCCGCCAGTAGCCTTTCAGCTGCTCTGCGCCAGCTCCTGCAGGGAACAGCAACGCCTTATAGAGGTCCAGTCTGGAGCCCTGAAGGGAAAACATCATCAAGGCAAAGATTCCGTGCAGACAGCCACCCCTTCAAAGGCAGGCCGCAGAAAACAAGGGAATCCGGACCTTTCTGCGGCTTGAACGAGTCATCCCTGTGGTAGACCAGCCGCAGGGTCACCGGCGTTCCCTGTTCTTCAAATCTTCGTTCATCGATACAGAATCCGCGCGGCAACACATCGTCAATTGCCAGGCGTCGGAGGCCAACCAGCAGATTCTCACCTTCACAGGAGATTGTGACGTTTCGGCAATCCTCTATGCACGAGCCTCCGGACCCCGTCTCGATCTTCGCGTCCAGACAGTTGAATCTGACCAGGCTTGCACCCGCTTCCGGGACCAGCTCTTCATGGGCAAGGGCGTAGAACGGGAGAAGCCCGCCGGCGCGAAGCTCCCGACAGGCTTGGGGGAACTCCGCGATGCTTCCGAAATGGATGAAAGAAGCCTGCTTGACCAGGGCCCCGGAAAGCCCGCAGGGGTGAAAGGCCTCGAAGAGAACCTCAAGAACCTCCGCTGAAGCGGAGCTCCGGCCCTTGAGCCTGGCCAGGTACGACTTCTTGTCCAGGCCCGCAAGACATGCCGTGAGAAGCTCCAGGTAAAGATCTATAGGCAGCGTCCCCTCGCCTACCTGCTCCGCGATGCTTCCTCCGGGAAGGGGCTGAACCGCGCTTGCAATGAGTGCACGGAGGGCCTGGCCGCGGAAAGAGACCGGCCCCAGGTCCACGGCGCAGGACTCGGTGCCCTCGATCCGTGCTTCACGCGCAAGAAACTCCGGCGAAGCTTTCTGATGATAGTCGCGGACCGCGCCCGTGACAGGGTCAAAAGCGAACACACCATGCCGTGATCCCCGTTGGAAAGATTCGGGAGCGGAGAAACCGCAGAGAGGACCCTCAGGCAGATTCAGAAGGTCGGTGTTGAAGTCAACGAGGGCGTCGCCGGAGGTGACCAGGAGCTCGCCGTCTCTCCAGGGATACCGCAGGAAGAGCGAAAGCTCGACGTCCAGCACAACGGGCGGGACGAACGAGCTGGAGGGGGCAGGCACGGGCGCAAAGAGCTTCCCCTCGGGAACGTAGCAGGGCAGCCTGCGGGACTCACCGCCGGCATGAATGACGAGGATTCGCCGCGAAGAAAGCTGGGATGCTGCCTCTTCTGCCGGAGCCATCCCTTCCTCTCTGAGTAGAGTCAGGAGAGCCCAGATGGTGCCGCCGCCTGATCCTGCGCGCCCGGCGGGAGGATCTGAATACACGCGGAAATCAATTTCCTTCGGATACAAGCCGCGCTGGATCCGGCGGTCCAGGAGCTTCCTGAAGACTTCTGCCTGCCGGTCGTCTGATGCCGTGATGATGCACGTGTCAAGGATAGCCATTCAACGTTTCCCGTAGTTTTCAGAAATCCACTCGCGGTAAGCGCCTGACCGAACGTGCTCGACCCACAGCGGGTTATCAAGGTACCAGCGCACCGTGAGCTCCAGTCCGTGCTCAAAGCTCACTGACGGCCGCCACCCCAGCTCCCGCTCGATCTTTGAGCAGTCGATTGCGTACCGCCTGTCATGGCCAGGCCGGTCCTTGACGTGCGTTATCAGCTTTGCGAGCTCCGCCGCGTCTCTCCCCGTGGCACGCGCCACAGTGGCACACAGCTCACGGACAAGGCGGATATTCTCCCACTCGGTCCTGCCTCCAATGTTGTATGTTTCCCCTACCCGTCCGTCCATCATGATCTTCCAGACCGCTGTGGAGTGATCACCGACGTAGAGCCAATCCCGAACGTTGCCGCCGTCCCCGTAGACGGGGAGAGGCTTGCCGTCAAGCATGTTCAGGATCATGAGGGGAATGAGCTTCTCGGGGAATTGATACGGGCCGTAATTGTTCGAACAGTTGGAGAGAGTCACGGCAGGCCATACGTGTGATGGTAGGACATGACCAGGTGATCGCTTCCCGCCTTGCTTGCGGAATAGGGAGACCGAGGGTCGTAGCGGGTCTGCTCGGTGAAAAACCCCGTCTTGCCCAGAGACCCGAAAACCTCATCCGTGCTCACATGATGGAAAAGCTTCCCTGTCTTGCCTTCCCACGCGCGGCGCGCGACATCGAGCAGCGTGAATGTCCCCAGGACATTCGTCCGGACAAACGCTTCAGGACCGACGACAGACCTGTCGACATGGCTTTCCGCGGCATAATGAACCACCGCATCCGGTTCGTAATCAGCAAAGACTGATTCGACGGCCGCCCTGTCGCAGATATCAGCCTGTACGAAGGTGTGCCGAGCTCCGCGCGGATCCCCGCCGTGCCGGGCCTCCACATCGGCAAGATTCTCCCGGTTGCCGGCATACGTGAGGGCATCCAGGGTGACCACCTTGCCATCGAATGCAGCAGTGTCCAACAGATACCGGATGAAATTGGATCCGATGAATCCAGCTCCGCCGGTGACCAGGATGCATTTGAACTTCCTCACTTCGACGTGCTCCTGCTGTAGTCTTTGAACCACGCGACAAACCGGGCAACCCCTTCATCAAGGGGAGTGGATGGTTTCCACTCAAAGTCCCGCGCCATGTCGGATACGTCGGCTTCAGTGACGAAGACATCTCCCGGCTGCATGGGCAGGAGACGCCGATTCGCCTTCTTCCCGATGCAGCGCTCCAGGGCTGCAACGAGCTTGCCAAGCGGCTCGGCGCTGCTGTTGCCGATGTTGTAGATGCGAAAAGGCGCAGATGATGCCGTGAGGTCTTTCCAAGCAGGCGGACAATCCACCACCCTTTCGACGGCGTTGACGACATCGTCTATATAGGTGAAATCCCGCTTCAGGTCCCCATTGTTGTAAAGATCGATGGACGCGCCCTCCATGATGGATCGCGCAAACCTGTAGTAGGCCATGTCAGGCCGGCCCCACGGGCCGTAAACCGTAAAGAAGCGCAGCCCCGTCGAGGGAATCCCATACAGGTGACTGTATGCGTGAGCCATCAGCTCGTTTGACCTCTTCGTGGCGGCGTAGAGGCTTACCGGCTGGTCAACGGACGCATGCTCGCTGAATGGGGTTTGACGGGAGAGTCCGTACACCGAAGAGCTGGAGGCGAAAACCAGGTGATGCGCGTGAGCAGAGCGGCACCCTTCCAGGATGCTGAGAAAGCCGTCAATGTTCGCCGTCACATATGCCCGCGGGTTCTCGATACTGTAGCGCACGCCGGCCTGGGCAGCCAGATGAATGACCGAGCTGAAGGAATGCCGGCCAAACAGCGCCTCCGTGCCTTGTGCGTCTTCGATGGACAAACGCTGGAAGCGGAAGGAAGGAAGAATCGGCGCTGGCAGACACTTTCAAGGAATCCGCCGCGGCTTTGGAGATTCCCAGCTCTGCCAGCCGGGCATACTTGAGGGCGGGATCATAGTAATCGTTGATCGAGTCGATCCCGACAATCTCAGCTCCTCGTGCTGCAAGCCTGCGGCAAACATGAAAACCAATGAAGCCGGCGGCTCCTGTAACAAGAGTGCTCATGGGCTGACCAGTACTTTCATGGCTGTTTTTCAGCGTGTCCGACAAGCCGTTCTATTGCGTCAAGGTACGTCTGGATGACCGTCCTCTCGTCAAAGCGCTGGATCATGTAAGACCGCGACGCCGCGCCCATGGAACCGCGCTGGAGGGAAGACATCGCAATCATGGCTTCCATTTTCCTTGCAAGGTCCGCGGAGTCCCGTGGCTTGCAGAGAAAGCCGTTCACGCCGTCCCGGACCGGTTCCCGCGTGCCTACGGAGTCCGCGGCAATCAGGGGTTTGCCCATGCTTGCCGCCTCCAGGAGGGAACGGGGGACCCCTTCGCGGTAGTACGATGGGAGCACGACGCAGTCCGCGCTTGCCATGAGCGGCCTGATGTCATCCACGTGATCATGGCGTTCGATTATTCCGTCACGTGACGCGCAGGCAAGAAGCTCAGCATTCGCGTACTCGGTGTCTTCCTGGTCGTAGCTTCCGGCAAGGACAAACCGCGTCTCCGCGTGCCGCGACCTTATGTCACGAGCCGCGGCCAGGTACTCCTCCACTCCCTTGGCACGAAGCAGGCGCGCCGCCATCAGGAAAGTGAAGGGGCCTTCGCCTCGGGGCTGGGGCGCATAGCGAACCGAGTCCACTCCCGACCCGGGAAGAAGCCCGGTCCGATCCGCGCTGACAATCTTCTCCTTGATGAAGAACGCGTGGTCATCGGGGTTCTGGAAAAGAGTGAGGTCCGCCTTCGACAGGGCAAACCTGTAGAGAATCCGGACCAGCGCCTCCTTCAGACCGCCTGAGAACATGGTGCCCAGTCCCGTAACGTTGTTTATGACGGGAATGCCTCTGACCCTGGCGGCAATGGAGCCGTAAATGACCGGCTTGATGGTGTACTGGAGGACGATTGCCGGGGAGAGATCCCGGTAGGCGGCTACGAGCTTTCCGATGGAGGCCAGCTCACGCAGTGGATTTGTGCCCTTCGGGTCAAGGCCAATATCCCTGTGCGCCGCTCCTGTTTCCATCACGCGGTCCGAATACTCGTCACGAGGGGCCAGGACCGTCACCCTCCACCCCTTTTGCAGCAGGGCTCGGATGAGGGAGAGCCGAAACATGTACACATACCAGCAGGTGTTGTAGGAAATAACGATGTGATTGTTACGCAAAGAGAAGTCTCTCATATTCGGCTGTAGAGCGTTCCACGGAGAAATCCGCCGCCCGGGCCGGTCCCTTGCGGCCGAGCTCCTCTCTCAGAGCCGCATTGTTCAGGATGAGCTCCAGGGCTTTCTTGAGTGCCTTGAGCGAACCCACGGGATAGAGGATACCATACTCGGAAATCTCGACATCGGCGCCCTCTCCCAGGAGAACAGAGCTGTCAGTAGATGGAGCGAGGATCTCCCGCGGACCATATGGACAATCAGCGGATATGACCGGGACCCCTGCACCAAGCGACTCCACGATCGCCATGCCAAAGCCTTCAACCGCGGAAGTCGAGACGAAGGCGTCGCATCCAGCGATCTCTTTCATCGGCTCCGCGCGCTGGCCCAGGAAGTGAATCCGTTTCGCGGCGCCTGAGGCTGCCGCCCGCTGCTCGAGGCGGTGTCTCTCCGGGCCGTCTCCGACAATCTTCAATTGCAGCCCGGGAAAGTCCGTGGCGATTGCGCTGAACGCGTCTATCAGATCTTCGAACCGCTTCAAGGCGACCAGTCGCCCAACCGCTGCAATGAAGCGCTGTCTGGCCTTCCCCTCAAAAGGCAGGCTGGAGACGGCTGTTTGGATCGGATCGTAGAGCGTGATTGCCTTTCCCTGAGGCAGCCCCAGGAGGCGCGCGCACTCCGCGGTGGCACCCTTGGAAACGCTGGCCACAAGGTCTGCCCTCGGGTAAAGCAGCCGACAGAGTGCCCAGTTGATCCGTCCTTGGATTCCCTCTGTCCTCGAGCCGGCTGATCCGCGTGTGATTCACGAGCACCACCCGGTGCCGGGAGCCGGCCAGAACGCGGGCCAGCGCGTTGACGAAGTTGGCCCGGAACAAATGGCTCATGACGGCGCTTGCGCGGAAACGGGAGAGAGCTGGAGGAGAGACGGAAGGCGAGGAAAGGGAGAGCCATCAACTTGAGGATGGCGCTGGAGGATTCGTGCAGGTTGGAAAGGTAGCTGATCGGGATATTCGATGGCAGGGCCATCTGAGAGCTGTGGCGCTCCAGGCAGACAATTCTGATTTCATGACGGGTGGCCAGCCAGGCCGCCGCGGCGGCTACCGCTCTCTCTGCGCCGCCAGTGCCGAGGCTGTTGATCAGGAGAACGGCCGGGCTCACCGTGTTCCTGCAAGAGATGCAAGGAAGTACAGTGGAGACAGCCAATGATCTTCGCGAACGACTTTTCCGCCGAATCCCAGCTTGAACTCGTTGATACCCGAAAGGGTCCGGTCCTTTGTGTCCGTGGCAATGCCTCCAAGGTCGTACGTGCGGATCCCGAGCTCCTTGAAGTGCAGCATTTCCTTCCAGTGGGACCAGCAGTTCGCGCGTCCGACCAGGGAAGCGTCAACGCCATCGAACCGGGCTGAAGAAGAATAGAGCATGCGCGCCCTGCTCTCCCCCGTGTCCACAAGATGCGCGTGCTGGGCCAGGACCTGCGGGCCCAGCGCGACACGGGAGAGAACCAGGGATGCGCCGAACGACTCGAGCCGGCCAGGGTCCACTCCCTCAATTCCCTTCTTGTGGGCAAACGCCTCATGGAAATCCGCGAAGTCCTTCGGCGCAACTTCGACTTCCCACCTCAGGTCGTCTTTCTCCGCCCGACGGATCTTGTAGCGGACGTTCTTCTGCATGTCCGCCAGGACCGCGTCTTCCTCACGCGAAAGATCTATCTGGACCGCTGAGAAGCTCTGCCTGAGAAGGAATGCAGGCCTCCTGGCCCCGAGGTACTGGTAGTAGATTGCAACGCTGAACGCGTCAGCAGGCGCAGATTCATGCGCAAACCATTTCTGCACATACGGGATGCCTCGCAGGCGGCGCTTTACAAGGATCATGCGCGACCCGCGTACTTCAGCAGGCCGTCCAGGTATCCCGACGGGAGCCCGATATCGACTTTCTGCCCTTCGATAATCAACCCGAGAATCCTTTCCTTTCGACGCAGCGCATCAAGCGCATTTGTGAGCTCGATCTCCCGGCTCTCCCCTCCGCATTCCTGGATGCTTCTCTGAAGCTCTTGAAAGACCCGCGGCGTCAGAAGGTAGAGCCCGAAGACCGTCAGATAGGTCTTTTCGGGAAGGCCGTCAATCCTTAGGTACTCTTCGGCAAACTCAACGGCCGGTTTTTCCTTGAGCGTGGCGATGTCGATGAGGTCCCGCCGGTCCTCTCCGTCAACCCATGCGCCTCCAACGGTCCCGAACCTGCCGACGTCAGATTCCGCGGTTGGCTGCAGCCCGATGACCGCCGTATCCAGCTCTTCGAACCTTTCCACCAGCTGCCGTGCGCACCCCTTTGCGCCCTTCCTGCACAAAGAGATGATCACCAAGGATCAGGAGGAACGGCTCGTTGCCGACCCACTCTCGGACCTGGTAGACAGCATGGCCAAGACCCCTCTGCTCCTCCTGCGCCCGCAGCACGACCTTCCTGCCTAACTCCTTGATGGTGGAGAGGCTTTCTCTTGCCCGGGCTGAGAGCTTGTCGTAGAGGTCAGGACTGATGTTCTGCCCGAAGAAGTCCTGGAAGAACTTGCGGTCCTGCTCCTGGATGATGATGCAGATTTCTTCTATGCCCGCCTCGATGGCCTCTTCCACGTTCGCCAGGATAAGGGGAAGCATGCGGCCCTTTTGATCCACGACGGGGAGGAACTCCTTGCGTACCGCGGCCGTCATGGGGAAAAGCCTCGTGCCGTAGCCGGCTGCTGTAATGACCGCCTTGCGTATCTTCTTGCTCTTGGGAACCGTCAGGCGCAAGCAGGAGAGCCCGAGCTCCTTTTCCAGGATGCGGATGGCTTCTTCTCTGCTTTTCTCATCACGCGCCAGGAACTGAACAGAGCCATCTCCCTGGCTGCCCACGCCCTTTCCGCCATGCACATGCGGGGCAAGGGCTGGCAAGGACAGCGCCTTGTGAAGGACCGGAGATCGAAGCTGCTCCGGACACGCGGGCCCCGCATACTTGTCGAAATTGGCCTGCGCCTCCGTCATGAGAGCGCCGATACGCTGCGCATCACCGCCCGGAGAGCTTCTGCGGCCTCCGAAAGGATCCTCTGGTTGATGCGGCCAAGGTATTCCTGGACGCCCCGTTCGATGTCGTTCTCAGCGAATGGAAACGCCTTGTTCAAGTCCGCAAGAATCTTGACGGTATCCTTGGTGGCCTTGAGGTCGGCGATGATGAAGTGGAAATCCGCCCCGCAGGCAAGCTCGGAAACATCCAGGGAGTCTCCGTCGAACTCCATCATCACGGGCCGCGAGCCGTACGCGCAGCCCTGGTCCATCCTGCCGCATCGTGACGGCGTGGTGATCTCACCTCTGTAGGCGTAGTCCATCTCACCGCGCACCGTCATCTTCAGGTCATATGCGAGGTTGAAGGCCCGGGCGGTGAGCACGCACACGGCGGCGCTGGAGGACAACCCCTTTTTCACCGGCAAGTCCGTGGCGTAGTTGTCTATCACCAGGCCCTTCACCGTGTTGTGCGTGAGGACCTGGTATGCCACGCCGGCAACGTAGCTGAAGAAGCCGCCTTTTTTTGCTTCCGCAAGCAGGGCATCCGGCTTGCATGGGGATGTCGAACTCCTGCCGCATTCCGTCAGCGGTCAGGGAGGAATGAAAGATCAGCCTGTCGGGATGGGAATGGACGCGCGCTCGAATCCCCTGGTTGGTGCCGCAGATGATTGCGTAGCCGGGAACGATTGCGGAATTGATCCGCCTGTGGCCCCCCGCCCAATCCGAATGCTCCCCAAGGAGGCACACCCGACCGGGGACGAAGACTTCGAACTCTCGCT
>CAVUXE010000098.1:0-8527 GCA_963745235.1 uncultured Spirochaetota bacterium | reverse complement strand
CGCGACAAGGATAGCAAGAAGAGGAAACCATGAGCGAGTACCAGTACTACGAGTTTCAAGCGATCGACCGGCCGCTCGGCGCGAAGGAAATGAGCGAGCTGCGGGCGTACTCGACGCGGGCTCTCATCACGGCGACGAGCTTCGTCAACCACTACGAATGGGGCAGTTTCAAGGGTGACGAGGACCTGTGGATGGAAAAGTACTTCGACGCCTTCCTCTACCTCGCCAATTGGGGCACGCACGTGCTCAAGTTGCGCTTGCCTTCAAGACTGCTCGACCGGACAATCGCCAGGGAATACTGTGGTGGCGACCGTGCGTTTCTCCGGGAGAAAGCCGGCAAGGTTATCCTGACCTACGTGTCCGAAGACGAGGAACGCGCCGAGTGGGACGAGGGCGAAGGTCAGCTCTCCTCGATGATATCCGCGCGGGCAGAACTGGCGCGAGGTGATCTGCGCGCCTTGTATCTGGGCTGGCTCCTTCGGGTCCAATCCCGGGAGCTCGATGGCAAAGATGTCGAGCCGCCCTTACCGCCTGGCATGGGCCAGCTCAGCGCCTCACTTGAAAGCCTTGCCTCATTTCTGCGCGTCGACCGCGATCTGCTGTTTGTCGCCGCCGAGAATAGCAAGCCGCTTGGAGACACGAATCCGCGTCGGGATGAGGCCCGAACGTGGGTCGGCAGGCTCGAAGCCACGGAGAAGGACGCGCTGATCGTGGATCTCATGTTGCACGCCGACTACGTCCCGCTCATGGAGCTGGTGCAGCGATTCCTCAAGGAGCAGTCAGCGAAAGCCGCGGTGGATACTGTTTCGAGGCGAACCGTGGCGCAACTCCTCCGGGAAGCGGAGACACGCAAAGAGAAGCCAAAGTTGATCGAGACTCAGACGCGCGCCGAAGCAAAGGCCCGCCATGAGCGTGAAGCAGTAATGGCCACGGAGAAGCATCTCCTCAAGCTGGTCGGCCGTGAGCAGGAACTTTGGGCCGAGGTGGAAACCCTCATCACTACCACTCAGCCAAAGAGCTACGACCAAGCCGTCAAAATCCTCGTCGACCTGCGCGACCTCGACGCACGCGGCAAAAGTACCGGCTTCGAGCAGCGCATGAAAACGTTCCAGCAGTCTCACGCTCGAAAGCCGAGCTTTATCAACAAGCTTAGGAAAGCAGGGTTGTGATGGCAGCGGCCAAGCATACCAAGAAGCCGCTGGTTCGGCTCAAGAGAACAAAGCGAAAATCGACCAAAGGCAGTCGAAAGAGCATCTTGGACGAAATGACCCCACCTGGGCTCGCCGCCGTCCTGCAAGCGCTGGTAAAGAGGCACCCTGAGCTCAAGGCCGAGGCGGAGGCGGCCGCCATCGGCATGGTGTCCGCCTCAACCGTGGAGGACATTGCCGAAGGCGTCTTTGACGGAGTGACATCGCTCGACCTCGATTCCCTCCACGGCCGCTCGGGCAGTCAGCCCTGGGGCTATGTGGAGCCGTCCGAAGCCGCCTGGGAATTGCTCGAAGAGCCGGTTGAGAAGGTCATCGCCGACATGAAGCGGTACATGCAGCTGGGGCTGAAGACGGCGGCGGAAACGATCTGCTGCGGGATCGTGGTGGGCCTCCACAAGGCCAAGAGCGTCGGCGCAGACGGTCTGCTTCGTTGGGCACCGGACTTTGCCGAGGAGGAAGCCTGTAATGCCGTCTTCGAGTTGATCCATATGTGCACGGGCAAGGACCGCCGCACTGTCCACGACCGGCTCGTCGCGGCTTTCGCCGACCTCGTCCCGAACTGGCATGAGATGCTCTTTCAAACGGCGGTTCGGGCGCTGCGAGGCCGCTAGGCAGCATGGGCGACGGGAGGCAAAGGGCGAGGTTGGCGTACTCAGCGATTTCCCGCAGAGAAAGCCCGCCGGCTCTATGTGGCGCATCATTCGGACCACGCCCTGCTCGAAGCCGTTCTTCACGATCCGTCGAAGTACCCCGCGGCGATCGGCACGGAAGGAAAGAAAGGCGATCCAGTTGCAGAGCGAAGCCACGCGGTGGGAATGGTGACCGCGCGAAGGAGGCGCCTCCCGGCGTCAGTCATCGTGGAGCTATCGCGCCCTGAAGGTCGCCCAATTCCTGACTTGCTTCCGGTTTAGCCGCCACAAGGTCGCTTGAATCGTCTTCCGCGTGAACGATGATGCGATGTCCCGCCGGGACCATCGAGTATCGAAGATTCGCTCCCAGCTCTCGCGGACATCCTGGTGGAAGGCTCGATGGCGGTTCGCCACTTCCGCAGGAGTGCTGGCTGCAAACGACGCTAGGACCGAATCGAATTGCGCTTCATCCCTGGAGGATGATGGTAGATACAAGTAGTTGAGTACGTAGTGCCAAAGCTCAAAGTCTGACAGGAGCACCTCATCCGCTTCCGCAAGGAACTCTATCAGTACACCGGTCTCACCACTTGGGAGATGTCCTGAGAAGCGCAGATCGGGTCGCCTCTTGCTTGCGCCCTGCCATTGGTACCACGCCCACAGTGGGAAGGAATTAGAGCAGGGTGGCGGTCCCAGCCTCAAACGCATTTGGTCCCTCATCCACCTGTAAGCAGGGCGGAAATGCTTGTCGACGAAGACTTCCCTTGCCTGGATTTGGCCTTTCGACTGCAGAGCCTTCCACACCGTAAGAGGCTGGATCGTCCAAAGGATCATCTTGTTGTGGCTCAGGCCTTCCGGTCGACATCGTGGATCATGGACAGGCCCTTTGGCTTCATCAAATTGTCCATGGTCGTCAGAATACCATGTGATTGTCGGCGGAAAGCAGGTACGCGAGCTTGCCGATGGCGCCGACCTACTTTTGCCGCCTTATACGAATTGCAAGTGTCAGTCACGACCGTGAAGGCGCCAGCGAAGTCTGCCGCGCGATCGGCGAACACCTGGGCTGCAATCGCGATCTTCCGTTGCCGCGTCAATCCGGACAGGCGCAAGAGCACGACCCCTGGACTCGGCTGCCTACGGCGGAACACCAGTTCGCCGAAGTCTTTATCCTCAGTAATCAGGACCATGGACTGACGGTTTGCTCGTGCGAGCACGTCGAGATCGGCTGTTCCAGGAGCCAGTTCCGCAACGTAGTCAACTTCATTTCCCGCGCTGCGGAGAGCGTCTACGATCTGTCGCTCGACGCTCTCGTCCGCGAGGTATCGCACTCAAGCGCCTACAGGATAGACCACATCAAGGCGGAGGACATCAGCGGCGTACTTGATCGCCGCCAGCACACCCTCCCGAGTCAGCATTGGATAAGAATCGAGTATCTCTTCGACGGACTCGCCCCCTGAGAGTTTCTCCAGGATCAGTTCGACCGTAATGCGGGTCCCCTCGACCACGGGTTTGCCGAGCATCACATCTGGATTCGATACGATTCGCGCAACAGCCACGGTAGCCTCCCTAAGGTGGAAGATGACACCGCTCGTTCCGGCTTCTTCGGATGGTAGGAAAGATGCTCTCGGTCGCTTGCGGGTTGCTTCTTCATCAAAACAATGGTATCCGACCATGGTCATGCCGGTCAACGGTGCATCAGAAGCCACAGAAGCCGACAGCCACGCGTGCAGAGTTTCCGAGTGTCGATCGGAGCCAGGGAAGCTCCCCCGTGGTCAGATTCCATCGCGCCTTGCGCGGGAATCTCATGGTCTCCTCGATCAAAGGCGGCGGCGTTATTGACCACCCGCCGGCCCGTTCGAGTCCGGCGGGGGAGCGAAACTTGACTCGAACGGCCTGCTTATGGAGAGCGGGCCGCTTCGGTCGGGCTACCCTGCGTTCTTTAGTTCCTCCCGCAGAATCTGTCGAAGGGTCTCCACGTCGAGCGGACGCGCGGACCTCCCCAGGTACTCACGCAGCGCGTCGTTGATCATTGTCTGGTATCCCCTGCCTGCTGCGTCTGCGCGCGTGCGGAACGCCTCAAGGATTTCATCGTCCAGGTAGATGCTGATCCTGCTCTTTCCCTTCTGGGAGATCACAGCCCCCCGCTTGGCCTTGCTGAAGTCATATTCCTTCCTCATAGCTATTCCTTTCACTCCTGGTCGCGTTTCGAGCCGAAATCAGCCGGATTGTTTGGCTGCGATAGGCATAGACAACAACGACAATCCGGCCAGACGAATCCGTGCCGATAGACACGAACCGTTGTTCACCGCGGGCACGCGAATCCTCCGCGGTAAGCGCAAATGGATCAAGGAGAACCGATTCAGCATCGGAGAAACGAATCCCGTGCTTCTTCTGATTCGATGCGGCCTTTCGAGGATCCCAGACAACTTGCACGACCCGATCATATACATACATTATACATATATCAAGATCCTATTGGCTACCGGAGATTCATAAATCCACCAAGAGCGCCGGGATCTCCTCTATGTGGTGCTCGTAGCAGTAGGTTCGAAGCTCGTCCAATACGGGGAGCAGAGTTGGACAAGCAGTCGGCACGTCGCTGGCTGTTTTTTTTCCTGGGCAGAAGTGCCGCCCACGCTCGACTCCTGTTTCCGTTGGACCCCCCTCGCGCGGCACTGTTGCCATACGGGTACGAATACGATCATCTCCGACCCCGACGTTATGATGGGAAAGCCGGTGGTCGCGGGTACACGGATCACGGTTGAGCTCATCCTGGAAGAGCTTGGCCACGGGCAGCCAATCGACAATCTAGTCAGCTCCTATCCCGCCTTGACGTATGAAGGAGTACTCGCAGCTCTCGAATACGCCGCCAAGGTATTGCGCCTGGATGCGGTGGACCCCGATGGAAGCCTCTTGAGTGGGGCTGGCGTTCCTGGCAGACGAGAACGTCGAGACGGAGATTGTGCAGCTCGGCCCGAGAGATCGCCCGTTTGGCCGGCGTCAGCCGCTCAAGTGCCCTGAAAGCGCTGCGCCCTCAACCAGAACACCGCCCAACCAAACTGAACCGTTTGTGGAGGGCCAACACGGTGCGAGGAATCTTTGGGGCAGGGCAAAGAAAAGCCTGCAACCGCCAGAGGCGTTTGTGCCCTTCTCACAGCCGGCTGACGCCGACGCTATGGCGGGTCTCCATGCCCGGCGTACGAGCCAGGTTCACGATCAGATCTGAGAGGCTGTGAAGCGAGACATCGTGGCCGATGAAGGGCTCACCTTTCTGCGTGAGCTGGTACGCGACCTCGTCGTCGTGCTTCAATGACCGCCGCGGAGTCGCGGTAGGGGTCGAGCACACTCCGGTAGCCCTCGCCGGGAACCTCGCCGTAGATCCCCATGGAGCTGATGAAGATCAGCCGCCGCACCCCGACTGCGTGCAAAGCCTTTACGATGCATTCGGCCTGCTTCTTCATGTCGCCTGCGAGGTTGGCGTAGACCACATCCTGGCCCTTCATGGCCGATTCCAGCGTCGGGAGGTCGAGGACGTCGCCTTCCACGATCGTCACGCGCTTCGGATCGGGTTTTTCCAGGCGTTCAGAGCGGCGAAGATAGAGTGTCAGGTTGGCATCCGTATCCCGCAGAAAGACGCGGGTGGTGTTGCGCGCGAGCTGCCCGTTGGCGCCCAGGATGAGGACCTTCATGGCGATGTTCGCTCGTTGATCAGCCGCAGCGCATTGAGCGAACGTGGGTAGCCAATGAACGTCAGGAGCTCGCGGGTCTTCAGATCCAACCCGGTGCGCGTGTAGTAGTCGCCGAAGCCGAGACTCCGTTCGAATCGCGTCTTTCCGAACAACGCCTGGTGATTTCGCCGCGCTTCTTCGCTGATTGCCATGGTTCTGCCGTTCACCGGCCGGCGCGCGCCGCCAGGTGCGGCGGATAGCGATTTCCCACGACCGTGATGGAGGCAAGCGCTCGGAGAGACCAAAGTGCCTGACCTTGCCCTCGCGGATCAGCTCCTTCACCGTGCCGGCGACGTCCTCCATCGGCACGTTCGGATCCACACGGTGCTGATAGAAAAGGTCGATGCGGTCCGTCTTGAGCCGCCGCAGCGATGCTTCGGCGACCTGCCGGATGCGTTGCGGCCGGCTGTCCATCCCTTTTGTCGAATCGCCGTCCTGGAACCCGAATTTCGTAGCAATGACGACCTTGTCCCGCAGTGGCGCGAGCGCCTCTCCGACGGTCTCCTCGTTCGTGAACGGACCATAGGCTTCCGCGGTGTCGACCTCGAGCCCGCTTCTTCCGAGCGTTCACTTTTCCATATTCCTGTCCTCCATTGATTCCCTTTTCTACTCGGCCGTCGCGCCCACGTGCTCGTGCAGTCTGGCGATGTCCTTGGTGGGCGGGTCCCCGAAGAAGCGCCCGTATTCCCTGCTGAACTGCGAAGGGCTGACATACCCCACCTGCCGGCTTGCGGTGCTTGCATCCATCATCGGGGACAACATCAGGCGCCTTGCTTCCTGGAGACGCAGCGCCTTCTGGTATTGCAGCGGGCTCATCGCCGTCACCGATCTGAAGTGCTGGTGGAACGTCGAGGCGCTCATGTTCGCCAGCCTGGCCAGGTCTGCGACCTTCATCGGCTGGGAGAAATTGGCTCGAAGCCAGGCCACTGCCTTGGCAACTCCCCACACGCCGGACTCCGCGAGACCAATCTGGGCCATGCGGATGCCGATGGGACTGCGAAGCAGGCGGATCAGGATCTCGTCTACGACAAGCGGGGCAAGAAGCTCCGCGTCCGAGGACTGTGCCATCAGCCCCATCAGCCGCACGGCCGCGTTGATGATATTGGCGTCGGCCTGGGCGACATACACGCCACCGCGCTCGTGAGCAGCGGGCAGACCCTGGGGAAACACCTTCAGGACGAGATTCGCGACCCTCTGCGGATCAAGATCCAGCCTGAGACAAAGGAATGGGTCGGCAATGCTGGCGCGGGTGACCTGGGAAGCGACGGGCATGTCCACCGAGAAGACGATCATGCGTGACGGGTCGTATTCGTAGACGTCCCTTCCCACCATCACGCTCTTTGCGCCTTGTGCAACGATGCACACCGCAGACTGCTGCACTCCGTGCACCAGTTGCGCGTAGGTTTTTGAACGGCGAATAGCATTCACTCCGGGGACGCGCAGCTCGAAGCTTCCGTCGTGCGGCGCATACGCCTTGAGGAGGTCGGCTAACTGCTTCAGCTCGGGCGATCCGGAGCCCGCGGCCGCCTCCGTGCTGCGCGTAGCAGGTTTCATGGTCGTCACCTCCATCCCAAATATCTCACTTCGCGCAGGCGGTGACGATGTCCCGCCGCGCCTCCGATTTGTGAAAGACAACCATCAGGGCTTCATGACAGTTGCGTGCATACTCACAGTCTCCTTCGAACTCAGATTGCGTCCGACCGCTCACTTGGGAGCGAGCTCGCCGTACCAGTAGGCGGCGGTTACCCCGCCGTCAATCAGAAAATCGCTGCCGGTGATGAACGCGCCGTCGGGACCCATGAGCAGCGCGCCGAGGGCCGCCACCTCGTCAGGAGTGCCTGCACGTCCCGCGGCAGACACCTCGATCATGCGCCGGTATCCAGCGCCGCGCGGCCCGTTGAGCTCGTCGTTTGCAAGTGGCGTGATGATGATGCCCGGGCTGATGGTATTGAGCCGCGCACCGCGTTTGCCCCAACGGACCGCTTCGGCCATTACACGCAGCGAGTTTCCACGTTTCGCGAGTTGGTACGCGTGAAGAGAATCCTTCACCTCGTCGGGATGGAGAAAGGGAAGACCGAGCAACTCCTCCACTGGTGTCGTGGCCAATGCTTTGTTCTGTTCGACGGTGAGCGGAGGAAGACGATGCCCGGATTGCGATGCAATAACGATACCCGCTCCGCCGCGGGCGATGACATTGCCGAACTCTTCCAGTACGAGGGCAGTGCCGTAGAGGTCTACCTGGAGGATCGTCGCCGGCGACGCCTGCGTGGGCGAGACACCGGCAGCATGAATGAGCCGGGTGACGTCGCCAAGACCTGCGGCCGCCTCGACCAGCGCGTGCACGGACTGCCGCGAGGATACGTCGACCGTCGCGACGCTCACCTCGTATCCGGCGCTCCTCATGACTTCCCCCGCGGCCTTGGCGTTGTCCTGGCGCAAATCCGCCAGCAGGACATGTGTACCCGCACCGACCCGACGAGCGATCGCCTGCCCAATCTGACCCGGCCCGATAACGACAACTAGGTCTCTCAAAGCTATTCCTCCCATGAATGATTTGGTTGGCAATCCTTACCCTTTGCCGCAGTATCCGGGCTCGCGGACCAGCCTGCATCCACCAAACCCCAGCACCCACAGCTCATAGAGGGAATATAGAGAATGACTGAGGAAAGCGTTTGCCTAAACCTACGAAACTCTGGCCTGATCCAATAGAAACTCCGTGATCTCGCTCACGGCCACCCGAGCGAAGCTCGGCATCAGACTTCATTACCGGGCAGCGACGCGGTCATCAGACCCCGCGACACGACGGTCGTGGTCAGGCTTCAACCACATGGGTCCCTGTCGAAGTGGCAACCCAGGCTCTCTTTTGATGGACGACATACCGGAAGACATGGTATTCATAGTGCGCAGGGGGAACACGTGTCAGGATATGAAGAATCCAACATGCTTTTCGAACAAACCCTGATCC
>CAVUXE010000097.1:0-67925 GCA_963745235.1 uncultured Spirochaetota bacterium | reverse complement strand
TCGGCAGGAGCGGCAAGCTGGCGGAAATCGCCAATGTCGTCTGTTTCCTCGCTTCCGATCGCAGCAGCTACATCCACGGCACAACGATCA
This sequence comes from uncultured Spirochaetota bacterium, assembly GCA_963745235.1. Lineage (GTDB taxonomy): Bacteria > Spirochaetota > Spirochaetia > SZUA-6 > Fen-1364 > Fen-1364. Next base: position 67,835 of record CAVUXE010000097.1, on the reverse strand, counting down.
ACGTCTCCGGCGGAAAATCCCGGGGCTAGAACTGGGCCAAGCCAGCAGCAAAAGAAGACTTGAACAGAAGATCGCAAAGTTCGCGAAAGGGAGATTCGTGTCTCCCTTTGGCGACCTTTGCGATCTTCTGTTCAAATCTTCTTGTTTTCTGTCGCTGTTCACGATGATTGAGGTACTAACGGAGAATGATGATCAAAGGCATCATTTTCGATCTCGATGGAACCGTGTATCGCGGCGATGCCGAGATCCCCGGCGCCGCCGGATTCGTCAAGTGGCTCGCCGCGCGGGGCATCAAGTATCTGTTCGTGACCAACCGGGCAAACCGGACGCCGGCGGAAATTGCGCAAACAACTCAGCCGCTATGGCATCCCGTGCAACGACAACGACATCATTTCAACGGCGCAGGTCGCGGCATGGCATTTGAAGAAGGGCAAAGTCTTCTTCATCGGCGAAGAAGGTCTGCGCTCCGCGCTCGTGGACGGCGGATTTGTCATCACCGATAAATCGCCCGATTATGTCATCGTCAGCTTTGACCACGATCCGTCACCCGGACAAGATCGCAAAAGCATGCCGCCTGATCAAAGGCGGGCGCAAAGTTCGTCGCGACGAATCCGGACAAAGGACTGCCGACGGAAAACGGATTCAGGGCCGGCACCGGCGCGATTGTCGACAAGGTCATAGCCGGCACAGGCGTGAAACCGCTGATGCTGGGCAAACCGGAACGGCTGATCGTTTGCGGACTGCAAGGAGCTTCCCGACCACCACGCTGCTTCCCGCCAATGCCATGGCAAGGATCACTTCCCCGAGGCCGCGAAGCTCGTCACGCTCCATGCCGGAACGAGCCGCCGCATTTGCAATGTCTGCGCTCAATTGTCTCTCCTGTCGACGATAGTGGCGGTCCGAAGTGGTTTACAAAAGAGCCACTTCCATGGCTAACTGAAGGTACCACTTGGGGGGGAAGGAGAGGGGGATGGCTTTTGTCGCCCTGGAACGAGGCGGCACGCCGCTCACGCGCCAGATCTATGATCAGCTGCGGACCATGATCCTCACCGGTGTCCTGGCCGCCGGGGCCCGCATGATCTCCACGCGCGGCCTGGCCGCGGAGCTCGGGGTGTCGCGCAACATCGTGCTGGACGCTTTTGACCAGCTCATGGCTGAAGGTTTCCTCGAGGCCCGCACGGGGGCCGGCACCTTTGTCGCCTCTGGTGCCAGCTTCCAGCCTCGGGATCTGCCGGCTTTCCCGGCAATTCCGACTGTCGGCTTTCGGCCGTTTCACGCGGACCAGATCGACTTTCGCTCGGGTCTGCCGGACCTTGCGCTCTTTCCCGTCAGGACGTGGGACCGCTTGAGCCGCGAGACATGGGCCGGCATGACGCCGCTTGATCTCTCTTACGGCCAGCCCGAGGGAAGGCCGGAGCTGCGGACGGAGATTGCCCGCTACATTGCGGCCTACCGGGGAGTGCGCTGTCACCCCGATCAGATCCTGGTCACCGGGGGGACAACCCAGGCAGTGGGCATTATCAGCCGTCTCCTCCTTGGCGGGGATCGCGTGACGTGCATCCTTGAGGACCCGGTGACTGTCGACATCCAGCGCATCACATCGGGGTTCGGGGGAAGGATCCTCCCCGTGCCCGTGGACGGTCAGGGATTGTCAGTGGATCTGCTGCCCCCGCGCGACCGTCCGGCCTTCGTCTATGTCACGCCTTCCCACCAGTTCCCCCTGGGGGTGACAATGCCCATCCAGAGGCGGACCCGTCTCCTGGAGTACGCGCGGGAGCGCGGCGCCTACGTGGTCGAGGATGACTATGACAGTGAGTTCCGCTACGATTCGCCGCCCATCAGCTCCATCCAGGGTCTGGATCCCCAGCGGGTCATCTACGTGGGGACCTTCAGCAAAACGCTGTGTCCCGCGCTTCGTATCGGCTACGTGGTGTTCCCCCCGGAGCTTGTCATCAGGGGCCGGGAGGTGAAATGGTTCACCGACCTTCACAACTCCTCCGTCGAGCAGCTGATCCTTGCACGGTTCCTCCGGGAAGGGCATTTCGCGCGTCACGTTCACAGGATGAAGAAAGCCCACCGCGCACTTCGTGAGGTGCTGGTCGCAGCCCTCCACAAGCGCTTCGGCCCCGCGGCCGAAGTCCTTGGAAGCGCTGCCGGTCTTCATCTCTGCGCGCGCTTTCGCGGCGTGCGGTTCACACAGGCGCTGGTGGCCCGCATCCAGGAGGCGGGCGTCAGGGTCTACCCGGTGGAGGAGCACGCAATCAGGAAAGGAAGATGGGCGGACACGCTGATTCTCGGGTACGGGATGCTCACGCCTGAACGCATCGAGGAAGGAATAGGAGCGCTGAAGTCATGTATACGATCAGTCAAATAGGGGCTCCCGGGAGGGCCTGCCACACTCCGTAGGTGCCCGCGGCAAACACCCAGCCGAGCGCCCCCCAGGTGTCGCCCTTGCGAATCATGCCCTCATCCACTCCCTGGTCGCTGCAGGCAAACCCTTCCTCCTGCATCCCAACGCCCACCAGGCCGTGCATCCGTCCCGGAAGGGAGAGAAGCTGCTGCGTGCCGTAAAGGATCAGCATCGAGACATCGCCGAAGAGCTGGTTTCCCCTGAGGGAGGAAAGCGCACGCCAGCCGGGCAGGAACCACAGGGAGTAGTTGTCCACGACCCCCGCTCCCCAGAGGATGCTGATCCCACCCCACCCCCGGGATGCGAACCGACAGTCACGGAGCCGGGTACCCTCCTCGAACGGCACGTCCCACAGGTAGTTCCACGTGAGGGCCATCCCCCCGGCGCGGGCCGCCCCGGCAAGGTAGTCTCCGTTTCCCGTGGCCTGATGCAGGCTCACCAGGGCCGTCATGGCGTTCGCCATTCCCTCCTTGTCCACGACATTCGGATTGTCCAGGGTCCCGCCGCGATAGTCGATGTTCCGGATGACCTCCTCCAGGAGCCAGTCTCCCGCGTGTCGAGCAGAATCAAGGTACGAGCTCTCCCCACTCAGCTCATGGAGCCGGACCAGGAAGGGGATGGCGGTGGATGTGGAGGACTTGTTGGCGCGCTCGCCTGCGCCGAACCATCGAGCCGGGCTCAGAATCGGGCGGCCGGCAGCCGTGTACGCCCGGTACCACGAGCCGTCGAGGTTCTGCGTCTGCAGCAGAAACTCACCGAGCCCCAGCGCGGCCCGCCTGATGGCAGGGTCCTGCATCGTCCCGGAAAGCAGGCACAGGTCGAAGCCGGCTTCCGCCATGTTGCGCACGTAGTTTCCCGGCTCAGCTTCGGACAGGCCGTAATGGAGCTGGGATCCGACACTGTCCCCGAAAGGACTGATCGCTTTTTGCCTGTTCACATCGTACAGAGTGTTCAAGAATCCTGAAGGCGTCACGCATTTCGCCAGGAACGACCCGACAACTCTCGTTGCCGCGTCCGTCCATTGCTTCAGGCCTGACCGCGCACCGAGGGTATGCAGCATCAGAGCGTTGTTGAGCTGCCTGCCGGTGAAGCCGTACTCCAGCACGGAAGGAAATACCTCGCTTGCCAGAGAGTTGAAGGCGGTGCCATATCCGCTGGGCGGGGCGTGAACGCCTATCCTTGGATCGAAGTTCAGGGCCAGACCCGTGTACCCGCTCCAATCCCGCACGAGCTCCGCGAGGCAGGAGGTCCTCAGGCGTATGCACTCCAGAAGGTCGAGCCCGGGATCGGGGGGCTCTGGCCTGTATATGTCGTGAGCGAGCTGGTATGCCGCAAGGCACGCTTCGTCGAAAGCTCCGGCGCGCAAAGGCGAAAGAAGCCAGCTCGACATGACGTCCTGCTGAGGCGAGGAGGGGAGAAACGCCGTGAAACCCTGCAAGGACTTCCCAAGCATGCGGCTGGAAGGCGCCTCCGCATAGGGAAGGCAGGCCATGAGCGCCGGGCCCCGGGGGACAGCCCGAGCGTACCCGATCCCGCCAAGCTGCGTTGTGTGAAGGAATGCGGTTTCCCCGTGTGCACGTGCCCGAGGCATGCTCGACTTCGCTGGAGTCAGCCGGATGAGCACGACGGCGTCACCGGACTCTTCGTCGTATGCCATGACCAGGGGCGCGGAGGTGCGCTCCTCGGACACGAGGGCATAGCCGGAATCCCGCTCGTTCGGGCAGGAATCGTAGCAGGCGGCGGGGATGAAGAACTTCCACCTCCCCGGACCGAGCCGAAAGGTGATCCGGGCGTTGATGCCCGTCGCAGGACCCCCGGAGAGCTCGATGCGCCTCGTGAGCCGCACGCCGAGATCGACTTTTTCCCAGGCGTCGGTGAGTCGAAAAACGGCCCCTCCCTGGCTCCCGGCAATGCTTCCCAGCACCGAGCCGGCTCCCGCGGCCTGGATGCCCTGGTACTGGAGGGGTTGCGGGGAGCCGGGCCCTGAACCCTGCGAAAGGAAGGAAACCTCCGTCATAACGTTTTGGCCGGCCACGCGCAGCGAGTTGCCTTTCATCTCGAGGAGCAGGTCCACGGCGCGCTCCCGCTACTTGAGCCCGACCACCATGCCGAGCCCGGCGACGATGCGCCTGTTGAGGAAGATGTAGATTGCAACAACGGGGAGGACGGCAATGATCATGGCGGCAAACGCCTGTGTGAAGTTGGCGGTATAGGTTGCCACAAGGAAGCTGATTGCCACCTGCACGGTCCGGCTGAGGTCATCCTGGGAAAGGAGGAGAGCGTAGAGAAGCTCGTTCCATCCGATGATGACCAGGAAGATGCCTGCCGTGACGGCTCCCGGCAGGGCCAGGGGCGCCACAATCCCGCGGAAAGTCTGGTGCACCGTGGCGCCGTCCAGGAAGCTCGCCTCCAGGAGCTCCGCAAAGACAGCTTCACGCATGTGCGTCGTGACGATCAGGAACGCCGTGGGAAGTGAAATCCCGACGTACACGAGTGCGATCCCGGGGTCGCTGTTGTACAGGCCGATCCTGCTCACCATCAGGAAATACGGGATCATGAACGCGCTGGTGGGAACGAACAGCCCGAAGGTGAGAAGGGGATAGAAGAGCCGCCTGAGGGGAAACCGGAACAGGAACGCGTAAGCGGCGAGCGTCGCAACGGCGGAACCCACCAGCGCGGATGCGGCGGATACGAACAATGAGTTGAAGAGATACAGCAGCATCGGGGCTTCGACCAGGACGCTTCCATAGTTCTGGAATCCCCAGTGAACTGAGGCAAGGCCACCCGGTCGGGAGAAGAGCTCCTGGTTCGGCTCCAGCGAGGCGCCCAGAAGCCAGATGAGCGGCAGCAGCACAATGGCGAGGAACGCCAGGAGGACCGCCCATCGGAGGATGCGGGCCATCATGCCCACCTGCGGTCCGCGGCGCGCTGCAGGAGGAAGACCAGGCCCATGAAGAGCGCGCCGAAGACAATCGTGACAAGCCCTGCCGCCATCGTCAGGCCGAACTCGCGCGCTCTGGTCATCTGGAAGTACATGAAGAGGGGAAGGGTCATCGTGGCGTTGGCGGGCCCGCCGGAGGTCATGATGAGGGGATACTCGATCATTTTCAGGCTGAAGGACGCATTGAAAAGCACGTTGATGATGACTGCCCTTCGAAGGAGCGGAATGGTCACGTGAAGGTCCTGCTGCGCGGCGGTTGCGCCGTCCAGCTGGGAGGCCTCGTAGTATTCGCGCGGGATCAGCGTGAGCTGTGAAAGAAAGATCAGCATCGTGAACCCGATGTAGAGGACGAAGGGAAGCATGGTGGCGATAAGCGCGCTCCCGGTCCGGGAGAGCCAGGGGAGGGCCAGTCCCGGCAGCCCGGCCAGCCGCAGGAGCCCGTCGATGGGCCCGATGGTTGGATTCAGCAGGAAATACCAGAGAAGGGCCAGTGACGCCACGGAGAGCACGTTGGGGAGAAAAAAAATCGTGCGGAAAAAGCTCCAGAGCGGCGGCTTGCGGGACAGCAGCAGCGCCAGGAGGAGCCCGAGCGGCGTATGAACGAAGGTGCCGACGGCGATCCACAGCGCCGAGTTGGCCAGCGAAGCCATGAACTCCGGGTGACCAGTCAGCACGGCGAAGTTTCGAGCTCCCACCCAGCTCATGCGTGAGACCCCGTCCCACCGGAACAGGCTCACCGGAACGGTATAGGCAAGAGGATAGAGATAGAAGGCGGCTGTCACGAGGACCGCGGGCAGCAGGTAGAGGGCCGCCGTTCGCAGCCGGATGGTTTTCTGCATGTCCCCGGGGCGTCCCGCGCCGCCGCCAGCCGCAGCGGCCGGCTACTGGCTGTTGGCCTTGTCCAGCGCCGCCGCGAACTCCTCCGGCGTCATCTTGCCCAACGCAAGCTGCTCCACCAGGGCGGGGAGCTGGTTCATGGTTGCCGGCTTGAGAACGCGCGTGATCTGCACCATTCGCTCATCCGCCGTAGAGGCGAGCCGGATGTTCGCGGCCAGCTTCGGGCCCGCCTGCGCCTGCTCATCCGGGGTCAGCGTGAGCTTGCTTGCAAAGATGTCCTTCCCCTTGATTGCGAACTGCTTCATGACATCCACGGACGTGAACGTCTTGAGGAAGTCAGCCACCGCTGCCTTCTGCGCGTCGCTCAAGTGCGCGCTCGCCGTCCACGGGGTGTTCGCATCAGTGACCACCAGGGACGGGTCAGAGGTCGTGAAGCGCGGCGCCGGGGCAGCCACCGCCTGCGAGGGGTCCTTCATCTGTCCGTCCAGGATCCCGATGAGCCACGGCCCGTCGGCAATCACGGCCGTTCTCCCCGCGACGAAGTCCTGCACGCTCACGGCCCACTTGCCGCCCACCGCGTCAGCCGCCGCGTACTGGAACAGCTTCTGCAGCATGGACGCTGCTTTCACCATCGCCGGCGAGCTGAGAGACCCGGAGAAGACGCCCGTCCCTCCCGCCTCCCCGGCGAAGTAGGAAAGCATGTTCGTCGCATGCCAGGCGTCGTCAGCCGTGAAAAGGGAGGCGGCACCGATGCCGGCGCTCTTGAGCTTGTCCGCCATGGCGAAGAACTCATCCCACGTCTGGGGAATCGAGTCCACGCCCGCCTGCTGGAGCAGGCCCTTATTGAAGTAGAAAATCACCGGTCCCTGCTCCATCGGGATGGCAAGGAGCTGGCCGTTGTACGTCATGGTGTCCAGGTCGCTCTGGTAGAAGCGGCTCTTCCACTGCGTGTCCATGTACGGGGAAAAGTTCATGAGCTGCCCGGATTTGAAAAGCGAAAGGTCGTTGGGGTTGTAATTGAAGTAGAAAACGTCAGGAGGTTGATTTGCCGCGACCATCGTTCGGATTTTCTGCTGCATGGGCAGCCAGTCCGCGAAGTAGCTGGTCTGAACGGTTACCTTGCCGGCATGCTGCTCGTTGTACTGCTTGATGAAATCCCGCAGCACGACACCGCGGGCCTCCTGCGGCGTGAAATGAAAGTACACGGTGAAGGTCACGGGCTTTCCCGCGGACGACTCTGGAGCGCCCCCGGCAAACGCCGCTGCACCGCCGGCCAGGAACAGGACGAGGACGAGGGCAAGAGATGTTCTGCCTACATTCATGACTGTTTCTCCCTTCCGCATTCAAATGTCCTATCGCATGGTCCCTGCAAGAAGGCGACGACTTCTGCGCAAAACAGCACGATTCCGACCTGAACCGCTTGAACCTCTCCTTCCAAGCTGCAATCATCCTCAGCGGTAGGTTCACTGATGCTCGACTACGACCTGGTGACAAGCAAGGCCCGCTACCGCCTGCCGGGGCGGGACGACATGCCGGCGCTCCTGCGCCTGGCGGCCCAGTCTTCCCCCCACAGCTCGCTGGAGGACTCCCGGGACCGGATGCTTCGGACGGTGCGGGAGCTTTCACGGCGTCCAGAGAGGGGATCGATTTTCCTGTTCGAGAGGAAGGAGGACGTTGTTGGCTACTGCGTCCTGGTGACCCACTGGAGCAGCCTCTACGGAGGGAACGTGCTCAGGATCGAGGAGCTGTTCCTGGACCGGGATCATCGGGAGGACGGTCTTGCGGAGGACTTCCTCCAGCTCCTCGCGCAGGTCGCGCCGGCGGGAACCTGCGCCATTGCCATGGATGCCTCTCCCTCCGACAAAGGCACGACGGCAATCTGCGCGCGCGCCGGATTCGAGTCGAGAAACGGCAGGATCATGACACGGATGCTGCCGCGGGACACGCCGGCAACGCCGGCAGGCGGCGCTTGACCGCCAAACAGCGCGGAGTCATTGTATGGCAGGAGCAAGAACATGAAGCCAGTGGTCTGGGGAGTCCTTTCCGTTTCCAGTCATTACCGCCAGCGCGTCCATACCTACGTGGTGAAATCCCCGCTCGTGCAGATGCGCGCCGTTGCCTCCCGGTCCCGGGAGAAGGCGGACCAGTTCGCCGGGGAGTTCGGCATCCCGCGAGCGTACGGCTCGTATGAGGAGCTTCTTGCCGACAAGGAAATCGAGGCGGTCTACATCCCGCTTCCCAACCACCTGCACGCGGAGTGGGTGAAGAAGTGCGCTGACGCCGGCAAGCACGTGTTGTGCGAGAAGCCCTTCGCCATGGATGCCCGTCAGGCGGAGGAGGCAATCCGCCACGCTGAGAAGCGGGGTGTGCGCGTCATGGAAGCCTTCATGTTCCGCCTTCACCCCCAGTGGCAACGGGCCCGGGAGATCGTGAAGGCCGGGGAGCTTGGCACCGTGCACTCCGTGCACACGCTTTTCACGTACATGCTGACCGACCCGGAGAACATCAGGAACATCCTGTCGATGGGGGGCGGGGGGATCCCTGACATTGGCTGCTATGCGGTTTCCACCGCGCGGTTCATGATGGGCAGGGAACCGACCCGCGTCGTGAGCCTTGTCCACCGCGACCCCGCATTCAAGACGGACATCCTGGCCTCAGGCATCCTGGATTTCGGCGAAGCCAGGTCAGTCTTCACGGTGGGCACGCAGACCTTTTCCTGGCAGAAAGTCGATGTTATTGGCTCCGGCGGAGAGCTCAGGGTCCACCTGCCCTACAATGCGTACCCGGACTCTCCCATGAGATTGACGGTGACAACCGGGACGGGAGAGAGGGACATCTTCACGACGGCAACCGACCAGTACCAGCAGATGTTCGAGGGTTTCTCCCGCGCCGTCAGGGGAGAGGGGCCGGTCCCCACGCCGCCCCAGGATGCAATCAACAACATGAAAGTGCTTGACGCGCTCTTGCGTTCGGAGAAATCGGGTTCCTGGGAGAAGGTGCAATGACAACCACACGCGCCTACGCGGCCCAGAGCGCAACGTCGCCGCTTGCCCCCTTCAGCCTCCAGCGGAGGGAGCCGGGTCCTCATGACGTGCAGATCGACATCCTGTACTGCGGCGTCTGCCACAGTGACGTGCACCAGGTGCGCAACGACTGGCGGGGGACGACCTTCCCCATCGTTCCCGGCCATGAAATTGTCGGCCGGATAACCTCCGTGGGTCCCCAGGTGAAGAAGCTGAAGATCGGGGAGATGGCAGGCGTCGGGTGCATGGTGTATTCCTGCAGGACATGCGCGAGCTGCCGCGAGGGGCTGGAACAGTACTGCGAGAAGGGGCCCACGTGGACGTACAACAGCGAAGACACGCGCTTCGGCGGGATGACCCTGGGAGGCTACTCGGAGCGGATCGTGGTGGATGAGGCCTTCGTGGTGCGCGTGCCCGCCCGGCTGGACCCCGGGGCAGCCGCCCCGCTTCTGTGCGCCGGCATCACCACGTACTCTCCCCTGCGCCGATGGAAGGCAGGCAAGGGGCAGAAGGTCGGCGTGGTGGGCCTTGGCGGACTGGGGCACATGGGAGTGAAGCTGGCGCATGCCCTCGGGGCAGAGGTGGTCGTTTTCACGACGCAGGAGGGAAAAAAAGTGGATGCAGTCCGCCTTGGCGCGCACGAGGTGGTGATTTCCAAGAACGAGGCCGAGATGAAGAAGAACCAGAGCCAGTTCGACTTCATCCTGGATACCGTTTCAGCCCGACATGACATCAACGCCTACGTTGCGCTCCTGAAGCGCGACAGGACCCTGGTGCAGGTCGGCCTGCCCGCAGACCCGCTGCCAGTTTCCATCTTCGGCTTGACCGGGAAGCGAGTCAGCGTGGCCGGGTCCACCATTGGCGGCATCAGGGAGACCCAGGAGATGCTCGACTTCTGCGCGGCGCACGGCATAGTCTGTGACATAGAGATGGTCCGCATGCAGCAGATCAACGAGGCCTACGAGAGACTCCTCAGGAGCGATGTGAAATACAGGTTCGTGATCGACATATCATCGCTTTCAAAATAGGGTTTGTCCTTCAACTGGTTTGTTTTGTTGGCGAAACGTAGCGTTCCACGGGGAGGTTTTGCAACCTTAACATATTGACAAAACATGGACATGATGTCTAGACTGTAAACTCAACAATCAATAACAAGAAAAAATAAGCAACAAAAAACGATACTCCGACTCTTAGCAAGGTTGTAAAACATTGGAGCGAGGCGGGGGCAAGTTGCGTTGCAGAAAAGTCTTGCGCTCTGAGAGTGCGAGTCGACAGGAGTAGTTGTTTGGGCAGTATTGCGGGACGGGCGCCATGGCGATGATGCTCGACATGCAGGGGATCAGCAAGAGCTTTTTCGGCGTAGAGGTGCTGCACCGGGTGGACTTCAACGTCGAGAAGGGCCAGATCATGGGACTGTGCGGGGAGAATGGCGCCGGCAAATCCACGCTGATGAAGATTCTCTCAGGCATCCACGCGCAGGACGAAGGGGAGATCGTGCTCAAAGGCGCCGCAGTGAGGCGCAATGCCACCCCCCTGGAGATGCAGCGCCTGGGAGTCTCCATGATCCACCAGGAGCTGAACCTGCTGAGCGAGCTGACGGTGGCCCAGAACATATTCCTGCGACGCGAGCCGCGAGGGGCAACCGGACTGATCAACTTCACCAGGATGAATGATGAGGCCGCCCGGGTCCTTGCCCGGCTGGGGGAAAAGATAGACCCGCGGCGCAAGGTCCGGGACCTGAAGATCGCGCAGAAGCAGATGGTGGAGATCGCGAAGGCCATCAGCTTCAACGTCGAGCTCCTGGTGATGGACGAGCCCACCTCCGTGCTCACGGGCAAGGAAACGCGGATTCTCTTTGACCTGATAGCCGCCCTGAGCGCTCAGGGGATAGCGGTTGTCTACATCTCGCACAGGCTGAAGGAAATCATAGACGTTTGCCACCAGGTGACGGTCCTGAGGGACGGCTCACGGGTGGCCACGCGGGACGTCCCGCAGGTGACCGCGCAGCAGCTGGCGGCGCTGATGGTCGGACGTGAGGTCAAGGAGTCGAAGGCTTCCGACTTCACGGGAGATCCCGACGCCGTGGTGCTGGAGGCCCGGGAGGTCACGGACAGCCTTTTGAAGGGAGTCAGCTTCGCCGTTCGCCGCGGAGAGATCCTGGGATTCAGCGGGCTTGTCGGGGCCGGACGAACCGAGCTGATGGAGGTGCTCTTCGGCCTGCGAAGGCCGCAGTCGGGGACAGTCCTGATCCGCAACAAGCCCGTCACCATCCGCAGCGCAATAGACGCCATCAGGTGCGACCTTGGGTTCGTGACGGAGGACCGCAAGGAAACAGGGCTGGTGCTCTGCCGGGACGTCGTGGACAATTCGAACTACGTGTTCTGGCAGAAGACGCTGGGGCTGTTCAAGGGCAGGAAGAGCTCGGCGGCCAATGCGAGAAAAATGATCCAGAGGCTGGGGATCCGCTGCTCGAGCCCGGCGCAGAACGTCAGCAACCTCTCGGGGGGAAACCAGCAGAAGGTCGCCCTGGCAAAGTGGCTTCTTTCGGGGGCGAAGGTGCTCGTGCTGGACGAACCCACCCGGGGCGTCGACGTCGGGGCCCGCCAGGAGATCTACCAGATCATCCGGGAGCTGGCTGCGGAAGGTGTGGCCGTCATTGTGGTCTCCTCGGACCTGCCCGAGATCCTGAGCATTTGCGAACGCGTTGTCATCATGCACGAGGGAAGGGTGACCGGGACGTTGAACTCGTCCCAGATGAGCGAAGAGAAAATCATGTACTACGCGACAGACGTGTAAATCCGGGAGAAAGATATGATAGCCGTGGAGCGTCAGGTGGATAACAGGGTACTCGAGCTGGCCAGGAACGTCTGGCGGAACTACAGCATCCTGGTTGTTTTTGTCGTCATCCTCGGCCTCTGCGGGCTGGCCGCGCCGCGGTTCCTCTCCCCGGACAACCTGCTCAACATCCTTCGCAACACCTCCACCGTGGGGGTCATTGCCCTGGGCATGACGCTGGTGATCATCGCCGGCGGCATCGATCTCTCCAACGGCTCCGTCCTCGCGGTCTCGGGGGCCGTCCTGATCCTGCTGCAGCGCATGGTCAGCGCGAACGGCAGCCCCGCGGTGCCGCTGGCCATTGCGGTGGCCGCATGCTGCGCGGTGGCCGCGGGGTTCGGGTACGTCAACGGCCTCACAACGACGAAGGCGCATCTTCCCCCGTTCATCGTGACCCTGGCCGTGGGAATCATCGCCCGTTCCCTCGTGATGTACTTCATGCGGGGCGCGACGGTCATGGGGAACAACATTCCCCAGTTCACCAACATCGGAAACGGCTCGGTGCTCAACATTCCCATACCGTTCATCGTGGTGATCCTGCTGGCCGTCATCTTCCACGTGGTGCTCACGCGAACGAAGTTCGGCACCTACGTGTTTGCCGTGGGCGGCAACGAGAACGCGGCGCGCTTCTCCGGGATCAAGGTGGACAGGATCCGCATCATCACCTACATGCTGGTCGGGCTGTGCACCGGGATCGCGGCGGTCATCGAGATGTCGCGCATGGCGGCGGTGGCGGCCACGACATCGGGGGCGCAGTACGAGTTCGAGGCCATCACCGCCGTCCTTGTCGGCGGCACGTCACTCGCCGGCGGCAAGGGACGTATTGTCGGGACTGTTGTTGGCTTCATCATCCTGGGGATCGTCAACAACATGATGATCATGCTCAACATATCGCCCTATCTGTCAGGTGCCGTGAAGGGAGCCGTGATCCTGTTCGCGGTGCTGATGCAGAGACGGGAGCGATAATGAGACATACGGTTTCTACAAGGAGGATCTTGATGAAAAGATCAGTACTGGTAATGGTGGCGGCCCTGGTGCTGCTGCCCCTCCTGGCGTTCGCCAACGGCACCAAAGAGGGCGGGGCGGCGGCGGGAAAGAAGTTCAAGGTTGCAGTCTCTCTGCCGCCGGCGAACAACGCCTGGCAGGCGAAGATGCTGGACTCCATCAACGCGGAGGTGGCGAAGGACACCGACAAGTTTGACTTCACGGTGAAGAACGCGGTGGACGACGCTGACCAGCTGAACATGCTGCAGACCTACAAGGCCGGCGGCTATGACATGATCTGCGTCCTTCCGGGCAACGGGACCCTCATGACCCCCATCTGCCAGGAAATCTTCAAGGCCGGCATCAAGTTGATGATCATCGACCGACCCATCGAGGGGGACACCTTCACGGTGTTCTACGGCGGTGACAACGCGCAGTGCGGCATCGGCGATGCGAAGTACCTTGGTGACCGCCTGAAGGGCAAGGGCCAGATCGCCGTCCTCAGGAGCTATGTGGGCACCCCCATCGACCTGCTGCGCTACAACGGGTTCATGACCACGCTGAAGGCGAACTACCCCGACATCAAAGTGCTGGTGGAAGGCGACGGAGAGTTCAACCAGAACGCCGGCCTGAAGGCCATGTCGAACATCCTTCCCGCATACCCGCACATCGATGCGGTGTACACCCAGGATGACGAGGCGGCGGTTGGGGCCATCACCGCAATCAGGAGCGCCAAGCGCACCGACATCCAGTTCGTCACCGGCACGGGCGGCGGCAAGAACGCGTACAAGCTGATGAGCGACAAGGACCCGTTGTACGGCGTGTCAATGTCCTATTTCCCGACCATGGGAGGCCGCGCGGTGGCGCTCGCGAAGAAGATCCTGCTGGGACAATCCTTCCAGAGGATGAATATCGAGGCCAGCGTCCCGGTTACTTCCGACAATGTGAGCAAGTACCTCAACGACGCTTACTAATCGTCGTGGCGGCCGTAGGCCGTCCCGCGATTAGAACGCGTACGACGTACCCGTCGAACGTGTATGCACGTACTCGCGTATTAATGGTCACTGTTGGCGAAGCCAGCACCAGCCATTAGAACGGTATCAGGTCGAGGAGGGGCGCAGGCCCCTCCTCGACTTATGAAAATCAGAAAGCAGATAACACAAAAGCAGACGAAGAGGCGATTTTCCCGGTTGACGGCCATCATGTTCTTCAATTACTTGCAATACAATCAATTGAAATATACACTCACGCCTGATCTTGGCACCTTTCTTGCAAATAACAGTGAGCCCGGACCGATAGTTTCGGTCAAGGCGCAAAGCATGTATATTTGGGAAGGACACGATTTGACGGGGACAAGGAAAAGGAAGCGTCAGTATCCACCCATGGAGCGCATGCTCGCTTCCTTACCCGCGCTGCGTTTGCCGAGCAGGCGTTCATCGGAGGGTTGCAAGTGAAAAGCAGGCAGGACAGAACCGTTGGCATCAGCGACATGGGGCTCTATGTCCCTCCTCCTGAGATGGATGTCGAAGCGCTCATTGAGCGGCGGGTCAGCGAGAACCCCATGCTCGACAGGCACCTCGAGCGGGCGGGCCGGGTCACAGGCCAGTCAGCGTTCCGGTTCCCCGAGATCTGGGAGGACAGCGCAACGCTGGCCGCGCGCTCAGCCTTCGAGCTGATCACCAGGAATCCTTCCCTCGATACCGCATCCCTTCGACACCTGATTGTGGGAACCGAGACCGGCGTTGACCATTCAAAGCCTGTCTCCGCCTATGTCCAGGGCATGCTCCAGAAGGCCGGGCTTTCCCTTCCGACCTCTCTTTCCAGCTTCCAGACGCAGCACGCCTGCGCGGGCGGCACCTTTGGCCTTCTCAGCGTGGCGAGCCTGCTTGCCGCCGCCGGCCAGGCAGGGGGATTCCGGGCTTGTGCTCAGCACCGACATAGCGCGATACGAAACCAAGTCAACGGCGGAGATCACGCAGGGCGCCGGCGCCGTGGCGCTGCTTGTGGAGGCCGCGCCTCGGTTGGTGGAGCTCGATATTGCGAACCTTGGCTTCTGCTCCCGGGACGTGGATGACTTCTTCCGCCCGCTGGGGTCCATAACCGCGCGGGTGAACGGAAGCTATTCAATGAAGTGCTACTGGGAAAGCCTCCTGGACGCTTTCCATGACTATTGCGCACAGTCCGGTGAGAAGCCGGATGAGGCGCTCCTGTCCACTGACTATTTCATCCTGCACACTCCCTTCCGCCGCATGCCGGAAACCGCCTTGCAGAAGCTCCTGGAGCGCGTCCTTGGGTTCGACGCCGCCCGGTCAAAGGCCTTCCTTGAGGAGAAGAGCTTTGCATCCGGCGTGGATCCTCTGGGGCGGATCGGCAACATCTACAATGGCTCCCTGTTCGCCGTGCTTGCGTTCCTTCTCCAGGAAAGGTACCAGGCCCTGGGGGAGGGCATTGTCGGCAAGCGTCTCCTCTTCGCCTCCTACGGGAGCGGCAACACCATGGTCGTCTTCGCCGGCCGCGTGGCCCCGGAGGCGCCGAAGGTCATCTCCCGGTGGGGCCTTGACCGGGTGCTGGATTCGGCCCGGCGGGCGGGCTTCGAGGAGTACGAGGCCTGGATAGCCGGCCCAGCCCAGCCGGAGCTGTATGCCGAGCTTCTTTCCCATGCCAAGCCGCCGTCCGGAGCATTCGTGCTGAACGGAATACGGAAGGATGGATACCGTGAATACGCGTTCACAGGGGAAAAGGAGCCGGGAGACCACGTCGAGGAAGGCGGGGCACCTGGAGATCTGCACCGACCCGTCCCGATACTCCATTGAGGGACGGGGCGGCGGATTCGAGGGTCTGCGGTTTGTCCACATCGCCCTCCCTGAGCTGAACGAGGCCGAGCTCGACACTGCCACGGATTTTCTCGGGCACCACGTCAAGCTGCCCTTCTTCATTTCCTGCATGACAGGCGGCTCCGCGGGAGGCTTTCGCGCGAACAAGGAGCTGGCGCGGGCGGCGGAAGCCCTGGGGATTCCGGTTGGCCTGGGCTCCATGCGGGTGCTCGTGGAGAACCCCGAGCTTTTTCCCCATTTCAACATGAAACCGCTTGCACCCAGTGTTCCCCTCATGGCGAACATCGGCGCGGTCCAGATCAGGGATCTGGAGCGACCTCCCCTCTACGAGCTGCTCAAGCGCCTGGAAGCCCAGGCCCTGGTCATCCACACGAACCCGGGTCAGGAGCTTTTCCAGCCCGAGGGGGACAGGGACTTCCGTGGATTGAAAGAGGCCATCGGGCGCGTGTGCGAGGAGTCTCCCGTGCCGGTGATCGTCAAGGAAACGGGTTTCGGCATTGCGCCGCACCTGGTCCGGGAGCTCCTCAGCGCAGGCGCGGCGTATGTGGACCTCGCCGGTGCCGGGCGGCACCAACTGGATCCTGGTCGAATCCTACCGTCTCCCGGAAGCCGACATGGCCGCCGCGGCGCAGTTTGCCGGGTGGGGGATCCCCACGGCCGTGCTCCTTGCCTCTTTCGGCGGCATGCAGATCCGTCTGCTCGCGTCCGGTGGCGTACGCAGCGGAGTGGATGCCGCAAAGGCCATTGCCATGGGCGCGCAGCTGGTCGGTTTCGCCCTCCCCGTGATCAGGGAGGCGGCCGCGGGAGGGGCGGAAGCCGTGATCAGCTTCTTTCGGAGGCTCGAGAAGGCGCTGCGCTCCACGATGCTTCTCACCGGCTCGCAGGACATCCCGGGGCTTCGCCGGGCGTCAACCTGGCGGGAGCCGGCGTTCACCGCGGAGCTCAACGCGTTCCTCAGGGCGGAGGCGTTCGCCCGAGGCTGATAGTCCGCGTGATGCTCAGCCGGTCACGCACAGAGCGCGCGGAACCGAGGCAAGGCTGATCCCGCGACGGCCGGCTTCCCGCTGGAGCCGCACAGCAATCTGCCGCGCTGTCGGGGCGTCTCCGCACACAAGAAAAAACGCTCCGCCCCCCCCAGCCCCGCTCAGTTTCCCTCCCAGGGCGCCGGATGCAATCCCTTCTCCAAGAAGGTCGTCGAGTGACGGATGACTCAGCCCCAGGCCCCGAAGCACATCCATGGCCTTGTCAGCGAGTTGGCCGATGCGGGCTGCCGTGCTCGTGCGGGCGGCCGGACTTGAGCCAGCGAGGCGCTCCCTCGCTTCACCTGCAATCCTTCCCAGGGCGGAGAGGGATTCGCGAACATCCTGCTCTCCTCTTCGCGCGCGCCTGCCTATGCCCTGAATCAGCGAAGCGCTGTCCCCGGAGCGCGGCAGCGCCCCGACAACAAGCCACAACGGCGCGCACGGGAGGGGCTCCCATGCGGGAAGCGCCGGCGGCTTCGGTGAAAACGCGGTCAATCCCTTGAGCAGCGAAAGCCCTGTATCGATGCCCGAAGGGGTCCCATGGAAACCGCGTTCCAGCTCATGCGCAAGCTGCCACGTGCGGGCAACGTCCGCCCCAGACCCGTTCTCGCCACCCACGGCGAGCGCGGCCGCGGCCATCGCCGCGCAGAGGGCCGCTGAGCTCCCCAGCCCGACCCCCCGCGGCACGGAAGACTGGATGCGGATTGCCCGCCTGCCGCCCGACACCAGCTCCGGCAGAAGCCCCTCCAGCGTGTCAAGGAGACCCTGGACCACGCGCCGGTCTTCGAAGGGGATTTCTTCCAGGTCCCACGCCGCGGCGCGCGGGCCATGGATGACTGCCGTGGTGCTTTCCGGGAGCGGGATGCCGATGCCCGGGTACCCAAAGACCACGGCATGCTCGCCGAAGAGGATCAGCTTGCCGGACCCCGTGCCTATGGCGTCCACGTTATCCCGCACGCTGCTTTTCCCACGTCGATGAGCCCTGACTCCGCCGGGGGCGCGGGCGCGCCAGGCAGCTGCAGGTACACGCCGAGCTCGTTGCCGGCGCCAAGGGACTTGCACATGTCGGGATCCACCCCGACTGGAGCCCGGATGCGCGCCTCTATGCCAATGGCATCCCCCATGGCAATGCCCGTCTCCCGGGCTTTCTGGAATGCCGCGGCGGCTTCGCGACCGCTGCGGGCAGCCAGGAAAGCCTTGACGTTGGCGTTGGATTGCTCAACGAGCCGTTGCGTCAGCCCGTCTTCCCGATTCTTCCATTGATAAAATGATTGAATTGCATTTCTCGTGGAAACGAGAGCGGGACCTGGGAACAGATGGAGCCTCGCGCCCGTGGCGGGTTCACACGGCTCCCACGACGGTTGTGCGCCTCCTTGAAACATTCCCCATCCGCCGTAGTACGAGCAATACACATCGTACCCGCTGCCTGCGCCCCCTTGCGCGGCCCGATGGCCGGCCAGGGCAAGCCGGGGCGTTGCCTCGTCCATCCGGCAGAGCGCTGCCGCCAACGCGACCGCCACGGCCGCGCTGGACCCGAACCCCGTCTTCCTCCCTTCGCCAGAGAACAGCTCGGAGGAGTCGATTCGGATTCGCAGCGCCGGAACCCGCCGCTGCTGACCCCGCTCTTGCAGCCAATCCTGCACCGCTGCGAACACAGCAGACGCCAGGGGGCTTGCCGACTCATTGCGAGGCGTCCACCTGAATGAGCCACCGGGCCAGACTCCTTCGACGGAAAGACTTTGCGCCAGCTCGGCCTCCAGATGAACCCGCCTTTCCACCGCAAGGGCCGCGCCCAGACCCCCTTCTTCCAGCACTGCATATTCCCCGAGTAGCAATATGTTCCCGGGAACGCTCACTTTCACGACGCGCTGTCCGCGGCGAAGGCCGGCTGGATGCCGTCACCGGGGAAGCACAGGATGGTTTCAGTTCCTGGCGCACTCTCCGTCACGTGCCTGGTCACCAGCTCGGCATCCTGGACCGCGCAAAGTATCTTCACCTGCGGCCCGGCATCCACGGTCTCCCAGGCGCCGACGCCTCGGGCCCGCAGCTCCCCGCAGGCGCGGATGACGGCGAGAGTTGCCGGGAGCCAGTAGAGGATGGGAGGCCGGGAGGCAAGCATGACCGCGTGCATCATGCTGTAGCTGGCGCGGACAACATCGCCCAGCTTTTCCAGGTCGCGTTTCTCCAGCGCCTGAAGCGCCTCCTGGAAGCAGGGCCTGCGAATGCGAGACCCAGTCCCTGTAGAAAGGGGACCTTTCACTCGTCTCCCGCATCGCATCACGCGACGACACAGGCTTGGAGCCGCGACGGGTGACGGCCGCCACGATCCGAAGGTCAGGCCAGTGAGAAGCGTCAAAGACCTGGCGCGCCGAGTGAGCCCCGGCGGGAAGGAGAACAAACCCCCCGAACACCGAACGCGCGGCGGAGACTGAGCCGATCCTGGCGATTGCCGAAAGGTCCTCCAGCGGGACTTCCCTGCCAGCCGCCCGGGCGCACGCGGCAGCCAGCGCCGCGAAACCCGAGGAAGAGCTGGCAAGGCCGGCCGCGGTCGGAAAAGAGTTGACGCTGGAGGCTTCAAACCGGTGCGAGACTTCCAGCCGCGACCTGAGGCAATCAAAGAAGCGCTCGGAGCGGCCCGGGTCCTGGGGCGCTCCCCCGACAACAAGGGAATCCTTTTCCGCGAGGCGCACCGATGTGTCGGTATACAATCCGCCCAGGGTGACGGCCAGGCTCGGTGTGGCGGGGAGATTGTCGCCGGCCTCCTGCTTGCCCCAGTACTTCAGAAGGGCGAGGCTCGGCGACGCCCGGCACGCCACCCACGAGCTCATTCAGCTTCTGTCCTTCTGCGCGCGGAGGTCCAGGAGAAGGGCCTGCGCGGACGGAAGGTCCGCGGCGCCAGAGGCGGCAAGCTCCGCGGCAAGGCGCCTGGCTTCCTCGCCCCGGGCACCTGCCTGGTAGGCCAGGCGGGCCGCATGATACTTCATGTGCCCTTTCTGAATGCCGTGCGTCACCAGCGCAAGAACCGCCGCAAGGTTCTGGGCCAGGCCAAGGGCAGCCGCGATGCGCGAAAGGCGCCTGGCGTCCGGGTTTCCAAGGACCCGAAGTGCCGCGCGGCTCGCGGGGTGGAGCTCCACCGATCCGCCCACGCTGGCCAGGGCAACCGGCAGCTCGATTTCTCCGCTCAGGGTCCGGCCGTCCGTGCTGTAGGTGCTCAGGCCGCGATAACGGCCGTCCCTGGCCGCCCAGAGATGGGCCGCCGCTTCCGCCGCCCGCGTGTCGTTCATTGTCGCGAGGGCCAGGCTTGCAATCCCGTTCATGATCCCCTTGTTGTGGGTGACCGCCCGCGAGGGGTCCTCCTGCGCGATCACCGACGCCGCGGCGATCCTGCGGGCCGCCTCCGGGCCGCTCATCCCGGCAGGAAGCCCGTGGGCCAGCCGGTCCACGGGGATGGAGAACCTGGCACCGGCAAGCCTCTGGGCGGCGGCGTTGGTGAGGATTGCCATGAGCCTTCGACCGCCGCTGATGCGCTCCAGGAGAGGGCTGACGCTCTCAGCAGCCGTGTTGAGACGATTGGCACCCAGGGCGTCGCGCACGTCGATCACCATGTCCACCCTCAGCGTTCCCGAAGGCAGGCGCGCCAGCTGAAATGACCGGTAGCCTCCGCCCCTGCGCGAAAGCGAGGCGAGCGGACCGGAAAGCTCCTGGCGCAGCTGGCCGTCACAACCGGCCAGGGCCTTTTCGCCCTCCGCGGTGACTCCTTCCAGGAAGACCTGCGCCGTCATCAGCGGATCGGATGCCCATGAGCTGAAAGCCCCCGTCTCCCCGCACGAGGCGGGCGCCGAAGGAGGCCGCGGTGATCACGGACGGCTCTTCCACTGCCATGGGGATGGAGACCTCCTGTCCGTCGATCAGAAATCCGTCTGCAATGCCGAGAGGCACGGGAACACAGCCGACGGCGGACTCCACCATGACGTCCAGGAGGGGAAAGAGCTCCGGTGCGCAGGAAATGGAATCCCATTCGTCGCTTGAAAAAGCAAACGTCTTTCGCAGCGCTTCACGCCGCGCGCCGATATCCAACCGGCGGAACCCCGCAGGAAAACGCCCCGTGCTGGACTCACTCATGAGATGAAAGTATGACATGATCTCTCTCGGCGTCTCAACCTCTCAGAAAGTCCTTGAGAAGCGGCCAGAGCTTCCCGTGTCGGCCGTGGACCGTTTCGTAGGCGCGCTGGCGGCCGCTGTCAGGCTCAATCCTGTCTCCGACTGAAACCATGGCCTGCACGCCGTCGGAGAACCCCGAAAAAGCGCCGCTGCCGATGCCTGCCATGATGGCCGCCCCCAGGCAGCCGGCCTCCGTCACACGCGGGCGCCCCACGGGCCTGCCCAGGATGTCCGCGCACATCTCGACCCACGCGGTGGACTTGCTGCCGCCGCCCACCGCTCGAAGCTCGTCGATCTGCACCCCGGCTTCCCCAATACTGTCCACAAGGTCCCGGATGTGAAACAGCGTTCCCTCGATGATGCCGCGGAGGATGTCTCCGCGCGTCGTCTCCAGCGTCATCCCGGGCAAACACCCCCGCGGCATCCGCGGCGAAGTCAGGCGGCCCCATGGGGGCGAACCGGGGAACCACCAGGATGCTGCTCGGTCGGGAAGGCATCTCCGCCAGGAGAAGCTCGTAGATGTCCTGCCCCTTCTGCGCCGCGAGGTCTCGATCCGCGCGGGCGAAAGTGTCGCGAAACCATTTGACGAGCGAGCCTCCCCGCGTGTACAGGAAGCTCACATACCGCCCCGGAGCCGCGTGGTGTTCCGTGTTCAGGCCCCGGGCCAGCATGGCAGCGGGCTCCGGGCCGCTTGCTGAATACGGGGACCACGCACAGGTAGCTGCCCATGCCGCACATCGCGACCCGCTCGGAGACAACGCCTGCGCCAACGGCGTTCGAGCATTGGTCGTGCGCGCCGGAGACGATCAACGTCCCCGGCGGAAGCCCTGCCAGCCGCGCCGCCTCATGGGAAACGCGGCCCAGCACCTTCGCCGACGGGACGGGGGCCGGCAGCTTGTCCGTCTCGATCCCCGCGGCGCGCGCGATGGAATCCGACCAGCAGCAGCCATCCATGTCGAACAGCAGGGACCGGTTTGCAAGGGAATAGTCGATTGCAGGCTCCGCTCCGAGCATGAAGGTGACGAAGCTGCCCCAGTGCAGGAACTTGAAGGCGCGCTCATACTGCCGGGGCTCCCGGTCCCGGATCCACATGAGCTTGGGGAGCGTGTACGAGTTCTCCAGCGGGTTGCCGTTGACGCGGTACAGCTCCCGGGGATCCAGCTTCTTCCGCAGGCCGTCGATGTATTCCGCCCCGCGCGCGTCGAAGTTGAGAATGGACGGCCCCAGGATGGAGCGATCCTTCCCGACCGGGACAACTGCCTCCCCCAGGGAGGAGACCGAAAGGGCCTGGATGGGATCCCCTTCCGCGCCTTTTGCCGCTTCCCTGATCACCTTCAGGATCTTGGCCCACACGTCACCGGGGTCCAGCTCCGCCCGCCCGGGCGTCGCGCTTCGAACGTCATACTCCTGGTAGGCGAGGGAAAGGGGCTTGCCCGCGGGGGTGAATACTGCGGCCTTGCAGCCCGTGGTGCCGATGTCGATTCCGAGAAGGCTCACGACAGGATGGACCTCGAGATGCCGGAGATCCTGAAATAGTCCTTCAGGAGTGAACGGGTGCGCCTGTAGACGCTTTCCCCGGCAGTCTCCACGCTCCCTGAGGATTTCAGGGCGTCCTCGTACGCCTTTCGGATCTCGAACCCGACGTTGACCTTCGCGATCCCTCGCTTCATGCCGGCCAGCACGTCCTCATGCCTTACTCCCGAGCCGCCGTGCAGGACGATGGGGACCCCCGTTGCCTTGTGGAGAGTTTCCAGGTGCTCGAGGTTCAGGCGCGACTCCCCTTTCGGCTTGTCGCGGAGCGCTGCCACCACCGCGCCGTGGATATTGCCGATGGACACGGACAGCCAGTCGCATCCCGTCTCCCGCACAAACCGCACCGCTTCATCCACTTTCGTGAAGCCCGCCCCGGACGCGAACAGCTCTTCATACGGCGGCACGCGTCCCGCGCCGAAACGCAGGATGGCGCCGAGCTCCGCTTCGCAGGGAAGGGAGGCCGAATGGGCAAGCGCCGCGATCTCCCGCGTGGCCGCGATGTTCTGCTCCAGGGGGAGATGCGACCCGTCGATCATCACGGAATCGAAGCCCAGCTCGATGGCCTTTTCGATGAAAGGCCGGTATTCGACCGAACGGCCTTCCTCGTCGAGCACGGGGATGTGGTCCAGGTGGGTCCTCACGTGCCCCGGCTCAGCGCACGCGCGGTACTCCTCCATGAAGCGCTCCATGCCTTCGATCTCGAAGGTAAGCCACTCGATGCGCGCCACCTCGACAAGGGCGAAGGAATCCTCGTCCGCAACTGCCCGTACCACTGCCTTCATCATCGGAGGAAAAGGGATGTTGAACGCGGGCAGCGCGATGCCGAGCTCTGAAGCCCGATTGACTATTTCCCTGCTGGATTTCATGCATGCTCCTTGTAAGATTTCGCGCGATTATCAGTCGTCCGCGCCTGCCATTTCAAGTCCGGCAAACGGTTCGCTCAGACCGTCCTCACTTGATCGAAGGCGCCGAAGCGCCTATCGTGCCCCTCATGCGCATCCCCCCCGCGTTGGATCCGTACGCCCGTACGCTCACCCTCCCCGGTTCCGGCCAGCGCCTGTTCTGCTATGATGCCGGCGTACGCAACGCGCCGGGCATGGTCCTGGTGCACGGGCTGGGAGACGAAGCGGACACATGGCGTCGCGTCCTGCCCTCCCTCTCCGAACGCTACCGGGTGGTCGCGCCGGACCTGCCCGGATTCGGCAGAAGCCCCCGCGCGCCGCGCGTGCATCTCACTCCGCGCTACCTGGTCGGCGTACTGAAGGAGCTCATGCAGCTGCTGGGCATGACGCGGGCGGTCCTGGTCGGAAGCTCTCTCGGAGCCGCCCTCTGCCAGCTGATTGCGCTTGCGGACCCTCACCTGGTGTCCCGTCTCATCCTGGTGGACGGGGGGCTTCTCGAAAGGACCCGGCTGGATGCCGGCATGCTCTTGGGGCTCGTGCCGGGAGTGGGAGAGAGCAGGTATCGAAGGCTTGCGGGAGACCTGGAGGCGGCGTATGCATCTCTTCGGCCTTACTACGCCAACCTGGATGCGCTGCCGGCTGCGGAGAGGGATTTTCTGCGAGACCGCGTCGGCGAGCGCGTGGCAAGCCCCAGGCAGATGCGGGCATATTTCTCGCTCTTTCGGGGCTTTGTCCGATGGATTCTTTTCAAAGGACGGTTTCTCACCCGTCGCGCTCGGAAGCTCGACATTCCAACCCTGTATGTCTGGGGAGCCGAGGACCACATTGCCCCCGTGGAAACCGCGAGGGCCACACAGGCAAAGCACCCCGGCGCCGGCTCGCAATCATCCCGGGTGCGGGGCACCTGCCCCATCAGGAGACCCCGCCGGAGTTCCTGCGCATCATCGATCAGCGGCCATAGTCTTCCCGATAGAAGACCTGGAGGGAGCCGTCCTCGCCGGACTTCACCCGGTCTATGGACAGGAGCGTCAGCTCTTCTTCCTGGACCGTCATGACGGGAAAGCCGTGCGGCCGGTTGCGATGAGGGAGAGGTCCCCTGTCACGCTCGTACTCTTCCACGAACCGATCATGGGCCGCGGCTCTTTCCCGCAGGAAGCCGTTGAGAAACGCATCCGAGCTGCAGGCATCCGCCTCCAGGATGCGAAGCAGCCCGGGGTCGATGTCCACCCCGATGCTGTTGCGCCCGCTCGCCATGGCTGCAAGGGTTGTCGTGCCGGTTCCGACAAAAGGATCAAGCACCGTGTCGCCGCGCACCGAGTACATGTTGATGATGCGGAAGGGAAGCTCGAAGGGAAACGCAGCGCTGCGACCCCGCGTGTCCCGGTGGAAAAGGTCCTGTCGGGCGCCCTTGAAATCCCAGATGTCGGAGAACCAGCGGTTGCGCTCCTCCCAGAAGATGGCGCTCTTCCTCCGGGCAGCCTTCTGGTCCTCCGACGCGAGATCGCGCTTGCCTCCTTTGCGCATCAGGAGGATGTGCTCGTGCTCAAGGGTGACGTATGCGCCGGCGGGCAGCATGCCGGAGCCCATGAACTTGTTCGGTGAATTGGTCTGCTTGCGCCACAGTACGGCGGGCAGAATGTCGAATCCCAGCGCCGCGCAGGCGGTGAGCACGCGCGCATGGTTGGGGTAGAGCCGAAAACGCCCGCCGAGCGTGCGGGTGGCATCCCCGACGTTGATGCAGGCCCAGCCGCCCTCGCACAGGACCCGGTGGATCTCTTCCCACGCCCTGTCGAGATCCTCATGCATCAGTCGGAAGGCCCCAAGCCCGTCACAGGCATCCAGGGCCGCTGCAATCTCCGGATCCCGCGAGCGAAAGAGCTCGTCCCACATCGCGATCATCGGATAGGGTGGAGAGGTGACGACGAGGGCCACCGACGAAGCGGGAATGAAGGACAGGTCGACTGCATCTCCCTGAAAAACCATGTGCCGGCTCTCCCGCATGGGTTGATACACTACGACCCGGCAGCCGGTGAGTCAACAACGTCTTTCCTCGCGCCCCTGGATGGCCGTACATTGTTGCTGTGGATGCATTGGCCGAAAGAAATTGCGTCCCCTGCCGGGGCGGCGTCCCGCCTCTGGGGCCGGAGGCAATCGACGAGCTTCGCAGGCAGATCTCCCCGGAGTGGGCGGTCGTCAGCGGACATCACCTCGAGCGACAGGTCAGGCTCAAGAACTTCGCCCAGGCAATGGCGCTGGCGAACCGGATCGCGGAGATCGCGGAGCGCCAGGGCCACCATCCCGACCTCCTTGTCTCCTGGGGGAGGCTTACCGTCACCCTCTTCACTCACGCCATCGATGGACTGCATCAGAACGATTTCATCATGGCAGCCCGGATAGACGCCTTGCTTCAGCCCTCAGTACCTTGAGGGGAAAGGAGCCTTTCATGGCCGTGACATCCACGATGCTGCCCCTGGGGACAGCGGCGCCCGGGTTTTCGCTTCCCGAGTGCCGGGGAGGGATCGTCTCCCTCGAAGACTTCAGGAAAGCGCCTGCCCTCCTCGTCATCTTCATGTGCAACCACTGTCCCTACGTGAAGCATGTCCAAAAGCCGCTTGCGGCGCTCGTGAAAGACTACCAGGCACGGGGCGTGGCCGTGGTGGGCATCAGCTCCAATGACGTTGCCAGTCATCCCGATGACGGACCCGAGGCCATGGCAAAAGTGGCCCGAGAGATCGGCTACACTTTCCCCTTCCTCTACGATGAAAGCCAGGAGGTCGCACGGGGGTATCACGCGGCATGCACGCCGGAGTTCTTTCTCTTCGACGCGCAGCGAAAGCTCGTCTATCGCGGCCAGATGGACGGAAGCAGGCCGGGCAACTCCATTGCGGTCACCGGGGAGGATCTCCGCCGCGCCCTGGATGCGACACTGGCCGGCAGGCCCGTGGCGGGCGAGCAGAGACCGAGCATTGGCTGCGGCATCAAGTGGAAGCCCGGCAATACCCCCGACTACCTCCAGCCGCAGTCCTGACTCCGCGCGCGGGGACCTTCCCGCCTCTCCGCGTTGACATTCCCCTGATTCCTCACCACTATGGGGGCGCCCCGAGGCGGAAACCATCCCTGGAGAGCATCCCTTGCCAAAAACCAGCACACGAAAAGCGGACAACGTGAAGGCCCTTCAAAAAGAGATGGTGCGCCACGGCGCTTCGTTCTTGACGAGACGGGAGCACAGGGAATGAGCTATTTCGACTATACGGACGTTGCAGGTTTTCTCCACGACCCGGACCTCGTTCACCTCCTGTACGCGGACATGACGTACCCCGAGGTGCTGGAGCGCTTCCTTGCAGATGATTTCCTGACCATTGACGCGGGGATGAAGGTTCCCTTCTTTGCCGAGGTGAGGGACTACGTTGGTGCGGCGGAGAAAGCGGACCCGGAGAACCGCTGGATCGTGAAGCAGGTCTCCGAAGAGGACGCGCTTGGCGCCGCAATGGGGTCAATCTGTTTCTTCCTGGATTTTTTCACGAAGACCATATCCGCGCCGACCGCGGTCACCCGCATCGGGGGGAAGCTGTACAAGGCCGCGAAGATCATCACCAAGACGGAGCATCTCAGCGGGACCAGCTACACTGACATCCCGCAGCTCAAGGAGCAGCTGATCCTGGACCTCGTGAACCGCTGGATCTATTGCGACGAGGACAGGAACCCCAACAACTACATGATCCGCCGGACGTCGCGCGGAGACCAGGTGCTGATTGCCATCGATTTCTCGAACGTTGACCTGCTGTTCCCCGGCACGAAGATCAAAGGCCGCTCGGAGTCGTTCGGGTGGGAGAGGATCGAAAAGACGCGCTGCCT
This sequence comes from uncultured Spirochaetota bacterium, assembly GCA_963745235.1. GTDB lineage: Bacteria > Spirochaetota > Spirochaetia > SZUA-6 > Fen-1364 > Fen-1364. The sequence continues at coordinate 40,498 of CAVUXE010000097.1, read as the reverse complement.
CACGCCGCTGAAGGTGGAGCATTTCCAGGGCTTTGCCATGGAGTTCTTCGACATGCGCCTCGGCTCCTTCGCCCGCGTCGGACGCAAGATGCTCCTCGAGCTGTGCAAGGGATGTCTCCGTTTCCAGCCGGATCATGCGGACCTGGCAAAGACCGTCACCGACAATCTGCTCAAGCGCATCGAATATGTTCACGACTATTTCTCGGGCCAGTTCGCCGCAGGCTGACCGCGCTTTCGAGACCGGATTCTCGATTGGTTGCCGTGCCGTTCCGTCGGTCATTATCTTACCCTGAAAGGAGAGACTGAGCACAATGAACAAATTGCGAGTCATGGCAGCGGCAATGGTGGTGCTCCTCATGAGCGCCGGCGCCACGGCATTTGCGCAGGGGAAGCTGGGGGTCGGCACCCGCAAGCCCTCCGTTGACGGGGTGATCAGGCCGGCGAATATGGCTATTCGCAGGACTTCGACCAGCAGATGACCTTGTACGCAAGTCGCACCGCCACGACCCTGTATCTCGCAGTGGTTGCAAACACGACCGGGTGGGTCGCCGTCGGGCTGGGATCACCAAGAATGGACGGCGCCGACATATTTATGGGGTTCGTCAAGGACGGGAAAGTCACCTTCAAGCCGCAGCTCGGCAAAGGCCATCGCCACTCCGACGCGCCTTCCGATGTCGCCGACACCCTGGTGTCGTACGCGATGAAGCAGGCAGGAGGGAAGACGACGCTGGAGGTCGCCCTGAAAGCCGGGGCCTATGTCAAAGGTGGCCAGTCATCTCTGGACGTGATCTTTGCGATGGGAGACCAGGATTCCTTCACGCAGTATCACAGCTACCGAAACACGACAACTCTGGCCTTGCAGTAGCCGGGCAGGAAATGTTGCAGCGGCCCATGCACGCATCGGCCGCTTTTTTTATGCCCGCGGGGCGCCTACCAGCCTGCCCTGCTTCAGCCACTGGACCATGCCCTGGCCGAACTGGGGGAGATCCGCCGGCGTGCGGGAGCTCACGAGGTTGCCGTCCACCACGAGGGGCTCGTCGAGCCAGATGGCCCCCGCGTTGAGCATGTCATCACGGATTCCGACGGTGCTGGTTGCCCGACGTCCGCGCAGGATGCCCGCGGAGATGAGGACCCAGCCCGCGTGGCAGATGAAGGCAATCAGCTTGCCATCAGCGTTGAAATCCCGCACAAGGCTCTTGACGTGCTCGATACGGCGCAGCTTGTCCGGCGCGAAGCCGCCGGGGACCAGGAGCGCGTCGAACTCAGACGCTTCGATGGCATCAATGGCGAGCCTCCGGCCTGCACGGGTAGCCGTGCTTCCCGTGGTACTCCCGGCCCTTTTCCGGGCCTGCAACCACGACCTTCCATCCCTCCTCTTCGAGCCGGATCCGCGGGTACCATAGCTCCAGGTCCTCGTAGACCTCATCAACCAGGGCGACGATCTTCTTCATTCTGCTGCCCCCCGTTCCCGAAGGTACCTCCTTTTCCCGCCGAACGGCGAGCTGTCCGCCTCCTCGAGAATCTTTTTGCATTTGGACCTGCCTTGATGCATACTATGTCTTGCCTGAGATGAAGCGAATTCTCCTGGTCGAAGACGATCAAGTCATAACGAATCTCATTGTGATCCTCCTCGAGCGTGAGGGCTACGAAGTCATCACGTCGCCGACGGCTGAGACCGGCATCGCCCTGGCCACCGCACGGTCCCCTGACCTGGTCCTCATGGACATCGCGCTCCCCGGTATGGACGGGCTGGAGGCCACGCGGATCCTGAAGACGCAGGAAGCCACGCGCGCCGTCCCCGTGGTTGCGCTCACCGCCCAGGCCCGGAAGGAAGACGCGGAGAGAGCGGCGCGAGCCGGCTGTGACGGCTTCATCCCCAAGCCCCTTTCCACGAAGGAGTTCCTGGCGGAGATTGCCGGCCACATCAACCGCGCCTCTTCGAGGAAGGAGTGATCGGCGCAGATGCCGGGAGGACACAGGATCCTGGTCGTCGATGACGACGAGATAATCAGGAAGTTCATGCGGGATCTCATGGAGGTCAACCACTATGACGTGGAGGAGGCCTCCGGCATGGCAGCCGCCGCTGCAGATGCTCCGAGACGGTGAGTTCGAGGTGGTGCTGACCGACCTGATGCTGCCGGACGGCAGCGGCCTGGACGTCCTGCAGGCCGCCCGCGCCCGGCCGTACCAGCCTGAGGTCCTTGTCATCACGGCATATGGCACAATCGACTCGGCGGTGGAGGCAGTGCGGGGCGGCGCCTTCGACTACCTCACGAAGCCTCTTTCCACGCAGAAGCTTCTCCTGGCCGTGGAACGGGCCATGGAACGGCGCAACCTCAAGAGGGAGGTCCGCGAGCTTCGCACCGCCGTCGAAGGGCGCTATGCCCCGGAGAACATCGTGGCGAGCAGCCCCGGAATGCGCAAGGTCCTTGAAATGGTGGGCATCGTCCGCACCTCGGATTCAAGCGTCCTCATCCAGGGGGAAAGCGGCACGGGCAAGGAGCTGGTTGCGCGGGCAATCCACTATCGCGGACCGCGAGCCTCCCGGCCTTTCATTGCGCTGAACTGCGCCGCCCTGCCGGAGGCGCTGCTGGAAAGCGAGCTTTTCGGCTATACAAAGGGCGCCTTCACGGGAGCGAGCGGGGAGAAAAAGGGCCTCTTCGAGGAGGTGGATGGCGGAACGCTGCTCCTTGACGAGATTGGAGACATGCCGGCTGCCCTGCAGGCCAAGCTGCTGCGCGTCCTGCAGGAAGGGGAGGTCCGCCGGGTCGGGAGCGCCTCCGTTCGAAAAGTCGACGTGAGGATCATCGCTTCAACGAACAAGGACCTGGCATCGCTGATCCGATCCGGGGGCTTTCGGGAAGACCTTTATTACCGCCTGGCCGTGATCCCGATTGCCATTCCACCCCTGCGGGAGCGGCGGGAGGATATCGAGCCCTTGTGCCGGCACTTCATGGCCGTGCACGCCGCGAAGCTCGGGAAAGAAGTCCCCACGCTGGACCCCCTTTCAATGGAAGCCATGATGGAGTACTCGTGGCCCGGCAACGTGCGGGAGCTGGAGAACGTGATTGCCCGGGCGGTGACGCTGTCCTCCGGCACGCACATCGCGGCAGAGGAGTTCTCCAGGATTTTTGCCCTTGGACGGACCCATTCGCAGGCGGGAAGAGAACCCGCCGCGGCGCCCCCGGCCCCGGAACGCGAGACACAGGAGCGGGAGGCAATCGTGAAGGCCCTCCAGCAGGGAAACGGCAACCAGACAAAGGCCGCCCGGATGCTTGGCATGGGGCGCAACACGCTGTGGAGGAAAATGAAGAAGTATGGAATTGACCTGCCCCAGTGATGTTCCACGCTGTTCCAGGGCCTGGAACAGATGTTCCAGGCCGATACACGGGCTCGCTCTTTTGTCACAGCATAGAGAAGCTCCGTGCGCAATTGCCCTGAAAAGGCATGCATTTCTGGAGTTTTTGGGGTAATTGTAGTCGTCCATTTCGGCGCCGGCATGGTCGAGATTGGCACGCTGCTTGCATTCATTCAGTACGCACACTTTCGTGCACGAGGGAGGATGGAGAAAGATGGCGAAAAGAGTTCTCGTTGTCGATGATGCGAACTTCATGCGCATGATCGTCAAAGACACGCTGACTCCGCGCGGCTTCCAGATCTGCGGAGAAGCGACAAATGGAGCCGAGGCGGTGCAGAAGTACAACCAGCTGAAGCCCGACCTGGTGACCATGGACATCACCATGAAGGTGAAGGACGGGCTGCAGGCGGCCCGGGAGATCCTTGCCGCGGATCCCAACGCAAGGATCGTCATGGTGACCGCGCTCGGGCAGGAGAAGATGCTCCTGGACTCGATTGCCCTTGGAGTGAGAGATTTCGTGGTGAAGCCGTTCACCGCGGAACGCATATTGTCAGCAGTAGAAAAGGCCCTGGTCTAGAAAGGATGGCAACCATGAAGATCAATGCGAAGCATGTCAATCCTTTCGTGGAAGCTGCCATGAAAGTGGTCAGCCAGGTCGCCGGGATCGAAGTGAGGCGGGGACACCTGTCCTACAAGCCCAAGGTGGAGCCTTCCTTCGGGGTATCCATCATCATCGGCATCTACGGGTTCCTGACGGGCCAGATCGTCTACAGCCTGGACGGCAAGCTCGCCGAGCGGCTGGTGGACAAGCTCCTGGAGGGCAAGTCTCCCCAGGAGAAAAAGATCATGTTCCTGGACTCCCTGGGGGAGGTTGCCAACATGATCACCGGAAATGCCACCGCGCTCCTCAACCAGAAGCAGGACCAGGTCCTGAACATCACGACGCCGGCCATCGCCGCGGGGGACAATCTCAGCATCCACCTGGTGCCCAAGCCCGCGCTGGTTCTGGGCCTGATCACGCAATACGGGCCCATCGAGATCAGCATCGCGGTGGAGGAGAAGGAAACTCTCAACGAAACAGGCATCTTCGAGGACGTGCTGACCGAGACGTGAAGCCGGAGGAATATTCATGGAAGTGAAGGCGGAATACAGAACAATATTCTGCGAAGAGGCCGCCGACCAGCTCCGGGAGTGGGAGGAGAGCCTCCTTGCCCTGGAAAAAAACCCTCAGGATGGCGAGCAGATCAACCGGATGTTCCGCGCCATCCATACGATGAAGGGGTCAGCGGGATTCATCGGCTACGACGCGCTTGCGAGACTGGCCCACGACCTGGAGTCGTCCCTCCAGCAGGTGCGTGAAGGAACCGGCCTCCTCGACGCCACGGCCGCCTCGTTTCTCTTCGAGGGTCTCGACCTCTGTCGATCCATGATCGACGCGTTCACCGAGGAGCGGGACGCAGACATCGACACGAGTGACTTCCTCTCCCGCCTGGCCGCCATCCGCCCGGCGGGAGAGGAGCAGGAAAGCCCCGCGCAGGACGCCCCTTCCGCCGCGGTCTCCCCGACCCGGCGGCCGGGCCCGTTTCGACCTGCCGGCTCACCGTCCGCATAGAGGGCGTTGCCCGGGAAGCGTACCTGAGGTCGTTCATCGTCAAGAACAGGCTCGAGCGCGCGGGCAGGATCCTTGCGGTGGATCCTTCCCCGGAGACGCTCAAAGACAGCGCCGGCCCGTTCTCCTACTCCGTCACCCTGGAGACGGCCGCAGACCCCGGCTCCATCCCCGGCTCCATCAACGTCGACCAGGTGACGGTGACCCTTGCACCCGACGGCGAGCCGCCCGCGGCGGAGGCTGCCTCCGCGGCCGTCGAGCAGCGGGCCGCGAAGCCATCCCACCTGGACGAGGTTGTGCGAGTCTCTGTCTTGAAGCTCGATACGCTTCTCAACCTGGTCGGCGAGCTCGTCATTCACAACTCGGGCTTCGTGGCTGTCGCGCAGCAGCTGCGCGAGCAGTACGGGAAGACTCCCTTCATCTATGACCTGGAGCAGAAGACCGAGGCCCTGTCCGCCATCACCCGGGACCTGCAGGAAGGCATCATGAAGGCGCGGATGCTTCCCATCGCCGCAGTGTTCAACCGGTTCAACCGGGTGGTGCGGGACCTTTCGAAGGCCAGCCGCAAGGCGGTTTCCCTGGAGATTTTCGGGGAGGAAACGGAGATCGACAAGAAAGTGATCGACCGCATCGGTGAGCCCCTCGTGCATCTCATCCGCAACGCGGTTGATCACGGCATCGAGACCCCGGAAGAGCGACGAGCCGCCGGAAAGAGCCCCGAAGGCCGGGTACGGCTGGGCGCATACCAGGACGGAGATCACATCTGCATTGAAGTCTCCGACGACGGCAGCGGACTGGACCGGGACGCAATCCTGAGCAAGGCCCTGGAGAAAGGGCTCCTGACCCCTGAAGAAGCGCCGCGGGCCAGCACGGAAAGGATCCTGGGATTCATTTTCCTTCCTGGATTCAGCACGGCGACACGCATTTCCGACATCTCCGGCAGGGGAGTCGGAATGGATGCGGTCAAGGCCGCGGTGGAGGAAATGAGCGGGACGCTTCGGGTGCGCTCAACCGCGCACGTCGGAACCACGATCACCATCACCCTGCCGCTCACCATGGCAATCATTACCGCCGTGCTCGTGGAAGTGGATGCCGCTACCTTCGCCATACCGCTTTCCTCCGTGCGGGAGATCCTCAAGATCCGGCTGGACGCGCTGAAGAGCGTCGGAGGCCGGAGGGTCATCCTGCTGCGAGAGGAGGTCCTCGCGCTCGTTCACCTGGGCAGCGCCCTGCGTGACGGCGCGAAGATGGAGCAGGAGCCCGCCCACGAAGGCATGCCTGTCGTGGTGGTCGATTTCGAGGGCCGCAAGGTTGGCCTGGAGGTGGAGAAGATCATCGGGACCCGTGAGGTCGTCATCAAGAGCCTGAGCCGCCACTACCGCGAGATCGACGGCCTGATCGGCGCCTCCATCCTGGGAAACGGGAAGATCGCCCTCATTGTGGACGTGGAAACCCTGGTCAGCCAGCACTACCACGAGGGGACCAACGGGAGACCGGGCCGCAAGGGAAGCATCGACATCGAGGCCAGGTACGCGGAGCCGGCAGCTCCCACGCCTGCCGCCCCTCGCCCTTCTCTCCCGCAGCCGGCAGCGCCTGCACCCGCCCAGGCAGCTGCCGCTCCCCCGTGGAGCCGGCAGCGCCCTTGCCTGATTCTCCCGCCGCGAAAGAGCCCCCTCGCGAGCCCGCGGCGGAGGTCACAGAGCTGGATGAGCTTGCCCGCAAGGTGATCTACAGCCAGGGCACCCCACTCGAAGTGGTGAACAATACGAGCGCCATCCAGGCTTCAATGTCTCTTTCCCAGTTCACGGGGCGCGAGATCCGTGTGAGCTTCCCCGAGTCGCGTCTCATCCCGATCGGGCAGGTCGGGGAGACCATGGGCGGGGACGAAGCCTCGGTCGGAGGGATCTACATCGAAGTGCAGGGAGACCTGCGCGGCGGTATCCTGCTGGTCCTCCCCTTCAACAACCTCCTCGAGATGGAAGACCTGGTCCACGGGCGGCCGGTCGGGACCACCACGGAGCTATCGAACGTCGACCTGTCCGCAATGTGCGAAATGGGCAACATCCTTTCCGCGAGCTTCATCAACACCATGGCGGACAGCACGGGCCTCATGGTTGCCCCCGGTGTGCCGGAGATCAGCGTGGACATGTGCCTTCCCGTCATTGATTCCGTCCTGGCCCATTTCAACCAGCCTGGTGACGAGATCCTGATCACCGAGGCCGTCATCTACGGCTCGGGGACGGAAAACGTGGTCTGTCACCTCGTGCTCTTCCTGGAGCCTGACTCCCTGAAGAAACTCATGAACGCACTCGAAGCGGAGCCATCGACAGGCGGGGCGGGGTAGCATGGCAGGAGAAATCGTGAGCGTACGGATGGCAGAGATGGGCATGGTGCGGGACTCGCACTGCCTCAAGACGATCCTTGGCTCCTGCGTCGGGGTGATCCTGCATGACCCCGTGAAACGGATCAGCGGCCTTGCGCACGTGATGCTTCCCCGCAGCACGCGAACCGACTCGGCCATCGGCAAATACGCGGACACCGCCATTCCGGCGCTGCTTGCCATGCTGACCGGCAGCGGAAGCCATCCGTCGTCCCTGCAGGCATACCTCATTGGCGGTGCCAAGATGTTCCCCCTGGCGTCAGGCGGGATCGGGTCCATCGGGGACCAGAATGTCTCCGCGGCGCGCAAGGTCCTGGATGACGCGGACGTGCCCATAGTCTTCGAGGATACCGGCGGCACCCGGGGGAGGACCGTGGTCTTCAACAACCAAAGCGGAGAGGTCTCGGTCCACACGCTGAGCCCCGTCCTTCCCGCCGGAGCACGCTCGTGAACACCCAGCTCGGGACCCTGGGGCTTCCCGTCATCTCGGATGAGACTTTCAACGAGTTTCGGACGCTCATCTTCGAGAAGACCGGCATCCACATGCGCGACGGGAAGCAGATCCTCATTTCCAACCGCCTCCGAAAACGCCTGGCGGCCCTGCATCTTTCCTCCTACGAGGAGTACTACCGCGTGCTCGTCTCCGGCGCCGCCGGAGACGAGGAGCTGCATAACTTCATAGACGCGGTGAGCACGAACGAGACGTACTTCTTCCGTGAGATCAACCATTTCAACGTGCTCGGAAAGACCATTCTCCCCGAGTTGCTGCGGCGCAAGCGGCGCGTGCGCATCTGGAGCGCGGGATGCTCCACGGGGGAGGAGGTGTACACGCTGCGGATCGTCGTCAACGAGGCCGTCGAGGAGTGCGGCCAGCCCGGCGCGCAGGTCAGCATCGTCGGCACGGACATCAGCACGGCGGCCATCGCCCGGGCCAGAAACGGCGTGTACTTCGAGCGCGCGCTGCGTCTTGTCCCGGAAGCCACGCTGGAGCGCTATTTCCTGCGGGCCGTCAACGGGGCCCGCCAGATCAACCAGGAGATGCGCGACAGCGTGGATTTCCGGGTGCACAACCTGTTCACGGACCCTCTCCCCGGCGGACCGTTCGAGATCATCTTCTGCCGCAACGTGATGATCTACTTCAACAAGGCTACCCAGACGAAGCTCGTGGATGAGGTGTTCGCCGACGCCCTTGATCCGGATGGGATACCTGTTCATCGGTCATTCGGAGTCCCTGAGCGGCTTCAGCAGGAAGTTTCGCTACATGGCTTCTTTCAAGGCGCCCATCTACCGCATGAAGAAGGAGGCAGAATCGTGATCCGCGTCATGGTCGTCGACGATTCGGCCCTCGTTCGCAGGATAGCCACGGACATCCTCTCCGCGGATCCGGAAATCACCGTCGCCGCAACGGCGGCCAACGCGGAGTTTGCCCTGGCAAAGCTGGATCGGGAACGACCCGACGTGATCACCCTTGACCTCGAAATGCCCGGCATGGGCGGGTTGGAGGCAATCCGCCGGATCATGGCCGCGCGGCCCACGCCCATCATCGTCATGAGCGCTCATGCCCAGAAAGGGGCTGATCTCACGCTGCAGGCCCTGGAGGCCGGGGCCGTGGATTTTGTCCTCAAGCCCTCCAACTCGCTTTCCGGGGGGATCCCGGCCGTCGCGCGGGAGCTGACGGAGAAGGTCAGGGACGCTGCCCGTATTGTCATGGCCACGGCACCACAGGCGAGCCTCGGCACCCCGCTCGAGGCTCGCCAAGCCGCCGCCTCGCAGCCGCCCGCACCGTCCGTTGCGTCGGCGCTTCCCGTCGATGGGGACGGGCTGGACCTCGTGGCCATCGGCACATCGACGGGCGGGCCCGTTGCCTTGAAGACGGTCCTCACGCAGCTGCCGCCCGACTTTCCCGTTGGCCTCGTGGTTGTGCAGCACATGCCGCCCGTGTTTACGAAGGCCTTTGCGGACAGGCTGAACGCTTGCTGCGCGCTGAGAGTGAAAGAGGCGGAAAACGGTGACCCCATCCTCGCGGGCTGCGTGCTCATTGCCCCGGGCAACTGGCACATGACCGTCAGCCGCGCCGGCGTCGAGCCGCGCGTCCTTCTCAACCAGGCAGACTCCGTCAACGGGCATCGTCCCTCCGTCGATGTCCTCATGCGGTCCGTGGCCCGGGAGTACGGCCCGCGCGCGGTCGGGGTCATCATGACCGGCATGGGCAAGGACGGCTCGGAAGGCCTGCGCGAGCTGCGGGCGCGCGGCGGCCGGGTCATCGCGCAGGACAAGGCCACCTCGGTCATCTATGGGATGAACAAGGAGGTGGTTCAGAACGGGGACGCCCATGACGTGCTCCCCCTGGACCAGATTGCCTCCCGCCTGCAGGAGTGCGTGCGCGGGGCAAGGAGTGCCGTATGAAGCTCAACGAGAGCTACAACCTGGACGCCATGAAGAACAGGGCCGAGGAGATGGTCTTCGAGGCCATCGAGAAGGAGATCCAGAAGGGCGGGGACATGTGCACGTGCGAGGAGTGCGTCCTGGACCTCGCCGCATGGACCCTCAACCACGTGAAGCCGGCGTATTACACCTCGCTTCTCGCTCCCCTGACGCCCCGCCCGGAGGCGGAGCGCGCAATTCGCGTCGAGATCGAGCTGGCCCTGGCTTCGGGCCTGAAGAAACTGAAGACCCACCCCCATCACGGCTGAGACGAGGGGAAGAGGAGCAGGTGAACATGCAGGATCTGGCCGGTCCCGGGAAGAGGCCGCTGCCCATACACGTTCCGCCTCAGATGAAGCCTCCCCGGATCCTTGTCCTGGAGGACCAGGCGGAGATACGGTCGCTCGTCACGGCCATGCTGAAGATCCGGGGATTCACGTGCGACACGGCCGGGACGCTGGCGGAGGCCCGCGGCAATGGTCGCCCGCGCATTCTACGACATGCTTTTCCTCGACGTGAACCTTCCGGACGGAAGCGGCCTCACCCTCGCTGAGGAGAGCACCAATTCCCCGCTTGTCGTGGTGATAACGGGATGCAGCGATATCCAGACAGCCGTCCAGGCAATCCGGGACGGGGCCATAGATTTCATTACCAAGCCGTTCACCGTCGGTGATTTCCTTCAGCGTCTGGACAGGGCCATGGAGGAGTGGAAGAATCGAACCAGCACGCGCTACTACGCCCGCGCCCTGGAGGACCTCGTCGTGACCAAGGCGAACGAGCTTTCCCAGACCTCGCGCCAGCTGAACGAAGTGCGCGACTCCACGGTCGCGGCGCTGGGCGCCGCCCTGAACCTGAAGGACCACGAAACCTCGGACCACTGCCGGAGGGTTTCGGAGAACAGCCTTCGCATGGGAGAGTCCCTCTCCTTGTCGGCCTTCGAGCTGCAGAACCTGAAGTGGGGGGCCTACCTCCACGACGTCGGAAAGATCGGCGTGCCGGAGCACATCCTGCTCAAGCCGGGGAGCTCACCCGGGAAGAACGGGCAGTGGTGCAGAGGCACCCGGTCATGGGATGGTCAATGCTGCGGGGGATCGAGTTCCTGAGCTATGCCACGGACGTGGTCCTCTCCCATCACGAGAGGTTCGACGGGACCGGTTATCCCAAGCGGCTGTCCGGCTCCGATATCCCGCTGCACGCGAGAATTTTCGCCGTGGTGGACGCTCTGGATGCAATGACCTCCGAGCGCCCCTACCGCCCGGCGTTCTCGTTCGACGCGGCGCGCCGGGACCTCGACGGCCAGGCGGGAACGCAATTCGATCCGGAAATCCTGGAAATTTTCCTGCGTGCACCCGAGTCGACCTGGTTGATCCAGGGCCGGATGCAAGCAATAGCCTGACCGGCGCGGGGCCGGTCTTTTTGAGTGGAGGAGAGTCATGGATGCATTGAAAGACAGGGTGGACGCGCGGGGCGAGCTTCGCCAGTTCATCAGCTTTTCCGTGGGGGACGAGGAGTACGGGCTGGAGCTGCTGCGGGTGAAAGAGGTGATCCGTGTCCGGGAGATCACCTGGCTGCCCAAGGCGCCCAGCTTCGTGAAGGGGATCATCAACCTCCGTGGTGACGTGATCCCCATCATCGACCTGCGGGACAAGTTCGGCCTGGAGGCCAAGGAGGCCACCGCCATGACGCGCGTCATTGTCGTGGAGGTGGAGGGGAAGCTGATGGGCATGGTGGTGGATTCCGCGAGCCAGGTGGTGAGGATACCCGCGGACCAGATCGACCCTCCGCCGCCGGTTTTCGGCGGGGTGTCCCAGGAGTTCATCACGGGCGTGGGAAAAATCGACGACAAGCTGATCATTCTCCTGAACAGCGACGCCATCCTCTCCGCGGAGGAAAGGACGCAGCTGGGTTCCCTGCACGATCAGTCTTCATGAGCCCCGGCGTTCCTGACTCCCCGCGGCTGGGGGTAGAGCCGCTCGTGACCACCCATCGGCTCATTGCGGCGTTCGACAGGGACGCCCGCGGCCTGGAGTGGCTGCACGGGGACTTGTTCGATTCCCGCCCCCGGGTGGCCCTTTCCGCCATGGAGGCGGTGGCTGCTCTTGCCAACCCGGCCAGCTTCACGTACGTGACCCGCGTCCTTGCCTCCGGCGGCGCAGAGCTCACCGTTGCCGCCGTACGGGCCCTGGGCAGGATCCGTCACCCCGGCTGCGCCCGCGCCTTGGTGGACATGCTGAAGACGACGCGGGAGGACGCCCTGCGCCGGGAGATCCTGGACGCATTGGCCGCCGCGGTTCCCAAGGACCGCGAGCTTGCAGGCTTTGTGCGCCAGATTGCCCGGTCCCCGATGGCCCCCGCCGGGGCCCGGGCGCATGCCGTGGGCCTTCTCCTGAAGCTCCGCGGTGAGGCCGTGCTGGACGAGCTCCTGGAGGATTCCCGCGAGGAGACGGTGGACCAGGTCCTCCGCTCCGCTGGGGAAACCCCTGCCCTGGTGGAGAAGGCCGTCGAACGGTATGCGCCTCAATACAAGCACCTTCCCGCCCGCACGCGCGCGGCGCTCGTTTCGATTGCGTTGACGCAGGACCTGGCGCCGACCGGTGACGTGCTGCGGGAGGCCCTGGTGGACCCGGTGGCGGACGTGCGCCGCTCGGCGTATGCGGGGATCGCAACAGCGGCGCACCACGCAAAGCTCTTCCCGATGGTCATCGAATGCCTGCTTGGCCGGGCGGAGGGCAACGCCGCCCTCGAGGACGAGGTCCACGAGACCGTGGATCGGATGGCCAGGACAGAGCAGACCACCGTCGTCATCCCGGCCACCCTCCGCAGCCGGGTGATCACCTTCATTACGGAGCACTTCAACAAGCTGCGCGAAGAGGGGCGGCATATCGCCAGCGAGTCCCACGAGCTGGGCTGGCTCATCATGAGGTCGAAGGAGTACCTGGAGTACTATTGCGATGAGGAGCTCAAGGCGGCCCTCCTGCGCTACCTCAAGGGGGCTTCCACCGAGACCGAAGACAGCCTGCTGAAGAGGCTCAAGGCCACGGCGGTCCGCGTGGAAGTCCGCCACTTCGACGGGTACACGGCCCTTGCGGAGGTCATCAAGAACCCGCAGAGGACCGGGATGGGACTGGTGGCCCGCGAGCTCGCCCTGGTGAAGACAGGCAAGGGGATCCTGTTCTGGCAGCTCATCCGCGCCGTTCGGCTGGCGGCCGTCGTGCTGACCCCCGCGGCCGGAGCGGCGGTGGAGAGCACCCTGAAAGGCATCTTCGCCTGGGCGAGGGGGGAGAAGCTCTTCCGTCTCGCCGAAGCCGCGCTGTGGGCTTCCGCCCGCGTGAATCCCCAGCCCGCGCTGGCCGCCTGCCGCGAGTGCCTGACGCCGCCGCTTGCAAGCAAGGTGCTCGCCATCGCTTCCCTTCACCTTCTGCGGGAGCTCAGCCCGTCAGAGCTCGAGCCTTCCTCCGCCCGCCTGCTCTCGGCGCAGGATGATCCGTACATCACCCTCAATGCCGTGGAGGCAATCACGGCCTCACCGGCATCGTCCAGCGGGGACCTCGTCAAGGCGCTCCTGACCCGATTGTCCCTTGCCACGAGCCGGGAGGTGATCGGGTCAATCAGCGCCTATCTCGGAGACAACGTTTCCCTGGACATCATGGAGAGCCTGCGGGACATGTACGCCACCGGGGATGCCCCCCGCAAGTCGGCGGTGCTTGCCATCATGGGCCGCCGCATAGCCTCCGGCCTGGTCGGCAACCGCGAAGGCACCGTGGAGTTCCTGTACAAGATCCTTCGAGGGAACGAATCCCCGCAGCGACGCTCCGCCGGGGTCCTTCTCTGGAGGCTGGGGGACGACTACGCCCCCGAGGTCGTGAGGGATTTTCTTTCCTCCGGCGCCGTCGAGGAAAGGGCGGAAACACTTCGGGCGCTCACGGGGCTCCTCCGCGCTCCGCTTCTGCCCGTCCTGGCACCTCTCCTTGCCGCGGAGACTCCCCTCATCCACGAGCCCCTGCGGGATTTCCTGCTGAGCGCCACCGAGGACCTGCGCGCGGGCGCGCTTGACCTCGCCATCCGCCTGCGGGGCACTCCGTCCGCGGAGGATTCCGAGATGCCGGTCCCGGAAGATCCGGGGGCCGCGGTTGATTTCCGCACGGAGCGCAACGCTTTCCAGTTCGAGCGGGAAAACGTTGTCGACCTCGTGGTCCTCTTCACCGACATCCAGGGCTACTCGAAGAAGGCGCAGGTGCTCACGCCGCAGCAGGTGTCGAGCCTGATCCAGGACTACGAGAAGCTCCTGCTTGCTCACACCGAGGCGCACAGGGGAGAGCTCGTCAAGCGGATGGGCGACGGCCACATGTTCGTGTTTCACGAGCCCCTTGCCGCCGTGCTCACGGCGATCCGGCTTCAGAAATCCTTGAAGAGGTTCAACCGCTACCGGGAAGAGAACTCGAAAGTGGTCATCCGCATCGGAGTGCATTGCGGAAAAGTGGTGCGCAAGGAGCAGGGAGACATCCTGGGCAACACGGTGAACATCGCATCGCGGCTGGAGACCTCCGCGACGCCGGGCTCCGTCCTGGTTTCCGAGCAGGTCTACGAGAAGGTCAAGGACTACGTCCACGCGCGTGAGATCGGCCGGATCACGGTGAAGAACATTTCCGAGCCCATCCGCGTTTACGAGCCCTACGAAGTGGTGCTCGACCTTCCCGCTGCCCTGGATCCTTTGAAGAGCGGGAAGACCGCCGGCGCATCCGGGCCGCGCGCAGGGGCGCCCGCCGCAATGACGCCATCCGGCAAGGCCGTGGCATCTCCCCCCCTGCTGACGTCCCGGTGGACCCGGACGTCCTTCGCCAGATCGCCACCTGTTTCGAGAGCCTGGAGAGCCTGTGCCGGGAGGCGCATGACGGCAACGTCCCGCTTGTTCCCATCAATGAAAAGGTGCTGGCGCAATGGGACCGCATCAGGTCCCGGCTGCCCTCACCGGTTGCCCGCGTGGGCCCCTGAGGACGCGGATGGGCGCGAGCCAGTTGACGCAGGCCGTCTCTCTTCGAGCCGTCCTTGATGCCCTGCCGCTGTCCATATTCTGGAAAGACGAGAGCTCACGGTACGTCGGGTGCAATGAGTTCTTTGCGCGTGCGGCGGGCCTTCCCGAACCGCAGGCGGTCACCGGGCTTTCCGACCGGGACATGCCGTGGGCGGACAATGCTGAGAGGTTCCGGGAGGAGGACCTGCGGGTCCTCCGGACGGGGGAGCCGTGGCGTGCCTACGACGAGGTGACCGCCACCCGGGACGGGACGCGCGTCTTCATGCGCACCGCCAAGGTTGCTCTGCGTGACGGCGGGGGGCGGGTGGTCGGAATAGTCGGCGCGTACGAGTGGATCAACCACACGGACCTGGCGCCCATGGACCTGCCGGACTCCGAGGAGAGGCTGCGCGCGCTGACCGAGAGCGCCGCAGAGGCGGTTGTCGTCATCCAGGACGGGAGGATCCAGTACGTCAATGCCAGGGGCCGCGAAATCTTCGGCGGCCCGGAAGCGGACATCGTCGGCCTCGCGGTTGCAGACGTGGTCCATCCAGACGACAAGCGCCGGGTCCAAAAAGACTTCATGCAGGTTCTCTCGGGGAAGGAGCCAGCCTTCGCTTCCCTGTACGAGCTTCGCATCATCAACGGCCAGGGCAGAGTGCGGTGGCTCCAGGCGAGCACGGTCCTGCTTCCCTGGGAGGGGAAGGCCGCCACGCTCCATTTCATCATCGATGTGACGGCTTCCCGGCGGCAGAAAGAGCTGCAGGAGGCGTTGAACCGGGCCTCCGTTGCCATGGCCGGCGCCGCGAGGCCGGAGGACATCTTCCGCGTCGTATCACAGGAGCTGGCGTCCATCGGTTTTTCGCTGGACATCTTCACCCTGGATGCGACAGGACGGTCGCTCTCCCTCACGTTTCTGGGAGAGGGGCACGCGGCTGCCGCCGAGCTGTCCACGATATTCGGCATCCCGTCCAGCGCCTTCGCGCTGGCCGTGGACCAGGCAAGCGAGTTCCGCCAGGTGGTCCGCGGCCGGGAGACCCTTCTCATCACGGATATGGCAGGCTTTCTCGCCTCCGTTCTCCCCGCGGAGGCAAGACGCAAGATCCCCGACGTTCTCAGGGTGATGCGCGCCTCCCGCATGATCCTCGCGCCGCTTGCAGATGCCGAAGAGGTCACCGGGACGGTGGCGCTGGTGAACGCGGACCTCCTGGAGACGGACCTTCCCGTGGTCGCTGCATTCGCGCTCCAGATGGGAGCAGCGCTGCAGCGCACGCGCATGTCGCAGGCAATGGCGCGCCAGAATGCCGAGCGGCTCAAGGCGGAAGAGGAGCGCGCCCGGCTGTACGCGGCAATCGAGCAGGCGGCCGAATACGTGGTGATAACGGGCGCCGACGGCCTCATCACCTACGCAAACCCGGCCTTCGAGCGCATCACGGGCTATTCGCGGGCCGAGGCCATCGGGAAGTCCCCTCGGATCCTGAAAAGCGGCCGGCATGATGCCGCCTTCTATCTTCGGATGTGGCATACCCTTGCGGCGGGAGATGTCTGGCGGGGGCAGCTCGTCAACCGCAGGAAGGACGGGAGCACCTACGTGGAGGAGGCCACCATCAGCCCGGTGAAAGCTGAGGACGGCCGGATCGTCAGCTACGTCGCGGTCAAGCGCGACGTGACGGAGGCGACGGAGCTCGAGGAGCGCCTTCGCCATGCCCAGAAGATGGAAGCCGTTGGTCGTCTCGCCGGCGGCGTTGCGCACGATTTCAACAACATCCTGACCACAATCATAGGGTACGCGGACCTCCTGTTGACGGGGCTTGGCGCTGAAGATCCGCGCGCGGCCGAAGTGAGGGAGATCCTCGCGGCCTCCCGCCGGGCCACCGGCCTCACGCGGCAGCTCCTCACCTTCAGCCGAAAGCAGGTGATCTCCCCGCGCCTCGTGAGCCTGAACGCGGTGGTGGAGAACCTCCACGCCATGCTGCGGCCCTTGATCGGGGAGGACATTACGCTGGAGTACGAGCTTTCCCCCGAGCTCTGGCCGGTGCTCGCGGACACGGGCCAGATCGAGCAGGTCATACTCAACCTTTCGGTCAACGCGCGTGATGCGATGCCCGGCGGCGGCACTCTCACCTTTCGCACGTACAACCTGAGCAGGGAGTCGACATTCCCCGCGCCGCCCGCCGAGCATGCCGTGTTGTCGGTCCGCGACACCGGCGTCGGGATGAACGAGGAGGTGAGGTCCCACATCTTCGAGCCCTTCTTCACGACCAAGAAGCCGGGGCGGGCACCGGGCTCGGGCTTGCGACCGTTTACGGGATCGTGAACCAGAACCGGGGTCATATCGAGGTGTCGAGCCAGCCCGGCAGCGGCGCGGAGTTCCGTCTGTATCTGCCCCGCATGTCCGGCAGCGTTCCCCGGGAGGAGAGCGAGCGCGGGGCGCAGGTGCTGCCCCGCGGGAGAGAGACCATCCTGCTGGTGGAGGACGAGCACGCGGTGAGGTCCCTCGCGTGCACGCTCCTGCGGGGGTGGGGCTACACGGTCCTGGAAGCGGCTGTTCCGTCCGCGGCCCTTGCCATCGCAGAGAGCCGGGGACATTCCATCCAGCTCCTGCTCACTGACGTCGTCATGCCGGGGATGAGGGGCAGCGAGCTTTCCACGCGGATACTCCCCCTGTGCCGCTCCGCATCCGTGCTTTTCATGTCGGGGTATCCGGATGACGAGGGCCTTGGGCTCGGTCGACAAGGTGCAAAGGTTCACTTTCTCCCCAAGCCCTTCACTCCGGAATCCCTTGCGCGAAAGGTTCGGGAGACACTCGATGGCGCCTGACAAACGCCTGGTGACAAGCCTTCGCGCGCTCCTGCGCCGCCGGCCGGCCGCGCCCGTCGCGCATACCCCAGGCTCTCCGCCGGGTCGTCCCCCGGATTCCCTTGAACGACTGGCAGGAGGTGTGGCCCACGACTTCAATAACATCCTCCTGGTTGTCCGCGGATACGCGGAGCTTGCCCTGGGGGAGGAGGACCTCGGTCCCGGGGCCCGGGGCCATCTCCAGGAAGTCATGGCGGCCATGCAGCGGGCCTCGGAGCTCATCGGTCAGCTGCTCGCCATAGGACGCCGCGCTTCATCGTCGCTCTCGGAGATAGACCTGAACGAGTCGACCAGCAGGGCGCTGGAGCAGTGCCGCGCCTCCCGAAGCGGTGGCATCCAGGCGAGCTTCGTCGCGGGGGCCGGTCTCCCGCGCCTCCTCGCATCCGCGGACCAGGTGGATCGGCTCATCGGGAGCCTCCTTACCTACGCGGCGGAGAGGATGACGAAAGGCGGCAGGCTCTTCGTGGAGACGAGCCTGGTTCCGGAAGGCGAGCCCCCCGGGCAGTGTATTCTGCTTCGTGTCGCCGCTCCCGGGGCCGTCATCCCCGCTGACGAACGGACCGGCATCTTCGAGCCGTTTTATGTCTCCTCCACCGGCAAGCGGTTGGGGCTGGGCCTGGCCGCCGCTCGCGGCACGGTCTCACTCCTCGGCGGGACAATCTCAATGGAGAGCCCCCCATCGGGAGGCATCGAGTTCCTCATCTCGCTTCCCCTGCGGACGGAGAGCCGGAACGCTCCGCCTCACTCCGGGGGCGGCACCATCCTCCTTGCGGAGGACGACGCCGGCGTCCGCGATCTTGCCTGCCGTGTTCTCGGGAAGGAAGGGTACCGCGTGCTCGCCGCCTCTGACGGCGCGGAGGCGGTGAAGCTTTTCGAGGGAAACACGGAGCGCATTCGACTGGCGATTCTGGATGACGTGATGCCGAAGCTCAGCGGCCGGGCAGTCCTGGGGCGGATCCGGGGCAAAAGCCCGTCCCTGCCGGTGATCCTGTGCACCGGGTACGCGTGGGGGGTCCAGGAATCCGTCCCCCGGCCCGGGATGGAGGAGATCCTGGCGAAGCCCTATGAGCCGCGGGACCTGCTTCGCTGCGTCCGGCGGGTCCTTGGCAACGGGAGAGAGAATGCGCCCTGAGATGCGGGTTCTCTACATTGAAGACGACCCGGGGCTTGCCCGCCTGGTCCGGACCAAGCTCGCCGCCGAGGGATACCAGGTGGACAGCGCCTCCACGGGGCGGGAGGGCCTCCAGGTATTCGATGAGGCCATCCATGACCTGGTCATCGTGGACTACCAGCTCCCCGACTGCAACGGTCTGGACGTGCTGCAGTCCCTGGTGTCGCGACGCGCCGGGGTCCCCGTGATCATGGCCACGGGCGCGGGCAACGAGGAAGTTGCCGTTCGCGCCATGAAGCTGGGCGCCGCGGATTACATCCACAAGGAAAGCTACGAGAAGTTCTTCCGCCTGCTGCCTCCCGTGATGGAGAGGGCAATCCGCCAGGCAGAGACCGCCCGGCAGAAGCTCCGCGTGGAGGCTGACCTGCGCGAGAGCGAGGAACGGCTGCGCTCCATCCTCATGTCCATGGACGACGCGGTGCTGGTCACCGACCGAAACGGCCTCCTGGTGGCTTCCCGCACGCCCTCCAGCTCCGAGGCGGGAGCGACGGCGGCCCCCGAGTGGAGGGGCAAGACCTTCGCGGATGTCTTTCCCGAAGCCGTTGCGGCGCGCTTCCAGGCCGCGTTCCTTGCGGTCCAGTCCTCGCAGAGCGTCGAGCAGTTCGACTACAGCCTGACAGCGGGGGACTCGCAGACATGGTACAACACCAAGGTCTCTCCCCTGAAGGACGACGGCGGCACCTTCGCCGGTGTCACCATCGTGGCCCGCGACATCACCGCGCGAAAACGCGCGGAAGACCGGCTCACCTTCGCCATCCAGGCGGCGGACGCCGCCAACCGCGCGAAGTCGGACCTGCTGGCCGGAATGTCCCACGAGCTGCGCACGCCCCTGACGGCCATCATCGGGTACGCGGAGATCCTGGGCTACGAGTACTTCGGGCAGCTGAACGAGAAGCAGAAGCAGCAGATCGAGGTGATCCTCCAGGCGTCGCATCACCTGCTGGATCTGATCAACGACATCCTCGACATCTCGAAGATCGAGTCCGGGAAGACGGAGCTGGAGTCCACCCTGGTGAAGATATCATCCCTCATCGAGCACCCCATCACGATGCTGAAAGAGGCCGCCAGCCGCCGGGGCATCGGGCTCAACGCCGACCTGCCGGCCGAGCTTGCGGGGCTCGAGCTCCGCGTGGATGAGAGACGCCTCAAGCAGGTCCTTTTCAACCTGCTGTCCAACGCCATCAAGTTCACGCCCGAGCAGGGGCACGTTTCCGTGTCCATGAAGCGCCGCGGGGCAGACCTCGAGATCAGCGTGACGGACACGGGGATCGGGATCCCGTCCCTCGAGCTGGATCGGATCTTCGACTCGTTCTACCAGATCAAGCGCGGCG
This sequence comes from uncultured Spirochaetota bacterium, assembly GCA_963745235.1. Classification (GTDB taxonomy): domain Bacteria; phylum Spirochaetota; class Spirochaetia; order SZUA-6; family Fen-1364; genus Fen-1364. The sequence goes on along the minus strand of CAVUXE010000097.1, from coordinate 20,355 downwards.
GCAGGACAAAGGACCAGGGCTCGGGGCTCGGGCTTTCCCTCTCTCGCAAGCTGGTTGAGCTGCACGGGGGAAGGTTGTGGGCGGAGAGTGAGGGGGAGGGAAAGGGAAGCCGCTTCGTTTTCACTCTCCCCTTCACGAAAACCTAACAGTCGAGAAACACCGTTGTCTCATGAAAGCCACGCGGGTCCTGTTCCTCTGCGTCCACAATTCCGCCCGCAGCCAGATTGCGGAAGCCTACCTTCACAGGTTCGGAGGAAGCGCGTTCGAGGTCGAAAGCGCCGGCCTTGAGCCGGGAAAGCTCAACCCGTTTGTCGTTCGGTCCCTCGCGGAGGACGGCATCGACATCTCGGGCAAGACAACGCAGAGCGTGGTGGACCTGTACGAGGCCGGCCGCAGCTACGACTTCGTCGTCACCGTGTGCTCCCGGGAAGCCGCTGACAGGTGCCCGGTCTTCCGGGGCGTCACGGAGAGGCTCCACTGGCCCTTCGATGATCCCGCCTCGTTCACCGGAAGCGATGAGGAGATCATGGCGCGCGTGCGCGAGATCCGGGATGCCATCAAGGAGAAGGTGAGAGAGTTCGCCCTGCAGGCATCACGGCGGGAGTAGATCCGGGGACGGGCCCTCTTATCCGCAGCCGCAGCCCTTCTGAGCGCCGTCCGGGCCGCTGCAGCCGCACTGCGGGCCGGTTCCCCGGATCATCCCGCTGATGACGGCGGAGGCGCATCCGACGCCGGCCTTGACCTTGATGGCGCCGGGTTCGCAATTGTTTGCGCATGCGCCGCATTCCATGCAGGAGGCCCTGTCCATGATTCGGGCCTTCCCCTCGGCCATGGAGAGCACCTCGTGCGGGCATACCTCGATGCACCGTTTGCATCCGTTGCACAGCTCGCTGTCCAGCGTCAGGGTCTCTCCGTTTCGCAGGTATGTCATACGCATGGAAGGTTCTCCTCAGATTCCCAGAAGCCGCGATGCAGCCAGCAACCCCACTCCAACGGCAACCGAGACGATCATCGGTATGGTGGCCGTGCGCACTTCGAGCTCCGCCCCTGCCTGGCAGGTGAAGGTCGTCGCCCCGGTGAAGTTCATCGCAAGGTAGGCAGCGACTGGGGTGCCAATGAGGACACAGGCGAATGATCCGGCGAGGTTTGCCCCCATGGCCAGGGACGCGGCGATCCCCCAGGCAGCTCCGATGACGGCGCCTTTGAGCGAAAAAGCCCGAAAGGGAAGGACCGGCAGCAGCGCCGGGACGGCGATGGTCCCCGCAAGGACCGCCCCGACCAGCGGAATGCAGGCACCGAGGAAGCGTCTCGGGGAGCCGGCGCCGAAGGGAAGCGCAAGCAGGGCGGAGATGACCAGGGCTCCCAGGAGAAAGGGCCATGACTGCACCAGCTCGACCGGGGCAACCGCCATCCGGTCGGACAGGCGGAACTCCACTTTTCTCATGCGAGGCTCCTTCCTGAGGCCGCTGGCAAGGAAGGCAGGGATATCCCGCGCGAGCACCGGGCCGAAGACGACCCGCCATCCGGTGTCCTTCTGCACGCGCGGCGCAGAGACGCCCGTTGCGCCGAGCTGCGGCAGTATCAGCGTCCGGTGGGACACGGCCTGCTCCAGGTGGACGGCCAGAATGCGCTGCTCCAGCTCCCTGGTGCCAAACGTCCCCTTGCCCGCCGCGCACCAGACGTTGACTCCCTTCGTGTCGAGGACGAGGATCCAGGCGTCAATACCGCCGAGCTCGGCGCGGAGCCTGTCGAAGGTGAGCTTGTAGTTGGCGGTCACGAGAACAGGGGATTCCGCGGTGGGCGTCCCCACGGCATACAGCCCCGGCTGGACCGCGTAGCGGTTCCTTCCGATGGTCCAGCGCACCTTCCACCCGCCGAGGATGTCACTTCTCGTGAGCTTTGTTGACACCGCTGCTGCGCACATGGGTTCCCTCCCCTCGGCTATCCTCGAATCTTGCGGACCATCTCCACTGCAGCCTTGCAGTTGTCCCGGATCTGGGCCCACTTCTTCTCCGCAATGGCCTCACGGGAAGCGATCCACGTCCCGCCTACGCAGGCCACGACCTCCGCGGCAAGGTAGTCGGCGAGGTTTGCCGTCGTGACACCCCCCGTGGGCATGAACTTCACCCCCGTGTGGAGGTACGGCGCGGAGAGCGCCTTGATCACCTTGAGGCCGCCGAAGGCCTCCGCGGGGAAGAACTTCAGGAGGGTCGCCCCCAGGGACAACGCCTGCTCGATTTCGGATGGCGTCACGACTCCCGGCACGAAGGGCACGCCCAGGCGGTTCGCCTCCGCCATAACGGCAGGATTGACTCCCGGAGCGACGCCGAAGCGCGCGCCGGCCTCCCTGGCCTTGCGCACATTCTCCACGCTGAGCAGCGTGCCTGCGCCGAGGATCACGTCGGGCCTTTCCCGGGCGATCTTCGCAATGACCTCCGCCGCCGCCGCGGTGCGGAAGGTTATCTCCGCGACGGGCAGGCCGCCTTCGATCAAGGCGTCCGCCAGGGGAATTGCGGACTGCGGATCATCGATGGCGATGACGGGGACAACGACATGCTTTCGGACAGTTTCCAGCACACCAGGGTTGCTCATCGTTTCATCCTCCTGAGAGAAGGGGAAAGAGGGCGATCTCATCCCCTTCCTGCAGCTCTGTCTCCAGCGCGAGGGGCGTCTGGCTCCACCCTCGGCCGTTCACCGTGCTCATCACGGACGGGCTCGGGACAGTCATTCCGTACTTCTGCGCGAGCCACCGGGAAACATCCCGAAGACGCGCACCGGACGGGAACTTCACCTCTTCCATGCGCGTGTGCGTGGCATCCCGCAGCCCTGACAGGTAGCGGATGCGGACCCTCACTTCCGTGGCAGTCACGCCAGGATCTCCGACAGCCCCAGCCTGCCCTTTGTCTGCTCGGTCACCACGCCATCCGCGTCCCAGCCGCGCAGGCCGTAGTAGTCGTCCAGCATCACGTCATACATCTCCGCGGTGAGGATCCGTCCCTTGGTCGGTCCGCTGGGGATGGTCTCCTTCGTGATCCTGTCCGGAAGAAGGTCGTCCTTGCGCCGGATCCCTTCCCGGTTCAGGATCATCCGCTCCATGCTGTAGATCCTCTCCGCAATCGTCATGAGCTGGGGCGTGAACGCGTGCCCCGTGACGGCTTCCAGGACGTCCCCGGTCGGCTTTTCGGAAAAGCCGAACGCCCCGCGCACCACCGTGCACATCCCGATGCTGTCCACGTACGCGCGGCTGTCCTGGGCACTCTTCACGAGGGCGCCCTTGCCCTCCAGGGCGTAGCGGTCATACTTCCCGCTCTGCAGCTCCGCCCTGATGGTCCACCCTCCGACGTTGTGGCACGCGCCGCGGTTGGAGGTGCCGTTGGTGAGGCCGTTGCCGGTAAACCCGCGGGGGTCGTACGCCGCGAAAGGCATCCCCTTGACGTCCAGGATGAATCTCTTCCAGTCAGGCCTGGCTTTCTTCACACCCAGCATCCCTTCGGCAAGAAGGTCCCCGATCCCGCGGCGGTATGCGATGCACTCGATGATCCCGATCAGCGCCTCCGGGTTCCCGAACCTGGCGTCGATCCCCATGGTGTCGGAGGTGCTGATCAGGCCTTTTTCGTAGAGCTCCATGGTGAGCGCCACCGCGTTGCCCGCGGACATCGTGTCCAGGCCCAGATCGTCACAGAGCTCGTTCGCTTTCACGATGGCGCCGAAGTCGGAGATCCCGCAGTTGGGGCCCAGGAGCCCGACTGTCTCGAACTCGGTGCGCGCCCGCGCGCCCTTGTACGGGCCTTCCTTCACGAGGCACATCTTGCCGCACGCAACGGTGCAGCGGTAGCAGGCGTAGTTCTTCTCCACGTACTGGGCGAGCATGGCGTGCGCGTCAATCTTGTCGCAGTCCTCGAAATACGCGGTCTGGAAGTTGCGCGTCGGCAGGCATCCCAGCGCGTTCAGGGGCTCGATGTACTGGGGCGTTCCGAACTTCGTGTGGTTGGCCCGGGACTGCTTCAAGTCCACGACCGCCGCCTTGCGGATCTCAGCAACCCGATCCGGGTCTGCCACGGAGATGTCCCCTGTTCCCTTCACGGCGATTCCCTTCAGCCGCTTGGAGCCCATCACGGCGCCGGGACCACCGCGGCCGAAGGCGCGGTCATCGACGTTGATGTAGGAAAGGCGCACGAGATTTTCCCCGGCGGGGCCGATGGACATTGCCCCGCACTTGGATTCCCCGAATGCCTTGCGGAGGACCTCCAGGGTGCGCCGCGAGGTGAATCCCTTCCACGGCCGCGCGTCGCCAAACTCCACCGTACCGTCTTTGATCGTCAGGTACGTCCATTCGGATGCCCTGCCCTCGATGATCAGCCCGTCGAACCCGGCCCGCTTGAGCTGGGGGCCGAAATCCCCCCCGCAGTTGGAGCACAGGTACATCCGGGTCTCCGGGGACCTGGTGGCGAGCTGGAACTTCGTGGTCGACACCAGCGGAGTGCCGGTGAGCGGGCCGGTGAAAAAGAAGATCTTGTTCTTTTCCCCCAGCTCATCCACCCCCGGTCCGATCTCGTCCCAGTAGTACTTGGCCGCAATGCCTCTGCCGCCCAGCAGCTGCGTGACCAGATCTTCCGCGAGCGGCTCCGTCGTCGATGTGCGCCGGCTCAGATCCACTCTCAGGATCCGGCCGCAGTAACCCTTCAGCATGATGGTCCTCTCTTTGTCGCTACAGCGCGGCCAGCAGGTTCTCCACGGCCACTCGCGTGGCCCGGGAGACGCTCTCCGCGGTAAATGCGCCGATGTGCGGCGTCGTAATGACTCTCTCATGGGAGAGCAGGGGGCTGGGGGCTGGAGGCTCCGTGTCATACGCATCCACCGCGTAGCCGGCAATATGTCCCTGCTCCAGACCCTGCAGGACTGCCGCATCATCCACAAGCCCCGCCCGTGCCGTGTTGACGAGGTACACGCCTTTTTTCATTGCAGCGACTGTCCTCTGGTTGATAAGCGGCGGATCCCCGGGCGTGTGGGGGCAGTGCAGCGTCACCGCATCTGAAGAGGAAATGAGCTCCTCCAGAGCGGCGAAGCGAAACCGGGAAGAGGGAGCAAAGGAGGCATCGGGGTACGCGTCGTAGCCGAGAACCTCCATGTCCAGGCCCACCGCGAAGCGCGCAACCAGCTTCCCGATCTTCCCGCATCCGATGATCCCCAGGGTCCGTCCTTCGAGCTCCACTCCCTGGCGGCGCTCCCATGCCCCGGCCTTCATGCGCGCGTTGCTTGCCGGCACCGAGCGCACCAGGGACAGGAGGAGGCACAGCGTGAGCTCCGCGACCCCCCGGGCATTCGCTCCGTCCGCCCGCAGGACGGCAATGCCGAGGCGCTTGCACGCTTCCAGGTCAATGGAATCCACTCCCGTGCCGTTGCGGCTGATTGCCTTGAGACCGCGCGCCCCGCGAAGCACTTTCTCCGTTATCTTCTCGACCCCGGCAAGCCAGCCGGCACAGCCGGGCACCAGGCGCAGAAGCTCCTCCTCGTCCGGGGCCTTGCCCGGCGTGCCGAGCACCAGCTCGTGCCCGGCCCGTCTCAGAAGCTCCAGGGCCGGATCCCCGTCCCGCGTGAGAGACCGGGGAGTGATGAGGATTTTCGCCATTTTCCTAGCCTTTCGCAATCTCCACCTTGCCCGCGCGCTTGAACACGCGGACAGGGAACCCTTCCTTTTCGATGTCGCCGTAGTTGTGCCCCGCTTCGCCGGGGTACACGCAGAAAGAGATGAGCGGCTCGTCCCCGGTGTTCACCGTGCGGTGTCCCCAGAAAGGCGGGACGTAGACCATGCGCCCGGGCAGGAAGCGCTCGCAGGCGCTTTCACCGCCGGGGAGCTTCATCAGCATGTAGCCTTCCCCGCGCAGGCAGAGGTAGACCTCCGCCGTCCCGGCCGCCTTGTGGTAATGGCCCTTGGTCATGAAGCACTCCCCGCCGACCGTCCCGGGATAGGTCTTGCTGATGCAGAACTGCAGCTGGCCGGCCTCTTCGGGGATCTTCCTCTCGAAGACCTCGTAGTGCACCGGGTCCCCGGCTGCAATCAGAGCCTCCAGGGCCGCCGTGTCCTTGTAATGTCCCCTCATGCTGGAGGCAAGCCGGATCACGTGGTTTTCCGGGTCCTTCATGATCCCCCAGATCAGGTCGAACTCAACTCCAAACGGCTTCATGATTGTATTTCCTTTCGCTCCAGGCGTTCAGTGACTCAAGCAGTGCCGTATAGCGCTCCACGCGCGAGCGGCCAAGGGCGGTCCTCGATGGGTCGGGCTCGGTCACGGCGCCGGTGCGGACCCATTCCGACGCCGTTGCGTCCAGGTCTTTGATGTCTCCGACGCCGTACGCGGCAAGCAGCGCGGAGCCAAGCGGCGCGCCGCCTGCACCGGGGATCTGCACGATGGGGACGCCGAGCGCGTCCGCCTTGATGCTGTTCCACACGGCGCTCTTTTCCCCTCCGCCGGTGACGCGCACCTCCGTGACCTTGCCCGCTCCATACAGGGACTCGAGGCATTTCAGGTAGATTCCGTATTCCAGCGCCACCCCTTCCAGGACGGCCCGGTACAGGTGGCCCATTCCGTGGCTCCAGGTGAGGCCCACCCAGGCCCCGCGCAGGAGGGGCTGGCCCGGGCTCACCCTGCCGCCCAGGTGCGGGACGAAAAACGGGTCCTCCGCGGAGGGCTGAATGGCGGCGGCCGCGGCGTTGAGCGCGTTGAAATCAGCGCCCGAACCGAGCTGTTCCTTGAACCACTCCAGGTTCATGCCTCCGCCGTTGATGTAGGCATAGGGGTGCCACAAGCCCTGCACGGCGGAGCGGCCGCAGCTCAGGACCATGTCCTTTTCATCCACTTTGAAATCCGTGACGGTGCAGGCGAACACGGAGGCAGTCCCGGCCACATCCACACTGATGCCGGGCCGGGTGGCGCCGCAGGAGAGGAAGCTTGCAGCGGTGTCCCCGCACCCCGCGACAACCGCAACGCCCGCCGGCAGCCCGCAGAGCTTCGCCATCTCCGCGGTCAGCTCCCCGACGACCTCGTGCGGCGCCACGATGCGAGGAAGCATGGCCTTGTCCACGCCGAATCTGCGGCACAGCTCAGCGTCCCAGGAGCCTGCCCTGCTGTCCGCAAATCCCGAGAAGTGGAGGTAGCTGCTGTCGATGAAGGCCTCGGAGCCGTTTTTCCCGGTCAGGCGCATGGCGGCGTATCCGCCCGGCTGGACGAACGCCCGTATGCGCCGGAATACCTCCGGCCGTTCGTTCTTCCACCACATGATCTTTGGTCCGTGGTTGAAGCTGGGGGGGCCGCCGGACTTCCGCACGATCTCCGCGCCGGCCTCCTTCTGGAGGAAGGTGATCCAGGGCGCGCACCGGGTGTCGAGCCACGAATCGTAGGGGGTGACGTTCTTTCCGTCCTCCCCGACGCCGATGATCCCCGCCATCTGGCCGTCAATGGAGATCCCCTTCACCGCCGCGCCGCGGGGCGCCGCGCAGGCGCACTCCGCCACGGTCTGGCAGACGGAGGCAAGCTGGAACTCCGGGTCTTCTTCCACGGCGCCGGCCGACGGACGCTTCAGGTCTGACTTGCGGAACGCTTCTTTCGCCAGCCGTCCCTGACGGTCGTACATGGCCGCCTTCACGCCCTGCGTGCCGATGTCTACGCCAATGTAGAGAGCGTCCCCCATCAGGTGAACTCCAGCACGTTCTTCAACCCCTTCCCCTGCATCACGCGGTCGAACGACAATCGTATCTCGTCGACGGGGGTAACCGACGTGATGAGGTCCTTCACCTTGACCGCGCCCGAGGCGACAAGGCCAAGGGTCTGGCGGTACTGGCTGAGGCTGGAGCGCGTGGTGCCCGAGATCGTGATCTGCTTGTAGTGCACGAGGTTGGTATCCAATGCCACCTTGCTCTTGCTTTCCGGAAGGCCGCCGAAGAACAGGACCCGGCCGTTGATGGCCGCGACTTCCAGGGCCGCAACCTGTATCTCCGGCACGGGGGCGGCGGTGATGCATACATCCACACCGCGGCCGTCTGTCAGCTCCTTCATGCGCTCAACGAGGGGTGCGCCCGACACGGCGACAATGGACGGCTCCGCTTCCGTGCACAGCTGGAGCCGCTCCAGGCTGATGTCGTTCATGAAAACACGCGACGCTCCCCCCATGATGGCGAGCTTGGCGTGCATGAGCCCGATGGGACCCGCCCCGATGACCAGCACCGTATCACCGGCGGAGACGGCGCACCTCTTGAAGGCATTGTACACGCAGGAAAGGGGCTCTACGAGCGCCGCGTCCCGGAAGTCCGCCCCGTCCGGGATCTCCGCGACGTTGCCCTGCCGCACCGCTGCCTCGGGTATCTTCATGAACTGGGCGAAACCGCCCGGGATGTTGATTCCAAACGCCTTGTAGGTGGCGCAGAGCTGGGTGTTCCCGCTCACGCACATGTCGCACACCCCGCACCCCATGTTGGGGGCAATGGCCACGCGCATGCCTTCCCGGTACCCGGTGACGCCCGGCCCCACGCGCTCGATGACGCCGCTCACCTCGTGGCCCAGCACGAGCGGCGAATCAGGTCCCACTCCACGCGCGCCGTTTCTGAACATGCGGATGTCGGTCCCGCACACGGCCGCCGCCTTCACGCGGAGGAGGATCTCCCCGGCGCCGATCTGCGGCGTGGGCAGGCTTTCCACTCTCAGGTCGTCCTTCCCGAAAAGCATGGCGGCCCGCATCGAATCACTTTTCATCGCCTTCCTCCCGTGTGGACTTTCTGAGCCGTGGTCTCCACGTTCACGGGAGCACGCTCGATGATGGAGCGGTTGCCGGCGTTCACCACCGCCACCGCCATGCGGCCGTCCAATCCGCGGACCCTCGGTTCCCTGTCCTCCCGGATGCAATCCACGAAGTCCTGGTCTTCGGCAACGTAAGCTTCCGTGAAGAGCGTGCGCCAGCTCTTCACGAAGGGCTGGGCGATCCCCCGGTCCGTCGAGCACCCCACCACGGAGTCCTGCTCCCTCCTGCCGACGAACATGATCCCCCTGGTCCCGACGATCTCCGTGCGTGCATCGTATCCGTACCCCACGGAGACTGCCCCGTCAATGAAGCCCTGGCGCCCGTCTGCGAACCGGCAGATCATGGCCACGGTATCGTAGAAATCGGGATATCGCTCCACGGCCTGCGGGCAGCGGAAGTTGCCGCCAAGCGCGTACACCTCCGTGATTTCCTCATCCGCGAACCATCGCAGCGTGTCGATGTCGTGGCTGTTCACCTCCGCGAGCGGTCCGTTCGACTTTCGGATGTCGTACATCCACTCCTGGGGGACGCTTGGTCCGTGGGTGAGGGATTTGACGAGCACCACCTCCCCGATCTCCCCGGCGTCGATGCGCTGCCGCGCGGCCATGAAGCTTTCGTCATAGCGCCGCATGAACCCGATCTGGAGCTTGACCCCCGCGTCCTTGCACGCGGCAATCATGTCATCGCATTCCCGCACGTCCATTGCCATGGGCTTCTCGCACAGGATGTGCTTCCCCGCTTTTGCGGCCGTCAGCACCACCTCGCGGTGAAGCGCGGTGGGGGTGACCACCACCACCGCGTCCACGCGGGGATCCGTAAGCGCGTCGTGGTAGTCCGCGTACCCCGTTTCGACCTCCAGCTCCTTTTGAGCGGCCTGCAGGGTTTCCGCGTGCGCATCCACCAGGGCAACGAGCTGGGCTCGGTTGACCCGGCGGGAGAAGTTTCGGGCGTGAATCATTCCAGCTCTGCCGGAGCCTATGACACATACCCCTATTTTTGTCAGGTTTTCACCTTTCATTTCGGTCCTCTTGATGATATGATGACTCTGCACCGAAGTTACATATTCTATCGTTTCCATTGTCCATCGATTTTGTTTTCTGTCAAGTGTTTCTCTTTTTTGTCATATGATGTCAGGAATTTTGCTTGACATATCAAAAAACCCATGTTAGGCTGAAACCTCCAAAACATCATGACGTCATGATGAATCATCTCATGGGTGAGGTTCCGCGCGAATGGAGCGGTCCATCCCACGCTACCAGTGGGTCTACAACTCTCTGAAAACCCAGATCGAGGTAGGCGACTACAAGGTCGGGGATCTCCTGCCGCCTGAGCCGGACCTGCAGAAGAAGTTTCAGGTCAGCAGGACCACCGTCAGGAAAGCCGTGGAGATGCTTGCCCAGCAGGGTTTCCTCTACACGCGGCAGGGGAGAGGGACCGAAGTCCTCGACTTCAAGGCCACCCAGAAGCTCCAATACGTCACCTCGTTCTCGGAGACGCTTCGCGAACAGGGTTTCACGGTAGCGCAGACCGGGATCTCGGTGGATTTCGTTCCGGCGCCGCGCCACATCGCCTCCGACCTGAAGCTGGATCCCGGGGACCGGCTGCTCAGGATCGACCGTGTGACCCTTGCCAACGGCACCCCGATCGCCCTCATGACCAATTACCTCGTGCCGGACCTGGCGCCGGGAATCGAGAAACGCCTGGATGGAATGAGCTCTCTCTATTCTTTCCTTGAATCCGAGTATCACATCGTCATCGAAGCGGCCACGGATTTCATCTCCGCGCGGCAGCCAAGCCCGCCGGAGGCGGAGAAGCTCGGCGTCCCGCGAACCTCCCCCCTTCTTGTCGTTCGCAGGATCACGCACAGCGGAGGCAGGCCGGTGGAAGTGGCCATCCTGCTCATTGTGGCCGAGCGCTACGAATACTGCGTCCATACGAAGGAACGCCCTTCCAGGAGAACCAACAGATCATGAAGCTCAGCGCCCGCGAGATTGCCCGACTCATCGACATCAGCGCCGTTCAGGCCGCGCACGGAGAAGCCGAGATCCGCGAGATGGTTCTCGCTGCCCGCACGCACCACTTCATTGCCGTTCACGTCCTGCCCTGCTGGGTGCCGTTTCTCTGCGATTCCCTTGCCGGAAGCCCGGACATCATGGTGGGCGCCCCCGTGGGGTTTCCTGGCGGCGGGCATCGGACCGAGATCAAGCTCGCCGAGGCCAGGATGCTCGTCCAGGACGGCGTCCAGGAAATGGACATGATGCTGAACGTCGGCAAGCTGCGCTCAGGGGAGGTCGCGTACTGCCGGGAGGAGATCCGCGCCGTGGTGGATGCGGTGAAGCCCGTGCCCGTGAAGGTCATCATCGAGGTCCATTACCTGGACCCCGTCCAGATGCGGGATGCATGCGAGGCGTGCATTGCGGGCGGCGCGAGCTTCGTGAAGACGGCAACGGGGTGGGCGCCAAGCGGCGCCACGCTGGACGTGGTCCGTTCCATAACCTCCATTGTCGGGGGGAGGATCAAGGTGAAGGCTGCCGGAGGCATCCGCACCCTCGACACGCTGGTCGCGATGCATCGCCTGGGCGTGGCGCGGTTCGGCATCAACCTCACGACGGCAGTGGAGATCGTCCGCTCGGTGTCAGCAATGCCCGGCGGCTGCGTAGAGATCTGAGGGGACCGGCATGGCGATGAAGATCATTGCATACGACCTTGGCACGGGCGGGAGCAAGGCTTCGCTGTACGACCTTGATGGCGCCTGCATCTCCACCACGTTCGTTTCCTACGAAACGGTCTACCCTGACGCGGGCTGGCATGAGCAGCGCCCCGAGGACTGGTGGAATGCCATCGTGGCGAGCACCCATCGCCTGCTGGAAGAAAGCGGGACCGCCGGCTCCGACATCGAGTGCCTGGCCATTTCCGGACAGAGCCTCGGGGTCATCCCCGTTGACAAGGAGGGGCGCCTCCTGAGGGAGACGACTCCCATCTGGTCGGACACTCGCGCCGTCCGGCAGACCGTGGACTTCTTCAAGAGAACCGAGGAGAAGCGCTGGTACATGACGACCGGCAACGGCTTTCCCGCTGCATGCTACTCGGTTTTCAAGGTCATGTGGTACCGGGACGTCGAGCCGGAGATGTTCTCCCGGGTGCACCGGATCATCGGCTCGAAGGATTACATCAACCTGAAGCTCACCGGCCGGATCCTCACGGACTTCTCCTACGCTTCGGGCTCCGGCGTGTATGACCTTGCTGCCTGGAAGTATGATCCCCAGCTCATCAGGTCCAGCGGGCTTCCCGAGGAGATCTTCCCGACCATCGTCCCTTCCACGGAGATCGTCGGCACGCTGTGCGCCGCAGCGGCAGAGGCGCTGGGCCTGCCGCGCTCCGTGAAGGTGGCCTGCGGAGGCGTGGACAACTCCTGCATGGCGCTGGGGGCGCGCAACACGGAAGAGGGCAGGGTGTACACGTCCCTTGGCTCTTCTTCCTGGATCGCCGTGTCCTCGAAAAAGCCTGTCCTTGACGCTGCGGCCCGGCCCTACGTGTTCGCGCACGTGGTGCCCGGCCTGTTCACGTCCGCTGTCAGCATCTTCGCGGGCGGGAGCTCCTTCCGATGGATCCGTGACGTCCTCTTCGCGGGCGGTTCCTACGACGCCATGAACGAGCTTGCCGCTTCCTCTCCCGTCGGGGCGAACAAGCTCCTCTTCAACCCGAGCCTTGCCGGGGGCAGCTCGCAGGAGCCCAGCCCGAACATCCGCGGGGCCTTTGCCGGGATCGACCTCCGCCATACCCGCGCGGACCTTGTCCGCGCCGGCATGGAAGGGATCGCGCTGAACCTCGGCGCCGTGCTCGAGGTGCTGCGGCGGTTCGTGCCGCTGTCAAACGAAATGCTCATGGTGGGCGGCGGCAGCAAGAGCAGGCTCTGGCGCCAGATCTTTGCTGACGTCTACCGCATGGATTGCGTGAAGACGAACGTGGACCAGGAAGCCGCGACTCTCGGGGCGGCGGCGGTGGCGGCGGTGGGCGCGGGGCTCTGGAAGAGCTTTGCAAGAGTCGATGAAGCGCACACGGTGGAAAGCGTCCAGAAGCCCATACCGGCGAACGTGGTGACTTATCGAAAGCTCGCCCCGGCATTCGAGCTCATGAGAAGGAACGAGGCTGCCCTTGGCGACATGCTGAAGGGAATAGAGGTCGAGAAGGAGGGAATGGTATGAAAATTGGTCTGTTCACGGCAACCTTCCTGGACAAGAAGCTGGAAGAGGTCTGCGCCATGGCGGCGAGCCTCGGCTACCAGGCAATCGAGATGCCCGCTTTCGCGGGCAACCCGCACCTGGACATCGAGGACGTGGTGAAGGGCTCGAATGCGAAGACCCTTCTGAAGATGGTGAACGGGCACGGCCTGATCATCTCCGCCCTGGCAAACCACCCGGAGGGGCAGATCGTCCTCGGGCCGTACGGCAAGGACACCGACGCGATCTTCAAGGGCACCAAGGAAGAGAAGATCACGTTCGGCACGGAGCGGATGGTGAAGACCGCCGCGGCGGCGAACGCCCTGGGCGTCCCCGTGGTGACCGGCTTCCTCGGCTGCGAGAACTTCGGCAGGTTCTTCCCCTGGCCATACTCCAAGGGCTGGGCAGACATGGAGCAGGAGCTCGTGGAGCGGTGGGGCAGGATCCTGGACAAGTTCCGCGAGTACGGGGTGAAGTTCGCCCACGAGCCGCACCCCAACGAGCTGGTGTACGACGTGGACACGGCGCTGCGGGCCGTCGAGCTCCTGGGCAACAGGAAGGAGTTCGGGTTCAACTTCGACCCCGCCAACCTCATCTACCTCGACATCAACGTGGAAAACTTCATCGACCAGCTCAAGGGGCACATCCTCCACGTGCACGCGAAAGACGGCGAGGTGGTGGAGCACAACGTGAAGCGCTCGGGCCGCATCCCGCAGGGGGACTGGCAGAGGCTGGGGCGCGGGTTCCGCTTCCGCATCCCCGGATGGGGATCGGTGCCCTGGAAGAAAGTGATCACGGAGCTCTCCATGATCGGATACGATTACGTGATGAGCTACGAGCACGAGGATGTAACCATGAGCCGGCAGGACGGCATCACGAAGACGATTGCCTACCTGAAGCCGCTGCTCATCGAGAAGCCCTACGAGGGCCGACACGACGTTCTGTTTACCTGAAAGGAAGGCATGCCATGGCAAAGACAATGAAGGCCGCTGTTGTGGAGAAGATCGAGAAGCTGGTCATCAAGCAGGTCCCGGTCCCCGAGATCTCGGATGACGAGGTCCTGATCAAGGTCAAGTTCACAGGCATCTGCGGCACGGACTGGAGCATCTACACCGGCAAATACTCCGCGGACAAGCTGCCCCTCATTCCCGGGCACGAGTTCTCAGGCACCATCGCCCAGGTCGGGAAGAAGGCGCGCAACCTGAAGGAGGGGGACCGGGTCACGGCGGACATCAACATGGGCTGCGGCACCTGCTACTGGTGCCGCAAGGGAGAGAAGCTCCTGTGTCCGGAGTTTCACCAGCTGGGCATCCACGTGAACGGCACCTACGCGGAGTACGTGAAAGCTCCCTGGGAGCAGGTGCACAAGCTGCCGGAGAACCTGAGCTTCCTCCAGGCCGCGTTCATTGAGCCTGTCTCCTGCGTCATTCACTCCTCCAAGGCGGCCGGCGTGACGCATGGCAGCTCGGTTGCCGTCATCGGGAGCGGTCTCGGAGTGTTGCACAGCCTCCTCGCCAAGCTGCGGGGAGCGGCGCCGGTCATCCTGATCGGAGACAACGCCAAGCGGCTTGCCATCGCAAGGGACATGGGCGTTGACGTCACGATCAACATCAAGGACGGAAAGGACCCGCTGGAAGAGGTCATGAAGCTGACCGACGGCCGCGGGGCGGACTTCGTCATCGAGGCGGTGGGGACTCCCCGCACCTACGAGCAGGCGTGGGCCATGACGCGACGAGGCGGGACGCTGACCGCCTTCGGCATCTGCGCGGGAGACGACACGATCAAGATCAAGCCCTTCGACTTCGTGCTCCAGGAAAAGAAGGTCACCGGCTCATGCGCCGGGGTGGGCCCGGACTGGACGGACGCCATGGACCTGATTGCATACGGGAGGATCAAGCCCGAGCCGCTGTTCTCCATGATCGTCCCGCTGGAGGAGCTGGAAAGCGCGCTGAAGGAGCTTCGCACCAATCCGGCCCTGTTCAAGGTGTTCGTCTCGTCGGATATCTCCAAGAGAGAGATCCTGAGCAA
Source organism: uncultured Spirochaetota bacterium (assembly GCA_963745235.1). Lineage (GTDB taxonomy): Bacteria > Spirochaetota > Spirochaetia > SZUA-6 > Fen-1364 > Fen-1364. The sequence continues at coordinate 5,314 of CAVUXE010000097.1, read as the reverse complement.
GTAGGCCGCTGATGACAATCCGCGCAATCGACCACGTTTCCATCAACGTGAAGGACTTTGACGCCTCCGTGGCGTTCTACGGAGGCATCCTGGGATTCCGAAGACTTCAGACGGTGCCCATGGACGGATTCTCCATCACGTACTTCGAGATCCCCGGCGGCGGCAGGATGGAGCTGTTCGACTACGCGGGCAGGAGCAAAGACGAAGCGCGGGAGGAGAGTGAAGTCGGATTGCGCCACCTGGCGTTTTCCGTGGACGATGTTGCAGCTTTGGAGGAAACGCTTCGCGGGAAGGGGGTCAGGATCGTGCTGCCGACAACGGACATCCCTTCCCTGGGCGCGAGAGTCATGCTGTTCCTTGACCCCAATGGCGTGACGCTGGAGCTCTGTCAGAAGATTTAGAGAGGAGACTCGATGAAGGAAACGATGCCGCTCCTGACGCCGATCAGGATCGGGAACAAGACTGCCCGGAAACAGGATCGCCATCAACGCGATGGAATGCTGCGACGCGGATACGAACGGCAACCCCACGCACACCGCTTTCCGCCGCTACGAACGGCTGGCCCGCGGGGATGCGGGAGTCATCGTGGTGGAGGCGTTGTCCGTGGTGGACGAGAACCGCGGGAGACTGCACCAGCTCACCGCGCTTCCGCAGAACCAGAAGGGCCTCACGGACCTCGTTGCCGCCATGCGGAAGGCCAACCCCAAGCCGCTCATCCTCTGGCAGCTCACCCACTCGGGAGAGCTTTCCAGCCCCGAGTTCTCCGAACGCGTCTGCGTAAAGCCGTTCCCCGGGTACGAGGGCCGGCTTCTCCGGGATGAGGAGGTGGACGAAATCCTGGAGCGGTTCGTGTATGCCGCGAAGATGGCCCATGACTGCGGCGCCGACGGCGTGGACTTCAAGCTCTGTCACGGCTACCTGGGCTCCCAGATCCTGCGGCCGTTCAATGACCGCCGCTGGAAGTACGGCGGCTCGTGGGCCAACCGGACGCGGTTCGCCTACGAGTTCTACGAGCGCATGGCGAAAGAGATCAACGATCCCGATTTCATCGTGGGCTCGAAGATCTCCATGTGGGAAGGGCTGCCGGGCGGCATGGGAAGCGCCGGTCCTGACACTCCGATCATGGACCTCACCGAGCCGCTGGATCTCGTGAAAGGACTGGAGGCCCGCGGCGCAAAGTACATCATTGAGTCCGCCGGGAACCCGTCTCTCACCCTGTCGATCGTGCAGGCGTTCAAGAACGTGCCAGAGACGTCGTACCTGCACTTCGGCTTCCAGAAGCAGCTCAGGTCGGTGTTGAAGCCGGAGACGGCTGTCATCGGCTCCAACAACTCGATCTACAGGAACGGCAAGAACAACTTCCGGGGTGTGAAGAGGGAGGAGTCCTCGCTCCTGTACTGGGGGAACAAGAACATCAGGGACGGAGTGTGTGACATGGTCGCGCTGGGTCGCCAGTCGCTGGCCGACCCGCTTTTCACGTCCAAGCTCGAGCAGGGAAAAGAAGATGAGATCAAGTGGTGCACCGTGTGCGACAACTGCATCGAGTTCCTCATCAGGCAGGTCCCCGTTGGCTGCTCGACCTACGAGAGGGAATACACGGAGGAGCTGAAGCAGCTGCGCAAGGAGAAGGGTGCCCTCGCGGAGACGGAAAAGCATACGTGAAGCCGGCCCGCGTCGCGCTCCATGGTTTGTCGATTTCTTTCATTTGTTGACAATTGCTTTCGCGGGGAGTACGATCCCGGGAAAGCACAGACATCAACAGCTCGGATCAGGAGGCAGCGGAATGAAGATCGGCATCGACAGTTACTGCTATCACAGGTTCTGGGGGGATATTGCCACAGGCCAAAAGCCGACCACGGTGAGGCATGACCTGGAGTGGTTTCTCAAGCGCGCACACGAGCTGAAGGTGGACGGCGTCGCTGTCGAGCCTCCTCTCATCGCCCGGCTCGACGCGAGCTACCTCAGCGAGGTCAAGGGGATGCTGGACGAATACAAGCTGGACCGGGTCTACGCGTGGGGCCACCCGGACGGATTGGAAGGCGGGAGGAGCGAGAAGGCGTTCGCGGACATGATGAAGAGCATTGAGTACGCCGCCGCCATCGGCGCCAAGGTCATGCGGGTCTGCGGGGCCAGCCTCGAGTTTCGCAATGAGCCGCACGGCCCGATGCTGGAGAAGCTTGCGAAACAGTTCTCGGAGGCCGTCAAGGTTGCCGCGAAGCACGATATAAAGATCGCGGATGAGAACCACATCGACTTCAACTCGGATGAGATGCTCTCCCTGATCAAGACCGTGAACTCACCATACTTCGGAATCAACTTCGACACCGGCAATTTCATGAGGGTGCTGGATGATCCGATCAAGGGAATGGAGAAGCTGGCAAAGTACACGATCTCGACGCACGTCAAAGACCTGAAGCCCAACCGGGAAGCGTCGGTGGACGACTGGTACTTCTTCTCCTCCACGCCCGTGGGAGACGGGCTGGTGGACAACCAGAAGCTGGCGCAGTTGCTGAAGAATGCGAGCTACGAGGGTTTCCTCGCTGTGGAGATCGACTTCCTCCATCCCGACTACAACTGGGACGAGGACAAGGCCGTGGCAAAGAGCATCAAAGAGCTGCGACGGATTGCCAACTCCGTAAAATAGGAGGCGCGCGGTGAAGACTCTGAACGTCGGCATTGTCGGTTACAAGTTCATGGGAAAGGCGCACTCCAACGGGTGGAAGCAGGCGCCGCTTTTCTTCGACCTGGACGCGCAGCCCGTCCTCCAGTGTGCCTGCGGCAGGCACCAGGAATCCCTCAAGGCCTTTGCGGACAAGTGGGGATGGAAGCACACGGAAGCAGACTGGAAGAAGATGGTGCACCGCGATGACGTGGACATCGTGGACATCAGCGCGCCGCAGTACCTGCATTACGAGATCGCCATGGAGGCCATCAAGGCCGGCAAGCACATCTTCTGCGAGAAGCCCCTTGCCATGGACCTCACGCAGGCAAAGGAGATGTACGAGGCCGCGGAGAAGAAAGGCATCACGCATTACATCAACCACAACTATCGGAGGACCCCCGCGGTCCGCCTGGCAAAGAAGCTCATCGATGACGGCAAGGTCGGAAGAATCTTCCACTGGCGAGGGGCCTACCTGCAGTCCTGGATCGTGGATCCGAAGTTTCCCCTCACGTGGCACCTGCAGAAGAAGTTCGCGGGCTCCGGCCCCCAGGGGGACCTGAACTCCCACAGCGTTGACCTTGCCCGCTACCTGGTCGGTGACATCAGGAAAGTGGTCGGCATGACGGCGCAGTTCATCAAGGAGCGCCCTCTTCCCGACGAAGTGGCCTCCGGCACGTTCAGCGGCGCCTCCAAGGGCACGGGCACGGGGACCGTTGACGTGGAAGACGCGGCCTTCATGACCGTCACTTTTGCCAACGGAGCACTGGGCAGCTTCGAGGCCACGCGGTTTGCTCCGGGGCGCAAGAACTACAACTCCTTCGAGATCTACGGAAGCAAGGGCAGCATCCTCTACAACCAGGAGCGGATGAACGAGCTGCAGTACTTCTCCAATGACGATCCGGCCAACGCCCAGGGGTTCCGGACCATCATCGCCACCGAAGGCGGCGTCCATGACTACGTGGGCAACTGGTGGCCGCCCGGCCACATCATCGGCTACGAGCACGAGTTCGTGCACGCCGTGGTGGATTTCCTCAGGGCCGTAGCGACGAAGACGAAGATCGAGCCGAACTTCTACGACGGCATGAAGGAAATGGAAGTCCTGGAGGCGGGCCTGCGCTCCGCGGAGACCGGGAAAGTCGTGGAGCTCGGCTGAAAGGCGCTGCCATGAAAGCAACTCTCGTTCCGGTCCATTTCAAGTCAGGGATGGACGCGGAGTTCGCGACGCACCTTGCCATTGTGAAGGACCTCCTGGCCGCGGAAGCGGAGGTCCTTCCGCCCGTTGCACTCGGCGGGAAGCTTCCCGCCGCGGATGCCGTGGTTTTCCCCCAGCTCATCGGGGATGCGTTTTCCCAGCTGGACGCCCTGAAGAAGATCAAGCTCCCGGTGCTCGTGCTCACGTCGGATTTCGGCACGGTGAACATGTGGGACTGGGAGATCGTGACCTTCATGCGGAGCCTGGGGATGAACGCCTTCACTCCCTACCACATCGACCAGACGCGGAAGATCTGCCGCGCTCTTGCGCTGAAGCGCGAGATGAAAGAGGTGAAGTTCCTCGTCTTCCAGGACAAGCCCGGGGTCGGGGGCCAGCAGGCGGAGATCTTCAAGCGCTTCTGGTGGTGGGAGGACAAGGCGCAGCGAGCTGATCCGGGAGAAGTTCGGCATCCGGATCGTGAAGAAGAGCTTCAAGACCCTCGGGGAGCAGGCAAAGGCAGATCAGCGACGCGGATGCGCGCGCGGCCTTGAACAACAGGACGGTGCCCATGGAGGGTCTTGGCAACCGGCCGGTCAGCTCGGCGCTGAAGCTCTACGTGGCGGTGAAACGCGAAGTGGAAGCCGACCCGTCCATCCAGGGCGCCGGCATCAACTGCCTGAACGAATCCGAGTACTCGGACACCACTCCGTGCCTGGCGTGGGACCTGCTGTACCAGGACAGGCGCCTCATCTGGGCCTGCGAGGCGGACACTCTCTCCCTGCTCACGATGTTCATCCTGGAGAGGTCTCTGGTGAACCCCATCATGATGAGCAACCTCTATCCCTTCCTCATGGGAGGAGCGGCGCTCAAGCATGAGAAGATCGACAAGTTCCCCGATGTGCCTGAGCCGGAGAACCACCTCCTCATGGTGCACTGCGGCTTCTTCGGCGTGGTGCCCCGGCCGTTCTGCACGCAGTGGACGCTGCGGCCCAAGGTCCTGGCCATCGTGAACGACAATGCCCACGCCATGGACGCGCGAATGGCCACGGGACCCATGACCCTGGCGAAGCTGCATCCCGAGCTCACGAGCATCCAGGCGATTGCCAGGAGACCTGGAAAGCTATGTCCAGTACGCGGGAACGGACTGCAGGAACGGCGCTCTCCTGAAGGTCAAGGATGGTCCCGCCATCATGAAATCGTTCTATTCCCACCACTACTGCCTGCTCACGGGCAAGCACGTGGTGGACATCGAGAACGTCGCCCGGGTGATGGAGATGGGGACGGAGGTCCTGTAGCATAAGTCTGACCCGACGCCGCCCACTCGTGACGGTCACGACAGTGTCGAGCCGACGGGGCTCACTTCCTATCGAAGGGTAAAGCAGAAGGGTGTCCACCTGCGCGCCGTCGGCCGGAGATGCATAGGTGAAAAGCCTGGTCGTGCGTGCGATGAGCGCTTGATC
>CAVUXE010000096.1:0-13664 GCA_963745235.1 uncultured Spirochaetota bacterium | reverse complement strand
GTGGACGTATCAAGGGCCCGGTGACCCTGGCCCGGGTCGCGCAACCGCTGTCTCGGGTGCCGCTGTACGTTCGAAACGGCGCGGTCATTCCGTATTACCCGGAGGCTGTTGCCTGCACTGACGAAATGGACCTTGGACGCAGCGCCGAGCTCGTCTTCGATCACAGCTACCGCGGCTTCCATTCCTCCGCGCTCGGCGTGGGCATCGAGTTGTGATGGCGCCGGCCCCGTGCCGCTGCTGGCTGCATCAGGATTGATGACGCTACTGCTGACCCTCAACTATCGCAGCAGGGGCAGCTCGCCTGAGTAGAATTCCACGTTCTCGCCGCTGTTCACCTTGTTGACCAAGTCGACTATGTGGTGGTACGTATGCACCTGATAGAGAAGGTCTTCATAAAGTGCCAATTTCGTTTTGAGCATCTTGCGAGCCTGCGCGCGATTGACATTCTCAACGGCGTCGATCCGCGATGTCGTAATAGGACGCCATCTGAACAACAATCACCGGCGCTATCGAGCGCAGCTTAGGCTCGCGTGAGGGGACGCCTTTAGCCGGGTTCCACGGGCACGTCCGTCTTGTGGTCGCCATTATCAAGGACCTCTCGCACCTTCGCCGACAACTGTTTCATGCTGAATGGCTTCTGCAGGAATGGAACATCATCTTCTCTGCGATCGGATGTGTCCGCGAATCAGCTCTTCCTATCACTTTGTCCCTTGCCTCTCGATGCCCGCCTAGGACCCGGGCAATCGAGCTTCCCATCATTTGTCCGATGGGGGCCCATGGTCCGCTGACCGGCATCAGAGGGCAATGGCGGCAGCGTCCCTGATAAAAACGGGAATGTTGTCCAGGGGCGTCTCCACATCCACCGCCTGGCCGCCGGAATGGGAGGCGCCCGTTTCCGCGTTCTTCCACGTTGCGCCGGCCGGGAGGTAGGCGGTCCGCCGCCTCATGCCCGGGTACATGACAGGCGCGATCAGCAGATCAGGACCGAACATGTACTCTTCGGCCTGTTCCCACGCAAGAGCATCCGAAGGGAAATCATAGAAGAGGGGCCGCATGGCCGGGGTTCCTTTTTCATGCGCCTCTTTCATGATGCGAGTGATGTACGGCCGAAGGCGCTCGCGGGCGCGCAGATACTTTGACAATATCCCATACGCCTCTTCTCCGTAGCTCCACACCTCGTTCGGACCTCCGGACAGGAGAAAGTCCTCGAGAGTAGGCGGGCGTTCTTTGTGGACTCGATGCCCATGCAGGCGAAACACGGGGCAGAAAGTCGCCCACTGGAACCAGCGGACAAGGAGCTCACGGTAGGCGGGGTCATCAGGATCGCCTCCCTCGAATCCGCCGATGTCGGTGGTCCACCAGGGGATCCCGGCGATTCCCATGTTGAGCCCCGCGGCAAGCTGCCGCCGGAGAGTCTGGAATGTGCAGTCGATATCCCCGGACCATACCAGCGCGCCGTAGCGCTGGCTGCCCGCCCACGCGCAGCGAAGGAGGTTGATGACGTTGTCCTGTCCCTCCGCGCGCATGCCCTCGTAGAAGGCCTGCGCGTAGCCGACGGGATAGATGTTCCCGACTTCCATATCGCTTCCCAGGTGATAGCGATAATTGTCGAAGTCGTAGACGGAATACTCGGGCTCAGCCTCGTCCAGCCAGAAGATCCGAATGCCCTTCCTGTAGTAATTCTCCCGCACGCGTTCCCATACGAACTTTCGGGCTTCCGGATGGGTAGCGTCAAAGAAGACGGTGGTGCCCATGAAGTCCATGGTGGTGCGGATTCCGTGCTCCACGCGAGTCAGGAGCCCGGCCTCACGCATGGGCTCAAAGTTGGCGCTCTTCTTGTCCACCGTGGGCCATATCGAAACCATGAGCTCGATCCCCATGCTTCGAAGCTCTTTCACCATGGCGTCGGGATCGGGCCATGAGCGCGGATCGAACCTCCATTCGCCCTGCAGGGGCCAGTGGAAGAAATCGCAGACGATAACGGAGATGGGAAGCCCGCGCTTCCTGTATTCCCGAGCAACTGCCAGGAGCTCTTCCTGCGTCCGATAGCGGAGCTTGCACTGCCAGAAGCCCATGGCGAACTCCGGCATCATGGGCACGGTGCCAGTAACGGCCGCGTAGCGCTCCTCGATCGCCGCCGGAGTGCTCCCGGCACACACCCAGTAATCGAGCTGCGGCGACTGTTCAGCCACGAACTCCGTCATGTTGGCAGCGAAGGTGGCGCGCCCGATGGCAGGGTTGTTCCACAAGAAGCCGTATCGTTTGTTCGAGAGGAAGAACGGAACGCTTGCCTGCGAGTTTCTGTGGGCCAGCTCGAGGGTGGAACCTTTCAAGTCCAGGCGGCCGTCCTGGTATTGCCCCATCCCGAAGATGCGCTCATCGTCACGGGGCTCAAACCGGACGGCAGTCCGGAACAGGTTCCCCCGCACCGGCCGCAGCTCCCTTCCCTTCACTTCTAGTGAAGAAAAAGAGCTGCCGCTGGACCTTGTTCGCCAGCGCTCTTCCAGGAGGAGCTCACCCTTGGAATCAAAAAACGAGATCTGGCCGCGATGGTGAATCCGCGCAACAAGACCGCCACTCGCGATCGAGGCATCATCGCCGTTCACGGAAATCGCTGCGTCGGCCTTCCGGCGGGGAAGAAGCGCCCAGTCCCGGTCATCCCGCATGGCGGCAAGGCACGTCGCGCGTACGCGAAGGCCCTCCCCCCAGGGCTCGATCCAGAGAAGCTCGTCATCGTTTCGGCGAACCAGCCTGCCGTCCTGTGCGCTCAATGCCACCGTTGCATCTCCTTCTCCCCCTTCAGCCCTTGACCGCGCCGGCAGTCAGCCCGCTGATGATGTACTTCTGCATGAAGATGAAGATCAGAACCACCGGGACGATGGTCACGACGGCAAACGCGGTCAGGTAACTCCATTTCGTGCCGTATTGCCCCAGGAAGTTGAACATGCCTGCCGTGATGGGCCGCAAGGTCTGGTCCAGGATGAACGTCATCCCGTACGCAAGGTCACCCCACCCGTAGAGAAAGGAAAAGACCATGCACACGACAACCCCGGGAGAGGCAATGGGGAGAAAGACGGACCAGGAAGGCCCGAAAATGATTGCACCCGTCGATGCGCGCCGCATCGGAAAGCTCACCGGGGATCGATGCAAAATAGCTCATCAGGATCAGCACGGAGAACGGTATTCCGATGGTCGCATCCGCGAGGATCGCGGAAAGCAGCGTGTTCAGGATGTGGAGGTTGCGAAACGTGATGAACATCGGCGTGAGGAGCACGGAGACGGGCAGCATCTGGGTGACAAGAAAGCCGAGGATGAAAAGCCTCTTGCCTTTGAACGCGAACCTCGCGACACCGTACGACGCCGGTATGGCCAGAACAAGGGAGATGAGCATGGCGCAGGTCGATATGACGATGCTGTTGCGGAAGGAGCGGAACATGTTGAAATCCCCGTGCTGGATCTGCGCGAAGTAGGAATCCGTGTTCAGCTCGTGGGGAACGAGGGTTGGAGGGACACGGAAGATCTCGATCTCTTTCTTGAGCGACGTGACGACAATCCAGTAGAGCGGAAACATCATGACTGCCAGGACCAGGACGGTCACGGCCGCAGTCATCACGGCGGAAAGCCGGCGTGAAGCTGTCCTGCTGCTCATCGGAACCCTTCCCGGTCACGATAGACGAAGCCCAGGTAGGTGACGCTGACGACGAGCAGGATTACGAACAGGATGTTCGCGGTTGCCGCCCCCTGGCTGTATTTGAAAAGAGAAAACGAGAGCTTGTAGGAATATGTGGACAGCAGGTGTGTGGAGTTCACCGGGCCGCCGTTGGTCATGACAAAGACCAGGTCAAAGACCTTGAACGTGTAGATGAATCCCAAAAGAAGAACGGACTCGATGACCGGTTTCAGCATAGGCACGGTGATCCGAAAAAAGGCCTGGGGCGCGCGGGCGCCGTCAATGGCCGCCGCCTCCTTCACCTCCCGCGGGATCGTAGTCAGCCCCGTTGACAGGAGGATCATGTTGAAGGGAATCCCGATCCAGGTATTGGCGACGATGAGGGAGAACATGGCAAGCCGCGGCTCCAGGAGCCATTCGATGGGCTTTTGAATGAGACCCAGGGCCTGGAGAGCCTGGTTCACAATGCCGACGTTCGAGCTGAACATGAACTTGAACATCAGAGCGGTGACCGTCATCGGGATCATCCAGGGAATCATGAGGACGCCGCGGACCGGCCCGACCAGGCGGGACTCGCGGTTGAAGAACAGCGCTAGCGCCGAACCCAATGCCGAACTGCAGGACAAGGCACCCCAGGGTGAACACGAACGTGTTGACAACGGACGTCTGCAGCACGCCGCCGGCGAGCAGGTCCGCATAGTTACGCAGGCCCACGAAGGGCTTGGATGCCTTGCTCAAGGTCGTGGTTGTCACATCCTGCAAGCTCAGCAGAATGTTGCTTACAATCGGGTACCCGACCAGCAACACCATGTAGAGTGCTGCCGGAAGCACGAAAAGATACCCGACATTTCCAGACCGGAAGGTGCGCCTCAGGAGGTTCTCGCTTTTCATGGAAACAGAAAGAGCGCGGCTGCGGGAAGTGCGCGCTTCAGGGGTCCGTCTTTGCCCGCAGCCATTTCTCAGTATCTGTCTCTCGGACTACTTTCCGAGAATTCCGTCAATGGTCTTCTGCGCCTTGGCTGCGGCCGCCGCCGGCGTTGCCACGGCCGTGATGCTCTCATTGAAAGCCAGAGAGATGGCATCCGAGATCTCGGGCCAGCGCGGATGCGGACCGCGGGGTTGAGCGTAGGCCATCTGCGCAACGAACACCTTCATGATGGGATCAGTAGTGAACTGCGTGGATGCCACGTCCTTGCGGGAGGCGATATACCCGAAATCGTTGATGTAGGTTTTTATTTCCGCTGGGTTGGCCACAAACTTGAGGAATGCCACCGCTTCGTCCACGTTGTTCCCTTTTACGACTGCGAAGTTCTCACCACCGAGGTCGGAGGCGGGCTTTTTCCCCACGGGCATCAGCACAACGTTCCACTTCAGGTTGGGGGCCTGCTGGCGCATTGTGGGTACCTGCCAGGGTCCGTTCACCATCATGGCGAGGTTGCCGGAGATGAACTGGTTCATGACATCTCCCTGCGTCCAGTTGAGCGCTTCCTTGGGCATGGCGCCGCTTGCCACCAGGTCATGCAGGAGAGTGAGCGCCCTGATGCCGTTGGCGTTGTTGATCTCGAATGAGGTGTTCCCGCTGCCCCAGAGGAAGCAGAGAAACCCGAAGGTACCTTCCTCGTTCTGGAGGGAGCTTATGGCAAACCCGTGCACGTTGCCCTTGGTGAGTTTCAAGGAGACGCTCTTCAGCTCGTCCCAGTTTGTCGGCGGCTTCACGCCGGCTGCCTTGAGCATGTCCTCGTTGTAGTAGAGAGCCAGGCAGTTGCTTCCAAAGGGAATGCCGTACAGTCTGCCGTTCAGCTTGCAGGAGTTCAGCGGGCCCTCGAAGTACTGCTTGAGGTCAGGCCAGCTGGCGAGCTTGTCCGTCAGGTCGGCGAATATGCCCATCGAGGAATACGATGCATGGTCCGGGTTGTCGAGGATGGCGATGTCCGGAAGCTCCGCCGCCGCAGCGCCGATGGAAAGCTGCTTCTTGAAATCCGCAAACGGGATGTACTTGGTGACTACCTGGATGTTGCCCTGGGACGCGTTGAAGTCGCTGCAGACCCTGGCCAGGGTCTGCTGGTGCTTTGGCGTCTCCCAGTAGTACCAGATCGTCACCGTCTTCTTGTCCGCGAAGGCGACGTTGGCGACAACTGCGCAGGCCAGAAGGACCAGGAATGCCAGGGAAACAATTCTCTTCATATCATGACCTCCTTCGAGCATAGGCTGGTTCCGGTAGCGCTACCGGTAACGCTACCGGAAAATACATCCGCCGGCCGGCGCTGTCAAGCCGGAAGTCATAACCGGAAGTTCTAACACGGAGCGGCTGCGGTGCTCTTGCGAACCACGAAAACCGGGCGGCCGGAGGATCTGCTCGGGGACGTAGGAGCGGTCCTTAAGAAGCCTGATGAGCATCCGTGCCGCGATGGACCCCATGAGAGCGGATTCCATGACCACCGAGGTCAGGGATGGCAGCATCGACATGGCCACCCGTTCGGCGCAGGAGGAAGAGACCACGGAAAAGTCCTCCGGCACGCGTCTGCCTGCCTGGCGGGCCGCCTCGATGATCCCTGCAACTCCGTCCCCGGACGGAGACACGGCGGCTGTCAGGCCGGGCTCGGCCCTCAGGAGAGCCCGGGCGGCCTCGTAGGATCCTGCATAGGAGAAATCCGTATGCTCGACCAGGCTCGGCAGGCCCCGGTCTTTCACGTATCGGGCATACGCTTCCGCCTGCCGAACGGCCGGCCCGTATCCCTCCTCGATGCGTGCATGCGGGTGGTGCAGGTATCCGATCTTCCGATGCCCGAGCCCGGTGAGATGGTCCATGACGGTCGTGACGGCCGCATGGAAATCCGGGTCCACGTAGCACAACCCGTCGCAGTCCGCGGTCCGCCCGATCATGACAAAGGGAAGTCCGGCCCGACGCAGAAGGTCGACACGCCAGTCTGAGAGGCAGATCTGCATCAGGATGACGCCGTCCGCATGGCGGCTGCTGTAGATCGACTTCAGGTCATTCCCTTTTAGCGGTCGGGTGACGAGATTGAGGAAGAACCGCTGTTCCTCGGCAACCGCGCTCGCGCCGAGGATGAAGTCAAGAAGGACGTAGTCTGCATAGCCGCTGATGGGGTGCACGAGGGCAATCGTGTCGCTTGTTCCGCTGGCAAGGCGCCGTGCGTGAGGATGCGGGAAATACCCCATGCGCCGTATGACGCCCAGCACACGCTTGCGCGTGGCCTCGGAGACGTCAGGCCGGTCATTCAGGATCCGCGAGACGGTAGACACAGACACCCGCGATGCGCGGGCTATGTCCGCGATGGAATGATCTCTCATTTTCGTATCGCTTTTCATAGTAGCAGCCATCATTGCGCCGCGTCAACGTTGCCTTGACGGCCGGGCTGACCATGCGGCCCGCGCGGAGATCCGGTTCGTGAAGGTTCACGCGCTGGATTTGATGTCCTGCCCCCGGTGCGGCAGCAGGATGGCGGCTGAGTTGGCGGAAGCAGCTCCGTGCGGGACGAGCATGCTCAGAAGTTCGCGGGTTCAAGGAATAGGGCGTGGCATTCTCGTACGAAGGCGGCGATCAGATTACCTCTCGGGACGCCGAGGCTCAAGGGAGAGGTTATCGCGAAAGAGGTTGCCAGGGTCGTAATTCAGTTTCAGGGCACGGAGACGCTCCAGGGTGGAGGGCGGAAATGCTGATCGGACGCGCTCTGGCCTCGGGTCGGTATCGAAGCTGTAGTACAACCCGCAGAAGAACCTCTGCATGGTGTCCCAGCTTTCATCCAGTCGCTCGCGGCTCGTGCCTCCCGCGGTGACTTCGAAATTGGCCGAGCGGCTGCCGAATGCCGTCGCCTCCACGGGGACGTCGGCGATGGCGCCGCCCATCGATCGGATCTGGAAGAAATAGGTCACGCCGCTTCGGAGCAACCGTGCGGCGGCAGCGGCGAATTCCGGCGTGATGTGTTCGACAGACCCGGAACGTGAGACGGGTTCCCCCTCTGCGGTGTTCTGGCCCACATGGGCGTTCGCCAGAATGCTGGCGTAGGAAGTGATCTCCACGCGCTGGTCGTACATCGGCGCCATGCTGACGATGGGCTTGAGTCGATCCTCGATGGTTTTCGAGTTGTCGGAATTGATCATGGTCATGACAAAGGCAAGGGCCGGTTGGCCCAGACGCGGCGGGTTGAGGATCAGGAAACTTGTCACGTCCCGCGGCGAGCTCTCGCACGATCCCTCCCCACTTTTCCAGGAAGCCCGCGATGTCCCCGGCATCGAAGACCATTTGAGCCCAACCCACGTTTCTCACCTCTGCGGCCTGGAATTCGAACGAGGTTGCGATTCCGAAAAGCGAGCCGGCGCCTCTTACCGCCCAGAAGAGATCCGGGTGTTCCCTATCGCTCGCGCGCACCACCGAGCCGTCCGCAAGGACCAGCTCGACCGCGCGCAGGCGGTCAATCGTCAGCCCGTGGGCTCGTCCGAGCAAGCCGATACCACCAGCGGTTGCCAGGCCCCCAACTCCGACGGCTCCGCTATCGCCCGAGCTCAGCGCCCATCCAAGCGGAGCCAGAGCGGCGGCGACGTCCATCCAACGGGCACCCGGCTCGATGCGAACCAGTCGGATGGATGGGTCGAGGACTTCGATCTTCGCCATTCGGGATAGATCGATCACGATGCCTCCGTCGTTTGTGGACCGGCCACGGATGCCGTGCCCGCCGCTTCGGATGCCCAGCGGCAAATGCGTGTGCGAACGGGCGAACCTGACCGCCTCGACGACCTGCCCCGTGTGCTTCGTCTGAAAAACGATGCCTGGAGCTCCGCCACGGAAGAAGGTGGACTTGACCCGCGGGTAATTGAGATCTCCCGGCTCAATGACGCTGTCCTTGAGCGATGCGGGTACGGAATCGTAGGCGATTCCGGGGAGTCGTTTCGCCCGATAGGAGCCCGGACGAGTCGACTGTTCGAGATCTTGGCGCGTCAGAGACTTCAGGTCGTCCTGATGGCTCATCGTGTGTACCCCTCCGGGGGCAGGGCCAACCCGACCCGGTGGCGGGACATTTCGCCGCCGCGAGCGATGTTCGCGAGCATGAGCGCGGCCGCGTCCTGGTATGGTACGACCAGTTCCGACATGTGATTGCTGAGGAAACGCAAGGCGCTCGAGTCTGGCACGGACTGGATTTCCTCCGGCATTTCCAGTGGCAGTCGGTCCAACGAGATGCGCAATCTGGTGAGTCCCAGGGGAGGCTCATCTACCATGGGCCCCGGACACAAGATTCGCCAATCTAGATTGGTTTGGCGGATACGGTCGAAATTGGAGCGATGAGGCCAGTAGTTCTCGCCGATCATCGGCAAGTCGACACCCGTTCGACCGCGCCCATCGATGTCAAGGAGACCTAAACCTGCCAGGAACCAGGCGACAGGCCTCTCTGCCTCAGGAATCAGCTCGAGGCTGGCAACAATGTGATCGATGAGCTCGACAAACGCTTGCCCTTGCGCAACGTTTCCGGCTGTGTTGATCACGACTTCATGATCCCGAAAAATGGTTGCGAGCGCAGATGCTGACATCTCAGAGAGATCCGCCTGGTGGACGACAATTTTCTTTTGAATTTCGGCCGGCGCTACCGGCAAACTTCGTGTCAGCACTGAAACGCCATGGTTTGCCGCGACTGCCTGCTGAACCACATGCCTCCCAAGAGAACCCGTTGCACCCAGGATAATTATCTTGGACATGATCTTGACTCACCTCCTCATTGCTGTTTTGCGTCATTTCTTGCGGTCAATACCATACCGGGATGCGGCCTAACGCTGGATTCGCCAGATCGTCTGTGGCGCTGCAAGAAACGGCTGCACGATTTCCGGATCAAATTGCGATCCAGCCCGGCTGCCGATCTCTTCCATTGCCGCCGAAATCGGCGACGCCACATGGTACGGGCGATCCGACGTGATTGCGTCCAGCGCATCCATGATGGAGAATATGCGCGCGCGCAAAGGAATGCGGGTCCCCCGCAGGCGGTGGGGGTAGCCGGTGCCGTCATATCTCTCGTGGTGGGAGAGAACCACGTCGGAGGCCGGTGCAAGGAAATCGATGTTGCGCAGCAGCTCGTACCCCATGAGGCGATGCTTCTCCATGATTGCACGTTCCTCGGCCGTAAGCGGACCCTGCTTCAACAGTATCTGCTCGGGGATGCCGATCTTGCCGACATCGTGCAGGTGTGCACCCCATTTGAGGTTCTGGAGCTCGAGCTCCGAAAGAGAGAGAATCCGTCCCAGGGCTGCCGAGTTCTCGGACACCCGCGAGCAGTGTTCCGCCGTTTCGTGATCCTTGAGGTTCAGCGCCGCCCCAAGGGCGAGAACCGTGTTGTCGTGCACCTCGCCGATCTGGCGGAAGGATCGGGACAGCTTATCCGCCCTGTTTTTCACCAGAGTCTCTAGGGCCTTGGCCTGCTCCTGGAGGCGCTGGCGCGATTTCCATTTTTCGACGGCCGTGTCGACCCGGCGAAGGACGTCACCGACACTGAAGGGCTTGTTGATGAAGTCGATAGCGCCGTTCCGCAGGGCGCGAACGGCAGTCTGGAAATCGTGCGAGCCCGTGATCACCACAACGAGAAAAGATCCGACAGTCTCTTCCTGAACAAACGACAGCCCTGATCCATCGGGAAGCCCCTCGTCAACAAGCAGAAGATCGTAACGCTTTTTCGCCATGAGCTTTCGCGCGTCGGCGATACAGGACGCCGTGTCGAAGGCAAGACCCCGTGTCGCGCGCATGGCAGCAACAAGTTCGCGGATCTGCTCCTGGTCTTCCAGGAGCAGGACGGCCGGCGCGTCGGTTCTAACCGCGTTGGCTTCCGCGCTCTGGACCATACTCAGCGTACCAACGTTTGGCACATTTCCTCCTCCCCGACCTGATGCCGCGCCCGGCGTCGGCTGTCACGGAATCGGTTCCTCCCGTTCAACTGTTCTGCAAGGAATATCAGCGAAATTTGTCGTATGGAAAATCATAAAGTATATTCGTTTTATGAGTGATCGTTCAGAACAGTCTCCTGAGGCAACAAACGGCGTCGATATCCTGTCCGAAATGCTTCGAGCGCTGCGGCTCACGGGAGGGATGCGTTATGACGCCACTCTCAGCGCCCCGTGGGGATTCGAGGTACCGGAGCAGAAGAACAGGGCGCCATTCTACATTGTCACGCAGGGAGAGTGCCTCATCGAGCTGGCCGGGCCGGAAACGGACAGCGGACGTCAATCCGTCGGGCGCCTGGCAGCAGGGGACCTGGCGATGCTTCCTGTGGGGATGCCGCACGTCCTGAAAGATGCCGCCAGCAGCCAGCTCGTGCCCTTTTCAAGCCTGATGGCGGGAGCCGACACCTCTGGAAGCCGGCCGACGATCTGCTCCGGCGGGGATGGTCCGTCCACGAACCTTCTCATTGGGGAGTTCCGGTTCGGATCGCCGCTCACTTCCGCGGCCCTCGTGGGCATGGACCCCATCATCTACACGCGGTCCATCACCGATGAAACTCCTCCGACATTCGAGCCGATTCTCCGGGCGCTTTGCCGTGAACAACGGTCCAGCCTGCCGGGCTCGCGGGCCGCCACTGAAGAGTTGGTCAAGCTGCTGTTCATCCACGTGCTGCGAAGCGAGATGGCACGCAGGAGGCGGGAGTCGGGCTCATGCAAGGGGACCTCCCTTGCTCTCATGTTCGATCCCTCGCTCCGCGGAGTGGCGGAACTTCTCCACCGGTTCCCCGAAAAGCCCTGGACGGTGGCCGCTCTTGCGGAGGAAGCGTACATGTCGCGCACGAGCTTTGCGGTGAAGTTCACCGAGACCACCGGCATGGCACCGTTCGCCTACCTCACGCACGTTCGGATGCTGAACGCGATCGAGCTTCTGTCCACCACGACCTGCACGCTGGAGGAGATCGCCCAGCGGGTGGGCTACGGCTCCGAGGCCGCCTTCAGCGCGGCGTTCAAGAGGGAGATCGGGGTGGCCCCCGGCGCATACCGCCGCAGCCGTGTGTCGGTGGAAGCCTGAAGAACGCGGCAGAATCGACTGCGAACAAGACCGCCCGAATCATCGGCGAACCGGACTTGTTTGTTTGCGGGCATGGGAAGTTCAGGGTAGCTGTGGCGCGACTCGCGGCGGGAGAAATCAACGCCGCGAACGACCTGCGGGAGTGGGCGGCCCGGACGGTGATCTCTCCACGCGCGTGGCCCTTCTCCGCCCTTTTCTTGAGAAGTCTCACTCCACGTTTGTCCGCTTGATCCGCAAGGCTTGCTGGACCGATCGCGCAGATTGTTCTTCCAAAGAGTCTATCTATACGCGGTGGGGCTGGCGGCAAACACACGCCCGTCTGGTGTCGCGAACAGTGTTCAGACGAGGCCTGTCTTCCAAAACGGACGAAATGCCCCACGTTCAACGAAAACGAAATCAGTTGCCGCTGACCCCGGATGGCCTGATCCGATCATGAATTGACTGGACGAAAACCAAATTGTATGTCCGAAATCGCGATTGCACAGCGGAGTCAGCGCCGTGGCCGCCGTGGATTCCCTTGCGCCGTCGCGCTTTTCTGATAATCGAGCAAAGTCGGGAGAAGACGTTCAGCGGAAGCTCCACAACAAAGCTCCCGCAGGAGGGGAGGCGCAATATGTTAGAGGTACTGACTCGCTACTGGTGGGCGTTCATCGCTCGAGGAGTCCTTGCTGTCGTATTCGGTGTCATGGTTTTCGTCTGGCCAGGGATCACGGTCACCGCACTTATCATCGTCTTTGGTATCTACGTCTTCGTCAACGGAGTTTTCCTCCTGGTAAAGGCCATCGGAGGCTGGAAGGCCCGTGATGACAGGTGGCTGCTGTTGTTCGAGGGGCTCCTGGGGATAGGGATCGGGATCATTACCTTCTTCGCGCCTGGCGTGACGGCGATCGGTCTTCTCTTTTACATCGCTGCATGGAGCCTCACGACTGGCATCCTGGAGATTGTCGGGGCCATCCGCCTTCGCAAGGAGATCCAGGGGGAGGTATGGTGGATTCTCTCCGGCATTGTCTCGATCCTGTTCGCCGTCCTCCTGATGATTTTCCCCGGCGCTGGGATCTTGGGCCTGATTTGGCTGTTGGGAGTCTACGCCATCGTGTTCGGCGTCCTCCTGATCGCGTTGGGCATCAGGATTCGCATGCATCGTCCCGCGAAGTAGCGCGACGCCCCGCCCAGAAGTTGGGAGCGGCACGTTGCCGCTCCCAACTCAGTCACCACCATCCTGCACGATCAGGAGGACGCGGCACCCGGCGAGGCTTGAAGCGCCTCCCGCACGGCGCTGCCATCGACCGACTCATGAGTCAAGAGGGACTGGCTTAACCTTTGCAAAGCGGCCTGGTGCTTCCTCAAAAGCTCCTGCGCGCGTTCATATTGCTCTGTGAGGATACGCTGGGTCTCCTGGTCAATCACCTTGCGAGTTTCCGGACTGATCTGGCTATTGTCCTCAATTGCTCCGCCCAGATACTGGAGCTGCTGCCCTGCATAGCGCACCGAACCAAGCTTCTCGCTCATTCCGAACTCGGTGATCATCCGTCGCGCCAGCTCAGTTGCCCGCTGTATGTCATCGCTCGCCCCCGTGCTGACCGTGTTGAAAGTCACCTTCTCGGCAGCCCTTCCGCCCAGCATCACGGCGATGCGGTCCTGCAGCTCCTCCATGGAGAGCAGGTACCGATCTTCCGTCGGCGCCTGCATCGTGTAGCCCAGCGCACCTCGGGTTCGCGGGACGATGCTGATCTTGCTCACCGGGTCAGAGTGCGGCACGAGCGCAGCGATCAGTGCATGCCCGGACTCGTGATAGGCCACGGTTTTCCGTTCCTGCTCATTCATCACGCGGGTCCTTTTCTCCAGCCCGGCAACCGCCCGTTCCATCGCAGCCTCGAAATCCTTCAGCGTGACCGCATCATGACGCTGGCGTGCCGCAAGCAGCGCAGCCTCGTTCATGGCGTTCGCCAGCTCTGCTCCGCTGAGGCCCGGCGACATGCGCGCCGC
>CAVUXE010000095.1:0-9254 GCA_963745235.1 uncultured Spirochaetota bacterium | reverse complement strand
GTCGGTGACGGTGGCCAGCGGGAAACTGGGAGCGGACACCAGTGGCGCGCGGATTGCCAGCGAGGTGAAGCGCTTTATCGCGACAAGCAGGAAGGAGCTCTCGGCGTTGGCGGCTCGGGGGTTGGCAGATGATGCCCGAACGAGCGTGGAGGAAGCGAAGAAGGCGCTTTCTGAGAGTGTGAAGGAAGCGAACAAAGGCTTCGAGAAGAGCATGGATGAGGTGTTTGTCACCGTTGGGTACGGGACGGACGGAGGAGAGTACAAGCGGGAGGCAGTGAAACGGAGCACGCTCATCAGCGGTCTCATAATGGAGACGCAGCGGGTGGAGGCGTACCGGTGGTATGCGATGCCGAGGCTGGAGCTGAAAGTGGATTTGAGCCAGGGGAGGCTGAACGGTCTCGAGGCCGGGGCGGTGATGGATCTTGTCGGCATAGCGCAGGAGGAAGTCGGGGAGCAGCAGAAGAGGATCTTCGGGGAAGGGAAGAAGCTCACGGACGCAGAGAAGAGGGCCAAGGGGCTTGTGTTCGAAATCACAGCAAACGGAGAGGCGAAGACCAAGGAGCTGGGGGAGGGGGAGTTTGGGCAGTGGGTGGGGTATTCGCCAGAGTTCGCCAAGGAACCTGACTTCGACAAGTCTCAGAACGACAACATAGTCGTGCAGGGCAAGGGGGAACTGGGGCGCCTGATGGGCGCTTTCATCTGGAATCAGACGAAGGAGGCGCGGGGTTGGTCGGAGGTGCAGAAGCCCACGTGGGACAAGGCGCTCTGGGACGACACCGGGAGCTGGTTCAAAGCCCCAAGCTTGAGAACCGTGGGATCGATAGCCGCAGGGGTGGTAGCGACCCTGGCAACGGGAGGGATCGGGGGGATTGCCGGAATCGCGGCCACTGCCGCGATAAGCACATCAAGCACGCTTTTGTTTGACACGCTGGATGTGGTGAGCGGCTACAAGACGTGGGAAGAGGCAGGGCTGGATATCGGGAAGAGCTTCCTGACGAGCGCGGCGACGAGTACGGTAGGGGGCGTGTTCAACGGGTTCAATCCGAAGGAGGTCGGGGGGATCGCAGGAGCCTTGGGAGATTTCGGCAAGGCGCCCATCGGGAAGGCGCTGCTGGCCGGGGCGCAAGGTTTTACGACGAACACTGCCACCAGTGCGCTCAGCGCGTTCTCTTGGAGCAACGGCAAGCTTGGGTGGGACAAGGACGCGTTCCTCACGGGGTCGTTTGGGACAGGAACGTGGGCGAGCGTTGCAGGGGCCTCAGGAAGCGCGTTCACCAGCGGGCTGATGAGCATGGCGAACATGGTGGATGGGAATGGCACCATACTCAGCAGTAATGTGTTCAATACGAGAGGGATTAGTAGCTTCAACAACCTGACGGGAGGCCTGGTCTCAACGGGTATACAATATGGGATGACCGGAGACGCTACGTTGAACCTGATGAACATAGCTGACTTTGGCAGCGAAAGGGGTTACGGACTGCTGGAGATGCACCTGGGAGCAAAGCAAGGGTTCAGCATGAACCTGGGCAGTAATGGAACGAATGTCAGCTTGGGAACAATCGCTTCGAGCATGGGCGGGGTTGGCGAATCGTACAAGATCACCGAGGCGAAGTATGAAAACCTGCAGGGGGATAAGACTGCACTTACGACATTGAACTTGGCCAATGGGCTTGGCTACACCGACAACAAAGATAACTATCAGTTGGCGAAGGATATTTGGAACGGGAACAAGAATGTCGTTTACTATAACGCATCCACTCCAGCGGTCACAACGCAGGACCTTGCCGCGCTTGCCTATGCAGGAGATGACGGGAAGTCGATTTATGTCAACTCCAAGCTGCTTGGCGGAGGAAAAGAAGGGGCCGCGCAAGTTGCATCAATCATGTCTCATGAAGCCAAGCACCTGGCAGGGAAAGATGAGTTCGAATCACGGATGACGGAGACCAGTGCGTATTCCGATTTGATGAAGGCGTGGGGCGTGACTGGAGCCGGATATGAGGATACAGGGCTCGCCTGGGGCGCAAGCATGCTGCGCAAGATAGGGGCCGGCGGCTATGGGTTTGTGCTTGACGCGCAGATCGCTAGCCTTCCTGTCAGCTCAAGTGGAAGGGTGTACGACCAGACGCCGGCACAGGACCTCGGGGTCCTTGCGCAGACTCAATTGCGACGGGCTATAACAAGCACGAATACGGAATCCAACAAGCTTTGGGATTATCTGGTTCAATCAGGTGACAAAGGAAAGATAGCTGACATTCTGTGGGACAGTGGTACATTCTCCAATTTCACTGCCGGCGTTTTGTCTGAAGAAGCCTATGGCAGTGCGTTTGCGCTGCTGGGCGGCCTGCGTGATGCGTTAAAGGACTCCACGGACTTTGCTGCCGGAAGCATCCTCAGCCACGACATGCTTCAGTACACGACAAACGTGTTCCGCGGCAGCAACGGGATGAATGGGCTTTCAGGGGCGTTATTCCTGGCGAATCTCGCATCGGAGGACGTGGTACGAGCGGGAAATGCGAACGGGTATTTGATCAACGATGTGGCGCGGACGTACGAGGGGGAATATCTCAATATTAACTACGACAGGACTGGGGCCATCGCTGGCGATCTGACTGGAGCGCAGTACTACATGAACTTCAATCTCAAAGGCCCAGGATATGGCCAGGCGATCACCGGGTATTTCAATGGGCCATGGGTTAGTTCACCGACTAGTACCCCATCGCTGGATTGCATTGGATATGTCAACACAGTGCTGTATGCGTCCGGCGCCCTAAAGGCCGGGCAAGCTCTAAATGCCAGTGTCAAGGGCAACAAAACTGAGGTTGGCATATGGTCGAGGGAATACACATCAGCGCATGCTGCTCAGTTGGACACGGAGTCGGGAATTGTGGCAAATGGGCTAAGTCGCACTTTCCTATATGGCGGGTGGCCTCAGATGGTTGCCGACAAGAAGCAGGCGAACCAGTACGTGGGGGGCGTGTTGCTTGCCTATGGAGATGATCGAAAGACATGGAGCGACACCCCTCAGGTAGGAGACCTCGTCTTCATGCAGGGGCATATTGGATTCTATGGAGTAAACGATCTCGGGCAAAACATCCTTAGTCATAGCGCACCTGAATACGCAGCAGAATCGGGATCGTATTGGGAGCCAGGGCCTCGGGAGAATCTCTTGGGTAGTTGGACGAATCAGAAGCCGGGTAATAGAAATGATGGATACATAAATATGCTCATAAGAAATCGCTATTTCACGAAATGGACTGACCAATTCAACACGGGGTATCCGTTTGGAAGGATCAAACCTTGGTGGAACGCCGATTCATTCTCTAGGCGATGAGTTGCTGAGTCTTGAGTGGGATGCGAAAGGCCGGTGTCTATGCTACGGAAGAGAGTACTACTGACTTGTACGATCATGGGGCTCATGTTCTCAAGTGCAGGGGCAGATATTCAGCCGGGCATTCGAACCCTGAGTCAGTTGTATGAGCAGATTTTTCGCGGTTCTCGGGCCGTGCATGTCTCAAAGCACCTTATGCGCCTTGAGGCAAACCCGAAGAGACTATTCCAAGTAGAGCTTAGGGGTCCATATCCATTCCGGTATCGGACCCACATGAGTAGTTATATATTCCCGATCCTGTCGAATGACGACGACAGCTCACTGTACTTCCAGTCGCCGATCACCTTGTCAAATGACGATGAGAGGACTGGTGGCATCAAGGCGTTTTACTACGGAAAGGAGACTGGACGCTTTGAAGTAGCTGGCGGTAGTAACTTGATGAGCTTGAGGGAGAAGTTACGTGGATACTACAAGCACATCACGGATAGCTCGGATGGTACCTTGCGAATAGATACCAAAAAGAACGCCGCTACCTTTCTTGCATCGGGGGATAGCTACGAAATCATCAATCCGAAAGACGTAGACGGAGGAGCAAGTGAGGTTTTCTTGGCGGTCATGAATCAAACCGAATCGAACATTCCTTTCCGACAGTCAGACCAAGATTTGGAACTAGTGGTTTATGACAGGAATTCCCAGACTATCCTGCGAGATCTCACGCTACCATTTAGTGGGCTTTACATTCCAATTGGCACCTGGGAGAACGCGATGCAATCGGTCGTTTCCCAAAGATACATCTATATTGTCCTCAATAGTTCAATAGAAGATTTCCCAACGATCGAAACCCCGAAGAAAGACAATCGATGGCATGTCTTGATCTACGATGCCCAAGAGGACGTGCTTTATTCTGTGTGGCATGGGGTGGACGTATTGGACCGCAAGAAAGTGCTTTCTTTTTCGTATTATCTGGGGCGAGAAGGGCTGTACTTCGAGGTGCTCAAAGAAGGGAAGATCGAAGTCTATCTCGTTGATATCGATCTGAAGAATGCCAAGCCATTGAAAGAGTATGAAACAGTGGATCTCTTGTGGAACAACAAAGGCCTCAAGGCGCAATGGGAAAAGAAGATTCAAGAAGCAAAGGCAAAAGATCCGTCATTTGAAGAAAGGTGGGAGTAGTTTAGCGTCCGAGACACCGGATTGAACTCGAGTCTCTCTGAAATGTAGCTATGAACCTTGCCACCCCGTCGGCCGCCCCGCCGTCATGGTTTGGGGCTGAATAGAAAATGCGTATGCACAGCGCGCCAGCCGCTGGCGCGCTGTCGATCCGGCGGCCTTGTGGCCGCCTCACCCCATACGCATTTTCTGGCCACAGACGGGATGGCTGCCGCGTGATTGTAGGAGGAAGTTGAAAGTATGGCATGCATCGGTAGGCGCTGAGCTGTAGTCTATAAATGAATTGAAAAGGAAAAAAGGAGGAAATCGTGAAGACAAAAAGGAGTCTGATTCTCGTCTTGGTTGCCACTTTGCTAGTCTTGGCGTCGGCGACTGTTATGGCTTCAGAACAGGGGTTCGTCGGAGCCATGAATGAGCTTTCAGTAGACCTGGCGACGCCTCTCTTCTACAATATGGCACTCTCAAATGGCTACGCTATTCCGATCTATTTGAACTATCAGAGAGTTCTCGTGAATCATTTGGTCCTCTCCATCACTCCAGGCTTTCTGTACTTGTATGACAATTGGTCAGGGGGACGGTATGTGGTGTCGTTTTGGGCAGAGTTGGATTGGCATCCTTTCCAGAACGGTTTGCAAGGATTCTTCATCGGACCTGCGGTCATCGGCGCCTATTCAGACAATCTGTTCCTTCCTTACCAAAGTGGCGCGAGCGCCCTGATCGGGGCGACACTCGGATACCAGATATTCTTCTTGTCGGACATAGACTTCGACATAGCAGCGGGCGTGGCCATGGGCACTCTACCTGATGGTCAGTATTCAGGCTTGCTACGAATGGTACTAGGACTGGGGTACCGATTCTAGGGTGCGCAGTAAAAGTTTCTTCACCGGTCGCCCGCGACCGCAGAGTGGGGGTAGCGGAGACCACCGCCGCCCGAAGGGCGAGGAAGTCGAAGCGGATGGGGAGCCGCGGAAAGCGCAGCGTCAGTCTCGGCGTCTGCGCGGGCAGGCGACCCGGTAGGGGGAGCACTGCGCCCTTGAAGGGACGCCGTGATGTGCGCCGTGAACACAACCATGTCTAGCTTGGGGACCACGATGACGCATTGCCCATAGCGGCCAATGGCGGCGAAAAAGGATTGGGAGGGATCCACCCACCACTGGTAGCCGTAGTCCCAGCCGTCACCTGCCCGTATATGGGGCTGCGTTGAGTCACGGACCCAGCTTGCGGGCACCAGTTGCTTTCCCTCCCACATCCCCTGATGGAGGTAGAGAAAGCCGAGCTTGGCCATGTCCCGCGGGGTGAGTGTCAGGCCCCAGCCGCCAATGGGGATGCCCGAAGGGTCCCGCTCCCACGCCGGGTCCTTGAGCCATAGGGGCAATCCCTGTCGATCGTTGCACGTCAGCTTTGAACCTAAGGCGTCCTAGATCCTATCTCGATTCTCGGGTTCCTTTCCCGAGACTTTTTTGAGCGCCTTTTGGAACTTGGTCTTCCTTGCCCGTCGAGCCCTATCCCCCAGGTAGTCCTCTGTCTCCAGAGCTGATAGCTTCTCCGCAACCGCCAGAGTGATCATCTGGTTGATGGACACTTTGTCTCTTTGTGCCACTTCCTTCACCCTTCGATGAAGTGAATCCGGAAGCCGTATGCTAATTGCGCTCATGCCAGCACTCCTATTTCTCTCAAAAGTTCCTTTGGCGAGATTACCTCAATTCCAAATCGCTCGGTTCCTCTAAAATCGGATCTATTGTATGTCACTATCGCATTTGCGTTTGAACTCACCGCTAGTTCGAGAACCATGTCATCATTGGGGTCTCTCAAGAACGGCCGCCAGAGATAGTAGACTTTGAAATGGTCTGAGACCAGGCAAATGTAGTCGATCACGTCATCCACATCGGAAGAGGACAGTCCTGTCGCTCGACCGTTCTTCTTTGCAGCTGCCTCGTACTCCAGAACGAGAGGTACCGATACACACAGGGAGAACTTCCCGCTGTCGATAAGAGAAAGCATTTTGAAGGAAGCTCCTCTTCGAGATCGGAGAGCTGTGACAAGCACGTTGGTATCCATGACGACTCTCGGTGGCATATCATGGTATTATCTGTAATACCTTTGATTCTGTCCAGTCAACAACCCTTTTAGCCGATGACACCGAGGAAGTGGTGGACAATCCTCCAAGCGCTTGCTCCGCCGCGAGCGTCCGCTAAAGGGCCTTCCCCCATTTCTGGGAATAAGAATCCAGGGGCTCTATGAGGGTAAACAGCTCCCGACCCAGTCCGGTCAACGCATAGCCGTCCAGGGTCCTCTCCACGAGCTTTGCTTGTTGCAGGTCTTTCAAGCGCGCGTTGAGGATTGAGGGGGAGATGGTCCCGCTCTTGCGACCGCGGAGGGCCTGCAGGGCCCTGAAGGTCGAGGGCCCTGCGGCCAGGCTCCAGACGATGCCCATGGCCCAGCGCCGTCCGAGGAGGTCGAAGAGCGCCATGATCGACGCTCCGGTCGTGGATCCCCGGACGGGCCTTCCGGGCTTCGGAATGGCCATAGGGCGGCTACTTCATCTCGGCCATGAAGTCCGCGCAGGTCCTGCCGCCGCAGCCGATGCTCTCCCGCTCGAGCTCGTGGATGAGGACGAAGAACTCCGACGCCGGGATCCTGGTGATCTCGATGGCGTCCGCGGTCAGCCGTTCGATGAGCGCCCTCTTCGTCTCGACGCTGCTCTTGGGCATCGTTACCTGAATGACTGGCATGGCTTTGCCTCCTGTGTTGTGGTTGCGCTACTTAAAAAGTAGCTTGATACTGAAACAGTAGCACGCTGTCAAAAGAAGAGCAATTGGCCATTGGCCATGGACCGAAAAAGGCGGCGGCAACTGAGCTCTCTGGCATTCCGCTTCAGGATCCTTACCGAGTGCAACAGCCGATCATGCGAGAGTGGGGGTAGCGGAGGACCCCGCAGGCTCGCGGAGCGAGCCGAGGAGGCCGAAGCGAGGGGGAGCCGCGGAAAGCGCCGCGGGGGCCCCAGAGCGCGCAGCTTCTCTCCAGGCGGGCCGTGCTCCCCCTACCGGGTCGCCTGCCCGCGCCGGCTACTTCGGCCTGAGTGGCGTACACGCCGGGATGATGTACTTCTGCAGAAGCTCGGTCTCGGGATCGGTGTCCTCGATGTGCGCCGTGAACACGACCACCATGTCCAGCTTGGGGACCACGATGATGCATTGCCCTAGCGGCCAATGGCGGCAAAAAAGAATTGGGAGGGGTCCACCCACCACTGGTAGCCGTAGTCCCAGCCGTCACCCGCCCGTATGTGGGGCTGCGTTGAGTCACGGACCCAGCTTGCGGGCACCACTTGCTTTCCCTCCCACATCCCCTGATGGAGGTAGAGAAAGCCGAGCTTGGCCATGTCCCGCGGGGTGAGAGTCAGGCCCCAGCCGCCGATGGGGATGCCCGAAGGGTCCCGCTCCCACGCCGGGTCCTTGATCCCCAGGGGGCCAAAGAGGTTGGTACGCGCATAGTCGTAGGTGTTCTCACCGCTTGCCTTCTGGATGATTGCCGAGAGGAGGTGGGAGTTTCCCGAGCTGTAGTTGAAGCTGAGCCCCGGCTTGTCCGCCATGGGGATGTCCAGGACGAACTTCACCCAGTCCCGGGAGGTCGCATACATCCGGTTGTAGGTCGCATCCTCCTCATCCCAATCCAGCCCCGAGCTCATGGTCAGGAGGTTCTCCACCGTCATTGCGCGCTTGGATGAGCTTTCCCCGTCTCCCGCGAAGGTCTTGTCCGGGAAGTAGCTCACAACCGTCCGGTTGAGGTCAGGGATGAGCTTCTGGTAGACCGCAATGCCGACAAGCGCTGAGATGAAGCTCTTGGTGCAGGAGTAGAGGGAGTGGCCGGAGGTTTCATCGTAGTCACCGAAGTACCTCTCCAGGACGATGTAGCCATGCCTGATCACGAGCACTCCGTGGAGGGTGAGCCCCTGCATCCGGGCGGAGTCAAGCGCGGCCGGAGCCGGACCCCGTCCATGTCCTGGTCCTCCGGGCTCGAGGTGCGCCATCCGCGCGTGGGCCAGAAATCCGCTGCGGGCTTTCGCGCAGCCACGGGATCACTGGCTGTCTTCACGCCGCGTGTCTTTCTTCCCACTGCCATCCACGTTTGAAAGGCCATGTGAACATGCCTGGCGGGGGTGCGCGCCTGCTGCGCTGATGCAGTTTTCCCCGAGCACGTGGCCAGTAAGGCGGTGGCCAGGGCGGCGCAGAAAAGGGTCATTGTTCTTGTCATGTTTCGAGTTGCCTAGGCTGATCCTCAGGAGCGGCGCGACGCCGCGTAGGCGCGCAAGTCTTTTGCACGCGTGAAGGCCATGCGCGCACAGCCTTCAGCGATCACGCTGATCATACCACTGGGAAGCGCATCGAGAAAAGCGCGGGGGGACCGCCCTGGAACATCACCCGGCGGCGCCAAGCAGGTCTCGAAAGCCGTCAGCGCCCAGGTGCTGGTAGATGAAAAGAGACAGTGGCGAGTTCTGGAGATCGAAGCTGGAAGCGCTCGCCCGCCCGTAGGCCAGGAGGTCGTGCAGGGTCTTGTCCAGGTGAAGGCTGACAGGAGGCTTGTCCTCCGGGAGGTAATCCTCCAGCCTGCTTCCCCTCTGCTTTGCCTCGATGTCGCCCATGAAAAGAGACACGGGTGCGTCTCCGCCGCTGATCTCCGCAAGCGCCTCCAGGATGGCTGCGGTGAGAAGCTTGATGCCAAGGTACTCCCGCGCCGTGGAGACGTTTCGTTCCCCCCT
>CAVUXE010000094.1:0-10846 GCA_963745235.1 uncultured Spirochaetota bacterium | reverse complement strand
GTGAGAGTTCTTCGGCGGCCGCCAGTGCATGTTGTACCATCCAAGAGTTTGCTACGATCGTGAGGTCCGTGCCTTGGCGCTTCACATCCGCGACGCCGATGGGAATTACATAATCTTCCTTCGGAACGCTGCCTTTGGTGCGATAGAGCGCCTTGTGCTCGATGAAGATCACAGGGTTCTCGTCCCTGATGGATGCCTTGAGCAGCCCCTTCACATCGTACGGGGTGGATGGCATCACTACCACGACCCCCGGAACGTTCACGAACCAGTTCTCAAGGCTCTGGGAGTGCTGGGAGGAGTTGCGCAGCCCGACGCCGCCTTGGGTGCGGACAACGAGTGGCACCTTCAATACGCCGCCGGACAGCTGGTGCCATCGGGCCGCATGGTTGACGATTTGGTCCATAGCGATGGAGATAAAATCTATATACATGATCTCGGCCACCGGGCGCATGCCCGCCGCAGCGCTACCCGCGGCGCAGCCCATGAGCGCCGCTTCCGAAATGGGGGTGTCACGCACGCGCTCCCGGCCGTATTTCTGCAGCAGCCCCTTTGGTGCACCCGTAGAGGTTGCCCCAAACGGCCACGTCCTCACCGATCACGTATACGGAAGGGTCACGGCTCATCTCCTCGTCGATGGCTTCCTGGATAGCTTCCACGTACATTAATTGTCGTTCTGCCATTTCATGCATCCTTACCTGCAACAGATACCAGCACGTTAGACACGGCGTATTCTAGGGTCGGTTTCGTCTGAGCCAGTGCCTTCCGCTCTGCCTCATCGGCGAGGTTTGCTACCTCGACTTCAATGGCCTTTAGCTCGGAAGCTTTCGTTTTCCAAGAGGACAGGAGCTCCTCTCGAAGTCGGTCAATGGCGTCCTTTTTCCGCCACTCCTCGATCTCCTCTTTAGTGCGATAGTTGTCCGGGTCTCCGATATAGTGGCTGCGGTAGCGATATGTGACCGCTTCGATGAATACAGGCCCGTTGCCCTTACGCAAGCCCTCCACGGCCTCTGCGGCGGCGAGAGCCACCTGCTTCACGTCCATGCCGTCCACGGTTATGCCTTTCAGGCCGTAGGCGGCTGCGCGATCGCTTACCTTTGCGGCGGACACGAACTCCTTCACCGGCATAGCCTCGCCGTACTGGTTGTTCTCGCACAAGAACAGAACAGGCAAGTGCCAGATAGCAGCGAGGTTCATTCCCTCATGAAATGAACCGGTATTGGATGCCCCGTCCCCAAAAAAGCAGACCACGATCCTTCCTTTTCCCTCCCGCTTGACCGCGAGGGCAAATCCAGTGGCGTAGCTGACGCCGCTTCCCACGATGGAGCCGCAGAAGAAGTTGTTGCTGGCATCCACCCACTGCATCGGACCGCCCAGCCCCTTGCTGGGTCCACCCACCCGCCCCAGCATTTCACAAAAAATGGCCTCCATGGATGCTCCTTTGGCAAGGGCGTGGCCCTGCGGACGGTGCGTGGATACGACATAGTCGTCCTTGCGTAAGTTGGAGCACACACCGACAGCCACGGCTTCCTCGCCCACGTAGGGATGGAATCCATCCATCACAAGGTCCTTGAGCTTCAAGGGAACGAGACGGTCGTCCACTGCCCGTAACTCGAGCATCTTCCTGTAGAGCTTCACGAGGTCGCATTGCTTGAACTCCATGCGCACACCCCCTTTGGTGAAACAATATTTTGACGTGAAATTAATTTGCACTCTTGATATTCCCGTATGTTACATAGTTACAGAGTATTGTCAAGAACTATTTCCTCACCGTCGACATTCGCAAAAAATCGCGGGGCCTGCATTCCGGCCTTTAGCGCGGCCTCGATCCCCGTCTCGGAATCCCCGATTGCCATATCTTGAGCGGTGTCCGTTTCTACCTTCTCCAACGTTCCGTGGAGGACCCGATGGCACGCGGCCTGGATCAGGGAGTACCCTTGAAATAGATGGTCACCATATGCCTATTCAGGTCGAGCCCATCCATCGTCTCCCGTGAAGCGACCGTTTATTTCTTGGCTTTGAGCCGAAGCATCTTTTCCGTGAGGGCATTCACCTTCCCAACGTCCCACAGCTTTGCCTTACGCCGCGCTGTAAGGATGTACAGCGAGTCAACAAGGCACAGTTGCGCTATTCGAGAGGAGAGCGCGGCGGCTTTCACCCCGCTCTCGGGGAAGGAGGTGCAGAAGAAAATTGTACTTACTTCCTTCAGGGGGGAGCGCGGATAGTTGGAGATCCCTACTGTGACCGCCCCTTTTGTGCAGGCGATCCTCAGGGCCTCCACCGTAGTGGAAGACCGCCCTGAATGCGAGATGCCAATCGCCACGTCCCGTGGTCGGATCCGCATGGCCTGCAGGAGGACTTGCAGTTCTGTTTCATATGCCTCTGCCTGGACGTCAAGGTAACCGAAACGGAGGGCAGCGTCGTGCGCTACATATGCCGACCCGCCAATACCGAAGAGGACAAGCCGACCGCAGCGGCAGATGGCCTTTGCTGCGGCGGTCAGATTGGAGGAGTCTATCAGCGTTAGGGTGTCCTCGAGGCTCTTTATGTTGCCCAAGAAAATCTTTCGTGCCAGCTCCCCGTCGGAGTCCCCAAGGCTGATGGCTTGGAATAGGTTCTCCACGATGCCCACCGTTTCCCGGGCAAGCTCTAGCCTGAACTCTTTGAAATCCGTGAAACCCAGCCGGCGAACGAAACGGCTCACCGAGGCCACGCTCACAGCCGCGCCCCTGGCCTGCTCATGGACAGAACTGTAGGGGGCACTCTCCGCATTTGCTAGAATATAGTCGGCTATCTTCTTTTCCGAGTTTGGCAGAGACGTATACATCGAACGGATCTTCACAAGAACTCCCGGCATATATACCTCATGGTTGGATGATATATTTCCCTTTGATACTCATAGAAGAGAAACTTTATTTCAGAAATAGTGTCAACACCCTTGACATTCCAATTCCTCCCCTTCATAAAACGATTAGCTTTTTTTGATAGGCCATTTCCACACCGACGGTCAAAGGGGGCTAAATCGCATGATGAAAAAAGACAGGATCGTCGACCTGAGCCACAGGATCATAGCGGGCCAGGAGCACTTCAAGCTGGAAACCAAGGTTGTAGACGTGACAACCGTGCTCCCAGAGGTGAAGCATCGCCCCGATGTCTGGTACATGCTAGGTGAAGTAACCTACTGTACGCACGTAGGGACTCACATCGAAGTCCCTTTTCATCACAAGATGGACGGCGCGGACGTCGCTGACTTCCCCTTCCGACAGCTCATCGGGCCCCTCGTCCTCCTGGATTTCCGGCACAAGAAGCCGGGAGAGTCGATCAGCCTTTCGGAAATGATGCCCCACAAGAAGAAGATCCACAGCGGCGACATCGTCTTCTTCTGGACCGGGATGGACAAACTCTATCGGACGGAGCGCTGGAACGGTCAACCTTACCTCACTATCGAGGCCAACCAGTGGCTGGTGGACATGAAGATCGCTTGCCTTGGCACTGATGCCGGTGGCCTGGAAGTACCGGGTACCGACTATCAGCCCAATCACCAAGCTATAATGAACGCCGGCATCCCAATGATCGAGTCCCTCACGAATCTCGAGCAGGTCGCGGCCGGGGATTGGATTGTCTTCATCCTGCCCCTTCCGATCCAGGGGCTTGAGGCGAGCCCGCTCCGAGTTGTCGCGATCCCGCGGGAGGAACTGCATCGAGCTTAGAAAACCGCTTTCATAGCCCTACCGAACGATGCTGAAGCTGTGAGCAGTAGACGCCAGACGCCAGAGACATCGCGTAAGTGGATCCTGCCGCGCTGGAAGGCGATCAATGGGGAGGTGCGCGGCACGCCCCAGAATGCCATCTCTTCTACCACGGCTGCGGCTTGAACGAGCCCATCATCCCGGGCTTGTCAAAGCGGGCTTATACGTCCGAATCCCGTGCAATCCGAATCGATGAACCTCTTTCGTATCGAGCGGCCATATGGAGGCAAGATCGCGCTCTGAAGCGGTGTTTTGGATGCAAAGCACGATTTTCGGTGGTTTTCTCTGCGGATGTGCGCTGGCGGTCTCCCCGCCCATTTATGACGATACTCGTCGATGTGCAGTGGGAACCTGCTCGCCCTCGTGGCGAAGGTGCGGAGCACGGCACGGCAGCGTATGGGGGGTGCGAATGGCCGGAGGAATTATCCCGCGGACCCTGCACGAATGGCTATACCGCCTCATGGAGGAGCTGTGCTACGACAGGGAGTACCTGTACCTCGCCTTCGTGGAGCATTTCACAGGGTTAATGAAGCTTGTCATGAGCAGTGGGGCGGTGGAGGGCGTTTATGAGATACCCGGAATCAAGAGCGGACGCCGCGCATTCCTGGAATGGACCCTTGAACACCGCCTGTCCTTCATGGGGCCGAACATCCTGTCGGTGTCCTACCGTGTGAACAGAGACGAGACCTCGGAGGAACACGGCACGGTCCGATTCGATGTATCCACGGGGACAGAAGTATGAGCCGAATCCCGCGCAGCGGTATTGACAACAGCAGATCGGCTTATCTGTGATAGCTTAGACTCGATCTGACATTTCCTCTCTGGTTTCTATGCTACTGTCCGTTCGGATAATATCCAATCATCTTCTCTTTGGCGATGTGCAGAGTCTCCAGTAGTCTAGTTAAAGTCTGCGCCAATGCTCAAGGCAACAAGCTTGCCTTGGTCCATTTTGGACTTGTCCGAAACTTCGCTGACGATCGTGCCTTCCCGCATGACATAGATGCGGTCGCTCATCCCGATGAGCTCATGCATTTCCGACGATATCATCAGGACTCCCACGCCTCTGCCCGCGGTCTCATCCATGATCTTGTAGATCTCGGACTTGGCACCGACGTCGATTCCCCTGGTGGGCTCGTCAAAAATGATGAAGTTAGGTTCTGGCGCGTATGCCTTGGCAAACGAGACTTTCTGCTGGTTGCCGCCCGAGAGCTTGCTCACCACGTGCTCCTGTCCTCGGCAGATGATGTTGAAGCGCCTGATCATTTCGGAAACCAGAGATCGCTCTTTCTTGCGGGCCACGACGCCGTTCCTGAACAGTCTGCGCAGGGATGCCAGGACCACGTTCTCCCTCACTGATTGATCCACAATCAATCCCTCGGTCTTCCGGTCCTCGGAGAGATAGACAATTCCCATCTCGATGCACCTGAATGGATCGAGGTTTGTCATCCGCTTTCCTCGAAAGTAGATTTCCCCCGACGCGTAGTCTCGAGCGCCGAAAACCGACTTGGCAAGCTCCGTGCGTCCTGAGCCCACCAGGCCACAAAGACCGACGATCTCACCCGCCCGGACACACAGGGAAAGGGGCTGTGTCTTCGGACCGATCCTGAAGTTCTTAAGCTCCAGGACCACTTCGGTCCCAGGCGTGTGCGTATTCACGTACATTTGTTTGAGCGTACGCCCAG
The DNA here is from genome assembly GCA_963745235.1 of uncultured Spirochaetota bacterium. GTDB lineage: Bacteria > Spirochaetota > Spirochaetia > SZUA-6 > Fen-1364 > Fen-1364. The sequence continues at coordinate 5,418 of CAVUXE010000094.1, read as the reverse complement.
CAATCATCCGGATAGCTTTCTCGTCGGAGTACTCTGACCTATCCAGCGTTCCGATCAAGGCGCCGTCACGGAGTACGGTAATTCGGTCCCCCACCTGGTGAATCTCTTCAAGACGGTGGGAAATGTAAATGATACTCACGCCCTTGGCCTTCAGTTTCTGGATCAACTCAAACAACATGCTGATCTCTTTCTCCGTTAAGCTCGACGTGGGCTCATCCATGATTATGATCCGCGAATCGTAGGAGAGCGCCTTCGCGATCTCGACGATCTGCTGGTGAGCCGTCGACAGCCTTCCCAAGCTCATACCGGGGTCCACGTCGTAGCCGAGACCCCGGATCATCTCGCTGCTGAGCTGATTCATTTTCGCGAAATCCAGCGTATTGAGACCACTTTTTGGCTCGTTGCCGAGAAACATGTTCCTGGCCACGGTGAGATTGGCGCAAAGATTGATCTCCTGGTGGATAAATGCAACTCCGTTGGCCCGGGCCTCACGGGAAGACCGGAAAGAGACCTCCCTTCCATCAATCAGAATCCTGCCTTCATCCTGCGGGATGATGCCGCCGAGTATCTTCATCAACGTGGACTTGCCTGCGCCATTTTCCCCGAGGAGAGCATGAACCTCAGCTCCCTTCAGATTGAAGTCCACCCCGTCGAGTATCTTGACGCGCGAGCCATGAATCGGCTTCCCCTTTGAATTGAAGATACACTTGGTGATGTTCTCCATTTCGAGGACGTACTCTTCGTTCATGGCGGTCAGCTCCTGTTCCTGTTCTTCAACGCCTCAATGATGAGCGCACAGAGTATCATGACGCCCAGGATGGATTGATAGAAATACGTGTTGATGTTCAGCAGGTTGATGCAATTCTCGATGACCATGACGATCAGCGCGCCAAAGGCGCAGCCGACGATTGTGATGGACCCGCCCAGGAGATTTGTCCCGCCGACCACCGCGGCGGTGACGGCCTCGAAAGCAAAGCTGCCGCCGCCCATATCGGGCTGGGCACAGTTGACGCGCATGGTCAGCAGGACCCCGCAGAATGCCGAAAGGACGCCTGACAGCACGAAGACCGAAACAAGATGAGGGCCGATTCGTATCCCGGAAAGGAAGCTCGCCGTTACATTAGAGCCGATGCTGACCAGGCGTCTGCCGTAGACTGTCCTGTGAATGAAGAAATACGCGACAAGGACCACAGCAAGGGCGTAGTACACCATCAGCGGGAGACCAAGGACCTCCTTTTGTTCCCAGGGCTAGGAAGGAAGTGGGAAGCTGGTTGATCGAGTTGCTCCCTCCCGCGATCTGAGCCAGCCCGTAGATCATGAATCCTGTACCGAGCGTGGCGATAAAAGACGGCACCTTCATGAAAGCTACGATTAGGCCGTTCACCGCGCCGATGATGAACCCGATCCCCATGCACGCCACGACGGAAAACAGGATCGGCAGGTGCAGGTTCTTTATCATGATGCCCAGGAGGATCGAGACTAGGCCGACGGTATAGCCTATGGACAGATCGATATTGCCAGTGACCAGGATGAGAGCCATGCCCACGCACGCTATGGCTGGCACGGCTGATTGTCTGAGGATAATATTCGCATCGTCAATTGAAAAAAACTGGGGCACAAAGACGCTGGCGATGACGCAGAGGAGAAGAAGATAGATCAAGCTCCCATTATTGTTGACAAAGCCCGACATGCCTTTGAGAAGAGATTTTACTTCTGACGCCTTTCGTACATCCGCCACGGCAGACTCCTTCAACGACCGAGTGTCAGTAGCTGAGCGTCCTTTTCTGAACTCTTTGTTTCCTCAGGATGCTTACGGCCACAATGGCAATGATCATGATGCCGACCATGAGGTTCTGGATGAAAGGATGAATCCTCAGCATGTCCAACACGTTTCGAAGAGCGGCGATAAAAAGAGCGCCCAGCACGGAGTTCAGAACATTTCCCTCTCCGCCGAGCATGCTGACACCTCCCACAATGCAGGCAGCGATGCAATCCAACTGATAGGGCGTTCCCTGGGTCGGGTGCGCGGTGGAGAGTTTTGAGGTGAGCATGATTCCGGCGACCGAGGAACAGAAGCCGCCGATTGCGTAGACCGCGATTTTCACGCGGTCCACGTTGACTCCTTCCTGCCGAACAATAGTCTCATTATAGCCTATTGCATACACGTGATTGCCGAAGGCCGTCCTGGAAAGGACGAGAATGCCCAATATGGCGAAAAGAACAAGCAACAGATTCGCAACAGGCATGAAACCGGCAATCTCCCCGTTTCCGATGAACGAGAATGAGTCCGGGAGGAGAAAAGAGGTCGAGCTTCCGGCCCCGAGCACCAAAGCGAGACCCGAACATATGCTTCCAAACACGAGCGTCGAAATGAAGGGAGGAACTTCGATCTTCGCAATGACGATTCCGTCAAGGAGGCCGATCAGTGTCCCCGCAATAAAGACGATGATCATCGCCAGCACCCAGTTGACGTTGCTGCTGACCATAATGACAAACAGCATGGGGATGAGGGAAATGATGCCGCTCGTAGACAGATCGATGCCCTTGGTGATCATCACAAACGTAAGCCCGATCGCGGGAATTGCGATGATCGATGCCTGGCGTACCACGTTCAAAACGTTGGCGAGGGTCAGGAAATGTGGAATGAACGATGCGGCCACGAGGCAGACAGCCCCTACGATGAGATACCGCCAGACCTTTGAACTCGCCTTCATCTTGAGATTTCCTTGGAGCGCCGCGCCGGTGGCGAATTGAAATGAAACGGGGTGCGCACTTTAGACGCACCCCGCTCGCTCACGCCTTGAGCATGATGTCAGACGGGGTCGGACACCTTAGGGGGCGCTTTGCATTGCCTCCGCTGCGTTCGCCTTGGTGACGGTGACGCATCCGGAGTCGATGAGTTTCGGATAGTCGGAAGCCTTCTTCTTGCCGCTCAGGACCTCCATGAGGATAGTGACGGCCTTGTCTCCCATGAGGGCGGGGTTCTGTTGCATGGTTCCCCTGATTTTCCCCTCAATCACAAGCTCGCAGCCCTTTTTGAGACCGTCGAAGCTGTAGATTACGAGGTCTTGCTTGACCTTGGGATTGTTCGCAATTGCTTGCAGGATCCCGTCCATCATAACATCCGAGCAGGAGTACACCCCATCGATGTCCGGATGGGCCTGGAGCATGTTCTCCATTGCCTGCATGGCGGCAGCGTTGGTCCATTTGCCCGTCTGTTCGGCAACGACCTGCACATTGGAACCCTTCAGACCGGCCCTGAAGCCTTCGGCCCTCAGGTTGCCGACGATGTTTCCATCCGCTCCGCGCACGATGACGACCTTGCCTTTGTTCTTGAGATCCTTGACCATCAGCTCAGCGGCGACCTTCGAGCCCGCAAAGTTGTCGGTCCCAATGTATGTGATATACAGATCGTCGGTGCCCTTTGCCGGGTTCGTGTCCACAAAGACCAGGGGAATATTCTTGCTTGCGGCCTTTTTCATGACGGGCACGATGGCATTGCTGTCCATCGGGTTCAGGATGATCGCATCACATCCCATGTTGATCAGGTCCTCGATCTGGCTCACCTGCTGAGCGATATCCTCCGAGGTGTTGGTGGTCATCAAGACAAACTCGGCGCCGTATGATTCCACCTTCTTCTTGATTGCGTCGGCGATAAAGGCCTGGAAAGGTTCGTTGGTCAGTGTCTTGACGCTGAAACCAATTTTGTACTTCTTGGCCTGACCGTAGGCACCGAAGGCACATGTGGCAATCAACGCCACCAGGATGAGAGTTCGCAGGACATTCCTCTTTGCCATAACAAAGCCTCCTATAAAATGAGATCTGTTTGAGTAGAAGACCGAACTTGCTCAATGGCTACAGAAATTCAAGTGCCGAGATATATTTCCCTCTTTAGGTTGCGATCATGGTACATTATTACATCTAAATGTCAAGAGGATTTTTTAAAATTTTCCCGCGCTACTTCCCTGCCATAATGAGATAATGTTACTGGGTATCGCTCGTTGTATACGTCTCTGTCGAACTCGGAAAGGAATGTTGCCGACTATGTCCTGGCCAACGCTGAACCCGCGCCCCGTTGCTCGGTGCAAGAGTTCGATAGATCAGGCGGGGTGAGCGTGGCATCGATAGGCCGCTTCGTTCACGGCCTCGGCTTTGACGGTTTCAAGGATTTCACTGGTCGCGTCTTCGGACCGGACGACGGACGAGATATGGGTTCCAAAGAAATCACGCTGCTCCGTGATTTCGCCATGAAACTTTGGAGGTTGCAATATGGGAATAGTAAATTCCGCAGAAATACTGGGCGATGCTGTGCTCAGCAAGCGCGTCGTGGTTGCGTTCAGTGTATTCAACAACGAATCGATAGACGCGGTAATCAACGCGGCAAAAGAATCGCGGGTACCAGTAATCATTCTAGTGAGCGAGCCGGACTTGAACCACTTCGGAATCGATGAGTTCGTCGCGACTGTACGCATCAAAGCCGAACGCACCAAAACGGAAGTGATCCTACATCTTGACCACGGCACGAACCTCGGAATCGTAGCGCGATGTATCCGCGCCGGCTTTACGTCAGTGATGACAGATCCCTTCATTGTCCACGAGCAGGAAAAAGTCACCGTTGTCAAACAAATGGTGGAATTTGCACATGCCGCAGGAGTGTCGGTCGAAGGGCTCGTCGGGAGCCTTAGATCGGCACTTGAGGTTGAGGGAGAGGGGGACTCGGCAGAAGAACGCACTGATCCTCTCAAGGCAAGAGCCTTTGCATGCGCGACGGGGATCGATTCGCTCGCCGTGTCTGTAGGCACAGAGCACGGAAGCTTCCTCATCGGAAAAAAAACAGAGATTGATATGCAACAGCTTGCGGACATCTCGCGAAATGTCGATATCCCTCTTGTTATTCATGGAGGCAGCGCCGTCCGAGACGATCAATTGCGGGAACTGCGGAACTACCATGTCGCGAAGTTGAACATCGGATCCGCGATTCGCGCTGCGTACAGGAATGCACTTGTGGCCGCGCTTCCGGATGCGTTGTTGGATTTGCGAGAAATAAATGTCTGTGCGCGGCAAGCAATGTATGAATTGGCCCGCCATAAGATAGCGATATTGACCATGTAGTGATGCTCTCAGGAACTGGCAGGTAGTGAGTCAACCTTTCGCTCCGAGACTTTGTCACGTACGTTGCCTTGAAGAGGTGGGGGAATGAAAATTTCCCATTCTGCTAGATAGCAGCCGAAGCAGGATCATCTACAAGGCGTCAGATCGACAACCCATACCTTCGTGATCTTGCCGCGCTCCTCTGCGCACGAGTCGACGTCTCATTGTTACATTTGTTGGCTACGTTGCTACCCAGAAAACTCTTTCGGGAACCTATAATAATTCGGCCATAAGATCAGTAGACCGGTACACGAATTATGTATGAGA
>CAVUXE010000093.1:0-3143 GCA_963745235.1 uncultured Spirochaetota bacterium | reverse complement strand
TCCCACCGGGGAACCCGGGAAAGGGGCCTCCTTCAGCTTCAGCCTTTCTCTTCGAGACTCCTCGAACAAGGAGAAATCATGACGGCCAAGACGATTCTACTGGTAGAAGACAACCAACAGGACGAGATGCTGACTTTGCGCGCCCTAAAGAAGGTCAACCTTGCCAACCATGTTGACGTGGCGCGAGATGGCCAACAGGCAATCGACTACCTTTTCCGTGAGGGCGAGTTCGCCAATCGGAAGGGAATGGACCTGCCGACGGTAGTTCTTCTGGACGTCAATCTACCGCGAATCAACGGGCTTGAAGTGCTGGAGCGTCTACGCGCCGATCCTCGCACACGTCTGTTGCCCATCGTCCTTCTCACCTCTTCAGATGAGGAGCGTGACCGGCTCCGCGGCTATCACAACGGCGCCAAAAGCTTTGTCAGAAAGCCCCTGGACTTCTCGGAGCTTGTCGAAACTGTGTCCAGGCTGGGCGTCTACTGGCTGGCGGTGAACACCCCCCCGTAGGAGCAAAAAGATGGCAGGCCCAGCACTGAACATTCTTATGATTGAAGACACCGAGGCTGACTTCCTCCTGGTAGAGCGTTTCTTGAAGCAGCAACTTCCGCCATTCCGTTCTCGACGTGTTACGAGCAATCCGGAGCTGGAGGTTGCCCTGGCAGAGGAAAGTTGGGACATTGTCCTGTCCGACTACTCGGTGCCCGGGATGGATTTTCACAGCAATCTCAACCTGATCCATGAGCGAGTGCCCAATCTTCCCGTCATCCTGGTATCAGGCAGCCTCGGAGAGGAGCAGGCGGTTACGCTGATCAAGCAGGGTGTCTGGGACTTTGTGCTCAAGGACAACCTGATCCGGCTGGCGCCTGCGATTGAACGCGGGCTCCAAGAGGCGGCGGAACACCGCGCGCGCACGGAGGCGCAGACCGCGTTGCGGGAAGCCGAATCTGCGTTGCGCACACTCGTGAACGCTAATCCGGAATCGGCGGTCCTCATTGATACCGCAGGGAACATCCTTGCCGCAAACGAGACGATTGCTCGAAGGCTCGGGACTGTGCCCAAGCGAATGATAGGAGTACGACTCTACAACTTGCTCCCATCCGAAGTTGCTGAATCAAGAAGGGAACACTTCGCAGAGAGTATTCGGACAGGCAAGCCGCTTCGTTTTGAGGACGTGCGCTCAGGGCGATACGAAGACAACTATGTGCACCCCATCAAGGATGAGCAGGGGAATGTAAACCGGCTTGCCATTCTTGGTGTGGACGTAACCGAACGCAAGCACGCGGAGGAGCGGCTAAAGGAACAGGCGGACCTCCTTGATATTGCCCAGGATGCCATCCTGGTCAAGGACATGGAAAACCACATCCTTTATTGGAACAAGGGGGCGGAGAGACTCTACGGGTGGAGCGCCGATGAGACGAGTGGAAAAGACTCATCCGATCTCCTGTTCTCCGAAAAGTACGCCTCGGAGGCAAAGGAAGCCCGGAAGGAAGCAATCGAGAACGGAGAATGGCATGGCGATCTCCATCAAAGAGCGAAAGACGGCAAGGAGCTTATCGTCGAGGGTCGCTGGACCCTCGTGCGAGACGACGAGCACGGTAAGCCGAAAGCGATCCTTTCGGTCAACAGCGACGTCACCGCGCAGCGCTCCACCCAGGCGCAGCTCCTGAGAGCCCAGCGGCTGGAGAGCCTTGGCACGCTCGCCGGGGGTATCGCCCACGACCTGAACAACGTGCTCTCCCCGATCCTCATGGGGGTGGAGGGACTCTCCTTCCAAAACCAGAGCGCTTCCGCAAAGAAAATACTCGAGGTCATCAAGACGAGCGCCCAACGAGGGGCGGAGATCGTGCGACAGATCCTCAATTTCGCCCGCGGTATGGAAGGCACGCACGGGGAAGTTCAGTTAAAGCACGTGGTGCACGAAATCGAGGGGATTATCCGGGAAACCTTCGCCCGGTCGATTGTGCTGAAAAGCGAGATCCCCCGGGACCTCTGGACGATCACTGGGGACGCCACGCAACTGCACCAGGTGCTGATGAACCTGTGCGTAAATGCGAGGGATGCAATGCCCGACGGAGGAGGGCTTACCCTTTCCGCGTCGAATGTCCAGCTGGACGAGACTTACGCGCAAATGAATATCGAGGCGAAGCCGATCCGGTACGTCGTGTTGAAAGTGGAGGATACGGGGACAGGGATGCCCCCAGGCGTCCTGGAGAAGATTTTCGATCCGTTTTTTACAACAAAAGACGTGGGAAAGGGGACGGGCCTGGGCCTCTCGACTGTCCGTTCGATTGTGAAGAGCCACGGCGGTTTCATCAACGTCTACAGCGAGCAGGGAAAGGGAACTTCATTCAAGGTCTATCTCCCGGCGGTCGAGCAGGGGGCGAAGACTCCCGACGAGAGCATCCAAAAAGGCATCCCGATGGGAGAAGGGGAGCTCATCCTGATAGTGGAGGACGAGATATCGTTGCTTGACATCACCCGGCAGATCCTCGAGTCCTACGGCTATCGGGTGGTGACTGCCGTGGATGGAGCCGAGGCCCTTGCTCTGTATGTCGAGAGAAAAGGTGAAATTCGACTGGTCATCACTGACATGATGATGCCGTACATGGATGGCGCGGCAACGATTCGCGCCATTCGGAAAATCGACCCGAAAGCATGCATCATCGCGATCAGTGGCCTGATGGTCAGTGAGTATGCCAAGGAAGCCAAGGATCTCGGGGCCCAAGAGTTTCTAGCAAAGCCGTATACGGCAGAAGCGCTTCTCCAGACCCTGCAGGAGGTGCTGGGACTCGCGAGTGCAGCATCCAAAGAAGAGCGATAGGAGGGTTGTACATGCAAGACGGAAAAGCGCGTGTTTTGGCGGTGGACGATGACGACAAGAGCAGAGAAATCGTCCATCTCATTCTTCAGAATCAGGGCTATGAAACGATGGAGGCGGAGAGCGGAGAAGCGGCGCTCGATCTGATAAAGAGCGAGCCGCCAGACCTGATCCTTCTCGATGTCGAGATGGGGGGAATCAGCGGTTTCGAGATCGTGAAGCAGCTGAAACAGGACAGCCGGACCCGGTCCATCCCCGTGATCATGGTCACTGGCCTCGGGGATCGGCAGTCCCGCCTGCGAGGCCTTGAGAACGGGGCAGA
>CAVUXE010000092.1:0-9431 GCA_963745235.1 uncultured Spirochaetota bacterium | reverse complement strand
GCAAGAGGCTGTAGCTGGTGGAGTTTTGAACGTCAAGGTCCAGGGTGAGGACGCGCTCACCGATGCTGGCAAGGTATCGGGAGAGCAGGATGCAGAGACTGGATTTGCCGTCTCCCCCTTTGATCGTGCCGATTGTGACTGTTTTCATGGGACCTCCAATATAAAGCTATTGCTTTATATTTGTAGGTCACTCAGAAAGAGAAGTCAAGTATGATCTTGGGTAGCGGAGAGCGAAACCGACCCGAGCGGTCCGAAAGGCCAGGGTCGCACTCGTAGGCTGAAACCACTCCGCAGAAAGGGTCATCGGGCAGCATCCAGGTATTTGGGGAGCCTGCGGTAGAGGCCCTCCGACCCTTTGAAGGAGGGGCGAGCTCGCCCTCTTCGCTTGCCTCCTCGTACCAGTATTCGGTAGGAATCGAGGATTTCAGCTTATTGATAATCTTGAATGATGGACTTCGGCGATAGATGATTCGCCCCGTCTCACGATCCCTCAAGGGCCTTCCTCGGGAGTCAGTACGAGGGGTTTTTAGCTGCCAAAGGTACACATAGGACAGTTTGTGCTCTTTGGCAAAACGCAAGAGCTTCCGAGATCTGGCAAGCTGAACGAGATAGGCTACGGCCTTTGTCACCTTGAATCGCCTTCGGTGTTTACTTTACGATACATAGCTTGTGAGGTCAAACAAATAGTGAAGAGGTAGTACCTGGCAGCAGTCTATGGTGTATCAGGGATACAAGTCGTCGGGCAAAAGAAGCGCATCAAGGATGATCTCGACGAGGTACTCATCGGATTTAGTCAAAGCACGGACCACCAGGTAGATGACGGCGGACACGACCACGAACCAGTATTGCCTCACTCCGAACACCATGTAGACAGTCGCTACGATGATGATGGCAAAGGCCAAGCGAGACACCCCTGCCACCAGGTCCCGCCTCAGGAGGGAGCGGTGAACCTTCCACGAATAATCACTTACTTTACTGTTTTCCATGGTTTGTCCTCCTTCGGAAGGCCTGTCGCCCCCACCAAAAGGGGAGCGACAGGCTCAAACGGCTTTCAGCTTTGGGGGGTCCAGACAAAATCCACCAGGCCCTGAACGCCAAGGAGGATGATCGCAGCCACAGCGATGATCAGAAATCGCTTTTTCATGGTCTCGTTGTCCTTGTTGACGATGAGCCCTATCGCGCAGCCGCCGACGGCCACGATGAGGATCACCCGGATCAGCTTGCTCTTGAAAATGTTGACGATGTCGTCAAGCTTCGACCCCAGGCCCAGCGAGTCGGTGATGTCCGTGGCGTAGCTGGTGGCCACCGCGACCAGAAAATAGAAAAGACCAACTGATAGAACGCGAGTTGAGCTGCACTTTTGAAGCATCGTGCTTCCTCCTTTTTCAGCAGTTTGCATATTGGAAATTGCCGCCAGCATCGACGCCGGGCAGCACTTTCGCCACCTCGACGACCTTAGGGCCAAATCCTGGGATCTCTTTCAGGTAAACGCAAAGCCCTATGGCCTCGTAGATGAGGTTCAGAGGGACTGGGCCAGAGAAACACTCAAGGAGCAGGTCTCGCATTCGGGGGAGCAGCCGCTGGGCGCTGTCGGCGTGAATGGTGCAGAGGCCACCTGGGTGGCCTGTCGAGCTTGCCTTGAGCCATTCAAGGGCCACCTCGCCGTAGCGAAGCTCACCGAAGATGATCCGGTCGGGCTTGTACCTGAGCGCCGATCTAACCGCCTTAATCGACTCGTTCGGTGGAACGACAAGAGAAACGGAGTTTCTCGCTCGGCAGTTGATCTCAGGGGTATCCTCGACGATGTAAAGCCGGTCATCAGGGCGGAGACGGGCGATCTCAGCGATGAGGGCGTTCAGGAAGGTAGTCTTCCCAGTGCCCGTTCCTCCACCTATGAGGATATTCAGTCGATCTTCAATAGCTTTCTCTAATGATCTTGAGGTGTTGGCAGCATAGCCGCTCTTCTCCGAGGTAGTCATCGAGAGATAGAGAAAGAAGGGTCGGCTTACGCAGACAGAATGTGGGAAATGTGACAATAGGTTCGATGAATGCTTCGATCCTGGCGTTGTACTTGGGGATGACCCCGGTGAGGTTCCACTGGTCTTTTGTGACCTTCTTCTCGATCAAAGCCGCGGTTGACATGATGATTCTGAGGACGCTCTCGCGCTCGAGCACTCTGCCGCTGAAGGCCGTCTTCTCTCCGAACTTTTTCGTCCAAAGGTCCCCGCCGGGGTTCACCATGATGTCGGTGACCTTGGGGTCAAGAAGCTCCTCCATGATAGGAGTGAGGTCGTGATCGAGGTTGGAAAGCTGTCGCTGATACAGGCTTCTGGGCTCAACCATGGCGAGTGCTTTGCTCCTCGATCAGGTCCGCGGTGAGTTTTGAAAGAAGGCCCGTGCCGGACTTCTTTGTCCTATCGATGAAGTTTTCCAGAAACACTTCGTATTGCCTCTTGGCTGGGATGGCGATGGCGGCCATACGATCGGGATCCTCGAGGGGCAGGGGAGGTATGGTCATGAAGAAGGCGAAAATGAACTCTCCAAACAGCTCGATGAAAGTGGAAACTTTGTCATCGACGACGCGAATCTCGTTTTCCATCTTTCTGATCGCAAAGGCTTGAATCTCAGAGTCCTGAAAATCTTTGAAAAGCTTCTCCCGAAGGGCGGCAGCAAGGAACTGAGATCGATCCTTGTATCTGGGGTCGGCACGAACGATGTCGTCAATACGGGTGAGAAGACCATCCTCGATGCGCGCGCTGATTACGGTAGTCGGAAGCCGTTGTTTCAACGCTCACCTCTCCTGATGGAGCCAAAGGGGGAGTCGAGAAGCTCGGGATCATGATTGGAATCCCTGGCACCATCTTCAAAGGGATCCGGCGGGAAGAAAGCCTCGGGATTGAGGGTGATGTCTTGACCCTTCTGGAGATCATCAACCGCGCCACCGGCAGCCGCGCTACCTTTTTTCTTCCCTGGATTGTGTTGTTCGTCGCCCTCCGAGGCCTCCATGGTTATTGCGGTCTCGCTCTCAAGGCCGTCCCAAGGGTTTCGGGAATCCGGCCCCGGAGGAAGCTCCTGAATCAGGTCCGCCCGTGTCTGGGGCGCAGGAAGGTTTACGGCGCGTTTGAATCGTGGGTCGAGGTAGTAGATGATCTTCTTCCCTCGATATGGCGGCATCCCGTGCGCGAAGACAAGGAGGTCTGTGGGGGGGAGCCGCATGATCTCATCGGGGTTGATGAGATTGCGCTCGACCTCGTTGCCGCTAAGGTTCAGGTTTGTGAGGCCGACTGAGAACTTGCTGCCGCTGGTGGAGACACTTTCCTTCCAGATGGACTCCTTTCCCACCACCTCCGAGAAGGTTCTCGCGCTATTGATGTCTCCAGGGGCGTATGTGACCCAAGTCTTACAGTGCTCCAGGAATGAGTTGTTCGGTCCGTAGAGCTTGATGATCTGCTGAAGGCTTTGGCAGATGATGAGGAAGGACATCCCGTAGCCCGGAAAGAAGCCCCATCGTCTTTTCCAGAAACGGGAAGCTGCCGAGAATTGGAAACTCGTCCAGGAGAAACAAGATGCGGTTCTTGAGTCTCACCTCGCCATAGCGTGTCTCACCCTCGGCGAAGCGCCGTATGACGAAGGAGACCAGCAGTCTCAGCACCGAGGAAAGGCGGTCGATGTCGGAGTAGGGCACGGTCAGGTAAAGCGAGATAGGGTTTTCAGAATCCGCGAAATCGGAGAGAGAGAAGTCGCTTTCGGAGGTGTTTCTTCGGATGAGGGGATCCTTGAAAGTCTGCACCGCCCGGACAGCGGTTGAAAAAACGCTGGATCGCTCGCGATCTGCCCGGCCAGCTGCTGGTTGCCGATGGCCGCGATGACCGAATGAACCTCTCCGAGATGTTCGCCGAAGATCATCTTCTTGCAGATGCCGGCGCCGAAGTCCTCGTTTCCGTCAGCATCCAGGGCAGAGGAGGAAAGGAAATCCAGCACCCCTCCAAGGGACTTGTCCCTGATCTCGGGTGAAGCAAGGACATGCAGGATTGCCCCCGTGAGGAGGTTTTTCGCGGTGTCGATGAAATGCTGTTGGTTCTCACCCTTCGCCGCTGCATCATCCTGGGGGGCGGTGAGTATGTCCGCGATAATTTCGGCGTCGCGCACTGCGTTCTCTCCAGGACGCACCTCGGCAAGGATATTGAAGTGGACGGAGTCCTTGATGACGGGGCTGAATCGAAGGGCGTGGGAGAACTTGCTGCGAAACCCTGCGGTGATGTGCCAATTCTCGGCTTTGGGATCAAAGACGATCACGCTGCCGCTCCACGAAAGAAGGGTAGGGATTACGGTGCTGACGCCTTTGCCTGATCGGCTGGGGGCGACCATGAGCGTAGAGGTTTCTCCGACGTGGCCGACGATCCTCGCGGTACGTGCTGAAGGCGGTACTTGGTGGTTCCTGTGCTGGCATTCGCTCGGAGAACCGCCTGTGCGGTTTGACCGCAAATGACGCCCTTTGCGAAAAGAAGGCCGTTGCGACGAAGATCACGGACCGTGGCCCACCTGGCCGTACCGTAGAGGTTGTCGTTTTTGGAGTAGCCCCCGCGGAGGAAACTCAGGGCGAGATAGAGAACGACGGCAATAGCCGAGAAAACGCCAAACCAAATGCTTGCCTTATACAGGTATTCATGCACTGGCTTCCAGCTTGCGAACTTGTATGCCCACCCCAGGAGCATCCACGGGCGGTAGACCGGCACTTGGTCGTAGAGGAACCAGCAAGGACCCAAGAGGGAGGAATAGTTGCACATGCGAGCGAAAGTCTGAGTAGCGATCCAGAGGCCAGCGAAGATCAGCAGAGAGTGGAATCGCTTTGTGGAAGACGGCAAAAGCTTGTCCTCCGTTTGGGTTAGGCTTGGGACGTTTTCTGATATCAGACTGCATCAATTCGACCTCTTGGAAAAAATCAAGTCATTATATGCAATTGCTTTATATTATGCAATCGTAAAAATTCACCGCGATATTCAGCATCGCAGGCGATACTCGAAACGCTAAGCTTTGACTATGACGTCTTATTGAGGATGGAGTCCGAAGCCGCCTCTATCCTTCCCAAGTTTCTCGACTTCCACCTTTAACTTTTCCTCTGGCATCTTGGCAAATCGCACATCAAGAAGACTCAGGGAGGTAGCAGATTTTAAAGACATCTCGCCAGTGCCTTGAAGGATCACTTCGCCCTCTCGGTGAGGAATCTTCATAAGGACGATGGAATCTCCAACCTTGATTCCTCGGGGTTTGCGGAATAGCGGGACATAGAATGCTCTGCCATCAATCGTCTCGATGAGCAAGTAGTTATTCGTGGAAAGCTCATCGACGAGGCCAACCGCGCTTACTCTGCCCACAATGCGGCCATTCCTATGAGGAGAATACAGCTGTAGCAGGCTTTGTGGTGTGAACTTCAGCTGACGGGCTGCCTCGAGGTAGCTTGAGAAGCGACGCGAGACGGCCAGCGAGTCCTCCCAGCGCGGGGAGATTCGGTACTCTGTCCCTTCCCTTTCTGCAAGTCCCACGCTGACGAGGAACTTCAGCCGCGCTATGGCCGCCTCAGCCTTCTCGGGAGTTGTCGATGCTCGTATTGATTTTGCTGATACCTGGCCAATCGTTTCACTTGCGCCGCGAATGATTTCATCAAGGCTTGTGAAACGATTTGCCCGGAATCTCCCTTTTCAAGCGCGCTGCCTCTGGAAGAGGCCGCCGTTCTCCGAGTGCTTCAGTTAGGATGTCGCGCGAGTGCTCTCTAAGTTGCGAGGATATGTACTTGCGGCTGAAGATGACCTCATGGCCCCTCTTATCCCGGCCGCCGATGACAAGATGGATGTGACTGTGCTCGGTGTTCTCGTGGATCGTGCTGAGCCCAAGAAAGCGAATACCCCGTGTCACGTTCGATTCGTTGCACAAGTGATCTCGCCAAGACTGAGAGCGGGAACTGCTCAGGCGTCTCGGGCGACACCACGATGCGGTAGTGGCGGAGTTTGCCTGGCTCGATGGCGGTGAGTGCTGACTTGTCTGAGTTCCCAAAGAGCTGCGGCCTCTCGCCATCCTTGCCGGCGCCCTTGCGCTGGATATATGAAAGGTGTGCCCTGAGCGAGGCAGCACCACGGCCATAGCGAACTTTGACGATACATAGCTGTCTTTTGTCAAAGCTGGTTCCAGAAGAACCCCCATAACTGTGAGGATGTCGCTTTCGAAGGTTATTGATTTGCTTGAAAAGCCTGCCAAGACTCTTGATCGAATCCGTTCTGTGGCGTCGAGCGCCGGGTAACGAAGGCTTGAAGGAATCTGCTGGTCTGAATGAGAACGACTTCATTCCATAGGAAAGAACACAGAGACGCAAAAATATCAAGCAATAGCTAATAGTTGTCCGTGAATACCCTGATACCTATTATCAACTAGTTGATCAAACGCGTTTCGCATGCGCCTATCCAGATTCCGCTGAATGTCGCGCTTAACCTCCGCTCTTGGGGTTTGTCATAGCTCCGTGCCGCCACGATCACGGTTTGTCTGACGGATAATACTTTCGTCACTCAATTGATTGCTGACATCTCGAGATGAGGTATTGGAAATATCCGAGACGTTTTGGCGGCCTCATTTCGCAACTCCTGGCGCGTCTCGGCACTCACTCTGGCCAGATCGCCGTCATCAAAGAAAGTCAAAGCCCTCAAGCTCTCCGATGGCGCGAAGGCAGAACCAAACAACGCCCGGGCAGCCCCAAGACCCTGGATCAAACTCTCTCCGCTACGCAGTAGCTGCGCGATATCCTCGTAGTCCTTCGCCTCTGCCCGCCGCATTATTACCTTGAGTTTGGTGGCTAAGAGGTCAAGAGGCGAGGCTACCAAGGCAATCCCATCTTCGGTCTGCGTTGGAGCATCGATGCGTCCCATAATCAGTCCACCAAAGAATGACAACCTGACGTTGCCAGGATCAGTGACCACCGTGAGGGTATTCTTCTCATCCTGCGCGACCTGGTAGGCGATTCCTGACCTCTGTAACTCCTGGTGGATGGGGTCTGATGACTCAATTCCTTGTCTGCGAAGAAATCGAAATCAATTGATGCGCGGTGACCGCAGCGTAACGCAATAGCTGTTCCGCCATACAGGACGAACCCGCTACTTTTCGTCCAGCCCAATTTGTTCCAGATTACCCTCTGTGCTTCCGGGAGTACTTCCAGACGGGGATTGAGTGATTTCATGACACCCTACGGACAGGCATTGGCGGCAGCGTATCATCTGCCAGTCCGTTGAGAAGGTACTGCCAGTACGACCAGGATCGTGGTCGAAACTGCCCTGCCTCAGCATTATGGAGTGCCTGCCGTAGCGTGTCTTCCCCCACGATGGCTACAAGTTCATGGATATCTTCGAAAGTGCCCAGGTCCATGATTCGGGCGATGACCCGCTGCGGGTACTCAAGGGCCTCCTCCGGTGAAAGCCACCAGACGTAGCGTCTTGCCAAATGAATCAACCTTGGATCACTCACGTTTCTTTCGGTCGTTAGAGGATTTTCGGCCCCGCGGGAAACAGCGGGAAGGAACGTTTTTCGACGTAAAGCTATCATTCATTTCCATCGGTAACCTTGCAAGGTAACAGTCTTGAGGATTGCAGGTTTTCAGTCAAGTCGAGCAAAGGGTCCTGAATCGTCGAACAGGTGCTAAGGATTGGCTCCTTGTTGAAAGTATCGCCGGCGATACTTCACATGTGGGATTTTAAGTCCGATCGAGATTCACCACGGAAATACCCCCATGTACCTAAGTCTACTGCTGAAAAAGAGTTGGCGTATCAGGGTAATTCGAAGTAGGTCCAGGAAAAATGAGATAGAACGAGTTCTTCTCAGTAATCATCTCATTTTTCTCCGGGTGAACTCCTCCTCAAGAGGGGAGCCAGTTTGCAGGTCAACTGTCCCGCACCTGCAGCGCCTCAAGTCGGATTGGCCTTTCGGATTTCTCACATCTCCCAGCCACGCCTGTGCCGGTCACGGGTCAGATCCTTTCCAAAATCCTCTGCTACTTCTTTCAGTGTGGCGACAAGATATTCCCAGAATGTCGGATCTTTGGCAGTCTTGACGTATCCTGCTGGCAAGAACCGAGTGAGTTCATTCACAAAGGTGGTACGGCACTCTTCCGATTTCATGTCCACTATGCGGTCAGCCAGTCGCCGCGAAAACTCCCGCATCGTGACACTGTGCTCCTGCAGCTTTTCCGCCACCCGGGTAGGGACTCGATTGGCCGGCTTTTGGTGCAGCCATGCAAGATCCCAGAGATCGCGGGGCTGTAGTCGATTTCTCAACGCAATTGCCAAGACCTTGTCAGTGAACGATTCCCGCGTCGATTGCGAGCGTACCACGAGCCCAGAAGTGCCGAGATCTATCGCATAGTGGTTGGCAATGACTGCTGGAGCATATTCATAAGCCGTCAGCGTACAGACATCAAGATTGATGCGCTGCTGTTTTTCGTTTTTCGATCCGGGTCGTGTAATTATCCGTATCGTCCAGGTCTTCGTATTGCTTTCCTTGGGTCGCGGGTCCTCCACACTTGCGACAAGCCCGTATTTCTGGCGAAAGGCCTTGGTCAGAACCGATGCCATGCCACTCATTTGGGCAGGATTAAAACTTGGTCCACCCTTGAAGTCGAGATCTTCACTCAGTCTATTTGAGCCATGGCAGAGGCGGAGATTCGTCCCACCGAAGAGAATCAAGCCCGACAAATACCCGTGCTCATGGAGCTCACGGATGATGTCATGGTGGAGAATCTCTTTTTCGATCGCTGGCAGCAGCGATCGTTGCAGGTCTTTTGCGCCTTGGAGAGCTCGCTGTACATGATCGTCAAACAAGGTGTTCACGCAACGCTCCTTCGTCGACGAGATGCAGATTCCTTCGAGCCGCACGGAGGTCCTCAAACGCTAGCGAAGCGTCCGCTCGGAGCAGCCTGCACCTATCATCGTAGGACAGTCTGTCAGCCAGCTCTTCAAACCTCTTTTTCGAATGAGTAAACTCAACCCTTCCGAACTCACCGCAGTCAACGATACCGCTGGCGCCGGATGACATGAGGGTGATGTACTGAATTGGAGCCTGGGAGATGATCCCTAGTTCGCTGAGCACGGTTTCCTGAGATATGTAGTTGAAGTAGCCTGCCCGGAGCTTCGCTGCGATGTGATACAACTCATACCCAGTTCGTGGGGTGTCCGCGAGCAGGTATATTCCGCGACACGCTCGTGCGAGAACCCCGGTATCTACAGCTCGCAAGAGCACCATCTTGAGGGCGGGTCGAT
Source organism: uncultured Spirochaetota bacterium (assembly GCA_963745235.1). Classification (GTDB taxonomy): domain Bacteria; phylum Spirochaetota; class Spirochaetia; order SZUA-6; family Fen-1364; genus Fen-1364. Next base: position 138 of record CAVUXE010000092.1, on the reverse strand, counting down.
CAAGATCCGGTAACAGCGATCCGAGGTCTGCGACCGAGAAAAGATAATGCTCAGGAGACTGTATCGACCGAATAGACCGCTCCAGTGTCCTCACCGGCTGCATAACAATACCCAAAGAAAGTATAGAGCCCAAAACTA
>CAVUXE010000091.1:0-101476 GCA_963745235.1 uncultured Spirochaetota bacterium | reverse complement strand
AAAGATTCTTCGCATTTGCGAGAGCGACCGTTCCACACGCCCGAACCAGAGGTACATTCTGTGGAGAGAGTATGCCAAACAACGAGCTGCTTCCTGACTGGGAAAGAGTTCTCTCAGCAGCGGCTCACCTTCAACAGCTTGTTGCCGGGAGCAACGCTCGTTGGAGGGACTGCTGCTGCGCTCTATGCCGAACATCGCCAATCAATGGACGCAGACCATATTGTGTCAGACTTGCAACAGAGGTTCGACGACGTTCTCGCCAATCTGGAATCGGTTGCAGGCTGAAGACCGCACGCATCAATAGACCCGTTCAAATCCTTGGGTCTTTAGACGGGATAGAAACGGGCATCCGGCAGCTCGTGAGGAAAACGCCGCTGGAAACAACAACGGTGCAAGTGGCATCGCTATCGATTACGCTTCCCACGGAGGCGGAGATGTTGCGTATCAAGGGTGTTCTGGTTCTCAGGCGAAACGCTCCAGGGACTATATCGACGTGGCGGCCTTATCAAGTCACCTTGGCCAAGCAGGCAGCCGTGAGGCTTTGCGGCCGTTCGACACGCTCTATCCGCAGCCCTCCGGCGAGTCGGCTCTCATGCAGCTTCAGGTGCAGTTGGCCGACCCGAGGCCATTTGACCTAGACGAGGTCAATCTGAAGGAATACAAGGGTATCAAAAAAGAGTGGTCTGATTGGGAGGCCGTCAGCGCGCAGTGTCGGGCGCTTGCTCTCGATGTATTTCGGATACATGACAGAAAAGCGCGTGAGCGTGATGACTCCCTGGGATATTGAGTACAAAAATCCAACGGCAACCGACAATTCTCTTTGAGTTCCTTCGCGGATACGTGAAATTGACGTCACCGATAGACAGATTTTCTGTCGACGGCTTCCGCTGAATGATGCCCCCCACCTCATCGGGGAAAACATCGTCTCCTTGATAGCGCCGGCAAACTCCGGCGCCTATGCCGTGATAGAAACGCCCATCCGGAAGGATGCGGCAACCAGATCGCCATAGGGGTCGGCGGTTGCGGTCATGGTTGGTTGCGCGCAAGCTCTGGTCCTTCCTAAGCCGACTCGATGCTTGGATTGGCGTCAGTTGGGACGGGCAATAGAGAACCTTGAGACTATGCAACGATGGGGTAGGGGGCAGGAGCGGAAAGACTGAACCCAAAAGATGTAGAATGGAAGGGGCGCTAATGGATACAAACAGCTGCTGGAGCATCCAAGACAATCTAATAGTACTTGCATTAATTCCTTTCTTAGCATAGAGTAACTTACAAGCGGATACAAGCCATTACAAGGGATCTTCGTTCTCATAACCCGGAGGTCGCAGGTTCAAATCCTGCCCCTGCTAACCTTCAGGATGTCTTCATAACGTAGACAATGGTTCCCTTTCTGCGGACGTGTCTACAAAGGAAATATCGATTGAAGCCCTTTTCCTGGGTGGTCCGTTTCGTAATCTTGATGACATATTCACGCAGCGAGCACCCTCTGTTTGGCGCCTTCACGAAGCTTCCTCACGTCACCGTACTTACGAAATGGACCACTAAGCCTCTCGATGACTTTGTTTTTTTATCTTTGTCAGACCCTTAAGCCCGTCTGGAGCTACGGCTTGATTTTGCTGGAACTTCGAATACTCCGGCCGCTCGCATCTCCCCACTGGAAAAGGTAGGACCTGTACAGATCTTCTCCAGCAATTCCGCTTGCTTGGGCTCAAGCTCGACAAGCAGACCAAGCACGTTGAGGACATTGATCAATTCGGTCGTATACTCAGCCAACCAACACGCAGGCTGTATATCGCCAAGCGGCGACGGAGGTCGACGGTCTCCGATTATGGGTCGCTCGCGGTTCTTTTTTCGGTAGCTGAACCACTGGGTCAACACCTGTTTGCCAGACACCTCATAGCTCCACACTGCTGGATCCACTTTGTCGACGTACCCTTTTCCGACCAAAAGCCTCCTCTTGCCTGCATCGTAGTCGATTGAATCCGGCATGCCCGAAACGTCCTCCGGGATGGCACCTTCTTTTGGGATAGTTGGCGCGCGATCATGGGGCAGACGTGGTGGGCCAGCGGGGCGACCGTCCGTTGGGTCGACCATTCGATCCCCAAACGTGTGTAGCCAGATAACCTTCCGACCGATACGAACGGCCTCCTTGAAGATGGTTCGATCGGCAGTCAGGGGGATATGCAGTCCCGGTGTGGCAAGGTCTTTTCTGAAGCGCTTTGCGAAAGCTGGATGGGCTGCAACCGCGACCACGTAGGCGACCAAGACATCCGCAGTAATATCTTTCTCCCAGCGAAGGCTCAGGAATGACAAAAGCTTTGGGCGGATGTTAGGTATATTTGCCGCAGCATCGGCCCAAAGCGGGTAAACGCGACCACCGAATGAGCCCTTATAGTGATGCAGATCAGGGATCAGACCAGTGACAGTGAGGGCAGGTCCACTTGTCGGAGAGAACCTTGCCAGCTCGGTAAGGTATACCTGATGTCCGGACCTTACATCCCACAGCCTCGGATTCGGTTGGTTTATGAGGCGATTGTCTGGAATGATCCACTGCCGGTCGAACGAGCGGAAACCATAGTGAACTGGTTCCAAGCACGAGCCGTCTCTTTGGCTACCGGTTTCCCATTCGCAGCGTATCCGGGCAAGCCTTCCTTGACGACGCGATTGACATGTTTGTCGCCGGGCTTGCCATTGCGCAAGTGGGGATGAAAGAGTCGTTCCTTCTCAGCTTCGCCCGCCTTCACGAGAGTCTGCCAGCGCCGATGCAAGGAGTCGGCGTCCGGTGCGATGATCCATGTACGCCCGGGCATGACTCCTGAACCGTTATAAATGAACAGGTCTTCCAGCTTCGGATAGGTTGACCATGCACCGGCTGATGCCGGGAGGAAGGGGGCGCGCCAGTCGGGCTCGTTGTCGAAATCAACGCCCGGCTTGATCTCGGGACGAGGGCATGCAAGCCAGCCCTGCCCGTCCAAGCGGACTGCCTGTAATGCCTTGAACTTCTCCTCCCGATGGCCGGCTGGAAGTGACCGAAACCAGACATTTGCGGGTGTGTCGGGGTGGCTGCTAGAAGATCGAGAAGCCATGACAATGCAGATGGGCTGCTGAACGTCTTGAAAAATGCGGGTGTTGACCTCAGGCTGATGTCCCTCCGGCGAGCAATCGATCACCCATATCTCATCGCACGTATGACGCAGGTAGTGCCGCATCTTCTGGAATCCCGGGCCGTTCAGAAACCCGGCGACGGTGATGAAACACACGATGCCCGTGTTGTTGGTGGGATGATGATCAAAGACCTTCCAGGTTGCCCATCGCCAGAAATAGACATATAGATTCCGCAAGTGTTTGGCGTGTGTACCAACGCCCCATTCTCTGGGTGGCATCCATTCCGCAAGGGGCGATGCCTTCTCCGCTTTCCCATTTCTCCCCTCAATCCAGCCGCCAAGTCCCTTGGCCTTCTCTTTGTAGGGTGGGTTGCCCAGGACAACCGTAATGGGCTGATCGCGCTTTATCCTGTTCGCTTCTCTGCGAAACTTAGCAATTTCCCCGTACATGCTGGGTACCCAACCCTCGTAGTCCTCGGGATCACCAAGTGTGTCTGTAACATACATGCGGGTCGGAGTCGTCGGCGGTGAGCCGGTCAAGTCCATAATCTCGGCGAGCACTCGCAATTGCGCCACGGCAAAAGGACCAAGTTGCACCTCGAAGGCTATCAGACGCTGCAAAGCCTCGTGAATGGCAGCGCTGACTGTTCCTTCTCCCTCGTCCGATCTTACAGTCTGGCTGATTCTCTGAAGCACGCCGAGGAGGAAAGTTCCGGTGCCCACCGCAGGGTCGGCCAACGTAACGGAAGAAGACGCCAGCCCAGCGTGAAGCCCGAAGCTTGGCCCGCGTAGCGCTTGATCGACGAGAGAAACCATTGCCGCCACGACCTGCGGCGGGGTGTAGTAGGAGCCCGTTCTCTTGCGGAGCTCATTGTCATATACTTCAAGAAAATCCTCGTAGAAGTACAGCCATGTCTCGGCCTTGGAGTGTTCGGCCTGGGGTGTGGAAGGGTGCCTACGCTTGCTGATAGTGGCCCAATTGACCGCCTCAAGAACCCGCGTCAAAGTCTCCAGCGAGGTTCTGAGCGATCTCTGGTTGTCGGCGTCATAGGTGAGCAGTCGAAGTGCCTCGCCGATAAGAGTGCTGACTGCGTTGAGTTCGCCGGCGACCTGCTGAAGACCGGCTTTTAGGCTGATGCCTCTCGCCCGTGCCATCAAGAGACCGAAGGTCACGGCTTGAGCGTATCCGTCAGCGAATCTTTCGTCCGTCGCATCTGGAAACAACAGCTTGCGCCAATCGGTGGCCAGCGCGGTAAGTGCCTCACTGCCAAGTGTCAGTTGCTCCGTCACCTCATCTCGCAGCAGGCGGCAAAGCCGGGCACTGATGTGAGCCAAGTCTCTGGCATTATTGGGGGGGATTGGTTCCCACTGTAGAAAATCAGCAAAAAGCTTCACAATCCCTGGAGGCGATCGAAGCTCCTTTCCTGACAATTCGATGTCACCGGTCAAGGTGAGAATCGGTCCTACCAGCTCGCCGTTCTGCCAGAGGCTGAAAGAATTTCCGTCAGTGTAAACCAAGTTCGGAAGTGAACGGAGTTTTTCCCACTGTTCCTTGTCATGGGAGTCCTTGAACTTGCGTGGGTCTGCGCCCTTGCCCGGAGCCTTGAGTTCCACGAATCCCGCCAGCGCACCCTGAACGCTGACCGCGTAATCGGGACGGGTCTTGATATTGTCAAGCGACGACTCGCCTACTGCCACCACCTTGTCGCGTGGAAGGCCGCACAATTCCGCGATATCTTTGAGCAGCGCCTCGAAAGGCGCTCGCAGTTGCTCCTCCGGTTGACCGGTCACGGCAGGGTTTGACAGTTTCTGTTTCGCTTCGACCCCAAATGCTGCTATTGCGGACTGGATGGTCATTTTCATCGATGCTGGTCCCTCTTGTCACGAACAATCGATAGAGACTGGCACCATTATCCACGGGTAAGGCCGAAACGCCAAGCATAGCGATCTGTACCTCTCCGTGATCGCCACGTCAGCGTGCACAAGCTCAATGCCACCGGCAGATATCCTGGGCTACCTCACTTCAGCGGGGCGCTCAGGCGCTTTGGGTGCTGAGGAATGCACCTGAAACCGCATCAAGTTCAGTCCGCTATCCCCTTGCCGATGAGGTTCTCCTGCAAAGCACGTACATCTTCGAGGTCTTTCGGCAAGGCGTGCGTGTACCGCATGTTTGTCGACTCTTGCCGATGTCCTACAATCTTCATCAACTTCGCGGAATCGATTCTGCCTTTCATGACAGAGTTGAAGGTGTGCCTCAAGGAATGCCAGACGAGAACTCGCTTGCGCCTGATCTCGTCAGTGATCCCGATGGCTGCCAACGCAGAATAGAAATGGGCCTCGAGGTCTTCCTTTTTGATGGGTTCTCCGCGGGCTTCGCCAGCGAAGACGAGATCCTCGGGATCACGATATCGGGCATCTTGCGCGAGCGTGCCAAGTTCATCTGCGACCCGTGATGGTATGGGCACGATCCGTTCTGAGCCCCACTTGGCACCATGGAGGCCATTTCGTTCCTCCCATGATCCGCATACAGCAACATAGTCCTGGTGGACATCCTGATTTCGAAGGCCGCGGACTTCCCCTTGACGCAGTCCGGTCGCGACTCCAAGCAGTGAGGCGACGAAGAAGACTCGTTCGCCTTTCCAGATCGATGAGAGCGCGTCTTTGCTGAAGAGCGCGTTGATCTCTTCAGGGGTGATGATCCCCCGAACCTTGTACTTCTCCGTGAATGACTCAACGCCTACTGCCGGGTCAGCGTTCACGTAGCCGCGGCGAAGGGCCTCCTTCATCATCACCTTCATGCAGTCGAGGACGCGATTGACACTTGCCGGGACAAGGCCGGAAGTCTTGTAGAGCTCCATGGCCCAAGACTCGATCTGATGCCGGCGAATGCTGCCAATCGGCTGTCCCTTGAAATGAGGCAGGATCCACTTTCTGACATGTCCCTCGCGGATTTGCGCAAAGATCTTGGAGAAGTGTCCTCCTCGGGCAAGCTTCCGTTGAATGTACTCGCCCTCATAGTCCCAGAAGCCCTCTGCGAAGGTCTCGAAAGGGGTTCCACGCTTCCCGGGGAGGACGATCTTGCCCTCTTTGAGCTTCTGGTCAGCCCAGTTGCGGGCCGCGGCCTTGGAGAACTGAAGGGTCGAGATTGGCGACATGTAGTTGCCGTTCTCATCCCGGAATCGGCAGTAGTAGATGAACGTGTATTGCTTGGCGGTAGGCCGTTTGAAGAGGGAGTAGGGACGCTTGGGCTTCTCCATGGTGCACCTCTGAGCTGACACGTCCGTGAAATAATGTCACAGATAGTGTCACAGTTGGATGCGTTCATGGAGGTCCGTTTTCGGTCCCTCCCGCAACCCATTACGACGTAATGAGTTGCGATGCTGCGGACTGGACTTGAACCAGCACACCCTTTCGGGCACTAGCCCCTCAAGCTAGCGTGTCTACCAAATTCCACCACCGCAGCTGGTATGGGCGATATTACTTGCTCCGCCCCGGGAGTGTCAAGAACGGCGAAGCCGCCGCGGCTGGCGCCAGTGCCGGCCGAAGCGCCGGGGCCCCCGCTGGGCGGCGCAGACCCACCCACGGCAGCTCAGCCGGGGCCTCGGCTCGCCAAACCCTCGTTTGCATAGACTCTTTTCCTTCCATACATTGGCTGTGTGGCGATTGAAAAGACTTCGGGTCCTGTGCTCATCGAAGGAGGGGACGTGGTCCTGCCGGACCGGTTGGTCCCCAATGGAGCCGTGCTTGTGGCGGGAGGGAAGATCAGCGCCGTGGGTCCGGCGGCCAGGGTTGCAGCCGCGCTTCCCGAAGGATGCAGGCGCGTCAGCGCCAGCGGCGCGCTGATCTGCCCAAGCCTGTGGGAAGTCCATATCCACGGGTGCGGCGGGGTAAGCGTGGAGCGCATGACTGCCGACAGCCTCGCCCGGATGGGGCGGTTCCTTGGGGCAAGGGGCGTTGGCGCATTCCTCCCCACCACCGTGGCGGATGAAGGAACGCTTGCCGGCCTGGCAACGGCTCTGGAAGCCGGGGACGCTGTTCCGTGGCTCCGGGGACGCGCCCTGGGCATCCACGTGGAGGGGCCGTTCGTTGCCCTCTCCCGCAAGGGGGGCATTCCCAGCGAGCTCGTTCGAGAACCTTCTATAGAGTACTTGCATACGCTGGTTGACGCGGCGCGGCGGCGACTCAGGGTCATGACTTTCGCGCCGGAGCTGCCGAGGGCCACCGAGCTCTTCGGCGGCATCACCTCCCTGGGAGTCCTGCCTTCCCTGGGGCACTCCGATGCGAAGCTTGCTGACCTGGAAGCCTATGAGAATGTGACCCCGCTGGGCGTCACTCACCTTTTCAACGGCATGAGCGGGATCTCCCACAAGGACCCCGGGCTGGCTCACTGGGCCATCCTGAACAAGACAGTGTACACGGAGCTCAACTGCGACGGGACCCATGTGCATGACGCTGCAATTCAGCTTGCGCTGCAGTCTCGACCCTGGCAGCGGATCGTGCTCATCTCTGACGCTTTCACGCCGGCCGGGCTGCAAGACAGTGCCGCCCAGGACCTGACGGTCTACGGGAAGCCGGTGGTCGCCCGGGCGGCCGGGGTCTACTACGCGGACTCGGGGGTGCTGGTGGGATCACGCCGGCTCGTGAATGAAGGGGTGGCCCGCCTGGTGTCCCGGTTCAACGTGCCGCTTCCCTGGGCTGTCGCAATGGCCACTTTGAATCCGGCCCGGCACCTTGGCTTTCTGCAAAAGGGCGCTTTGCTCCCGGGATACGACGCAGATGTGGCGGTCTTCAGCCGGGATTTTGGGACGTGCTCGTTCCTGGCATGGGAAGGCATGACGATATTCGAGGCAAAGGACCTCTCCGAGGCCCGAGCGTGAAGGGCACGCCGTCTCGGGAAACGATTGTCAGCGGATGGCTCCCGCGCTACACGGGAATGCCCATTCGGGATTTCGGGAAGCTGGTCCTCCTCACGAACTTCTGGAGCTACCTGGAGAAGTTCAGCGCGCGCATGAAGGCGCCCATCACCGGAGCAGGCGGCCCCATGCAGGCATGCACGTCGCCCTCCGGCATCACGATGGTCAACTTCGGCATCGGCTCTCCGAACGCGGCAACGGTCATGGACCTCCTGAGCGCAGTCCACCCGGATGCCGTGCTTTTCCTTGGCAAGTGCGGCGGTCTGAAGACGAGCGTGGACCTCGGGCATTTCGTTCTGCCCATTGCGGCAATCCGGGGGGAGGGAACCGGGCTGGACTACTTCCCCATCGAAGTCCCGGCCCTTCCCTCATTCCGCCTGCACGCGCTGGTGGCCGAAGAGATCGTCAAGAAGGAGCAGGATTACCGGACCGGTGTCGTCTATACGACCAACCGCAGGGTTTGGGAGCACGACGAGCAGTTCAAGGAATACCTCATCAGGATGCGCGCCATTGCCATCGACATGGAGACTGCAACCCTTTTCCTGGTCGGCCATGCCAACGAGATCCCCCGCGGCGCGCTTCTCCTTGTCTCCGACGTTCCCGTCATCCCCGAAGGCGTCAAGACTGAGGAAATGGATCGTGCCGTCACGGCGCAGTTCTCTGACCTGCACCTCGAGATCGGAATTGCGACCATGGAGTCGCTGAAGCAGAGTGGGGAGAAGGTGAAGCACCTGCGGTACTGAGCGCCGCGATGGCTGGGGCCCAGACGTCCGGCGTTCGAGACCCACTGCCTTCCCGCGATCCCCGCGATCCTGGCCTGTTGACACTCCAACGACCCTGGCCTTGCCACGGGCCGCCTCGCCCTGTACAGTCTGCGGAAAGACAATCAAACATGGAAGCAAGAAACATCGTCATCATGGGCGCGGCGGGACGGGATTTTCACAACTTCAACTGCGTGTTCCGCGACTGTGCTGAGACGCGCGTGGTCGCATTCACCGCCACGCAAATACCCGACATCGCCGGGCGATCGTACCCCCCCGCCCTGGCCGGGCGCTTCTATCCGGATGGCATTCCCATTGTCGCGGAGTCGGGGCTCGAGGAGCTTTTTCGAGCGGGTCGGATCGACGAGGTTGTCTTCTCGTATTCGGATGTCTCCCACCAGCACGTGATGGAGCAGGCGTCCCGGGTCGTGGCGCTGGGAGCCGACTTCCGCCTCCTAGGCGCGGCATCCGCAATGCTGCCCTCCCGGAAGCCGGTTGTCGCGGTCTGCGCGGTGCGCACGGGCAGCGGCAAGAGCCAGACAACACGGAGGGTCGCCGGTATCCTGAAAGGCATGGGGCGCAAGCCCGTAGTCGTCCGCCATCCAATGCCCTATGGGGATCTGGAATCTCAGAAGGTGCAGAGATTCGCCACGCTGGAGGACATGGCCAGGCATCGCTGCACCATCGAAGAGATGGAAGAGTACGAGCCGCACATCGCGGAGGGGCTCATCGTCTACGCCGGGGTCGATTACGCGGAGATCCTTGCGCAGGCTGAATCCGAGGGTGATGTCATCATCTGGGACGGCGGCAACAACGACCTTCCCTTCTACACGCCGGACGTTCACATCACGGTGGTAGATCCTCACAGACCGGGGCACGAGCTGTCCTACTATCCCGGCCGGGTCAACCTGATCATGGCGGACGTGGTGGTCATCAACAAGATCGACACCGCGGAGCCCCAGGGCATCGAGACCGTGCGCGAAAGCATCCGGGCCCTGAACCCGAAGGCGCAGGTAGTCGATGCGGCATCCCCGCTTTTCCTGGAAGGCCGGGAGAAGATCCAGGGGAAGCGCGTCCTGGTTGTGGAGGACGGACCCACGCTGACCCACGGGGAGATGAACTACGGATCAGGGACTGTCGCCGCGCAGCGCCAACGGCGCCGCTGAAATCGTTGATCCCCGGCGAGTACGCCACCGGGAAGATCCGAGAAACCTTCCAGAAGTACCCGCGCATCGGGGCGCTCCTGCCGGCCGTCGGCTACGGGGAGGAGCAGGTGAGAGACCTGGAGGCGACCATCAGGCGCGTGCCGTGCGACCTGGTGATCATTGCCACGCCCGTGGATCTGACCAGGATCATCCGCATCGAGAAACCCATGGTGCGCGTGCGCTACGAGCTGAAGGAAGTGAGCACGCCGGACCTGGAGGAGATTCTGAAAGCGAGGTTGCAATGAAGTCGACGCTGAAGGGAAAATCGCTTCTCACGCTCAAGGACTGGACGCCGGAAGAAGTTCGCGAGGTCCTGGATCTGTCCCACAAGGTGAAGAAAGAGCGGAAAACCGGGAAGCTGCTGCAGAGATTCCAGGGGCGGACCATCGCGCTGCTTTTCGAGAAGCGCTCCACCCGGACGCGCTGCGCCTTCGAGACGGCGTTCGGGGAGGAAGGGGGGCACCCCGTGTTTCTCTCCACCGCGGACATCCACCTCGGCGTGAAGGAAACAATCGAAGACACCGCGCGGGTCCTGGGCAGGATGTTCGACGCAATCCAGTTCCGCGGCTTCAAGCAATCCACCGTTGAAACTCTGGCCCGGTGGTCCGGAGTGCCGGTGTACAACGGCCTCACCGACGAATGGCATCCGACCCAGGTGCTCGCGGACCTCATGACCATGGAAGAAGAGTTCGGCAGCCTGAAGGGAACGAAGCTTGCGTTCGTGGGGGATGGGAGAAACAACGTTGCCACGACGCTCCTGGTAGGCTGCGCCCAGATGGGCGTGCACGTCTCCATCGTTTGTCCCTCTTCCCTCTCTCCTGCGCCCGAAAACGTCGAATGGGCCGCGGCCATGGGAGCGCACACCGGAGCGAAGGTCCAGGTGAGCGCGGATGTCTCGGAAGGCGTCAGGGGCGCGGATGCGGTGTACACGGACGTGTGGGTGTCGATGGGGGAGGAGGAGAAGGGCGCTGAGCGGGCTTCGCTCCTTTCTCCCTACCAGGTCACCCAGGACCTGATGCAGAAGACGGGCAAGACTTCGATTTTTCTGCACTGCCTCCCCGCGGTCAGGGCCAAAGAGGTCTCGGCGGAGGTCATTGACGGCCCCAGCTCCCGCGTCTGGGATGAAGCGGAGAACCGCAAACACACCATAAAGGCGCTCATGCTCGCAACGCTGTAGGCGAAAGGGATTTGCCCCTGCAGGATGACGGCTGCCGCGTTGTGGCTGCACCGGATTATGGCCGCACCGGACTATGGCTGCCCTTGAAACGGCCCCGAAAACCACTATGATATAAGGGGTGAGATAGAAGGGGTGATCTGGTCGGCTCAGAGGGTCAGGAGGATCGGGATGAAAAGGGCGGTCGCAATCGTAATCGCGGGGACTCTGCTGCTCATGGGCATGTCAGCGTTTGCTCAGGCGCAGACGGCGCAACCATCGTCCGCCCAGCAGGGATATCCCAAGGAAGCGTATGTAAAGAATATCCCTCTTATCAGGGTCTTCGTGCACCCCCTCGGGTACAAGCTCCTCTATTGGAAGAGCAACATGACGATCGGAGAGATGTACGTGCCTTTGAAGTGGTTTCACCGGCGGTGTCACCGCCACCGCGGTCATCACCTATGGGACCACACCGGACAGGCCGTACGTCTCGATTTCGTGGGTGGATGGGAAGTTCGACCACATAAGCATCAACGCCCAGGAGGACATGATGGGCCCCACGTGGGGGACCCTTGATGCCAGCCTCAACCTCACCACGCAGTTCAATATCCAGGAACCGCCGCGGGACTACTGAGGCCGCCGGCCCCAATGCTGGATATCGAAAAACCTCGCACAGCCATTCGGGAGGCGGGACTTTCCGCGTGGCTCCTCATCAACCTCTTCCATCGAGATGAAATAGCTGACCTCCTTCTCGATGTTCCCACGAACAGGACAAATACGCGGCCGTGGGTGTGTCTTCTTTTTCCAGATCGGCCGCCGCTCAAGATCGTCCATAGAATTGAAGCCTCGATCCTTGATCACGTGCCGGGCCAGACCGTCCAATATTCCACCCGGGAAGAGTACACCACTGCCCTGGCACGGGCCCTTGCGCAGGGACCGCCGTCGGGCGGTTCCGTCGCGGCGGACTTTTCCTCCACAATCCCGGTGGGATCATTTCTGGACCATGGCACCGCGCTGCTCGTGGAGAGTTGCGGCTGCAAGCTTGTCCCCGCGGAGGACCTCGTGGCCCGTTGCCTGGGCACTCTGGACGGGGAGGGATTGCGGTCACACGCGGAGGCGGCGAAAGTCCTTCACTCCGCGGTTCGTGATGCCTGGGGCCTCGTGCAGCAGAGGCTCGGGGGTGGGGGCGGGCAGGCTCTCCATGAAGGGGAGCTTCGGGACCTGATCCTGTCCCGCTTTTCCGCCGCTGGCCTGGTGACCGACGGCCCCCCCATCGTGGGCGCGGGGATCAATTCGAACAATCCCCATTACAAGGTCCAGGGAAGCGGAGCACAGGTCTCCGCCGGAGACGTCCTCCAGCTCGACATGTGGGCAAAGAAGGATTCCCCCGGCGCGGTGTATGCGGACATCTCCTGGATCGGCGTTGTCGCGCGCGGACCCTCCCCTGCGCAGCAGCGGGCTTTCGATGCAGTGGTGCGGGCCAGAGAGGAGGCCGTATCCACGCTGGCTCGCGGTCTATCGCAGGGGAGGGGGGTGCGCGGCGCGGAGGTTGACGCGGCTGCCCGCTCTACGCTCGTCAGCCTGGGCTACGGGGACTTTCTGCGCCACAGGACCGGGCACTCCATTGGCGGCAGGGTTCACGGCTTCGGAGTGAACCTGGACTCCGTGGAGTTTCCCGACAGTCGGGTGATCCCGGAGGGCGCCTGTTTCTCCATCGAGCCGGGAGTCTACCTCCCGGAGTTCGGCATGCGAACGGAGATCGACTGCGTGATCCGGGGAGGAAAGCTCGAGGTCACCGGAGAGGAACGTCAGCGCGCGCTCCTTCACCTGGAGTAGCGGCATGTCGTCCCGGACCGCCGCGGCGGGTTTTCTTCGAGCGCACCAGTCCTTCCTGATTCTGGGGCACAAGGAGCCTGACGGAGACTGCGTTGCTTCCCAGTTGACCGTCGCGACCATCGTTTCCGCGCTTGGAAAGAAAGCAAGCATCCATTCCGTTGGTCCCTTCGACCGGCCTGAGATCGAGGGCTTTGCAGACCGTTTTGCCCCCGCGATTTCAGACGAGAAGCTCGCCGGGGCGGCCGTCATCATCGTGGACTGCTCCACACCGGATCGCACCGGGGACCTGGGGGCCAGGGTGGAAGGCCTGCCCACCCTCGTCATAGACCACCATTCCGCCGGGGAGACATTCGGGACGGTCCGCTATGTCGATGACTCCGCTCCCTCCACGACATTTCTCATCTTCTCCCTGTTCGAAGCGCTGAAGGTCGACGTGGATCCCCAGACCGCGCATCTCCTGCTCTTCGGCTTCTGCACGGACACGGGGTTCTTCCGCCATCTCGGTCCCGGCAGCCCTGAGACTTTCCGCACGCTGTCGCGGCTGGCCGCCTGCGGGACGTCTCCCGCGGAAGTCTACATGATGATCTACGGCCGACGGGACCTCTCGGGAAGAAGGCTCCTTGGCGAGCTTCTCCTGCGCGTGGAGACCCACCGGGAAGGCCGGCTTCTCATCACGTGGCAGACCGCGCAGGACAGGGAGCGCCACGGCGCCGGCCAGCGCGGAGAGGATGAGCTGTATCGATTGCTCCAGACGGTCCGCGGAGCGGTGGTGGTGGCTTTCATCAAGGAAGAGAGAGGCGGCGCGTACTCCGTGGGGCTGCGCTCGAGCTCGACCGTCGATGTGGGAAAGATTGCCGCCGGCTTCGGCGGCGGCGGCCACAGGCAGGCGGCCGGATTCGACATCAAGGGCACGCTGGATTCGATCAGGGCAACGGTGATCGAGGCCTTTGCATTTCTTGCATAAAGTAAGCGAATGTAAAGAAAGGCCCTCCGGTGGCCTTGCCATCGCCTGAGATATGGCACGCAAATTGCTTTTCCTCCCACGCCGCAAGGAGGGAAAGTCGTGGAAAATCTCACGGAAAAAGTCCTTCACTACCAGCGGACCCGGGGGGGTCTCGCGGAGCTCATGAGCGACCTGGCCCCGCGGGTCTACCTCTTCCCGCAACGGAAGATGGGGTGGGACGAAGACGCGTGCGGGGAGTTTTACGTGTTCTTCCATCCCCGCCTCGTGAGGCTGCTGGACAGGTTCAGGGACCAGGGCAAGCCGTTCGAGTCGTACCTCTGCTCGGTGCTGGCATGGCAGCTGCGAAACTTCGCCCGGGAGCGCAAGCGCGGTGAAAGATCCTGGAACGTGGCGCTGAGGATCGAGACGGAGCATGAGACGGCAAGCGCCGAGCAGGCCCCAGGGGACGCGGACGATGAAGCCATGCTGGAGCCTGGCGGCAGAGAGCTAACGGCGCTCATCAGGACAGGCTCTGACCGCAGGAATCTCCTGTTCTTCATCCTGAAGTGCTCAAGGAATCTCGACCCGGGGAAGACCGCAGCCCTTGCGAGACTGGCAGGAGTCCCGCCGGAGCGCCTGGCGAGCCTGATGGTGGAGCTGTGCGAGCATCGCGCGCCCCGGGAGGCGCGGCTGGAGACCTTTCGGCGCAGACGCAACGGCGCCTTCTCCCAGGTCCGCCTTCTGGAAACCGAGCTTCCTGGCGAAACGGATGAGGAGAAGAGGGCCGAGCTCTCCGTCAGGCTGCAGAAAGCGCGCCGCCGGATGCGCGGGGCCATGGACAGGATGGCCCGCGTGGGGCTTGCGCCGACGAACAAGGAGATTGCCCGTATCCTCGGCGTTCCCAAGGGCACCGTTGACTCCGGCCTCTATTGGTTGAAGAAGAAACTCGCCGAGGTGTATGATCCCGACACATTCAGGTCCGCATGATGAGCACAGAGTGTGTCCTTGCATCAAACAACGATCACAAGCTCGCCGAGTTTCGCCGGCTTCTGCCCCAGGTGCGCATCCTCCTTCCCCAGGAGATCGGCGTGTCATTCGACTTCGAAGAGGACGGCGCCACGTTCTACGACAACGCCCGCGGCAAAGCGTTTGCGCTGCTCGAAGATGCGGGCAGGCCCGTCCTCGCGGATGACTCGGGGCTTTGCGTCCATGCGCTCGGGGGAGCGCCGGGGATCCTTTCAAACCGCTACGGCGCCGGCCCTGACGGGAAAAGCCTGGAGACCCCCCGGCGGAACGCGTTCCTCCTGGAGAAGCTCAAAGGGCAAGAAGACCGAGCCGCTTTCTTCGTTTGCTGCCTTGTTTTTTTCCTGGACAAGGAAAGATTCATCGTTGTCCAGGAGACCGTCCACGGCATCATCACGGAAGAGCCGCGCGGAGGAAACGGGTTCGGCTATGACCCTCTTTTCCTCCTGCCCCGGCTCGGCCAGACGCTTGCCGAGCTTCCGGACGCCCGGAAGGACGAGCTCTCTCACAGGGGCAGGGCAGCGCGTCGGCTCGCCGCCAGTCTTCTGGTGGACATCTGACGGCGGGCTGATATACTCAGCCGGGGAGAGAATCAAGGGATGGATCTGATCTCCGCGTATGCAAACGGCGTCTCCGAGCTCACGAACTTCTCTCTCTCTCCCGAAACCGCTCCGCTGATCGTCGATGTCATTGCGAACCCCTACGCGGGCTTTTTCAAGCGCCAGCCCACCGTGCGGCGTCACATCCTGGAGCTGGAGACGCGCTTGTCCGACCTGCGGCTGCGCTACCCGCGCCGCAAGGTGGAGATCAACACCGTGCACTTCACCGAGTACCCGGGTCATGCCCGCCTGATCGCGGAGCAGATCCTGGCCAGGGAAGAGCGGGCGCATTCGGGGATCGAGCACCTGCTCATTGCCTGCGGCGGTGACGGGACGAGCAACGAGATCTGCACTGCGCTGGTGGACGGCGACCCGTCTTTCCTGGATCGGCTGAAGCTCCTGCGCCTGCCCCTGGGCACGGGCAACGACGTTGCGGACGCCGCAACTTTCTCCCAGGCCTACGATCTCATCCTCGGTCCCCAGCGCACGGTCAGGACCGGCGCCTTGCGCGTCACCACCGGGAGCGGGGCGTCCCTGTATTCCTTCAACATCGGGAGCGTCGGGCTGGATGCCTACATCGCCGGCCTCACCAACAGGTTCAAGCGGGCAATCCCCGGAGACGCGTACAAGCTCATGGTTGACGTCGGCTCGCTGTTCTACGAGCGGAGGGTGCGCCCGGGCCCCATGGACATACGCCTCTGCCATGAAGGGAGAGAGACGGAGATCGACGGATTCCTTCCCTCAATGGTCGTGGTGGGGATCAGCGGCGGCAGGACCTACGGAGGTCACATGCCGGTGCTCCCGGGGGCGCAGAACGTCTGCCTGATCTCCAGCATGAGCGTGATGAAGAAGCTTCGAAGCAAGAGACTGCTCTTTCGGGGACTGCACGGGGAGCTTCCGGAAGTCCGTTTCGCAAGCGCGGACAGGGTCGACATCGAGTATCAGGCCAGGCTTCCGCTTCAACTCGATGGAGAGGTCACCTGGCTGGACGGGTCTGATTTCCCGCTTTCATTTCGGGTGCTCCGCCCCCGGATCAACGTCCTTCGGGCGTAGCAGGTCCAGGAAATCATTCCAGCGGTAGCTGGCGGTCTCCGCCGCGTTGAGCGCCGTCTGCAGCCCAGGGACCTTCCAACCCTCGCACGGCGCGATTTCCGCGAGGCACGCCGCAAACAGCTCCAGGCTCTCCTTCGAGAACCACCGCACGCCTTCGAACTCGTTGACCTCGAGAAACCGCTGGGCGGCTGGATCCGCCAGAAGCTCGGGCCAGGAGTGAATGTCCGCCACCGGTTCACCGGTGCGAACCAGGAAGCTGAGCAGGCCCGGTCCGGGTACCGCCGCGCGGTCCAACCAGCCGGAGCGGACGAGAGCCCCGCGCATGATATCCGCGAGCATCCACTCATCGATCCAGGAGAGGGCACGGCACTCTGAAGGCTCATCCGGGCAGAGCGGCCGCAGGGTGACCCAGAGCCAGAGAAATGCGTGTGAGCGATTCTCAGAGGCCGCCGGCAGCGCCGTAAGGCGTTTGTGAAGCCCCTCCATGACCTTTGCGTTGTCTACCGCGCCGGGGGCGAAGCGACCCAGGGCGCCCAGGAACCTTTCGTACCGCTTTTCAGCGTCCGCGGGAAACGGGGACTCGAGCACGGCTCCGAACGGGTCACGGATGGGCCGCAGCTCCATCTCCCGAAGGTACGCGTCAACGCCGCGCACTCCCCTGCCGCCCACCTCTGCGGCCAGGCGCGACCAGCGGCGCCCCTGGTCGTCGAAGACCACGCGGAAGTCCATGAAGACCTGGCAGCGGAAAGCGTTGAGCTCCGCGTACAGCCCTTTCTCCCAGATCTCCCGACAGGACCGGATGTACTCCAGGCCCCCGCGATAATCGCGGAATGTCACGAAGGCAGCCCCCTCGTTGGGCAGCGCAAGCCCTTCCCCAAGGCATTTCCGCGTGAGCGCGCGTTTCCCGTCCTGCTTGACGGCGAATGCCGCAGAGGTGCGCACCCAGCCGCGCGCCTCCGCGTACCTGTTGTTGTAGATGACAAGCGCCCGCTCATCCCCGTAACGGTTCGAATATGCGAACACGTCCTCGTTGACTGCGCCCTCGGGGGTGAAGAAGTCATAGAGGAGGAAGCTATCCACGCCCGAGAACAGGTACCGCCTCCGCAGCAGGGGGAAGATCTCCCGTTCGTGCCGGGAGACGAGGTCCCGGTTCACTTCTTCATTCCAGTAGGAGCGTCGAAACTCCATCCCGTACTTTTCCCGGAATCCCTCCACCTGCCCATGCGCGTACATCGGCAGCCCCGGCATGGTGGCCATCAGCGTGCAGACGCCGAAATACTTGTCCCCATCCCCGAATTGCTCGATGGCCGTCTGCTCGTCCGGATTACTCATGAAATTGACGAAGCGCTTCAGGATCTCCGGGTCGAACTCCAGGGTATTGCGGATGGTCTGGCGGTACCCGGCGTTGTCCTCCGCCTTCAGCATGTGCATGAACGCGCTGTTGTAGACCCTGTGCATGCCGAGGGTCCTCACGAAAAAGCCCTCCAGGAGCCAGAAGGCTTCCGCCAGGAGGAGCGTGTCCGGCGCCTCGCGGGCAACCCTGTCCACCACCTCGCGCCAGAACTCCGCCGGGCATTGCGTGGTCGAAGTCCCGGCGGGGAAGCCCGTTGCCCGCGCGGGACGGGATGTCCCCGCCGGACCCGGGCTCGGGGAACCACAGCCGCTGGAAATGCTTCTTGGTCAGCGTCATTGCCGCGTCGAACCGTATGATGGGGAACATCCGCGCGACATGGATGATGGTTGAGATCACCGCTTCACGGGTCTCGGGCTTCAGGAAGTCGAGCTGCGCGGTGTCGTTCCACGGCATGTGCGTGCCGTCGTTGCCGTGGTAGATGAGCCTGGCGTCTCCGCTTGCAAAATCGACGCGCTTGAACACCACCGCCGCGTCGGACTTCGACCAGTAGTGATCCTCCAGGTAGATCCCGATCCCCGGTGTCCCGGAAAGGTTGTCTCCCGTGAAGGTGTAGGAGGGAAACGGCGGCCAGGGGTGCGGCCAGGACAGGAAGCGCTCGGGATGCTCCACCATCCAGCGCGAGTCGACGCCCGTGTGGTTGGGGACCATGTCGCTTGCCATCCTGATGCCGCGCCGCCACGCGCGCTCTTTCAGGTTGGAGAGCGCCGGCTCGCCGCCGAGCTCCGCGGCAATCGAGTAGTCGGACAGGGAATAGGCGGAGGCCTCGGCATCCTGGTTTCCCATCCGCCGCTTGATTTCCCGGGACGCCGGGCTTCGCTCCCACACACCGATGAGCCACAACGCCGTGAAGCCCCGCCGCGAAAGCGCGTCCAGCTCCTCGTCCGGGACCTGGTCAAGGTGCCGGATCTCCCGGTTGTACGCCCGCGAGAGCTGGTCCAGCCACACGAGGGTGTTCTTCGCAATCATGACGGCGCGGGGCATCCAGTCCTTGTCCGGGCTGAATGCTTCCCCCTCCGCGGTTGCTCCCGCGTAGTCGTAGACCTCGGGGGGGCCCGGCGTGAAGGGACCGATGCCGAGCCGGGCCTCCTCCCGCAGCACGTCCATGCCGGTGAGCAGCCGCAGGAGAAGGTCTCCCAGGAGGTGCGCCCAGCGCGTGCGGATATACTCCAGCTGCCCGCGCAGCGAGTTGGGTGCTGCCCTGACGGGCGCTCCCAGCATGCCGACCAGGTCCTCGTTGTCCGGCCCGAAGCCCGGGAGCGTGCGGAAGAACTCTCGCAGTCCGGGCAATGATCGTCGGATAGGGAGTGGATTCCGCCAGGGGGGCATCATCGAAGAGCTCCTGGAAAGGGTCGAAGGCCGGGTCGCCGTTTGCGAGTGACAGGTGAAGCATCTCTTCCAGCGTCACGGCCCGGTTGGATGTGCCGCCGTCCCGGGCGCGCAGGTACTGTTCCGGCGTCGAGGTCCCGTCAAGCACCGCCCGCGGCGGGTACACGGCGACGAACCTGGCCAGGGCCCCTTCCACCGCGCCGCGGCCATGCCGCGACTCCAGGAAAGAAAGCGCCTTCTCGAATGCGCTCTTGTCCACGCTTTTCCTGTACAGGCCGGTTACATAGTGGAGAACCTCATCTATCAGCCCCATGGCGTTCATGTCGCCGGCGCGAAGGGCCTGCGAGGGGTCCATGCCTGCCTTTGCCCTCACCTCGTTGATCCGGCGGGTCAGGAGGCGGGCAGCGTGCAGGTCCAGCGTGATCACGTTCCCCGTGGAAGAGTAAAGCTCCCGCGGAAAGTCGTAGCGCTGGCGCGCCTGGCGAGAGACATGGAAGTTGAAGGTCGGGCAGCTTTCAATCATGTGTTTTCTCTTTCCCGGCGCGGCGCGACAAGGGCCCGCACGGTCGCCGCAAGACCATCTCTCTTTGCGAGCGCTTCCATGCCGAGGGGCATGCGCCACGTCCAGTTCTGATCGTTCACGGTGCCGGGGACGTTGATCCTGTCCATGCGGGGGTCGGGAGACCAGAGCTCCGCGTCCAGGTCCATGATGTCCTGGATCTGGAACATGCAGACCAGGGAGCCGGCGGCGAGGCACTGAGAGACGATGCGTTCCTGGAGGCCGCGCGTCATTTTCGGCGGACAGGCTCCCGGCTCTCCGAGGAAGCGATAATATGTTTCCCTTTCCTCCTGGTCCTCCTCCCACCAGCCGCGCAGGGTCGATGTGTCGTGGACCGACGGCGTACAGACCGAGAGCCGCGGGTAGGAGGCCGGGGCAACGAATGGGGCCGGCGTGCCGGGGGCGGTCTTCCCGTACTCCCGTGACCAGCGGAGGATCCGAAGCCCCAGGATCTCCAGGTCCGCAAGCACCTTTGGCACGACCGCGGGCACATCGCCCAGGTCTTCCGCGCAGACGAGCATGTCGGTGGTGTCTCTCAGCATCGAGAGGAGCGACCTGCCCCTGCTCTCCCATATCTGCTCCGACTCCCCGCGGCGCCGGGAAAGAAGCTCTTTCAGCATCGACTTCTCCCCGTCGCTCAGGCTGAGAAAACCCTTCGTCATGTCGATGTACCACGAGGGAAAGAATGTTCCTCTCCCGTCCACCAGGAGAGTCCTGTCGGCGTGGCGGGAAATGAGGAAGTCCTTGACGGCCGGAGGGTCCCCCAGCGCCAGGAGAGCTGCTTCGGAATCGAATGCCTCGGAGAGGTTGTACATGTCCTCGCTGCCGATCCGGGAAAGGTATGCCCGCGCAATCCTCGGGGCATCGCTCCCCAGCGCCGTTTCCAGCTCTTTGCCCGTGATGTGCGGGAGGGTGAGCCACCTGATCCTGCCCGTGTCGAATCCAAGCTTCCGAAGATCCTCCGCGTCCATTCCGGCGGATGGAGAGAAGTGCCCCAGGAGGCCCGTCACCTCGTTTCGTGGAATGCGCCAGATGCGGAAGAACCCCAGCACGTGGTCGACGCGAAGCGCGTGAAAAAACTTCCCGGCCTGCAGGAGCCTGTCCTTCCACCACGCATGGCCGTCAGCTCCCAGTGATTCCCAGTCGTAGACCGGGAACCCCCAGTTCTGGCCTTTGGGAGAGAACATGTCAGGCGGCGCGCCGGCAAGGGCATCCAGGTCGAAGTACCTGCGGGAGGCCCACACGTCCGCGCTTTCCCTGCTCATCAGGATGGGGACGTCTCCCTTGAGAAAAACCCCCATCTTCTGCAGGGAACGCGAGGCGAGAGACAGCTGCCGCTCGAGGTGGTACTGGATCCAGGCGGCGCCAAGGCATTCCGTCTCGTGGTCCTTCCAGTAGGAGGAAATGTCCTTCTCCGCGGGGTTTGCCATTTCTCCCCACGAAGCCCACGCGGCGCCGCCGCGCTCGCGCTTCAAGGCCACAAAAGCTCCGTATGCCCGAACCCAGGGGTTGGTGGCAAGCCATGAGATGAAATCCGCATCAGCGCGGAAAGCGGCGGCGTTGTCCGCGAACACCCGTTCCGCGATCTCCAGCTTGAAGGAGAGAACCTCTGCATGGGAGAAGTGGCCGGCGGACTGCGCTTCCCGCCTGCGGGCCGAATCACCGAAGGCCAGTATCCGCGAAGCGTAGCGATCCGCTCCCGGCAGGTCCGTCAGCCGAAGATACAAGGGGTGCAGCGCATATGCGGACAGCGCGCTGTACGGGGAGCTGTTGGCCCCGGTATCGTTCACCGGGAGGACCTGGATGATCTCCAGGCCTGTGCTCGCGCACCAGTCTCCCAGCTTTGGAAGATCTGCAAACTCCCCGACGCCGCAGTCCGCCTCCGTTCGCAGCGCGGCTACGGGAACCGAGACGCCCGTGAAGAAGTGATCAAGCCGTGCAAAGCGCATGAGCTTGCCCACGATCATAGGTGATGCTTCTGCCTTGAGCAAGCCCACGGCAATCTGGTAGAACACCTCATGGCCCTCATCCAGATTCCCCTCACCAGGCTCGGCCTCCCGATCTTTCACACCTTTGATGCGCGATGGCTCCTGCTCGCGGCAGGAGATTTCGCCGGCGGGGACTTCAATGCCATGACGATCTCCTGGGGCAGCCTTGGCGTGATCTGGGGAAAACCGTTTGCGCAGGTCTTCGTGAGGCGCAGCCGCTACACGTTCCAGTTCATGGAGAAGGCGGAGAGCTTCACGCTTTCCGTGTTTCCTGAGAAGCTGCGCAAGGGCCTGTCGTACTGCGGCAGCCATTCCGGGCGGGCAGGTGACAAGCTGGCGGCCGCGGGCTTCACTCCCATTGCATCACAGTGCGTCAAAGCGCCAGGCTTCCAGGAGGCGGAGCTGCTCATTGAATGTCGAAAGATGTACTTCTCCGACATGTTTCCCGCCCAGTTCCTGGACCAGTCAATCCAGTCGAATTATCCCGCGCCGCCGGATTATCACCGCGTGTATTTCGGCGAGGTCGTGGCAGTCTCCGGGACGCAGGCCTACATGGCGGCTGACTGAGTCTCGTAGCGCACCAGGGCCCCGGCTGCCGCCATGTCCGGGATGACTCCCGCGGCCACCCCGGCTACCAGCGCCGCTCCGAAGGAAGTCTCCTCCCGGTGACGGGGCACGCGCAAAGGCATGGCGAAGCCCGCCTCGAACGCCCGGCGAAGCTGTTCGTTCAGGCGGATGGCATTGCCTGATCCAACGAGCCTGACCACCTGCTCTCTCTCCGCGGGATCGAAAAGCCCGTAGAACCCGAGGAGCTCGGACACGATCCCATCCCGGACCCCTGCGGCAAAGTGCTCCGGCGTGAAGTTCGAAAGCCCGATGTTGCTGATGCTTCCCCGTGTGCCGGGAGACAGGCGCGTCCCGGCGAAACGCGTGTCCACCGTGAGCGGGTCCCCGGGAGTCGGCGGGGTCATTCCATTCATGATCTCCCAGGGAACTTCCTGGTCCCGTCCTGTCACGAGCTTCACTGTCCTTTGAAAGAACTCACGGAGGGCCCCGTATGCGCGGCCTCCGCACAGCCCCGCGCCAACCCCGATATACCCTCCGAAAGGAAGAGGGCGCAGGTCCAGGCCGTGGATCTCCCGAAAGTCCGGGACGAACAGGGAGATCTGGCTCCCCGTGCCCACGTTGACAAGGGCCATGCGCCTCGTGTCGGAGACGGATCCGAGAAAGCTCGCCTGGTTGTCCCCCATGGCGGGGAAGACCGGGACGCCCGGCGGCGTTTCACCGAGTGCAGGATAGGAAGGGGTCACCTCGGGGAAGAAGGATGGGTCACAGCCGATTGCTTCCAGTCTTTTGCCGGAGAACGCCAGCTTTTCCAGGTCAAAGCCGCCGATGCTGGCGGCACACGTGGTGTCCATCACGGGAGCTCGCCTGCCGGTGAGCTTCATGACAAGGTAGTCCCCGATGGTGCAGAGGAATTGCGCCGTGGCGGGCACACGCCCCATGCTGGCGTTGACAAAGTGCGTCACCACTCCCATGCCCGTGCTCACGGGCTGGCCCAGGGAGGCGGAGACAAACGATGCGTATGTCCCTCCCTGGAACGGCAGATCCCCGCGGCCATCCTCCCATGTGTACAACGGGCTCACCGCATCCCCCGCGTCATCCACGTACAGGATCCCGTGCATCTGGCAGGCGACCCCGATCCCGTCTGCATCGCCATGAGCTTCGAGTGCTTTTTCCAGTATCCGCAGCGCGGTCCGCACCGCCACATCCGGGTCCTGGATGTTTTCCCACGGCTCACCGCCGGGAACGGCGGCGGGGTTCCTTTCGGTCTGGAGAAAGACGATGCGCCCGTCCGTTGCATCCAGGACCGCTCCGCAGATGGTGGTTGTCCCGAGGTCGAGCCCGAGGAGCTTCATGACCCGGCGATGTCTCGCTGATGAAACGGAGGCAACGGAAGGAATGCCGAGCGCGCCCCGATGTGTTCCGCGTAGCCGGGATGGCGCGCAAGAAGCCTGCGGTCCATCATCGGGATGCTGACCCCCAGGAAAAGGCCGGTGACCACGACCGGCCCCGCGATGGTCCACCACCACATTGGATTGGCGGCAAGTCCGAACAGCCACAGGCCCCACCAGAAAAGCACTTCGCCGAAGTAGTTGGGATGGCGGGAGAGGGCCCACAGCCCGGTGTCGAGGATCGGGGAGGCGGCCGGATGGGACAGGATGAACCTGCGCAGCTGTCGGTCCGCGGTCGCTTCGATGGCGACAGCCGTCAGGGTCACCACGATGGCAAGAAGGTCAAGGACGCCAAAAGGCCTGTTTCCCGGCACAAAGACGGGCAGCAGCGCGACGCACCCGAGAAACACGATAACGGTCGGGAAAAGGTGGAATCCCAGGAAGCTGACCGGCCAGTACCCGGCGCCGAGCCTCCTGTAGTCTGCATATCTCCAGTCTTCATCCGCCAGGCCGCGCCACCTGCGCAACCAGTTCATGGTGAGCCGTATGGCCCAGATGGCGACCAGCGCGATGACGATGACCTGCCGGGCCGAAAGTCCTCCTCCTCCCGCAACCAGCCAGTACACGAGGATGGGGACGGGAGCCACGCTCCAGTAGGGATCATAGACGCTGGAGTTGTCCAGGATCAGGCTGAATACGAACACGACCACCGTGGCGGCAAAGTCCGCCGCACCGGCAGCCCCCAGGAGCGTGCTCCCGCTGAGGACCCTTCCGACGGCGAAGGCAACCGCAGCGGCAACCACGTAAGCGACAAGGCAGATGAGCCTCGACTGGGACCGTGGTCAGGTGAACATCAGGCATCGGGAGTCCTTTCTTCATGCCACGGGATGAATTGCTTCCGGGTGGCGGGCTGGCAGCGCGGGCAGTAGAAAGAATCGTACCCCAGCACGCCCACTCTTCGTATTCTCGTGCCGCAGACGGGGCACGGCTCGCCGTTCCTGTTTCGAACGCGCACGTGATCACGCACCTTCACCTCGATGGGCTGGTTTGCCTTCCGCACTTCATCGATCCCCCAGGCCATCACCGTGCGGATGCAGCTGTAGAGCCTGCGGCGGTCTTCCGCGGAGAGGCTTGCGCACGAGGTCTTGGGGTGGATCCCCGCCTCGAAGAGGATCTCATCAGCGTACGCGTTGCCGATTGCGCTCAGGGCTGCCTGGTCCATCAGGAATACGCGCGCCTGGTGGCGCCGGCCCTGGATGAGCCGGTCGAAAATGTCAAACGTGAACTCCGGTGTCAGTATGTCGATGCCCTGCTCGCGGAACCCGGGGATGCCATCATAGGCGCCCGGGGCGGTGAGGTAGACCTTGCCCATCTTCTTCTCGTCACCGTAGGAAAGGCGCGCGCCGTCGTCCAGCATCAAGGAAAAGCAGGTGCTGGGAAGGGCCTTGTCCCTGGCGCCCGCTATCTGGAGGCGCCCGGCGAGCATGCAGTGCATGACGAGCTCCCGGTCCTCCAGGTCGAAGCGAAGAAACGGGCCCCTGCGCTCCAGGGCCGCGAACCTGCGGCCCGTCATGGCAGCCACGAACCCGCCCGCGTCAGGCAGGAGCATGCGGATCACGATAGGCTCCTTGACCCTGACGTCCCGGATCCTGCGTCCGGCGATTCGCGGCGCGAGCATTCCAACGATGTACTGAAGATCGGGGAGCTCCGGCACGCATTCGAGTTGAGCGCTAGAACCGCCTCGTGTCAACCATGCGCGCGACACCGCGCGCGTGAGCTCCCCGGCCCGCGGGCGGCGGTGCCGGCGCTACAGCGCTTTCAGGGCGTCCGCGCTCAGCGTGCCAATCCCGTTTTCTTCCAGCACCC
The DNA here is from genome assembly GCA_963745235.1 of uncultured Spirochaetota bacterium. GTDB lineage: Bacteria > Spirochaetota > Spirochaetia > SZUA-6 > Fen-1364 > Fen-1364. Next base: position 75,778 of record CAVUXE010000091.1, on the reverse strand, counting down.
GCATTGCATGCTGGCGGTCATCCACCTTGCATATGACGATGGCGTTGTCTCTTGTCTTTTCCACGTATGCGTACATGTATTCGACGTTCAGGCCCGCTGCGTCCAGCGCCGCAAGCACGCGCGAGAGCCCGCCCGGCTTGTCTTCGATCTCCACCGCCAGGACCTCGGTGACCTGGGCGATGATACCGCTCGTTTTCAACGCCGCCAGGCACGCATCCGGGTCACCGACGATGATGCGCAATACGCCGAAATCAGCCGTGTCGGCAAGGGAGAGAGCGCGGATGTTGATTCCCCTGGCCGCCAGGAGCCCCGTCACCTCTGCCAGCCTTCCCTTCGTGTTCTGGAGAAAGATGGAGATCTGCCTCACGCTCATGTGCATATACTAACTGGTACGCACGGCGCCCGCAAGGGAGGCCGAGCTGTCGGCAGGCCCGGCGACAGCAGCCGTTTGTCGATGATCCGCTTCGCCTTGCCCTCGCTGCGCGCAATGCTCTTGGGCTCAACGAGCTTCACGCGCGTGTGGATGTTCAGGCTGGCGTAGAGGTTCGCCTCCATGGTGTGCTCCATCTTCTCCAGCCCCCGGATCTCGTCGGAGAACATCTTCTCCGTCATCTCGACCTGCACTTCCAGCTCGTCGAGCTGGTCCCGGCGCTCCACCACCAGCTGGTAGTGGGGCTCCACGCCGTCCACCTTCAGGATGATCTCCTCGATCTGGGAAGGGAAGACATTCACTCCGCGGATGATCAGCATGTCGTCCGTTCGGCCCAGGACCCTGTGCATCCGCGCGGTTGTCCTTCCGCACACGCAGGGCGAGCGGTCCAGGTACGTGATGTCCCTCGTGCGGTACCGCAGGAGGGGCGTCCCTTCTTTCGTCAAGGTGGTGATCACGAGCTCTCCCTTTTCTCCGTCGGGAAGGACGTCCCCGGTCGCGGGGTCGATGATCTCCGGGTAGAAGTGGTCTTCGCAGATGTGCAGACCGTCCTGGTGCTCGCACTCCGCGGCCACCCCGGGACCGATGATCTCCGTGAGACCGTAAATGTCGATGGCAAGGGCGTGCAGCGTGTCCTGGATTTCCTCCCGCATGCTCTGGCTCCACGGCTCCGCGCCGAAGAACCCCGCTTTCAGTCCCACGGTGCCCAGGTCCAGGCCTTCCTCCCGGGCGGCCTCAGCGAGGTACAGGGAGTAGGAAGGGGTGCAGGTGAGCACCGTTGACTTGAAATCCCGAAGGATGGCGAGCTGCCGCTTCGTGTTCCCGCCCGATATGGGTATCACCGTTGCGCCGATCTTGCGCGCCCCGTAGTGCACTCCCAGGCCGCCCGTGAACAACCCATACCCGTACGCGTTCTGGACGATGTCGTGCCGCGTCGTGCCGCCTGCCGCCAGGGTGCGCGCCATGACCTCTGCCCACACCTCGATGTCCGCGCGGGTGTATGCGTCCACCACCGGCTTCCCCGTGGTCCCTGAGGAAGTGTGAATCTCAACGATGTCCGGGAGGCCTACCGCCAGCAGACCGTAGGGGTAGACGTCCCGCATTTCATCCTTGGTGGTGAAGGGAAGCTTGCGGATGTCGCAGACGCCCTGGACGTCCTGCGGCCTGACGCCGCGATCCTGCATCTTTGCGCAGTAGAACGGGACGCGCCGGTAGAGAACGTCCACGAGCCTGCCGAGTCTTTCTCCCTGCAGCCGCGTCATTGCAGGGCGTGAAAGGGCTTCGAAATCCGGGTTCCAGATCATTGATGTCTCCCCAGCTTCAACACGGCCCGGAGCCAGGACAATGATCTCCGGCTTCGCCGCTTCCATGAGCACGCTGAGGGCAAGACCGATGAGGAAGGTGACGATGGGGATGAATATGCTCATGAGGATATTCACCCGGGTCAGCCGCACACTTTCCTTTCCGTAGGTCCGATTCTCCTCCTCCACGTCGAATTGATGTATCTGCTGGCGGATTGCCGTGATGGCATTCTGAACGCTCCTGGTCTCCGCGTTGACGACCTTCAGATGATTCTTGAGCTCGTTTTTCACGGCGTGCATGACAATGGATGGGTCCTGCAGGTTCAGGTTGCCTTTTTCAGCGGGGCTCGGCTGCGTGAATCGCCTGACCCATCTGCCGTCTTCCGCCTTCTTCCTGACCTCGGCGATGTTCAGCGCCCCGACTTCGGAAAACCATTTCAGGAATGAGCTTATTGAAGCGGAATCTCCAGCCACGTAGGCGTGCCGCGGATTGAAGTCAAGCGATTTTCTGATCCGGGCGTGCAGCTTGCGGTTCTTGATCAGCGCTGCGTAGGCGGTTCTCAGCTGGGTTTCCAGCTCAGTCTTCCTTCTTATTGCCCAATCCAAAGGACACTCCCTCCGTGCATGGCTTGCTGACGGTGTATACCTCACGCGGTGCTTCTGCAAGCAGAAAAAAATGAGTAGGTTTGAGCGGTGAGATGCCTCGTGATCGGTCCGTCGACCACGGCGTGGTCGGCCCGGACGCTTCTTGTGATTCACGGAGACGGCGAGACCGCGTCGTCCGCGGCCAAAGAATGGCGATCCCTGGTGGACGAGGGCTGGACTCTCCTTATCCCTGAAGACTTCCGTTGGACCGACACGCGCAAGGCCATGGAAGAGCTGTCGCTGCACATGGAAAAGGCGCGCTGCCAGGGCGTGGAGACGGACGACATCGTGGTGGCCGGCGTCAGGGATGGCGCACCTGCCGCGCTGTCATTTGCGATGCAAAGTGGGCTCCCCTGGCTCTGCGTGTTTCCCCGATTCCCGATGGACTACTCCATCACAGCGGGGACCGCGACCGGCTCTGCCGGCGTGATCCTCCTGGACGAGCAGGACGATTCCGAGGCTCTCCGGCGCGTGCTTTTCCAGTTCACGGACCCCGCGAGTTTTCATATCATTCGTGTCGAGGGATCACGGACGGGAATGGCAATCCAGGTATCAGCGGCGCTGGAGAAAATCAAAAACCGAAGAGAACCGGGGATTTTTGATTGATTTTTTGTCCACATTCAATTAAAATTCGTTCTAACAATGGCTGGGAATTCAAAAGAGACCAAGGAAGTAAAAGTACTTCAATCCATATTCTTTCTGAAGTCTCCGACAAGAACTGACATCGCCCACCACGCGGGGACCAGCCCTGTCACTGTGACGGCCCTGTTGACCCGGCTGTTGTCGAAGGGGTTGGTGGAACGGGCCGGCAAGATGCAGAACCGAAGCGGCAGGCCGTCCTCCATCTATCGCCTCGCTTCCTGCGTGGGCTATTCAATCGGCGTTTCCCTCGAGACCGCGGGCTTCCGGATTGCTGCCGTAGACCCGCGGCGCACAGTCCTTTGGGAAGGAGATTTCCCGCTCTCCCTCTCCTCGAACCCTGCCGAGCACCTGGATGAAATTACGCAGCAGATTTCCGCGGAGCTCAGGCAGGTCATGAGCCTGCCTGAAATGCTCGACCGGCGGCCGCTCGCAATCGGAATGTCCATGCCGGGAATGGTGGACACGGAGCGAGGCATGTGGCTGCAGGGGCTGCAGGTCTCCGGAATCACCCACATCCCTCTTCGAACCATCATGGAAAGGGCGTTCGGCCTGCCGGTTGTGGTGGAGGACACGACCCGCTGCCTCGCTTTCCTGACGGCGGAGCGCCGCTGGCCCGACAGCTCACGCGACATGGTCTATCTCTTTCTCGGCTCGGGGGTGGGGACCGGCATCATCATTGGCGAGGAGCCATACCTCGGCTCCCGCGGCCTTGCGGGAGAGGTCGGCCACATCGTCGTGGAGGAAGAGGGTGAGCGCTGCACGTGCGGGAACGTCGGCTGCCTGGAAACGGTTGTCTCACGCCCCAGCATCCTTCGCAGGTTCGAGCGACGCCTTTCCGAAGGGGTGATCTCCAGCCTTCAGTACTTCCGGACGAAGGGGGCCGGGCCCCTCACTCTGGATGCAATCCGCGAGGCCGCCCTCTCAGGGGACCGGCTGGCGCGCTCCACGCTTTTCGAGATCGGGACGTTCCTCGGGGACGCCTGCTGCAAGATCATCGCGCTCTACAACCCGCGCACCCTCGTTGTCGGCGGGCCCGCGGCCATCCTCGGAGAGTTCCTCCGGGAGCCCGTCTGGATGACAATCCGCCAGAGGGTCATTCCGGAAATGCTGGAAGGCTTCTCGCTTGACATCACCCTGTCGGACCCGTACGACGAGGCGCTCGGCGCCGCGCTGCTTGCGGCGCGGCGGTTCTGGAAAAACGCGCCGGGTCCGGGATCCACTTCAGCTGACGGTGAGACGCCGCGGCCTATCCCGTGACGCAGTGGTCCGGGAGCAGGGCTGCAATGGGATTGCCATCCTGGCGGCTGAATCCGACGGGGGAGTGCCGTCTCCAGCCCTCGGCGAAACGGTACCGCCCCGACATCTGCCCCACGGCCCGTGCCGCGTCCCGCATCGTTTTCAGATATGAGTCGAAGCCCTGTGTCGCGTCCAGCCATTCCTTCTGGCTGACGTGACAGGCGAGCAGCTTTTCCTTCTCATCGATGACCTCCGTTATGTCCACGTACATCTCCGGGACGATGGGCCTGCGCATCATGTCCGTGAGAATATGGGGAGTGGAGTGATAGAGCATGAGGTCGTTGAGGACGGCGGGCTCCCGCGGAACAGACTCGTAGTTCGGAATGCCCCTGGCGAACGTCGCGGTGACGGCAATCCGCCCGGTGTTCATGTGGTCTTCCATATAGTCTTCCAGGGACTGTGTGAGCACGATGTCCGGCTTCACCTTCCGCACGAGCGCCGTGACCTGCCGAATGAGGTCGTGGGTGTAGAACACCTCCAGGTCGTCCACCAGGCTCTCGTGGAATACCGCGCCCAGGAGGTCTGCCGCCTTCATTGCCTCTTTCTTCCTCATCGCGGCAATCTCCGCGGGCCCTGCCCCTGAGCTTCCTGCGCTCCCGTTTGCCACGTTGAAGTAGTGGATCTGGCATCCGGCGCGCTTGAGGAGAAGAGCAGTGCCCGCCATCATGAGCTCTGCGTCGTCGGGATGACAGGAAATGATGAGGACCGTCATGGAGGGAGTTTCCCGGGAGCGGCCGCCCTCGTCAAGGATGGCTCAGCGGCGCGCCTTCGGTATACAATCCGCTCAAAGGAGACGCCGTGGCCAAAACACCCTGGCTTGACCCGGATCAGCCCCTGGAGCAGCGGGTTCGGGACCTCATGGGCCGCATGACCCTGGAGGAGAAGATCTCCCAGATGGTCTACGAATCGAAGGCCATCCCCCGCCTCGGGATCCCGGAATACAACTGGTGGAACGAGGGCCTCCACGGTGTGGGCCGGGCGGGCATTGCCACCGTTTTTCCGCAGGCCATCGGGTTGGCGGCGTCTTTTGATCCGAAGCTCGTGGGGAGGATCGCGGCTGCGATTTCCGACGAGGCGCGGGCCAAGCACCACGAGTTCGCCCGGCAGGGCTACCGCAGACAGTATCACGGCCTGACTCTCTGGAGCCCGAACGTCAACATCTTCCGGGATCCACGCTGGGGGCGCGGGCAGGAGACCTACGGGGAGGATCCCTTCCTCGGCGGCCGCATGGGGGTCGCTTTCGTGAAGGGCATCCAGGGGGATGACCCCCGTTACGTCAAGCTTGCCGCCACTCCCAAGCACTTTGCCGTGCACAGCGGGCCCGAGGCGCTCCGCCATCACTTCGACGCCCGCGCGAGCGCTCGCGACCTGCGGGAGACGTACCTTCCCGCGTTTCGGGACTGCGTGGTTGAAGCGGGAGCCGAATCTGTGATGGGCGCGTACAACCGGACCAACGGCGAGCCCTGCTGCGCCAGCCCGACGCTCCTGGGCCGGATATTAAGGAAAGAGTGGGGTTTCGCCGGCTACGTGGTTTCTGACTGCGGGGCGGTCTTCGACTTCCACGCCCACCACACCGTGACGAGCACGCCGGAGCAATCCGCGGCGCTGGCCGTGAAGAACGGCTGCGACCTGGAGTGCGGACGGGTCTACCCCGCGCTGGCCGAGGCGGTTCGGCAGGGCCTCCTCACCGAGGCGCAGATAGACACTGCCCTTGCCCGGCTTCTTCGGATCCGTTTTCGCCTCGGCATGTTCGATCCGCCGGAGCGGGTCCCGTACGCCTCCATCCCGTATGAACGCGTGGACTGTGATGAGCACCGGGCAATTGCCCGTGAGGCAGCACGGGCTTCCATCGTCCTGCTCAAGAACGCGGGCGGCATCCTCCCTCTCGGCAGGGACCTGGGCTGCATAGCGGTGATCGGCCCGAACGCCGACGATCGCGAGGCGCTCCTGGGAAACTACAACGGGCAGCCATCACGGTCCTCCACCATCCTTGAAGGCATCAGGGCCGCCGTGAGCCCTCGCACGCGTGTGATTTTTGCCCAGGGCTCGGACATCATCAAGGACCAGGACTCCATCTGGGGAGAGAAGGCGGACGACGGGTTCGCGGAGGCTCTGGCCGCCGCCGAGCGGGCGGACGTGGTGGTCCTTGCACTCGGCTTGAACAACAGGCTGGAAGGGGAGGAGGGGTCCGCCTTGCAGTCGCAATGGCAGGGGGACAGGATCAGCATCGATCTGCCGTCCATCCAGCGGCGTCTGTTCGACGCGGTGGCCGAAAAGGGGAAGCCTGTCATCCTCGTCCTTCTCACGGGGAGCGCGCTGGCCATCCCGCATGAGCACGAGCTTTCCCGGGCAGTCCTCGTTGCCTGGTACCCCGGCGAGGAAGGTGGGCGGGCGGTCGCGGACGTCCTCTTCGGTGATTCCTGCCCCTCGGGTCGCCTCCCGGTGACGTGGGTGAGATCCACGGACCAGCTTCCTCCCTTCACCGACTACTCCATGAAGGGGAGGACCTACCGGTACTTCGAGGGGGAGCCCCTGTATCCGTTCGGGTTCGGGCTTTCGTACAGCTCGTTCGTGTACGACCGCCTCACCCTTCCGCCTGCCGTGAAAGCAGGCGAGCCTCTCCCTGTCACCGTGGATGTCACCAACGCCGGACCGCGGGATGGGGATGAGATCGTCCAGGTGTACCTCAGCTGGATCTCGGCGCCCCTGGCGGCCCCGCTTCGGCAGCTTGTTGGATTCCAGCGGGTCTTCCTGAAGTCCGGCCAGTCAAGCCGCGTTTCTTTCACGATATCGGACAGGCGGATGAGCCTTGTGGATGAAGAGGGCACCAGGATCGTTCCGCCCGGCCGGTGCAGGCTGAGTGTGGGGGGGCGACAGCCGGACAGCCGCAGCGAAGAGCTGGCCCGGACTGCCATCCTCAGCGCGGAGATCGAGGTTACGGGCACCCCGCTCGTTCTTCCCGCCTGACCATCGGCCGTTTGACCTACCCGGGGAAGCGGGTTTTTACCGGTATCGTATCAGGGCTCGAGGAGGTACCGTTTTGTGGGGGATTGCTGATGACCATACGTGGCTGGACTATGAAGAGCGCATTCTGGACCGTGGCCCGGTGGTGAGCGCGAGCCGGGCGGCCCCGCCGGTGATCGGCGTATTTGCCGCGCAGCTCGATGATGCCTACCAGATCGCGGTATGGCGGGGAGTCGAGACGCGTGCCCGGCAGAGGGGCGTCGGGGTTGTCTGCTTCCTGGGCCACCGCATCGGGTCACCCATTGAATCCGAGGCTGCGGCGAACGCCGCGTTCGGGATCGCGGACCGCCGCAGCATTGACGGCCTCATTGTCGTCTCCTCTGTCATTGCCACATTCCTCGATGCGGAGGGGCTCCAGAAGCTTTTCGCATCCCGACGTGACATGCCCCAGGTTTCCGTGGGCCTGTGCGTTCCCGGCGTTTCCAGCGTGACCGTGGATGGATCCGGCGCGGTGGCGGCCCTCGTCGAGCACCTTGCTCGCGTCCACGGCAGAAAGCGCTTTGCCCTCATCGGCGGCCCGCGGGGTCATGCGGAGGCGGAGCAGCGCGGGAATGCATTTCACGCCGCGCTTGCCGACGCGGGGATCCCGTTCGATCCTGAGCTCGCAGTCGAAGGCTCGTTCCTGCGCGAGTCCGGGGCGCAGGCGGCGGCCAGGCTCCTGGCGTCACGCCGGCCCTTCGATGCCCTGGTATGCATGAATGACAGCATGGCCCTGGGGGCGATGGAGGTCCTCCGCTCGGCGGGGGTCAGGATCCCGGAAGATGTCGCCGTCACCGGGTTCGACGGGATCGAGGAAGGGAGCGCGGTGACTCCGCCGCTCACCACCGTCATCCAGCCCCTTGCCGAGATGGGAGCGGCCGCCGCGGACGCGCTCCTGGCGTTGATGGAAAACGGCAAGCCCCAGGACAGAGTGCTGGGATGCGTGCCGGTCATCCGTCAGTCATGCGGATGCCCCCCGAGACGAGGCTATGATCCCGGACTTGCGGAGGTCCCCGCAAGCGCCACGGCGGCCCAACGGGCGGCGATCTCGGAGCTCATCCTGTGCGCCGCCAGGCCCCCCGCGGAGCACTTCATTGTCCGTCTGAACGCTGCTCTTTCTGAAACGATCCTGGCCGGAGGCGAGCCTGGCGTGTGGCGCGAATACCTCTCCGTGATCCGCCATTCAGCGGTCGTTCCGCGGGACTTGTTCGAGTTTGCGCTCGTCATTGTCGGTGACGTGGAGACGAGGCTTCAGGCCGCCAGGCGCGTGGCGGCGGAGGAACGGCTCGCCACGCTGCGGGCCATCAGCTCCTCACTCGCGGGCGCCTTCGAAATGCCTCTCATGCTGTCCCGGCTGCAAACGGGGCTGGAGCGCCTGGGTATTGGCGGCGGCTACCTTGCCCTGTTCGAGACAGAATCCGCAAAGCAATGGTCCCGCCTTGTCATGGCCCCGCCGGGACAGTCGTCACGGGCGTTGCCTTCACGCGGAGTCCGCTTCCGCACCGGGCGCCTCCTCCCGCCGCGGGCAGGCACCGCGTGGCGCGACGCCGTGTGGGTGCTGGAGCCACTCGTGTTTCAGACCGAGCCGCTCGGGTACATCCTCCTTCCCCTGGGAGTCCCTGAGCCTGCCGTGTACGACACTCTTCGGCAGCAGGTATCCAGCGCTCTCAAGGGCGCCCTCCTCCTGGACCAGGTGCGCTCGCACGAACGGCACCTCGAGGCGGAGGTGGCCCGGCGCACGGCCGAGCTCACCCGGGCGAACCGTGAGCTGACCCGGGAGATCGAGCGGCGGGAGGGCCTGGAGAAGGAAGTCCTGGATATCTCCAATCGAACGATGCAGAGGATCGGGCAGGACCTTCACGACGACCTGTGCCAGCACCTGGCCGGCATCGCGATGTACGCCTCCGTTCTTCGCGGAGGGCTGCCCACCAGCGACCCGGCCGCTGTCGCGTCAATCGAGCAGATAGGAAACCTGCTCGCGGACTCGATCGCCCGGACCAAGCAGATTGCCCGCGGGCTGTACCCCGCCGGCCTGGAAGAGCACGGGCTGGCGGCGGCTGTCGAGGAGCTGGTCGAGACGGCGCGCAGGAGCTACCCCGCCTCCATCGACCTGCGCGTCTCTCCGGACTTCCGGCTCGACGGACACGGACACGGCGCTCCAGGTGTATCGCATCCTCCAGGAGGCTCTTTCGAACGCCCTCAAGCACTCCGGCTCGGAGCGCATCGAGGTCCGGCTCTCCCGTGAGCCTCCCGCGGTCGTTGCCGAGGTGACCGACTACGGCTCGGGACTCCCCCCGCTCGTCACCGGGGACGGCATGGGCCTGCGGATCATGCGCTACCGCGCCACAACCGCTGGGGCGGAGCTCCGCATCGAGCGGCTTGCTCCGGGCACCCGCGTGTCCTGCCGGATCCGCGCGGGAGAAAGAGAGCCCTGATGGCGAAGCCGGTCACGTTCCTGGTCGTTGATGACCACCCCGTTTTCCGCCAGGGCCTCGTCGCCCTGATCAGGAGCAGCGATCGATACGTGGTGAGCGCGGAGGCGGGCTCGGCGGCAGAAGCGCTGGATGCCCTTCAACGCGCGGTCCCCGACATCGCCCTCGTGGATATTTCCCTCGTGGGTCAGAACGGGCTGGACCTCGTGAGGACGCTCAAGGCCTCCCATCCCTCGATGCTGATCCTCATCATCTCGATGCACGACGAGGTGGTGTACGCGGAGCGGGCGCTGAAAGCAGGGGCGCGCGGCTACGTGATGAAGCAGGAGGCCGCCTCCGTCATGCAGGAGGCAATCAGGACCGTGCTGTCCGGAAAGATCTACGTGTCGAGCGCCATGCGGGACCGTCTCCTGGAGACGATGTTCAACCGCCGGGAGGAGACAGAGGCCCCTTCCGTGGAGCGGCTGAGCGACCGGGAGCTGGAGGTGCTGGAGCGCATTGGCCAGGGCTACGGCGCCGCTGAGATCGCGAAGATGCTCAACCTTTCCGTCAAGACGGTGAACGCGTATCGGGACCACATCAAGGAAAAGCTGCAGGTTGACGGCGCGGGGGATCTCCGGCGGTTTGCCGTGAAGTGGGTGCAGAGCCGCGACAGGTAGAACCTAGGGATAGATCCTCGAGATGGTGCGCGGAAACGGGATGCACTCCCTGATGTGCTGGCTGCCGCAGATCCATGCGAGGGTGCGCTCCAGGCCTATCCCGAAACCCGAATGCGGCACCGAGCCGTACTTTCGAAGATCCAGGTACCACCCGTAGGACTCCTCCGGCAGCTTCTCCTCGTGGATCCTCGCCAGGAGCTTCGACAATATATCCTCTCGCTGCGAGCCGCCGATGATCTCCCCGTAGCCTTCGGGGGCCAGCAGGTCCGCGCAGAGCACGGTGTCAGGGTTGGCGGGATTCTCTTTCATGTAGAAGGCCTTCGCCTTGCGGGGATAGTTCATCACGAAGATCGGCTTGTCGTGCATCTTCGTGAGGATTGTCTCATCCTCACCGCCCAGGTCGTCGCCCCACTGGATCGTGCTCCCCGCGCCCTGGAGGGTCTTCACGGCATCTCCATAGTCCATGCGGATGAACGGGACCGTCACCTTGCGCAGGGGCTCGACGTCACGCTCCAGCACCGCCAGGTCCGCCGCGCAGTTTGCAAGCACGTCGGAGACCACCCGGCTCACCATGTCCTCCTGGAGCCGCATGTTGTCCTCGTTGTCGAAATACGCGACCTCCGCCTCCAGCATCCAGAACTCCGTCAGGTGCCTGCGCGTCTTTGACTTCTCCGCGCGGAACGTCGGGCCGAAGTTGTACACCTTGCCGTATGCCATGCAGGCGGCTTCCAGGTAGAGCTGCCCCGTCTGCGCCAGGTATGCGTTTCCCAGGTCGAAGTACGGGACCGTGAAAAGGGTCCCGGCGCTCTCTCCGATGGAGCCCGTGAGAATGGGCGTGTCGATGAGCATGTAGCCCCGCTCGTGGAAGAAGGATCGAAACGAAGTGATTGCCTGGTCACGGATCCTCATGATGGCCGTCGGGCGGGTGGAACGCAGCCACAGGTGCCTGTTTTCCAGCAGGAAGTCTATCCCGTGCTCCTTCTTCGAGATGGGGTAATCACCCGCGGGGTTCTGAACGACGTCCAGACCGCTGACGGTCAGCTCATATCCCGAGGGCGCGCGCTCATCCCTCCGCACCCTGCCCCTGACTTTCACCGAGGCCTCCATCCGCAGCTCGGCAATCCGCGCAAAGGCGTCCGCGCCGAGGCTGGTTTCCTCCGCGACCCCCTGGATCCTGCCCGAGCCGTCCCTGAGCTGGAGAAACGCGATTTTTCCTTTTGACCTGAGGTTGTAGAGCCATCCCTGGATCTCCACGTCGGAATCGACATGCTTCCCGATTTCCGCGATTGCAACCCTCTCCATTGCTGAGCTCCTTGATGTCTGGTTGGCGCTGAGCGGCCGCTCTTATATGAACTCTTCCCGCTCGCGCAGGATCGTGATTTCGCCCTTCTGCTCGAGGAGCTGCACATACTCCAGAAAATCCTGGAGCGCCGCTTCCGCTTCGCTCTTCCGCACCGCGCCAAGGGCGTCGGACTCCAGGCGGATCAGGTCTCTCCTGCGCTCCGACAGCGAGGCCAGGATGCGCAGCTTCGCCTTCTCCTCCACGCCCTTGGTGAGCATGGCGATCTCCCTGTCGGAGTGGTCGCGCAGCACTTTCTGCAATTCCTTGTCCGGGATCTGGAACACGACATCGATGGTATACAGCTTCTTTTTGATTTCGTTGGAGACATTCGGCTCCAGGGTCTGGAGAATGGCCTGCTCCCTGCCCGGGTCCATGAATCGAAGGATCTCCGTGAGCGCTGCCTTGCCGTCGATCTCCTGCGTGACAGGGGTGCTGTGCTCACGGACCTTGCTTCGCAGTGTTTCCTCGGCTTTGCGGACAACCTCCGAGTCCACCTTTCTCATGCGCGCGATGCGGGGGACCACCTCGCGCTGCACCTCGGGGGGAAGGGCCGTCAGGATGCGCGCGGCCAGCTTGGGCTCCAGGTGGGCAAGGATCAGGGAGGCCACGGGCACGGACTCCTCCCGCACCAGGGAGATGGCCTGGTGAGCATCGATATCCTGGAGAAAGGAAAACGGCGGCGGCGCCATGTCCTTGCGCACCTTGGAAAGGATCTTCTCCGCCTTCTCCGCCCCAATGGATGCGGTGAGCATTTCCTGGGCCTTCTCGATTCCTCCCAGGGCGATGAGGCTCTTGGTCTCCTTGATGTACCCGAACTCTTCGAGGACTTTGGAGGCCTCTCTTTCCTCGATTCGCTGGGTGCGGGCGATCTCCCGCGTGATGCCCTCTATCTCTTCGGGGGCCATGTGCTTCAGGACTCGTGACGCCTCGTCCTTCCCGAGGAGCATGAGGAACTGGGCTGCCTTGCGGTATCCGGCGTCGCGGCTGGTTTCCTTGATGAAGCCCCGAATGGAGGGATCCGGTCCGGATTTCTTAGCTGGCGCTTGTTTCGACCTGCGGGCTTTGCGCCGATCCTCGCGACTGGCCATTGACGCCTATCTTAGCCTTTCCTGCCGTGGATTGCCAAGCACGGCCGGAGACGGGACGGCCGGGAGAACTATTGGCGCGTCCCCTTCTATGATATGTTTGTGGCAAGGTTATGTTTGTCGCGGAGTCGAGAGAGGTCAACCTGTCATGAGTGAGGGTCCCTGGACGCGGGCGAAAAAAAGGGTGCAGGACTTCGTTGCCGAGTGGGCTGAAAAGAACGAGGTGGATCCGAAGAAGATCCTGTTCAAATGGGATATTCAGCATGACCTGGTCCTCCCCGAGCATGAGCTCACGCTCAACCAGACAGTCTGCATTCTGACAATCTACATGGGAAAGAGATCACAGGCGCTGACCTTCTCCGGACCCTCGTTCTCGCGAAGCAACGAGAACCCCGAAGGGTTCCTGTCGGAATACAAAGATCAGGTCGTCGCGGCGCTGAGGAAGCTGAAGAGACCTGAGAAGAAGTGAACGCTCTGCAATTCGAGAAGAGCCCCTATCTCCTCCAGCACGCGGACAACCCCGTGGACTGGCGGCCCTGGGGAGACGAGGCATTTCGGAGGGCCCGGGAGGAGGGTCGTCCGATCTTCCTCTCCATCGGATACTCCACGTGCCACTGGTGCCACGTGATGGAGCACGAGTCCTTTCAGGACACCGAGGTCGCCTCCCTCATGAACCAGACTTTCGTGTCGATCAAGGTCGACCGCGAGGAGCGTCCCGACGTGGACGCGCACTATATGACCGCGTGCCAGCTCATGACCGGGTCGGGTGGCTGGCCCCTCTCGATCATCATGACACCGGAGGGTACGCCATTCTTCGCCGGGACCTACATTCCCCGGGAGTCCGGCTCCGGCCGGATGGGGATGCTGGATCTCATCCCGCGGGTACGCGACCTGTGGGGCAACCGGCGGGACGAGCTTGTCTCCTCTGCCGCCACGGTCGCGGCTGCCCTGGAAGAAGAGGCGGAGAAGGTCGCCCACGACGCGGCGTTCGACCACACGGCGGCCATGAACGCAGCCCGCGGTCTGGCGGGGCGGTTCGACGACGCGAACGGGGGATTCGGCTCCGCCCCGAAGTTTCCCATGGCCGGCATCTACCCGCTCCTCCTGCGAGCGTGGCGCAGGGGTGACGAGCGGGCGCTCGTCATGGCGGAACGATCCCTGCTGGCCATGCGCAACGGAGGCATCTATGACCAGCTCGGATTCGGCTTTCACCGGTATTCCACGGACGCCGCCTGGCGAGTGCCGCATTTCGAAAAGATGCTGTACGACCAGGCGCTCCTCTGCATCGCCTACGTCGATGCATGGCGCGCAACCGGGAATGACTTCTACAGCCGGACCGCCCGTGAGATCTGCGCCTACGTGCTTCGCGATATGACGTCCCCGGAGGGTGGGTTCTTCACGGCAGAGGACGCCGACAGCGACGGCGAAGAGGGGAAGTTCTATCTCTGGACGCACGCCGAGCTCCAGTCCGCCCTCGGCTGGGGGGAGCTGGAGAGGCTCACGCTGGAAGAAGGGATCCTGTATCGGGACCCGGCGCAAACACAGCCTCCCGGGCGCGCCGAGGGAGTCCTTTTTCAGCGCCGGCAGACCCGTCAACGGCCTTCACGAGACGACAAGGTGCTGACGGACTGGAACGGGCTCATGATTGCCGCTCTTGCGAGGGCAGGAGCCGCCCTGGAGGAGCAGTCTTTCCGTGACGCCGCTTCGCGGGCTGCTGATTTTCTTCTCCAGCGCGCGACAGGAAGCGACAAGCGGCTCCTCCATCGCTACCGGGACGGGGAAGCGGCAATCAACGCGTTTGCCGACGATTCCCTGTTTCTCACCTGGGGCCTGATCGAGCTGTACGAGGCCACCTTCCAGCCCCGCTGGCTCGGGGAGGCCATCCGGTGCATGGACGAAGCGCTTCGGCTTTTCTGGGACGAGAGCGGGGGAGGATTCTTCAAGACGGCTGGCGACGCGACCGGAGTTCCCGGCAGCCGCGTCAAGGACCTCGTTGACGGCGTCATCCCCTCCGCGAACTCCGTGGCATTGCTTGCGCTCACGAAGCTCGCAGAGATCACCGCCCAGGAGAAATACCGCACGCTTGCCGCATCCATCATCCGTCTCTATCCGAAGGAGGCGGAATCCAACGGGATATCATTCGCGTTTTTTCTCTCGGCGCTGGACTTTTTTGTCGGCCCATCGCACCAGGTCGTCATTGCGGCCTCATCCGAGGATCCGCAGGCCCTCGCGATGTTCCATGAGCTGCGCGGCACTACCTGCCGAATGTGTCAGCAGTGTTTCGGCCTGCGCAGGAGCAGCGGCCCGAGATCGCCCGCCTGGCTCCGTACACGGAGCGGCAAGGCCTCCTCAACGGAAAAGCCACGGCGTACGTGTGCTCGGGCTGGGCGTGCGAGCTTCCGACAAACGATCCGGCTGTCATGCTCCGCAACCTCGGGGTCACCGGCAGGTAGGGCTCAGCGGGACTCCGCGCCTTCCAGCTGGGCGTACATCGAGTCCAGGATCTCCGCCAGGGGGAAGGGATTGGCATGCTCGGGCAGGCAGCTTTCCCGTCCGGTATCCAGGTTCTGGTCCCCCACCAGCTCCGCCAGCCCCTCCGGTGAAGTCTGGCCGGAGAGGACCGCATACAGTCCTTTCAACATGCCGATGCAGCTCTCCAGGGCCTCTTCGTACAGGTCAACGAAGCTCGCGGTGGAAACCGTCCTGGAATCGCAGGGATGGCACCAGGTTGCATGGCCCAGGTTCAGGAAATCATGACCCGCCGGTATCTCCCGCGGATGCAGGAGGGCAAGGCGCCTTTGTGTGAACCCGTCCTTGCGGTCCTTCCGGTAGGCGAGGCGAATGATGTCCGGATTGAGATGGTTGGTGAGCTTGTAGAAAAAGATGGAGTCGTGGTAGGCGTTCTGCACCCGCAGCCTGTCACGGCTCTTGTAATTGTAGGAGGGGTAGATTGCGTTCAACCCCTTCACCATGGCCTTGATGACGGGATAGGGGAGCATCTTTCCGCACCGGACCTGGGAAAGAAAGTCGAAATCCTCAAGGGACTTTCCGAAACGCTTGTGTGAGCACCAGGACGTCGAGGATGCGCTCCAGGAAAGGATGGGAGTGGAAATACCGCTTCGTGCCGGCATCGCGCGGGTCCACCCAGCCGGAGAAATACCCGATAAACGGGTGGGTCGAGCGGTCCAGCGGGCCGTGCGTGGCGAAACCAAGGATGAACGCCGACAGGTCCGAACCGGGACCAGCGGCCAGGCGCAGGGCTTCCCGCGCCATCTGCTCCACAAGGCTGCCGTATCCCCGGCGGTGCAGCGCAACGCCGTAGCGCAGGCCGGTTGGCATGGTGCGCTGGTTGTGATAGAAGAAGTCCGGGCCCTGGGCCCCGAAGCGGAATAGGTTGCCGTGCGCGTGCAGGATTGTCTCCGCCTTCTCCCCGAGCGCGGCCTGCAGCGCTTCCTCGGCGAACAGGAGGTGAGTGAAGTGTGAGGGCATACCGGGAAGATAGCATGAATCACGGGCTGGAATCACCAGGCCTTCGCGCACGCGGTCCGTCCGCCGTCCCCCTTGACTTTTTCCCGACCGCCCGTAGATATGTGCCGATAATCGCCGCTGTAGCTCAGACGGTAGAGCAACGGACTGAAAATCCGTGTGTCAGGGGTTCGATTCCCCTTGGCGGCAATAGCCAGCTGCTTCCTGAATGGTCCCTTACGCTCTCCTGCCGAAAGACCGTGCCGCCTGCACGGCTGCGTTCCATCCCTCCACGAGGGACCCCCGCGCGACATCCGGCATGCCCGGCTCGAAAATGGCATCCGCCTGCCAGATCGCGGAGAGCGCGCTCCCGGCTCTCCCACACCCCGGCGGCAAGTCCCGCGGCGAACGCGGCGCCCAGGGCAGTGGTCTCGAAGGCTTCGCGGCCGCACGAGCGGCATGCCCAGGATGTCGGACTGGAACTGCATGAGAAAAGCGTTGATCGACGCCCCTCCGTCCACGCGGACGGAGCGGATGGAGCGGCCGGCGTCCCGCTCCATGGCCTCCACGAGGTCCCGCGTCTGGAACGCGATGCTTTCCAGCCCCGCGCGCACGATGTGCTCCTGCCGCGTCCCTCGCGTGATTCCGAAGAGGGCGCCGCGCGCATCGGGATCCCAGTAGGGCGCCCCCATTCCGACGAAAGCGGGAACGAAGTAGACCCCCGCGGTGTCGGGCACCGAGCGCGACATGGTTTCCGATTCCGCCGAGGAGGACAGGATGCGAAGCTCGTCTCGCAGCCACTGCACCACCGCGCCGCCGATGAACACGGAGCCCTCCAGGGCGTACTCCAGCCCCGTCGCCGAGATCCCATGCAACAGTGGTGAGGAGCCGGTTGCGGGAAGCCACGGGCTTGGTTCCCGTCGCCAGGAGGCAGAAGCATCCGGTGCCATAGGTGACCTTGACGTCACCGGGCTCCAGGCAGGCCTGGCCCAGGAGCGCGGCCTGCTGATCTCCCAGAACGCCGCGGACCGGGATGTCCGCGCCCAGGAGGCTGCTGGGGGCCACGCCGAAATCAGAGGACGAAGGACAGACCCGCGGCAGCATGGCAAGCGGGACGCCCAGTGCCGAGGCGAGCTCGGGATCCCATTCTCCCTTGTGGATGTCGAAAAGCAGTGTCCGTGAGGCGTTCGACGGATCCGTGAGGTGCCTCCCGGTGAGCTTGCTGCAGGAGCCACGAGTCCACCGTGCCGAAGCAGATGTCTCCGCCCATGGCCCTGGCCCGAATGCCGGCGTCCGACTCCAGGACCCACATGATCTTGGTGGAGGAAAAATAGGGGTCAAGGAGAAGCCCCGTCCGTTCCACGACTGTTTTCTCCAGTCCTTCCGCGGAGAGCCGCCTGCAGATTTCCGCCGTGCGCCTGTCCTGCCAGACGATGGCGGGGCCGACAGGGTCACCCGTCTTGCGGTCCCAGAAGACCGCCGTCTCCCGCTGGTTTGCAATGCCGATGCCGGCGATCTGGGAGGGGCTGACCCGGGCAGCCGCTATTGCATCCCGCGCAGCCCCGATCTGGCTGGACCATATCTCCAGCGGATCATGCTCCACCCAGCCGGGCTTCGGGTAGAACTGGCTGAAAGGCTTCTGCGACACCGAGACTGCCCGGCCTGCCCCGTCGAAAAGAATGGCGCGAGAGCTGGTCGTCCCCTGGTCAAGCGCAAGAATGTAGGTGTCCATGGGGCGCAGTATAGGGCCCGACTATCGCGGAGGCAAGGTTGCGGGTGGAGGGGACACCGGGCCCACCGTGTAGGGGCCCGAAAGGGCCCCGTACCCGCCTTTCGCATTGTTCGCGAAGACGCGGAACGTGAAACCCGGGGCCAGGGCCGGCACTCCTGCCGCCATTTTCTGCGCATCAAGCGCGGGGCCTTTTCGCGACGCGGTGAAGGTGGCAACGAACCTGCCGTCCTTCCCGTAGGTCCATACGTCTGCCGACTGATAGGCGCCGCCCAGGTGGATCGCTCCCTCGCTGACTGAGGCGGTGGGGTAGGCCGCGGCGGCAGCGGAAGTCTCCCGCGAGGCAACGGTGAAGGTCTCCTCCACCGTGTCACCGCCGGCGTTCTGGAGGATGACCCGGTAGTCCCCCGCGGGCACCGCCGCTCCGCCGGGCATGAAGAGGTTGTTGGAGCCGATCCACGTCTCTCCTTCGGCGGTGGAGGAGACCCAGGAGGTGCTGTCCACCTTCCAGAACAGCTCTGCGGTGTCGCTGATCACGTAGAAGCTGCTGAGGTTTTCAATCCCATTGGGGTCGCTTGCCACCAGGAAAACGCTCAATCCCTCCGAGGTCGCATCCGTGCCGGTGTCATGCTGGTAGATGACCCGGGCGTAGACGCGCGAGATCACGGGCGGCTTGTTCGAGCACCCGGTTGCCAGGGCCAGCAACGCGACTGCCGCAGCAATCATCCGAAGCGCTCCCCTCACGCGTCCTCCAGGGCGGCGGTGCGCCGGCAGTCGGAGAGGCGGCGGCGCAGGTAATCCAGGTCCAGGTGAAGATCCCTGACGAGCCCGCGGAAAAGATCGTTGGGCAGGAGGTTCTGCTCCGTGAAGAGAAACAGGAGCGCCTTTTCCGCTATACAGGAGACGCGGAGCGAGTTCATCATCACCTCGCCGAAAGGCGCATCGGCGAGCATTTCCCTGAAATGGCGATGCAGCCGCGACTTCTCCAGGTTGTCACGGAGGAGGGAGATTTCCTTTGCGAGCGGCGCCGGGTCCCCCCGCGACGCTTCCTCACCGAGGGGTTTCAGGTGGAGGTACGTGTACTCCTTGCCGGGAAGATAGTGGTGATCGTCACAACGGGTGCAGTAGTTGGGCTCCCGCGGATCATCAGACTCCCTGTCTCCCCCGATCACGATCAACGGGTCGAAATACAGGGCGGGACATTCGCGGCCGTCGACGGTGTAATAGCGGTAGGTGTAGTAGGAGTCCTGCAGGCACTCGGGGTGCTCGCAATACGCGGTGAGGGGAAACACGTCGGTTGCCGTATCCAGGAGCAGCTTCGCCGTCGTGTTGAAGATCTCCCGGCGGAAGTTCAGAATCAGGGACGGGAAGATGAAAGTCAGCCCCCGGGTGCGGGAGGCGTTTTCCACCACGTATGCCAGTCTCTCCTCGTAGAACGAGGCCTCGTCGATGACCCAGGTCCCGACACCGGGGTTGAAAGCCATGATCCGCTCCAGGTCGAAGGAGCTGGTGATGGAAGCGATGTTCTTTCCGCACCGGACGAACCCGCCTCGAAACGGCAAGGCGTCTGCCGGGTAGTCGGGGAACCGGGAGACATCCAGGGCGGAACGGATGAAGAACACGATCCGCCTGTCAGCGCCGTCCGTCCGCGTGCTTTCCGCGGCCCTGCCCGTCTTCTTTCGGGCCACCTCTGAGTCTCTCCATATCCGCGCTGAAAACTCGGTCTTCCCCGAGCCCATGGAGCCAATGACAAGGATCCTGCGCGAGGGGCGGGAAAAGTCGAAATGGTTGAACGAGCGGTGCACCTTCACGTCCGGGAAACCGAGACTTTTGAGGAATGCGCTTGCCTGTGAGCTTTCCAGATCAGACGCCATTGCAGCGCAGGATAACGCCACCGCCATGAGGAGTCAACGCAGCCGTCCCGCAAACTGTTGACACCACCGTGCGGGCGACCTACAGTCGCTGGACTCATATGGCACTGACTGACCAGCAGGTAAAAGGCCTTCGCGGCCTGACGGAGGCGCAGGCGCAGGAAGCACTGCGGGAAAGCGGGTGGAACGAGCTTCCTTCCGCCGGGAAACGGGGCATCCTCTCCATTGCCGCGGGGGTGGTACGGGAGCCGATGTTCCTCCTTCTCCTTGCCTGCGGAGCGCTGTACCTCATCCTCGGGGACGTCCAGGAAGCGGTCATGCTGCTCGGTTTCGTCGTCGTGATCATGGGGATCACGATCTACCAGGAGCAGAAGACGGAGAACACCCTGCAGGCGCTGCGGGACCTTGCGAGCCCGCGCGCGCTCGTCATCCGCGAGGGAGAGCGGCGGCGGATCCCGGGGCGGGAGGTCGCGCGCGGCGACCTGCTTGTGCTGGCGGAAGGAGACAGGGTCCCGGCGGACGCCGTTCTGCTCTGGGAGATCAACCTGTCCGTGGACGAATCCCTTCTCACGGGAGAGTCAGTGCCTGTTCGAAAGACCGCGGCGGAGGACTCTGCCCGGCATGCAAAGACCTGGCGGGGATGACCTTCCGTGCGTCTTCTCGGGGACTCTCGTCGTCCATGGGCAAGGGGTGGCCGTCACGAAGGAGACTGGCGCTTTCTCCGAGATCGGGCGCATCGGCAAGGCCCTCCAGGGCGTGGAACAGGAGCAGACGCCCCTGCAGAAGGAGACCGGTTCCATCGTCCGCGCAATCTTCGTGGGAGCCCTTGTCCTGTGCGCAGCGCTCGTCGTCGTGTACGGCCTCACCCGCCGGGACTGGCTGAACGGCCTGCTCTCGGGAATTACTCTTGCCATGGCCGTGCTTCCCGAAGAGTTCCCCGTGGTGCTCACCATATTCCTTGCCCTGGGGGCGTGGCGCATTTCCCGCAACAACGTGCTGGCCCGCAGGATGGCGGCAGTGGAGACCCTCGGGGCAGCCACGGTGCTGTGCACGGACAAGACGGGCACCCTGACGCAGAACCAGATGCGCATCCGCATGCTCCGCGCGGGAGAGAAATCAATCGACGTGACGGAAGAGCCGGGCGATCTTCCGGAAGCATTCCACGAGCTGCTCGAATACGGGGTCCTGGCGTGCCAGCAGGACCCTTTCGATCCCATGGAAAAGGCAATCCTCGAGGTGGGCGCCGGGAAGCTCACCAACACGGAGCACATCCACTCCACGTGGACCCTCGCGCAGCAGTACCCCCTGTCCCGTGACCTGTTGGCCCTCTCCCATGCCTGGAGGTCCATGGAGGGCCACGGGTACGTGGTGGCGACGAAAGGCGCGCCCGAGGCTATCGCGGATCTCTGCCACCTGGACGCGGAGCGCCAGGCGCTCCTTTCCGTCCAGGTGCAGGAGATGGCGGACAAGGGCCTGCGGGTGATCGGGGTCGCAAAGGCGTCGTTCGGCAGCGGCAACCTGCCGGACGCGGCCCATGATTTTCCTTTCGAGCCCCTCGGCATCATCGGCCTGGAGGATCCCGTGCGGCCGACGGTGCCCGCGGCCGTCAATGAGTGCAACAATGCGGGGATCAAGGTCGTCATGATAACGGGAGACTATCCGGCCACGGCCCAGAAGATAGCGCGCCAGATCGGCCTCGGCCCCGGGGACACGATCACCGGGCCGGAGCTTGCCCGCTTGTCCGCGGAAGAGCTCACGGGACGAGTGGAAGGGGCGAGCATCTTTGCGCGCGTGGTGCCCGAGCAGAAGCTCGCCATCGTGGACGCTTTCAAGGCGCGTGGTGAGATCGTTGCCATGACCGGTGACGGCGTGAACGACGCCCCCGCTTTGAAGTCAGCCCACATCGGCGTGGCCATGGGGAGCCGAGGCACGGATGTCGCCCGCGAGGCGTCGGACCTTGTCCTGCTCGACGACGATTTTTCCTCCATCGTGAAGGCCGTCAGGATGGGGCGCCGCATTTTCGACAACTTGAGGAAGGCGATGGCGTACGTGATCAGCGTGCATATCCCCATCGCGTTGACGTCGCTGCTGCCGGTGCTCCTTCAGTGGAAAGAAATGGTCCTCTTCCCCGTCCATATCGTGTTTCTCGAGCTCATCATCGACCCCGCCTGCTCCATTGTCTTCGAGGCCGAGCCCGCGGAAGCGGATGTCATGAGACGGAAGCCGCGAGGGCCGGGGGAGCGCCTGTTTGGAAGAATGAGCCTCCTCATCAGCTGCCTCCAGGGGCTCGTCTCGTTCGCGGCGGTGATGGGCGTGTACTCCGCAGCCCTGGCCATCGGGCAGAGCACCGCGGAGGCCAGGACCCTCGCGTTCATCACGCTCATCGTGTCCAACCTCTGCCTGATCCTGACAAACCGCAACTGGTCCCGATCCGCTGTCTCCGCCTTCAGCGCCGGCAATCCAGCCCTTCTCTGGGTGTTGGGAGGAGCGCTCGCATTCCTGGGGCTGGTGGTCTACGTTCCCGGCCTGCGCGGCTTGTTCCACTTTGCCCCGATGCACGTCCTGGACATTGCCATAGCGCTCGGCGCCGGGCTCGTGAGCATCGCCTGGTTCGAGACGGCGAAGGTTCTCTGGAGAAAGAGGCTCAACCGAAGAGCGTGAGCTGGCTGCTCACTCGCGCGGGAGGAGAGACATCTTCCCTGCAGCCCGGCGGCATCTCGGCCAGGAACGGGCTCGGGCGGCATTGGCGGAGCGTTCCGTGCACGGTGCGCCGGGCGCAGTGCGTAATATGGAGGGTGTCCCGCGCCCGGGTCATGGCAACGTAGAAGAGCCGCCGTTCCTCTTCGGGCTCCTCCGCAAGGGGAACAATGCCGTCCTCAGCGCCGGCGATGAAAACGGCGGGGAACTCCAGGCCTTTCGCGGCATGGAAGGTCAGGAGCGTCACTCTCTCCACCCTGCGCGCACCCTCGCTTTCACGGGTGAGCAGGGACAGGCGGACCAGGAACGATGAAAGGTCCTTCCCGTGCTCGCGGGCGCTTTCCTTGATGACCTCGTTTGCAAGCCCTGTTTCAGGCACGGAGTCGTCCACGTCGACAAGACTGCTTTCCAGCTCGTTGATGACGGCCTCGATCCCGAGGGATGCCGCCATGTCGCGAAGCTCAGGGAGCCTTCCAACAAACGCCTCAAGCGATTCCTGGGGGGATTCGGCGCCCGGTTTTTCGGTCAGCTCCCTGCGGGAAACCGGATCAGCGGGGTTCACGATGAGCCGCAGCGCGGCCACCAGGAAGCGAAACGGCGGCTCCCGCGCAAGCGGCATGTCATCCCTCAGCGTGAGGGGAAGGCCGGCCCGCAGCAGGGAGGGAAGAAGGGCGTCGCGGACGGCCCGCGTGCGAAAGAGCACGGCGATGTCGGCGAAGGAGTACCTGCCGACGGAGCGCGTTCGCGCTGCATCAACAGATACCGAGTCGACTCCACCGACGAGGTCGCGGATACGGGAGGCGATGTAGTCTCCTTCCTTTGCGGGGTCCTCCGCTTTGAACACGCCGATGACAGGGCCGTCGGGCCTGGCCGGTCTCAGAGGCGGTATGCCCGGCGATCGCTGGGGAGCGATGATGGCACCGGACGCGCTCACGAGCGTTGCCGAGGAACGATAGTTGGTTGCCAGGGCAAACGACCTGACCCCGGGTTGGTCTTTGAACCGGGAAAAGAGAGCCCGATCCGAGCCTCGAAACCCGTAGATGGCCTGGTCGGGATCTCCAATGCACAGGAGCCCGGCCGCCGACTGGCCCAGGAGAGACAGGAGCTCGTACTGCGGCTTGTTGATGTCCTGCAGCTCATCAACGGCCATGACGCGGTACCTTTCGCGCTGCAGCGCCAGAAAGTCCTCATCCCCTGCAAGGATCTCCAGGGCACTCGTGACAAGCGATGAGACGTCCACGCCCCCCGTCTCCTCGCACAACTTTTCGTAGGCGCGAATGGTTCCGCGCAGCTCCTCATCCGGCTCTTCCATGCCCTCGTAGTACCGCTCCAGGCGCTCCGCCGCCTGCCGCGCGTGCCCCAGGGACGCGATCTGGGGAAGCAGGGAGAGCAGCGAGGCGCGCTGGGCCGCGCTGTAAACCGTGAGCAAGGCGGGATTGCGCTTCCTCAACAGGCCGAAGCAGAAGGCATGAAAGGTCGCGACTGTGATGGAGGTTGCCCGTCTGCCCAGGAGATCGAGAAGACGCTCCTGCATTTCCGCGGCGGCCCTTGCCGTGAACGTGAGAGCAAGAACCTGGTCCGGGCCTGCTGACCCGGACTCGATCTGGCGCGCGATCCAGCTCGTGAGAAGTCGGGTTTTCCCGGTGCCGGGACCCGCAAAGACCAGGATTCTTCCGGGCGGAGATTCGAGGATGGCCTGCTGTTCCCGGTCCAGAAAGGGCAGCCCAAGGTCGAGCTCCGGTCCCGCAGGAGCCCCTGGTGCTCGAGCAATGGTGCCTTCCCTGCTCACGCGACCGGCTCGTGCAGGCCGTGTCGGGAAGAGCTCGTCCTGCCCGCGCAGGCGGACAAGCTCGGGCTCGTCGAACATCCGGATGATGCCGAACTCACCGTCGTACCCGGGACTGGGCGTTACCCTGCCTTCCCGCATCCTTCGCACCGCCTCCGCGATAAGGGGTCCGAGGGCGCGCTCTATCTGCTTCGGGTCGGAGTCGAAGAGAAACGCGTACTCGTTGCCGAATGCCCGTATGACCCTTGCGTGGAGGGCGACCACGGCCCGTGAGCCGGGCCCGCTCCCGGTGAGCTGGGAGAGGATTTCCGGCACGGGGATCAGGTAGCGGTAGTCCTCCGGCCCGGTCCGGCTGGCGAGGCTCCCGCCGGTCCGCAAGCTGGAGCACGCGGTGCAGGACACCGATGGTGAGCGGCGCGCCGCAGGCAGGGCACGCGGCTCCCGTCTTCAGCGTCTCCTCGGGGTCCATGCAGACGCCGCACTTCCTGTGGCCGTCGAAGTGGTATTTCCCTTCCTCGGGATAGAACTCGCACGTGCCCAGCGAAGCCGTCGCCCGTCCGGAGCGCTCCGACCACCCCTTCCCAGCTCAGCTCGGCATCGAGAAGATTGGCTTCCCTTCCCGAGGTTCGGCGGGGAGTGGGCGTCGGAGTTGGAGACCAGCCGGTAGCGGTCCAGGGCGCTCCAGCGCCAGTTCATGGGAGGATCGGAGGAGAGGCCGGTCTCCAGCGCGAAGATGTGGGCGGTGAGCTCCTCGAAGCAATCCTCGATGGTATCGAATCCCGACTTGGAGCCGAAGAGGGAGAACCAGGGCGTCCAGATATGCGCCGGGATGAGAAACCCTTCCGGAGCAACCTCCAGGAGGATGGACAGCAGGTCCTTGGGGTCCAGCCCGAGGATGGGCCTTCCGTCAGAGGCGATGTTGCCGATGGCCGCCAGCCGCGCGGAGAGCTTCCGGGCTTCCTCCAGGGTCCGCACGCCGACGAGGCTATGCACCTTGCGGGTCTCCCCGCGCTTCTTGTAGATGGAGCTGATCTCCACGGTGAGGATGAACCGCACCGGGGCGTCCGCGGGCTGCGCGTCTTCCAGGGGAAAGTCCCGGGGCGGCTCCTTCAGCGCGAAAAGCCCGTCTTTCTCTACGAGCTTCTCCGCAGATCTCCTCCATCCACCGGGGATGCGTGAAGTCCCCCGTTCCGACGACGTTGATTCCCTTGAGCCGCGCCCAGCGGAAGTAGCCTTCGAGGTCAGCCTCCCTGCTCGTCGCCCGTGAGTACCGGGAATGGACGTGCAGGTCGGCGACGAGCCTCATGCCGGGCTTTTGGTGAAGACCGTCCTGAGCTCTTCCTTTGCCCCGTCCAGCACCTCGTTGTACTTGATGTCCAGCTGGGAGAGGTACTGGCGGACCATGGCCTGGTACTCGGGATCCGCGGCAGGATTGATCTTCACCGGCCTGCCCATCTGGCGGGAAAGCTCCTCTTCCTTCTTCTTCCTGATCTGCGCGTACTGGCGCTCCACCGCCTCCACCAGGCGCTTGCGCTCCGCGAGGTACTCCTTGAAGAAGCTCTCCAGCTGGCTGAAGATCATGTTCACCTTGCGGGCGTCGGAGACGGTGGCGCCGAACGCGTCCCCGATCCTCTTGTTGTTCTTGAGGGAGAACTCGTCTGCCGGGAGCACGAGGTTTGCCAGGAGGGACTGGACCAGGCCATCCCTGACGGACGCGAGCGGCTCCTTCTCATAGGCTTTGAGCGCCGCCTTGAGGTCGAAGGAAGCCTCATCCAGGAGCTTCGAAACGAGCTTTTTGCCCTCGTCACGAAGGCGGTTTGTTTCCACCAGCTCCTTGTTCGCTTCGATGTCCTTCGAGTTCTCCATTGCAATCTGGTACGCGGATTTGATGACTCCCATCGTGTCGTTCTCCTGCTGAAATGTAACCCCCACGCCGTGAGCGAATCAAGACGCCGCGATCGATTCCTGCTCGGTCACCACGCCCTGCAGGCGCTGGTCCCGCTCATTGTGGGGCACCTCGGCGACGAGCTGTTCGGACAGGCAGATGCCGAGAGCGGTGAGCTCCCTCCCGAGCGCGGCGCGCGCCTCTCCCAGAAACCTGTCGTAGTATCCTTTGCCTCTGCCCAACCGGTTTCCCCGCCTGTCGAATGCCAGCCCGGGCGCGGCCACCAGGACGCGTGTCCCCGGGCGCGGCTCGAAGGGCTCCCAGTCAGCTCGAGGAACGGGGATGCCCCAGCGGTCGCGGGGGAGCTCCCCGGATCGCGGGGAAGGTAGAAGAAGCGTATGACCTCTCCCTGGATCCGCGGAGCTGCAACGCGCCGCCCCGAGCCGTGCGCGGCGGAGATGAGCGGCGCGCTGTCCAGCTCGTGGGGCATCGAGAGGAAGCAGAGGACCACGTGTGAGCCGCTCCAGGCCTGCGTCTGGGCGAGCCGCCGCGCCGCCAGCTCGCTGCGCCGGCGCAGGTCCGCCGGTTCCAGGCCGGCGAGCAGCCTCTCCATCCCGGCGCGCATTTCTCCTTTCGTCATGGTACAGTAGTACGGTCCGGGAGGATGGAATGCAAGACCTGTGGGATCTGGTTCGCGGCTCAATCATCGGGGGGAGGAGGCAGCTTGCCACGCCGTTCGGCGTGCGCCGTCTCACGTATGCGGATTATACCGCCTCCGGACGGGGAGTCACGTTCATAGAAGACTACCTTTCACGCCTGATGGAGACGTACGGGAATACCCATACGGAGGACGACGCAACGGGGATCATCACGTCGGAGTGCCTTCACCAGGCCGAGCTCGCCATCAAGCGCCTGGTGAATGCGGGGCCGCGGCACAGGCTCATTTCCGCGGGGGCGGGAACAACCGCCGCCGTCCATCAGCTCCAGCAGATCCTCGGCATCTACGTGCCGCCCGGCGGGGAAGGATTTCTTCCGTTCGCTCCTGCGCGAACGTTTTTCTCCTGAGGAGATGGAGAGCTTCACGAGCTGGATCAACGGCAAGCGACCCGTCGTGTTCGTGGGGCCTTTCGAGCATCACTCGAACGAGGTCTCCTGGAGGGAATGCTTCGCGGAGGTGGTGGAGATCGATCTCACGCGGAACGGCCTCCTTGACCTGGACGACCTTGCGCAAAAGCTCGAGCGCGCGCAGTACGTCGGCAGGCGGAAGATCGGGGCCTTTTCCGCCGCCTCCAACGTGACCGGCGTGAAGACGCCAGTCCACGAGGTGGCGCGGATCCTTCACCGGCACGACGCGCTTGCGCTCTTCGACTTCGCGGCTGCAGCTCCGTACGAGCGCATCGACATGAACAGGGATCCTGAGTCCTTCTTCGACGCGCTCTACTTCTCCCCCCATAAGCTGCTTGGCGGCCCCGGCAGCACCGGGCTCCTCCTCATCCATGACAGGATCTACAGAAGCGATCTGCCTCCCACTGTCGGCGCGGGAGGAACAGTGGAGTTCGTCAACTTCGACGGCCAATCCTATATCCCCGACATTGAGGCCAGGGAGAAGGCTGGCACGCCGGGGATCCTCCAGACCCTTCGCGCGGCGCTTGCGCTGGAGCTCAAGGAAAAGCTGGACCCGGACAGGATCGCGGCGCGGGAAGGGGAGCTCGCGCGGACCGCCCACGGGATGCTCGCGGGGCATCCCGGCATCGAGCTGATGGGGGAAGCGAGCCTGGAGCATCGTCTTCCCATCTTCTCATTCACCGTGAAGGTCGGCCCCTCGTGGCTGCATCCCCGGTTCGTGACCGTGCTTCTCAATGACCTGTTCGGCATCCAGAGCAGGGCCGGATGCTCATGCGCGGCTCCGTACGGCCACCGGCTCCTCGGCATCGACGAGCTCCTGTCCCGCAGGCTGGAACGCACGATCATCAAGGGGAACGTCGGGCTGAAGCCGGGCTGGACCCGGGTCAACTTCCATTTCCTGCACACCGACTCGGAAGTGGCATTCATCTGCCAGGCCATCAGGTTCGTCGCAGATCACGGAGTTGCGTTTCTTCCATTGTACGACTTCGACATCCACACCGGGGCGTGGAGGCACAGGGAGCACGCTCACCCCGGAGTTTCCTTCGGGCTGGACATCGGGTCCAACGGTTCGGCGGGCGGGACCGAGGCTCTTCCCGACGCCCCCGCAGAGGAGTCCCCGCTGGAGGCGCTCTTCGCGGCCTACCTCCGTGAGGCGGAAAGTCTTTCGCACTCCCTGCGGCAGAGGTTTTCGGAGGCGGAGCTCTCCACGACGGAACAGGACCTCATTCCCTTCCTGTACTCAAGCGGAAGGACTGCAAGGTAGGCCGGTGAAGCGACGCCCCACCCAGAAGGACTGGCTCCCTCTCTCGAAGGCGGAGAGGGTTGCCGCCGAGGTGCCCACGGGTGAGGCATTCCGCGTGGCATGGATCGATTTCGATCACGGGATACGGGTGGGAAACCTCGAGCCGCACGAGCGGATCACGCAGATCCTCAAGTTCGGCCTGGAGCAAAGGTATGGCACGGCGTTCGTGACTGACAGGTGGGGAAGGGGCGTGTTCTGGCAATGGATCTGCTGGCTTCCGCGCGCCAACCGGGAGGCCAAGCCTGTTTCCAGCCGCGTCAACTTCGGCTGCGCCAAGTTCTTCATCTCAGCGGACAGGGAAGCGTCGATCTTCCAGAGCGGGCTGCAGATCGAGCGCGGCTCCGTCCGGGTGGACTCCGGAATCCCGGGAACGCTTGCGAAAGACTGGGACTGGCACAGGCTCATTCGCCAATGCGAGAGCGGGACCGTGCTGGACCGCGAGATTGGCCGGCTTGTGCGGCGGGAAGGCTTCACCGCGCGGCTGACCGGGGGGACCACCGCCTCGTTCACCGCAGAGAACTGGGAATCTTCCCGGCAGATCCGGCAGGCGGCAAGGAAAGCCCCTCCCGACCAGTGGGAGGGGTTCCAGCTCTTCTATCCCATGGGCGCCAGCGAGGTGCGCGCCTGCACGGGCCATGAGCTCGTCCAGGCCATTCTTGGCGTTTTCGCTGAGGTCGCGGAGGCCATGAACCAGTGCATGCAGGTCAGGCTGCAACCGGCCCGACGGCCCTGAGCTTTCTACTTCGCCGTCTGACTCGCCTTGGCCACGGTGGCCGCGTGGATTGGGGACTCCTTGAGAAAGAAAGCGAGCAGGAGGCCCACCACGGCAAGGCCAAGAAGGCCGAGCAAAGACGCGGTCATGGATCCGCCCGGCGCCTTGAGCGCGTCCATCAGGAAGATGAACACGATCCCGGAGATCTGGCCCATGACGATCAGGAGGGTATTGGAGGTCCCCTCCGGCGCAGGGAGCGTCATTTCCGCGCCGTACTGGAACCCGATGGGACCCGCGCTGAGAAGGAAGAAGCCGAACACGAAGGATGATGCAAGGAGGAGCCAGTAGCTGGTCGCGAAGGTCACGCCGAGCAGGCCCGGGATCAGCCCCACGAGGGCAACGATGATGAAGGGCTTTCGGCGGCGAAGCGAATCCGAGACGAGCGGAAGCGCAACGGCTCCCACGATCCCGCCTATCAGCATGAGCCCGCCGGCGAGGCCCGCCTGGGAGGTGGAGAACCCCCGGGGCCCGACGATCTCCTCGATCCATGTCGTGATCCCGTTGAACATCCCGAGGCCGACGAAGAAGATGACAAGGAGGAAGATGAACTCCCGCTTGCGGATCATGCTGCGAAGGCCGTCGAACATGAGTGAACGCACCTCATCCTCCGGCCTGCCGACCGGCGTGGGCGGGCTTTCCCGCGCCACGAGGATGAAGAACAAGGCCGCCACCACGGCGGCAACGCCCGAGACGAGGAGCATTCCCTTCATGCCGTACCCGGCGGTGAGGATTGGCGTCACGATGAGGCTGAGCAGGACCCCCAGGTAAATGGAGAGGGTCCCGAGCCCCGTGGCCGTGGCGCGCTCGTCGGCAGGGAACCATCGACCCGCAAGCTTTGTCGTCGCCCCGAGGACCAGCGGCTGACCGATTGCGATTCCCACCTGCGAGATGATCACCAGGGTGAAGCTGGAGGCGAAGATCCCCCGGGTCAGGGCGAACACTGCGGTGAGAATGGCGCCGAGCGAGACGCTGCGCCGGATTCCCCACGTATCGATCAGCCACGCGGAGGGGAGGAAGATCAGGATATAGATTGCCATGAAGCACAGGGACAGGAGCCCGATGGCGAGGTCTGTGGTGGAGTAGAACTTCATTGCCTCGCTGGTGACGGGAGCGAAGGTGATCCAGAGCGCCTGGTTGATCCCCGTGATCAACATGAACGCGCACAGCATGAGCCATCGATAGCGATACGCCGTGAGTGCTGTTTTGCCCATGAGAGGCACTATAGTAGCGGTCGGCGTCGAATGCAAGGCCGAGGCGCTAGGCCGAGTGGGCGCTCTTCTCCGGTTGGGGCCGCGGCCGCGTCATCCTGACGATTGCGGCGGCAAACGCCACCAGCACGGCTGCCAGGCCGAGGTAGAACCAGAATCCGCCGCGGATACCCATGGTCTGGGCAAGCACCGCCATCAGGAACGGGAACGTGAAGGAGCCGACGCCTCCTCCCGTGGTGACAGCGCCCACCGCGACGCCGCTCTTGTGGTAGCGGCCGACGATGGCGATTGACAGGGGATAGATGCCGGAGAAGCCCAGGCCGGTGAGGAACACCGCAAGCGCCGACGCCCAGGGGGAGGTCACCAGGAGCACCATGCCCAGGGACGCCGCCGCGAGGATGGTCAATGCGAGGACAGGGTACTCCTGGCGGGAGCCCCGGTACCCGACGGAAAGAGAGAAGCGCCCGACGAGGAGCCCGATCCAGAAAAGGGACACGGCGAATGCCCCCATTGACGTCGTGGCGCCGTGCGCCCGCACGAAATACTCCGCTATCCAGGTGGATACCCCCAACTCGGCGCCCACGTACAGGAGGAGGAAGAGGGTGATCAGGAGGAGGAGGGGCTGGAACATCAGCGAGAGCCCCTGCCGGGGCTGATGCTCCTCCTGCTGGCGTATTGTCGGGAAGCGGGAGGTTCCGAAAAGCACGGCCATCAGGGCAAGGACCGCGGCGGTTGTCGCAAAGACGGCCAGGCCCCCGGTGCCGGCGCCCAGGAGAAGGCCTACCGAGGCGGGCCCGATGATCCCGCCCACGCTGAACGCCGCGTGCACGAGGTTGAGGAGCCTGCTCTGGCCCTTGCGCTCCATGTGAATGACCTCGAGATTCGTGACCACCTCGATGGTCCCCTGGCACAACCCGATGCAGAAGTTCAGCGCAAGGTTCAGCGCGGGTGACGGCCAGCGGATGAAAAGGGACATGGCGAGAGAGCCGAGGACCAGGCCGAAAACCAGGACCTTCTTCGGTGCTATCCTCTGGACCAGGATGCCGCACAAAAACGTGGAGACGAAGTAGCCCACGGCGTTGGCGGCAAGCACGGCGCCTGTCAGCGTGTATGACCAGTGAAACGTGCGGATGATGCTCGGCAGGGCGGCGCCAATGATCGTGAAAACAGCGCCGAAAGTTGCAAATCCCAGGAGCAGAAGAAAATACAGGCGTCTGGTGGCACTGTCCGGGATGTCAATCATGATTGTGCTTTGCTCAATACAAGCAGATGTCCGCGTGCAGGTCAAGGTGGCTTGGGAAGCCGTGGCTCTCCTCCCGAAAAACCGGTCGACAAGGTCGGCATTGTCCCGATTTTGTTCGGAATTTGTTCCTTGATGATGCTCGCTGCCGGATGGCATCTTGAATCTTGGATAAATATTCTATCACGAGGAGGGTTGAAGGCATGAAGCGAACGTTCGCAACGATTGCTGTCTTCCTGGTTCTTCTTCTCATCCCGTTCGTCGTCTGGGCCCAGACCAATGTCACTCTCTGGGACTTCCTGAGCGGCGGCGACGGCGTGCGATGGAAGGCGATCATCAATGAGTTCAACACGAGCCAGAGCGAGGCATTTGCGCTGTGCCCGTTGGGAGCCGCCGAGGCCACCCAACCGGACGTCGCCAGGAGCAGGTCGAAAGTTACCGCGGGGGCTATGGGGTGGTTGAGTACCGCGCTGTGCCTTCCCTGAACCCTAAAACCACCTTCGGCAGGCCGGCGCGTTTCCGCGGAAGCGCCGGCTGCACTGGGCCCCGCCCCCTGAGGACAGACTACCCCGACCCCCGTCGGAGGCGACCAGGCAGCCGAGCGCCGTTCAGGCTGCCTTCAGCAGGCTCCGCATCGACTCCGCTTGGTTGGCTTTGATCCGCCCCACGGCCATCGCCAGCATCACCGCCAGCGCCAGAGTGCAACGGGTGCTCATCTTCTTTAGTCCCCGAATCGTGTGCTTCTCGAACCCGAAGCTCACGTCCAGGCGGCTATTGACCCGCTCCACCGCCGTCCGCCGATCGTAGCAGCGCTCCCACTTCAGGCTGCTTCGCGCCAAGGGCGTGAACACGCGCCGATCCTCGTCCAGGGGGATGCGCACCGCCTTGCCCAGCTCGCAGCACCCGGCCCCTGCACAGGGGTAGCCGTAGTGCTGGGCGGGACAGCGATACTTCACCGTCATACGATCCCGCTCGAATCCTCCGTAGGCCATCTCGCGCTGAGTGCCACTCTTCGGGCACACGCAGCTCACCGTCCCCCGAAAGTCATAGACCACGTTCTCAAACCCGCTGACAAGCTTCGTGGCCTCCCCATCTTTCCAGCAG
Organism: uncultured Spirochaetota bacterium; assembly: GCA_963745235.1. Lineage (GTDB taxonomy): Bacteria > Spirochaetota > Spirochaetia > SZUA-6 > Fen-1364 > Fen-1364. Next base: position 42,758 of record CAVUXE010000091.1, on the reverse strand, counting down.
TTGCGGATATCGATGATCGGCAGCGCTTGCCACTCATCCCAGACCTTGCAGATCAGCTTCCCATCATCGTAGCCGCGGTCGGCAGCCACCTCCTGGCACCGCTCGACGAGCTGCGGATGCTGCTCCTCCAGTCGGTCCAGCACCTTGTGGGCCTCGACCACCTCGCTGGCGTTGGCCTTTGTCACCGAGAAGCTCACCGGCAATTCGTAGTGGCTGTCGACCAGCAGATGGATCGTATATCCGAACCACTTCTTCACCGACTGCCAGGCCGTTCCGTCGGCGTGCGTACCGCGGTACTCGTGAATCCCCCATTCCCCGTCGCTGTCGCCCCGACCGTCCGGGTGCTCCTTCTCGCTCTTGCCTCGCGCGTAGCTCGCCAACGCCTTCCCGTCCACCGCAAGGCTGGTGCCGAAGTCGGGCAGAAGCTCGGTGAGCCGATCAATCAACGCATGAAACATCGCCTCGATCAATTCCAGGTGTCTGATGACATTTGCCAGGAACCGCGAGAATGCCCAAGAGTTCGGCACTGCCTTCAATCCCTTGATCAGCTGGAAGCCACAGACCTGCCGTAGCTGAGCGTTGCGTCTCAGTTCCCGCAGCAGCGACTCCACCGTCGGATGCTGGAAGACCACCCCGGCGATCAACGCGTTCCACATCGCACGGATCGGGTATCGGTCGCGGCCCCGATCCCGCTCCTGCTCCAGCTTGCTCACCACAGGCTCGTCGGGCAGATTCTCCAGCACCAACCGCAGGCGCTTCAGGTCTCCTAACGCTTCGATCTGGTCCCACCCAAACAGCGGCCTTTGTGCTATAGTTGCCATCGCGCCCCTCCCAGGTCTTGTGCACGGTGCTTGTGATGATTCATCGTAGCACGATCGCGACCGCCAGGGGCGCCTTTTTCTGTAAATGGGGTCAATTTCCAAGGAAAACAGGCATCTCAAGCTGTATCTTGCGAAAAGCCTACCTTCTTCGGGGTAATCGAAATCCGGCCTCTCTCCAAATCATTGCCACAATGAAAATTAGCCGCTACGCGAATAGCTCGAGCGATATCAATATACAGGGCACCACCCTGACGTGGGGAGATCCCTTCTATACAAAGGTGCACACCGCTGTGGTGGCGGGTGAGACTCCTGACGTCATGACCTATCACCTGTCGCACTTTCCCGCCGGGATCCAGGCAGGAGATCTCCGCCCGATCACGGAAGATGAGCTCAAGACCGTGGGTCTTTCCTACAAGGACTTCAATCCAGTCCTTGTGGATACATCGCTCGCAATCAGCAAGGCGTACGGAACAGAGGGAGTCCTGTACGGCATCCCTCTCGATACGCACACCTCCATCATCTATTTCAACAAGAACATCCTGCGCAAGGCGGGGCTCCTGGGCTCCAACGGGAGGCCTCTTGCTTCCGCGTTCACCGGCATGGCCAATTTCACGCGGTCTCTGGAGAGGATCAAGGCAAGGACGGGAATGCTCCCCATGGCAATGTCTTCCGCCAATGACCCCGCAACGGTGTGGCGCATGTGGAGCACGCTTTTCTACCAGCAGGGCGGCAACCTGGCGAGCGAAGGAAAAGTGACCCTGGACCAGGTGGATACCCTCGGCAAGACCGCGCTGCAGGCGATGACCGACTGGACCACCAAGGGTCTCGTCCCCGCCAACGTGGACTATCCCGGGTCGGTTGCGTTGTTCAGCTCCGGGAAGGCGGCATTCATGTTCAACGGCAACTGGGAAGTCCCCACGATGGTAGACCTGGAAAAGTCCGGCAAGCTCCCCTTCAAGTTCGGCGTGATGGCATTCCCGAAGCTCTACGAGAACCAGGAGACATGGGCTGATTCCCACAACCTCGCCATCCCGAACAACACCAAGACGCCGATCTCGGACGATATGCTCCACGCGGTGTTGACCTTCATCGCGTTCGTGGAGAAGCACGCGGCGGAGTGGGCCAGCGGCGGGCATCTGCCTGCCTACCTGCCCGTTCTCAACGGGCCGACCCTTGCAAAGCTGTACCCGGTCAACCAGTATGCCGCGCAGGCGGCCAAGGACGTGAGGCTCGAGCCCGTGAACCCCATCTTCGGGGTCGGAGCGCCGACATACGACGCGGCGGGCAACTTCCTGTCCCCGGCCCTGATCGGGAACCTCACGGTGGCTGACGCCATCGCGAAGTTCAAAGCGGACCTGCAGAGCCTTTCGATGTAGGGGGTCTTTCACACACCAGCGGCCCCGCGTTTCTCCGCGGGGCCGGTTCTCTCTCCCGGGGGTGACATGAGCAGTGCGGTCATCGACCAGGCCGGCGAGAAAGTGACGGCCCTGAATCTCCGCCGCAGGCCAAGGAAGACGCCATGGGCCATGGTCCTCCTGCTGGTCCTGCCTTTTGTCGTCGTCTATTGCATTTTCCTCATCTATCCGACGGCCCGGGTGATCATGTTGAGCTTCACCAACGCGGACATCGCCGGCAGGGGACACTTCATCGGGACCGAGAACTACGTGCACCTCGCACAGGACACCTTGTTCTGGGCCTCCCTGTGGCACACGGTGTACTTCATCCTGCTCAGCGTGGTTCCGAACACGGCGGCGGGACTGGTATTTGCGCTCATGATCGTGCGGCTTCACCGGCTGCGCGGCCTGGTGATGGCGCTCATGTTCCTTCCCTATATTCTCCCCGTGAGCGTGGTGACCGACGTCTGGCTGTGGGTCTTGAGCGCCGCCTACGGGATCATCAACTTCCTGTTCCACCTCAAGGTGAACTGGTTCCAGGATCCCGTCTGGGCAATGCCGGCGGTGGCGTTCGTCACCATCTGGTGGACGGTGGGTTTCAACATCCTCATGTTCATTGCGGGGCTCCAGGCAATCCCGACCGAGTACTACGAGGCGGCCTCCCTTGATGGAGCCTCGCGCGGCTTCCAGGTGTTCCGCTATTTCACCTGGCCGCTGTTGTGGCCGGTGACATCCCTCGTGCTTGTTCTGCAGCTGATCCTGCAGTGGCAGATCTTCAACCAGGTGTACCTGCTCACCAACGGCGGGCCGTTCAACTCCACCATCGTGGTCCTCATGCACATGTACATCCAGGCCTTCACGAGATACCGGGGGGGCTATGCATCCACGATCTCGATTGCCCTGTTCGTCCTGATCCTGGTCACTTCGATTCTGCAGCTGCGCCTGCTGCGCTTCCGGAGGGGCGAATGAGAGCACGAAGGGTCTCGGTCACCTCGATCCTCATCACCGTCATTTCCCTGGCAGTGGCCGTGGTGTGGATCTTCCCCCTGTACTGGGCGGTCAATACCTCGCTCACCGAGGACACGAAGACCGTCCAGGTTCCCCCGTCCTGGTTCCCCTCCCCCTGATTTTCGACGCCTACGACTACGTGATCAAGAATACGATGATCATCCGCTGGTACTTCAACACGGTCATCGACTCTCTTGCCGTCACGGTCGCCGTGCTTTTCCTTGCCCTCATGTGGTCCTACGCTCTGTCACAGATCAAGTTCCGGGGAAGCCGTTTTGTCTTCATGGCGATCCTTGCCGGGCTCATGATTCCCTGGGCGACGAACGTGGTCCCCCTGTTCATGTTCATGAACACATTGCGCCTGGTCAACAGCTACTGGGGGGTCATCCTGCCCCAGCTCGCCGCGCCCCCGGCGGTGGTGACCGCCGTCGTGTACAAGCGCTTCTTCGACCAGATGCCGCAGGAGCTCTCCGATGCCGCTCACATGGACGGGGCGGGGGAGATGCGGATTCTTTTCCGACTCTTTTTTCCCCTGAACACGGGAATCACCTGGGCGCTCGCCATCACGATGTTCGTCTACGTCTGGAACAACTTCTTCTGGCCGTTCATTGTGATAAACTCCACGCCCATGATGACCATTCCCATCGGCATCACGCAGGTGCAGTCCTGGTACGGCATTGCGTACTCACGACAGATGGCCTCGGCGGTGCTGGCCGCGCTGCCGACGGTCATCCTCTACCTCATCTTCCAGAGACGCGTGGCGGAGGGCGTGGCAATCACCTCGGGAATACGATAGGCAGCAAACGGAGGACGGCAATGGCTGACGCCAAGACGGCGACACTGATCGTGGACAAGGACTTCATCATTTCCGACGTGGATCCGAGGCTCTACGGGTCCTTCGTTGAGCACCTCGGCCGGGCCGTGTACGGGGGGATCTACGAGAAGGGCCACCCCACCGCGGACGAGGATGGATTCCGCCGCGACGTGCTGGACCTGGTGAGGGAGCTCCGGGTGTCCATCGTGCGCTATCCGGGCGGCAACTTCGTCTCCGGGTACAACTGGGAAGACGGTGTGGGCCCGCTGGAAAAGCGACCCCGCAAGCTCGAGCTCGCGTGGCGGACCATCGAGCCGAACTGGGTGGGCGTGAACGAGTTCGCCCGATGGGCCGCGAAGGCGGGCGCGGCGGTGAACATGTCCGTCAACCTGGGGACCCGGGGCCCCGACGAGGCACGGGCGCTCGTTGAATACTGCAACCACCCCTCGGGCTCGTACTGGAGCGACCTTCGCGTTTCTCACGGACAGAAGGAGCCGCACGGGATCAAGGTCTGGTGCCTGGGCAACGAGATGGACGGGCCGTGGCAGATCTGTCACAAGACCCCGGCGGAGTACGGCCGCGCGGCCCAGGAAACGGCCAAGGTCATGCGGTGGGTCGATCCAGACATCGAGCTGGTCGCGTGCGGCAGCTCTCATCCCAGGATGCCGACGTTCCCCGATTATGACGCGACGGTGCTGGACCACGTCTACGACCACGTGAACTACATTTCCCTGCACAGCTATTACGGGAACACGGAGAACGACACGGCCAATTTCCTGGCCAAGTCGCTGGAGATGGACTCGTACATCAGGAGCGTCATTGCCGCCTGCGACCTCACCCGGGCCAGGAAGCGCAGCAGAAAAACGGTGAACCTTTCCTTCGATGAATGGAACGTCTGGTACCATTCCCATGAGGCTGACAGGAAGATCGCTCCGTGGACGATCGCCCCGTCCCAGGTGGAGGACACCTACACCTTCGAAGACGCGCTCGTGGTCGGCTGCCTGCTCATCACGCTCCTGAAACACTCGGACCGCATCAAGGTGGCGTGCATCGCGCAGCTCGTGAACGTGATCGCTCCCATCATGACGGCAACCGGGGGGCCGGCGTGGCGCCAGGCCATCTTCTATCCCTTCCTTCATGCGTCTTCCTTCGGGAGGGGCGCGGCTCTGCAGACCATTGCGAGCTCCCCGCGGTATGACAGCAGGGACTTCACCGATGTGCCGCTGCTGGAATCCGTTGCCGTGCACAACGCCGAACGGGGAGAGCTCACGATCTTCGCTGTGAACCGCGGCCAGGAGGGAGAGCTTGCGCTTTCCTGCGACCTGCGAAGCTTCGGGAACGTGACGGGGGTGACTCACACCGTCCTGGATAGCAAGAACCCGAAAGCAGTCAACACGCAGGGCTCGCAGAACATCAAGCCGCGGGAAGCCGCCGGCGCGAAACTGGAGAAAGGCCGCCTGAACGTCAGGCTGCCGCCTCTGTCATGGAACGTTCTTCGTCTGTCGGTTCAATGATCTACCTCCGGGCTTCGATTGAAGGAGGGTTCTGGAAACGCTGCCAGGAGCTGATCCGGGAAAAGACAATTCCCTATCAATGGATGGCTCTGAACGATGAGATCCCCGGCGCGCCCCGGAGTCACTCCCTGGAGAACTTCCGTATTGCCGCGGGCCGCAGCTCGGGCCAGTACGACGGTATGGTCTTCCAGGACAGCGACCTGTTCAAGTGGCTGGAGGCTGCCGGTCACCTGCTGCGCGACGAGGCGCCGGGCAACGCCGTAATACGGCGCTGGGCGGAGCAGGCAATTGACCTGATTGCGGCGGCACAGCAGCCTGACGGCTATCTCAATACGTATTTCATTGTGAAGGATCCCGCTCACCGGTGGAAAAACCTGAGAGAGGGGCATGAGCTGTACTGCGCGGGTCACCTGATCGAGGCGGGGGTCGCCGTCGCACGCAGCACGGGGAACGGGAAGATCCTCGAGGTGACGCGGAGGTTTGCAGACCACATCGACGCGCGATTCGGAACCACGGCAGGCAAGACGCGCGGCTACTGCGGGCACGAGGAAGTGGAGCTTGCCCTCGTGAAGCTCTACCGGCTCACCATGGAGAAGCGCTACCTGTCGCTTGCCCGATACTTCATCGATGAGAGGGGGAGGGCGCCAAGCTACTTCGACGAGGAGGCAAAGGCGGCGGACTTTGCGCCCCTGTTCGGGATCCACGACCTGGACTACTACCAGGCGCGGGTGCCCGTGCGGCAGCTTGCGGAAGCCTCCGGGCATGCCGTGCGCGCCATGTACCTGAGCACGGCCATGGCGGACATCGCCCTGGAGACCCGGGACACGGAGCTGGCAGCCGCCTGCGACCGACTCTGGGAGAGCGCCGCCCAGCGCCGGATGTACGTCACGGGCGGTATCGGCGCCTCGGCACGCAACGAGGCTTTCGGCGCGGACTTTGACCTTCCCAATGACACGGCCTACGCGGAGACCTGCGCCGCCATCGGGCTTTTCATCTTCGGGAGCAGGATGGCAAACCTTCGCAATGACTCCCGCTATGCGGACGTCATGGAGCGCGCCCTTTTCAACGGCATCATCAGCGGCCTGGCCCTCGATGGCCAGAGCTACTTCTACGTGAATCCCCTGCGCGTCCGTCCCGAGGCCTGCGACAAGAATCCCAGCCGGCAATTCGTGAAGTACCGCCGGCAGCCGTGGTACGGCTGCGCGTGCTGCCCTCCCAACATCGCGCGGATCCTTGCATCCCTGGGTGAGTACGTGTACCACCTTGGCGACGGCACCCTGTATGCCGACCTTTTCCACGATGGCAGCGTTTCCTGCGAAATGGGCGGCCGGCGGGTGTCGTTCCGCCAGCGAACGGATTACCCGTGGTCAGGTGAGGTCAGCTTCGAGTTCGCCGCCGAAGACCCTGTCGAGCTTGATCTTGCGGTTCGCATACCCTCCTGGTGCCGAGGGGCATCCATGAAGCTCAACGGCTCGCGCTTCGATGTCGCGCGCGCCATGGAGAAAGGATACGCGCATATTCCGCGGCAGTGGCGCCGGGGTGACACCGTGGAGCTGACCCTGCCCATGCCCGTCCAGCGGGTGCGCGCAGACCCCCGGACGGAGGCGGACTTCGGAAAGGTCGCCGTCCAGAGGGGACCGGTGGTCTATTGCCTGGAGCAGGCGGACAACGGCCCGTTCCTGCACGCGGCGGTCCTTCCCGCGGGCTCCCGCCTTTCCTCCTCCCGCCGCGACGACCTTCTTGGCGGCGTTGTCACCGTGCAGGGGCGAGGGCGGAGGTGGGACGGTGCGGCCCGTTCATCCGGGCTGTACCAGCCGGACGGACGGCCGCCCGCGGCCGCGGCCGGGGATCTCCTTTTCATCCCCTATTATGCCTGGGCCAACAGGGAGCCTGGCGAGATGACCGTGTGGGTACGGGAATGAGCGGCCTGGAGCTCGGTCTGGCATGGTCCCTGGAGCCGTCCGGCTCGCTCTTCGTCCCCCCGGATTCCTGCGACGGCCAGGTGCTCCGGCTCAACGACTCCCACCTGTTTGTGTTTGTCGCACGGCGGGAGCTCGTCATGGTGGCCGAGCGATCCGAAACCCGCGTGGAGGCTCGTGAGGCCGTCCTGCTGCGCTGCGGCGCCGCGCGCTCCGTTGTTTTCCACCATGAGAGCGGGGCTGAGTTTTACGCCCTGAAGTTCAGGGTTGCCCCGAATGCAACGCGGGGGAGCGCGCCTCCGCTTTTCATCCCTGGGCGGGGGACCGTGAGCTGTCCGGAAAGACTTACCGACCTGCTGCGCCGCTACACGACGGAGCAGAGGCGCCGCGGGTCCACCTCGTGGGTGCTCTACAACCTCCTTGTGCTCATCCTGTGCGAGTTTTCCGCGGCCGCCGGAGGATCACTGGAAGCCCGTCCCGTGAGCTCGGGACTGGAGACTATTGCCTCCATGGTGGACGCATACATCGCGGCGCACTACCGGGAGGCAATCGGGACGCTCGACATCGCCCGGGAGCTCAGGTACAGCCCCGGCTACCTGGAGAGGGCGTACCGTCGGGAGAGAGGCGTCTCCGTGAGGAGCGCCATCCACATGCGGCGCATCAGGGAGGCGAGGGCACAGCTGCTCCTGCAGCGGGAAACGCACGTATCCGAGATCGCAGCCCAGTGCGGCTACGGGGACGTGGCATACTTCCGCCGCGTCTTCAAGCGCACCACCAACATGACGCCGGTCCGTTTCCGCACCATCAACTCCGGCGTGCGCGCGGGCTGAGACGGGAGAACAGGCGTGGAGAGATCCGACAATCGGTTCCGGTTCACGCTCTCCAACGGCATCGAGGCGCTGAACGGCGGCTTGTTCGTCTCCCCGGGCTTCGGGACCCATCCGACGCGGGTCATCGATTCCCACGAGCTGATCTTCGTCGGGCAGGGATGCCTTGACATGTTCGAGGGGGAGGAGAGCTTCCACGTTGCCGCAAACCAGACCTTGCTGCTTTTCCCCGGCAAGCGCCATGGCGGCGCCCTTCCCTACTCCCCTGATGTCCACTTCTACTGGGTCCACTTCCGCCTCCACCCGAGCGGGGCTCCCCGATCCGTCATGCGTGTCCCGCGCCTGACGGAGGTGCGCGACCCCGAGCTCCTCACCGAGATGTTCTGCCGTTTCATCTCGGACCAGGAATCAGGGATCCTGGATCCCGTGAGCGCTGCGCACCTGGTTGCCCTGATGCTGTCCGAGGCAAGCTCGACGGAAAGGGAATGGACTGCCCGCGGCGCGGCGTCCCGAGCCCGGGCGCAGCAGCAGGTGCCGCTGGCCCAGGAGATCGGGGCCTATATCGACAGGAACTTCCGGGGACCCATCACGACCTCTTCCATTGCCCATGACTTGCGCCGCAGCGCTGACTACCTGGAGCGGGTGTTCCACAGGCACCATGATGTTTCCATCCTCGAGGCCGTGCACCTCAAGCGCATCAGCGTGGCCCGCGCCATGCTGCGCACCGAGGGCCGCAAGAACATCAACGAGATCGCTTTCGCATGCGGCTACACGGATTCGGGCTACTTCCGGCGCATGTTCAAGAGGCTGACCGGCCTCTCACCGAAAAAATTCCGTTCCCTCTACAGCCGCATGCACATCAACGCTCACTGATTCCGGAGGCAGTCATGGCGGTGATGGGTCCGGGTTGATCGGCTCCACGCTGGTCCGCATGCTTGCCGCCAGGGATGAGACGTGTTTCGTCTTTGACCGCGCCATCGTCCCGGCCCGTTTCTCCGGGATCGAGGACCGGATCACGACCATCTGCGGAGAGCTTGGCAATTTCTCCCACGTGCTTGACGCCGTGAAACAGGCCCGCCCAAGAGTCATCTATCATCTGGGTGCCATGCTCTCCATTCCCGCCAACGACGACCCTCCGGCAGCTTTCGCGGCGAACGTCCAGGGCGTCTTTCATGTGCTCGAAGCAGCGCGTCTGCTCGAGGTGGAGGCGGTGCGGTTCACCAGCTCCGTTGCCACGTATGGGCTCGACCTCGAGGGGCAGTCCTCGATCGGGGATCTGACCCTGCAGCGGCCCTCCACGCTGTACGGGACGACCAAGGTGTTCGGGGAGCTCTTGGGCAGGTTCTACGGGACGCGCTTTGGCATCGATTTCAGGGCCGTGCGTTTTCCCTCGGTGGTGGGTCCGGGCGCCACAGTCCGCCACGTCTCCATCTACAACTCCTGGGCGATAGAAAAGGCGGTTCGGGGAGAGCCGTACGACATCTTTGTCGAACCGCGCATCCGGTGCCCGGTCCTCTACTTCAAGGATGCCGCCCGCTCTCTCCTGGTGCTGGACGCCGCCCCCCGGCCGGCGGTGCAGACCTTCTGCTACACGCTGTCCGGCATCCAGCCCGTGCCGTCCGCGGGGGACCTGGCTTCCGCAATCCGGGCGCGGTTCCCGCAGGCCGTTGTTGGGTTCACGCCGCAGAAGTTCTCCATGGACTTCCACGAGAAGCTGCAGGGGATGCCGTTTGACGAAGAGAACGCGCGGCGGGAGCTCGGATGGAAGGCGGAGTATACGCTGCCCCGCATGATCGAGGACTTCGCGGAAGAATATGTGACCCATCCGGAGAGGTATCGTCCCCTCAGGTGAGAGACCCTGCCGCCCGCGGCGCCGCGGCCATCTCGACAAACGGCACGGTCTGCGGGCCATCGGGGAGAACGCAGACCCTCGCGGCGTCCCCATACGTGCGCAGCAGCCGGCCCAGCTGCTCCTCGATTGAACCGCACGGTGTGAGCTTTGCACCGGTTATCTGCTGCGGGGTCAGTCCATCCGCATGGACGAAGACGTGCGCCTTCTTCACGACGAGTGCAAGGATCTGGGCCTGCCACTGGTCATCCATCATGAACCCGTCCGCCCGGATGCGCGCCAGGAGCTCATCAGCATCCCCGGCCTCCCGCAGGAGCTTTCCGAACGAGCCGTGATCAGGGATCCCGTCCCAGCACTCCGCGGCAACGATTATCGATCCCCCCGGGCGCGTGATCCGGGCCGCCGCGCTCATTCCCTTGACGGCCTGGTAGAGGTTCAGGTCCAGGGGGTAGCCCGAGTTGGAGGTGAGGACGATGTCGAACAGGGACTCCACCTTGCGCATGGCGCTCTCCTTCACGAACCGCGTCCCCTCACGGAAGGCTGCCTCGACGTCACCGGGAAATGACCTGGTTATCCGTTTGTCCGTGGAGAGAGCGACATTCAGCAGGAAGTCCGGCTTCACGAGGGCCGTGGCCTCGTTCACTTCCTGGTGGATGGGATTTCCCTCGAGGATTGCCCACTGCGAACCGGGGTGGTCGATATTGCGGGCGCTGTGATTGCGCATCACGGTATCCAGGTGCGCCATGCCGGGCATGACGGCTTTGCCGCCGCCGGAGAATCCGGCGAAGAAATGCGGCTCGATGAAGCCGGTGAGGATCTTGTACGTGCAGGAAAGGAAGTCCTTCTGGATCTTCACCTCGTTGCCGCTTGTCGTGACACCGATCTTTACGTGCTGTCCCTGCGCGCGCGCGTCGTTCTGGATGATGCGGAAGGTGCCGACAATCTCGCTGCCAAGCATGCCTTCCAGCTCCTGCCGCGTGTTCAGCCGGTGCGTGCCGGTGGAGTTGAAGAGCGTGATCTTTTCCCGCGGCACGCCGGCAGACCTCAGCTCGTTGAGGATGGGCGGGATGATCTCACGGTTGGGAGTCGGCCGGGTGATGTCGCTGAATACAACTGCCACGGAATCCGCGGGACGGACGGTCCGGCGCAGAGCAGGACAGCCAATGGGCGTCCGCAGGGATGCAAGCACGGTATCCACCGGGTCGGGTGACGCCGGGACTGACGCCGGCTCCACAACGGTCACGGAGATGCCTTGCGGAAGGTTTACTGAAAGGCGTGCTTTGCCGTATGCAAGCTCGATTCTCATGACGCTCCAACCTTGACAGCTGCTCTGTCCTGATAGTATCCAGTATACAACAAGGTCCGAGTCATGAGGATCATCGACGCTCACATGCACCTGGGGGAAGATCTCCTGTTTCTGACGGATGATTCCGAACACGTCGTGCTGAAGGCCATGGACGACAACGGCATTTCGTCCCAGGTCCTGCAGCCTGGCATCGTTGCGCGGGATCAGAAAAAGGCCCATGAGAGGATCAAGAGGTTCGCTGATGAGCACCCGGGGCGCGCCTTTGGCCTTGCCTGCTTCAATCCCCTCATGGATGACACGGAGTATGCTTCCCTGGTCCGGTGGACCGTGAAAGACCTCGGATTCAAGGGGGTGAAGCTGCACCCCAACGCTTTCTGCCTGTCTCCCTCACATCCCGCGGCTGACAAGCTCTTTCGCCTGGCAAAGGAGCTGGACATCGTTGCCATGATCCATACTGGCAACGGCCTGCCCAACGCGCTCCCATCGCTTTGCATCCCCGTGGCCAGGAAATACCCGGACCTGCGCATCGTGCTTGCCCACGCCGGCGGCGGGACTTTCGGCGCGGATGCCCTAGTGGCGGCGCGGGAATGTCCCAATGTCTACCTGGAGACGTCGTGGGTCACCGTGTATGATCTGCGCTCGATGGTGGAGACCCTCGGGCCACATCGAGTGATGTTCGGCAGCGACCTGGTGAGCAACATCCCCGTGGAGCTCGCAAAATACCGCTCAATCGGCTTGTCGGAGAGCGAGCTGGAATGGTGCCTCGGGAAGACGGCGCTGACCGTTTTCCGACTCGGGTAAGTCCCGGCTCCATGGAACCCCGTGACGACCTTCCCAGGATCGCACTCGCGTCCCTTGCCTCCGTGGACCCGCAAACAATCGTTGCCAGGAACATGCGCATCAGCGGCGGGACCCTGCACGCGGGGACGGGTGATGCGGCCGGGGATTTCGACCTGTCACGGTTTCACAGGGTCCTTGTCCTGGGATTCGGAAAGGCTGCCGGGCCGATGGCGCGTGCGGTCGAGCAGGCACTCGGGCCCCGAATCGACGAGGGGCTGATTGTCGTGAAGCGGGGTCACGAAGTTCCCCTGGAAAGGATCCGCACGACCCCCGGCGGGCATCCGGTGCCCAATGAAGACAGCGTGCGCGCGGCCGGCATGATCGCGGCGCTTGCAGATGGAGCGGATGCGCGGACGCTGGTGATCACGCTCATCTCAGGCGGCGGCTCCGCTCTCCTGGCAGCGCCGCTTTTCGATGAGCGGCCCCCGGTCACCCTGGAAGATATCCAGGAGACCACGCGGCAGCTCCTTGCCTGCGGCGCGCCGATTGCCGAGCTCAACTGCGTCCGCAAGCACCTCCTCATGCTGGCCGGCGGCCGGCTGGCCCGGCACATCTCCCCGGCAACCTCTGTCAACCTGGTGCTCTCCGATGTCGTGGGTGACGACCTGCAGACCATCGCCTCGGGGCCCACCAGCCCGGACACGACCACCTACGGACAGGCCCTCTCCTTCCTCGAGTACCGCGGGATCGCGGCCACCCTCCCGGTTGCCGTCATGGACTTCCTCCGTGCAGGCGCGGAGGGGAAGGTCCCGGAGACTCCCAAGCCGGGAGCGCCGGAGTTTTTCTCCTGTTCCAACATCCTCGCGGGCACCAACCTCCTGGCCCTGCGAAGCGCCTCCTCGGAAGCGAGGCGCCTGGGATACAACCCGATCATCCTTACCTCTCACCTGGCCGGCGAGGCTCGTGAGGCAGCCAGGGTGCTGGCCGCGGTGGCAAAGGACGTGGCCGCTTCGGATCTCCCCTGCCGGCGGCCTGCCTGCATCCTGTCAGGCGGTGAAACGACGGTCACGCTTCGAGGAAAGGGGAGAGGGGGGAGAAACCAGGAAATGGCCGCAGCGTTCCTCTGGGAGATGGAGAACGAGCCGGCTCGTCTTGCGGGCGCGCATTTCCTGTCTTTCTCCACCGATGGGGAGGATGGACCCACGGACGCGGCCGGCGGGTATGCCCTTCCCTCCATGGCCCGCGCCGCGCATGCCGAAGGGATGCGCATTCCCGAAGCGCTGCGGGAAAACGATTCCTACACGCTATTGGCGAAGCTCGGCGGGCTCTTCAGGACGGGACCGACCGGAACCAATGTCTGCGACATTCAGATAATGCTTGTCGTCTGAAGAAATCCGGCTTTTTCAGCACTCCGCTAGAACTCCTGGCGCGTGGGTCGGAAGATGATTTCGTTCACGTCCACATCTTCTGGTTGGCTGATGGCGAAGGCTACGGCCCGCGCGAACGATTCGACGGGAATCGCCGTCTCATACAACTTTCGGACCATTTCGGCGACATCCGGCTCTGTAACGCTGCCCGGCAGCTCAGTAGCGACCGCGCCCGGTGAGACTACCGTCGTGCGGATATTGTAAGGCTTTGCTTCCATTCGCAGCCCCTCGGACAGCGCCAATACGGCATGCTTGGTGGCCGCATAGACCGCGTTGCCCGGGCGGACTTTGTGACCGGCCACAGAAGACACGTTGATGAAGTGGCCGGCTTTCTGCCGCTTCATGTGCGGCAGCGCGGCGGCAATGCCGTACAGCACTCCCTTGACGTTCACGTCGATCATGCGGTCCCAGTCCTCGATCTTGAGGCGCTCCAGGGGGGAGAGCGGCATCAGCCCCGCGTTGTTGATCATCACGTCGACGCGCCCGAATGCCTGCACGGCCGCGTCGACCAGCCTTTTCACCTGGTCGCACCGGGTGACGTCGGTCTCCAGGGCAATGGCCTTGCGGCCATCCGCGCGGAGCTCATCCGCCAGTCTCTGGATTCGATCGGCGCGCCGAGCGCCGAGAACGACGTGCGCGCCCTGCGCGGAGAGAAGCCGGGCGGTTGCTTCGCCGAGACCGCTGCTCGCGCCCGTGATGACCACGACTTTTCCTTCAACGTTGTTGCTCATGGTTCTGACTCCTTCCCGCCTTAGAAGAACTGGAACGAGTTTCTTCCGCCCGCCTTGGCGCGGTACATTGCGAGGTCCGCGTTCTGGATCAGGCTGTCAGGGTCCCCGGATTCGTCCGTCATGACTGAGATGCCAATGCTCGAAGTGACGCGGACTTCGTGCTCGTCCAGCGCCACGGGCTCCTGTATCCTCTGAATGATCTTTCGCGCAATGGGAGACACATTCTCCGAGTCGGCGAGGTGAGACAGGATGACAGTGAACTCATCTCCACCCATGCGAGCCACCGTGTCAGTCTCCCGCACGCTGCGCTGGATTCGCCTGGCGATTTCCTGGAGCACCTGGTCTCCCGCCCGGTGACCCAGATTGTCATTCACTTCCTTGAAGGAGTCGAGGTCGATGAACATGACCGCCAGGGTCTCATTCTTGCGCCGGGCGGACTTCAGAGATCGCACCAGGAGGTCCTGGAACTGGCGACGGTTGGCCAGCCCCGTAAGGGGGTCGTAGTGGGCCAGGTAGTACAGCTGCTCCTCTGTCTTCTTCATGGGGGTGATGTCGGAGAACAAGGCGACGAAACGGTTGATCTCTCCCCGCTCGTCCGCAACCGCGCTGACGGAGAGCCACTTGGGATACACCTCTCCATTCTTCTTGCGGTCCCAGATCTCCCCGCGCCAGCTCCCGCGGTTCCTGACCGTGTCCCAGATCCCTTCGTAGAACCCGTTCTCCTGGGGCCCCGAGTGCAGGCTCATCACGGACTCTCCGAGGACCTCATCCCGCCCGTAGCCGGTGATGGAGCAGAATGCCTTGTTGATCTCCAGGATCCGGAACTCGGTGTCCATGATCATGATTCCTTCCGCGGTGTTCTCCAGGACCTGCGCGTTGAGGCGGAGCTTTTCCTCCACGTGCCGCCGATGAGTGACGTCCATCCCGTACAGATTGGCGTATCCCCTGTCACAGATCGGGACCACCTGCAGCAGGAGGGTCTTGATGCCGATCCTGACCTCCACCTCCTGCTCCCGGCGGTTGTCGAGGGCTCCCTCGACGATGAGTTGCCATTCTTTGGGCACGTCCTGACCGACCTCGGTTTTCCAGTGCGTGAGGACCAGCCAGCTTCCTTTGTTCGCGTAGAGAAGGTTGCCCTCGCGGGCTACGCAAAGGACCGGATTCGGGTTTTCGTCCAGGAACAGGCGCAAATTCCGGAGGTCCTTTTCCTGCCCATTTTCCATCCCTCTTTTGTCTCCCGTTGGACTAATAATAACTGTCAAGTCCTTCGCCGGGAATACGGTTCCCTCATAAAAATGCTTTCCTGTGCCTGTTCGAGCCCAAAAATTCCCAATTTCGTTACCGCGGCGGCATGGAACGCGAAGCCACGATCTCCACCCCGCCGAGGACGCCAAGCACGTCCCCCAGCCGCACGGGAAGCTTCACGCTCATTTTGTAGATCTCTTCGAGCAGGGAGGGGATCTGGTCCCGCGGGCACGGCCCCTTGCTTCGCACAGGCAGCCTCGGGTGGGAGAGCGATTCGGTCCGGCAGGTGGCCGTCACGACCCTCCGCGGGTCCACCAGCTCGTCCCGCGCGTACTGGGCTCCGCGCGAGCACTGGTTGCCGGTGACCGCCACGGACCCATCCGTCTGGTATTCCGCGGTCATTGCGCACCCGATGGGGCAACTGATGCAGGTGAGCTCTTTCTTCATGACAGGGAAACCTCCAGCACCGCGTCAGGGGAGAGATCCGCCATGTCACGCTCCCGCAGCGTGAGGCTGATCATCTCGGAGGGCTGGACGTGGTTCAGGACCACTCTCCTGAGCTGCCGGCTTTCCGCCCGGACGGCAAGCTCCGCCTTGTTCTTCACGATGAGCGGGCGGAGATACAGGCGGTTGCCGCGCCCTGGATCCACGCGTGACGGGTTGACGTATCGCACATTGGACCCCGGCTTGACCCTGACTTGCCGCGCGGGACGCGTCCCGGAGAGGTAGTCCGCGACGAAACCGCCGGTCAGGCGCGACTCCTCGCTTACGTTGTCGACGAGGTCGTGCACGTGCAGCACGTTCCCCGTGGCGAAGATCCCATCAACAGACGTCATCATGGTCGCGTCCACCACGGGGCCGTTCGTCTCCGGGGTGATGGCGACCCCGGCCGTCTTGGAGAGCTCGTTCTCCGGGATCAGCCCCACCGAGAGCAGGATGGTGTCGCAGGCGATGTGGAACTGTCCCGCCGGGTCAGGCGCGCCGTTCCTGATGGGGGTGACGTCCAGCCCCTCCACCCGATCCACGCCGTGAATGCGTGAGACGACGTGGCTCAGGTACAGCGGGATGGAGAAATCGTTCAGGCACTGGACGATGTTCCGCGTGAGCCCGGATGGGTAGGGCATGATCTCCACCACCGCGTGCACGCGGCAGCCCAGCCACTGCAGGCGGCGCGCCATGATGAGCCCGATGTCCCCGGACCCGATGATCACGACGTCCCTTCCCGGGAATGTAGCCTTCCATGTTGACCAGCCGCTGCGCCAGGCCTGCCGTGTAGACTCCTGCCGGCCTGCTCCCGGGGATTCGCAGGTTGCCCCGGTTCCTCTCCCGGCAGCCCATTGCCAGGACCACTGCCCTGGCGGAAATCCTCATCACGCCGTGCTCCGCGGAGTAGCAGGTCAGCTCACGCGCCGCGCCGTTTGCCGTAATCTCACCGACGGTTGTCCGCGTGAATACAGCGATCCCGGCCTCCGCCGACGCCCCGCATGGCCCGCTCCGCGTACTCGGGTCCGGTGAGGTCCTCCTTGAACTCGTGCAGGCCGAAACCGTTGTGGATGCACTGCAGCAGGATCCCGCCCAGCTCATCGTCCCGCTCGATGATGCACGCCCGGGCGCCGCGCTTTCGGATCTCCAGGGCCGCCGCCATGCCGGCCGCGCCGCCGCCAATGACCGCCGCGTCGACATGGATCTCCTTCACAGGCGCCCCCGCAGGAGGAAGCTCTCCCTCCCTTTTTTCGTGATCCTCTCAGGCGCCATCCCCGTCTCCCGTCATGAGGATCTTCAGGATGCGGGAGGTGCAGAAGCCCCCCTGGCAGCGGCCCATTCCGGCGCGGGTGAAATACTTGATCCCGTCCATCGTCGTGTGCCCCTTGCGGATGGCGGCCACGATCTCCGCCTCGGAGACCTTTTCGCACCGGCACACGACGTTGCCGTAGCGAGGGTCCGCCTGGATCAGGCTTTCGGCTTCCCACGGCGCCCGCCTCCCGGAGCCGGGGAACCTGCTCGATGAAGGGGTCGAAGTCTTCTTCTCCACCAGGGCGACCCCCGCCTTGCGCAGCAGGTCCTTGACGTATTCCCCGACCGCCGGGGATGCCGTCAGCCCGGGGGACTGGATGCCGGCCACCTGGATGAACTGGGGGACAACGCTGGAAAAATCGATGAAGAAATCCTCATCCTTGAGGACGGGGCGCAGGCCGGCAAACGAGGTGATCACGTCCCCCTGCGAGATCCGGGGGACCAGCCTCTTGGCGTAGTCGAATATCTTCTCCAGCTCCTCCGCGGTGGTGGAGAGGTCCGTCTTGTCGTGGATATCCTTTGCGGTGGGGCCGACCAGGACGGTCCCTTCCACGGTGGGAATCACCAGCACGCCCTTGGAATTGTGTGAAGGGACGGGGAAAAGCACACGCGCGGGGCAGGCGGGGGTGGACCTGTCCAGAAGGAAGTACTCTCCCTTGCGCGGGGTGAGCGGGATCTCTTCCGCCTGGAAGGCGCGTGAGACTTCGTCAGCAAAAAGGCCCGCGGCGTTGACGACGTACCGGGCGCGCAGAGACCGGCCATCCTCCGCGCGGACCAGCCACGAGGCCCCGTCGAAGGTTCCCGCCGCCACCTTGAAGTCGGTGTGCAGCTGCACCCCGTTCTTCCGCGCTGACTCCACCAGGCAGAAGACGAAGCGGTAGGGCTCGATAATGCCGCCCGACGGGGCGTGCAATCCGCCCAGCACGTCCGGTGAGAGCTTCGGCTCCAGCTCCAGCATCCTCTCCCGGGAGCACATCTCGATGCCGACTGAGCCGTTCTCCACCCCCTGTGCGTAGAGCTGGCCGATCACCTTCATCTCATCCGAGTGCGTCGCGACGACCAGGATGCCGCACCTGCGAAACGGGAACCCCAGCTCTTTGTGCAGCTGGTCGAACATCGCGTTTCCCCGGATCTCCAGGCGCGCCTTGAGGTGCCGTACGCTGTGATGGAACCCTCCGTGAATGATCCCGGAGTTGGATTTCGAGGTGCCGAAAGACACGTCGCACTCCTTGTCCACCAGCGCGACGTCCAGCTCGTACGCGGAGAGCTTCCTCGCGATGCTCGCACCGCTCACACCGGCGCCGATCACGAGCACGTCCAATGGATCGTTTGTTCTCATCTGTGATAGTCTTCGAGCATCTTAGCGCACCGGGGCAAACTGGTGAAGACCTGAGCTTGACTCCCGCTTCCCCCGGAGGGCATTTTCGTGAGTATGGAAGATATCGGAAAACTCATCCTCCGCCTGACCACCGCCGGACTGATCCTGTTCCATGGAACGGCAAAGATATTCCACGGCGTGTCATTCATTGGAGCGGCGCTGGCCGGGGCGCACGTGCCCTCCTTTGTCGCCTACGGCGTGTACATCGGCGAGGTGCTGGCGCCCCTTTTCATCATCGTCGGGCTGTGGACCCGCGCGGCCTCCCTCGTGGTAGTCATCAACATGATCGTTGCGATCCTGCTGGAAGCCTACCGCAACACCTTTGTGATCCAGAGAACGGGAGCCTGGGGCCTGGAGGCAGAGGCGTTTTACCTCCTCACCGCCGTCGTGATATTCCTCATCGGGGCAGGAAGATACAGCGTCATGCCGGAGAAGCGCCTCTTTCATTGATGGGGATCGGCAAAGAGGCAGACTGGACAATCCTCAGACTGTCCGCTACCATCAGTCCAGAACGTCATGGATCCCCGGAACCTCTCCGAGGCGGACAAGCACCTGATCTACGGTCTTCTTCTCAAAAAAAAGCGCTTCGGCTCCCAGGAGAGAAAAGTGCTCGGCATCGTGCGAAGCTCCATGGACCTGGACGCCAAGATCCAGGCCATTCTGCGCGTGACGCGGGCGCACATGCTGCTGGACCGGGAGGAGAGCTCGCAGGACGGCGGTCCCGGGCGGGCGCCCGCCGCGCGACGAAAACGCAAGATGCAGAACGCCCTGGTCGTGGACGCGCGCGCGGAAATAGCCGGCCTCCTGAAGAAGTGCTCGCTGAAGAGGGACCTCTCATTCTCCCGCCTTGCCGAGCGGTATGATGCTGTTCACCTGATTTCCAGCCTCCGCACCCGGCTGGTCATTGTGAACGAGGTCCTGTCCGCGGAAGAAGAGTACTCGCGCTACTTCGAGATCTGCCGGGCCATCGAGCCGGGCATCCGCATCATCTTCCTCGGGCTCCCCCCGTACAAGGTCCAGGCCGGGTCCGCCTTCGAGAAGTCCACGCGGTTCCTGTCCAAGCCGCTGAACCTGGAAAAACTGGAGGAGAGCGCCCGCGAGCTCCTGGGGCTCCTTCGCGAGCCTTAGGTGTACAGAGTGGTGAGCTCCCGGTAGTTGTCGGGGTCCAGAAGGTTTTCCATCAGCTTCATGCGCGCCTGAAGGTCCGTGACGAGCTTCTTTTCCTTCCCGGTGAAGAGGGAGAGAAAGTCGTCCTGGAAAAGGAACCCCACGGTGAAGCAGATGGACACCGCCGTGGACAGCGTTTCCAGGACCGTCTTGCCCTGGAGGAGGACCGAACGAGCCTGGAGCCGGCGGCTCTGAAAGGGGAGCGTGAAGGGCTTGCCCTGCAGGACAATGGGCTGCAGGGGCTCCGTCTCCTCGCTGGCCGCACTGGCGAGAGACCGGAGACTCAGGACCTTCACCAGGGCCTTGCCGATGTCCACCAGGCACCCCACGCCTTCGGCGATCAGCTGGCTGCCCTCCAGCTCGTTGCCCACCGTGCCAAGTCTCTGCTCCTTGATCTGCAAATAGCGGGAGAGAGGGAAGCTGCTGAAGTGAAACGGTCCCGTGTCCAGGTTTTCCGCCACCGTCCTGATCTTCGAGAAATCCAGCTCGAAAAACGAATGCGAGAACACCGCGGCTCGTGTTCCATCCTCGAACACGCATTGCCCGTTCAGAAGGTTCCTGAAGACCCTGTCGAAGCTGTGAATGAGGCGGGACAGGAAGAGCACGACATTCTCCTGGTCGGTCTCGAAGTCGATCGGCACCGGGGACTCGGGGGCGACGTACAACCTGCGAAGGGACGTGGTGTCCACTTCCCCCTCCTCGTCGTGGCCGATGAAGCTGTTGATGCGCCGCGTCTCGAGAAGCTGCTCGTGGACTTTCCTCATGGACTGGAGTGATTCATCGATGTACTGGTCAACCCGCGCGCGGACCTGGTTTTCGCAGTCAAAACCGCCGGAGTCCACCATTTCCCCCAGGCCCTCGCGCATGAGGTCCGCAAGGGTCAGCAGTCGCCTGTACTTGAAGATATTCAGCCCGACAATGCAGTTGTACAGAGAAGGCAGGGCGAAATCCTCCGCGAGGACCTCGAGGACGAGGCTGCTGGTCCGCACAATCTCTTCCTCTTCTTCATGCTGCTTCTCGAAGAAAAGGCGGATCGCCTCCAGGATTGTCTCCGTGCTATCCGGGGTGTAATGCAGCATGAGGAAGAGACTTTCGATGCGTCTGAACCCGTCAATGAGATCATGGTCACGCCAGTTCAGGCGGATGAAATCGAAAGCCAGCAGACGGTCCGCCAGCCTCTTCAAGAGGACCACCAGGTTGTACTGCCGGGGAGTGAGGTACAGCCAGCCGTGCTCCAGGAAGGGTTTGAGCCTGCGGGACAGGTCCGCCGCGGAGGGTTGAAGCTCTCGCACCAGGTTGCCGGGCAGCCTTGGATCCATTTTGACCCCGGGGGGCAGGACGCGGGCTTCCAGGACGTGAGTGCGTCTGCCGAACTGCTGAATCCGGGAGTATTCCCTGAGCAGGAAGGCGATATGGGAAAGACGCTGGAGCGGACGCTTGATGGTCCGGCTCATCCGGCTCACCTTGCTGCGCGGGAGCTGCGTGCTCACCTGCCGCAGGACGCGAAGGAGGCCGACCGCGTCCTCCTTCTCGTCTATCTCCCTGATCTTCTCCAGCTTCTGGGAAACGGTGAGCTCACTGGCAAGGACTTTCGTGACGGCACTTTTCTTCTGCTCGGCCCGATCCTTGCGCAGGAGCAGACCGAGGGCGATGTGGTCGTCAGCTTCTCTTTCTATCTCCGTCCGGGTGGGCTGCTCCAGGGCCATTTCCCCCTTTTCCTCAAGTATCCTTTCAAAAACGGCCGCCGTCAATCGATACGGTGTGCCTCAGAGCTTCAGATCCGGGTTCCCGGGGCCGAAGTGCTTGAGCATGACGATGGGGTCCGTCCGCGATGGGTTGGAGATCACAACTCCCGCGCGAGCCGCGTCCTCCGTCACGAAGTGCTCGTCCTGGGTGAGCTGGCCGAAGCGGATCAAGGCGGGAGTGTCGATATCCCACACGCCCATCTTTCCGTGGCCCTGGAGCATGATCATGCCGTACGCGCCGCCGTCCTTGATCGTCACGGTCTTCCCCGGGAACACGGTCAGCTCCTTGGCGCTGTATTCCGTGGACTTGTACGTGATCCAGTTCTCCCGGTACCCGTCGGCTTCCATCTGCGCGACGGCCTTGACCGGCCGTGGCGCCATGAAGTGTTTCGCGACGAAATTGGGATCCACGTTCGTCTCCCAGTCGAGGACTTCGATCATGTAATCGATGTTGCCCACCTTGTCAGGAGGCGTGTTTTTCCAGAGGTCCGCCTCCGAGATGACAGTGTCTCCGGTGAGTGACTGGTACATGGCAAAGATGTCGGAGGCTTTCTGCGGCTCGTACGTGCACAGGCTGCCGGGCGCATGAAGGACTCCCGCCGGCACGTCCCACCCCGTTCCAACCTCCAGTCGGACCGCGATGGACAGGTTGGTGATCTTGTTGTCCCCCTTGGAGAAGTTGCGCAGGCACTCGGCCACCTGGTCCTTTGTGGTGCCGGGGCGCAGGCCGAAGAACGTGTAGGGGTAGTCAGCGCCATAGTTGTTGTTCTGCACCGGGAAGTAGTAGGACTCGGGCTTCGCGTTCTGCCCGACCAGCTTTGCATGCTGCTCGCGGTGATGGACGTGGTGCGGGAGCGCGCCCTTGTTGTCGAAGAACTTCGAATACATTGGCCACGCCTTGTACGTGTTCCAGATCCTTTCTCCGATGATCGCGCCTTTCAGCTCCGCGATGGCCTCGCGCAGCAGGACCTTCTCGGTCCTGCTCCCGTCCTCAACCACGATGAAGCTCAACCCCTCGTTCGGGCTGGTCTTTGGCCCGTTGTCCGCCGGCGTGGTCGACGAGAACCAGCGCTCGTCGATGCCGCCGCGGTCCCCGCCGAACGAGTAGTAGTCCGCCGGATGGAGCTTGATCCTGCGGCCCGGTACGCAGAACGCACGGGGAACCCAGTTCGGGGCCAGGCGGACAATGCCCTTGCCCTGGTCCAGGGCTTTTTCAACTGACGCTTTCACTGACATGCCGTCCCTCCTGCCAAAAGTCTGTTGGCTGTCTATGCGCGGCTTCCGCCATCCCTGGCTCCGCCGCGTTTCGACATCCATGTCTAGATCTGTTCCTGGCGCAGGCGGTCCAGCAGGACCGCTCCAATGATGATGACTCCCTTGACGACGAGCTGGAAATACGGAGATATGCCCAGCAGGTTCATCCCATTGTTGATCACGCCGATCAGCAGGGCGCCGATCAGGGTGCCCCACACGCTCCCGCGGCCGCCCATGAGGCTGGTCCCGCCAATGACCACGGCGGCAATGACGTCCAGCTCGTAGCCCGTCCCTGCCACCGGCTCGGCGGAGTTCAACCGCGACGTGAGGATAAGCGCGCTGATGGCCGAGGTGATGCCAGAGATCATGTACACGATCGTCTTGTAAAAGTCCGAGTTGATGCCGGACAGCTTCACCGTCTCCTCGTTGCCGCCAATTGCGTACGTGTAGCGGCCAAGGCGCGTCTGGGCAAGGATGAGCCAGGCGACGACCGTGGTGAGGATGAACAGGATGATGGGGAAGGGGATGGCGAGGAGGTCCCCGCCGCCGATGAAGCGGAAAGCGCCCTGGAAGCCGCTGACCGGATAGCCCTGCGTGTAGATCAGGGTGAGGCCGCGCGCGATGCTCATCATACCGAGGGTCACGACGAAAGGCGTGATGCGGCCCATCGTGACCAGGACGCCGTTCACGAGGCCGCATCCCAGGCCAATGACAAGGGCAATGGGGATCACCAGCTCCAGTCCCAGGCCGGCCTTGATGGACCCCGCCGCGATGGCCCCCGAGATCGCCAGGATTGAACCGACTGACAGGTCGATTCCGGCCGTGAGGATGACGAACGTCATCCCGATGGCCATGATCCCGTAGATCGAGCTTTGCCGGATGACGTTCAGGATGTTCGTCACGGTCAGGAAGACCGGAGAGAGAATGGTCATGGCAATGCAGATCAGAACGAACGCGATGAGAATGCCGTACGAGCGCAGGATGCGGCTGACGGAGAGTCCCGCACCAACGCCCCGGCCGGTGTCTGGATTAGGAGACCTTTCTGCCAAGCCCGAGGGCATAGCTCATCACCTCCTCTTCCGTTGCTTCTCCCCGCTTGAACTCCTTGACGATGGAGCCGTTGTACACCACGGCGATGCGGTTGGGGACGTTCATGACCTCCAGCAGCTCCGAGGAAACCATGATGATCCCGGCGCCCTCCGCGGCGAGGCTCTCCATGAGCTTGTAGATCTCAACCTTGGCGCCGACGTCGATGCCGCGCGTCGGCTCGTCGAAGATATACACGTCGCATCGCCGCACGAACCACTTGGAGAGTACGACCTTTTGCTGGTTTCCGCCGGAGAGGTTTCGCACCGTCTGGCTGAGCGATGGCGTGCGGATCCCCAGGTTGCTGACCATCTGCCGGACCAGCTTCCCGATCTCCCGCCACAGGATGAAACCGCCGCGGGAATGCAGGTCGAATATCGTGAGGGCGGAGTTGTCCAGGACGGAGAGGCCCAGGATGAGCCCCTGCTTCTTGCGCTCCTCTGGAATGAGGGCGATGCCGTTCTTCACCGCGTCACGAGTGCCGCGGATCTTCACTTCCTTTCCCTTGACGAAGACCCTCCCGGCATCCTTTTTGCGGTACCCGTAGATGAGCTGCATGATCTCCGTGCGCCCCGCCCCGACGAGGCCGGCGAACCCGAGGATCTCCCCCCGGTGAAGGGTGAAGGAAACGTCCGCGCAGACCCCCCGCCTGGCAAGGCCCTCCACCCGAAGGACCTCCTCCGAAGACGGGGAGCCGGCCTTCAGGTACTGCTCCGTGAGCTGCCTGCCGACCATGTTCCTGATGATGTCGTCGACCGTGAGGGAAGCGAGGGGGGCGGTGATCATCCTCCGCCCGTCGCGCAGCACCGTGACCCGGTCCGCGACCTCGTGCAGCTCCTCCAGGCGATGGGAAATGTATGCGATGGATACGCCGCCCGCCTTGAGGCTCCTGATGATCTCGAAGAGCCGGTCCACTTCGCTTCCCGTGAGCGGGGCGGTGGGCTCATCCATCACAATGATGTCCGCCTTCAGGGAGAGCGCCTTGGCGATCTCCACGACCTGCTGGTAGGCGGGACCGATCGAGCTGACCCTGCCCCGGGGGTTGAGGGAGAGCTTGAAAGGCTCCAGGAGCTTCTCGACGTCCCGGTTCATGGTCTGCCAGTCGATCAGGCCGCCGGGCCGGCGCGGCTCACGGCCAAGGAAGATGTTCTCCGCGACGGAAATGTAGGGGACGAGGTTCAGCTCCTGGTAGATCACGCTGACGCCGGCGTCAATCATGGCACGCGGGTCGGTGTTGGTGATTTTCCTGTCCTTGAGCCAGATCTCCCCTTCGTCAGCGCGATAGACGCCTGAAAGGATCTTCATGAGCGTGGATTTTCCAGCTCCGTTTTCGCCGACAAGGGCATGCACTTCCCCGGGTTGCAGGTCGAAATCCACCCGGGTGAGCGCGTTGACCCCCGGGAAGCTCTTGCTGATGCCCACCATCCGCAGAAGGCTGTTCATCTCGTGTCCGCGCATAGTAAACGAAAAGGCCGACGCTCGCAAGCGTCGGCCGTGAGATGTCCAGAAAGGAAGCGATGCCGCCCTACATCATGGTATCCTTGGTGACAGTCTGCGGCTGGATGTAGATCACCGGCTGGGGAGGCATGGTCTTGCTCTTGATGTAGTTGACCAGGTAGTCGAGAGCCTGAGCCGCCTGCTTCCCAGGGAACTGGTCCACCGTTGCCCCCAGCTTTCCCTCCTTGATGTAGGTCAACGCGTCGGGAGTTGCGTCATAGCCGGCCGTCACTTTCTTTGAAGGATCGATGCCGCCCGCGGACATCGCCTCGATGGCCCCGATGATCATCTCATCGTTGGCGCCGAACACCGCGTCAAAGTTCGGGTACGCCTGCATGAGGTTTTCCATGACGTCGTGGCCCTTGGCCCGGTCGAACTGCGCGGTCTGGCTGACGAGGATCTTCATGCCGGGGTTCTGGGCAATCACCTCATCGAAGCCTTTCTTGCGGTCGATGGCGGGAGAGGCTCCCGGGGTCCCTTCCAGCTCGATGATGTTGCCCTTGCCGTTCAGCATCTTCACAATGTAGCGCGCTGCCGCGCGGCCGCCCTCAACGTTGTCCGCGCCGACGTGCACGAGCACTTTGTCCGTGTTGGCTTTGCGGTCAACGGTTGCAACGGGGATCCCGGCTTTCGCCGCTTCCTCGATTGCCGGCACGAGGGAGTCCACCGTCATGGGGGAGATGAGGATTCCGCTCACCTTCTGGGAGATGAACCCTTCCACGGCGGCCTGCTGCTTGGCGGAATCATTCTGGGCGTCCACGTAAATGACGTCCACCCCCAGCTTCGACGCCTCCAGGTCGAAGTCCTTCTTCATGGTCACGAAGAACGGGAATTGCAGTCCCGGTAACGTCAGGCCGATCCTGAGCATCCCGCCCGCCGGAGCCGCCTCCTTCTGTCCCCCCGCAAAAACGGCCAGCGGAAGCGCCAGGGACAGCACGAGGAGCAGAACCAGTTTCTTGCTCATTTCGAAACCTCCTGCCTTTTGGAATTGATGAGATGGAGCGCACAACGCGCCCTTTCTAGTATAGCGATCGCCTCCTCCGACAGTCAATCGAATAAGAGCGGAGCCTCATCGGGTCTTGATGAACCTCTTGATTGCCTTGAGCTGGCTTGCGCCGTCGAGCCCCGCCTCCCGCATGACCTTGTCCGCCTGGCCGCTTCCCAGGTAGTGCCCCTTCTGGAAGGGATACAGCGTGGCGGCCCGTCCTCTTTCGCCCGTTATCCAGCGGTCCATGGTTGGCAGGGTGAATCCGGTGATCCCCATTGCCGCGGAAGCCGTCTTCTGGGGGTAGATCTTCTCCTTCTGCGCGGCCGGGAGCAGGTCGAAGAGCTCCGCGCTGGCCACGTAGTAGGCCTCCAGGTCCAGCCCTTCCTTCTCCGCGAGGGGAAGGGTTTCCTGGACGAAAGCATACGCAACTTCGCTTCCCTGAAGCACGACAGTCCCGTCGGGTCTCCTGCCCTTTGCGGGTTTCAGCTTGTAGACGCCTGATGCCGCGCTGTGCGCGGGCGCGAGGCCCAGCGCTTTTCGGTCGATCACCGTTTCATTGGGCCGCGTTACGAACGGCGCAATGACGGCCGGCCGCTTCACGAGCGCCGCTGCCAGGAGAAACCAGATTTCCTGGGGGTCCCACGGCGTCAGGGTGATCATCGTCCCCCGCGGGAAGTTGCCCTGAAGGAGCTGGAGCGGCTGCGGGTCCGCATGGGTTGGCCCGTCCTCCCCGGTCTTCAGTCCTGCGTGCGCGCACACGACGATCATGGGGTTGTACGGCTCGCCGGTGACGGCGCGCCTGGCCTGGCCGCCAATTGCGTGCAGCCTCGCCGCCACGTGGCCCAGAGGGGCAAGAAAGGCTCCGTAGGAGGACCCGACCCCGATGTTGTGCCCGAACGCGGAGATCCCGCTGAGGGTGGCAACCATGGCATCTTCGCAGATCCCGCCCAGGGAAAGGAGCCTGGCCGCGGGGTTCGCGCTCGCGTTGAAAAACCCCTGCGGGAACCCGGCGCCTATCGTGTTGCTGCTCGTCGAGCCCATGAGGTCAGCGGAGGCTGCAAGCAGGGCGCCGCCGCTTGCCTTGTTGTAGAAGTTCAGCGCCCGGCCAAGCTCCGCGCGGAGGGTCGTTATGCCGCCCGGCGGCAGCATGAGCTCTTCCGGCATCGTTTTCCCTCGGGACCTGGCAACTGAATTGACCGCCGTTACGTCGGGCGCGTTGCTTCGCGGGGCCCGCTTCCTGCCCTCCAGGCGGTCCCGCGCCTGGAGGAGCTTCCCGGACAGCATGCCCACCAAGGGACCCGGTTTCTCGATCTCAGATCGAATGAGGGACAACGCTTCCCAGAAGCAGTGATCCATGACCCCTGCCTCCTTGCCGCCGGCGCATCTCTGGTTTTCCGCGGTGCAGCGGGGGAGCTGGATCCGCGTCCCTTCGAGAAGAGGCTGCAGGGCGTCGAAATAGCCGTCAGCGCACAGCTTGTGCCCGGCACCATGGGATGCCCGGCCTTCAATGCCGTATCGCCAGCCTTTGACGGTCCGATAGACAATTGCAGTCGGCTGGCCGTTGTCTATGGTCTTTGCCCTCCGTTGCGCCGCAATGATCTGAAGCAAGTCCATGCCGTCAGGGACCTGGATGACGTTCCAGTCGTGCAGCCAGGCGAGCTCCATGGGGTTCCACTGGACGTATTCCCCCGGCATATCGCCGTTCCTGCACACGCGGTTCGAGTCTATAGAGGCCTGGTTCCAGTCCACATGGAGGAACAGGTTCGAAAGGGACGAGGTTCCGGCCGCGGCCATCGCTTCTGACACTCTTCCCGGGGTCATGCCTCCTTCTCCCTCCACCACGTGGATGCGCGGAGCGTTGGGGCCGTAGCGGTCAAGCGCGCCGAACGCAAGCCCGACGGAGGCCGCAAGCCCGACCCCGGAAGCGCCGGTCGCAATACGGACGAACGGTGTCGCCGGGGTCGGATGCCCGTCCAGGGCTTTTGCGTGAAGCTTCCGGAGCAGGGGGGTCATTCCGGCGGGGTTCTTGCGGAAGCCCAGAAGGTCTTCCAGGCGCAGCTGGCGGCTTTCATTCGGGGAGAGCAGGGCAGGGGCCCCGACGCGCAGCACCTCGTTGCGGATGGCCCACAGCGAGTACAGCCCGAGCGCTTTGTGTCCCGCGGCGTAAACCAGGAGGTCTGCATCCTCCCTGTCGGGGTCTGAGGCGTCATAGTCCATTGCGTCGAACACGAGGCTTGCGGCGAACCTGCCGGAAGATATTGAGCCGCCCGGGTGTCCCGAGGTGGGGACGTAGTTGTACAGCATGGCGCACAGGGACCGGTAGATGAGGTCCAGCCTCTCGAGGACCGCAAGCTCTTCTGAAGAGACCGCGGGGCTCGCTTCATCCTGGATGTTGATGAAGATCCCCCTGCGAGGAGCGAAAGAGATTCCCATGGCATCCTCCCGTCAGTACAGGTTTTGCCCTTTCTCCATGAACTTCGCGAATCCTTTCACGTCCTGGGCGGCCTCCCGGATGCGCGCCACCGCCTGCTTCAGGGACTCCAGGTCAGTGGCTATGGAGATCCTGAGGTAGTGCATGCTTTCCGTCCCGATCCTTCCGAAGGACTTCCTGTCCATGGTCGCCACCTGGTACTCGAAGAGCAGGAACATCTGCAGCAGGGTGGACGGCGTGGTCAGAGCGCGAACATCAGGGGAGAGGGCCTTGTACGCGTCGAAAACCCCCAGATGCTCGCACATGCCGCTCACGTTGGGAAACACGTAGAAGGCGCCCCCGGGGTTCTGGCAGCGGACGCCGGGAATGGAGGAAAGTCCGGGCACAATCATGTCCCGGCGCTCCTGGAACGCCTTCACCATCCCCCGGATGGCCTCCCGCGCAAGCGGCGACTCGAGCCCCAGCCGCGATCCTTCCTGGTTGTAGGGGGAAACGCACGAGAAGTAGTTGATGTTGAGGTTCTTGAATGTCTCGGCTTCTTCCACCGTCGGGAAAAGGGCCCACCCGATGCGGCCACCCGTCCAGGAAAAGCTTTTCGACGCCCCGCTGACCAGCACCGTGATCTTCTCCATGCCGGGAATGGAGATGATGCTCTGGTGGCGAGACCCGTCGAAGATGATGTGCTCATAGACTTCGTCCGAATAGACTCGCACGTCGGGGGAGCACTTTCGCCGTATGACGCCCGCTATGTCTGCAAGCTGCTCCTTCGAGGCGACCCCCCCGGTCGGATTGGAGGGGAAATTGAGGAATATCATCCTGGTCCGCGGGGTGATTGCAGCGGCGATGTCCGCTCCGGACAGGGAGAATCCCGACTCTTCCTTCAGGTGAACCGGCACGGGCCGGGCGCCCACGTACCGCGTGAACGACTCATAGATGGGGTACCCGGGGCTGGGGTAGATCACCTCGTCCCCCGGATCGCAGTAGGCCTCCTGGCTCAGGCCAATGGGCGGTTTTCCTCCCGGAAAGACGACGACCCTTCCCGGGTCAGCGTCAATGCCCCGCGTCTCACGGAAATGCCTGGCGACCGCCTCCCGCAGGGGAAGGATGCCCTGAGGATCGCAGTAGTGGGTGTTGTCCAGGTCGATCTGTCGCTTGACCTCTTCCTTGATGAAGCCCGGAACCGGGAAATCGGGCTCACCCAGGTTGCACTTGATGACCTTCTTCCCCTGGTCTTCGATTGCGCGTATCTTCGGCCCGATCTTGAATGCGTTCTCCGTGTCCAGCAGCCCGATCCGTTTCGACAGCACTGCCATCGGGTTCTCCTTCCGCCACCGGCACAAAAAAGAGGAAGGCGCGCCGGTCGGCTCTGCCTTCCTCCTGTCTTTTGACCTGAGAGATTATCCCTCCGTCAGAGGGATTTGTCCCCTTCGGTGTCCGCGGCGCCGCGGAGCTCTCCAGGATTCGTCGCATTGCAGTCCCTTGTACCTGAGAGATTCGCCCCCCACTCGGGGCTTGCCCCTTCGGTGCCCCTTCCCCGCAGGGTCGGGGGCTCTCCTGCAACGCATCCAAGAGTACGATGAATCATGGGTTCGCGCAAGGCAGAAGTTGTCAGTTGTCCGCCATCATCTCGACGGTCATGGATGAGAAGGCGGCACCGGAAAAGGTCACCGTGTAGCTGTGGCCGGCGACGATGGAGAGCAGGATCCCATTGGTCCACGTGCCGGTCTGGCTTTCCGCGGTCAGCACGTTCTGGCCGGGAACGATGGAAAAGTAGCTGGTCTCCGCCATGGATGCGAGGGAGGAGTTGTCCACCAGCGGGCCGAGCTGAATAGTCGCCAGGACAAAGGTGGTGGAGTTCAGAAAGCGGACCTGGGTGCCGCCGCCAAGGAGCTGGCAGGCGGAAAGCAGGACGGAAAAGAGCACAAGCCCTGCCCGGAACGTCATGCGCGCCGTCATCTCTCAATACTATACCATGGTTGGACGCTTTTGCTTTTCTGCCGACAATGAACCAACGGAATGAAGCCGCCAAAGGATCTCACACAGTGGCGAACATCCACCGCCCTCCTTGTGGGCTACTCTCTCATCCTGGCCATCGGCGTCCTTGATTACGCGACCGGCTACGAGCTGTCCCTGTCCCTCCTGTACCTTGTCCCCGTCTCCCTTGTGGCGTGGACGACCGGAAGATGGCCCGGGCTGGCAGGGGCCCTGCTCAGCGCGGCGGTGTGGGTGTCAGCCGACCTGCTGGCCGGACAGAAGTACTCGAGCCCCTTCTACATCTTCTGGCACGCGGGAACTCGCGCGGCCATTCTGAGCACCACGGCGCTCCTTTTTTCCGCGCTGCGAAGGTCCATCGAGCATGAAAAATCCCTTGCCCGCATCGATCATCTCACGGGCGCGGCCAACGCGCGATCTTTCCTTGAAATCCTGCGGTCCGAGATCGACCGTTCCCGCAGGTACAAACGGCCGTTTACACTTGCGTATATCGACCTGGACAATTTCAAGGCGGTCAACGATTCCCAGGGTCACAACACGGGCGACCTTCTCCTCCAGACCGTCGTGTCCGTCATGCGGAGCCATGCGCGCAGCACCGACATCGTTGCGCGGCTGGGCGGAGACGAGTTCGCGCTCCTCCTCCCCGAAGCGGATGAGAGAGCCGCACAGCCGGCAATCGGGAAGCTGCGGGAAAGCCTGCTCCTCGAAATGGGCCGCCGGGGCTGGCCGGTCACCGTGTCCATCGGGGCTTTGACGGTCGCCGATCCGAAGCTGGGAGTGGATGAGCTTCTCAAGCAGGTGGACGACCTGATGTACTCCTCGAAAGTGAGGGGAAAGAACACGGTAAGCTTTTCCCCTGAGCCGAAGACCTGAGAGATGGTCCGCGCTGGAAAAACCAGATATAGTGTCCTGACAGTCCGCCGCCGGGCCGTGGCATGAAGGAACAGAACAGGGATCGCTTCGACAGTTTCCTGAAACGCAACAGGAGCCGGCTCGGCCAGGTCATCCATGTCCTGTGGGACTCGAAGGACGAGGCGCTCTGGACAAAGGACCCGTACTATTTTCTCCGTCTCGGAGAGAGGGCGGACACCCTGGGGCAGTCGATGTTTGCGCACGACATCCTGAGGGAAGGGCTGCGCGTTTTCCCCGGGCACCTCCTGATCACGCAGCGTTATTGCCTCTCCCTGATCAAGTGCGGTTTTCTTCTCACTGCCAAGGACCTGCTCACCCGGCTGATGAAAGACGGCCACTACGACGAGGAGACCCTGGGGATCCTGGGCAGGGTCTACAAGGAGATGTGGCTGATAGAGGGTGAGGGGGCGCCGGAACATCCCCACCTGGCGAAGTCCCGCGAGCTGTATCTCGGGGCCTTTCGCAGGAGCCGCGGGTACTACTCCGGGATCAACGCGGCAAGCCTGAGCCTGATCATGGGAGACAAGGACCTCTCCCGGCGGGTTGCCCGGCAGGTGCTGCGGATCTGCGCGGATCTCCTGAAAGACCCTTCCCAGCGCGGCTACTGGATCATGGCAACGGTGGCGGAGGCGTTCGTCCTCCTGGGGCGCCAGGAACGGGCGGCAAAGTTCTACCGGCTCGCCCGGGCAAGAAGCGTTCGAAACTATTCCAACCTGGCAAGCACCCGGCGGCAGCTTTCGCTCCTGGCGCGCTATACCCCGGTCGACCCGAGCGTGCTGGAGACCTTGCGGGTCCCCCCGGTTATCGCCTTCACCGGCCATATGATCGACGCCCCGGACCAGGGGAACCCCCATTTTCCGCAGTCCTCAGCCGGTCTTGTGAAGCAGCGGATTGCGTCGCTTCTTTCGAAGCTGAACGCGAGCATCGGCTACGCCTCCGCTGCCTGCGGAGCCGACATCCTGTTTCACGAATGCCTCCTTGCCCGCGGGGGAGAAAGCAACGTTGTGCTTCCTTTCGACAAGGAGGACTTCTTCGAGACCAGCGTGAGCTTCGCCGGAGCCGCGTGGAAGAAACGCGCGCGGGCTGTCCTTGCAAAAGGCTCGATGGTCGAGCAAGCCACCCGGGGGGGATATCGCAGCGGCAACGAGATCCTGTTCTCCTACGCAAACCAGCTCATCATGGGCAAGGCCATCCTCCGCAGTCGTTTCCTGGAGACCGAGACGCTCCTGGTTGCGGTGTGGGACGGAAAGCACAACGGGAAGCCGGGCGGGACATCGGAGTGCGTCACGTTGTGGCAGCAGACCGGCTTCCCGTATGTCGTCATCAATCCGCTGACCGCCAGGGTGCAATCACGTGGCGGAAAGGCACGGGATTCCTCGGGGGCCGTTCCTCACCACGAGGGGTCCGGGAAAGGCCGCCAGACGGTGGCCATCCTCTTTGCCGACATGGTGGGATACAGCAAGCTGTCGGAGGAGCAGGTTCCCGCGTACGTCAAGGGATTCCTCACCGGCGTATCGCGGACGCTTCGAGCCTCTGGCGCGGAACCCCTGTACAAGAACACGTGGGGGGACGCCATCTGCCTGGCGTTCGATGATCCCCTGATGGCGGCCGAGTGCGCAATTTCCCTGCGGGACATGGTGCGCAAGACCGACTGGGCCCGTCTCAACCTGCCCGGGTCCCTGAGCGTCAGGATCGGGCTCCACGCGGGGCCCGTGTACTGCGTCCAGGAGCCGCTCCTGAACCGGCTGAACGTCTTCGGCTTTCACGTGAACCAGGCCGCGCGCATCGAGCCCATCACAAGCCCGGGGAACGTCTACGCCAGTGAATCTTTTGCCGCGCTTCTTCTCACTGATCCAAGGAACCGGCTGGACTGCCGCTATGTCGGGGTCATCGTGCTGCCGAAGAGCTTCGGGAGCTACCCCATCTACCACATCAAACGCAGGACGGAAGTAGGGTAGGGAAATGGCGACCACACGGAAGAAACAGAAGAAAAAGAAGACTGCCTCCCGGCGCAAGGGGACCGGCAGGGGCACGACGAAGCGGGCTTCCGCGGCAAAGCGGACAAAAGCGCGGCGAAAGCGCGCGCGACCGGCACGGAAGACCGCCCGGCGGGCGGTGAAGCGAAGCAAGACGCGGCGCCCCCGGAAGACCGCCAGGCGCGCGGCGAAGCGACCGGCCCGCCGGGGCGCGAAGAAGCCCGCGCGGCGAAAAGCGAAGAAGCCCGCCAGAGGAAGAGCACGGAAGCCCGCAAAACGAAGGGCAAGGAAGCCGGCGCGGCGAAAGGCAAGGAAGGCTACCCGGCGAAAGGCAACCGCACGTCGCCGCC
This sequence comes from uncultured Spirochaetota bacterium, assembly GCA_963745235.1. GTDB lineage: Bacteria > Spirochaetota > Spirochaetia > SZUA-6 > Fen-1364 > Fen-1364. The sequence continues at coordinate 8,553 of CAVUXE010000091.1, read as the reverse complement.
CCGTGGCTCGCCGCAAGACCACTGCCCGACGCAAGAGCGCGGGCCGCCGCAAAGCGCCCGCCCGCCGGAAGACCGCCGTTCGCCGCAAGGGGCCCGCCCGGCGCAGGGCGCCCGTTCGACGGAAGGCTCCCGCTCGAAAGAAGCGCAAGGCCGCTGCACCCGCGGCCCCACGGTTTCCCAAGGCGCCCTCCGCCGCCGTCTCCCGGCGCGGCTTCTCGCTTCGCCGCCTCGCATCGCGCCTGGCGCCGGCCGTCAAGCCTCCCATCGAGGCATACAGCGGCTCAAAGCCGTATCTCTTTGCCAGCTACTCCCACAAGAACATGCGCGAGGTTTTCGGCGTCATCAAGAAGCTGGCTGACTCCCGCTATCGGGTCTGGTACGACGAAGGGATAGAGCCCGGCAACGAGTGGCCGGAAGAGGTCGGCAGGGCGCTGACCGGCTGCCAGCTCTTCGTGGTGTTCCTGAGCCCGCAGGCCATGGAGTCCCGCAACGTGAGGAACGAGATCAACCTCGCCTCCAGCGAGAACAAGGCCATCATGGTGGTCAACCTCCAGCCCGTCGAGCTGTCCGAGGGGATGAAGCTGCAGATCGGGACCGTGCAGTTCATCAACAAACACGAGATGAGCGAAGACGAGCTCATGCAGAAGCTGAAGGACTCTCTGAACCCTGACCTCCGCGGGTGAGCATTCTTTCCCGGTGCCCGCCAAAGAGCTATCTTTGGAAGGGAAAGGAGAGAATATCATGCCGGTTCGCAAGGGTCAGGGAGAATGGCGCGGGGATCTGATGAAGGGAAGCGGGACGCTCGGCACGGAGTCCGGCGCCCTGAAGGGGTTGCCCTACAGCTTCGCATCCCGCTTCGAGTCGGGCAAGGGGACAAACCCAGAGGAATTGCTCGCGGCCGCGCACGCCGCCTGCTATTCCATGGCGCTTTCCGGGGGGCTTTCAGGAAAAGGCTACAAGGTGAACTCCGTCCGGACGGAGAACTCGGTCCGCATCGAGAAGCAGGGGGACGGTTTCGCAATCACGGGAATAGAGATCTCAACCGAGGCATCCGTTGACGGGATAGATGATGCGACATTCCAGAAGCTCGCGGAAGAGACGAAGGCGGGCTGCCCGGTCTCCAAGGCGCTTGCCAGCGTAAAAATGACTTTGAGCGCCAGGCTGAAGAAGTAGGGCGGCAGCATGAGCGAGCCAGAATGGCAAAAGGTTTGTCGGCAGTCTGATCTCAAGGAAGGGGTCCCCGCAAAGGTAAAGGCGGGGGAGGACGATGTATGCGTCGTTCTCCTGGACGGCGCCATTCACGCCGTGGGCAACAAGTGCACCCACTACGAGTGCCCGATGAACGACGGCGCTTTGATTGGACACATCATGACCTGCCGGTGCCATGATGGCCGGTTCGACATCAGGACAGGAAAAGTGCTTTCCGCGCCCCCCCTGAATGACCTGCCCGTTTACCCGGTGCGCGTAGCCGACGGGGACGTCCTGCTCGGGCCTGTTGAAAAGGCCAGGTTCCCAAAACCGGAAGGATCGGATCCGCGCACTTTCCTCATAGTCGGAGGAGGGGCGGCGGGGAACGCGGCGGCGGAGGCTCTTCGCAGGGAAGGGTTTGCGGGCCGCATCGTCATTGTCACAAGAGAGGCAGACCTTCCTTACGACCGGCCCAATCTTTCAAAAGAGTTCATGTCAGGGGAAGCAAAGCCCGAGTGGATGCCTCTGCGGAGCGCCAGGTTCTATGCCAACCAGAAGATCGAGGTCCTCACGGAAACCGCGGTCACCGCAATCGACCCTCGAAAGAAGGTGGTGACCTTTTCCACCGGCCAGAGCATGTCCTACGACAAAGCGCTGCTTGCCACCGGGAGCGCGCCGCGCAAGCTTCCCGCTCCCGGGGCTGACGGCGAGGGCTGCTACCAGCTTCGAAGCTTCGCTGATGCGCGTGAGATCGCTGAGGCGGCCGGCTCCGCAAAAAAGGCGGCTCTCATTGGGGCGGGATTCATTGGCATGGAGCTCGCCAGCGCTTTGCGAAAACGAGGCATCGAGGTCACCGTCGTATCCCCGGAAAAACTCCCCTTCGCGAGGATCCTCGGGGACAAGGTTGCCGCGTACCTGCTGAAAAGACATGAGACGGAGGGCGTCTCTTTCTTTCTTGGGGTAACGGTCTCCAGCATTGCGGGAAAGAAAGGGGCGAAAACAATCGACCTGTCCGACGGCAGGTGCCTGGAGGCGGATTTCATTGTCTCCGGCATCGGCGTTCAGCCCGTTGTGGACTACCTCCAGGGCACCGACATCGCTTCGAATGGCGCCGTCCCCGTGAGCTCGCAGCTTCGAACAAAGTACGCGGACCTCTTCGCGGCCGGGGATATTGCGGTTCTGCCGGACGGTCTCTCCGGCATCCGCACGGAGCACTGGGTCGTCGCCGAGCGGCACGGGCAGCACGCCGCTCGGGCCATGCTCGGCTCCGAGGCGCCGTACGAAGAGCCCGCGTTCTTCTGGACCCGGCAGACGGGGGTCAGCCTGAAATACGTGGGTTTCGCCCGCGAATGGGATCAGATCGCTTACAGGGGCGACGTGGAGAATGGGAAGTTCCTTGCCGGATACTACGGCGCCGGGACGCTCCTGGCCGCGGCTTCTTTGGGGATGCCGACAGAGCTCACCGCGGTCAAGTGGATGATGGCCAGGAAGGTGCCCCTCTCCCCGGCCCAGCTCGCAGACGAACGGGTGGACCTTCTGGCGCTTGCTCGCGAGTAGACGGACGCGGCGTTCCCTCTCATGTCGGCGGCTGGCCCGCCGCTCTCTTTTTCTCCTTCAAGTCGTCCTTGTTCAGGATCAGGATGTTGCCTTGATCATCCTGGACGAACACCTCCGTCCCTGAGACCGTAATGTAGGTATATGGGTCGACCGCGCGCTCCGACTGCGCCTGCAGGGCGAGTGCCTGGTCGAATCTGCCCAGGAAGGCCCCGTGTCCGGAATCGAGAACCGCGTAGACGGAGCCCTCCGCGGCCGCAAGGTAGCTGGCAGGCACAAGGTTGTCTTTGCCCTGCTGCTGCACCGCCAGGCTTGCAGGGTCCACCGCCACCAGCTTCACTGCCCCGTTGCGGTCCGTTCGGCCCGCGGCAACCACGATCACCTTTCCAACGGTCACGTAGGTCCTTCCCCGCACGGAGTTCAGGTCTGACTGTGCAAGAAGCTTTCCGGAAACCCTGTCAATCAGGACGAGCTTTCCCAGGTGATCCGGAGCTTCCCCCAGGTCATAGACAAACAAGACCTGGCCCGGCGCCTGCACCGAGGCCGGAGGCGCCGCTTGCGCCGCGGGCTGCGCAGGGGCGGCAGCCTGCTGCTGCTTCTGCTGGATGAGCGCCTGCTGGTCCGCCGCAATGCCGGCCCTCTGTTGCTGGACGGACTGCTGGCTCGCAGCCTGCTGCTGCTGTTGCTGCGAGACCGCCTGCTCCTGCTGCTGCACTTTCTGCTGCTGGGACTGAACCGCCTGCTCCTGCTGCTGGACCTGGGCCTGCTGCTGGGCGGCAGCCTGCTTCTGCTGCTCCGTGGCTCCCGGGGCGGCCGCCGCGGCCTGCGCCTGCGCTGCCTCCTGCTTCGACTTCTCAAGCTGCTGCTGCTGTGTGCCCAGCTCCTTCTTCTGCTGCTCCAGCTGGGCCTGCTGCTGCTCCAGCTTCTGCTGTCCCTGCTCCACACCCCTTTGCTGGAGCTCCGTGATCTGCTTGCGCTCGGGAAGCGCCTTGCCCGGCTGCTGCTGGAGGTTCTGAACGACCCGGGGGCTGGTGAGCTGCCCCGCGCCCACGGCGTTGAGATTTCCCTTTTCGGTGCCCAGGAGGGGAATCAGCATCCGGGTCTTTCCCGGCCAATCCGAGTACGTTGTGGCGATTCCAGCGTTGTCCGCCGAGACGTTGTTCATGACGATGGTCTTGTAGACCCCCCCGAAATATTTCATGTCTCCTCGGAAGACGGCGTTGTAGTACACGACGAACCGCGCAAGCACCATTGCGTCCGCCGGCGAATAGGCATATGCGGCCTGCAGGTATCCGCTCACCATGCGCATGATGTTCAGGACGTCATCCACCTCCGCGCCTGCTTCGATGATGAAGATGTCAGCGTCCAGCTTCTGGCCCTCGGGAGCCCCCACGGCGTGAATCAGCCGGTACTTGCCGTTGTACGAAAGCTCGGCAGGCTTGTCTCCCAGGCCCCGGCCCAGGGATTGGCCAATCCCCAGGATCTGCTCCAGGGTATCAATGGTGGTGTGCGGGCCCACGTAGTTGACGAAAACGATGTTGGTGCCCTGGCCCTTGTTGAGCTCATCCTTGTCCACCTGGAGGCCGAATGCGAGGGTCGCGGCAAACAGAGTGAGGAGCGTGAAGACTCCTTTTTTCATGGCTCTCCCCCTTCACACAGATAAGGGTAGTCATTGAAAGCGTGGAACGCAAGGAATCACCGCGCCTGCGGGCGGCTTCGATCCTTCTGCAGCGAGGCCAGCGCGGCCATCCGAATCTCTTCGAAATACGCGCCGCGGGAGATCGAAAGCAGGGTCTCGGCAGCGGCCGGGCTCATGGCGTTCATGAAGGCCGCAATGCCGTCCAACGCGCCCACGGCGGCTGCAGCCAGGCGATTGTCCGGCGGAAGACCTTCAGCCCGCGCGAAGGCGGCTGTAATGGCCCTCACGGAGGCGCCGTCCGCGTCTACGGAAAGGGCCCCGAGAGCCTTGATTTCGACGGACAGGGCGAGGCTGTCGGATTCCGCGCCCAGGACGCGTATCAGGGCCCAGCGGGACCCCGCGGACCCGACCATGCCGAGCAGCTCGGCTGCTTCGGCGCGCAGGTCGGGGAAGTCGTTGATCACTTTCTGGTTCTGGTAGACCGGGCTGATGAGGCCAGTGCCGGCAAGCTGCTCCAGGAGCCGAACCACGTACCATGTGCTTTTGCCCAGCGTGCCCTGCGAAATGCGCGAGCGCACATCGGCAAGAAAGAGAAGGTCCTGCTCGTGGCTGCCGGAGCCGGCAAGTGTCTGGAGGTACAGATAGTCAGAGCTTGCGTTCAGCGCGGCCTCGATGCCGCCTTTCGGCGCTGACGGGGTGCGCCCCGAGTGCTGCTCATCATGCCCCGGCTGCGGCCAGGAGCCGGTGACCCTCACGGCCCCCGCCGGGCGGGGAAGGGCGTACAGGACCCAGTCACGCCCGCCGACATACAGCGCGCCGTCTCGAGCCAGGACGGCCGCGCCCGGCGTCCCGATAGAGAGGCGCTCAACGGTCCTTGCGGGAAGGTGGAGCATGACAAGCGTCCCGTCCTGGGCAAGCGCAAGGAGGCTTGATCCTCGCAGCAGCGGAGGCGAATCCAGCCTTGCCATCGTGCTCTCTCTCCAGAGCTCCCTGCCCTCGGCGGACAGTCCCAGGAGAAGACCGTCCGATGCTGCCGCAATGATCTGGTCCGCGCCTACGGAGACCCCGGCGACCGGGGCGCCAATTGCACGGTGCCACATCATATCACCGTCGGGGCTGACGGCCATGACCTGGCCGTCACCCGTTCCCACCAGCACGGTGCCGTCTGCGGCGATTGCCGGCGAGGTGGGGGAGGCATGAAGGGGAAGCGACCACTTGAACTCGCCCCACTGCGTGAGGGCGTACAGCCTTCGATCCGAGGCAACGAGATAGATCGTTCCCACTCCGTCCATGACGGGTGCAGCGAGAAGTGAGCCGGGAAGCGTGATGCTCCATTGCTGGCGTCCCACCTGCGACAGGGAGACAACTGTAGCGGGGGAGATGCTGACGTACACGGTGCCATCCGGGGCAATGAGGGGATCACCGACAAAGAGGCCGTCAAACCTGGTGCGCCAGACCACTGCGCCGCGGGGGCTGACTGCCACGAGATCACGATTCTTGAGGCCGACGTAGATCATCCCGTCGGCGCCCACGGCCAGGCAGTCCCAGGGGAGCCAGCCCAGGTCGCATTTCCATGCGAGCTCCCCGCCGGGAGAGAGGGCGTAGAGATAGCCGTCCTCGGAGATCGCATAGATTGTGCCGTCAGGGGCAACGGCGGGCCTGCTTCGTATCTGCCCGCCGGTTGCAAAGCGCCAGGAGAAAGAGGCCTGCTCCTGCCCGACGGACCCCGCGCTGGCGCCCTGCCAGCGCGGCCATCGAGACGATCAGGCAGGCGACAAGCGGCAGCTTGCTCTTCACCGGTTTCAAGCTACCACGCCAGCGGGGATTGGCAAAGCGGGGGGGCGGAAGGCGCTGGTTTCTTGACAGGGAAGGCTGCCTCCGCAACGATGTCGCATGATCAACGAAAAGCTTCCCCGGATCTGGTACGGCGGCGATTACAACCCGGATCAATGGCCGGAGCAGATCTGGCAGGAGGATATGCGCCTGTTCAGGAAGGCGGGGATCAACGTGGCGACGATCCCCGACTTCTCCTGGGCAAAGCTGCAGCCGGATGAAGACACGTGGGATTTCGCCTGGCTGGACAGGGCGCTGGACCTCCTGTCGAAGAACGGGATCTTCGCATGCATCGTCACCTCCACCGGTGCGGTCCCGCCCTGGCTGGCAACGAAATACCCCGAGGTTCTGCGCACGACATTCGATGGTCGTCGCAGGAAATACGGCCATCGCCACAACGCCTGCCCGAACAGCCCGGTCTTCCGCCGGCTTTCAACGCAGCTCGCGCGCAAGCTCGCCGAGCGCTACGCGTCCCACCCCGCGCTCGTTGCATGGCACGTGAGCAACGAATACGGCGGCCGCTGCTACTGCGAGAACTGCGAGAAGGCCTTCCGCGCATGGCTCCGGCAGCGCTATGGAACGCTTGACGCGCTGAACGCGGCATGGTGGACGGCGTTCTGGGGCCACACGTTCACAGACTGGGACCAGGTCGTCGTCCCCAACATCCTGAGCGAGCACACTGATGAAACCCACACGGCGTTCCAGGGCATCACGCTGGACTATTATCGCTTTGCCTCCCAGAGCCTTCTCGATTGCTACCGCGCGGAGCGCGATGTGCTGCGTGCGGTCACCCCCGGCATAAAGATCACCACGAACCTGATGGGCGCCTACAAGGAGCTGGACTATTTCCGGTGGGCGAAGGAGATGGACATCGTCTCCTGGGACAACTACCCGGCCCTCGACACACCGACTTCGGAGGTGGCTTTCCGCCATGACCTCATGCGCGGCCTGAAGGCGGGAGCGCCTTTCATGCTCATGGAGCAGACCCCCAGCCAGACGAACTGGCAGGACTACAACGGGCTGAAGCGGCCGGGGGTGATGCGCCTGATGAGCCTCCAGGCGGTGGCCCGGGGGGCTGACACGGTGATGTTCTTCCAGCTTCGCCGCAGCCGCGGGGCCTCGGAGAAGTACCACAGCGCCGTCATTGACCATGTCGGTCACGAAAACACTCGCGTGTTCCGCGAGGTGGCGGCGCTGGGAGCCGAGCTTGCCTCCCTGGGATCCGCGCTTCTCGATTCCCGGGTGGAGGCCCGCGTCGGCATCCTTTTCGACTGGGAGAACTGGTGGGCAATCGAAATGTCCTCCGGCCCCAGCATCGCGCTGAAGTACGTGGAGCAGGCACGGGGGTGGCATGCCGCGCTATGGGAGCAGAACTACGCCGTGGACGTTGTGGGCCTTGAGGACAATCTCTCCCGCTACGACATCGTCATCGCCCCCGTCCTTTACATGGTGAAGCCGGGGCTCGCAAAACGGCTGGAGTCGTTCGTTTCCGCCGGTGGGACTTTTCTCACAACTTTCTTCAGCGGCATCGTGAATGAGACCGACCTGGTCACCGTGGGCGGGTACCCGGGGGAGCTTCGAAGGCTGCTCGGAATCTGGGTAGAGGAGATCGACGCCCTTCTGCCGGGCGCGGGAAACTCGATCCACGTGAAAAGCCCCTTCGGCGACCTGAGAGGCTCCTACGCGTGCGGCATTCTTTGTGACATCCTCCACTGCGAAATGGCCGAGCCTATTGCGGTCTACGGGTCCGACTTCTATGCCGGGACGCCATCAGTCACGCGCAACAGGTTTGAAAAGGGGTCGGCATGGTACGTGGCAAGCAGCCCTGAGCCGGCCTTCATGTCAACTCTGGTGCGCTCCCTGGCGCATGAGAAGGGAATCCAGCCGGTGGCGAATGTGCCGCCAGGAGTGGAGGCGACCCGTCGGAGGAAAGGCGACGAGTCGTTCCTGTTCCTCCTGAACCACGGGGATAAGCCGGTCACGGCGGGTCTCGGGAACGGGAAGCTCACGGAGCTTGCCTCGGGGAAGCCCGTGAAGGGAAGTATCCAGATTCCGGCGAAAGGCGTCGTCATTTTGCGGGAGGCCTGAGGGATCGACCGCGGGCGCCGCTCAAACTGCTGCGCCAAAACTGCTGCGCAAACTGCTGAGCCAAGTTGACTTTTGCAGATACAATCAGTAGCCTCTGTGTGTTCGCACGATTTCTTATCAAGAGCGACTGAGGGACGGGCCCTGTGAAGTCGCGGCAACCTCCCTGCAGGGGAAGGTGCCAAGTCCCGCGGAACGGTTGTCAGCGTTCCGAAAGATAAGGAGCAATACGTACTGGTCGGGGGCGGAGCACC
>CAVUXE010000090.1:0-11486 GCA_963745235.1 uncultured Spirochaetota bacterium | reverse complement strand
CACGTATTGCCGACGCATTGACAGCTTTCTTCCTCATCGTCCACAATACGATCTTGTCATGCACGAAGAGTCCGTTCTGAACAACAGCAAATACGTGGACATCATCCGCAGGATGATAGACAGCTCGACAGGTTCTCCCATGGTGACCGAAAAGAACGTCTACCAGGAAGGGAACCCGACCAACAAGCCGCTCTTGAGACAGATCGTCCAGGACGTGATGCTGCCTGGCAGCAGGATCATAGGCAGGGAGCACCTTTCCGAGCTCCGCCACCTGGCGCAGCGGAGGAAAGCCTGCCTTGTCCTCATGGAGCACTACAGCAACTTCGACATCCCCTGCTTCTACGAGCTGCTGGAGCAGGGGAACGACGAGATGACAGGACATTGCCGGCTCCATCGTATCCGTTGCCGGGGTGAAGCTGAACGAGACGAGCAAGCTGGTCCTGGCATTTACGGAGGTCTTCACGCGGGTGGTCCTGTACCCCGCCCGGTCCTTCGGGAGCATCACTGACCCACGGCAACTGAGAGAAGCTGAGAAGAAGCGGGCGCGGATCAACATTGCCGCCATGAAGATGTTGAACGCGCTTCGCAAGCAGGGTCGGCTCATCCTCGTGTTCCCCTCCGGGACGCGCTACCGTCCCTGGGACCCTTCCACGGGCCGTGGCCTTCCGGAAATAGATTCGTACCTGAAGTTCTACTCCTACGTTGTCACCGTTGCCGTGAACGGCAACTGCCTTCTCCCGAACCCCAACGGGTGCATGGATGAGGACTTCGTGGCGAAGGATGTCATGATCTACACGGTGAGCCCGGTGCGCAGGTGCTCAGAGTTCCGTCGGGAAGGCCTGCGCGAACGTCTTCACATGGAGAACCACAAACAGCACGCGGCGGATGCCGTCATGGCGGATCTCAGGAAATTGCATGAACGGACGGAGCGGGCTCGCCTTCGGCTGCTTGCCGAACAGGGGCTGGGGGGTGGAGGCGGGGTCGAGACGCCCGAAACCGGGCCGTTGCACTGAGAGAGCCCCCCGTGAGCTCTTCGCGTCCCTTCCCTGTCGGCTCTCTGCCCTCGACGCTCTGCCAGGAGCTCCAATACCTGTTTGCGGATATCGACGACACTCTGACGACTGACGGCATGCTTCCGGATTTCTCCTACCTTTCCTTGTGGGAGCTTTCGCGCGCCGGCATCAGGATAGTCCCCGTCACCGGGCAGGCCGGCTGGCTGGTGCGATCATATCGCGCGGATGTGGCCGGTGGCCGCGGTGGTCGGAGAGAACGGCGCCTTTGTCTATTCGTACGACAGGACGGCGCACCGGATGAACAGACGCCGCCAGGACGGCTCCCCGGCCCGCGCGGACGTCCTGCTGCGCGTGGCAGAGCGTGTTCTGAAAGAAGTCCCGGGAACCGCCCTGGCGGCGGACCAGCCCTTTCGCATCAGCGACGTCGCCATCGACTACTGCGAGGACGTGCCGCCGCTCCCCATTGAGAAGGTGGAGGCCATCTGCCGCGTCCTGGCCGAGGAAGGCGTTCACTTCAAGGTCTCCAGCATCCACGTGAACTTCTGGATGGGCGACTTCGACAAGCTGTCCGGGGCGCGGATGTTCTGTGGAGGAGGATGCCGGGGCGGCCTTCTCCGAGCTTGCCGAGAAGGCAATCTTCATCGGGGACTCGCCCAACGATGAACCGCTGTTCGAAGGGTTTCCTCATTCCATTGCGGTGGGGAACATCCGCGGCTTCCTGCCTCGCATCCGGCACCTGCCCGAGTTCATCACGAGGCGGACTGCGCGGCGGGCTTCCGGGAGGCCGCGCAGATCATCCTTTCCAGGCGCCAGCCCCCGCAGCAGTCACCGCTCAGTCAATAGGGCAGATCGTCCAGGCTGCACTCCAGCACCTGGGTCACCGGTCGAAATCCCACGGACTGGAAAAAGTCGGAAAACCGCAGCGACTTGCCCACCAGCTCCGCGGTCAGGCGCCGCATTTGTCGTGAGCGCATGTCCGTCAGGAACTTCCTCAGAATCGCCTCCCCCAGGCCAATGCCTCGCAACCCAGGCACGATGGCCAGCTGGATGATGTGCACGGAGCCGCCGTCGTGAGCCCCCATGCAAAGCCGGCAAGCTCCCCGTCCGGAGTCTCCGCGATCAGGATGGGAGCCTCGCCCGCTCCCAGGGCAGGCAAACCGCTTCGCTTTTCCGCGTATCTCTCCTCGAGGCGCTCCGGCGACTCGCCGGGGAACAGCTCGAAAAAGGCATCTCGGTCCAGGCGGAGGATGTCGTCGCGGTGCCCCCCCACTCCCCAGGCGAAGGAGAAGTCGCTCATCACGAGCTCCTCGGTCTCCTCCGGCTCCACGGGAAGCTGGGCAAGCCCGCGCGCCTCCCGGTTGGCGTTGTACCAGCTCACGATCACGCCGCGCAGACGCTGCTCCTTGTACGCGAACCAGAGCTTCTCGATCTCCTTGCTGGCCTTCAGCGCGTCCTTGAATGCTCGAAACACGCCCTTGCCCATGGTGAGGGCGTGGGCGAGCTGCTCCCGGTAGGCGGGGTTGTCCAGGGACGTGACAAAGCTCTCCATGAGGTGGAAGCCCTCGGCGGAACCCCACCGGGGCAGCTGTGCATACCGCTCCTCAGACAGCGCCCCCGAGCGGGAGGAGAGGGTGACCAGTTCCCCTGTGTCCACGTCCACCGCGTAGCGCTCCTTCTGGTCTTCCATGGCGAACGCGATCTTGTCGATCATCTGGGTGGTCAGCGTGAAGTTCATCACTGCCATTGTAGGCCCTGCCGCGGCGCGCTGCAACACGGCCCGGGCCGCTTTCCGGCCGCCGTCCCGCCCCGCCGTCAACCGTCCTGATTGACTCAGTGCCCCCCGGGCTGCATACTCGGCACAATACCAGGTGGGGCGCCTGCCGCACATTCCCGCCGCGCCGCAGGCGGCGTGGCAGGCTCGGCGCCCCCAGATATCCTTGTCTAGGGGGAAATCATGAGCATCATCGAATACGTGGAGGCGCGGGAGATCCTCGACTCTCGGGGGAACCCGACTGTCGAAGTGGATGTGGTCCTGGAAGACGGGTCCATGGGCAGGGCGGCCGTGCCCTCGGGGGCGTCAACGGGAGAGCACGAGGCGCTGGAGCTCCGAGACGGCGACAAGGCCCGGTTCCTCGGCAAGGGCGTCCTGAAAGCCGTGCAGAACGTGAACAACATCATCGCTGCCGAGGTCGTCGGGCTCGACGCGCTGGAGCAGGTGGACATCGACCACACCATGATGGAGCTCGACGGCACGGAGACGAAAGCAAAGCTCGGCGCCAACGCCATCCTCGGGCGTGTCCATGGCCACCGCGCGAGCGGCGGCGGACTTCCTCGGGCGTGCCCCTCTTCAAGTACCTGGGCAGCTACCACGCCTCGCTGATGCCGGTGCCCATGGCCAACATCATCAACGGCGGAGCGCACGCGGACAGCTCGGTGGATTTCCAGGAGTTCATGATCATGCCCGTGGGCGCGGAAAACATCCGGGAAGCGGTGCGCATGATGTCGGAGATTTTCCACAACCTCAAGAGCGTGCTCAAGGCGAAGGGATACAACACGGGAGTGGGGGACGAGGGCGGCTACGCGCCCAGCCTGAAGAGCAACGACGAGGCGCCGAGGTCATCCTCCAGGCCATCGAGAAGGCCGGCTACAAGGCCGGGGACAACGTCATGCTCGCCATCGACCCGGCGGCGTCGGAGTTCTATGACGTGGAGAAGAAGAAGTACGTGTTCAAGAAATCGGACAAGCGCGAGCTCTCCTCCGAGGAGATGGTCGACTTCTGGGTGAACTGGGCGGACAAGTATCCCATCGTCTCCATGGAAGACGCCATGGCGGAGCAGGACTGGGACGGATGGAAGCTCCTCACGGACAAGCTGGGAAAGAAGGTCCAGCTCGTTGGTGACGACATCTTCGTCACGAACACGAAGATCTTCGAGAAGGGAATCAAGCGCGGCATCGCCAACTCCATCCTCATCAAGCTGAACCAGATCGGCACGCTCACGGAGACCTATGAGGCGGTGGAGATGGCGAAGAAAGCGGGGTACACCGCGGTCGTCTCCCACAGGAGCGGTGAGACAGAGGACAGCTTCATCGCGGACCTCGTGGTGGCGCTGGAGACCGGGCAGATCAAGACCGGCTCCCTGTCCCGCTCGGACCGGCTGGCGAAGTACAACCAGCTCATGAGGATAGAAGACCTCCTGGAAGGGGTCTGCACGTATGCCGGCAGGAGCGCATTCTACTCGGTTCGAAAGTAGCCGCGACAGCGCGCGCATGAGAAGGCGGCCAGGAGGCCGCCTTTTTTTCGAGAGAGGAGTGCCTCGTGGAGCTCTATGATCGGATCGATGGCTACCTGAGAGACAAGCTGTATCCCTTCTGGTTCAAGCGGGTGGCCGCCCCGGAGGGCGGGTTCACAACGTACTTCGACAGGAACGGGAAGCCGACAGGCCAGACCGACAAGACCCTCATCCAGCAGACACGGTCCATCTTCATGCTGTCCCACGCCATCAGGAACGGCTTCGATGCGGGCCGGGCCCGGGAGCTCCTGGAGCCGGGGCTTGCCTGGTTCTCGAAGAGCTTCCTGGATGAAACGCACGATGGCTGGTTCTGGATCGTGGACAAAAGCGGTGCGCCCCTGGCGACTGACAAGATCATGTACGGGCAGAGCTTCGTCATCTACTGCATGAGTGAGTGCGCGCAGGCGACGGGGAGCCAGGAGGCCAGGAAAACGGCAGAGCACGCATTCGACCTCGTGCAGAAATATGCCGCTGACACGGCCAACGGCGGCTACCGGGAGATGTTCCTGCGTGACTGGCAGCCGCGTCCCTCGGGCGCCTTCGGCGGTGACAGGAAGTCATTTGACGTGCACATGCACCTCATGGAGGCATACACGACGCTGTACGAGCTCACGGGAGCGGAGATCCACAGGCGAAAGCTCCTCGAGGTGATCGATGTGCTCTGGACGCGGATGTTTCATCCGGGGACCTGGACGGGGCTGGCCCAGTTCAGCCTGGATTTCACGCCGCTGCCCGCCATCATGTTCCGCACCGTGTGGGGCTCCGACAGGGACAACGAAGGCGCCGCGCGGCCCCTGAACAACACGAGCTACGGGCACAACATCGAGTTCCTCTGGCTCTTCCTGCATGCCCTGGAAGTGCTGGGAGAAAGCGTCGACCCCTGGCGTGAGAAGCTCTCCGCGCTGGCCCGACACACCGTGACCTATGGGGTGGACTGGGAACACGGCGGCGTGTTTGTTGAAGGCCCGCATGACGGCCCGGCCCGGGACACGCAGAAAGAGTTCTGGCAGCAGGCTGAGGCGCTGGTGGGGCTCCTGGACTGCTGCCTCCTGTTCCAAGACGCGCGCTTCTGGGACGCCTTCCTCAAGGTCTTCAATTTCGTCTGGGATCACCAGATCAACCACGAACAGGGGGAATGGTCCGCACTCCTGGATAGGGACGGCGCCGTGAAGTGGGACTATCTCGGCCACGCCTGGAAGAACAACTACCACACAACGCGGTCCATGGTGCAGACGCTGAAGAGGCTCGAGCGTGTGCAGAAGGCTGGGCTGGCGCAGTAGTCGGCTGTCAATCCGATCCAACGGGATTGGAAAGGACGCCGATGCCTTCGATCTCCACTTCCACCGTGTCTCCCGCGTGAAGCTCCGCCGGCTGGCCCGAGGTGCCGGTATAGATGAGATCCCCCGGTTCCAGGGTCACGGAGCGGGAGATCCACTCGATCAGCGCGGGGACGTCGAAGATCAGATGGGACGATGTGCAGCGCTGCACCTCGCGGCCGTTGATCCTGCCCGGTGATGCGAGCGGCGCCGGCATCCAGGTCAGTGACAATGAACGGACCGAATGGAGAGAACGTGTCAGAGGACTTTGCGCGCCACCAGTTCAGATCGTTCTTCTGCCATGTCCGCGCGCTCACGTCGTTTCCGCACGTGTATCCCAGGACGAATCGAAGGGCCTCCGCGCGCCTCACACCTTTGCAGCGCTTCCCCATGACCACCACGAGCTCCGCTTCCTCGTCCACCCTGCCTTGCCCCGGGGGGAGAAGGATGGTCTCCCCCGGGTTGATCACAGAGCTGGGGACCTTGAGAAACACCTGTGGCTCCGCCGGCGGGGCCTTTCCCTGCAGGTGGTCCGCGTAGTTGTGGGCCAGCGCGAAAATCTTTGACGGCATGCACGGCGCCAGCAGCCGGACCTTGTCCAGCGCGTGGACCTTTCCCGTGGTCTTCACCTCATCGAATGGCGATGAGGCGATGTCCTTCACCGTTCCTGTCCGGCCGTCCAGGGATTCGACAACACCCCAGGACTCCCGGTTGTCAGCTTCATAGCGGGCAAAACGCATGGCAGGTCGTCAGGGGGCGCTCACTCCCTGGAAGAGACCGGCCAGAGACGTGCCGGCGAAGTTCAGCGCAATGATGGAAGCGACGCCGGCGAACCATAACAAGGCCGCAAAGATCTTCAGGCAGACCGAGAGCACCTTCATGAGGATATATGAGCTGCCCTGCTCCGCATTCCTGCGCGTATTGATAGCGATCTCCCGCATCGCCAGGGGCATGTCCGAGTATGCCCATACGATGAGGCCAATGAGCCCGAACAAGAGAAACAGAAACTGCGAGGCCAGGAAGACCATGCTTTCACCTCCGCACGACGTCTGACATCCCAAAGTCTATTGGCCGGGCGCTCCCTGTCAAGGTTTGCAGCTTCTCCCCCGGCTTGCAATCATGGTAGACTCTGTCGATATATATTATAGAGAAGAAGGGGAAACTTTGTGATTTATCTCGTCTACAAGGATGGAGAGATACTCGTTGAAACAGATGACATCGAGTACGTGAAGACCTACGTGAGGGAAAATCAGGAATGCTCGGTGCGGGACGCCCGCACCGGCAAGAAGGTCTCCCTGGAATAGAGAGCGCGCTCGTCAGCCGCCGGCGCCGGTTCAGGGCTTCCTGCGGTGCTCCAGGCCGCCGCTTGCGGTCCCAATGAGGAGCTCCGGAGTTTTTCGGGTAAACAGGCCATTCTCCAGAACCCCCGGGAGCAGGTTGATTTCTTTCTCCCGCTCCACCGGATCGAAGGCATTCGGGAACGTGACATCCAGGAGGAGGTTCCCCAGGTCGGTGATGACAGGACCTGCCTTGCGCTGCGCCATGCGCAGCGACACGTTTCCCCCAAGATCGCTCAGTCCCTTTTTCACCGTCTCCAGGGCATCCACGACGATCTCCACCGGCACGGGGGAATGCTCGCCCAACCGCGCGCTGAGCTTCGTGTGGTCCACAATGATGATCAGCCGCCGGGAAGCGTACGCGACCACCTTCTCCATGAGGAGCGCCCCGCCGCCGCCCTTGATGAGATTGAAATCCCCGTCGACCTCGTCAGCCCCGTCGATGGTGAGGTCCAGCTCGCCGGAAAGCGACGCGTTGTTCAGGGTTGCCACCGTGATTCCGAGGGCACGGGCTTCCAGCTCCGTCTGAAGGCTGGTGGTCACGGCCGTTATCCCGCGAAGGCTGCCCTCAGCCAGCCGCTGCGCCACCCTCCGCGCCGCCCAGATGGCGGTGGAGCCGGTGCCCAGCCCGAGTCGCATCCCGTCCTGGACGAACCTGTCGACCGCCGCTGTGCCCAGATTCTTCTTCAGCTCGGACAGATCAGCCATCATTGCCCTCCCGCCGAACATATACACCCATCGTGCGGCCTCGTACAGGGTGGATCACCGCCAGCGGAGGGCCTCCGGCAATCGTGCGCCGCCCCCCCTGCCTGGCCCTATTGCCCCAAGCGGAGATTTTTGCCATAGTGCGGCCTTTATGAGTGGAAAGCCGATAATCAGATGCGTGAAAGGGATACTGTTCATTCTGCTCCTGACCCTTTCCCCTGTCCTCGTCACAGCCGAAGACGGGCTTGCCTCATGGTATGGGGGCAAGTTCCACGGACGCATGACCTCAAGCGGTGAAGTGTTCGACACGAACCAGCTGACCGCCGCACATCGAACCCTGCCCTTCGGGACTGTCGTCAAGGTGACCAATCTGGACAACGGCAAGTCCGTCCTGGTGAAGATCAATGACAGGGGCCCGTTCGTCGACGGGCGCATCATCGACCTTTCCCGCGCGGCTGCCATTGAGCTGGGTATGATTGACAGCGGTGTGGCCCACGTGTCCCTTCAGATCGTGGAGTTCGTTTCCCAGAGCGACCTTTTCGCCGTCCAGGTGGGGGCATTCGGCAACGAGAAGAATGCCGAAAAGACCGTTGCCCTGCTGACCGGCGGCGGATTCACCGTGACCACGGAGAAGAGCCAGCTCGGGGTAACGCGCGTGTTCGTTCGCGCGCTCGCCGCCCAGGAGCTTGCGGACATGCAGAAGAAGCTCGAGAAGATGGGGTTCACCAGCTACCTGGTGAGGAAGGAACGGACTGAATCCCCGCGGGAGGCGCGGCTCACGCCGCCCTCACGTCCTGGTGAGTTCGCGTCAGCGGCCTTCCCTTGACGATCATGAAGATGATGTTCAGCGTGTAAAGGGTCCCCGCCCGCAGCACACCTTCCTTGCGAAGCCGGCGCCCCGAGGTCTTCATGAGGAGGTGGAAGCTGAAGCGCACCAGGCCAACGTGAGACAGGCGGATGGCGATGTCGGTGTCTTCGCCGTAGAATGTGATGGACGTGTCGTACCCGCCCACCTTTTTCAGCGCCGATCTTCGCGCCGTGAAGTTCCCTCCCTGCGCAACGGCGCCGATCCTCAAGATGCGCTGGCCGATGGTATTGGGAAGGAACTGGAAGAGGTAGAAAAGGATCGTCACGATCTGGGACACCTGCGGCAGGTCATAGTACAGGAATGGTCCGGTGAGGAGCGCCAGCCTCCGGTCCTCGGCAAAGTACCTGATCACGCGCGCAAGGTAACCCCGAGGCATGATGCAGTCCGCATCAATGTTCACAACCAGCTCTCCGCGGGACTCCAGGTAGCCGCGATGCCGGGCGCGGGACAGACCCTTGCAGGGCTCATCCACGACTCTGACCCCCGGATGCCTGCAGGCCACCTCACGGGTCCTGTCCGTGCTCGCGTTGTTGATCACCAATACCTCCGCCGCTGCGCCGTAGCAGCTCACTTCACGCAGGACGGACTTCAGGCATGGCCCTATGTAGTTTTCCTCGTTGTATGCGGGTATCACGACGCTGATGGTCATTGGTGGCAGAGTATAGCGGGATTGTCCCGGGAATGCAAACAAGGCGTTTGGCGTGCCTCGAGGAACGCATGCCCCCGTACCGTGGTTGCCGAGGCACGCGCGCCGGGCTATGATGAGGGCGCTCGATGGCAGACGTGAAGAAGTCCCGACGCATTCTTGGATACTCGATTCTTGCGGCAGGCGTGGCGGGCATCTTCGTTGGCGCAAGCCCCATCTTTCCCGTTTTCCTGGAAGCCTTCGTTGTCGGCGGGGTGTTGATTGGTACGGGTCTATGGATCCTGGCGGGGCCGGAGCTTCGCTCCTCGCTTCGCAGGCTGGCGGGCCTTGGTCTGTCCGCCCGTCGAACGCGCCGGCCCCCGGCGCCGCGCACGATCATCGACCCGCTCCTTCCCGTGCGGATCTTGAAGCTCGCGCGCGAGCACAAGGGAACTCTCACCGTGGCCGAGGTGGCCATCGGGCTCAACGTGCCCCTCGACCAGGCGGAAGCGGGTCTGTCAGAGTGCGTGCGGGCGGGGAATGCCATTCCCGACTACGACATCGCGCGGGCTCACGCCCTGTATCGTTTTCCCGAGTTCGCAGAGGAATGAGCGCTGACGAAGAATGTGCGGGAGCGCGGGATGCGCCTTCCTGTTGACAGCCGGGATGCACGCTTGTAGAATGCCTCCCCGTCACCCGGGCCCCAGTAGCTCAGCTGGATAGAGCGGCGGTTTCCTAAACCGTAGGTCGGATGTTCGAGTCATCTCTGGGGCAAACGTAACTCCAAATGATAAAAGGAGTTACGCCAGATCGCTACCAGAAAACTGGCGCGTTCTCAACTCACTGTGAGATGGATTGTGAGATAAATCCATCGGGAGGGAGTGGGATGCGCCAGGATCAGTTCTCTCTGCATCGCCGCGGCGGAATTTGGTATGTGCAATTCTACAATCCACACACGCACCGATATCTGACGGCACGCTCGACCGGAGAGTCCAACCGGAACGCTGCCCTTCTGAAGGTCGCAGCTTGGATACGAGACGGCGTGCCCGATCCATCCCGCGGAG
Source organism: uncultured Spirochaetota bacterium (assembly GCA_963745235.1). GTDB lineage: Bacteria > Spirochaetota > Spirochaetia > SZUA-6 > Fen-1364 > Fen-1364. The sequence continues at coordinate 1,268 of CAVUXE010000090.1, read as the reverse complement.
CCCGGCGGCTGCGGGAGCTGCTGGATCTCGACTTGGCAATCTCCATCATCCGAAGCGCACCGCTCACCCTTGACGACGCCGGACGGATCGTTCAGGCCTTGAAGGATCGCGACTTGATACGAGACGCAACTGTCGGCGCCGGCCCTGTGTCGGAACCTCTCATCACCTTTCTTGAGCGCTTTTGGGACTATGAACAATCGCCGTATGTGCGCGAAAGAGTTGCTCATGGCCAGCGAATCAGCCGCCGCCATTGCCGTGAAGCAAGCAACCGGCTTGAATACTACTGGAAACCATACTTCGGGAAAGACAAGGCACTTTCGGAAATCCGCAAGTCTGACATCAACACCTTTTCGCTGTGGCTGAAGCAAGACAAGGGCCTTATGGCAAATACTGTGAACAATGTCCTTTCGGCAGGGACAGTCGCCTTCCGCTGGGCGGCAAGAAACGATGTTATCTCAAAGAACCCAGCGGAGGGACTCATGGGCTTCTCGGGCAAGCATATGAAGCGGGGCGTCCTCACTGATTCAGAGGTCGAGCAACTCTTCGCGCTCGCTTGGCCCGACAAGCACTCAAAAGTTGCCAACATGCTGGCAATGAGCACGGGGCTCCGAGCGGGGGAAATACTCGCGCTGCAAGTTCGAGACATTGGAGATGATCGCCTCTACGTCCGCCATTCTTGGAACAAATGGGACGCGCTGAAGGGGACCAAGACGGACAAGGAACGGACCGTGCCGATCATCCCGTCAATCAGGACTTCCCTCCTCGACCTTGCACGGAGTAATCCCAACGAGGCAGGTCCGAGCACCTTCATCTTCTGGTCCGCCTCCAACCCTGAGCGGCCCGCGCATGCCCCCCATAGACTAGACAGCATCCCCCAGGTCCGGCCGCCGCCCATCTCGGGCCAGCGGCTCTTTCCTCCGGCGCTCCAGTGTGTGGCGCCGAGCAAATCCGCATCTTCGTGCGGCTAGTGCTGTGTTGTTGTCTCGTGATGCTGAGCGGGCTTGCGTCCCCCGAGCGCATGAGTGAGAGCCTTCCAGGCAAGCTGCTGGTCGCGCTTCTGCACGCGCCGCCCGAGAAGATGGCGGCGGTTGAGCAGGTTCTCTTCGCAGGAGAAGCCCAAGAGGGCCAAGCGGCGACCGCGGCTCAGGCGGCCCTGGTGCCGGGCGGCCTGGCCGAACGGCGTGGCGCAGCCGACGTAAGGAGGCTCTGAATAGTGCGGAATGCGGAGTGCAGAGTGCGGAATATAGAGGGTCGGCTGCTACGTGGGA
>CAVUXE010000089.1:0-47416 GCA_963745235.1 uncultured Spirochaetota bacterium | reverse complement strand
ACAATCCTCCAAGCGCTTGGTCCGCCGCGGGCGCCCGCTAGAGGGCCTTCCCCCATTTCAGGGAATACGCATCCAGGGGCTCGATGAGGGTAAACAACTCCCGACCCAGTTCGGTCAACACGTAGCCCTCAAGGGTCCTCTCCACGAGCCTGGCTTCCTGCAGGTCCTTGAGGCGCGCGTTGAGGATCGAGGGCGAGATGGTCCCGCTCTTGCGACCGCGGAGGGCCTGCAGGGCCCTGAAGGTCACGGGCCCCGCGGCAAGGTTCCAGACGATGCCCATGGCCCAGCGCCGTCCGAGGAGGTCGAAGAGCGCCATGATCGGCGCTCCGGTTGTGGATCCCCGGACGGGCTTTCCGGGCTTCGGAATGGCCATGGGGCGGCTACTTCATCTCTGCCATGATGTCGGCGCAGGTCCTGCCGCTGCGCCCGATGCTCTCCCGCTCGAGCTCGTGGATGAGGACGGTGAACTCCGACGCCGGGATCTTGGTGATCTCGATCGCGTCGGCGGTCAGCCGTTCGATGAGCGCCCTCTTGTCTCTACGCTGCTCTTCGTCATGGTTACCTGAATGACCGGCATGGCTTTGCCTCCTGTGTCGCGGATGCGCTACTTAATAAGTAGCTTGATACTGAAACAGTAGCGTGCCATTAAAAAAAAGCAATAGGGTATCGGCCGCGGGCCGAAAAAGGCGGCGGCAACTCGAGCTTCTCTCTGCGCAACAGCCGATCATGCGAGAGTGGGGGTAGCGGAGGACCCCGCAGGCTCGCGGAGCGAGCCGAGGAGGCCGAAGCGAGGGGGAGCCGCGGAAAGCGACGCGGGGGCCCCAGAGCGCGCAGCTTCTCTCCAGGCGGGCCGTGCTCCCCCTACCGGGTCGCCTGCCCGCGCCGGCTACTTCGGCCTGAGTGGCGTACACGCCGGGATGATGTACTTCTGCAGCAGCTCGGTCTCGGGATCGGTGTCCTCGATGTGCGCCGTGAACACAACCACCATGTCCAGCTTGGGGACCACGATGATGCATTGCCCGTAGCGGCCAATGGCGGCAAAAAAGGATTGGGAGGGGTCCACCCACCACTGGTAGCCGTAGTCCCAGCCGTCACCCGCCCGTATGTGGGGCTGCGTTGAGTCACGGACCCAGCTTGCGGGCACCATCTGCTTTCCCTCCCACATCCCCTGATGGAGGTAGAGAAAGCCGAGCTTGGCCATGTCCCGCGGGGTGAGAGTCAGGCCCCAGCCGCCAATGGGGATGCCCGAAGGGTCCCGCTCCCACGCCGGGTCCTTGATTCCCAGGGGGCCAAAGAGGTTGGTACGCGCATAGTCATAGGTGTTCTCACCGCTTGCCTTCTGGATGATTGCCGAGAGGAGGTGGGAGTTTCCCGAGCTGTAGTTGAAGCTGAGCCCCGGCTTGTCCGCCATGGGGATGTCCAGGACGAACTTCACCCAATCCCGGGAGGTCGCATACATCCGGTCGTAGGTCGCATCCTCCTCATCCCAATCCAGCCCCGAGCTCATGGTCAGGAGGTTCTCCACCGTCATTGCGCGCTTGGATGAGCCTTCCCCGTCTCCCGCGAAGGTCTTGTCCGGGAAGAAGCTCACGACCGTCCGGGTGAGGTCAGGGATGAGCTTCTGGGAGACCGCAATGCCGACAAGCGCTGAGATGAAGCTCTTGGTGCAGGAGTAGAGGGAGTGGCCGGAGGTTTCATCGTAGTCACCGAAGTACCTCTCCAGGACGATGTAGCCATGCCTGATCACGAGCACTCCGTGGAGGGTGAGCCCCTGCATCCTGGCGGAGTCAAGCGCCGCCTGGAGCCTCACCCCGTCCATGTCCTGGTCCTCCGGGCTGGAGGTGCGCCATCCCAGCGTGGGCCAGAAATCCGCTGCGGGCTTTCGCGCAGCCACGGGATCACTGGCTGTCTTCACGCCGCGTGTCTTTCTTCCCACTGCCATCCACGTTTGAAAGGCCATGTGAACATGCCTGGCGGGGGTGCGCGCCTGCTGCGCTGATGCAGTTTTCCCCGAGCACGTGGCCAGTAAGGCGGTGGCCAGGGCGGCGCAGAAAAGGGTCATTGTTCTTGTCATGTTTCGAGTTGCCTAGGCTGATCCTCAGGAGCGGCGCGACGCCGCGTAGGCGCGCAAGTCTTTTGCACGCGTGAAGGCCATGCGCGCACAGCCTTCAGCGATCACGCTGATCATACCACTGGGAAGCGCATCGAGAAAAGCGCGGGGGGGACCGCCCTGGAACATCACCCGCGCGGCGCCAAGCAGGTCTCGAAAGCCGTCAGCGCCCAGGTGCTGGTAGATGAAAAGAGACAGTGGCGAGTTCTGGAGATCGAAGCTGGAAGCGCTCGCACGCCCGTAAGCCAGGAGGTCGTGCAGGGTCTTGTCCAGGTGAAGGCTGACAGGGGGCTTGTCCTCCGGGAGGTAATCCTCCAGCCTGCTTCCTCTCTGCTTTGCCTCGATGTCGCCCATGAAAAGAGACACGGGTGCGTCTCCGCCGCTGATCTCCGCAAGCGCCTCCAGGATGGCTGCGGTAAGAAGCTTGATGCCAAGGTACTCCCGCGCCGTGGAGACGTTTCGTTCCCCCCTTTGCCGCATCCGGTGATATTCCGCATCAGGCGGGGCGCCGCCGTACTGGGCAAAAATGGTGGCGGGGTCCAGGGACCTGAGGAACCCTTCCATCTTCTGAAGGGCCTCGCGGTAGCTCCTTATGGAGTAGACGCCCAGCGTGCGCAGGGAGGGGTTTGTCTCAGGAAGCAGCTTCCACGTGTTGTCCAGGAACCTGGTCACATCCCGCTCCCCGAAGTTGGCCACGTCTCGGTTTGCAAACGTGGCCGCCCATCGGACCGCCTGCTCGATTCTCTGCTCGTCCAGCCCCAGGCCAAGATCTCGGTTTGCGGCTTTGAGGCGCTTGTCCAACCGTTCGGCTGGGGTGACGCCGTTGGGATCACGCGGGCGAAACGGGATGGTCATTTCGATGCATGCGGTGGAAAGGATCAGGTCCTGTTCCTTCACCACGGCGCCGAGCTTTCTCGCCATGACCAGCGCGCTCAGGAACTCGTTCATTCCGCCGAAGGGCGCAAGCTTCTGTCCCGCTTTCACGTCGAAGACCGCCATGCACAGGTGAAGCTGCCTGTCGCTTTCCTGGACGCCTGGCCGCAGCCTCAGGCCTCCGTCCCAGGGCTCTATGCTGGGCTCCAGGGCCCCCCGGATCTGGGGAATGAACCCGTGGTCCACCTGGTAATACACAAGGTCGTGGAAAAGCGCGGCCAGCGTCATGTACGGGTTGCCGGGATCCACCAGGTTGAAGACGTGCTCCGGGGTGTGGAAGCTGCGCGCTTCGGCGGTCATGGCCTCGTTGATCAGGATTGCGATGTGCTCAACTTCGGAAAGAGCCATGACAGCGCCAAGCTCATCCAGCGCTGTCTGGAGGAGCTGGATCGATTTGTGGATGGTGCCTGCCGGAGGGAGCAAGGCGGGCTTTGGTTTTCGTACGGACGTCTGTTTGGCGGCGGCGCGCATACGCTTTTCCACGCCAAAACGTACATCACGGGGCGGGCGGAGACAAGGGAGGCGAGCTGAGGGGAGGTCGCGCCGACTGGGAGCTGAGGGGACGCGCACAGACACGCGGGGACGTCGCGCGGACGGGAAGCCGCGCGGGGCCGCACGGACGTCGCGCTGACAGCGGGCCGTACAGATGCCTCGGTTTAAACTCCCCGCCCCCTTTACCCGCGGCCATGTCGAGGTGCTGTTGTCTGCGCATGCGCTCCTCCCCGTCCATCGAAATCCGGCAAGCTGATCTGGACCTCGCGGAAGATCGGCGCGCAGTCCTGGATCTGATCAACGCCTACTCCGTGGATCCCATGGGCAACGGGAAACCCTTGCCTCCCGACGTGAGGGAGGCGCTTGTGCCCGGGCTTCAAAAGCACCCGACCACGCTCATCTTCCTTGCTTGGGAGGGAAAAAGCGCGGTGGGAATAGCCGTGTGCTTCCTGGGGTTCTCCACCTTTGCCGCGCGGCCGCTCATCAACATTCATGACCTCGCCGTGTTGCCCGAAGCCAGGGGAAAGGGAGTCGGGGGCAGGCTGCTCTCCGAAGTGGAGCGCAAGGCTCGCTCCCTGGGCTGCTGCAAGCTCACCCTGGAGGTGCTGGAGAACAACCATCCCGCGCGGAAGCTGTACGCGGCCGCGGGCTTTGCCACGGCAATCTACCAGGAGGCCGCGGGGAGGGCCCTGTTTCTTGCCAAGCCGCTTGTCCCTGGGCACTGAGGGGAACCTTCTTCCCGGCGGTCCCCTCGTGGTACTATGCCGGCGTGGGTTTCGACAGAGAAGAGGGTGAGCTGCAGGCAATTGCCAGCCACCAGCGGGCAATCACCGCGTTCTCTCGCTCTCTCCTGGAAGGCGGACCGCATGCGGCTGAAAGCGCTTTGGCCCACATCCTGTCCACTGTCGGCGCCGGCCGCGCCTACGTCTTCGAAAACTTCACCGACAAGGAGTCGGGACTGTGGGCGCGGTTGACGTGTGAGGCCTACGCTCCTGGGAGGGAACCGCACGTCGCAAATCCCCCGTCCCGGCGGATCTCTTACACGGGTGACTTTCTTTCCATGCACGACGCCCTGTCACGCGGTGACAGCTACCAGGGATCCGCGCTCGCCCTGCCGCCGGGAGTGCGCGCCATCGGTGAGCCCCCCGGGGCTCTTTCCGTTCTCCACGTGCCTGTCCGCGTGGGAGGATCCTGGTGGGGCTTCATGGGTCTGGCAGACAGCGTTTCCCCGAGGGAATGGGGAGAGCCTGAAAAGGCGCTTCTCTGCGAGGCCGCCGAGCTGATGAGCGTTTTCCTCAGCGGGCGTCGCTCCCACGAAAGACTTGAGAGCCGGCTGGCGACCATGGAAGGCGTATTCAAGCTGAGCTCCACGGGGATGGGGCTCACGTCCGGTCGCTTCTTCCTGGAGGTGAACGAGCGCCTGTGCAGGATGGTCGGCTACCCAGAGTCTGAGATTGCGGGCCGAATGAGCAGGTTTCTCTATCCGTCGGACCAGGAATGGGAACGCCTGACGGACCCGAAGTTCCTGGAAGCAATCATGGCAGGGGTCGGCACCATAGAGACGCGGTGGCTGAGGAAAGACGGCCAGGTCATTGACGTGTTCCTCAGTGTTTCTCCCGTGGACAAGGGCGCCAGGAACGGGTTCGCATTTTCCGCCCTGGACATCACGGAGCGAAAGAAGGCGGAAGAGGCGCTTCGCAGGGGTGAGGAAAGATACCGGCTCCTCTTCAACAGCACCAACGACATCATCCTGGTCCACCCCTTCCACGAGGACGGCTCCCCCGAGCCCCTGGTGGACGCGAACGATCTGGCCTGCGCGCGCCTGGGCTATTCGCGAAAGGAGCTGCTTTGCCTGACCACGCATGACATCGATGCACCCGAGGGTCCGCCCGGTCATGCCGGAGGCCAAGCGCGGCCTGCGCGCCCGGGGGTACGCGGTCTGGGAAGGCGCCTTGCGCAGGAAGGATGGGGAGCGCATTCCCGTTGAGATCGGAAACCGGCTCTTCGAGATGGACGGGCAGTCCATGATCCTGGCCACCATCAGGGATCTGAGTGAGCGCAAGAGCGCGGAAACAGCGCTGCTGCGAAGCAGGGAAATGCTGTATGCGCTCCTGAACGCCACAACGGACGTGGCGTTTCTCACCGAGGCGGATGGAAGGCTGCTCGCGTGCAACGAGGCTTTCCTGAAGGAGTTGGGGGTTGCGGCGCAGGAAGAGGTGATTGGACGCACGCTGTGGTCCCTTTCCTCCACCCTGTTCGATGCTGGCATCCGCAATCGCATGCAGGAAGTGCTGGTGACGGCCGCAGCGTCGCGCATGGACATTGAGGCGGAGGGCAGGATCAGGGATTTCAGCGTGTTCCCCGTCCTGGACCGTGACGGTGCCGCCAGGCTCCTTGCGTTTTTCATCCGCGACATCACGGAGTCCCGACGCATGGAGGAGCAGCTCCGCCAGGCCCTGAAGATGGAGGCCATCGGTCGGCTTGCGGGCGGAGTGGCGCACGACTTCAACAACCTCCTGACCGTGATCAGCGGCTACAGCAGCCTCGTCCTGGAACGGATGCTCCCCGAGAGCGCGCTGCGGGCGGAGGTCATGGAGATCAACGATGCCGCGCGGCGCGCGGCCGCCCTGACGGCGCGCCTGCTGGCATTCAGCAGGAAGCAGGTGCTGGACCCGCGCGTCGTGAGCATCAACGAGCTGGTGCGCGGGATCGAGAAGATGCTGAAGCGCATGATCGGTGAGGATATCGATGTGGCCATCCTCCTTGACGACGCCACCGGCGACATCCGCGCGGACTCCGGCCAGATAGAGCAGGTCCTCATGAACCTTGCGGTGAACGCGCGGGACGCCATGCCCGCCGGTGGCACCCTCACCGTGGAGACAGCAGACGATTCTGTGGACGATGAGGCCACCGCCGCGCTCCCGGGCATGAGGCCGGGCCGGTACGTGCGGCTTGCGGTGAGGGACACCGGACGGGGAATGGACCGTTCCGTCCTCACTCATATCTTCGAGCCGTTCTTCACCACCAAGGCCCAGGGCAAGGGCACGGGGCTCGGCCTGTCCACGGTGTACGGGATCGTCAAGCAGAGCGATGGCTTCATCTATTGCCAGAGCGAGCTCGGCAAGGGCACCTCGTTCACCCTCTACTTCCCGCGCGTTGCAGGGGATGATCGGCTCCGGGAGGAGCGCCCGGGGGCACCTTCGCTTGTCGGGGGACGCGAGACACTGCTCCTGGTGGAGGACGAAGACTCCGTGCGGGCATTCGCCGCGCGTGTCCTGGAAACCGCGGGGTACACGGTCAAGGCGGCAGCGAGTGGAGGGGAGGCCATGGAAGCGCTCCGCAGCGGCCCGCGGCCCGAGCTTCTCATCACGGACGTGGTCATGAAGGGCATGAACGGATCAGAGCTTGCGCGCCAGGCGAGGGCGCTTTCACCGGCCATCCGCCTGTTGTTCATTTCAGGCTACTCGGATGAGGCAATCGAGAAGCATGGCTCCCTGCTGGAGGACTCCAGCTTTCTGCAGAAGCCGTTTGACGCATCACGGCTCCTCTTCGCCGTCCGCAATATCCTGGACAGGGTGTCCTGAGTCGAATCCCGGAAGCCCTATTCGTCCAATAACCTCTTCTGCCCCTCGATCTTCTTGATGTCCTCTATGTCCTGCGCGCACTCCATGCACCCCAGGTACCTGCCGCTGTGGTCGCGGAGCGCAAAGAAGTCGATCAGGATCTTTCGTTTCGCGCACCGAGGGTCCAGCGCGAAATCCAGCCAGAACCGCGCCGTGTCCCTGGTGCCGGCCTTCATTTCGTTGACAATGCGCTCCACCTTTGCAAGGCTCTCCTGCGGGTGGCAGTCCCGGAAGTTCAGGCCCATTGAGGTCAAAGGCCGCTTGAAGATACGGGTCTCGTGCTTGTTCCATCCGACGACTTCGTCCTTGTCGTCAATGATGGTAATCTCGACGGGAACAGTCTCAAACATTGCTGAGACAATAGCCTCGCTCATTCTCTCGATCATGGATGCAGCATAGCATGCGGGCCGGCCGCTGGTCAGCGGCCGCCGAAACGGGCAATCTGCTGGACAGGATTGTGCAGGGAGCCGGGCTGGCATGATCCATGGTCAAGCGCCATCCTGTTCCATGATTGTTCCATGATTCCGAATTGTTTGCTTGACCCGGGCGGGGACTGCAGCTAGAATCTGCCTCCAAGGGAAGCGAAGCCAGGTGCAGCCTTTAGCATATCCATGCCTCGTCATGGCCTCTCTCACTTTTTTCGTGGGGGCCTTCCACCTCGTCATCTACACCAGGGGAGGGAGACAGCCAATCCACCTGCCCTTCTCCCTTTTGTGCTTTGCCGTTGCCCTGTATGACGTCTTTTCGATTGGCCTCTACGATTCGACATCCCTCATCCAGGGGATTGCCTGGCAGGATCTCCAACTTCGGGTAGTTTCCGTCATTTCCGTCTTCCTTGTCTGGTTCGTCGCGGTGTATACACGCAGATCGCGAAGCCGGCTCATTCAGGTTGCCGTGGCCTGGTTTGTCCTTCTTTTCGTCCTCACGCTGTTCGTGAGCCCCGCCCTGACCCTGTCACCGCTTCGGCCCGCGGTAAAGCATATCGACATCCCCGGCTTTCTCAGCGCGACGTACTACGAGGGTGAGCTTGGCATTGCGTACGAGGTGGGCATTGCCTCCGCCGTCGTGTTCTACGCCTACCTGCTCGTGCTCCTGATCCGCTCCTACCTCACCACCCGGGTGAAGGGTGTGCTGGTGGTCATCATCGGGCTTTCGGCCTTTTTCCTCGGAGTGGTCAACGACTCCCTGGTTGCATACGGGGTGTATGACTTCATCTATCTCGCCGAGTACGCGTTCATGATCGTCGTTTTCAGCATGTTTGCCGTCCTCCTGGGAGACCTGGCAAACCTCTACCACGCAATAGAGGAAGCCAACAGGACCCTGGAGACCCGGGTGGAGCAGCGGACCGCGGAGATCCGCAAGCTCAACGATGATCTGCGCCGCCAGGCAGAGCTGGACCCGCTGACGGGAGTCTACAACCGCCGCTTCTTCGGGGAATACCTGGAGATCGAGCTCCGGAGGGCTCGCAACCTGCAGGAGCACAGGGCAGCCCGGCTGGACGGGAAGAACGACATGAACTTTGGCCTGGCGATGCTGGACATTGACCATTTCAAGCGCGTCAACGACACATGGGGCCACCCGGCGGGTGACAGGGCCCTGGTGGAGGTGGTTCGTGTCATCCAGAGAGTCGTCTTCTCCCGGGACATCCTGTGCAGGTTCGGAGGGGAGGAGTTCGTCATCCTGTTCACGCGGACTTCCCGGGACGGAATTGTCCAGGCCATCGAGAAGATACGAAAGAGCGTGGAAGAGCATGAGATCACGCTGACCGATGACGAGCGGAAAACGCACGTGACGCTGAGCATCGGGGTCGTGATTTTCGAGGAAGTCCCCGGACTCACCACGCAGCAGCTGCTGCGGATCGCGGACAACAGGCTGCTCTCCGCGAAGAATGCCGGCAGAAACGTGGCCGTGTACGAGTGAAGAACAAGGAGGACGGCGTGGCCAGGGCTGACAGATCCGTGGCGGCAGGGGGCAGCGTCGGCGCCCCTGAGAAGAGGGGAGTGACGGGTCTTTTCGTGATGCTCTTCCTTCTCTATATGTTCGACTACATAGACCGAGAGATCGTTTCCGCAATGTTCCCCATCATGAAGGCTGACCTGCACATGACCGACAGCCAGGCCGGCTCTCTCATCTCCGCGGTGTACTGGTCCATTGTCGTGCTGGCCTTTCCCGTCTCCATCCTGGTGGACCGCTGGAGCAGGAAAAGGAGCGTGGGGCTGATGGTTGCCCTGTGGAGCGTTGCCACGGGGATTGCGGCCTTCGTGCGGACTTTCCCGCAGCTCTTCCTTACCCGCGCTCGGAGTCGGATTCGGAGAGGCAGGCTACTCTCCCGGCGGCACGGCCATGATCTCCGCGATGTACCCGGTGGAAAGGCGCTCCCGGATGATGGGCATATGGAACGCCTCCATCCCCCTGGGATCGCTCATCGGGGTGATGATCGGCGGAATCGTCGCAACGCGCTGGGGCTGGAAGCACGCCTTCGGGCTTGTGGCCGTCCCGGGGCTCGTGATCGGCATTCTGTTCTTTTTCTTTGCGCGGGATTACAAGACCATCAAGCTGGAGAAGGCCGCCACGGCCGCCGGGCCGGCGGTGAAGATGAGCTTTGCGGATATTGCCGCCGTGTTTCTTCGTACGCCGTCGCTGATCCTGACCTACATCGCATTTGCCGGAAATACATTCCTCAGCACGGCGTATCTCACGTGGCTGCCATCGTATTTCAACAGGGTCCAGAACCTGAACATGGAGCAGGCCAGCCTGAAGACCGCCTCCGTGATGCTCTTCGCAATCGTGGGAGCGCCGCTGGGCGGGTTCCTGGCAGACGCGTGGATGAAGAAGCGCATCAGCGCGCGCCCGCTTTTCGCGGGCCTGTCCAGCCTGGCGGCCGCCGCCATCTGGCTTGTGTCCTTCGGCCTGCTCCAGGGAACATCGCAGTGGGTCATGATGATGGCGGGCGCCGTAGCCACGGTGTGCTACCTCTCCGCGGCGTCTGCCGTGACACAGGACGTGGTGCACCCGGGGTTGTGGGCGGTTTCCTACAGCATCTGCGTTATTGTGCAGAACGCGCTGGGAAGCTCCATGGGGCCCCTCGTGGTGGGCGCCATCTCGGATGCGTACGGGCTTCGCATCGCCATGCTTCTTGCGCCCCTGACATCCGTGCTGGCCGGAGCCCTCTTCCTGGCGGCCGCTGCCTTCTATCGGAAAGACCTTGCGAAAGTGGACAAGGTGAAAGTGGAGATGGAGAGCTGACACGCCGCCTTGGCGGGGCGGGCGCCCTGGCAGGGCGGGCGGCAGTCTGGCAGGGCGGGCCGCAGTCCGGTGCGGCGCTCCAGCGCGGCGGACCGCAGTCCGGTGCAGCGGGCTGCACTCCGTCAGGCCCCGCCCCGGTGCGGCGAACGCCGCGGCCTTTCATCGATCCATGAGCTGTTCCGCGAGCTCCTGCCTGATCGCCATGACAATCTTCTGGGCGACAACCTCCGGCTGATCCACGGGCACCGACGCGGAGGCCTGGCTTCGCTGGCGCTGCCGCAGGCCCTGGTTGCCAATGGAGTTCTTCCCGAAGTCCGTTGCGGTTGTCCTTGGGAAGACCGTGATGACCTTGATCCCGTCTGATTCCAGCTCGAATCGGGCGGTTTCGGAGAGCAGGTTCAAGGCGGCCTTGGTTGCCGCGTACGCCCCCAGGCCGGGGATGTGCATCCGGGAGACCATGGAGCTGATGTTCACGATGACGCCGCCGCCCCCCGCCTTCATGACGGGGATCACGGCCTGCATGGCCAGAAGAGGACCGTAGACGTTCAGCTCCACGATCTGACGGAAATCCGCAAGGGAAACTTCAGCCACCAGGCCGGCGGCGGCCTGCCCGGCATTGTTGATGAGAATGTCGACCTTGCCGAAGCGCTCCTTTGCCTCTCGAACCATTGCCTGCACCTGGAGCGGATCCCGCATGTCCGTGCGAACAGCAAAGGCAGAGCATCCCTTTGCCTCCAGCTCGGAGGAAAGCTCCGCCAGCTTGTCCGTGGACCTGGCCGCCAGGACCAGCTTTGCCCCTGCCGCCGCCAGCTCCCGGGCGGTGGCCATCCCGATTCCGGCGGAGGCTCCGGTCACAATTGCTGTCTTGTCTTTGATATCCATCAGGTCCTCCCTGGTTTATGTCGTGCCCGTGTAGGGGACGCCAAAACGGTTTCTGTGCACGAAGCCTTCGATGTCCCGGCGGACCCTCAGATATTTCCCATTCGACCTCTGCGGGTATCCCACGCGACACGCGAAAGCAATCTGGAGATGGGCAGGAATGCCCAGGATGCGTTTCACTTCCTTCGATATTTCCGGGGCGCTCAGGGCGCTCACGATGTGGAACCCTATTCCCAGCGATTGGGCGGTGAGCCACATGTTTTCCATGACGCAGCCCAGGCTGATGATGCCCAGGAAGTCTCCCTCCGACGCCGGGGCCCGGCGCCGGGGATCATAGAGAGCGACAAGGAGGACGGGGCTCGGCAGAAAGGGCGGTCCTTCTTCCGGTATCTCGGCGCCCGGTGTCCTCATGAATGGGGGGAACATGGTTCCCAGGAGGCCGACCTTTTTTTTCGCAAGCTCCTCCTCGGAGAAGGAAAGCTGCTGGTAGTTCTCCCGCACGAACGTTGCGGAAACGGGCCGCCGTATTGCCGCGACTGCGCTCACGAGGATCCTGTCGTCCACCACCACGACCTCGAAGTTCTGCATGTTGTGCGCGGTGGGCGCCCACCGCGCGGCTTCCAGGATCTGTCCCAGCTCCTTGTCGGAGACCTTGCGAGCCTCTTCAAAGGGAACCCTGTCCGATTTGCGCTGTTGTATCTGCTCGAGGACCTCGTTCATGTCGACCTCCTTCAGACGGTCATCTTCAGGACCGCCCGGAAATGCACTTTCGCGCTCATCATCTTTTCAAAGGCCTCGCGCGCCTTCTCCAGGGGGAACACCTCCACCATGGGTGTGACCCCGGCGAAAGTGCTGAACCGCAGAGCCTCCTCCACGCTTCCGCCCACCCAGCCCCGGATTCCGCGCCCTCCTCCGAGGAGGACGAAGGGAGGGATCACGATCGGGTCGTTGGGGGCCGTGATGACGAGGGCCTGGCCACCGGGGCCGAGACCCCCCAGCAGCTCGGAAATGGACTTGCCGCTGGGCGCCGTGCAGAGAACGGCCTGCGCGCCTCCCCTGGCGCGAAGCTCCTTGGCAACGTCCGCCGTCGTCGTGTCGATGTAGTCCTGCGCGCCCAACCGGCGGGCCAGGGCTTCCTTTTCCTTTCCCCGGGAGAGGACCACGGTCCTGAAGCCAAGCTTCGCGGCGTACTGGACAGCAAGGTGTCCCAGTCCGCCGAAGCCGTGGATTGCCACGAGGTCTCCCCCTCGCGCTCCGCATGACTTCAGCGCGCCGAAGACCGTCCGGCCCGCGCAGATGATGGGCGCTGCATCCACAGGGCTGAGCGCATCCGGAACGGCGGTGAGGACTTCGGAGCGCGCCACCATGTGCTCCGCATATCCCCCGTCCGTGGAAAGCCCGGTGGTGAGCGAGTTTTCACATGCCCAGAAGTCGCCTCTGCGGCACGCGCTGCACTGGAAGCAATGCCCCCCATGCCAGCCAACCCCTACGCGCTGGCCGACTTTCCAGTTGCCAACCGCTGATCCGAGCCGCTCTATGATACCCACCACTTCGTGACCGGGGTCGGGGATAGGTGATGCCGGGGTACCGCCCCTCCTTTGCCAGCACATCCCCATGGCACACTCCGCACGCTTCCACCTTGACGAGCACTTCGTTCGGTTTCGGCTCCGGGACCTCCTTCTGCACCAGCTCGAGCTCGGCTCCGGGGGCCTTCACCTGGATGGCCTTCATCAACGGCATGGAAAAACCTCCCTTTCAAAGTCAGGAAAACTATGGGCTTTCTGTTTTGCCCTTGGGCACGTAGTCGAAGAAGCGCTCCGTGGTATGCCCTGATGTCCACTGCGCTCGCAGCCTCGTTTTTCTCTCGATACGGCGGAGGGCAGAAAGCAACTCCTTGTTGAGCGCCCTGGCGCTCTCTCCGCTCGCCGTCACTTTCACGGTGAATCCCTCCGGGCTCTGCTCCACGGAGCCCCCGCGGGCAAACTTTTCCAGCACAGGCTTGATTGCCTCTGGACGTTCGCTGCTCACCTGTGCAACCAGGATGAACTTTTTCCTGGCCATGAAGTCCCTCCTTCACGCTGGGCCGGCCGCGGGGCCGGCCGCGGGCCGGCCGCTGAGCCAGCCGCGGAGCTGAGCGCGGGGCCGGCCGTTGAGCCGACCACAGATCCGGCGGCGGTTGCGGCCTTCGCTCCGGCCCGTTTCAGCCCTGCTGCGCTGTGCGGTGTGCCACCCGACGGTCTTCTTTCCCCCGAACCAGTGAGAGCGTCGCCGCGATGGCGCAGAGGGCCACGGAGACAATGAAGGCATGATGGATGCCCACGACAAATGCCTGCATGGGTCCGGAGCCCAGCGACACGCTGGTGCCGATGAAAAGCTTCATCATCACCTCTTTCGGCAGGCTGGCCGCGGCCACGGCGAGCGCGAGTGCAAAGCTTGTCACCATTCCCGTCTGCCTGAGGGTGGCAAGGGTTGCAGAGGCTATTCCCAACCGTTCCCTCGGAGCGCCGTTCATGGCCGCGCTGGTGTTGGGGGACCAGAACAGGCCACCCCCCACTCCCACGAGCACCAGCCCGATAACGATGGTGCCGTAGGGCGTGGAGGGAGTGAGCTTGAATATGAACCAGAGCAGCGAAGCCGCCTGGGCGAGCAATCCCGCGGTGGCGGGAAGGCGCGCGCCGATATGATCCGCAAGAAGGCCGCTGAGCGGCCCCACCACGGCGCTGACGATGGAAAGCGGAATGAGAAGGAGGGCCGCGGTGAGCGGATCGTAGCCGCGCACCGCCTGCAGGTAGAACACGATCAGGAAGTTCATGGCGAACATCGCGAGGGACTGCAGCATGGCCGCGAGGACCGAAAAGCTGTAGACGCGATTGCCGAACAGGGAAAGGTCCAGCACGGGCCTCGCGGCTCGGCGCTCCCAGACGAGGAAGAGGATGAGCATCAGCGCGAAGAGGCCGAAAAGTGAAAGAATGGCCGGCGAGGTCCAGCTGAGCTGGATCCCCATGGTCAGCGCGAACAGGAGGGCAATCAGGCCGAGGCTGAACATGACGGCCCCCACGGGATCGAAACTTTCCCCCCGCTTGCGCGCGGTCGTTTCCTTCAGAACGAGATAGCCCCACACGCTGCCCGCGATCCCGATGGGGACGTTGATGTAGAATATCCAGCGCCAGGAGGCGACCGAGAGGATGAGGCCGCCCAGGAGCGGGCCGACGATGCCGCCAATGGCCCAGGTGATTCCGTTGATTCCCAGCGCGCGCCCGCGCTCGTGCGGCGGAAAGACCTCTGTGATGATGGCGGGGCTGTTGACCATCATGAGCGCGGCCCCCGCGCCCTGGACCAGCCTGGCCAGGATGAGGTGGTTTGCGGTCTGCGACAATCCGCACAGCCCGGATCCGACGGTGAAGACCACGAACCCGAGGTTGTAGAGCCGGACACGGCCGAACATGTCCGCAATCCGACCGAATGTCAGAAGAAGGACGGTGCTCACCAGGATGTACGCCATGATGACCCAGATCATGTGGACGAGGTCCGCATGGAGCTTTTCCATCATCTGGGGAAGGGCGAGGATCACGATGGTGCTGTCGATGGACGCCATCAGCGCCCCGATGGTCGTGACGCTGAGAACGATCCATTTGTAGTCGATCCGTTTCCTCACCTCGTGCTCCTTCCAGGGAATCTATCCACTCTGTTGAATTTGGTCAAGTGATTGATCTATTTCTGCCCGGAGAAAGCCACCGGGAGATCTGGTGAAACATCGGATCTCGGGAAAGATCTTCCCCCCTGATGAGGAAGGTCAAAGCCCTGCCGAGCATCAGGCATTGCAGCATCCGGGTCGTGACCAGCGGCTCGGAATCTGAGGCCATCTGGCCGCTTTCCAGGCCCTCCGTGATGAACGATCGAAAGTGCTTTTCCCATGTGTCGAGCAGCTCCTTCGCGACGGGCGCGAGCTTTGGATCATGGAGAGACTTCGTGAACAGCTCCATCACGACGATATAGGTTGCGGGGCGCGTTCGGATGAGCTGGACCTGGTCGGAAAACGCCTTGTGAAGCTTTTCCACCGAGCTTCGCTTCAGGCCCTGCTGATCCGCTGTGGATTTGAACTCGGAAAGGAGACGCTGCGCCACGCTGCGCACGAGGTCTTCTTTTGACTCGAAGTAGTAGTGCAGCGTTGAGATGTTGAGGTGAGCGCGCAGCGCAACCTCGCGTGTTCGCAGGCCTTCGAATCCCTGCTCGGCAATGATGTCGTACGCGGCGTCCACCAGCTTCTGCTTCTGCGCTTCACCGCGCTGCGTGTGGTGCTGCTTTTTGTCATGCATGCCTTCCATGCTATCACCGACGCCTCTGGTGGTAAAAGGCTCACTTTGGCCGGCGGATGGGCCTGATCCAGACCTTGGGCGCACCGGGAGCGCTCGCCGTGAAATAGGAAAGGAAGCTGCGGAGGAGCCGGGAGCGCACGAGCGGGCTCGTGCGGCGCCGGGACTCAATTCGCACCTCTTCCTGTATCCGGCCGGCCTTCACGCTCCCGACCAGAGCGTACAGCCGGTCGCGCGCGTCCTCGGGAAGGGCTGAGAAGCCGGCAGCGCACACCTTGTCAGGGATGCGCATGAGGGTATTTTGCAGTCGTGTTGCATCTGTCCTGGCTATAAGGTCCCGTACCGACCGGGAAGAATCCTTCATCATGAGTCCGGCGCCCATTGTCCATGATTTTTCCAATTGGATCAATTGATCCCGCGCCGCAATCCGGCGTATCTTTGCCCAACCGATATGAGACAGGAAACTTCCCCGGCGGGGGCCGCCTCCGTGGCACGAGCGGCTGGGTCAACCGTCTTTCCCATACTCATCGCCATCAGCCTCTCCCACATGCTGAACGATTCCCTTCAGTCGCTGATCCCGGCAATCTACCCGCTGGTAAAAGACGCCTTCCGGCTCAACTTCACCCAGATCGGTCTCATCACCTTCACGTTCCAGATCACGGCCTCGCTCCTGCAGCCCGTGGTGGGCGCCGTCACGGATCACCGGCCGCAGCCCTTTTCTCTTGCCGCGGGCATGGGGTTCACCCTTGCCGGGCTGATCCTCCTCTCCCTTGCCCACAGCTATGAGTTGCTCCTCATCTCCGTCGGGCTGGTCGGCCTTGGCTCCTCGGTCTTCCACCCTGAGTCTTCACGCGTCGCATACATGGCGGCGGGCGGCCGGCGGGGGCTTGCGCAGTCCGTGTTCCAGGTGGGCGGCAACTTCGGCAGCTCCCTTGGTCCGCTCCTGGCCGCCGTCATCATTGCCTCTCACGGGGCATCGCACGTCGTGTGGTTCTCTCCGCTCGCGCTGGCCGCAATGGTGATTCTCTTCTGGGTCGGCCGCTGGTACCAGGGAGGGATCGCGCGCAGGGACGGAAAGACTGCTCACCGACGGCCCGAAGCCGCCAGCCTTTCCCGGAGGCGCATTGCGTTTTCTGTCATCATCCTCCTGGTCCTGATCTTCTCCAAGTATTTCTACCTGGCCGGCATGACCAGCTACTACACCTTCTACCTGATGGACAAGTTCGGGGTTTCCGTTCAATCAGCCCAGGTGCGCCTGTTCTTCTTCCAGTTTGCAGTCGCGGCGGGCACGGTGATCGGCGGTCCCCTTGGTGACCGCATCGGTCGAAAGTACGTCATCTGGGGGTCCATTCTCGGGGTGGCTCCCTTCACGCTGGTCCTTCCCTATGTCGGTCTTCCCGCAACCGTGGTGCTTGCCTTCCCCATCGGCATCATCCTCGCCTCCGCTTTTCCTTCCATCCTGGTGTACGCGCAGGAGCTCCTGCCCGGAAGCATCGGGCTGATCTCAGGCCTCTTTTTCGGTTTCGCGTTCGGCATGGGGGGAATCGGCTCAGCGGTGCTGGGCACCATCGCGGATCATACGAGCATCCAGTACGTCTACCGGCTCACCGCTTTCCTGCCCCTCCTGGGCCTGATCACGGTATTCCTGCCCAACCTCGAGTCGCGCGGGCGGCAGGCTGATCCAAAAGACCTGATATCTTGATCCGAGGCCTCTGCCCCGGTATCATTGGGCTCTGAGGAGTAAACACGCATGAAAACGATATGCGCCATCGTCGCGTTTGCAGCAATGACCACTGCGATGTTCGCCCAGGACATCCCGCTCAAGGACCCGCCGGCGAAGATCGGGATGGACCTGTTTGACGCCATAAAGGCCAGGGCTGCCGCCCGGGATTTCGTGAAGAAAGATGTTCCCATTGCGGACCTGTCCACCATTCTCTGGGCCGGCAACGGGATGAAGGGCGCTGACGCGGTTTCTGGCGCCTCGAAGGCCGGGAGAACCATTCCGTACTCGGGTGACAACGTGTACATGAACGTCTACGTGCTCACCTCCAAGGGCGCCTATCTCTATGAGCCAGAGGCAAAGAGTCCTGAAGCAGGTATCCAGGACGGACTCGCGCGCGCAAATAACGCCGGAGAACATCGCCACGGCGTCACTGATGCTACTGTTCACGTATGACTTCGCAAAGGCCCCGAGCTTCCTGAAGTCCAACCCGGCGCTGTTCCGCGAAATGGCGAACGGGACAGCCGGATACGCGGCTGAGAACATGGCCCTTGCCGCGGCCGCCTACAAGCTGGGATCCATCATCATGTACAATATCAAGCCGCCGGCCGCAGTCTCGGCTGCAAGGCTGGGCAAGGATGAAAGCCCGCTGTTCATCATGCAGGTAGGCTACCTGCAGTAAAAGGAGGCGCCTGTTGAACGGAAGTGTCTGGCGCGCCCTCCGCCCCTCCGTGGGCGCCGCGCGGCTCTGACATCGATGTCGACGGGCGTAAAACGCAGGCAGGCAATGGCACGGCGCCTTTGGACATTCCTGTCTGCGGGAGGGAAGGAAGGGGGGTCCTGAAACACCGCAACAGGTGGCGATCCTCCAGCAGGCCTTTTCAGGGGTTCGATTCCCTTGCCCTCCATATGGCGGACGTCTGGATCATGGGTGAGCTGCTGGTGGAGGTCATGCGGCCCCGACCGGGAATGAGCCTCGGGAAGGTGGGGGAGTTCCTGGGTCCTTTTCCCAGCGGAGCGCCCGGCATATTCATCGACACCGTTGCGCGCCTGGGGCACTCGGCGGCAATCATCAGCGGCGTCGGTGACGATGATTTCGGCCGCTGCATACTGGACAGGCTGCGCGCGGACGGCGTCAACGTGGAGCTGGTGCAGGTCTTCCCCAACCACTCAACGGGCGTGGCGTTCGTCATGTACGAGCCGGACGGATCACGGAACTTCATCTTCCACTGGGACGGGACGCCCGCCGTGATGGCCGGCGCGCCGGACGCAGCGAGCGTTGGGGACGCGCCGCGCTTCTTCCACGTCATGGGCTGCTCCCTGATGGCGAACGAGGGGTTTCGCCGGCGCGTGTTCCAGGCCATGGAGCTCTTTGCCGCCAGGGGCGCGCGAATCAGCTTCGATCCCAATATCCGCTTCGAGCTCCTTGCCGGACGCGACGTGGAAGAGGTCACGGGACCTGTCCTCAGCCGGTGCTCCATTCTTTTTCCCGGGGAGAAGGAAGTGTCGAGCCTGAGCGGGAAGCGGGACGTTGAAAGGGGCGTGGAGGCGCTCATGGAGCGCTACCCCCTGGAGCTGCTCGTGCTCAAACGGGGCAGCAGCGGCTGCACGGTCTTCTCCCGGGACGGCCGCACGGATGTGCCTGCCTTCCCCATCCAGGAAGTTGACCCGACCGGAGCGGGAGATTGCTTCGATGCGGGGTTCCTTTGCGGACAGCTGGACGGGAAGGATCCGCGGGAGTCGGCTCGCCTCGCCTCCGCGGTCGGCGCGCTCAACGCGCAGGCCTTCGGTCCGATGGAAGGAAAGATCAACCCGCGGTCAGTTGCCGCGCTCCTGGCGTGAACACTCTCCAGTTCTTCAGCGACATCGTTGCCGCCCAGAAGAAGGGGTCGCCGGCAGGGGTATGCTCGGTATGCAGCGCGCACCCGGCGGTGGTTGACGCCGCTCTGCTTCACGCGAAGCGTCTCGGGCTGCCTGTCCTCATCGAGTCCACTGTCAACCAGGTCAACCAGCTCGGCGGTTATACGGGAATGGCGCCGCGCGACTTCTGCGCATTCATTCTGTCCCGAGCCGGCTCCGCGGGCTTCCCCCCGGAAAGGATCATCCTGGGCGGAGATCACCTTGGCCCATACCCATGGCGGTCAAGAAGGTCCCCGGAGGCAATGACCCTTTCCCGCGAGCTGGTGGTGGCCTGCATCCACGCCGGCTACGCCAAGATTCATCTGGATGCGAGCATGCCCCTTGCCGGAGACGCCCTGGATGGCGAGGGGGCCCTGGATCCCCGCCTGGCCGCGCAGAGGGAGGCGGAGCTCGCGCAGACAGCGGAAGCGGCCTTCCAGGACTACCAGAAGGTCCACCCCTCCAGCGCTCCTCCCGTCTACGTCATTGGAACAGAGGTGCCGGCCCCCGGCGGAATTGCAAGCGGCCACGAGGGCGCCGTGGTCACGGGCTCGCGTGAGCTCGAGCGAACAGTTTCTCTCTGCAAAGAGGAGTTTCTCAGGCGCGGTCTCGCGGACGGGTGGGGTCGCGTGGTGGCGTGCGTGGCCCAACCGGGGGTCGAATACGGGGACGGGACGGTCCAGCGCTACGATAGGGAAAAGGCCGCGCCGCTCTGCCGGACCGCGCGGGCAATGCCGGGGCTGGTGATAGAAGGCCACTCCACTGACTACCAGTCCGCGGCAAGCCTGCGGCGGCTCGTGGAGGACGGCGTTGCCATTGTGAAGGTGGGGCCGGCCCTGACGTTCGCCATGCGTGAATGCCTGTTCAGCCTGGAGCTCATAGAGAAGGAGCTGGTCTTTTCACTCGGCTCAGGTCAAAGCCTCTCGTCTCTGTCTGAGACCCTGGATGCCGCCATGCGGGAGGACCCGACGCACTGGGCGGGTTATTACACGGGCACCGAGGAGCAGAAGCGCCTGTCCCGCAGGTACAGCTTCTCCGACAGGAGCAGGTACTACTGGACGGCGCCCGCCGTGCAGGAGTCACGCGGCGTGCTCATGCGCAACCTGGCCAGAAGCGGCATCCCGCTGCCCCTGCTCAGCCAGCACCTGCCCCTGCAGTACCGAAGGGTCATTGAAGGCCGCTGCGCCCTGGACCCGGAGTCCCTGGTCCGTGAAAGCGTTATCATGGTGCTGGAGGACTACACTTCCGCCGCAACCGCTGGAAAGCTCTAGCTATCGCTCGCCGCGGTGTGCCCTCTGCGCCCTGTCCCTGGCGCGACGGCAAAGCCCCTACGCGGTCTCCGCTTCGATGCTCGCCCCCGCGAACTGGCTGTTGTACAGCTCCGCGTAGAATCCGCCCTGCGCCAGAAGCTCTGCGTGCGTCCCCGTCTCCACGATCTTTCCATGGTTCATCACGAGGATCAGCTCCGCGTCGCGGATGGTGGACAGCCGGTGGGCTATGACGAAGCTCGTCCTCCCCTTCATGAGGGACGTCATGGCCTTTTGGATCAGCACCTCGGTCCGGGTGTCCACGCTGCTGGTGGCCTCGTCCAGGATCAGGATGGCCGGATCGACCAGGACGGCCCGGGCGATGGTCAGAAGCTGGCGCTGGCCCTGTGAGATGTTGGAGGCTTCCTCGTTCAGCACGGTGTTGTAGCCCTCAGGGAGCGTGCGGATGAAATGGTCCGCGTGTGCGGCAACAGCCGCCTGCGTGGATCTCCTCCTCCGTGGCCTTCTCCCGTCCGTAGGCGATGTTGTCCCGGATGGTGCCGTTGAAGAGCCACGTGTCCTGCAGCACCATGCCGAACGTGCGGCGGAGGTTCCCGCGCGCAATCCGGCGCACATCCACGCCGTCAATCGTGATCCTGCCGCCCTGCATCTCGTAGAAACGCATCAGGAGGTTGACCAGCGTGGTCTTGCCGGCGCCCGTCGGGCCGACAATGGCGATGGTCTGGCCGGCCTTCACGTCGATGTTCATGTCCTCCATGAGCGGCTCTTCCGGCTTGTAGCTGAAGCGCACGTTCTCGAACCTCACCTCGCCCCGGGTGTCGGCCGGCGCCGGCGATGCCGGGTCGTCCGGCTGCTCTTCCGGCTCGTCCAGGAGCTCGAACACGCGCTCCGCCGAGGCGATGGTGCTCTGCAGGACGTTGGCGATGTTGGCGGTCTGCGCGATGGGCAACGTGAACTGCCGGGAGTACTGGATGAAGGCCTGGATGTCGCCGATGGGGAGGTTCCCGCGTAGCACCATGATCGCCCCCGCCACGGCGACCGCCACGTAGCCGATGTTGTTGATGAAGGTCATGAGCGGCATCATGAGGCCGGAAATGAACTGGGCGCGCCAGCTCGACTCGTAGAGCTGCTCGTTGATGGCGGTGAACTTCTCGATGGTCCTGCGCTCCCTGCCGAACGCCTTCACGATGGCGTGGCCCGTGTACATTTCCTCCACGTGGCCGTTGAGCTGCCCCAGGCTCTTCCACTGACCGGCGAAATGTTTCTGGGACCGGGGGGCGATGAGCCGGGTCATGATGATGCTGAGCGGCAGGACACCCACCACGATGAGGGTGAGCAGGGGGCTGATGGTGATCATCATGATGATGATCCCCGACAATGGTCACAAGCGATGTGATGATCTGCGTGAGGCTCTGCTGGAGCGTGGTGGCCATGTTGTCCATGTCGTTGGTGACCCGGCTCATGATCTCCCCGTGCGTGCGCCCGTCATAGAAGGAAAGGGGCAGCCGCCGAGCTTTTCGCTCACGTCGCGGCGCATGTCGTAGACCGTCTTCTGCGCCACTCCCGCCATGATGTACTGCTGCAGGTAGCTGAAGAGGGAGCTCACGAGGTACAGGCCGATCAGGACCAGGGCCGTGTGGAGCAGGAATCCGAAGTCGATGCCGGCGCCCGCCACGTGGTTGATCTTCCCCTTGATCCCGTCCAAGATGTGGGTGGTGGCGCCGCCCATGATCTTCGGCGCGAAAAGGCCGAACAGGCTGCTGAGGATTGCCAGCGCGAATACCACGGCAAGCCCGGCGCTCCGCGGCTTCAGGTAGCGCAGGAGCCTCTTCAGCGTTGCCCGGAAGTTCTTCGGCTTCTCGGCGGGCATGCCTCCCATCATGTGCCCGCCGCCCATGAAGCCGCCGCGACCGCGGGGTCCTGCTGCTGGTCTTCCTCTTCCCTGTCCGTCGCTCATGCCAGGTCCTCCTCGGAGAGCTGGGAGGAGACGATCTCGCGGTAGACCTCGCACGTCCTCAGAAGCTCGCGGTGGGTGCCCTGCCCCACGACCGCGCCATCGTCCAGGACGATGATCCGGTCTGCATCCATGATGGTGTTCACTCTTTGCGCCACGATGATCACCGTGGCATCCGCCGTCTCCCTGCCGCAGCGCGGCCCGGAGGTTCGCGTCCGTGCGTGAAATCCAGGGCGGAAAACGTGTCGTCGAACACGTAGATCTCTGGTTTCCTCACGAGGGCGCGCGCTATGGACAGGCGCTGCTTCTGCCCCCCGGAGAGGTTGGCCCCTCCCTGCGCGACCACGGACTGGAAACCGTCCTGCATCTCCAGGATGAATCCCTTGGCCTGGGCCGTCTCCGCGGCGCGCGCCACCTCCTCATCCGAGGCGCCTTCTCTGCCGTAGCGGATGTTGTTGGCAATGGTGTCGTTGAAGAGCACCGCCTTCTGGGGCACGAATCCGAGCTTCGTTCGCAGACTCTCCTGCGCCATTTCCCGGATGTCGACCCCGTCCACCAGGATGCTCCCGCTGTCCACGTCGTAGAACCGGGGGATGAGGTTCACGAGGGTCGACTTGCCGGATCCCGTGCCGCCGATGATCGCCGTGACCTCCCCCGGCCCCGCGCTGAAGGATATGCCGCGGATTGCCGGCTCTTCGGCCCCGGGGTAGCTGAAGGTGACATTGCGAAACTCGATGAATCCCCGCTCATCCTCCGCCGCGCGGGTCTGCGCGCGGTCCCTGATCTCGGGATCGATTGCCAGCACCTCGTTGATGCGGGTGGCGGAGGCCGCGGCGCGGGGAAGCATGACGAAGAGGAAGGAGACCATGAGCACGGCAAAAAGGATCTGGATGGCGTACTGGAGGAACGCCATGAGGCTCCCGACCTGCATTTCCCCCATGTCGATCCGCCTTGCGCCGAACCAGATGATGGCCACGGTGGTCAGGTTCATCACGAGCATCATGAGGGGGAAAAGCAGGGCCATGATCTTGTTGACCTTGATGGAGGCGGCGGTGAGGTCCCGGTTGGCCTCATCGAAGCGTTCCCTCTCGTGGTCTATCCTGTTGAACGCCCGCACGACACGGACGCCCGTGAGCCCTTCCCGCATCACGAGGTTGATCCTGTCGATCTTGGCCTGGATGGCGCGGAACAGCGGAATGCCGCGTGAGGCGATGAGAATGATGAGCGCTGCGATGATCGGGATTGCCACGCCGAGCACCCAGGTGAGGCGCGCGTCCTTCTGGAGGGCCATGATGATTCCGCCGATGGCCATGATGGGCGCCATGATCATCATGCGCATCATCATCATGGCGAAGTTCTGCACCTGGGTGATGTCGTTGGTGGTGCGGGTGATGAGGGACGGTGTCCCGACTTTGTCGAACTCATGCAGGGAGAAGCCTTCCACGTGGGTGAATACCAGGCGGCGAAGGTCCCGCCCGTACCCCATCCCCACCCGGGCGGAAAAATAGCTGCCAATGACGGTGCACGCGGCGCCGCCCAGCGCGACCAGCAGCATGAGGCCGCCGACGCGAAGGATATGCGACACATCGCCCCGGGCGATCCCCTTGTCCACGATGTTCGCCAGGAGGGTCGGAAGGTACAGCTCAGAAAGGGAATACAGCAGGACCATCCCCAGGACCACGGTCATGGGCACTGTGTATGGCTTCAGGTACTTGAACAGCTTCAGCATTCGTTGCTCCTCGAAATCCAGTCGTCCGGAAGAAGAAGATATTGCATAACAGAAAATTATCGATTATTCACCCCCGGTTCATTGGCCATTCAGGGAGGTCCGGGTAAGATCGCTGTTGAACAGAAAGTTATCCTCCTTTCATTTATCCTTTATGGAACACGGGGACACTTTCATGGATATTCGATGCAGGAGGCTCGCGAAAGTGATGAAAAAACCTTCCGGATTCCGCACCCCGGTATTGCTGGCAGCCGCGCTTCTGACCCTGAACGCCGGAAGGCTCCTGGCGCAGCAGGCAACCGTGGCGTCCCCGGGGACGGTGACGCTGGACCAGGTTGTTGCCGCCGCACGCGTAACGGCGCCCGGTCTCAGACTGGCGACGATAGCGGTCGGCACGGCCCATGCGCAGCTCGTCCAGACCCAGGCGACAAACGGTCTGGCTCTGGGCGGGAAGGGCGACTATACCCATGCGGGGAGCCTGGGAAGCGGGAGCTCGGCATCCACGCCGCTTTCCGCCGCGGCCACTGCCGCCGGAGCCGGCCCGCTGAATGGAGAGAATATCCAGGGCGGTCTTACTCTCTCCAGCCCATCCACGAGCCTCGGGCTCACCGCGCAGCACAGCATCATGGAGGTGGCTCCCAGCGACCAGGTGAGCTCCGTCAGCCTCTCCGCAAGTCAGACCGTGTTTGACGGCTACCCCGGCGGCAGGGCGGCGGCCGCGGTGCAGCAGGCGGACTACACGTATCGCGCCGCACAGGTGGCGTACGAGGCCTCGTTGAAAAGCGTGATCTACCAGGTCAAGCAGGCCTACTACACTCTGCTCGTGGATCAGAAAACCGTCCTCATCCGGCAGGCAACGGTCACGCAGGACCAGCAGAACCTCGCCTACTACCAGGGGCTGCTCACCGCCGGGCGCGCCACCCAGCTCGACGTCCTTCAGAACCAGGTCACCCTCACGCAGGCCCAGCTGGACCTTCGCACCGCCCAGAACACGGTGGCGGTGGATCGAGGAACCTCTCCCAGCAGGTCGGCTGGCCACAGGACAAGGAATACCTCGTGGCGGACAGTCCGATTCCGGACTTGCCCTCCCTCCAGCTTGACGAGGCGCTGAAGACCGCTTTCCAGAATCGCTCGGAGCTTCTTACCTTTGATTTGAATATCGCGGCGGCGAATATCAACCTTGCCCTGCAGAAAAGCCAGATTTATCCGGTGGTTTCCGTCAACGGCGGTCTGGGACTGGGACAGGATTGGAGCGCAAATGTCAACGCGGGAAGCTTTTCCCTGGGAGCTTCCATCGCACTCCCGATTCTGGATGGGGGCCTGCGGAATGCCCAGGTGGAGCAGGCGGCAGATCAGATTGCCTCGTACAAGGTCCAGCAGGACCAGGAGAGGCAGAGCATAACCATCGCGGTGCAGAATGCGCTTTTCAGCGTGCAGGACACGCGCAATCGGCTTGACCTCGCGGGACAAAGCGTGAAGGCGGCGCAGGGCCAGTACGACCTTCAGAAGGCAAGATATGCGGTGGGGTTGGTGACAACCCTGGACGTGCTGACCGCGCTGCAGGCGCTCACCACCGCGGAAGTGGGTCTGGAACAGGCAAAGAGCAACTACATCCTTGCGCTGCTGAGCCTCGACAACGTCATGGGCTTATAGAGGGGAACGAGATGAAAACGGCACCAAAGGCTATCATTATTACGGGCGCGGTGATCATTGTGGCAATCGTTGCAGTGATCGTGCTTCGACCTCTGTTTGCGCGGCGAGACGGAATCTACCTACATCACGCGGCCTGTGGGGTTCGCGGATATTTCCGCCACGGTGAGCGAAACGGGGACCGTCAACCCGGTGAACACAGTATCGGTGGGAAGCGAAGTATCGGGCACCATCATCGCGCTTGGCGCCGACTACAATTCACGGGTCAAGAAAAACCAGGTGCTGGCGACCCTTGACCCGACCGACTACAAGGCGGCCGTGGACTCCGGCAAGGCAAATCTCAACCTGGCGCAGGCGAACCTCAACAGCGCAAAGGTGAATGTGGGCAAGATGAAAGCGCTCCTCGACCTGGCAAATCTCACCGTGCAGCGTGATGAGCCGCTTTTGAAGCAGGGACTCATCAACCAGAACCAGATGGACACCGACAATACAGCCGGCATCACCGCCAACCAGGACTACCTGGCCTCGCAGGCGGCCGTCCAGGTGGCGGAGGCGCAGGTTGCCGTGGCGCAGGGCAACCTCGACCAGGCCTTATACAATCTGTCCAAGACCGTGATCAGGAGTCCCTGGGACGGCGTCGTCATGGCCCGCAACGTGAGCATCGGGCAGACCGTGGCCTCATCACTGCAGACACCGACTCTCTTCACCCTGGCTACGAACCTGACCGACATGCAGGTGGACACCTCGGTTGACGAGGCGGATGCGGGCGGAGTGCGCCAGGGGGCTTCGGCAGCGTTCACGGTGACCGCCTTCCCCAACGAAACATTCCAGGGGACGGTCCAGCAGGTGCGCATCAACCCGATCATCACCCAGAACGTTGTGACCTACGACGCGGTGGTCGTGGTGCACGACACGTCGGGACGGCTCCTGCCGGGAATGACCGCGCAGGTGAATATCGACGTTGGCAAGAGGACGCACGTGCCGTCCGTTCCCATCGCGGCGCTTCTCTACCGGCCTCTGGCTGCCCCGAGCGGCGCGTCGGGAGGGTTCGGCGGCGCGTTCGGTGGGGGCGCGGGGCTGGTGCAGAGCTCCGGCGCCGCTCCCGGGGCACAAGCCGTTGCCGGAGCGCCCGGCTCCCAGGTGACAGTCTGGGTCCTGCAGAACGGGCGCCCCGCGCCCCGACGGGTGGTGATCGGCCTTTCGGATGGCAAGAACGTCGAAATCACAGGCGGTGGACTGCAGCCGGGAGTGGACTCGGTCGTCATCGCCCAGCGCCGGGGAGGCGGTGGGCGGAACACGTCGTCCCAGGCAGGCACCGCCGCGGCCGCCGGGCAGCGCTTCGGCTGCCGCAGGCTCTCCGCAGGGCGGCGCGGCCGCCCGGCAGGGAAACGCAGCCGGTGCTCAGGCTCAAAGGCAGGCCCAGTAATGGAACAGAGCGAGACGCGGGCGGCGGGAGCTGGGGGCGGCACTCGCTCCCGAGGGAGAGAGCGCTCCGGCGCGCGGGTCCCTCATTGAGGTGAAGGACCTGACAAAGATCTACGGGGAAGGGGAGTCAATGGTGCAGGCCCTTCGGGGCGTGAGCCTCTCCGTTTCCCACGGAGAGTTCGTGGCGATCATGGGGCCGTCCGGTTCGGGCAAGTCCACGTTCATGCACCTGCTTGGATGCCTTGACCGGCCCACCTCCGGCTCGTACGTCCTTGCCGGCCAGGAGGTCTCCGGGCTGACACGGGACCAGCTTGCCGCCATCCGCTGCCCGGCAGATCGGCTTCGTCTTTCAAAGCTTCAATCTCCTGGCGCGAACGAACGCCCTGGAGAACGTGGAGCTGCCCATGCTCTACGCCGGAGTCCCGCAGAAGACGCGCGACGAGCGCGGACGCGCAATCCTGGAGCAGGTGGGGCTCGGGCAGCGCATGGACCACCGGCCGAATCGAGCTCTCCGGCGGCCAGCAGCAGCGCGTCGCCATTGCTCGGGCCCTTGCCAACGGCGCTCCGCTCGCTCATGGCTGACGAGCCGACGGGCAACCTGGACAGCGCGAGCAGCGTGGAGATCATGACGCTATTCCGTCATCTCAACCGCGACAACGGGATCACCATCATCGTCGTGACTCACGCCACGGACGTTGCCGCATGGACGGACAGGGTGGTGACCTTCCGAGACGGTCTCATCATAGACGATCGTCCCGCCCGGGAGGTAACCTCATGAGCTTCATTGTTCTTGTACGCACGGCGTGGAAAGCGCTCCGGCGCAACGTCAGCCGCTCGCTCCTCACCATGCTCGGGATCATCATCGGCGTGGGCGCGGTCATCGCCTCCATGGCCATCGGGGCTGGAGCGCAGGCGGCCGTGCTCAAGCAGATCGAGAGCCTGGGCGCCAACCTCATCGTCATCACCCCGGGCAGCATCACGAGCGGGGGCGTGAGCCTGGGAAGCGGCTCACGGACCACCCTGACACCGGATGACGTGGCGGCCATCGCGGCCAACGTTCCCGAGGTCAGCGGGGTTGCTCCGTATTCGCAGACGAACACGCAGGTGGTTGCCGGCTCAGCCAACTGGTACACGGTGATCGGCGGCACGAGCCCGGACTGGCCCACCGTCGGGAACTGGACGGTGGCCCAGGGGAGTTTCTTCACGAAGCAGGACGTTGACCGCGTGTCCAAGGTTGCCGTTCTGGGAAGCACCGTGGCGGCCAACCTCTTTCCCGCGGGCGGGGCCGTGGGCAGCACCATCATCATCAAGAGCGTTCCCTTCCGGGTGCTGGGGGTGCTTCTCTCCAAGGGCCAGACCGGCTTCGGCAGAGACCAGGACGACGTGATCGTCGTCCCCATCACCACGCACCAGGAAAGGCTCACGGGACAGACGTGGGTCAACGCCATCATGATCTCCGCTTCGGCTCCAGAGACCGTGGCTGGAGTGATAGATGCCACGGAGCGGCTTCTCCGCCTGCAGCACCACCTGACCCCGGTCGAGCCGGATGATTTCACCATCCGCAACATTGCAAACGTCCAGGCGGTCCGGACGGCCACCGTGCAGACGCAGGCCCTCCTCCTGGCCGCCGTGGCGGTTGTTTCCCTCCTGGTGGGGGGCATTGGCATCATGAACATCATGCTCGTGTCCGTCACGGAACGCACCCGGGAGATCGGGCTTCGAATGGCCGTGGGCGGGAGGGGACGCGACATCCTGCTCCAGTTCCTGATCGAGGCGCTGACCATGGCCTGCGCGGGGGGGCTGATCGGAGTCGGCATGGGTATCGGCATCTCGTTCCTTGTCTCCCAGCTCGCCCACTGGCCCACGGTGATCTCTGGGTTCTCCGTGTTTCTCGGTTTCGTCTCGGCAGCGATGACCGGCGTGGTGTTCGGGTACTACCCGGCGCGTCGCGCCGCTGCCCTTGATCCCATTGACGCGCTGCGCTACGAATAGACGGGGTGACATTTTTGCCTCACTCGGTTGTTTTCATTGGGGAAACGGAGGACTGGAAATGACAAAGCCGATGATGGCGCTGGCGGCCGCCGCGTTTGTCGCCGCGCTTGCCGGATGCGGGACCATGCCGCCCTGGAAGAGCGTCCCCAGCGGCCAGCAGGCTGAGTACGGCAGGATAGAGACCGACAAGGATCTGATCCAGTTCCTTGCCTTCAGCGATGACCCCGGCATCTCGGTTGTCGCCATCCAGAACAAGGCCTACCGGTATCCCACCCGCTACGCGCTCCTCCTGGACGGTCCCGCCCGTGACGCCATGCGGGCGGCATTCGAGAAATACGAGAACTGGAAGGGCATTGCCCAGGAGAACCAGACCCAGATCACGAAGACCATCTCCACCCTCGAGCTGCAGCAGATGTACTACCAGGACGGGGAGTGGCATGACGCGGGGGACCGCGAGATCTCGCTGGTCTTCACCTCGCGGGTGGACGACAACGGCAACCAGAGCTTTTTCCTGACCTTGCGGCCTTCGCCTGTCTTCATGCTGAGGGCATTCTTCCTTGTCTACGGACGGGACTCCCTGGTCCTGACTGATGACCAGGCCCTCACCTTCAGCGACCTGCTGCGGGAAGACGCCGTGGACGGCGGGTACGAGAAGGCCAAGAAGAAGCAGGACGTCATCGACATGTTCAACTGAGCCTCTGGGCCGCCGCGCCGACGGCTGCCGCGGCCCCGCACATCTTCATCCCCGCTCCCTCCCCGCCGTTCTTCCTCGTCATCCCGGCTCCCCGCTTTCTTAGCACTTTCTTGACTTGACAGTGTCCTCATTTCCCTTTAGGTTTATGACATAAACTTATTTATGGAGCTTGCAATGCGTGACAAGCACAGGATTGCCCGTCTTTTGCGGGACATCGACGAGATCAAGGCCGCCGTGCAGAGAAACAGCCCGGTGCTTCGGGAGATCGTGAGCGCCCGATACTACTGGCTGCACGTCGTGGCTTTTGGCGTGGCGGTGATCATCTTCTCCGTCGTCATGCACTTCCTTGTGCGCGGCTACCGCGGGTATGCGGCCATCCCCGGTGCCGTCAGGACGGTGTTCTGGGTCATCGCGGCGGTGGTGAGCGTTTCCATCTATGCGTACAGGGTGCGCGGCGTCCTGCAAACCGTCAGGGACATCGACCCGCGGCTCACCCTGTGGTCCCTCCTGGGGGACCACTCCATCGGAGAGTTCATGCACGTCTATGGCCCCCTGTGCCTGGTTGCGGCGGCGTTGTCCGTGTACCTGTCCCACCTCGGGCTGGGCTTCTTTCTTGTCGCCGTGTGGGCGGGGTGGTTCGGGCTGACGCTCAACCTGCTCGGCTTTGCCGTTCACATGCCGGAGTTCTACGTCGGAGGGTATTGGATGCTCGTGACCGGGGCGCTGAGCATCCTGGTCCCGGGGATATCCGCATCCCTGTGGATCGCCATCTGTTTCGGCGGGGGAAGCATCGCGTACGCCATCGTTTCGGAGGTGATCAGGCGGCGCGGCGGGTTGCGCGGCGATGAGTGACGGGGAGGGATCGAAGCGCAGCCCGCGCCTGGACAAGGTGATCCACGAGCGGGCTCGCCTCATTATCCTTGCCTACCTGTCCTCCAGCAGCAGGGCGTCGGTGAGCTTTCCCGAGCTGCGGGAGAAGCTGGAGCTCTCTGCCGGGAACCTTTCCATCCAGCTTCGGACGCTTGCGGGAGCAGGGTACGTGAAGATTGCAAAGAGCTTTGTCGGCAACAAGCCCAATACGGCCGTCAGTCTGACGGCAAAAGGGTCGCGGGCGCTCACGGAGTACCTGAAAGAGATGGAGCGTCTCATGCGCGGGCTGAAAGGCTGAAAGGGCTGAAAGGCCCGAAAGGAATGAAGGGAAATGACCATGGGAGCGATTCTCAAGCTTGAAGGCGTCCGCAAATCGTACACCAAGGCCCAGCGCAGCGTGGAAGCGCTGCGGGGCATCGACCTCAGCATCCAGAAGGGCGAGTTTCTTGCCATCGTCGGCCCATCGGGGAGCGGCAAGACAACCCTGCTGAACATTGTCGGATGCCTGGACCTCCCCTCCAGCGGAAGCGTCCTGTACGACGGCAGGGAGCTGGGGGGAATGTCGGAGACGGAGCTCTCCGTCTATCGCAAGGAAAACATCTCCTTCATTTTCCAATCGTACAACCTCATTCCCGTGCTGACCGTGCAGGAAAACGTGGAGCTTCCCATGGTCATAGAGCGGCGTTACTCGAGAAGTGAAATGAAATCCCGGGCCCGGGAGATCATCAGCGCCGTGGGGCTCGGTGACATGGCGGACCGTTACCCGCGCGAGCTCTCCGGGGGCCAGGAGCAGAGGGTGGCCATCGCCAGGGCGCTGGTGAAGAACCCGATTGTCGTCCTTGCGGACGAGCCCACGGCAAACCTCGACTCCCGAACGGCGGAGGAGATCATGTCCCTCATGGAAACCATGAACCGCGAGCGCCAGACCACGTTCATCTTTTCCACCCATGATGCCATGGTTCAGAGGCACGCGCGCCGCGTGATCGTCCTGCACGACGGACTGGTCAGCGAAGACCGAAAGGAGGCGGCATGAGCACCGTCCTGCGGATTGCGCTTCGAAACGTCATCCGCCACCGGCGGCGGGCCCTGATAACGGCCGTTACGATGATGGTCGGCATCGGGTTCTTCATCGCGCTGGACTCCCTGTACAACGGTCTTGACCGTCTTTCCGTGGACGACCTGATCAATTTCCGCGACTCATCGGTGAAGATCTTCTCCGCCGCGTATGACGCGGACAGGGAGTCGTTCCCGCTGGACAAGGGAGTTCCTGACCCTGCGTCACTCGAGAGCTGGCTGAAAAGGGACAAACGGGTCGTTGCCGTCACCCCCCGCGCGCAGTTTCTTGCCCAGGCGGGAAACAACCGGGACACGACGTACGTGATCGGAACGGCCGTGGATCCGGCAGCCGACCCGACAGTCTTCGCCCTGAAGAACGTCGTCAGTCGGCTCCTATTTCACCCCCCAGGCCGGCGCGGATCGGCAGATCATCATTGGTCGGGAGCTTGCGGACAAGCTCGGGCTGACACTCGGTGACACCATGGTGCTTGCGGCATCGACCAGGTTTGAGGCTCAGAACGCGGATGACTTCACCATCGTTGGGCTCCTCTCCACGAGCGACCCGACGCTCAACAAGGGCACCGTGTTCATCACGCTCAACGCTGCAGACGATTTCCTTGACCTCGGCGGCCTCGTCACGGAGATGGACGTCCGCCTGCGGCCCCGCGTGAACCTGTCCGACACCCTTGCGGACTCCGCGTCGGTTGCCGCCGGGGTCAAGGCCGCATTCCCGACCCTGGCTCCCTACTCCTTCCAGGATCTCAACAAGGGGATCCTCACCGTATTGAAGCAGAAGCGCATCTGGGGGTACGTGATGATGCTGTTCATTCTCCTGATCGCCGCGGTGGGCATCGTCAACACGGTCCTCATGAGCGTGTACGAGCGGATCAGGGAAGTCGGCGTCCTGAAGGCGCTGGGGTTCCGGGGCAAAGAGGTGGTCTGGATGTTCATCCTGGAAGGGTTCTTCATCGGCTGCCTGGGAAGCGTTCTGGGGGCGGGGTTGGGAATCCTCATCAACTGCTATTCCATCTATGTCGGGTTCCCCCTCCAGAAGTTCGGCAGCGATGTCGGGGCCGGGTTCGCATTCTGGGGAACGCTGCGGGGAGAATGGAATCCGGGATCGATCCTTTTCGCCGTGATATTCGGGATGGTGATCGCAATGATCGCCGCCGCCATCCCCGCGCGCTCCGCGGCCCGCATGACGGCCACATCCGCGCTGCGCTTCGTGTGAAGGGGGACGCCATGGGTTATCTCGTCAGGATGGCGATGCGAAATCTCTGGCGCAACAGGCGCAGGTCCCTGCTGGCAATGGTTTCCGTGGCCATGGCCTCCCTGCTGTGCCTGTTCCTGCAGGGACTCCTTGGCGGCTTTCAGGAGTCGTTCGTGAAGAACTTCACCAAGAACGACACCGGGCATGTCAGGATCACGACAAAGGACTTCTCACAGCGCGCCGAGCTTCTGCCGGTGGACGCCATGATTCCTCACCCGGAGCAGATCGAGTCCCGGATCACGGGCCTTTCCCGCGCTGGCGGGCAGGATCAAGCTCATGACGGAACGGATCAGCTTCGGTGTGCTCCTGGAAAACAAGGGCTACAACAAGAGCGCCGTGGCGCTTGCCGGTGATCCCCAGACCGAAGAGAGCCTGCTGTACCTGCAGCGCTCCATCCTTCCCGGCGGGCACTACATCGAGGGCCCCGGGCAGACGATCATCGGGGCGGGCCTCGCGGATGACCTGAAGCTCTCCGTGGGAGACAGCCTCAAGGTGGTGAGCCAGGCAAGCGACGGCTCCCTGCAGCTGAAGAAGTTCAGGATCACGGGAATCTTCGAGACCGGCGTGAGCACGCTGGACGGGAAGGTCTTCCAGATCCCGATCCTGGACGCAAAGGCCTTTCTTCGAACAGGGGAGGGACCCAGTCCATCATCATCATGCTGGACGACTATCACGACGCGGAGAAAGCGGCCGCGCAGATCAGCGGCCTTCTTCATGACGCAAGCCTCGCGGTGACCCCCTGGACGGCCATTGGGGACTACGGCCGCCTGATGCAGATCGAG
Organism: uncultured Spirochaetota bacterium; assembly: GCA_963745235.1. Classification (GTDB taxonomy): domain Bacteria; phylum Spirochaetota; class Spirochaetia; order SZUA-6; family Fen-1364; genus Fen-1364. The sequence continues at coordinate 13,514 of CAVUXE010000089.1, read as the reverse complement.
GAGAAGATCTTCAACGTGCTGTTCGTGATTGTCCTTTTCCTGGGAGCGTTCATCATCACGAACATCATGACCATGGTGGTGCTGGAGCGCAGGAAAGAGATCGGGATCCTCAAGTCCATGGGGTTCGCAAATGCGGAGGTGCTCGTCCTTTTCCTCTGGGAAGGGATCTTCCTGGGGATCTGGGGCAGCCTGATTGGCGGAAGCCTTGGGTTCCTGCTCAACGTGGTGCTGCACTTCAAAGGCGTCGATTTCTCCAGCTATTTCAAGTCCCTTGAGTTCCCGCTGGACAACGTCCTGTACTGGACCGTCGACGTGCCCGTTGCGCTGGGCATCGTTGTCCTTGGGAGCGTGATATCAGGCCTGGTATCGATCATCCCTTCCCTGCGGGCTGCCAGGATGAATGCGGTTGATGCCATCAAGAGCGTGTAGGAGAGACATATGGGCACACATGGCACGCACGTGAGGCGTGCGCTTCTGGTTGGGGCGCTGCTGCTTGCCGCCGGAGCGGTCACCGGCGCTGCCGCGCCGGCCACCCTGTCGGGAGATGAGATACTCAAGCGCATGGACGCGAATACCGCCTACCGGTCCATCGAGTACGACGGGACGCTGGCCATCTATTCGGGTGACACCGTGCGGACCAAAGAGATGAAGGCATCTGCGCTGGGGACCACCAGGGCCCTGGCGGAGTTCACCAACCCGGAGGACAAGGGGACGAAGTTCCTCAAGATCGACAAGAACCTGTGGATCTACTTTCCCTCCGAGCAGGACACGGTAAAGATCTCCGGCCACATGCTGAAGGAAGGAATGATGGGAAGCGATGTTTCCTACCAGGACGCCCTTGAAAGCGACGACCTTTTCAAGAAGTACGCCGTCACCGTCTCGGGAGAACAGACCGTGGACGGGCGGCAGTGCTACGTCCTGACGCTGAACGCCACGGTGAAAGACGTGCAATACGAGACGCGCAGGATGTGGGTCGATGAGGAGCGGTTCGTGGCACTGCGCCAGGAGATGTACGCAAAGAGCGGGAAGCTCCTCAAGGTGAGCCGGGTCCTGGACGTCCAGAAGATCGGGGACCGCTTCTTTCCCGTGAAGGAGGAGATTTCAGACCAGCTCAAGCAGGGCTCCCGCACGCAGTTCACCATGGCGGAGGTCCGGCTGGACGTGCCGGTGAGCGAGTCGTTGTTCAGCCTGCGCAACCTGGGCAGATGAGGACCGGACATTGAAAGCCCTCAGGCGATGCGTTCCCGTGGCCTTCCTCCTGGCAGGGCTTACCCTTTCCGCGCATGCTCAGACCGGCGGGCTGGATCTCAGCGGCTCGCTCCTTGGCGATGCTTCCGCGCTTCAGACGGCCTTCGAGAGCCCGGCGGGGATTTCACCCGGGGGCTTTTCCGAGCTCACCCTCAGCATGGTGAACCGCAACAGGCAGTTCGCCAAGGTGGAAGGGACCGGGATCATCACTGTATGGACAGGCGCTTATTCCCCCCTTGCCGTCAGCCAGGCTTCCACATCCGGCCTTTTCGCGGCCGTCACACCGGGCGGATCAGCGGCCGTCACCGTGGAGCTTCGCAAACTGTACCTCGCCGTGTTTACTTCCATTGCGGACATCTCCATGGGGCGGGAAATCATCACCTTCGGCGTCGGGACGCTGTTTTCACCGATAGACGCATTCACCGTCCCGCTGCTCTCCGACCTGAACTACGTGCGGACGGGAAGCGACGTGGTCAGGCTGGATGCGCAGTTCAGTGACGTCTCGGGGTTGGAGGCGGTCAGCACGCTGGCGGGAAGCCTGGACGCGCTGAGCACGGCGCTCAAGCTCTACACGAACGTGTCCGGTTTCGACCTTGCCGGGGTCGGGATGTACCGGGGCTCGCGGAACGAGACGCTTGCTGGTGCGTACTTCAAGGGGGACATCGAGCTCGGGGTCTATGGGGAGGCCGTGCAGCATTTCATCGTCTCCCCCTGGCTCACGTATTTCGAAGGCATGCTCGGCGCGGACTATTCCGTGGAGAAAGCATATTTCTTCACGCTGGAGTACTACTACAACGGGAATCCCTCGACGCCCGGCAGCCTCGCGCCGCTTGACCTGGCCAACGCGCCGGCGCTCTTCCTGAACCAGCACTACCTGTACTTCATGACCCGGTGGCAGGCGACGGACCTGGTTGGCCTCACGGCAAGCATCATCTGGGACATCTCCGCTTCGGTGGTCCTGCCCACGCTGCAGCTCAGCTACAACGTGGTGCAGAATGCGGACCTGCTTATCTACGGCAGGTACTTCAGCGGGGATATCAGGAGCGGCGCGGCCTGGGCGGGCCCCGACTTCCAATACGGCGTGGAGGTTCAGGTCAGCTTCTGACGCGCTCCTTCACTCTTTTGCCGGGCGCTCGGTCAGGGAAAACCAGTTCCCGCACCCGTCACGGAACAGCGCCTCGATCCCGTAGAACTCTTTTGTCGGCTTCTTGATGAACTCTATGCCCTTTCTCTTCATTTCTTCGTAGGCTTTCTCGCAGTCGTCCGTTTTCCATACCCCGCCGGGCATTCCATCCGCATCCAGCACGGCTTTCACGTGGCTGGCAAAATCGGGCTGCATCATGGGCGTTCGCGGCTCCGCCAGCAATATCTCGATGTCCGGGTAGCCCGGTGGCGTGACGGTCAGCCAGCGCATGCCGTTGTCCATGATGATGTCAGTGTTCACTTTGAAGCCCAGCTTGTTGACGTAGACCTCGTATGCCTTTTTCTGATCGCGGACAAAGAGGTTGATATGAGAAATCGTTGCGGTCATGTGTTCCTTCCCCCTGGAGGCAGTATACGAAAGGAGGCGTCAGTGGGCTTCTCCGAAATTGCTGATCTCAGCCGACGTCAAACCGCGGAAGCCGGTTCCGCTGCCGCCCTTGCCTGCCGACCCGCGCCTGCCGCCTCTGTGCCTGCCGCCTCCCCGAATCCGAACATCGTCCAGCAGCAGGCCGGGATGTATTTCCGCGGGCTGCGGCGCTGCTCCAGAGAACGGGCGCGGTAGACCGAGGGGGGCCATCCGACCGCACGACGGAAAAGGCTGCTGAAGGAGCCAAGGCTCTCGAAGCCTACCGCGAAGCAGATGTCCGTGACCGACATGCCAGTCGTGGCCAGGAGCTCGCGCGCCTTGTCGATCCTCTTGCGGATGAGGTACTGGTGAGGTGTCTCCGAGAGTCTCGTCCGGAATATCCTGATGAAGTGAAAACGGGAGAAGTGCGCCTCATCACAGAGGGTGTCGATGTCCAGCCTGTGGTTGTAGCTGGCGTCCATCAACCTGAGGACGCGCTTCAGGGCGCGGCTGGTAACCTCCTGCTGGTTGTCTTTCACCAAGCACTAGGATAATGCACTCACCGGTGCCCGGCAATTGAGCGCGGAAGCGTTGTCGGGGTACAACTCACTGTGATGAAAGGAGGGGCAGCGTGGACAGGCTTCGTGAGGACGTGGGCGACTCTGAGCTCTTCGAAAAGGCAACGGAGCGCGCCCTGGATTACCTGCGCACGGCAGCGGCACGCCGGGTGTATCCGCCGGCGGAGGCGATCCAGGGACTGGAGGCTTTCAACGAGAAGCTGCAGGAAGGTCCCGTGGATCCGCGGGAAGTGCTCGATATGCTGCACTCCGTGGGATCACCTGCCACTGTCTCCCAGAACGGCGGCAGGTATTTCGGGTTCGTGAACGGAGGGATCACCCCGGCGGGCCTCGCGGCAAAATGGCTTGCCGACGCGTGGGACCAGAACGCGGCGCTGTACGTGATCTCCCCCGTGGCCTCCGTCCTGGAAAACGTGTGCGAGAGCTGGCTCGTGGACCTCCTGGGCCTTCCCGACCAGACCGCCGCGGGCTTTGTCAGCGGCACCTCCACGGCCACCTTGTGCGGGCTGGCGGCCGGCAGAGACGAGCTTCTGCGGCGGGCCGGCTGGGACGCGGGCGCTCGCGGCCTTTTCGGGGCACCGGAGATTCGCGTTGTCCTGGGCGCACAGGCTCATGCCACGGTCTCCAAGGCGCTCTCCATCCTGGGGCTCGGACGGGAGCGCGTGGAAACGGTCCCCGTGGATGGCCAGGGGCGCATGCGGCCTGACAGCCTTCCACGGCTGGATGGTCGCACGCTCCTGGTTCTGCAGGCCGGCAATGTGAGCTCCGGCTCCTTCGATCCATTTGCGGAGATCTGCGGGAAGGCCCGGGAAGCCGGCTGCTGGGTCCACGTGGACGGGGCCTTCGGCCTCTGGGCCGCGGCCTCTTCGCGCCACAGGCACCTCACGCAGGGCATGGGGCTTGCCGACTCATGGTCGGCAGACGCGCACAAGACGCTGAACGCGCCGTACGACAACGGCGTCGTGTTCTGCCGGGACCGTGATGCCCTTGCCGGGGCCATGCGGATGAGCGGATCGTACATCGTGTTCAGCGAGCAGAGAGACGGAATGATGTACACGCTGGACATGTCGCGCAGGGCCCGCTCGATCGAGCTGTGGGCCACCTTGAAGAACCTGGGCCGAAAAGGAGTCTCGGAGCTCGTGGATGGGTTGTGCGATATGGCAACGCTGTTTGCCGGCAGCCTCCGGAGGGAGGGATTCACGATATGCAACGATGTGTGCTTCAACCAGGTCCTCGTTTCCTGCAGAACCGCGTCGCTTACCACCGCGACGCTCCAGAACATCCAGAGCTCGGGGGAGTGCTGGTGCGGGGGGACCCAGTGGAACGGGCTGCCGGCCATCAGGATCAGCGTCTGTTCCTACATGACCACGTCCATGGACGTGGAGAGATCCGTCAAGGCTTTTGTGAAGGCACGTGCTGACGCTGGGGATTGACGGCTGCCGCGCGGGGTGGCTGTACGTCGCGCGGAACATCGAAAACGGGGAGTGCAACGCGGGAATCCTGCCTCGAATAGACGGTCTCCTCGCTTTGGATCCGGCCCCGGTGGCGGTAGCCATCGACATCCCCATCGGCCTGACGGACTCTGGACCGAGGCTTTGCGACCTGGAGGCTCGGAAGGTGCTGGGGAGGCCGCGCTCCAGCAGCGTGTTTCCCGCACCCGTGAGGCGGATCCTGGGCGCGGCAACCTACGCCGAAGCGTGCGCCGTCGGACGCGCGGTTGACGGCCGCGCCATCAACCGCGAGACCTGGAACATCATCCCGAAGATCCGGGAAGTCGACAAGTTCCTGAGAGCGCACCCCGAGTATCGGGGAATGACCCATGAAACGCATCCCGAGCTGTGCTTCTGGCGCTGGAACGGCGGCAAAGGAATGAGCCACGCAAAAAAGACCCCGATGGGAAGAGCAGAGCGAGAGGAGCTGGTGGTGTCGGTCTTTGGAGCTGGGGTCGAGGCCGCGCGGGAAGGCCTCCCGCGCGGCGGGTGGGCCGGCGACGATCTGCTGGACGCATTCGCAACCCTCTGGACGGCGATACGGATCCTCGCGGGGACGCACGTCACGCTGCCGACGCCGCCTCCTGTGGATCGCCGCGGCCTTCGAATGGAGATTGTTTCCTAGGATGACGGCGCCGCGCGATTTCTGTACTTTGTCGGCATGACGCCCGACAGGCTCGGCCAGAGGGCGCTCAATCGCGCCTTGCTCGAGAGGCAGATGCTCCTGCGCCACTGGAAGCTTGCCCCTGCTGAGGCGCTGGAGCGGCTCGTGGGCATGCAGGCGCAGTCTCCCCTTGCCCCGTATGTCGGGCTGTGGAGCCGCCTCGCAGGCTTCAAGCCGGAAAGCCTTGCGCGGCTGATCGAGGATCGGAAGGCCGTCCGTGTTTCCCTGATGCGGACCACCATCCACCTGGTGACCTCCCGGGACTGCCTGGCGCTCCGTTGCGTTCTTCAAGCCGTGCAGGAGCGGGGTTTCCACACGGGCAGCCCTTTCGCGAAGCGAATCAAGGGAGTCGACCTCGAGGCGGTCATGGCTGCCGGACGCGCGTTCCTGGAGGAGCAGCCGCAAACCCTGGCCGCCCTCGGCAGGCGCCTGGGGACCCGTTGGCCGAAGAGAGACGCGGCCTCGCTTGCGTACGCGGTGCGATACCTCGTCCCCGTAGTCCAGGTGCCGCCCCGGGGAATCTGGGGGAAAGGCGGTCTGGCCGCCTGGACGACCGTGGAGTCATGGCTCGGCAGCCGGGTGGCCGTTGCATCGGCGCCGGACGGCATGATCCTTCGCTACCTCGCGGCATTCGGGCCCGCCTCGATCCGGGACATCCAGGCGTGGTGCTGGCTGACGCGGCTGAACGTGCCCGTGGGGCGCCTGCGCCCGCGGCTTCGGGTGTTTCGAAATGAAGACGGGGTCGAGCTCTTCGACCTTCCCGACGCTCCGAGGCCTGATCCTGATGTCCCCGCTCCGCCGCGGTTCCTTCCCGAGTACGACAACCTCATGCTGTCGCATTCCGACCGCACCCGGGTGATCGCCGACGGCTACACCGGGCGCATCTTCACACGCGGCGCTTTTCTGGTGGATGGATTTGTCCGTGGCGCCTGGAAAATCGTCAGGAACGGCGCCAAAGCCTCCCTCCTGATCGAACCCTTCGAGTTCCTTTCGAAGCCAGACACAGAGGCCATAGCCGGGGAGGGCGCAAAGCTCCTCGGCTTCGCGGCGGGAAACAGGGAGGTCGGAGAAGTTCGCATCACCTCCAGAACGAAGGAAAAACGAGCCGGATAGCGGTGTCCAGCGCAACGCCCAGGATGAACAGGTTGCCGAACCTCCTGTTGTGGACAAAAGCGACAGTGGAGAACCATCGCGGCCAGATGGGGTAGCCAGGGGGAGCCTCCGCGGGCCGTGGCCTGGACATCCGCGAAACAGCCTTCCACCCCAGGGGAGCCGCGAAGAAGACGATGAGCAGCGCGGGGGTCAGGAAGCGCGGGACCGCAATCATGTACACGGTGATGGCGTAGGCCAGGATGATGGCCGCTATGTTCAGGTAGCGGGCCGGGGTCTCCCCGATGCGCACGGGCAGCGTGCCGACGCCCTTCTGCCTGTCCTCTCCTGACTTGTCGATGTGCTTGCCGATGTTGATGCTCGCCGTGCTGAGGCCGAAGGGGATACCGGTCAGCACCACGTCCCAGCTCCACTGCCGCGTCAGGACAAAATACACGCCGCCAATCATGATGGGCCCCCAGATCAGGAAGATAGTCAGCTCTCCGAGGGCAAAGTACTTCAGGGGGTAGGTGTAAAGCAGCAGCATGAGCGAGCCATAGACGACCAGCCCGATCACCACGGGATCGAAGTTCGAGTAGAAGATGGCAAAAAGGGCGGACAGCAGCGCGAGCACGCCGCTCACCACGAACCAGCGGATCTGCGTCTTCTTGTCCCAGAACCCCTGGACCAGCGGGTGGACCCCGTACTGCGTGCGGAAGTAGTTGTCGTTGTCGATGCCGCGGCTGTAGTCGGTGTAGTCGTTGAGGAGGTTGTTTGCGCCGTGGGCCAGGAACAAGCCGATGGTGACGATCACCCAGGTGAGCCAGGGAAAGCTCCCGCCGCGCAGCGCCAGCAAACCGGCGATGGTGCAGGAATACAGGGTCACCGTGGTGACCCCGGAGCGGGTTGCTATGAGCCACTTCGAGACCACATCCAGGGCATCCCATTCCTTTTTGCTGTCCATCCGCACCAGGGTGGAGGTTGCCCTCCGCCACATTGCAAAATTGATGCTCATGTGTCCAATATAATCTCTGGTGCGCTAAACTGTCGAACGGGAGGACGGGAACGCCATGTCACGACGATTGTTGTTTGCAACCCTGTTCATTTGCCTGGGGGCCACTCTTTGGGCCTTTGGTCTTCCCGGCAGCGTGCCCAAGCCCACGGCGGAGGTGAGGCGCTTCGAGCTGGAAGCCATCAGCTTCCGTGACGTCACGTTTCTTTTCGAGCTCGCCGTGAAAAACCCGTATCCCGTCAACCTCGGGTTCGACGGGATGACCCTCGGGTTCACCGTGGAGGGGGCAAAGGTGTTCACCGCGGCCAGCAAGGGGGGCTTCTCCGTCCCGGCGAATAGCGAGAAGTCCAATACCTTCACCGTCACGCTTGCCTACGACGCAATCATCAAGCTGGTGAAGGACTATACGACCAAGGACTGGCTGAATACGGTGGTAGACGGCACGCTCGTTATCCCGCTGCCGAAGTTGCCGGGGCTCCCCGGCACCATCACCTTCAACTACTCCTTCTCGAAGAAGATACCGGCAATCAAGCCGAAGCTGGCGATTCTGGACTTCAGGGTCCTGCCGCCGACACGGGAACAGGTGGCGGATGCAATTGTGCGGGCAGGCAGGAAGACGGACCCGGATAAGGCCCTGGGAGTGTTCACCAACATCCTTCACGGGAGGCAGCCTCCGGCTCCCGTGATAGATCCGGCGGACCTGGATGTCCCCCTGACGGTGAGCTTCACCCTGGAGATCCGCAACGAGGCCCGGGGGCCGCTGTCGTTCGACAAGCTTGGCTACGAGCTTTCCGTGAACGGGGAGAAGCTGGTGACAGGTGAGAGCTCCGGCATCGTCAGGAAAGAGGGGAGGGACCTCGTCACCGTGACGAATACGTTCAGCTCCGGGCGGCTTTCCCGCAACGTTCGCGCGCTGTTCGCGCAACGCAAGGGAGCTTTCGGGATCACCGGGAGCGCGACCATCAAGTTCCCCGACGAGATCCGCAAGGAGCCTGTCCCGCTCAGCTTCAACGAGTCAGGGTCTTTCTCCTTGTAGACAGGGGAGCTCAGACGGACGCGGAGGCTTGTCGGCGAGCCTGCGCGACTAGATTCATCCTTGTCCTGATTCTCATCATCAGGGTCTGGACCTGCATCTCGATGATCGTATTGGAGACCTTCCTGGCCTTTCGCGCGGCCGCCGCGAGCTCTCTGCCGTCTACGCCGATTTCCGAAGCCAATCCGAGCATGAACGTGTCATCCGCCTGGGCGTTTTTCCGGCAGGATGTTGCATCCGCCGGTGATGCCCAGGAACTCGTCTCCATCGAAAATAGGAATGATGACCTTCAGGAACTTCGCATGGCAGAACTTCACGAGGGCCTTCCGGGTGTCTTTTGCCTCCGCAACCATCCGCACGTGGCCTTCCTTGCAGCGCTTCGCTCCCTCCGGCGCGCTCTTTATCATCCGGCACGCCTCGCAGGTAAAGCAGGCTGATGTCACAGGGTTGCCGGTCGCATCGATGGTGATGGGGGCAATTCCAACAACTGTCTTGAAGGACCCCAGGAGCTTGTCCCACTCTTCCACGGTAAATATGTCCTGCAGCTTCATTTGAGCCATCTCCTTTTTCATTTTCCAGTGCGTCACCTCTAGTCTATCCCGAAAAATCCGCCTTGCAAGGCCATCCGCGCGCTTTTTCCGGGGGCGCATTTTTGTCGCCCCTATCCGCAATTTCCGGCGAGCGCCCGTAATCTCCTTGTCCAACCTCCGGAGAATGGTATATTCTACGCTGAACAAGCGTCATGCGACACGCACGAGAGCTGGTTCTTGCCATACTCCTCATCACACTCGCGGCCGCAGGGGGATGGCCCGCTGATTCCAAGGTTACTGACGCCCAGGTCTGCGTTTTCCCGCTTGCCAATCTCTCACCGAACGGCGCGCAGCAGGAGCACCAGAAGCCGTTGAGCGATGCGGTAAGGCAGGAGTTCGAGGCGGTCGGTTTCAAGATCCTTCCGGATGAGCTGTGGACGGCAGAGGCCGCGCGGCTGAAGCTCGCCCCGGATCGGGTGACGGAAGCGTCCCAGGCTCTCGTCCTGGGTCAGAAGGCCGGCGCGGACATGGCGGTCTCAGGTTTCTACTGGATGGAGAAGGACCGGATCCTTGTGTCCCTGCAGTGTTATGACGTCAAGGCGGGTACGCTGATCACCGGCTTCCTTCACACCTGGCGCTTCAACCTGGGATTCTACAACTCCATCCATGGAGAGATTGCGGACTTGGTGCAGAGAGTGGTGTTCCTGTCCGCGCCCCGGCTGATCACCTTGAAGAACGATGTCCGTATAGACCAGATCACCTTCACCTCTGCCCAGAACGGGATGGAGGTCGTGGTGGAGGGACAGAAGAGCGTCGGGCGCATAGAGAACGGGACACTGGTTTTCCAGACAGACGGCCTCAAAGCGGGGACGCAGTTCATGGTGGAGAAGCGCCAGGAGGGATATCACACCCTCAGGCAGACAGTCATTGCCGCCCCCGAGGTGGCGCTTACCCCAATCCCCCGGGCCAACAACCTGTCCTTCGAGGTGAATTGGACCCTCGGCGAGCTGGAAGGGGCGGGGGCCGCCCTCAGATGGTACCCCAAGCCGGACTGGATCATGGTCAACTTTTCAGAGTACGTCTTCACCCAGATACCTTTCGTTCCCAACGCCAGCTGGCCCATCCACATGGACTCCGAGCTCCAGGCGGGACTGTATCTGTTTCGGCCGCCTGAAGCCGGATTCAGGTTTGGAATCTCCACGGGCGTGGGGACAATCCTCACGTGGATCCCGGCAACGAGCCTGCCGATTTTCACGGATGTCTACCTGAACGTCCTCAGCCTCTGGTCGGAGTGGCACACCTTCGGCTTCCCCACGTTCGCCAGGATCGATGTGAAGCTGCCCCTGGGGGTCGGGAACAACCTCCTGGGATCCGGCGGCCCCCCAATGACCTGGGGCGGGTTCTTTCCACCCATCACGCTGGGAGTCGTAATCCCATGGAAATGAGGACCATGCGGGCTGTCTGCGCGCTCGGGGCGGTTCTCTCACTTGGTTCGTGCCAGGTCCTCAACGTCATTTTCGGGTCTGTTTTTCCGGCAACAACCGTGCTGGCAAAAGCGCAGGCGAACCTGTCGGGCCAGATCACCTCGAACGACGGATCTGCCTTCCACGTCAGGGTCCTGGAGACAGGCGGCTATGGGTACGTGCTCGTCATTGGCAACCCCTCTTCCGGGCAGTGTTGCTTTCATCTACGACCTGGACTTGAACTTCAAGCAGACGCTGATCCTTTCTCAAGGGGATGGCGCCATGGTGGACGCCCTTGGCCGCATCGTGGTGGGCAATATTGTCCTGAACCCGGACCTGACGCCCAACTCTACCCTGCCGACCCTGCCGGCAGGGACTTTCCTCTTTTCAAACAACGAGGCAGGAGTGGACGGCTTTGTGGATACCGCGCTGACCGAACAGATCGCCGGGTTCTCCATCTCGAGCGGCAATACGCTGAATTACACCACCTACCCCAATACGTGGGCTTCCGGCTCCCCTTCAATCGTTACGCTTTCGTCCAGCATGTCCAACCTGCAGGTCTTTGGCGTCTTTGATGACAGCGCCGCGGGAAAGGCCGTTTTCATTGTGGGCCAATCCAACAACGGTGGCTCGAATAACGCCACGACCTACTTCTTCGCCGCGCCGAAGGCAACAAGCTTCGTCGTCACCACGAATGTCCTGGATCTTTCGCCTCCCTCCCGCAGCAACCTCGACACGGGCACGTTTGGCTACGCGCAGGGAACCATCATTGCCTATGACAACGGTTCGGGCAACTTTGTGCGCATAGATCCGACCACGGGCTCAACGCAGGCCAGCTTCTATTCAGGGACCGACCCTAGGAATACGCGCTTTGCGTACAGGGCCGGGCGGCGGTCATTCTACGGGTTTGACACGAAGGCACGCGTGCTGACGAAGTACTCGACATGGTGGTAGCGCAATGAAGAGGCAAACCGCGTGCCTGATTCCCGTCCTTTTCCTCCTGGCCCAGGGGGCGCTCTTCGCGCAGACCAGGCGACCTCTCCCGCACCAGCACCAGACAAGGCGCCCCGCCGGCTCCTGTTCGTCATGGAAAAAAGCGGCCTCTTCGGCGGAGGCTACTCGGACAACGAAATGATTGTCCTCAAGCGGTCCTTCCTGACCGCCCTGAGCGAAGCTGACGACGCGCCCACCCCATCGATTATTCGCTGAAGTCCTTTCCCTCGTCAGTCTTGGATCGCAACAAAGTGGCCCGGGACGCTGGTGTGGACTGCTGGCTCGTCGTGAAGGTATCCGGCGGAGGCTCACCCTCAATCAACGTTGTTTCCTTCGACCTCCTGCACAACATCAAGACCTTTGATTTCACGGCGTCCCGTCACGAGGGATCTCCATGCTGGACATCTATCGGGAACGATGGGACGACGTGGTGCCCCTGGTTGTGAAGAAAATATCCCCCGCTGGTCTCTCATGCGTACACCGGGTTCGGATCACCAAGCCGTTTTACCTGGGCAAGTATCTGGTGACGCAGGAGCAGTGGGAGGCCGTGATGGGCAACAACCCGAGCCACTTCAAGGGGCCGAAGAACCCGGTGGAAACAGGTCAGTTGGGACGACTGCCAGCAGTTCCTCGGCAAGCTCAACGCGAAGTCCGGCCGCGGGGCGGCAAGTTCCAGTTGCCCACCGAAGCGCAGTGGGAATACGCCTGCCGGGCAGGGAGCACGACGAGTACTGCTTCGGCGACGATGAGAATCGAACTTGGCGAATATGCGTGGTACGACAAGAACTCGGGCAACAAGACGCATCCTGTGGCGAGAAGAAGCCGAACGCCTGGGGCTGTACGACATGCACGGGAACGTGTGGGAGTGGTGCCAGGATTGGTTAGGACGGGTATTCAGGGAGTCGCCCGTGGACGATCCGACGGGTGCTGCAAGGGCTCGGTCCGCGTGCTTCGCGGCGGCGGCTGGTTCCACCCGGCGTGGGGCTGCCGGTCGGCGAACCGCCGGGAGCGCCCTGGCGATGCGGCCGGCCTGGGCCTGCGTGCCGCCCGAGTTCCGGCGGACAAGCGACAAGCAAGGTGAGTGAGCGGAGCCGGATGCAGCCCACAGCGCAAGGCGAGGGACGAACCGTGGCCGGGCAAGCACAGGCGAAGTGAGTGAACCACAAGCCCGAGGTGCTTCGGGTTGAGGGGCGAAGCCCCTAGTGAAGTCGGATTGCGGGTGCCATTTTCTGCCTCGTGAGCAATCGCCATGCCCCGCGACGAAGAACGGCTGCCTATCTCGCTTCCGCGCCCGCGGTCGCACCGTCGCCCGCTGCCCACCCAACCGCCACGCTCCACCCGACCTCCCCAAACCCGCGGATCGCCGACTCCGCGCCCGCTTTCGCCTGCTGGAAGCTGAGCCGTGCGCGACGGGCTGCTGCGATTCGGCCATGAAACGCGAAAGCAAAGGGCGTAGAAAATCTGGCGCTCGATTGCTTCCCAGACGCGCTCCGCGATCCGCTTCGTCCTTTCGATCTGCCGCGGATCGGCTTCCACCGGGTACAGCTGGACCTCCGGGTTCTTGAGCTTGGTCGCCACCGCGAATTGCAAGCGGATGGGGACGGCCAATAGCTAAACAAAAGCTCCCCAACGCTTGCCGCCTCCTACGGGCGGCGAGCGTGAAACGCATTTTGGTCAGCTTGACGAGCGCCGACGGTGCAGCTCGCGGGCCTGTCTGATAGGTAAAACGGGTTACGGGGCAATCGTCGCTGCCTTCGGGCTGTCGTCTGCCCCACTTCACCGCCACGTTCCAACCGACCTCCGAATACAGCCCTTTCAGGACTGTCTCTGCGGGTCAGCTTCGCCTGGCTGAGATTCTCCGCGGA
>CAVUXE010000088.1:0-8771 GCA_963745235.1 uncultured Spirochaetota bacterium | reverse complement strand
TTCGGCCGACCAGGATGGTTGTTCAGGAACGCTTTCACAAAGAACCGCTCGATGTGCTCTTTGTCTGCCACGATCTTCTTGGTCTCGTCTGTATGCCAGAACCCTTCGCAGGTCTCCAGCCGATTCAGCGTGCTCTTGCCCGCACACCCCTTGCCCGTATCGCGGGAATGACGACGAGTCCGACCGATGGGATCGTCCTTGCCGCACAGCGTGGCAAACAGCGGATCAAATCGCAGCAGGTCATGGTCGACGATATCTTCGTAGCCAAGACACAGGCCGATCACTCTCTGAGCGACCAACTCCTGAACGCTGTGCTCGACGAACCTTGGGTTGCGGTAATCCAGAAAGCCGCAAGAAAACTGACGCAGCAGATCAGTGCTCAGCGCAACCTCACGAAGGAGCAACCCTCCGGCATCCGAGCTGATCAGCCCGCCATCGAATCCGGCGACAACTTCCCGCGCTCCCAGATCTTGAAAGCCGAACAGGTTCGGAATACAGTCTGTTTGCATTGGTTGGCCTTTCTCTCCTGGCATAAGTTGTTGTTGGCACTGCAACTATACCGGAGCGGAAGGCCTTTTCAATCAGAGGTATGAGAAATCCGGGCTAGGGCAGAGTGCCGGCTCCCGGAGCCCTCGCGACGATCGGCGAGATCGGACGCATAAGTCCCGACATCGTTCGCGGATACTACTCTTTTGCTCGGGGCCACGATGCTCAACCTTGCCAAGGGAAGCGCGCGAAACGTTATATGATCTCATATTGTATGACATGCGAGGGAAGTGGTCAAAAGCCGGGATACCTAAGGGATTGAAGTTAAGATGTCCGCTTCCTAATCGGAGTCCTTTTGCGAGCAGGTTGGGTTTGTTCACCAAGAACTACCTAATCCACAGTACACAAAGGGCCTGGGGGTTGTTGCGATTTACATGAATTGCAGATAATCTGGGAAGTCATGGTTGCCAGCTCCAATCTTCAGTGGATTGAACAACCGAGGGGATATCGGCAATGAGTGACGTCACCCCTCCGGGGTGGTATGCCCCGCCGGTCGAGCGTTCCAAAATCACCGCCTTGATGAAGAGAACAAATGGTAAAGCGTTGGCGAGCTATGGTTTGTGGCTGTTCCTTGTCGTCAGCCTGGGTTGGCTCTCCGCATTGCTTTTCACCCTCGGTTCGGGCTGGTGTATCCTCGCCTTTTTCCTTTATGGGACGGTGTTCTCCAGCTGCAACGCCCGCTGGCATGAGAGCATGCACGGCACCCCCTTCAGGACAAAAGTCCTGAACAGAGCGGCCTTCTTTCTTGCCGCTTCAATGGAGTATAAAGACGTGGTATCGGCACGCTGGAGCCACCTCACCCATCACGCCTTTACGATCCATACAGAGAAAGATCTAGAGATCCTTGCCCCCCGACCCGTCAGGCTCGGATTGATCTTGCTCGACTATTTCTACCTTCATTATGCTGTTCTTTCCTTCTGGATCCTGATCCAGCACTCTGTCGGCGTGCCCTCACAAGGGGCAAAGAAGGTTGTTCCGAAGAACAAATACCAGAGCATGTACTGGGCTTCACGAGCCGTACTACTGCTGCACCTCGCGGCGATCGCAATGGCGATTCTCTTGAAGAGTTGGCTCCCTATATTGCTGTTCACCGTCCCGCGGCTATACGGTGGTCTCATCGTTTGGCTGTTCGTTGTCACCCAGCACGCAGGACTTGCCCAAGACGTATGGGACCACAGGTTGAGCACGCGCACGCTCCATGTGAATCCGATTCTCTCCTTTCTTTATATGCATATGGAAAACCACATCGAACACCATCTCTATCCGAACGTCCCCTTTCACGCGCTGCCCCGGTTGCACCGCATGCTCCAACCCTGGCTTCCTCGGACCTACCAAGGGCTCTGGGACGCGTATCGTGAAATGTCGCCAGCGCTCTTAAAGCAGAGACGCGATAGCACCTATTTCATACGGAGGGAGGTTCCAAACTAGCTCGCCGGGAGCTCGCCGATTTTCTCGGGGCAAGCTATCGCCAACTCACTCGCGTCGTACGCCCCTTCCGAAACGATGGCATCCCAGATAGACAAAACAAGAGGGCGCCTCCGCGTCCTTGTATGGAGCGAAACTTCGGCCCCCCCCGCGACCTCTTGGCGGATTGCGCCCCCTCACAGCGAGACGAGCTTCAGGTAGCGTGGGCTGAGAAGCGTTCTATCGAGCCGGCAGCTCATCCGTGGGCTTTGTCAGGAGCCTCTGGCACGGCAAAGGGTTCTAAGGCGCGCGGGTATTTCCTCGAACCGTGGCATTACGCTTTTTCATTAAGGGCCAGCCTTTTTCAGCATGCTGACCGCCATTCCTGTCCCAGAACACGCTAGGCGAGCTACTTTGGAGTACCGAACTAACCCCGGCGCAGTCTCGGCGCACGTGCTGCGGCACTCGCGAGCGACGGACCTGTTGGCGTCGATACACAGGATCAAGGCGGTCTCGAGGCTGCTTGGGCACAGTGATGAAGCGACGACGCTGCGGTATTATGTCGTGTTCAGCGATGAGGAGCTTTGGGGGGATGTAGAGACACGGCAAGGGTTCGCAAAGTCTCGTCACGGGCGATGGCAGGCGTGCTGGTCCTGAAGGGCGCCATCATTATCCTCACGAAGGCAACGCAGGGGATCAGAAGGAACCGCTGAGCGGGGGACGGGGCTTCCAAGCCCGCAGTCAGAGAAAAAGTGCCTTGACGTCCTTTTGCAGCCTGGAGACAGAGTCGTCAACTGCAACACTTTGGTAGATCACGCGGGTGACGGCCTGCCAGACGAGATCGGCGACCTCGTTGCTTCTTGTCGAATGAAGCCAGACGGCCGTTTTCGCTAACTCCCTCTTGAACACCTCGTTGTAGTACGGGATGAACTCTTCAGCCAGTGACTCGTCAAGGGCTTTTCGTCCATCGGATAGCGCTAGGCGCGGCTGGTAATATCCATAGCGAATGAACTCGTTTGGCTTGCTGGCCATGGCATCCAGGAGCTTGAAGGACAGCTTCGGGTTTTTCGCCCGCACGGATACGAACAGACAGTAGCCATATCCCACCCCGCCGATGTCTTTGCCATCGGGAAAGCGGGGATAGGGAAACGGTCTCACATCGCTGCTCCGCAAGGGGAAGTTTTTCAGGGTACCCCAGTACCAGGTGCCGCCGGTCAAAAACATGGCGGTCATGTCATCGCCGAAGCCCTGTCGATCCTCGTCAAAGACCGCCGGATCCCAGATCCTGCTTGACGTGACGAAGTCAGTGTAGGTCTGAAGGCCCCGCGCAAGGACAGAAGGTTTCTCCATCGAGGCGATGAAACCTTTCTCAGTGCCCCAGTCAAGACCCAGTTGCTCCATCATCGCGAGCAGCACCAGGAAGTTGAAAACAGAATCCTTAGTGTTGCACATGAACCCGTTTCGGATCGTGACGCCACCCCGGGTGCGAACCAGTCTACGGCCGATCTCCACGAACTGGTCCCATGTTCTCGGCAGATCTCTTTCTGGATCAAGCCCCGCTGCCTTCATGTCCTTGCCGTTGACCCATGCCACGTAGTTGGAGAGCTCGAACGGGATGCCATAGTAGCGGCCATCCCAGTAGCCCCCGCAGGCCTCAAAGGCGTGCGGAACCCACATTTTCACTATCTGTTCGACCGAGTCCTTGCCGAATGCTTCCGGGATGATCGGGACCGCTTGACCGGCGTTGAGAAACTCGGCTGACTCGCCGTTTGTCAGCGCAAAGCTATCGATCGGTTTGCCGCTCGCCAGCACGGTACGGATGACGTCACGCCGCCTGTCGTCGGAAAGAAAGATCATCTTCACGTCAACGTCGGGATTTCGCGTCATGAACTCTCTTCCTGCTTCTCGGTTGATCTCATCAAAAGGCGGCGCCGACCAGTGGTAGTGATATATCACCGTCCGAGGGGAAGCACTGACTGCAGCAGCGACCAAGAGCAACGGCACCAAAACCATACAGAGCCAGTTTCGCGCCGTTCTTCCGTTTTCCATACAACGTAAAATACTGCGCCCGCACGCGTTGAGCCAGGAGCGACGATGCAGGAGGCGCCATTGCCACTATGCTCTCAAAATGTTAAAATATTGGCACCATGAAAACAGGAGAGGGCTGGAGCCTGCTGAGCAAACGCGAGCGCCAGATCATGGATGCCCTATATCTCCTGGGAGCGGGAGCCGTAAGCGATGTCAGGAGGTCCCTGGCAGATGCACCCAGCTACTCAGCCGTTCGGACCACCATGAACATCCTCGTTCGCAAGGGTTTCCTCGCGACTCGGGCAGATGGTCGCCGGTACCTGTATCGCCCCGTGATCCCCCACGGCAAGGCGCGGCGGACGGCGGCGCGCCACTTGGTAAGAACATACTTCGATGGCTCCGTGCAGGCGGCGGTGATGGGGTTGATCGATGCTGGCGTCCGGTGAAACGACGATGAGTACGGCGAGCTCATTGCCATGATCCGCAAGGCGCGGCGCGCGAGGAAGAGGGAAGCAAAGATGTGATCGGGACTGATGCGGCGTCGCAGGAAGCAGTCACGAAGGTGATCCGCGCTATACTTCTCGGGCTGGCCGTCAAGGGGACCGTTGTCTTCCTGCTCGTGGCTCTCGCGACGCGGCTGGCGCGTTCGCTGGGAGCGACGCATCGGCATACCGCCTGGCTCCTCGTGCTCGTCATGCTCGTTGTCCTTCCGACTGCCCAGCTGGTCGTTCCGGTTGTCCATGTTTCGCTCACCGACTGGCTCTCGAGCACATTCGTTCATAGGCCGGCCGCAGTGCCTGAACCGCCCCCAGCATCGCCCGAACTATCCGCATCGATGACGGCCCCGGCGTCTATTCTCGCTCGCCCGGGAACGGCAGATCCGCTTCCGCCCGGCGTCCCTCTGGCACTGGCGCTCGTGTGGGCCGCCGGAGCGTTCCTCGTGGTTGTACGGCCGGCTGTCGGACGATCGGTCTGCTCTCGAATGGCGCGATCAGGCGACGCGCAGCCCGGGCCCCAAGCATTGCTGCGGAAGCTCTCGCTCCCTGCTGGCATTCGAGAAATCCATGTGATGGCTCATCCCCGCGTGGCTCTACCGTTCACCTACGGGATCTGGCGCCCCACAATTCTTCTGCCGTCCGCGTGGACGGGCTGGAGCCGCGAAAGGCTGGGGGTAGTGCTCGTCCACGAGCTCGCGCACGTGAGGCGGCGGGATGCCCTTTCCAACGCTGTCGCCCAGATCGCGTGCGCGTTTGTGTGGTTCAATCCCCTGGCCTGGATCGCACGCTCGCTCTTGCGCCACGAGGCAGAGGTGAGTTGTGACCAGGAGGTCCTGCGGCAGGGCATACCACCGACACGATACGCGTCGACTCTTGTTGGGATTCTTAAGCAGGGCGGGGGCATGACGGGGCCTGCGCACGGGATTGCCTTTGGCCGGAAGGGGATGTTGAAGGATCGCCTCCGGCGCATTCTCTCGCAGGCACCGATAGAGGGCGCATCGGCACCCGTGTGGAAAACGCGGTCCCTTGTGCCGGCCGCTCTGGTGATGGCGGTCCTTCTCCTGTCAGTCTCATTTCGAGGTGTTGAGACGCTCAACGGCATATGGCACGCGCTGGGGGCACTGAACGTTGCATCTGACAACATCTACACCTGGTACAGCGATGGCACAGGAAGCGTCGCCTCCGCCGCGCTGCCGGATGTGCCTTCAAACTGGTATCGGTACGCAATCGAGAAGAAGTGGGCAGACCGCAGGGGCTTCACCTGGTATCACATCCGCGTCCGGTATTCGCACGAGCACTTCGTTCTCTACACGCTGATCCGTATCGCCCCCGGCGGCAACCTCTACGAAAAAGCAGATTCCCCGCTGGGGTATCCGGCAGAGTTTCTCGGCCCCCCTGGCGACGAGAACGACTTGATGTACGTCCGCCATTGAGAGTCTCCTCAAGACCTCCATGGATTCAGGATGCATGCTCCTACCCGGAGCACTGAGTGTCAAAAACTTAGCATTTAACTTGACAACTCCTCGGGAAGTGTTAAATTATTGACACTCTAGGAGGGAAAGGCGCAACCGGCGTTCGCTCCTTCCGAAGACGGGAGGCACTTTCCATGCGAAAAGCACTGGTCGCGCTTCTCTGGTCAATGGCCGGTCTTGCATGGTCCCAGGGGAGCGGCGCTGCTGCGTATATCCGGCAGATCCAATACGTAGAGCTTTCCTGCGACAGCACGGGTTGTCAGCGCGAGGTGAAGCAGCTGTTCATGCTGTACGTGGGCGCTCCGGCAACTGAGCGGATGGACGCGCTGGCGGAGAGAGTCGGGGTGGTCAGCAACGTGAGCCTCGTGCATCCCGTGCGTCCTCTAGATGGGGAAGAGGGAACGTCTTCGGATCTCAGCTTCGCGGGGGACCCCAGGGGCGGCTGGTACGTTAGCGAGATAGACTCCCAGCTTCACGTCCTCCGTCGGGGACCTCTTGTCAGCCGACGAATGTGGAATTCCGTTCCCGTACTAGCGCGTCTTGCGCTGCTCGCCCTCGGCCCCGAAGACCGGCGGTTGATACTGATTTCGTGGAACGGGATTTCCGGAAGCCTGAGTATTTTCTTCGATCCGGCTCTTCAGACTGACAAGGCCTTTTTCGAGCGAAAGCTCGAGGTCCTTCAGGGCTACCTGAAAGCGCACGAGAAGGAGGAAAACGTGCCGTACGATCTTGTGCCCCCCTACGGCGTCGATAGTGACTCTCCGCAGGCTATAATGTAACATTGTCAAACATGGTGGACCGAAGGCCGCATATCAGAAGTCACCCTGAGGCCCCCCGCCCATTTCGTATTTTCTTCTCAAGAATCACCGGACAAGCACCTTCACTCTTTGGGGTGTAGGTTGTAGGTTCAGAAGTGAGGATTGATTATGAAAGTCAAAAGACTGCCCTCTTTCCTCGCCATCTCATTGTTGCTGGGCTGCACTACTAACGGGAACCCGTCAACAGCGCCCGACCTGCGACTCTCCTTTGTCATTGACAAGAACTTTGACGAGGACAACGTGATAAGCATGTTCCGCTCCTACACTCCCGCTGGACTTGAAGCCCGAGCGAAGAGCATGCGGGTTGATATCAACGTCGCCCGAGAAATCCGCGATACAAACCTGTCTGACGCGAAAAAGCTGGCCGAGAAGCTTGTCGAGGACCGTTTCACAAGCGACAGCGCCGAAATCCAGGCATCCAAAGCCGACTTTGAAGCAGAGTGGAAGGAACTCCTTCCACTTTTCTCACACATAGTCGTGGAGACTACAGAATCGCCATGGGTTCATCCCGAGTACATTTGTGTCATCTCGTCCATCCACCTCGGCTTGAGCAACTGGTACGCTAACAAGGTTGCGGTGAACTTCGCTCGTGGTCGCGACTACAAGGGGAAGATGCTCGCACAAGAGATAGCGCTTTCCGATGTCTTCCAGCTCTTAAGAAAACGCCATCCAAGGGGGGAGATCGGCGACTGGCAGGTCTGGGCGTTTTCCGAGATTACGGCTTCCTTGCTTGTGAACGATCCCAAGTTTCAGGCGTTCTGGCCAGACTCCCCTAATCTCAGCAACTATCCCCAACTCGCCGCTCTGAGACCGAAGCTCAAGGATCTTTTCGATCACAGGACCAGCTACGTAGATTATGAGGACGAGTCGGTCCCGCTGTTGAAAGAATTCGATCCGCTGCACCGTGGCCAATGATCAGCTGAGGCTACGTGCTCGCCACGCTTGCAGACTGTAGACCGACTCGCAATTGCTGGTGGACCGAACGACCGCTATCGACAGTTGTCCCTGGCCGACAGTAAACTGTTAATCTCTTAGCCCAATTGACATCCGTGTACATTTGTGCATACATTCTCTAAGTAGTGATCTACGAATGGGATCCTCAAAAGGCTTTGTCCAGCATAAAGTCGATTTTGCCGACGCTGTCGGCGTGTTCGAGGACCCTCTTGCGATCATTATTCCTGATGATCGGCACGAGGAAGCCCGCTTCGTGACTATGGGAACAGACTTTCTAGGTAGGCTGCTTGTGGTTGCCTACACTTGGAGGGGAGAAAACTTGAGGATCATCTCAGCACGCGAGGCGCTTCCAGCAGAGCGCCGTCAATACGAGGGATAAGATAGATGAGCGAAGAATATGATTTCAGCAAAGGTAAGCGCGGCGCTATAGCCGCGGCTGTAGCTGGAAAGAGCAGAATCACGATTCGGCTAGATGACGATGTTCTGCAGTGGTTTCGCGCCCAGGTACACGCTGCTGGAGGCGGCAACTATCAAAGCCTAATCAACCTTGCACTGCGTGAACACGTGCAGAGAAGCGCCGAGCCCCTGGAACAGACGCTTCGCCGTGTCCTGCGAGAGGAGTTTCAACGCCGACCTCACCCGAACGCTGCACGAGCGAAAGCTCCCCAAAAAAGCGGCAGGCTGCCGAAAAGGCTACCAAGGAATGTTTAGAAATCCTTGAACGTCCACAGTCCGAAGTCGATGTCGCGCTTGACAGCGAGTGACATAACGTAATATTGCAGCCAGCAATACATCCACCACGCTGACCTTGAGTCTGACCCTGAAAGCCGTCACAAAGGGCCATTGTCTGCAACATAGAAACACATCTAGTTGACCTGTTTCCTCATTGGGATACAAATAATCGACAAAGGGCTACGTGCCCGAACAGAGGAAAGACAACCCCGACCAGATTCAGGGTCTAGTGCCGGCGAGAACGAACTCCCAGATTTCAAGGCCCTATCTGAAATGAACATTCGATGCATAATCCGGCCGAAAAGAAGCCGGCGGTTCCG
>CAVUXE010000087.1:0-4984 GCA_963745235.1 uncultured Spirochaetota bacterium | reverse complement strand
GGCGCCACCGCGGCACTAAAGTCTTAACCCGGATTTCTCACAGAGGCGTTGCATCGGACTCGTGACACGGTCCTGAGACCAGCCGAGGAGCGCGGAAGTTCCAACTCTGGATGTGCCGGCGCCCTTTTCTTGGTCGTTGAGGATCAAGGGCGTCCATTGAGCACCACGGGGGCAAGCATGGTCGACCCGCCCAATGGCGGGACAACATAGCCCAGCGCGAAAACACCGCTCAGCCGCTGAGGAGGTAGGCGCAGGTTGCCCAAGGCAATTCGAAACAGGTCTTGATTGGGGTAGCCAGTGGCCATGCTGAAGACCACTCGACGGACGCTCACATTCATGTGGCGCCGATCTTCAACAGTTTCAGGCGGATGGTCTGGCAGGTTGCTTCCGCCTTTCGCGTTCCGCGAAGCCCCACACGGCGAAGTTCGTTGAGGATCACGTAGGCCAATGAGGAGAACCACAACCGCAGCTGATTTGCCCTTGGCGGCAGTGGAGCCACGAAGATCGACGGCCGGCACCAGGTAGGCGTTCCCTCCGGGCAAGAAGGAGGTGTACACTCCTCACCATGTCGCCGCCCGTCATCATGACTGCTATCGGCTTGGCTGTCATCTCGGCCCCCTCGGCGTTTCTGTTCCTCTGGCTGACGTACAAGAGGACCGGCGAGCTTTCCTTTCGTTCACTTGCTTTTTGTTTGCTTGGACTCTTTTTCATCTTGAGCGGCAACGCAGTGAATTATGTGCTTTTTGACTTCCTTCACCACTGGGATTCTCGCGTACAGTTCCTGATCTTGAACGAAGTCTTCCTTGCGGCAGTCATCACTAGTGGCTTTTTACTGCGCTTTGCCTACGAAAGCGCGCGAACCAAGATCACTTCATCGAAGCGGGCGGTCTTTTGGGCCTTTTCAATCCTGTTCTTCTTTCTCGTACTCTCACTTCCAATATTCTTGATGCCGAACGCGATAGACATTGCACATGGATACCTTGCATCCACTCTCTATGCGGCGGTCTGCCAGTTCTACGCGACCTTTGTCATCATCAGAAACCGCGCCAAGCTCCCACAATTCTTCGGTTTTCTGCCCGTCTTTTCCCTTTTCTTCGTGGTAATGAATGTCCTCGCCGTCTTGAACGATACGTTTCGTTTCGGAGCGCTCCTGGGGGTCCCTGCGTTCCCTTTCTCACCCTTCTTCTTGTTCTTGGCTGACTTGTTCATCGTCTTCGGCTGCATTAGGGAACTCCTCAGGAAGAAAGAAGGCACCCTTGCTCTCCCCGGAGGTCTGGATCTCGATCTGACCGACAGAGAATCTGAGATCGTCCCGCTGATCGTTGAAGGGCTTTCCAACGAGGCTATCGCTTCGAAGCTCTTCATTTCTCCTCATACGGTCAAGAATCACGTCACAAGCATCTTCCGAAAATCCGGAGCGACAAATCGCTTCGAGCTTCTCAAACGAATTTCAGCAGGAAAGGCTTCCTAGGAAAGTATTCCCTGTTCAGTCCTGGCAATTTAGGAACAGAATGAGAATGGCGGGTGATTGAGGCTGCCATTTCCCGAGCCGTACTGTGAGGCCATGAAGGAGAAAGGCATGCTTATCACGTTACCGCTCGCAGACACTGCGACAAAGCGCCTCGGATACCTGGACAACCTGAGGTCGTTCGTCATCTTCCTTGTGGTCGTAATGCATTCGAACGTGACCTACAGCGGAATCGGTAGCTGGTACTATACGGAAGGCAACCCAGCGAGCTTGGACCCGGTGTCGCGGATACTTTTCTTCTTGTACGGGTCTTTCACGCAGGCATGGTTCATGGGAATCCTGTTTTTCCTGGCCGCTTTTTTTGCAGCCAGGTCGCTTGCAAAGCGCGGACCGGCTGCTTTCGCGAAAGAGAGGCTCTTCCGCCTCGGGGTTCCGCTGCTCATCTACATGTTCGTCATCGACCCCTTCATCGGGTACTTCATCATGAACTATGGAAACATCCGGGAACACTCCAACGTCTTGCGGTTCTACCTTGATTACCTCGGCTCTTTCCGCTGGATTGGGTCTACCGGGCCTCTCTGGTTCGTCGAAGCGCTTCTGCTTTTCAGTCTTCCCTACGCCGCGTGGAGAGCTGTCCGACGGCCCGCAAAGACCCCTGGTGAGCCGCCACGGGTCATGACGGTGATCCTCATCATTGTGGCAACGGGACTGGGGGCGTTTTCCATCAGACTGTTCCAGCCCATCGGAACCAGTGTCGCAAATCTGCAGCTGTGCTTTTTCGCCTCCTACATCGCGCTTTTCCTCCTTGGCCTCCATGCCGGAGAAAGGCGATGGCTGGAGAACTTCCCTGAGAAACAGGGGCTCGCTTGGTTCACGGTTGTCCTTGGCGCCGGGTTGGTCCTTTGGTTGGTAATCATGATTGGAGGTGGAGCGGCTCGAGGAAAGATACTTTTCACCGGCGGCCTCAACTGGCAGAGCTTTGTCTATGCGTTCTGGGAGGCCTTTGTGGCCATCGGCTTCTCCCTGGGCATGATTGCCTTCTTCCGCAAGTACCTGAACGTCGACAACCGATTCACGAGGCTCCTGAGGGCAAACTCATTCGCGATCTATATGTTCCACGCTCCCATCCTCATCACGATCTCTCTGCTCGTGAGGCCCTGGCATGGCGCTCCCCTGCTCAAGCACGTGGCGGTTGCACCGCTTGCCTTCACAGCGACGTTGGCGCTGTCGTTCCTGGTCCTGCGCCGCATCCCCGGGCTCCGCGCTGTGCTGAAGTAGTCCGGCAGATTTTCATTGAGTGAAACGCCCCTCACTGATACCTCCTTATGACCAGAACTTCCTGGGAGGGAAAAGTGTGGGGCGTCAATCACGAGCAGGACTACATCTTCACCTATCATTCGCCGGCTGACCGTGTGCAGTCGGGCCATCCGTTGCGCATCATCAAGGAAATGGCAAATCGTGGTTTGAAGGAACTGTCAGCAGAATTCACCAAATTGTACTCGCCGATAGGCCGCGCCTCGATTCATCCGGAAAACCTCATTCGAGCCTTGTTACTCCAAGTGTTGTACTCCATCCGCAGCGAACGGCTTCTGATGGAAGAACTGAACTACGACTTGTTATTTCGCTGGTACTGACTATGGAGTGTTCAAATGACAGTAGGAATTGACGTCGGTAGCACAACCACAAAAGCGGTGGCCATTCTTCCAAGCGGAGTGCTGCTGAAGGCGACAATGAGGGCTACTGACCCATTGACCGCGGCCAGCGGTAGCTTGGGCAGGCTCACAGCCGAGAGTGCCTTGAAGATCAAAGACATCGAGCGGATCTCAATCACCGGTGTCGGATCTTCCAGAATCGAGAAGAACATCTTTGACATACCAACTGCTCGAGTGGACGAGGTTTCTGCCATAGGCAACGGAGGTGTCTATCTGTCTGCATCGAACGAGGTAATCATCACGAACATTGGGACAGGCACCGCAATAGTCGAGGCTCGAAACGGCGTGATGACACATCTGGGCGGCACCGGGATCGGGGGAGGAACCGTAATCGGTCTGTCCAAGGCGCTGCTGGGCACCGTCGACTTCCGCTATGTCACGGAACTGGCGTCTAACGGCGACACCACAAAGGTAGATCTGTTGATAGGGGACATCCTTGGGACAGACATGGGTTTTCTCACTAGAAAGATCACCGCATGCAATTTCGGCAAGATGGATGATTCAATCCGTAGGGAGGACCTGGCGGCCGGAGTCCTTAATATGGTATACCAAGCTATTGGTGTGCTGTCGGTCTTTGCCGCACGCTGCCAACGGCGAGACATGGTGCTATTTACCGGCAAAGGAAGCACGAGTGCGCTTGGGAGGACTATCCTGGCCGAGGTGGCTGCAATCTATCACACGGAGTTCGTATTCCCGTCGGACGCTGAATTCTCCACTGCAATCGGCGCAGCCTTGTCTATCGGCGCGTCGCCGGTTGGGCCGGAAAGCCGGGATCTGACAAGTCGTTGAAGCTGACCCCTTAACGTCCGGCTTCTAGTGGGACAGTGGAATTGTAAACGCGGCTGCTACGTGGCTTCGTGCCGGCGGGGCGGCTTAATAATTACTCCAAAACGTGCTGGCATTCCGACTTGTTTGAGCAGGAAGCTAATTTCTGATCCAGTCAGGCCTCCATAGGACTCAGCGAGGATTTTGGCGATGGACGTGAGTTGTTGCTCGTTGAAAGGCGGAACGTTTTCCATGGCGAGTCACCTCCCCCCAAAGAGCTCCTCGTCGCTAAAGGCGTCGTGCACATAATACCGTAGCGTTGTCGCTTCGTCGCTATGCCCAAGGAGCCTTGAGACCGCCTTTATGCGATGCGTGTTCGCCAGCAGATCTGTCGCCCGCGAGTGGCGAAGCACGTGCGCCGAGATTCTCCTTCCCAGGACCCGCCTGGCCGCCCGTGCGATCTCCCTCGATACATACTCCCGCCTGAAGTGCTTCTTGTGGCTACTCTCAAACAAGTACGTCCCCCTGGGGTAGACCTCGAGGATCCGTTTGTAAAGCTCCGCGGGAATCCGCGCAGTGCGTTCCTTGCCGCCCTTGCCGTAGAGCCTGAGCTCCACGGTGCCGTTGGCGCCGTTCACCTTTATCTGGTCGCGCCTCACCCCCAGGACCTCCGAGACGCGGGCGCCGGTGACGTAGAGCGTCTCGGCAACCAGGCGCATTCGTAGGGGCAGCGCGGCAAGGAGCGTCGAACGCTCAGCGGGTGAGACCACCGCGACCTCCGGCGGTCCTTTCTTCACTGAGGGGATGTCGGCCAGGGCTCCGCGGATGAGAGAGATCTCTTTCGCGGGCATGCCCAGGCGCTCGGCGGCCTGGAGGAAAGCTTTTCTGCCGGGCGGCCAGGGCCGGTTGACGGTGCTCGCGGCCCGAGTCCGGCGCAGTTCGTGGATGTACTGGGCGAAACCTTCCACGGTCACCGCTTGGCCGCTTTCCAGAAACGCTTCCAGCGCGTGCCGGTAGGCCTGAGTGGTGAGTTCTCCGC
>CAVUXE010000086.1:0-12400 GCA_963745235.1 uncultured Spirochaetota bacterium | reverse complement strand
CTACACCCGCCGGATCATGGCCCACGACCCGGCGGGCCGGGGCACGCAAGGCCGCAGCGTCCTGGCGGCGCGCCAGGTCCACTGGCCGTTCACCCCCCGCGCCGACTTCGAGGAATGGGAGATGGCGCCGGAGGGGCTGTATCGCACGCTGCTGCGAGTGGCTCGCGAATACAAGCCGGCCTCCCTGTACGTCACGGAGAACGGCACCTCCCTGCCGGATGCCCCGGGCCCGGATGGAGCGTTCCACGACGCGGTACGCCTCACGTATGTCGCCCGCCACACGGCGGCAATCCACCAGGCAATTGCTGACGGCGCAAACGTGCGTGGGTACTTCCTCTGGTCTTTCATGGACAATTTCGAGTGGGGGTTCGGGTTCACGAAGCGCTTCGGCATCACGCACGTGGACTACGCGAGCCAGAAGCGCACCGTGAAGGACTCGGGGCGCTGGTACTCGAAGGCAGCGAGCGAAAACGGCTTTCCGATCTCGGATGCCGCAGCACCGGACTAGGGTCCCGAGCCTCCCGTTCGGCCCATCAAGCCTGCGTCCACGTTTCCCAGGTCTCCACGGCATGCTCCGCGCTCACGGGCGGGAGAGCCTTCTCCAGGGCCGGGCGCAGGCGTTCCAGCCAGGGGGGAAGCTTCAGACGCTGGCCCAGGGAATCAGCAGCCTCATCTCTGGTGAACCCCGGTGGATCCGTGGCAATCTCGAAGAGGATTCCATTCGGCTCGTGAAAGTAGACGGAATGGAAGTACATTCTGTCGATGACCGGGGTGACAGGCCTCCCCGTGGCGATGACAGCGCTCCGCATGTCCCGCTGCTCCGCGTCGTCCTGAGCGCGCCAGGCGATATGATGCACGGCGCCCACTCCCATGCGCCCGGGGCGCTTTGCGGGGTCGTTCACCACTTCCGCAATGGCCCCGACGCCGTCCCCCGCGGACAGCCACAGCCGGCCGCCATGGTCTCCGGCGGGCCGCAGACCCAGGACGGAGCTGAGAAAGCCCGCCGTCGTCTCCGGCTTCGCGACGCTCAAGGTGGCGGAAAAGAAGCCTCGAATGGCACAATGAAGAGGGACACGCCGTGGCCAGGCCGCCTCGGACGGCTCGTCCCCTGAGTCCACCAGCTCCAGCCCAAGTCCGTCTGGATCGTGGAAGCCAATCCGCGCCACATCACGGCTTTCCTTCTGCCCGGACAGCTCCACGTGGAACAGCTCCAGCCTCTTTTTCCAGAAACCGAGGGCGCCCGAGGGAACCGAGAAAGCGATGCCGGTCACTTGTGCGTCGCCGGGGTGTCCCTTGAGACCGGAGGTGGTCCAGGGGAAGAAGGTCAGGATGGTGCCGGGCGCCCCCCCGCTGTCTCCGAAATAGAAGTGATAGGTTTCCGGGTCATCGTAGTTGACTGTCTTCTTGACCAGGCGGAGCCCGAGGACCCCGACATAGAAGTCAAGGTTCTTCTGCGGATCCCCGGGCAATGGCGGTGATGTGATGAATGCCGGCGCTGGCGCCCTTCACGTTCCGGCTCCCTTTGCCACTATCCCGCCACGTTGACTTTGCCCTTGCCCCCGTAGAAGTCCCACCATGGCTTGGCCCCCTTCTCCAGTATCTTGTTGAGGGCCTTGATGTTCTTCACCCCCCGGTCCTCAAGCCATTCCGTGAGCGCGTCCAGACCGCGGCTGGCGTAGACGGGGATCCCATCCTGCCACGTGGCGCGCCCGCACAGCACCCCTGAGAACGGGGTGCCGGCTTCCGCGGCCAGCTCGAGGGTCTCACGAAAGACATCGTCAGTGACTCCCGCGCTGAGGTAGATGAACGGCAGCTTTGAAGCCGTGGCGGCTTCCTGGAAGAGCTTCATGGCTTCTTTCCTGCTGTACGCCTTCTGGCCGCCGAACGTGGCCGTGCCCTCAACGTACGCCATGTTGACGGGGACCTCCACTTTGAGAACATCCACCTTGTATTGAGGCTTTGAGAACTCCTCCATGTAGGCGCGGACATAGCCAGGCTTTGCCTTGGCGAACTCCAGTCCTTTTGCGTCCCCAACGGCGTCGTTGTAGCAGATCAGCTCGAGGAAGAACGCAACGTCGTTCGCCGCGCATTCGGCGCCGACACGTTCGATGAAAGCGTGCTTGATGACGTTGATCCGCTCGGGATGCGTCGGGTTGTAGTAGAGCAGGATCTTGATGACATTGGCGCCCGCGGCAACGAGGCGGTGCACGCTCCACTCGGGAAGCAGGTCGGGAAGCCGGCTGTCATCCTTCGTGTCATAGCCGGTCTTCTCGTATGCCAGGAGAACGCCGCTGCCGGGGGCCCGCGCCTTCAAAGCCTCAAGGCCGAACTCGGGGTCCAGCAGGATGGCGCTTGCGTGCTTCGTGAGTATGCGGGAGACGGCCACCTTGAACTTCACAAGGTCCTCGGGAGAAGCGGCGGATCCACGCGCCTTTCCGATGGCCTTCTCCAGCGAGCCCCGCTGGTCCATGGCAGCGGCGGCAATCACGCCCTTGTCATTTGCGCACGCATTGATGCCGGCAAACTTACCCTTTGTCATTGTCACTGGCATGTTCTTTTCCCTCTTGCACAGAATGTACTACCGGGCGCGGACAAGCTGCCAGTGGGGTCAAAGCGGCCTTGTTTCGGGTTGAGAGCGTCTACTTTCCCAGGCTGACTTTTCGGATGCGGTTGTTGTGCGTGTCGGCGATGTAGAGGTTGCCCTGCGGGTCGAACGCGATGCCCCACGGCAGGTTGAGCATGGCGGCTGTCGCCACGCCGCCGTCTCCCGCGTAGCCGTTCCCCAGGCGCCAGTTGCCGGCCACCGTGTTGATGTTGCCGCTCGCATCAACCTTCCGGATCACCCCGTTGTTGCGATCCGCGATGTAGAGGTTGCCCGCGGCATCCACTGCAAGGTCCGTGGGCAGGTTGATGGACGCAGAGGTTGCAGGCCCGCCGTCCCCTGAGTAGCCTGTTGTGCCGTTCCCGGCGATTGTGGATATGTCAGCCGCCCGTGGTGACCTTTCGGATGACTGCATTCGTGGTGTCAGCGATATAGACGTTGCCTGCTGAATCAACCGCGACGCCGTAGGGGTAGTTGAGCTCCGCGTTCACGGCCAGCCCACCGTCGCCGGAGTAGCCCTGGGTGCCATTTCCGGCAAAGGGGCTGATAGGCCCCCCTCCCGCGGAGGGAGCCTGACGGACTGAAGTGTTATTGAAGTCCGCGATGTAGACGGTGGTCCCAAAAACAGCCACGCCGGTCGGCAGATTGAAATGGGTCGTGGCGTAGCCATGGCTTCCGGGCGTACCCGCGACGGTTGCTACTGTTCCCGGACGGTTAACTCACTGATCACATCGTTCGCGCTGTCGGCTATATAGATCTTGTCGGATGCATCAACAACGATGCTTAAAGGATTATTGAAGTTGGTAGGTGGAAGACCGGGACCGTCTGGAGTACCCGCCACCGTCGTGATGACGCCGCTCGTATCGACCTTCCGGATCACGGCGTTGTTTGTGTCAGCGATGTACATGTTCCCCAGGGAATCGAAAGCGACGCCGTTTGGCTGATTCAGCTCAGCGGAGGTCGCGGGTCCGTTGTCTCCCGCAAACCCAGCGGTCCCGTTCCCCGCCACCGTGCTGATCTTCGGCCCGTTCTGCGTACCGAAGCTCTCGACAATGCCGAAAATCCAGCCGCCGTAGCAGCCGGCGAGCATGAGGACGGTCGCCGCCGCAACTCCCGCAAAAGCCCATCGCCTGGTCATCATTCTTCTTGCCACTCCACTGCATGCGCACCCTGCGCCGAGGCGCGGGTCCCGCCGGCGCCTTCCGCACCGGGCGCCCCCGAACGCTCAGCCAGTTGCGGATCTATCTTCTTTGCATTCGCATATGCCAACCCCGCCTCGTCGCTCTTGCCCAACGCCTCCGCCGTTCTTGACAAGGCGAGAAGCGCGTGCGGGTTCTCGGGTGATGCCTTGACCGCGCGGCTGTAATACTCGTACGCGGACTGGTCATCCGCGCGCAGGATGGCGAGGTTGCCGAGGTTGATGAGAGCGGACACATAGTCGGCCTTCGCAGCGAGTGCGGCCTTGAAGTCGCTCTCCGCCGGTTCCAGCCGGCCGTACTTTGCGTACGCGACACCCCTGCTGTTGAAGGCCCTGGGGGACGGCGCGCTCTGGATCGCCTGGTTCAAAGGAGCGACAGCATAAGCCAGCTCGTCATCCACGCGGTGCTTCAGCTCCGCGCTGAAGGCCAGGGTGACCAGGTCAGAAGCGGGAATGGTGGGGGATGTCGCGTCAGCCGCCAGGCCAACCGGCTGATACGTCTTCCACGCGTCGTGGACGGGATAGAAAGCCGCGCTCTGGTCCGCGAGTCCCTCACGCCATTCACGGGCCGCCTCGCGCCATGCATCGAGCAGCCCCTTGTCCCGTATGGTTGTCTCAATGGGCAGCCACGTCTTGCCGTCATGGAAGATCAGGTCCTCGGAGCCGGCAAACTTTTCCTTTGCCTCCGCCGGCGGCATGTCCAGGCTGACGGCCATGAAGATGTGGCCCGGCACCGTGATGAAAGCCGTCTCCACTCCGACTGACTCGAACAGGGACGCGTACAGGATCGAAAGGTCCGAGCAATCGCCGGCCCGGTAGACCAGGGTCTGCCGGGGGAACTTGAGGAAATCCACGACTTCTGGATGGGTGGAAGTGAAGGAGTAGGGCGTGCTCGGATTCGGCGAGTATGCCAGGCCATAGACGCGAAGGGCATCATGGAACGCGATGGCCGTCTGAAGGTTCGCGGCGACCCCCGGGGTTTCGTAGGTCCTTGATCATGGCAGTCGCGTTGTTGGAAAGCTCCAGGACCCACGGGTCCTTCGGCGACACGAAGGCCGCCGCCTTGCGGTCATCGTCCCAGGTCATGGCGTTTCGATCATACACTCGCACGGACGCGGTCTCAGCGGTCTGGTCCTGCGAGCCGTCGTTGGCCTTGAACGAGGCGTCGATCTCCGCTGTCACTTTTGTCGGCTCGGTCACTTCGAGGATGGTGCTGCTGAAAAGCGCATACAGCTTGACGTCCTGCGATTCTCCGGGGGCAAGCCGCGGGATTGTTGCGCACTCCTTGGGACCATCCATATATTGCCTGATGATGAAGCTCACCCGTATGTCGCTCAGGTCCTTTGCGCTCGTATTCTTCACAACGGCGGTTCCAACCGAATGATCGTCGTAGAATGCGTGAAAGACCGGGAAGACGCTTCCCAGCTTGACCTGGCTGATGTCCAGAAGCCGTGGCCGTGTGGGTCCTGGCGCCGCACCAGGCGGTTGCCGGGATGTCGTGAATGCAACGCCAAGAGTGAGGTTCAGGCTTCCATAGAGCTGGTAGAAGTAGACATACGATGCGTTGAGCCGGAGGGCGAAGGCCGGAGTGATCGAATAGGAGAGGCCTGCGCCGGCTTCCGCAAAGGCGTCTCCTCCGTACCAGAGATAGGAATTGCTGACGTGCTCGAGAAACCCGACATAGGAATAGCCGATATCAGTGAAAAGCCGCCCCGACAGTCCCTGAAAAACGGGAAGAGGCGCCTGAAAAGCAGCCCCGATGGATGGCGCCGCCTCGAGGAGACCTCCGACCCCGCTCAGTGAAACCGGAACGTAGCCGAAGGTCAGGCCGAAAAGGAATGAGAGTCCGCCAAGAGAGGGGGGCAGGTACTCGGCAGAAGCCTCCAGGGCCGCCCCTGGGGAGAAGTATGTCGAGTTCAGACCAAGGGGCAGGGCTGCTCCTGGGGAGAAAGACCACCACAGCTCCGCGTTGCGCGTCTGACCCTGCGCCCCCGCGCTGCTCGCAACGCACAGAGCCAGAACGAGGCAGACTATGCGTACCTTTCTGTCCACCAGGGGGCCTCCGCTTCCAGTGCTTCCGGGATTGCAACTTTTGGGGATCTACCAGCAACTATACCACGAAAACCCCCGGGGCAAAAGGAGACGCATTGCCTCACCGGAAATCCAACCCGACGGACTGATTTGCCTCACTCAAAAATCTAACCCTGAATAATGTCCTTCGCGACCAGTGCCAAGATGGTCTGCGTAGGAAAAGGGTGGGATTAACGATGAGTGCCGCGAAAAAGAACGTAGCTCATCATCTGGGACAAGTTCGTCTCCACAAAGGTTGAAGGATCATCCGGGACGTCATGAAAGAGGCCATCGCTTCTCATGCAGGAAAGGCATGATGGGCTTGTCAGGGAAGGCCAGCGATCATTTGTAGACTTGGCTCCGATGTTCGACCGTGAGCACGAGAACTGTCACCGCCTCATACTCGATTCGGCAGACCGCTCGCCAGTCCCCGATATGATACCTCCAGGACTCTCCGAGCTCCGAGCCTTCCAGCGCGGCGCGATGCTCCGCGGATCATTCTCGCCCTCTATCCTTTCGTGAAAGAACCTCAGCACCCGCGTGGCTACCTGTCGATCAAGCTTTTTTAGACCCTTCCGTGCACGATCGCTCAGCCTAGCCGCCCAGGCCATATTCTTTCATGACATCTTCCAAACTGTGGGTTTTTGCTCCGCGTCGGATCTTTTGAAGTTCCTTTTCCGCCAGGTAGACGTCTTCGAGGCTTCGCGGGCGTAGTAGGACTTGGAACGTCCTGTTCGTTTCGCAAGGCTATCCAAGCGCTCCTCTATTTCGTCTGGTAGAAGTAGTGCCAACATCGACGCTCCTCTATTGGGGAGCAAGACGGGGCCGAACCCGACGGGCAGTTGTTGCCGCTGGTGGATGCGATTCCCGCCATCGGCGGCAAACGGGGTCGGCCCCAGAGGCGGCCAGACGCACTCCTGGGTGACGCTGGCTATGATTCGCGACGTCATCGAAAGGAGCTGAGGACCAGATTGATCAAGCCGCTGATCCGTGAGCGTGGGAACGCACACGGCAGCGGCCTCGGAAAGAAGCGATAGGTAGTCGAGCGGACACTCTCGTGGCTGCACCAGAACCGACGGCTGCGTGTGCGCTACGAGAAGCGCGCAGACATCCACGAGGCGTTTCTCATGCTCGGCTGCATCATGATCTGCTGGTCGGCGCTGGTCTCTTGGCCGCCACTATGTTAGAGCCTCTTAGTCTCTCCCTTCAACGGCATTCATTTCGATACCTCCATTCCTCAACGACTTCAGGCAAATCCTTGTTGCTTGCCTACTTCAGCACTGCCCGAAGTCCCGGAATACGGCGCACGATCAGGAATGAAAAGGCCAGCGTGATTGCAAAGGCAAGAGGTGCGACCGCCACGTGCTTGAGCAGGGGAGCGCCATGCCAGGGCCTCACGAGCAGAGAGATCGTGATGAGGATGGGAGCGTGGAACATATAGATCGCGAATGAGTTTGCCCCCAGGAGCCTCGTGAATCGGTTGTCGACGTTCAGGTACTTGCGGAAGAAGGCAATCATGCCCAGGGAGAAGCCGATGGCCACAAAGGCCTCCCAGAACGCATAGACAAAGCTCTGCCAGTTGAGGCCGCCGGTGAAAAGGATCTCTCCTCGAGCCGCTCCACCTCCAATCATGATCACATTCCAAAGGACCAACCCGGCGCCAAGGACAACCGTGAACCAAGTGAGCCCCTGTTTCTCGGGGAAGTTCTCCAGCCATCGCCTTTCTCCGGCATGGAGGCCAAGGAGGAAGAGCGCGATGTAGGAGGCGAAAAAGCACAGCTGCAGATTTGCGACGCTGGTTCCGATGGGCTGGAACAGTCTGATGGAAAACGCCCCCAGTCCCGTTGCCACAATGATGAGGATCACTGTCATGACCCGTGGCGGCTCACCAGGGGTCTTTGCGGGCCGTCGGACAGCTCTCCACGCGGCGTAGAAAAGACTGAAAAGCAGAAGCGCTTCGACGAACCAGAGAGGCCCGGTAGACCCAATCCAGCGGAAAGAGCCGAGGTAATCAAGGTAGAACCGCAAGACGTTGGAGTGTTCCCGGATGTTTCCATAGTTCATGATGAAGTACCCAATGAAGGGGTCGATGACGAACATGTAGATGAGCAGCGGAACCCCGAGGCGGAAGAGCCTCTCTTTCGCGAAAGCAGCCGGTCCGCGCTTTGCAAGCGACCTGGCTGCAAAAAAAGCGGCCAGGAAAAACAGGATTCCCATGAACCATGCCTGCGTGAAAGACCCGTACAAGGCGAAAAGTATCCGTGACACCGTGTCCAAGCTTGCTGGGTTGCCTTCCGTATAGTACCAGCTACCGATTCCGCTGTAGGTCACGTTCGAATGCATTACGACCACAAGGAAGATGACGAACGACCTCAGGTTGTCCAGGTATCCGAGGCGCTTTGTCGCAGTGTCTGCGAGCGGTAACGTGTTGAGCATGGCGCTTACTCTCCTCGAATCTTCGCATAGCGAAGCGCGCTCTGCGGAGAACTCTCAATACACTCCTGGGATCAGTCGCTTCTGCTACTTGGCGATGATTCGTCGTATACAACACCGAGACTGTTCGATTTTGCGCCACCCGTCTTTTTTTTGTCGAAGGGCGCAGTCCTATCCTCCTCTTTGTTGCCAAATAAGGGCAGCAAGGCAGCAAGTGTCGTCGAACCCGCGGAGCGCAGTTCTGGACAAGATTTTCTTTCTCAGAAGGTTCGGTTTCGGCTGCTGCCAGTGCTTTTGTGGACTGACTGAATTGTCCCACGCGCTCAACCTTAGATCACTGTTTTCCGGCAGGCATACTCTGTTTGTGAATGACCGCCTCCGGGCTCAGCGCAGCGTTTGGCGCGGCGCGACGGGGAAGTATACCGAATAGCGCTCGTACCCGACCTCGCGCAAGGGCATGAAGCGGATGCCCGGATCCTGGCCTCGGGTCTTGTAGCCGCCCTTCCACCTGCCCCACTCTCTCTCGTCGTCGGAGACGAGGACTCTCTCCGGCGCCGCCGGATTCTCGCAGTAGAGGATGCGCTCCTCGGAGCAGAGGCCCGCGAGAAGATCAGGACCGTCCATGAAGGCGTACATGTCCTCCGAGCCGGGGAGGCGCTGCGATGCGAGGCGCTTGGGCAGCTCTATCCGCACGCGATCGTCCTTCCACGCGCGCCTGATTTCGACGAAGGACGAGGGCTTCGAGTCCACGCGCCGCGCCTCGCCATTCACCGATAGCAGGGTCTCTCCCGCGAGCCACCAGGGTAGGCGGAACGAGAGAGGGAACTCTGCAGTCCGCGGGCAGGACACATGGATTTCGAAGGCCTGGCGGTCGGGAGGGGCGGGATGGGCGGGCGCAACGCCGTCTATCCCCTGGGTATTCCCCGCGAGGTCGACGCGGCGGATCTCGACTGTGGATTTTTCGCCCCCTCGGTCCCATGAGAGCCGCGACTCAATGAGCTGGCAGATAGCCAGCCCCGGGCCGTCCTTGTAGAAGATCCCTTTCGTATGCGCCGCGTTCGCCTGCACGTTGGAACCGTGGCAGCAGAAGAAATGGTCGGTCTCCGATGCCCAGAGCTTCGTCGAGCCGGGACGAAGGGGCAGGAAGTAGGACACGAGGCCGGAGAGTGGATGGTCGGCCTTCGCTCCGTGCGCGAGGCTCCCCCTCCAGAAGCCCTGCGCGAGGACCCCATTGCGCAGGTTCCGCTCCCAGTAGTCTGCATAGCGCGCTTCGCCCGTGTGCCTGAGGAGGAACTCCGCGAGGCGCATCATGTTGTAGACCGTGCAGAGCTCCTGGTTCTTGTCGCCGAGACGGTGAGGCAGCCGCCCCTCCGGCACCCACACCTCGCCCGTCGTGCCGCCGCCCGTGGCGGAGCGGGGAAGCCTCTCGGCCGCGAGCTCCCAGTAGGCCCTCACTGTGTCGAGCCATCGCTCCTCGCCCGTGACCTCGTAGGCGCGGGCCGCGCCGAGTATCTCGGGTATGGTCGTGTTCGCGTGCATATTGGACAGAGGGTCCGAGCCCGCGAGGAGCGGGTCGAAGAGCCTTCGGCGCGTGTAGCGGCCCATGAGCTCGCGGTACTCCGGCTTCCCTGTGATGCCGAAAAGCTCCGCCCAGATCTCGAGCATGCCGCCGGTCTCGAAATCCATGATCGAATCCATCCTCTCGTCCGAGAAGGCCGAAGTCCAGCGATGGAACCACTTCGCCCAGTTCTCCGCGAGCTCGAGGGCCTTGGAGCGGCCCAGGAAACGATGCGCGTCCATAAGGCCCATGAAAGTCTTGTGGATAGTGTACTGCGGCGCCCAAACCCAGCGGCCGGCCGCGATGCGCTCGAGGTATTTCTCCGGGATAGAGCCCAGCCATTCGCCGCCGTTCGCTTCTTGGCACTGCCCGAGGCCGTCGACGATGGCCTCCGCCTTTCCCCTCATCTCGCGATCGCCCGTCGCCGCGGCGTGCATGGAGGCCGCGGAAAGCCAATGGCCGAGGAAGTGGCCGCGCAGTTGGCTCGTGGGCGATTCCCAGCCCCAGTGGATGTCCTCGGGCTTCCCCGGCTCGGACCAGAGCCCGGCCTCGAACCTGTATGGCCTGAGGAGGTTATCGCTCGAGAGCTTGAGCAGATAGGCGCGGTCGGACTCGCGCTTTTGCAGCAGCTCGGCATCGAGCAACTGGATATCGGCCGGGGAGAAGGGCTCGAACATGGGCATGCGGGAACCTCCGGAAATGAATACTAGCGAGTTCCCGTCCTTTGGGGAATAAGGTTAGACTAGAGAAGTTGGAGGAATCTGGAAGTCGCATTATCTATGTTGACGGCGGACAAACTATTCAATCATTCTTAAGGGCGGGCTTGATCGAAGAGATGATCATCACGAGAATACCGCTTCTAATTGGTCAAGGAATCCCACTCTTTGGGAAGACCAACGCTGACATGCGAATGGACCACGTTGAAACGCACTCATACGCGAATGGATCTGTGCAAAGCAGTTATCGCGCATTGCGGTCCGCCTGACAAAGTTGCAGTCGTCACCTTAGTTTAGTCAGGTGCGCTGCTCCATGAGAGCACCAAGTCGGGCCGATCCGTGAGGCGTCTCTCCGCGAGCAGGAGCTACGCGGGGGTGTAAACATGAGACAGACCCCGTGCTGATTCGGCGGCGCAACTCCGCGCGCCTATCGCTCGATCTCAGGACCGCCACGACCCCCGCACTTTGTTGGGATGGGGATCTTGCCGAGCGCAGGTCTTACCAACTCCGCCTTGGCGGTCGATTGGGGCAGCAATGGAGCGGCGACCTCACCCGACGGAGTCACATGGACGGCTCATGGTTTCGCGGACCTGCGGATATTCGATGGTCTCTCAACCGGCCGAGGGCGCTTTTTCCGGCAACTCCCCGTGCCCATCAGAGTCGACCCGCTGCTGTTGTTGGCCCCCGTCTGCCTCAACAAGGCCATGCTGTTCCTCCATGCGAGCCACTCGCTTACGCTCGAAGAGGTAAAATGCCGCAGGCACTACAAAGAAGGTGAGCACGGCCGAAAGGAGGATTCCCCCCAGCATCACTATTCCCAGTTTCTGCCCGAACTCTGACCCTTCTCCCTTGCTGATGATCAGCGGGAAGCTGATCACCAACACCGTCATGGTGGTCATGACGATGGGCCGAAAGCGCAGCCGTGCAGATTCGGTGAGCGCTTGTACAAAAGGCATCTTGCCGATCCTCTCCACCACGAAGTCCAGGTACAGGATGGCGTTCTTCGCCGAGAGCCCGATCAGCATCAGCATGCCCATGACTCCGAAGATGTCCAGACTGCCACCTATGAGATAGACCAGAACGAGGGCACCAATCAGGGCAAGGGGCACGGGCAGAAGCAGGTACACGGGATAGCGCCAGGAGTTGAACTGCGCTGCCATGACCAGGTACGCGAGGAAGAAGGCCAGGAGGAACGTCAGAGGGCCTGTCACAAGGAGCTGCTGGGCGAGGGCTACCTGGTTGAAATGACCAGCTGGGCCTAAAGCCATCCCTTGGTCCAGCAATCCAGCCTTCGTGAGGTCCAAGGCGATCTTGTTCATGACAGAGAGGGCCGGAGGAGCATCCGGGCTCATGGTAATCGTGAGGTTTCCCGTGTATTCGCGGTTGTATCGGTTATAGGTGACAGGCGCCTGATTCAGGACAAACCTTCCCAGCTGGCCCACCTGGACCGTGGTTTGCAACAGAGGTGCGTAAATGGGCAGGTTGGCAAGAGACTGCACTCCTGAGAGATTCGTCGGATCGACCTGCACCTGGATGGGGTAGCTGAGACCCCCGGTGACGACGGTGGAGGCCTGCACGCCGGAGGCGTACGTCTGCAGGTCTGATGCGACCATGGCAGGAGTGATCCCTGTTCCGATTATGTGCGCAGCATCGGGAATGAAATCCGTTTCGATCGATGTATCGGACAACGTGGAATAGGCAGCCTCGATCCAGGGATTGCTTCTCAGTACCTGCAGCATTTGATTGTTACGATTGTTGAGAACGTTAAGATCGGGGCCGACCACGCTCAGCGAGAGAGTCGAACCCCCTGATCCAAACCCGCC
>CAVUXE010000085.1:0-26448 GCA_963745235.1 uncultured Spirochaetota bacterium | reverse complement strand
TACCTTGTTTCTCGCAGTGCGAAAGGCGAGGGCAGGACTGGGAGCGCTTTGCTGGATGCGATCAGCCAGCGCGGGATTGGATTCCGAGAGCGCGGCAAGATTTGCGGCCAGGATGCCTGCCTCGTCAGGCCGCACGGGAAACTCTCTCCTGGAGCCCCCGGAGAAACTTCTCGCACTCCTGCAGCAGGGAGATCGCGGATTCTCGGGCGCCTCTCTCATCTCCGAGTCTTGCCTTTCGCTTCGTTTCCAGAAGCGGCTGGGGAGCAATCTGGTATGCCAGCGTGAGAAGCGGCAGAGCGGCCAGGGCGCCGGTGCCACGCTTCCCCTGTGCGCTCTCCAGCCCTGCAAGCACGGTCTCCCTCCAACCGGCAAGGATGCGCTGGGCCATGGAGACCCTTTGCGCGCGCGCCGGAAGGGCGGGAGAAAGCGAGAGCTGATTCCCCGGGGGGGAGGGCGGAGAGCATCGAAGAAGCTCCTTCAGGGAGGCGGCGTCAAGTGGTTTCATTCCTGCCAACGCAACCGCTGACGGGAGAAGGCGATAGACCTTTTCTCCCGCCTGGGCGCCGAGCCAGCCGGCATATGTCCTGAGGGAAAGGGGCGAACGCGCCCCGCCGCTTCCCGGGACGCGTGTCGCGTTCTGCTCGGCTGAGCTGCGAAACCAGAACGTGTACGAAGGAGCCGTCCTCCAGGCTCTCGCCTGGGAAAACCGTTCGAACTCGTTGGGGCGGGCATGGGAAAGGATATCCCTGGTGCTCATGTCCAGACCTGCCAGAATGATCGGGCCGGTCGTGAATGCGCGCGCCAGGTCGATGGCGGTTGCCGCCACCGTTCCATGGGGCGCAATGGAGGGGGCGGGAATCCCAAGGGCCTGGAGGAACACCTCCTCCATGAGCCCTGGCTGCTCCAGCAGAAACGAACGCGTGCGGTCAGATCCCTGCGCGGCGAGACGCCACAGCCCGCGCGCGGCGGACAACGGCATGGCAACGGGGCAGTCCGGCATTGCATGGTGAAGGTGATGAATCGCAAAGAAGCCCGGGTCCGTCATCACGAGGAGGTCGGGCTTCAAACCGGCCTCACGGAGAAAGGGCGCGCAGGAAGGAAGCGCCCAGATGTCGACGTCCGCCCTGACCTCCCGCAGAAGGGGGGCCGCGGATTCCAGGCTCGGCCCGGACGCGGTGATTACGATGGACCTTTGCGGCGAGCAGGGGGCGCCCCGAAAGACCTCTCCCAGGGAGAGGAAATTGGCAACACAATTTCGAAGCCACAACCTCCCGACGGAGATTGTGGTGACGAGGCTGCCGTTCAGCTCCCGGAGGCACTGCTGCAGCGCCTCATTTGCCGTGCGGGAAAGCCCGGGGAAAAGCCTGGCGGACGGAGGCCACTCGATCATGCGCAGTCCCTCGACGTCAAGCTCCCCGATGCGGGATGCAAGGAACTCACCCACGCTGACGCGAAGGCCGGGGTGCCAGGTGTCACCGTCAGCTTCCGATACTGACGACGAGCTTCGGGAGATCTCCTCTGAATAGTGGACCTTCAGCACCCTGGCCGAAGGGTGGACGCCGCGGACCCAACGCGTCAGGTAGCCAAGCCCTTCCCCCAGGACCACGACCGTGGAGGGAGTCTCGGGTCCCAGCGCGGCCTCCGCAAAGCGCTCGGCCTCCCGGGCCGGATCGTAGGGGGAATGGAGCGCCACCCCATCGATCCTGATGGAAGGAGATCCGGATCGGGAGGTGAAAACTTCGACCATGCCCGATCAGGAAGACAGGAAAGAGACAAGCTCCCGCACGTCGGAACCTTCGTCCGGCCACATGCGGGACTTCAGGACCTGGATCAACGAGCTCGGCTCCTCCGCGCGGGTTGCCGCAAAACGGCTGTCCAGGAAATAGCGAAGCTGATGGATGAACAGGGGAACCTCGTCCCTCTGGAGGCCCTGGAGAGAGACCAGCAGAGCGCCCGCCGGAAGCATGATCGCTTCGCCGAGGTCGGCAAGGAAGGCATCCAGGAGGGACCGAACATCCTCGCGAAGGCGGAAGAGGTCCAGGTCTTCGTTCTCTTCCGCGATTGCCCTTATGTAGGGGGCAAGGGCGAGGGAGAGGAAGAGCAGCCTCTTTCCGCGCAGCGCGGGGGACCCCAGGATCCTGGCCACCTGGTCCTCCGGTGTTGTCGGAGCGCGATTTGCCCTTGCCTGGTTCCATTTCATCAGGAAACCGCGCGCCCGCTGGAGGAGTGGAGCGACATCCCCCGCGACTGTCTTCAGGCAGGACAGCAGCTCTTCGGGTCGGGAGAACGGATGGCGTATTTCCGTGACAACGAGGACTCCCACCAGGGCGTCCTCGAAAATGTACGGGCTCAGGATCATGTGTTCGAGATTGGAAAACTCCCGCGAAGAGAAGAATGGCTGGAACGCCGCCCTCTGGCCAGGGTCGGTCACGTTGAGCGGCTCCCCATTGGCGAGCGCGTTGAAGGTCTCGTTGGCCCCGAGGGGGATGCGCATCCTGTGCAGCGTCGTCTGGTCGAAGCCGAAGCTTGCCCACGGGGCGTACTCCAGCCGGACAGCATCGTAGAGCAGGAGAGCGCCCTTTGTAATGGACAGGCGCTTGCGCAGGGTAGTGAAAAGCCGGGAGGGAAGCTCGACGCCATCTGACAGCGCTCTTGCGTCTTCGATGATCAGCCTGGAAAGATTTCCCGTGACAGGCGCGGATGCCGCTGCCTTTGCGGATGCCTTTGAGGCCGCGGAAGCTACCGTCGCTGCAGGAGCTACCCTCGCCGCGGAACCCAACGGCGCCGCGGGAGCCGCCAACCCATCGGAGGCGGTCGAGGCTGGGGATACTGTCGATTCCGCGAGGGCCTTGAGGCTCTTCTTCAGAAGCCCTGAGCGCGCAGCCGGCTCGGCACGCCGCCGTGACTGCGCTGCCGGCATGGAGGGTTTCATGTCGTCACCAGTGACGGCGTTGGCCGCCCTCCGCAGCAGGCCCATCTATTCGCCTAGACCGAGGTCCTCGAAGAGCTTCTTGTACATTACGAAATAGTCGGACTTGGCGAACTCCTGGATCTTCTCATCCGGGAGAGCTTCCAGGAGGTGGTCCATGTACTTGAGGACGGTGCGGATTTCGTCTTTGAGATCGTCCGGGATGGCAGCAGCGCCTTCCCGGCCTGCGGGGGCGCGGGTCCCCGCTTCACGGGACGGCGGGACTTCCTCAACTTCCAGGACTTCCTCAGCAAGCGCTGGTTCCGAGGCCAGGTCCGTGGTCGGCTCGTTCTCGAACGCGATTTCGATCTCTTTGGGCTCAGCTGCCGCCCCGCCGGCGTCCTCCGTCACGGCCTCAAGCTCACCGAGCTCCAGGTCTTCAGTGGGGGGGGCGCCAGCCTCCTCGTTCTCCAGGGATTCGGCCTCCGCGGCGAGAGCCTCGAGGTCCACATCTCCTGCCAGCTCGTCGGCCTGCTCTGTCCTGGACTGAGGTGTGAGCTGTTCCAGAGCCTCCACGTCGCTCGCTTCTTCTTCGAGGTCCAGCGTTTCCAGGTCCCCCGTTTCTTCGACCTGCTCGACGCCCTTCTCCGTGGTCTCAATCTCCGGGATTCCCTCCAGGTCCAGCTCGGGAAGCAGGTCCGAAGACCCCGCATCTGACTTCTGCCCATCTCCCTCGGATGAAAGGCTTTCCAGCTCCAGCTCGGCCGGAAGCTCTTCCGCCAGGGATTCCGCGCTGGAGTCAAGGGGCGCTTCCGCGGGCTCGAGGCCCAGGATATCTTCCTGCGCCCCCGCCTGTGGCGTCTCTTCGGGAATCTCCGTCAGGTCCATTGTTTCATCGACCGGCGCGGCTTCCGCCACCTCTTCGGTTATCTCTGCCGTGTTCAGGATGTTGTCAAGCTCATCACCGGTGAGGGCGATGGTCTCATCC
Source organism: uncultured Spirochaetota bacterium (assembly GCA_963745235.1). Lineage (GTDB taxonomy): Bacteria > Spirochaetota > Spirochaetia > SZUA-6 > Fen-1364 > Fen-1364. The sequence goes on along the minus strand of CAVUXE010000085.1, from coordinate 22,552 downwards.
TCGTCTTCGTCGAAGAACCCGCTCTGGGTCTCACCGCCCGCCGCGGGAGCCGAAGGCGCCGGCTCGGCTCCGGGCTTGCGCATCCCCGACAGCTCGCTTCGCAGCTGCGTCAGGTCCGCGCGGATGGAGCGAAGCTCGTCCTCTATCCGGGCCAGGATTTCCGACGACGCGGCCGTCGGTTGGGAAGCGGGGGCAGTGGCAGAAGCGAGCTCGCTTTCCAGGGCGTCAAGGTCTTCGAAGCGTTCCTGACCGACCCTCGTTTCCGAGAGCGTCACCTCCACCTCGTTGGAATCCGGGACGGCGCCTCTCCTGCCGCGGGGAGACGCGGCCGGCTTCGGCAGGTCTTCCTCGAACTCCAGCTCGGGAAGCTCGTCCTCCGAGACGGCCTCCAGCTCGGTTGTCTCCGAAGATCCCGTCTCCGCCGCCTCCGAGATGTCGGGCAACTCTTCGTCCTCTGCGAGGAGCGGCTCCTCCTCCGGAATGGAGAGCTCTTTTGCGGAGTCGGATGGACCCAGCTCGCTGTCCAGCTCGTCCAGCAGCTTCTCCTCTTCGAGGGTCAGTGTGGTTTCCGGCGCGGATTTGCGAGACGCCGTCCCTCCCGAGGCTTCCAGGTCCGTGAGCTCGAAAGAGCCCTCGGACCCCTGCGATTCCGCCACGGTGCGGGGTTCGATCTTCACCCAGACACCGTATCGCTCGAGCTTCTGTTCTCCTGCCGGGCTGCCTTGTGTTTCCCTTCCCATTCCCATCTCCTGAGGATACGTTACGCTCTCCTCATTATCGGCACGACATTGCTCTCACTTTCACGTTATTCTCCCGCTGAAAGAGTAATCTGTAGGTTTTGGGGTTGTCAACGGCGGAATCGAATGCCCCGCAGCCCTTTTCTCCTCATCTTTCCCCGATGGCGCGCCGTTATGAGGGGTGAAGCGTATGCGCCGTCTCCTGCCGATCTTCGTCGCTGGTTTCATCATCGCCTCGGTCCTCATCTATTTCTTCGGGGACTCGGGTCTCCGTGCCTATGGCCGGCTTGATGGCTACCGGCAGAGCCTTGCGGCAAATGTCGAAGAGCTCCAGGCTCGAAACACGAGTTTGACGAACGAGCTTGCAGGCCTCCGCAACGACCCGCAGCGCAGCCTTGTCATGGCCAGAGATATCGGGCTCTATGAGGCGGGGGAACACGTGGTGAAGCTCGAGGGACCTGCCAGGCCAGCGGTCTTGTACGAAGTGGGGGACCTGATCAGGCTTCGAAAGGACAGAGCATCTCGGAATGTGATATTCAAGGCCACAGGCATCGGCATCTCCGGCCTCCTCGCCGCGTTTGCGGTGATTGCAGGCCGGGCCTCGCGGAGGAAGGATAGAGGAGCCTAGAGGGTCCGCATGGTAGCGCGAGCCGCAGATGCCGCATCAATGGAAAGCCTTGCCGCGCTGCTTTCTCGCGGTGGGGTTGCGATTGTCCCCTGTGACACCATGTACGGCATTGTCGGAGCCGCGCCTGACACGGAGGACAGAATCCGCCGGATCAAGGGGCGGGGAGAGGAGAAGCCCTTTCTCCAGCTCATTGCAGAAGCATCCTGGGTCCACCGTGTGTCCGACATGGCCGTGCCTTCCGCACTTTCCCGCTACTGGCCCGGTCCGCTCACCCTTATCTTCCCCGCTCGAGGGGGCGGGACGGTTGCGCTGCGGCTCCCGGACTCCGCGTTTCTGCGACAATTGCTTGCGGCGGTCGGACGGCCGTTATATTCCACAAGCGTAAACCGCGCCGGCGCCAGCCCGCTGTTCGATCTCTCCGAGATGAAGCGGGAGTTCGAGAATGACGTGGATCTCATCTTCGACGCCGGGGACCTCCCTCCCGGGCCGCCGTCCACTCTCGTCGATGTCACCCGCCGGCCCTTCCGCGTCCTGCGGGCCGGGGCCGTGCGGATACCTCCCGAAGAGCTGACCTGAGCTAGAAGATCTTCTCGATCACCTCTTCCATCGTGGAGACCGGGGAGAAGGTGATCCCTTCGCGAACATGCTCCGGGATTTCCTCCAGGTCTCTCTGGTTTTGCGATGGGAAGAGCACCTGCTTTATCCTGTTGCGCCGGGCGGCAATGACCTTCTCCTTGAGGCCGCCAATTGGCAGCACCCGACCGACAAGGGAAAGCTCGCCGGTCATTGCCAGGGACTTACGGATCTTCTTTCCCGTTGCAAGGGACAGCAGGGCCGATGCAAGGGTGATGCCTGCGGAGGGGCCGTCCTTGGGCGTGGCTCCCGCCGGCACGTGCAGGTGGATGAGGTTCTTCTCCCAGAAATCGGGCTTTACCCCGTGATCGCAGGAAATGTTCCGGACGAACGAATACGCGATGCTCGCCGACTCCTGCATCACCTCGCCGAGCTTCCCCGTGAGCTTGAAGCCTTCCTTGCCGGCGTTCGCAAGGGCCTCGATGGCCAGCACCGCGCCGCCCAGGGGCGTCCAGGCAAGACCAATGGCCATCCCCGGCTTGGTGATCTGGGCCATCTCGTCATCCTGGAACACGGGTTTTCCCAGGTACTCGGTGAGAGCTTCCTTCTTGATGGAAAGAGGCAGCTTGAGCTCCCCCATCAGGATTCTTCTGGCGATCTTGCGGTGGATCTTGTCGAGGGCCTTCTCGAAGTTGCGAAGCCCGGCCTCCCGCGCATATCCGTCAGCTATTGCGAGCAGGGAGCCGTTGTCGTACCTCACCGCGTTCTTCGCCATTCCCGCTGCTTCCAGCGACTTGGGGATGAGATACGCCTTGGCGATGGCCACCTTTTCGCTGTCGATGTACCCCGAGAGGCGGATGACCTCCATGCGGTCCTGGAGCGGCGCGGGGATGGTGTCCAGGGTGTTCGCGGTCGTGATGAAGAGGATGTGGGAGACGTCGAAAGGAAGGTCCAGGTAGTGGTCCCGGAAGGCGACGTTCTGCTCGGGATCCAGCACCTCCAGCAGGGCCGAAGATGGATCACCCTGGTAGGAGGCGCCCAGCTTGTCGATCTCATCTATCATGTACACGGGGTTTCGCGTCTTGACGATCTTCAGCCCCTGGATGATCTTGCCCGGCATTGCGCCGATGTATGTCCGCCGGTGCCCCTTGATCTCCGCTTCGTCGCGCATACCGCCCACGGAGAAGCGGAAGAACTTGCGGCCGAGCGCCCGCGCAATGGATTTCCCCACGGAGGTCTTTCCGACTCCCGGTGGCCCCACCAGGCAGATGATGGACCCCTTCGTGTCGTTCTTGAGCTTTCGGACCGAGAGGTACTCCACGATCCGCTCTTTCACATCGTCCAGGCCGTAGTGGTCCTCATCCAGAATCTCTCGGGCCTTCAGGATGTCCAACGTCTCCTTCGAGTCGTCGTTCCACGGCAGAGAGACGATTGTTTCAAGGTAGTTGCGCGTCACGGTGAACTCAGGAGAGTTGGCGTCCATCAAGGAGAACTTCTCCAACTCCTGCTCCACCTGGTCCTTGACTTCTCCCTGCAGGCCGAGCTTGTCCACCGCGTCCTTGAAGCGCTGGTACTCGCTTGTCTTGGCGTCCACCGCCATGCCCAGCTCTGACTTGATGGCTTTCAGCTCTTCCTTCAGGAAGTACTCTCTCTGGCTCTTGGAGATCTTCTCGTTGAGCTGCTCCTGTATCTTCTTCTGGATCTTCATCAACTCCTGTTCCTTCTTGATGAAGATCAGCACGTGCTCCATGCGCGCCTGCACGTCCGTCATCTCGAGTATCTTCTGCTGCTCTGCCCGGTCGATGTTGAGGATGGAGGTGATGAAATCCGCAATCTTTCCTGGGTGGTCGATGTTCACCATGGAGAGCCGCATCTCCTCGGAGAACAGCGGGTTGTTCTCCGAGACCTGCTTCATCTCGCTGAGGAGCGCGCGCGTCAGCGCCTTCGCTTCCGCGGAGTCGAAGTTCTCGTCTTCCATGTACTGGGCCACGACGCTTATGGGCGGCGTGGGCTGCAGAACGCGCTTGATCTGGAAGCGCTTGATGGTGGAGATGAAGATGTTCACCCCGCCGTCCGGCAGGTTGATGCGCCGCGCGATCTTCGCGGCGGTCCCGACCGTGAACAGGTCGTCCGCGCCCGGCTTTTCCACCTCGTCCGTCTTCGTGAGGACCAGCCCGATGAAGCTGTCCGCGGCAATGGCCTTTTCGATGGTGTCTGTGTCCTCCGCGGAGGGAAGCATGAGCGGCGTCAGGATACCGGGGAAAATCGGCTTGCCATGGATCGGAATAACGAACAGGCGCACGGGCAGAATCTGATCGGCTGGGATGATGTGGTGGTCACTCATTTGTCATGTCTCCGTTATCGCACAAACTTAAGAATTCGATTCCAGGAGGTCAAGCCTAGCCAAGGATGGCGAGGGCGAGCGAGTACAAGGAGGTACGAGAGCGAGCCCCTAGCCAGGGCGAGCGAGTACAAGGAGGTACGAGAGCGAGCCCCTAGCCAGGGCGAGCGAGTACAGGGCCGGGAGCCCCCGAGGGCTCCCGGTAGAAAGCCGCTACTGGGCAACAGGGGTGGGATTCGTTTTCGGCCTCGGGTTGAAATCTGGCGGAACGGGGTTTGGCAGGTTCCGTGCCACGTCCACGGGAGTCACACCAATGTCCTTCAAACCGTATCCGCTTTGCTGCGGCAGGACATTGACGATGTCATCCGGGATTATCGCGTAGTCGGGAGGGAGGGGCGCGGCGGAGCCGGACAATCGCGCGGGATCGAACGCTGATGTGAGGTCGCTGACCTCCGCGGTCATGGCATCGTTCGGTCCCCAGTCGCTCTGGCCCAGCTCCTGCTTGCCTGCCTCCCGCCCTTTCAGCTCGTCCGGCAGCCTGGCCAGGGGAGTCAGCCCGAACAGGATGTCTACGAGCTTGACCACCGAACCGTGATCTCCTGTCTCGTGGGATATCTGGTGGACGCGGGCGTAGGGGGAAATTACAATCAGAGGCACCCGCGGGCCGTCGGTGATGACGCTCTTGTCCGGCCCATAGGAGCGGATGGGAGGAGGCACATGATCATAGTCTCCCTCCGAGTCGTCCCAGGTGAGGATGATTGCGCACTGCCCCCAGTACTTGCTCCGCGCAATCGCGTTGACCGTTTTGGCGACCAGCGCCTCGCTGATCTGCGCGTCGGAGTAGGCGGGATGGTCGTCATCCCCGAGGAAGTTGCGCTGGACCGCGGGGTCCGGGTCGGCCGGTTTCATTCCAAAGATGTTCAGGTATCCGCCCTTGACGAAAAACACTCCGCCATCGGACGGGAGGGACTCCTGGCTCACGGCGGCAAAGAAGTCCTGGAGACCGCGAAGGTTCGCGCTCAGGTCCGGGTTGTTGGCGATGTAGCCGAAATACTGCGGACCGTTGTGATGCGTGATGTACGACGCATGGGTGCCGCTGGCGTCCGTCGGGCCTTGATCCGGGTCCGTCGGCTCCTTGTCATACCCTTCCTCGAACCAGGCCCAGGGGACGGCTTTCTGCCCGCTTTGCGAGAGGAAAGCGATATCGTCCCGAACATCTCCAAGGTCTCCGGGACCGTCACGGTCCGCGTTCGTCTGCGCCTGCGCGTCCTTCCCCGCGAGAGTGAGAGGCAGTGTCGCGTAGGTCTGGTTCAGCTGGACGCCGTAGCCGGGGAAATCCCTGGGGTTGACAGGCTGCTTGCCCTCGGCGGTTTGATCCTCAGGGGATCCCCAGTACGGGTCGTTGTCATTCAGGACGGGCACGCCTTTTCCCTGATTGCCGTTGCCGGTGTACTTCTGCTCGGGGTGCAGCGCCTCCTGTGTCTGGCCGCTCTGGGCGGCAATGATCGCGAGGTTGCCCGGCGTCGAAGGACCTACCATGGATTGGAAAACGCGATCGAAGAGGACGAACCGGTTGGCGTAGCGCCACAGGAAGGGAACGGTGTCCCCATCCATGTACGCCATGGCGAGCTCGCCGAACTGTTTGGCCATGAGCGAAGGCTTGCCGCCCTTTGAGTACTTGGCCTCCTCAGCAAACGCGAACTTGTCCATCATGGCCGTTCCGTTCACGACATCCATCTTTGCGGCCAGGAGAGCGTGAGAGTGGTCCACGTCGTCGGTATCCGCCGCAAACTCCTTGGGACCGATTCGAAATGGTTGAACACGGGTGAGAGAGCCATCTGTGTTGACGATGGCCTGCAAGAAGCCCGGGGTCTGATCCGCCGGCTTGGAAAAGAGGCCGTCCGCTCCGGGGAAAGTCCCGAAATACGAATCGAAGGAACGGTTCTCCTGGTAGATCACGAACACGTACTTCACGTGCTGTCGAAGCAGAGCGGTCATCTGGTCCGCGGAAAGGCTCGGTTCCCTGCCGGCGGCCACCATCTGCGCCCGGACGGCCGGGTCTCCGCCGGACGATGAAGGAGCGGATGACGCGCATGCCGCCAGGAAAGCAACGGCCGCGGCGGCCGTGAGAGCCCGGGCAATCGTCCTGCTCATTGTGCACCTCCGTTCGTGGGCAAATGTCGCATGCCTCGGTTAAGGGTCCGTTAAGAAGACGGGTGAATCATCGTACGCGATCCGACTGCCTTGCCACGCCCATGCATCTCAACTATTATCGTGCAGGGACCCGCCGAGATGTACAGGAACATCACCACCCAGGCAATCGTGATCCGCAGGGAAAGGCTTGGCGAGTTCCACAAGAGCCTCGTCCTCCTCACGTCGGACATGGGCCTTGTCCGCGCCGTTGCATACGGCGCCTACCGGATGCACAGCTCCCTGCGCATGGGAAGCGAGCCGTTCACTGTTTCCGTTGCGCGGCTGTACAACAACCCCGTGAAGCAGAGCTACAAAGTCACGGAGCTGGAGATACGCCAGACCTTTGATTCGCTGATGAAGGACCTTTCGCGCATTGCCGCTGCATCGCTCTGGGCGGAGGTCGCGCTCAAGTCGTACGCGGCCGGGGAAACGACTGACATGCTCTTTCGACTCTTTCTCGGATCGCTTCAACTCCTGGAGCGCGCGGAAACCAGGGCCGAGCCGTACGTCACCATCCAGTTCCTGTGGCGGTTTCTTTCCCTGGCCGGCTACCGAGCCGGCCACGGATGCCTGCTGCCGCTGCGGTATGCCTCTTCGCCAGGGGGCGGCTTCCTTCTCCACCTCCATTCACGGCTTTCTCTGCTCCTCGTGCGTCCCGGCGGACGGCCGGCACGTTTCCGGCCGGGGCCCTGCGCTACCTCGAAGCAAGCGGCCATCTGCCTCTCCCCAGCGCAGCTGAGATTACCCTTGACCCTGCATGCCTGCGAGCGCTGCGAAATACGATGCCCCTGATGGTCCAGTCGGTGCTGGAGGGGGAGCTGATCACGCTTCGAGGCGCCGGGGCTGCGCTGTGAGGGTGTTCGCCGCTCTTCCCCTGCCGCCGGCGGCAGTTGATTCGATTTCTGCCATCGTTGCTCCTATCAAGAAGCGACATCCCGGTCTGAAATGGGTGGCCGAGTCGGCATACCACCTGACTCTGCACTTCTTTGGGGAGGCAGATGATGCGGCTCTCTCCTCACTTGGCCGCGTTTTCGAAGAGCCCCGGTTGAAAAGACCGGTGCTGGACACACGGCTGGGTCCCCTGGGCCAGTTCCCGCCGCGCGGGACCCCTCGCGTGCTCTGGATATCCCTTGCGGATGAGGAAGGCCGCCTCCGTTCCTACTGGGAGCTCTTCGAATCCGCGGTGGCTCCCCTGGGTTGGGAGAAAGACAGGCGCGGCTTCACGCCCCACGTCACGCTTGCACGCACCAATGGCGAGCACGGCGCATCCGGGTGGGACGCGGGGGTGGAGATACCGGAGACCGGGTTTTCCATTTCAGAATGTGTTCTGTTCCAGTCTCTCCTGGGACGCGGCGGCGCGCAGTATGTGCCGCTGCGGCGAATCTCTTTCGACGGAGGCGCCAGGTGAGGGCGGTGGACATAATCATGAAGAAGCGCGACGCGCGCGCCCTGGAGCCGGAGGAGATCGATTTCCTGGTCCAAGGCTTCTCCCGCGGAGAGATCCCGGACTACCAGATGGCTGCGCTGCTCATGGCTGTTGTGCTTCGGGGCATGAACCCCCAGGAGACGGCCAGGCTCACGCGGGCCATGATAGCGTCCGGAGACGTGCTGGACCTTTCCGGCGTCCCGGGCCCCCTGGTGGACAAGCATTCCACCGGCGGGGTGGGGGACAAGATTTCCCTTGTCCTCGCGCCCGTTGCCGCGGCGTGCGGCATCCGCGTGCCAATGATGAGCGGCCGTTCCCTGGGACATACGGGGGGGACCCTGGACAAGCTTGAGTCCATTCCGGGCTACCGGACGGACCTTTCCCCCGAGCGCTTCAGGCGAGCGCTTTCGACCATCGGCTTCGCGATGATCGGCCAGAGCGAGACTGTGGTGCCGGCTGACAGGCGGATGTACGCGCTGCGTGACGTGACGGGCACCGTGGAGTCCGTCCCTCTCATCACAGCCAGCATCATGTCGAAGAAGTTCGCCGAAGGCGCCGAGGCCCTCGTTTTTGACGTGAAGTGCGGCTCCGGGGCTTTCATGAAAAACCTGGATGAGGCACGCATGCTTGCTGGCTCCCTCGTGAGCACGGGGAAGGGCCTCCAGAGGAAAGTCGTGGCCGTGATAACAGACATGGAGCAGCCCCTGGGCCGGACGGTCGGCAACTTTCTCGAGGTGGAGGAGTCCGTTGATTGCCTCCAGGGGAAGGGGCCGGTGGACATCATAGACCTCACCTGCAGGCTGGCTGGCTGGATGCTGGTGCTGGGTGGAAAGGCAAGCAACCCGGCGGCGGGCGAGGCGCTTGCCCGCAAGCGGCTTGCCGACGGCTCGGCGTGGGAGCTCTTCCTGAAGAACGTCGAGTTTCAAGGGGGACAAACAGACTACCTCCTGCATCCCGAGAACGGCCCTCATGCACCAATCGTCCGGCCTCTCGCCGCGCCCTCGGCCGGTAGGGTCGGCCGGATCGACGCCTTCAAAGTGGGCCTGGCGTCAGTGGTGCTGGGCGCGGGCCGCTCGCGAAAGGAGGACGCCGTGCTTCCCGGGGTGGGAATCCAGATCCTCAAGTCCGCTGGGGAAGTTGTGTCCCGAGGAGACGAGCTTTGCCTGGTCAGGGGAGAGACGGAAGAGAAAGTGCAGGAAGCGCTTCGCCTGCTTGCCCCGGCGTGGCAGGTAACGGAGGCGGCCCTTGAACGAAGGCGGATGATCCTGGAGGAGATCACCCAGGAATGATCTGGAACAAGACGCCCATCGACTCGGGGGCTGTCAGGGAGCTTGCGCGCAGGTTCGACGTGGACCTCCTGGCCGCCACCATTTTCTCCCGGCGCGGAATCACGGCCCCGGAGTCCCTGCAGTACTTTCTCGAAACCGATCTGCGCCTCCTGCGCAACCCCTTTCTCATGAGCTCCATGACCGAGGCAGTGGAAAGGATCAACGCGGCAATCGAGAGCGGAGAGAAGATCCTGATCTTCGGCGACAGGGATGTGGACGGCGTCACGGCGACGGTGCTGCTGTATGAGGCGCTGGTGGACCTGGGGGCGGCTGTGCAGTGGATGCTGCCCGAAGGCGAAGAGGCATACGGGCTCTCCGCCAAGGTGATCGAAAAGGCGCTCACGGCAGGCGTCAGCCTGCTGGTTACGGTTGACTGCGGCGTGTCAAACGTCGCGGAAATTGCGCTTGCCGCGGAGAAGGGCATCGAGACCATCGTCATGGATCACCACAATCCCCCAGCTGAGCTTCCGTCCGCGGTGGCCCTCGTTGATCCAAAGTTGCCCGGGTATCCCTTTCGGGACCTGTGCGGGTGCGCAGTGGCCTCCAAGCTGGAGTGGGCGCTGAGATTTTCCCGTTCCGTTTTCTTTGCAGAGGATATCTGCCTCCTCTCGGCCCGGCCTGCAAACGAGACAATAGTCGTAGAGGCGCTCAGAATGACGAACCTCGTGGAGACGGGGAGGCTCATGGAGACCTTTGTCCCCGGTCTCGTCGCGTTTGAGAAGACCCGGCTTGCAGGGTTCATCTCGCAGGACGATGTGCTGGTCATGGATGCTCCGGGGCAGGCCCGTCTCCTGGAACGGGCCTTCGCCGGCGCCGCCATTTCGCTTTCCGACATAACCCCCCTGGTGGCACAGTTCCTCACCGGGCTGGCTGGGAAAAGCCTCCTGAAGATTTCCGAGGCCTCCCGCGCGGGCAGGTACAGCTCCCGTCCCTTGTCCGAGATAGACACGCTTGCCGAGGTATTCCGTGCCCTGGTGCTCGCAAGGGAGGATGCCCGCCTCGCCCCGTGCAGGGCTCGCCTTGACCTGGTCACCCTGGGGACCCTCGCTGATCTCATGCCTCTTGTGGATGAGAACCGCATCCTCGTTCGAGAGGGGCTTGCAGCCCTTCGGGCGCCGGAACGCAACGGGCTCAGGCAGATATTCAAGCGAAGGGAGCTGCTGGGCAAGCGCATCAGCGCTTCGGATATCGCCTGGCAGGTTGCCCCCCTTCTGAACTCCGCCGGTCGAATGGGAGAGCCCGAAACGGCAACGCGCGTCTTCCTGTCTGAAACCGCGGAGGAAGCAGATTCGCTGGTCGACCAGCTTGTCAGCCTTGACTCCCGGCGCAGGACCATGGGAGAGACGACTTGGAAGCTCATGCTTGACCAGGCAAAGGATTCGCTGTCGCGGACCGGGGGAAGATGCATCCTGGTTCATGATGAGCGCATCCAGCGCGGCATCACCGGTATCATGGCCTCCCGGTTACAGGGTTTCTTCAAGGCCCCCGCAATCGTGATCGCGGAAGCAGGAGAGACTGCCATCGGGTCCATCCGCTGCAACAGGGACCGCGTGATTGCGGATTTCTTCTCCCGCCACGGGGAGCACTTCCTCACCTACGGCGGCCATGACTTCGCGGGCGGGTTCAGCCTCGAGCGCAATCACCTCGCCTCGTTCCTGGAGTCATTCTTCTCCCGCGTGGAGGAGCTGCCGCCAGTTCAGGGGGAAGAGGTCATCGCAATTGACGCGGAGATTCCGCTGACGCACCTTGCACCCGACCTGATGCGGATCGTGGATCTGTTCGAGCCTTTCGGAGAGGGCAATCCCCCGCTGGCATTCCTCTCTCGCGGCTTGAAAGTCTTCCACTGCGAGTTGATCGGGCGCCGCGACCTCAACCATCTGAAGCTGCTCCTGGATGCCGGGAAGGCAAAGTGGCCGGCCGTGTACTGGAACGCCGCTTCGCGGTTTCCCGCGGAGTTCACGATAGGGGACACAGTGGACATCGTCTATCGCCTGTCTCGAAACTCTTTCGGCGGAGGGGAGAACCTCCAGCTGATCATCCTGGACTTGAAGAAATGAACCTCCGGGAGCTGATTCCCTGCCTCGCCTTCGCCGCAGGGCTTGCAGCGGCGCAGCCCGCCGTGCCTGCAACGCTGCTCGTGACATCGCCGCAGTTCGGCGTCTGCGTGACGAGTGAGGACGCGAAGTACCAGTACAGCTGGGGAGCCCTGCGGCCCGAGACGGGGTTGTTCTCCTATTTTCTTCCCGGGCAGGCGCCGCTTGAGCCCAAGATAGATGCACCGCAGGCCGCGACACCGGGAGGCCTCGTGCGCGTTGAAGTCCAGGATTCCGAAGAGATCGATTCTCTCACGGCGCAAATCCTCGGACCGAAGCAGCAAACCGTGTCGCAGGGGACCGGATTCCGTCCTTCGCAGTCGCAGAAGGACAAATGGGTCGTTCTCCTGGGAGTCTCCGCTGTTACGGCGAGGGGCAGCTACACGCTTTCGCTGACTGTCAAGGCGGGCGACAGGAGCGCCGTGCAGCTTTCCCCGTTCTCAGTCGGCGCGCGGACCTTTCGCTTCGAGCAGATCGCGATGACGGAGGGCATGGAGGAGCTTCGCACGTCAGACAGTCCGCGCAAGCTTGCGGAAGCACGTGAGCTCATCCGCACAATCACTACTCCTCACGCGGACGCCCTTTTCGAGACAGGCATGCTCCGCAATCCGCTTCCAGATGCGCGCCGCACCTCGGGGTATGGGGACAGGCGGAAGTACATATTCCCCGACAACCGGTCGGACTACTCGGTGCATGAAGGCCTTGACCTTGCCGCGCCGCAAGGGACACCCGTTCCGTCCTGCGGCCGGGGACGGGTGGTGCTTGCCGCGGAAAGGATCGTCACGGGCAACACGGTGGTCGTCGAGCTTCTTCCCGGGTTGTATGCGCTGTACTTCCATCTCTCGGAGATCGACGTGAAAGCGGGAGACGTGGTGGGGCAGGGGGACGTGATCGGGAAAGTGGGAATGACGGGCTTTGCAACCGGCCCGCACCTGCACTGGGAGATAGATGCCCTTGGCGTGCCGGTGGACCCTGATGCGCTGACCGCGGGACCGATTCTTGACAAAACTGCCGAATCAGGGGAGATTGAGTCTGGCAAAGCATCGAAGGGAGGTGAGTGAAATAGCCTACATCGAAGTCAGTGATGATGAGCCCCTCGAGAAGGCAATCAAGCGCTTCAAGCGCCAGGTCGAGAAAGAGGGGATCATCCGGGAATGGAAGAAGAGAGAGTTCTTCGAGAAGCCTTCCGCCATTCTCAACCGCAAGAAGAAGGCTCTCGAGCGCAAACGGATGAAGAGAGCGCGAAAAGTTTCGCAGATGAAGAGTTACTAGATCAGGCATCAAATCAGGGGCCCCCGGAGTTGGGGGCCCCTTTCGTTTAGAGAATGTGCTTTACAGGATGTGCTTCAGAAAACGCTGGGTCCGTTCTTCCTTCGGCGAGGCGAAGACGGCCTCCGGGGACCCTCTTTCGATGATCTCTCCGTTGTCCATGAAGACCACCGTGTGGGCTGCGGCCCTCGCGAACCCCATCTCGTGTGAAACCACGAGCATTGTCATCCCGTCCCTGGCGAGCTCCACCATGACGTCAAGGACTTCCTTGATCATCTCCGGATCAAGAGCGGATGTCGGCTCGTCGAACAGCATCACCTTGGGGCTCATGGCGAGGGCGCGGGCAATTGCGACGCGCTGCTGCTGCCCGCCGGACAACTGCTCCGGGTAGGATCGCTCCTTTTCAGAAAGGCCGACCCGCGCCAGGAGGCTCTTTCCCAGGGCCACGGCCTCCTTCTCAGGAGTCTTTTTCACGATGCGCGGGGCGAGGGTTATGTTCTCCAGTGCCGTGAGGTGGGGGAAGAGGTTGAACGACTGGAACACCATCCCCACCTCTTCGCGAATCTTCCTGATGTCCGACGCGCGGTCCGTCACCTGGTCTTCATCTATCCAGATCTGTCCCGATGTGAGGTTCTCCAGCCTGTTGATGCAGCGCAGCATTGTGCTCTTTCCGCTGCCCGACGGTCCGATGACGAGGACAACCTCACCAGGCTTCACGGAGAGCGTGGCGTTCTTGAGGGCCACGACCTTCCCGAAGTTCTTGGACGCGTCGATGATGCGGACCCTATCTGCCACGCCTGTTCATCCTTTCTTCCATGAGCGCGACGAGGCGCGAGAAAAAGAGGGTCATGACAAGGTAGACGAGCGCAACCACGGTCAGGGCCTCGAAATAGTAGAAGGTCTTGGAAGCGTACTCCCGGCCGCGGCGCAACAGGTCGGACACCGCCAGGATGGACACCAGAGAGGAGTCCTTCAGGAGGGCAATGAACTCGTTGCCGAGAGGAGGAAGGACCACGCGCACGGTCTGCGGCAGGATGACCCTGCTCAGGGCCTGGCTGCGGGTGAGCCCGAGCGCGATTGCGGCTTCCATCTGGCCCTTGTGAATGGACTGGATGCCGGCGCGGAAGATTTCCCCCAGGTAGGCGCCGTAGCAGACGGTCATGGCGATCACCGCTGCCATGATGTCGGGGACCTGAACGACCTTCCCCAGCGCGTAGTAGATATAGAAGATCTGCACGAGCAGGGGAATGCCCCGGATGACTTCCACGTAGATGGTGGCGATCCGGTTGATGATCCGAATGCGGGAAATGCGGCCTATCCCCGTGAGGAGTCCCACGACAAGCGCGAAGGCGATGGACAGAAGAGTGACCTCGAAGGTCTTGAGGATCCCGTCAGGAATAAAGAGAAGGATTTCCCTGTACGGGCTTGGATGGGCGATGGGGAGAAAGACAAGAAGGGCAAGGGCCCCGAAAAAGGAAATCCGCCAGGCCGAGAAAGCCGACTTCTCTCCCTTTTCCGGGGATCAATGCCCCGTCAGAAACTTCGATCCTCGTCTCGCGACGAGGCTCCTTTACTGAAGCCACTTCTGCTCGATTGCCTTGTTGTCACCGGCGTCAAGGACCTTCTTCAAGCCAGCGTTGATCAGGTCAAGGACCTTCGTGTTGCCTTTTTTCACCGCCACCCCGTAGAACTCCTGGGTGAAGGCGGCTCCGACGGTCTTGAGCTTGCCCTTGTAGTTGGGATTCTGCAGGGCATAGTTCGCGGCAGTGGGCGTATCAACCACGACCCCGGCTATCCGGCCGTTCACCAGATCTTCGAAGGCGAGGCCGATCTCGTCATAGGTCTTCGCCGTGATCTTGTTCGCGTCTTTGACCTTGTCGATCTCGAACGCGCCGGTTGTGCCTATCTGAGCGCCGACCGTCTTGCCCTTCAGGTCCGCCAGGGACTGCACTCCGTTCACTTCACTCTTTACGACCAGGATCTGGCCAGCGTTGAAGTACGGCATGGAAAAATCCATGGTCTTTTTGCGCTCGTCAGTGATCGTAACTGACGACATGACCGCATCGTACTTTCCGTTGTCCAGACCAGCGAAGATTCCGTCCCACGCCGTGTTCTTGAACTCAACGGTGAACCCGCCGGCCTTTGCGGCTGCGTTCATCAGGTCGACGTCGAGCCCGACGATGTTCTTGTTCTCGTCCACCATTTCCATGGGGGGGAAGGTGGCGTCGGAGGCGATGACGATCTTCGACGGCTGCTTTGCCCCGCAGGAGACGACCCCGAACAGGGCAAGCGCAAGGACTCCTCCCGCCAGAATTTTCTTGAGCATAAAGACCTCCTTCTGAGTATGTTTGTACGTTATTCACGGAACGCGAGGCCATGTCAAGTGATTGGGGGAAAATTGGCGTTTCAGCGGCGTTTTCGCGCCGACTCCCTTGACTGAACCGGCGCATTAGCCTATATTCGTTGAAACGACGCAGGGTAGAGCAGTTGGAAGCTCGTCGGGCTCATAACCCGGAGGTCGCAGGTTCAAATCCTGCCCCTGCTATATAAGCCCTTTCGATGAAAGGGCTTACAGACCGCTACCGGAAAACCGGCGCGATCCGCAAAGCACTGTAGACGGCTGTAGATGGCCGTCAAGAGGAGCGGATATGCGCCGTTTTTCATTGTACTGCCGTGGGAAGATCTGGTATGCGCAGATCAAGAATCCGGCCACCGGGAAGTACATGCCGGGAAGGTCCACCGGCAAAAGAAGCGAGAAGGCCGCCGAACGCGTCGCCGACGAATGGCTGGAAAACGGGATCCCCGAGCTCACGGGGAAGACTGGTCGTCCGCTCTCTGAGACCCTGGACATTGACACTGTCGATTTGGACGATCCGTCAGAGTGCGTTGACCCCCACGGATGCGGAGCGGATCGTGCGCACTCTGAAAGACCGAGAGCTCATCGAAACAACAATCGTGAAGGCGGGCCCCGGGGCAGAAGGGCTCCTCTCATTCCTCGGTCGCTTCTGGGACTTCGAGGGCAGCCCGTACATTCGGGACAAGCTCGCGCACGGGCACCGCATCGGACGCCGTCACTGCTACGACATGACGGGCTGGGTCCGCACGTGTTGGGAGCCGTTTTTCGGAAAGGCAAAGCAGCTCGGGGAGCTTCGAAAGTCCGACATGAAGGACTTCTCCCTCTGGCTCGCAGAGGAACGGAAGCTGAAAGCAAAGTCTATCAACACAGCGCTTTCGGCCGGCACCGTCGCTCTCCGCTGGGCGCACGCGGAGGAGCTGATCTCTTCGAATCCCGCGGCAGGCCTGGTGAAGTTCAGCGGGACACCCGCGAAGCGGGGCGTACTGACAGAGGATGAAGTGCGGCAGCTCTTTGAGGCGCCATGGGCGGAAGAGCGCGCGCGCCTCGGGAATATGCTCGCCATGACGACCGGCCTCCGTGCAGGGGAGATCCTTGCCATCCAGGTCCGCGATATCGAAGAGGACCGGCTCCGCGTGCGGCACTCCTGGAGCGGTATGGACGGGCTGAAGAGCCCGAAGACTGGCAAGGAGCGCAGTGTCCCGCTGCTCGTTTCCCTTCGGGGCCCGCTTCTCGAGCTCGCCAGGCGCAACCCTGCCGGCATGGGGCCGGCGACGTTCGTCTTCTGGTCCACGGACCGGCCAGACCGGCCGATGGACTTTCACTTTCTCTTGCACGGCCTGAAGGATGCCCTGGTCGCAATGTTGCTCACGGAAGAGGATCGGGAGATCCCGGAAAAGGTTGAAGCGGCTCGGGGCCGGTGGAAGGGCAGGGCGATCGTGTTTCACTCGTGGCGCCACTACTACGCGGCGCGCATGGCGGATCGCCTGGAGTCCCGGAAGGTGATGCTCGCAACGGGACACGCAAACGGTGCCGTGTTCGAAAGCTATGCTGACCACGCGACGGCCGAGGTATTCGAAGAGGTCCGCGCAGCCGCTACGGAAGCATTCGGCCAGCTCGTGCCTTTCCGGAAATGAGCGTGCTACGATAGGGCAGGTGGGGGATAGTTCTTGGGCGACGGTCCATGGACGACAAGCCGGTCTCCCTGGCCGGCTTGGCTGCTTGCATTGTTGATCAGGGATCCGCTTCAAACGAGGCGGCGCTCCTCGCCGAAGTAAGGTTTCCAGTACTTGCGGATCCACAACAATTGCTCGAGCGTAGCAGGCGCAGCACCAATCCAAGGGCTCATGGCAGAGGGCCAAGGGCTCGTTGATAGGGCTGAGTCAGAAATGCAAGCAACTCTCGGATGATGTGGGAGGGCAACAGCGAGCAAATGATGCGTTGAAGGAAGCGGACACTGTGATCCGCGCGGAGCGCCTCGATAAGAGTTACGCTGTACAGAGACATTGTTAATACGCGATATGCAAGTAGCAGAAATGAATCTTATGGCGAAGAGTGGATTCTCATATGGAGACCACGCCCAATGCAAAGTTCATCCAGGAGCTTCTAGCGAAGAACCTCCGAGACGCAAGGAAACGGCTCGGGATCAGCCAGATGAAGCTGGCCGAAAAAGCCGACCTCTCGGTCGGCTATATGAATGACGTAGAACGGGCGCGCAGATGGCTCAGTGCTACAACGCTCGCACGACTTGCGGGTGCTCTCCATATGAGGCCGTATCAGTTTTTCCTCGAAAATGGGGATTCAACGACTAATATTCACGCAATGCTCTCCGAGATAGTTTCTGAATTGCGAATCTCTGTCGATTCGGATATCGAAAGCATAGTCATGCGGCATGCGGGGAAGCGTCATCCACGAAAGGGTGATTCAAAAAGAAAGTCAGGAGCGATTTGAGCGTTCTTGGAGAGACTTACCGAAAGACCTGGTCCTTCGAGAGCTTCTAAACAACGAGGTTTGATGTTGGCATCGGCCCTCCAGCTTGATGTCGCGCGACGCTCAAATTGGCAATTGCCCTTCTCGGCAGCGCACCGTTTGTAAAGGACGAACTCTGGAAGGCCATTGGCCGGCAAGGGTGGTGCTTTTCGAGCCAAGAGGAGGAAAAGTAGTTGATCAAAGAGGATTGCTATCCGCATTTTGATTTCAACTTTCAAAAGATTCGCGAGCATTGGCAGCTGAAGCTTGAAAACCATGCTGCAGCTGAGGAATACCTCAGCGTCGTAGAGAAGCGTTTACTGTACTGGCTGCAAGAGTGCGGGTCATGGATAGACTTTGATTTCGCGGTAGAGCACCTGCAGAAGCACCTTAACCTTCGCGAAGTGGAAAGCCAGTTGACATGGATGTCGCTAAAGCATCGCCTGCGATTGGCAAACGAGCAACGGCGCCGGCTTTCCCCCGCTCATCGTCGGCGCGATGAAGAAGAGATAAGCGTAGACATTAAGCCTTCAGCCGACGGCAAACATGACTCCATTTGGCATACCGATTTCGCAAACATCTACAAAAGGGCCATATCACGAGAGCGCAAGGAGCTTAGAAAGCTGATAGAAACAGGGCTTATTCCAGGGAACGAAAGTGCCTCACCGCAGAAGATCGTCAAGGCCGAAAAGGCCCGTGTCCCTGAGCGTCCACGGATGATCCAGTGGATATGGGCAAACCGCTTGCTTGCGTATCTATTTGAAAGGCTGCGCGAGAAAGAAGCAATTTTCGATGATGGGGAATTGTGGGCGGCCCTCGATGGGGTGTTCAAGGACAGACATGGTGATCCGATCACGCGCAAGGATCTGGCCCTATGGGCGCATCAGTACCACAATAACAAAGGGTTCGAAGATGAGGCAGGAAAGCCGAAGAAACACGAATTAATCGACCAGGTGATAGAAGAATTTCAAGGTTGATGCTAAACCGCCCCTAAACCGGCTAAGCTTTTTACAAGCTGGTATTTGTTAGGCTTTCCCCAGTTAGTGCGAACAGCCGCACGAGGAGGAAGGCGCATGGATCAAGAGCTTTGGACAAAGAAAGACGTCGCACGATTTCTGCGGCGCTCTGTTTCCTCAATTGATCACGCTGTCAGCTCCCGAAAGATCCCGTACCTGAAGGTTTCGCGGCATGTTCGTTTCGATCCTCAAGAGGTTCGCGCCTGGCTTGCCCAGATGTCGGTGAAGCCGATAGGCAACGAGCGATGAGCAGCCCCCCGGATACGCTCTCATCGGCAATTGAGTGGCTGAAGACAGAGATCCCGCGTACGCCGTTTGGACGGCTCTCGATCGGCGTGCAGGTTCACGGCGGGCAGATTTCAAAGATATTCAAGAGTGTCGAAGAGAGCACCCTCGCTTCCCAACCCGAGAACGGGCGGGCCAAAGATGGCAGCGACCGATAACAACAATCATCAGGGCGCAGCCCCTGAGTCATCCTCTTCAGGGGGAGGCAACGGCAAAGGAATACTTGAGCGGCCGATCAGCGAGCTTTCCAATGAGGAGCTGGCTAAAGCCAAGGAAGAAATACAGGTAAGCCTGGAACTGCAAGAAACGGCCGGCCTGGAGGCAGCCGCGGCATCGGAGAAGTTCCGTAAGATTATTGAAGAGATCGAGGCGCTGCCCGAGAACCAGTTTGAAATCCGCTCCAAGGAGATCGCCAGGCGACACGGTGTGAGCGTCTCCCTCCTTCGCAAATGGTGGAGGCAGTTGCATCAAATCACCGGCGAATCGAAGCCTGGCGGCGGGAGGCGGGTGGAGCTGCCCTTGGACGATCCGTGGCCACTGCCGGTGAGTGCCTCTGAGCTTCTATCCACGATCATGGCGAAACTTCGCGAACACGTTGTGCTGGACTCCGGGGCCGCGGTGGCCGTGGCCTTGTACACAATGCTCACATACATCGTGGATGAGTTACAGCTGTGCCCCATGCTTCTTCTGCGGAGTGCGGTGAAACGAAGCGGAAAGACAACGCTGCTGGGGCTATTGCTTCGAATGACCTATCGCGGTTTGGGGGTGGCGAGCATCTCTGCTGCCGCTCTGTACCGCGTTGTAGATTTGTTGAAACCCACTCTTCTTCTGGACGAGGTGGATGCGACCCTTGCACAAAAGACAGATACAGCGGAGGCCCTCCGGGGCCTGCTCAACGCCGGGAATGACCGTACATCAAGCCGAGTTCTTCGTTGCGTGGGAGAAGACAAGGAAGTCGTGTCTTACGACGCATTCGGGGCGAAGGTGCTTGCGGGTATCGGTCATATCCCAGACACGATGGAAGATCGCTCTGTGGTCGTCGAGCTGCGGCGGAAGCTGGAGGATGAAAAGGTTCGGCGATTCTCGGTACTTGATGACCAGGGGGAGTTCAAGGAGATCCGTCGGAAGCTCCAACGGTGGGCCTCCGAGCATGGCAAGAGGGTTGGGGCAGCTCGGCCTCAAATACCTTTTGGCTTGAACGACAGGGCGTCTGACAATTGGTCACCCCTCTTGGCGATTGCCGACTTGGCGGGGGGAGATTGGGGAGTACGTGCCCGCTCGGTGGCTCTTGAGCTTTCAGGTGGGTCCAGGAATGACGAGCAGGATATCCGGTTTGAACTATTGAAAGACATCAGGGCCATTTTCGATGAGGAAGGGGGGGATGCGTGCAAGGCCATTACGACCACCACCCTCATAGAGAAGCTTTGCCAGCTGGAAGAGGCCCCGTGGTCTACTTTTCACCGAGGGGAGTTGCTCAGTCCCCGAGGCCTGGGCCGCATGCTGAGGCCCTTTGGCATGGTAAGTTCCAACCTGAAGATCAGCCGGGACCCCGTGACGGGGAAGGATACGGTTGCCAAGGGCTACAAACGAGAGACATTCATCGATGCATGGGTCCGATATTTGCCGCTACCCGCTACCCATGACGAAAAAGACTGTGAAATACGCGGAAATCGCGAAGACAGGAAGGTAGCGGTAGCGGATGGTCATCCGCTACCCGCTACCCCCGCCAGAGATGAGGTAGCGGATAATTGCCGCTACCGCTACCCAAGCGCTACCGAGGAGAAAGAGAAAAAAGGCCCATTTTCAGGGGAAATCCGCTCAAGTGGAACAAAAGGTAGCGGAGTAGCGGATAAAAAGGGGACCCAACAATGAATGGCATCACGCCAAAGACCAAGGGCGTCGCGATGGTGGAAAAGAACCAAGAAAAGGCTAAAGCAGCACGATATGTGCCGAAAATATATAAAATGTTGGCTTTATGTGAGAAAAGGCCAAATAGACTAATATTTATATCGAAATTCTCTGTAACCATAACATTCCCGACTCCCGTCGTTGTCCAAGAGAGACAGGCGGCTTGGAGAAGGGAAGGATGGGCAGAATGTTCTTAGGGTTCAAAAAGAAGATCTACAAAGAGGCCAACGCAGGACTTTCCAAGTTTGTGCCCTGGGCATTCATGGCCGACTGCGAAGGGGCCTCAGGGGTGGTGATCCAGAAGGGCGGGTGTATGCAGAAAAGCTACGCCTTTCGAGGGCCAGACCTCGATGCCGCCTCGTCGGCCACCGTTGCTTCCATCTCCATCCAACTGAACGATGCGCTGAAACGGTTTGGATCCGGCTGGGCGGTGTACACCGAGATCCAAAGCTACATGACCGCCGAGTATCCAGGGGCAAAGTTCACAAACCGTGCGGCCTTCCTCGTGGACGCCGAGAGGAAAGCGACCTACACCGCGTATGGGAAGCACCACGCAAAGTCCTACTACCTCACCTTCGTGTGGGAGTCCCCGGCCGATGCAATGCGAAAAGCAAAAGGGGTTTTCTATAAGGAAGGAGACGGGAAGGAGCAGAGCATCGTCGAGGACATAAGGAAGTTCATCAACATCTGCGACGATGTGGCAGGCATTCTCTCGGCAAAGATGGATATCCAGCCCCTGGATGACGAGGAAACCCTGTCGTACTTGCACAGTGCCCTGTCCCTGGACTGGCACAGGGTCAGGAAGCCCAGCAGGATGATGTTTCTCGATCGGCTGCTTGTCGACAGCGAAGTGCATACCGGCACGGAGCTACGAGTTGGTGAGTACTACTGCCCGATCATCACGATCAACGATTTCCCTATGGAGACCTATCCGGGCATCCTTGATGCGCTTAACAGGGCGGATATCGAGTATCGGTGGGTGAGCAGGTTCATCTGTCTGGACAAAGAAGATGCGCTGAAGGCCATCGAGGGATATCAGAAGAAATACTACGGCTCTCGCAGGAATTGGAAACAGTTTGCAAGTGAGGCCATGACGAAGGAAGTGACGGACCCTCGGGTGAATCAAGGCGCCCTTTCCATGGAAGCGGATGCGAATGAAGCCCAGGTGGAATGCGTCAACGATGTGGTGGGATACGGCTACTACACTTCATGCCTCCAGGTTTGGGACAAGGACCACAAGGCGGCGCAGGAGAAGGCAAGCTACGCGAGGAAGCTCATCCAGGCGAACGGGTTCACCTGCATCACCGAGACTTTGAACTCCTTCAGAGCATGGCAGGGGATGTTGCCCGGGCACGTGTACGCGAACATCAGGCGCCCACTCGTATCGACGGGCAACATGGCGCACGTGGTACCGATCACCGCAGTGTGGACAGGCCTGAAAAGCAACTCATTCCTGGAGGAAATCTGTGGAGTGGACGTTCCGCTTCTGACTTGCAGTACCAATTTCTCCACGCCGTTCTTCCTCAACCTGCACGTAGGGGATGTGGGACACACCTTCATTGCGGGTCCCACGGGGGCGGGAAAGTCAACGCTCTTGGGGCTTCTGATGGTGCAGTGGCTGAAGTATCCCGGCTCGCGTGTGATCCTGTTCGATAAGGATCGCTCATCTCGACAGCCGACCTACGCGGTGGGGGGCTCCGTACTTCGAGCCGGTCACCGAGGCGGTGGAGTTTCAGCCGCTACGGAAGCTCGAACGGGAAGAAGACCTCATATGGGCTTCCGAGTTCATCGATCTTCTGCTTGCGCTACAAAACATTCCGTTGGACGCAGAGAAGCTTGCACGGATCATCGACGCCCTTAAGATCATGAGGAGCATCGATGTTGGTCGGCGCACGCTTTCGACCTTCCATCAATACGTTCAAGACGAAGAGGT
>CAVUXE010000084.1:0-91506 GCA_963745235.1 uncultured Spirochaetota bacterium | reverse complement strand
CACGATATAACATTCTGTTATCGCCGGGCGAGCGGGGGCCGAGCCGCTATGGAAACAACTCCTTGAGCGCCTGCGAGGCCGCGTAGATGCTGCCGACGCCCTCCAGATAGCACGCCCACCCTCGACACCTCCGCAATTTCCGCCTTTGTTGCTCCCGCCTTGACAGCGGACTGCGCCAACGACTTCACACCGCTCACGGCGCCGTGCGACGCGTCAAAAACCATGGCGATGAGAAGCTTCTCATCTTTCTCGGCAAGGCGCCATCGCAATAAACCAGGCCCTCCGCCCTCGTGAGGTGATCCATGAATGCGGACCAATAGTAATCCTTTGCCTGATTAGGTCAAGTGATTGATTGAAATAGGGATCCTTGGATACGGCAACTGGGCTTCGCTTGACCCGTCATGCCTGCCGCTCTACCATTGTATTCGACTCCCGCAAGGAGGTGTCTCATGGCAGAGAAACCCAGTGAAAAGCTCCAGGAAGCCCGCGGGCACATGAGGGCGGCGCGTGCCTCGGTCCTCGAGACATTCGAGGACCTGCTTCCCAAGGGCTTCGTCGAGCACCGCCGCGCCGCTCGAAGGGAGGTCCTTCTCGCAATAAGGAGCCTCCTGGATGCGGCCATCGAGCGGGCCGGAGGAAAATAGGAGGCTGGCCTACCTGCCCAGCAGGATCCAGCCCAGGAGGAGGACCTCCACGGCGCCGACGGCGAGGGCCAGCTCCATTTTCCCGCCAAGGTACAGCCCGGTGGCTGCTACCAGGCCAGCCGCAAAAATGATGGAGCCGGCCAGTTTGCGAACGCCGCGCTCCAGCCGCGCCACGTGGTGCTTGAGCTCAGGCATGCGGACTTCCAGCTTGCCCTGCTCCGCGCGGGAAATGAAGGAATCCGCCCTCCGCGGCAGCCCCGCCAGGACCCGTGCCACTCCCGCTAGCTCCCGGAGGATGCTCTCCACCCTTCCCCGGCCGTCCGCCTGAATCAGCCTGCGCGTGTACGGCGCAAGCCCGTTCCACACGTTGAAGTCCGGGTCCAGTCCGGAAGCCATCCCGGAAAGGATGCTCACGCACCTGCCCAGCATGATGAGGTTCTCCGGCACCTGGAACGGCATCTCGTAGAGCAGGTCTCCGAACTCCTCAGCGAAGGCCGCCGCCTCGGCCCTGCTCATCTGCATCATGTCCCGGGTGGATTTCCCCCAGATGGTATCGAAGACCCTCTCGCATGCGCGCTCCACCAGCTCCAGGTCCGCTCCTGGAAGAAGGATGCGCAGCTTGCTGGAACGAGCCCACCAGGCGCGCAGCATCCCGGGTCCCGACGGACACGAGCGCGTCGCGAAGCCCTTCGAAGGTGTCCGGGGGGAGCGTGCCCGTCATCCCGAAATCGACGAACACGAGCCTCCATCCCCCCGGCGCGCGCGGCTCGGGAAGGACGAACAGGTTGCCCGGGTGCGGATCCGCGTGGAAGAAGCCGTCCTCGAAGACCTGCTTCAGATAGATGTCCAGAAGGCGTTTCGCCACCTTGCCCCTGTTGATCCCGGCCGCCTCGATTGCCGCGTAGTCAGTGATCTTGATGGCCCCGACGTCCTGGAGAGTAAGGACCCGCCGGGTCGTGTGGCTCCAGACCACGTCCGGGACGCGCACCTCATCGCGACCCGCGGAAGTTCGCCGCGAACCTCTCCGCGTTCTTTCCCTCCTGCACGTAGTCGATCTCCTCGAAAAGCGTGCGGCTGAACTCGTCGATCAGAGCGGGAAGATGCACGTGCCGGCGGATGGACTCCATGCGCTGCAGCCAGCCCCCCGCCACCCTGATGGCGGCCAGGTCCGCCTCCACGATCTGCTGGATGTGGGGCCTCTGGACCTTGACCACCACCGGCGGGCAGGGCGCGCTCTCCGGGGCGGCGCTGCAGATCCGGGCCATGTGCACCTGGCCGATGGACGCGGATGCAACGGGCACCGGGTCGAACTCCACGAACCTGCGCTCCAGGGGCTCCCGAACTCCGCCTCGATCACGCGCCTGATGTCCTCGAAGCGCTCCGCGCCCACCTCGTCCTGGAGGTCGGCAAGCTCCGCGGTGACCTCGCGGGGCAGCACGTCCAGCCGCGCGGAGAGGAACTGGCCCACCTTGATGAGCACGCCTCCCTGGCGCACGGCAAGCGCCCGGAAGGAGACCGCAATGGAGCGCATTCGCGCCGAGCGGGTGCGGTCGGAAAGCCCGCGGAAGCCGATGCGGGGAAGGAGCACGTCCCACCACACAACGCGAAGCATGATGCGGAAAAAAAACCTCAGGATGCGCCGGTATCGGGACCTGAACATTGCTCCCGAGTATAGCGTTTGAAGGTCGGGATAACCATCACGAGCCGGTCAGGAGGTCCAGGACGGCCTCCATGGCTCCGTTGATGCGCCGAAATTGATCGGGTCTCCCGAGGATCTCGCTCTCCGATTGCACGAACCGGCCGGGGAGAAGGTCCCCGCGGCAGTTTTCCAGGAGGGCGCGCGCCGCGGCGGGCGTCGTCTCCAGGTGAAACTGGAACGCCGCCACGCGATCTCCGAGGGTGAAAGCCTGGTTCTCGCACGCTTCGCTTCGTGCGATATGCAGCGCCCCCGGGGGCAGCTCAAACATCTCCCCATGCCAGTGAAACGCATCCAGGCGGTCCGGGAGAATCGCGGCAATCGGGCCCGCGGCAATCGGGCTCGCGGCGTTTGCGTTCGCGGCCGTTGCGTCCGCAGCCTTCCCGCCTGCCTTCACAACCGGAAACCAGCCGATCTCCGCCAGGCTGTTGCGGCGCACGCGCGGCCCCCAACGAGCTGGCAATCAATTGTGCTCCCAGGCAGACACCGAGGACCATTTTCCCTCCATCGACAGCTGCCCTGACGAAATCCTTTTCTTCCCGCAGCCAGGGATAAGCGTCTTCTTCGTTCACGCTCATGGGTCCGCCCATGATGATGAGGAGGTCGAAGTCTTTCTGGCCGGGAAGCGCCGAGCTCTCGAAGAACCGGGTCGCGCTGACCTTCGCGCGCTTTCGCGCGAGCCAGCCCTCGATGTAGCCCAGCCCTTCGAAGGGAACGTGCTGGAGCCAATGCGCTCTCACCCCCATGAGCTTATCTTCCTGTCCTCCGGGTAGGGGGTCCCCTTGCCGTCCTCCACCCAGGTCTTGAGGCTCAGGAGGAAATATCCCCACTTGCAGTTGCAGTGGGCCATGAGCTCTCCCGCCTCGCGCCACCCCGTATGCGCAAAACGCACAATCGTCTCACGATCAGCCGGTGAAAGTTCGAATGAGATCTCGGTGCCCATCCATTCGTCGGGGCCCGCGACGCAGCGCCACCTCACCCGCCGGTCCTGGGAAAGCTCCAGGACCTTCATCTCCACGCCGCTGTCGCTGCCGAACCGGAAACGGACCACCGCCCCGGAAGCAGGCTCACCGGTGACGTGCCACGTCCACCAGTTGATGAGACCGGATCTGGTGGCCAGCGCCCGATACACACGGGCCGGCGGCGCTTCGACGCCGATTCGATGCATGATATCAGGCATGCCGACCTCCCCGCGTGTGCATGCCCTAATATACCCGTTGTGGGCTATAATCGACCCAAAAAGGAGGGTCCCATGCACGCCCTCAAAACGCCCGGAGACCTGTCCCCGCGGATCAAGCGGCTTCGCGACTACTATTTCAGGGGGGTCGACAGGCCGTGGAACAACGAGTTCTCCGCGTGGACCACCGGCACGCCCTGGGACTTTCAGTTCAACGAGCTCACGTTCTATGTCGTGCCGGAGACCTACCAGTTCTTCTCCACGTTCCGCGCTTCCTTCGGGCAGGCGGCGCGGCCGGTCGCGCTGCCGTACGGATTCTGGCGCCTCAGCCTGCCTGAGCGAAGGGCGGTCTTCATCAGGGAGGTAATGACGGGCTGCGTCCCGCAGGAAATCCTTCCCGGCGACCTCATTGCCGGCGCGCGGTTCAACGTGATGACTTCCGCATGCCTCACGAGGCGGGAGGCAGCGCGCTACGAGAAGCTCGTGACTGGGCCGGGTGGAGCCAGAGAGGCAATCCTCTGGTTCCACAACCACGGCTACGGCAACGCGGGAGCCACCAGCGGCCACCTGGTTCCCGATTACCCCCGTGTCCTTTCAGCGGGCTGGCGCGGCATCCATGAAAACATTCAGGCAAGGCTCCGCGACCTTCCCTCCACCGAACGCGCGGGTCTCCGCGGCAACCAGCTTCGCGCCATGTTGACAGCCTCCACAATGGCGCGCGATGTGGCGGCAAAGTACTCTGCCGCCTGCCGGCAGTCAGCACAGGGGCAGTCGGACCCGGCGCGTCGAGCCGAGCTGCAGGCGATGGCCGAAGCATTGGAACGGGTGCCCTGGGAGCCCGCCCGGACTTTCTGGGAAGCCGTGCAGTCCCTCTGGCTCACGCACATGCTGGTCATGAGCGATGAGAACTACCCGGGGCCCGGACTTTCCTTCGGCCGCATGGATCAATACCTGCTTCCGTATTGGGAGAGGTCGCTGAAGGAAGGAATGGACCGGGAGCTCGGGAAAGAGATCCTCAAGTGCTTCTGGATGCACTGCAATACCGCGTACGACGCGATGATCCGCATGGGAGGCAATCAGGGCATCACCGCCGGCTATGGCCAGCTCATATCGCTCTCCGGCCTTGGTCCCGGGGGCACGGACATGACCAACGACCTGACCCTTGCAATCCTCGAAGTGGTGGACGAGATGTCCCCGATCCTGGAACCCAAGCCGAATGTGCGCCTGCACCGCGGGTCGCCCGACGCGCTCCTCGACAAGCTGGTGGACATGATCGCCGGGAGCCAGGGCGCCCCTTTCCTCCTGAACTTCGACGAGCGGTCCATGGCAGGGCTGCTCCTGGAGGCGGACAAGGAGCGCGTCCCGCACCTAATCAGCGAGGGCAACGTCTTCGATTATGCTTCGGTTGGCTGCCTGGAGAACACCATGGCCGGCAACGACAGGTCCGGGACGGTGGACGCGAACCTCAACCTCCTCAAGGCCGTGGAGCTGGCGCTGACTGGGGGATACGACCTCCTTCCTTTCACGGACCCCATGACCGGAAAGACGGAGAGGCTCCGATGCACCGGCCCGCGAACGCCGCACCCGTCCCGCATACGGACGTTCAATCAATTCTGGGATGCGTATGCGGAGCAGACCCGGCACATCACCCGGCGCATCGTGGAGCTCTACGAGAAAAGCGAGTCTGTGAGGGCCCTCTTCCTGCCCACCCCGTACCTCTCCTGCCTCGTGCGCGGGTGTGCGGAGAAAGGGCTGGACGTGACGCAGGGCGGAGCCCAGCTCGGCTTCGTGACCATTGAGGCAGTGACCTTTGCGACGACGGTTGATTCTCTCCTTGCCGTGAAATATCTCGTTTTCGACAGAAAGGAATGCAGCCTTCTGGAGCTGACCCAGGCCCTGAAGAACAACTGGGAAGGATACGAGAAGCTGCAGGCCAAGGCGCGGACCAAGGCGCCAAAATATGGTCGGGACGACGATGAGGCTGATGCCCTGGGCCGAAAGGTCATGGAGCTGTGGACGGCGGAAACCTGGAAGCACCGCACGCGGTGCACGGGACGGCGGTTTCGGCCAGGGATGCTGAGCTGGAACTACTGGGTCTCTGACGGGTTCATCCTTCCCGCGAGCCCCGACGGAAGACCCCAGGGACGGTTCCTCTCCAACGCCCTCTGCCCGTCCAACGGCGCCGACGTGAACGGCCCGACCGCCAACGCGAACTCGGTGGGAAAGGTGATTGCGGGCATGGCAGACGGTGCTCCGCGTGAGAACCTGCTGCCCAACGGAGGCAGCCACACCATCACTTTCAATCCAACGTTCGCCAGAGACCCCGAGCACCGCAGGAACCTCACGGCGTTCCTCCGGGCGTACTGCCGCAACGGCGGCACTGCCCTGCAGCTCAACATGCTGGACCCCGACATGCTGAGGGATGCGCAAGTGCATCCCGAGGTCTACCATCACCTCCTGGTGCGCGTCACCGGATACAACGCGTACTTCACGACGGTGGGCAGGGAGCTGCAGGACGAGATCATATCCCGGGAATCCCATTCACTGGGATAGTCCGATGAGGGAAGACGGCACCATCGTCAGCATCCAGCGCTTCTCCACCCAGGACGGGCCGGGCATCCGCTCCACGGTCTTCTTCAAACGCTGCCCTCTTGCCTGCCGGTGGTGCCAGAACCCGGAGAGCATCTCGGGGAAGCCGCAGCTCCAGTGGTTTTTCACGCGCTGCCTCGGCTGCGGCTCGTGCGTTGCAGCCTGCAGCGCGGCCAACATCTCGCTCTCCACGGCAGGGGTGCGCATCAGGCGTGAGAGCTGCACGGGTTGCGGGACATGCGCCTCCGAGTGCCCTGCCAACGCGCTTGAGATTGCCGGCAGACCGACCGACGTCGGTGCGCTGACGCGTGAGCTGGTCCGGGACCGGGAATACTACAAACAGTCCGGAGGCGGTGTGACGCTGTCAGGCGGTGAGCCGCTTGCGCAGCCGGCCTTCACCTCCGCGCTCCTTGAGGGCCTGCGCTCGGAAGGAATCCAGACCGCCCTCGACACCTGTGGTCATGCCGCGCCGGAGGTCCTGGCGGAAGCGCTGCCATTCGCGACCATGGTGCTGTATGACCTCAAGGTGATGGACCCGGTCCGCCACCAGGAGCTTACCGGCCAGTCCAACGAGCTGATACTGTTGAACTTCGTCACCGTGGCCGATGCCGCGCGGCGAGGAAAGGGTTCACTCTGGGTCCGCACGCCGCTCGTCCCGGGAGCCACCGCTACGCGGGACAACCTCGTCTCCATCGGCAGGTTCCTGACCGAGACGGCAGGCAGCGCGGTCGAAAGATGGGAGCTCTGCGCTTTCAACAATCTCTGCAGGGACAAGTATCAAAGGCTCGGGATCGCATGGGAATACGCCCAGACCCCGCTTTTCACCAGGGAAGAGCTCGATGAGCTTGCCGGGTACGCCCGCGCATCAGGGGTGGACCCCGGCATTGTGTCCGTCACCGGCGCAGCGCGAAGGAGAGAGGAATGAGACACACCACGTTCTCTGAGCAGGAGATCGAAAGCCTCCG
This sequence comes from uncultured Spirochaetota bacterium, assembly GCA_963745235.1. GTDB lineage: Bacteria > Spirochaetota > Spirochaetia > SZUA-6 > Fen-1364 > Fen-1364. The sequence continues at coordinate 84,435 of CAVUXE010000084.1, read as the reverse complement.
CCCGGCCATGAAGGTCGGTCTGCTGGCCACCGTGAACGAGGACGGGCTTCCGCACATCACGCTCCTTTCCAGCCTCCAGGCCGCATCGTCCACGCGGCTCACCTTCGGCCAGTTCATTGAGGGCCGGGGAAAATGCCACGTGAGGAACAACCCTCGCGTCGGGTTTCTCGTCATGACCCTCCAGCGGGACATGTGGCGTGGCAGGGCTCTTTTCACGGGCACGACGCAGGCAGGGCCGGAGCTCGACGAATACAACAAGGTCCCCATGTTCCGGTACAACGCGTACGTCGGGATCCACACGGTTTTCAGCTTCGACCTGGTCCAGCACGGCGGCAGGGAGCATCTCCCGATGGGCCGCATCGTCACGGCGGCGCTTGCAACAAAAGCGGCAAGCCTTTTCGGGCGCTCCCGGCAATCCTCCCCCGCTTTTTCCGGCGGGACTGGCCAGCTCATGAGCGGCATGGGCAACCTGAAGTTCGCGGCCTGGGTCCACCAGGACGGGTTCCCCAGGATCGTGCCTGTCATCCAGGCGCAGCCGTGCCCGGGAGACGTCGTCGCCTTTTCCACTCAGGCGTTCACGGATGAGCTGGAAGAAATCCCGGCGGGGGCGTCCCTCGCCGTCTTCTGCTTGTCGCTGAAGATGGAAGACGTGCTCGTGCGGGGCCCCTATCAGGGCGCGCGACGCTTCGGAGGCGTTCGCTGCGGCGTGGCGCAAGTGAGCTGGGTCTATAATCCCATGCCGCCCATTCCAGGGCAAATCTATCCGCCGACCGAGCTTGCGGAGGTCATGGACTTCCAGGAGACCACGCCGGGCTGAGAAGCGGCCTTCTGACGCCCGCCTCCCGACGCCCGCTTCCCGACGCCCGCTATTCGCCTCCGTACAGGGACCCGGTCGTCTTGCCGCGGAAGATCCAGTACTGCAGGATGTTGTAGGCAAGCAGGACGGGGAGCGCCACCGAGACAGCGATCAGCATCGAACGGAGGGTGAGGGGCTGGGCCGCGGTCTCATAGACGGTGAGTCCGGGGGGCACGATGATGGGGAAGTAGTTCGCGGACAGCGCAACGTAGCCGAAAAATGCGAACAGGAGCGCGCAGACAAAAGGAAGCGTCTCCCGACCCCGCCTGATTGCGAGCAGCATCATCCCGAAGGCACCAAGTCCCAGGACGAACGGGACGATCGTGAGAAAAGAGCCGGGAATTGCCGTCCATTTCTGGGAGAGAAACGGGTATTTCCCGACTGCGAGAATGGTATCAGCAAGACCGCCCAGGGCCGCGATCCCGGCCCCCCATCCGGTCATGCGTCGCCCGAATCCGGCCACGGGACCCTGCGTTTTCATGATGATGTATGTCGATCCGAACATCACGTATCCGCCGACAACCGCAACCGCGGTGATAATGGAAAAGGGGGAAAGCCAGTCGAAAACCCCTCCCGTGTATTTGCCGGTGGTGATAGTGACGCCCCACAGCAGCCCACCGAACGCGAACCCCTGACTCACGGCGGTGAGAAGGCTTCCCCACCCGAAAGCAAGGCCCCAGGGCTTCTTGCTCTTCGCGTGCTCGCGGAACTCGAATGAAACCGCGCGAAAAATGAGGCCGATGAGCATGCCGATCAGCGGAATGTACAGGGCGGTCATCACCAGGCCATAGACGGCGGGAAACGCGCCGAAAATGATCCCGCCAAAGAGAACGAGCCACGTCTCGTTGGCGTCCCAGATGCTTCCCAGGCTGGCCATCAGGAGTCCGCGTTCCCGGTCGTCCTTCACCAGGAGGGAGACAATCCCCACTCCCAGGTCGAAGCCGTCCAGCATCGTGTAAAGAAGGAGGATGAAGCCGAGGATCGCAAACCACACGGCCGGAAGGAGCTGTTCCATTTCAGCTTCCTTCCCCGGGAGGAACCAGGGAAAGGTCGGGCCCTTTCGAAAGCATCCGCCCCGCATAGATCAGGAAGAACACGGTGAGAAGGGCATAGATGGCGAAGAGCGCCAGCAGGGACATGCCGACAACCCAGGGAGGAAGCGAGCTCACGGCATCTGCGGTCCGCAGCACCCTGTAGATGAGCCACGGCTGCCGGCCCTCTTCGCGGGCGAGCCACCCCGTCTCAACGGCGATGTACCCCAGGGGAAGGGACCACATCCAGGCGCGCAGGAGCGCCCGCCTGGTCCGGATGCGCGAAAGGGCAAGGCCGCCGCGCAGCCACACGACAAGTGTCCACACCATGAGCCCGAACAGGAGGAAACCGATCAACACCATGATCCGAAAAGAATAGAACGGGATCACGACGGGCGGCCGGGCGTCGGGGGGAAACTCCGAAAGCCCCTTCACCTGTCCCGTGAACGAACGGGTCTCCAGCAGGCTGAGGAGGTAAGGCACCTGGACTTCAAAAGAGTTGCGTTCCCCCGCGTCGTCAGGCCACGCAATGATGTTGAAGGCCGCCCCTGCGCCCGGCGGATTGGTTTTCCAGTGCGATTCCATGGCCGCAAGCTTCTCCGGCTGGGTCCGATAGATGTGGAGACCTTGCGCGTCCCCGAGAAAGATCTGCAGAGGGGTCATGACAAGGGCAAGCACAAGGGCGACCTTCAGTGTTCTCAGGAAGAACTCGGGCTGGCGCCCGCGCAGGATATACCACGCGCTGATTCCTCCCACGACGAAAGCCGTGGTCTCGATGCACGCCGCCCACATGTGCGTCGTCGAGGTGATCATGTCGGAGTTGAAAAGGGCGCCAAGGAAATTATCCACGACAAACCGTCCATGCTCGAAATGCCCGCCCGCCGGGGTCTGCATCCAGGAGTTGGCAACGAGGATCCAGAATGCGGACAGGGATGCCCCGAAGGCAACCAGCACGGTGGAGACCATGTGCAGGCCGCGGGGAACCTTGCGCCAGCCGAACATCATGATTCCCAGGAACCCGGCCTCCAGCATGAACGCGAGGGTGCCTTCGAGGCCAAGGATGTTTCCGAAGAAGCCGCCCGTCGCCTCCGTGAAGGGCTCCCAGTTGGTGCCGAACTGGAACTCCATGACGAGGCCGGTGGCCACGCCGACGGAGAAGTTGAGGAGGAGCAGCCGGCTCCAGAAGCGCAGGTGACGGTACCAGGCCGGGTCACCCGTGCGCAGCCAGAGCGCCTCCAGGATGACAAGGGTGAGGCTCAAGCCCACCGAGAGAGTCGGCCAGATCATGTGGTAGAGCGTCGTCATGCCGAACTGGAGCCGGGAGAGGAGCAGGGTGTCGGTGAAAACGCTCATTGGGCGTGAGCTCCGGGTATGTGAGACCCGGGCCTCCTTTTCCTTGCCAGCGGGAAAGTCAGCGTGGCCCCATACCAGGCCACCACGACGACCATCGGGAGAAGGAGGAAATCAAGTATCAGGAAGAGAAGACTCGGCCCCGCCGGCCGCGTTATGACTCCCGGGTCACCGAGGCGCCACAGAAGGAGCACGAGCCCATCCACGAACAGGCACACTGACAGGACGATCTTTATTGTCACGGCCCTCATGGGCCGGGCCCCGTAACCGACCCACCATGTGATCAGGCCGGTGGGGATGACGACGAGGGAGAAGAGAAGCCCGGCAGCGAGGCAATTGAGCGCGGTGAACTCGAAGCCCCCGTTTCCCGTCGCCAGGTACAGGACCGTGAACAGGGGCGCGAAGATGAAGAAGACGATGGGGAAGTGAACGGTCATTGGGTGCGGGTGCCGGCGGAAAAACGGGTGCAGATCCAGGAACCGTTCGAGGGCCTGCGGCAGGCCCGGCAGCGCCGTTTCCGCCGTGGTGGGCGCATCCGACTGCGCGGGGGACGGAGCTTCCGCCTTCCCGGCGGACCGGGCCGCGACTTCCGCCGCACCTGCCGGTGAAACCAGGATGCCGATCTGCGGGAAACGATCCAGCACCTCCGTGTCGTGGGGCGCAGCCGACATCTGGTCCGTGAGGTCCGTGCCGGAGGGGTGACGCTTCATGTGAGTGCCGCCCCGCCAGAACTTGCTTGCCGTCACGTCGAAGACCCGGCCTTCGAAGGCGATGTAGATGGGTGTCCCGTTCTCCCCGTTGAACCGGGCAAGGTCGTCCGCCGTGAATCTGCGAAGCTCCTTCGCCATCCAGACTATGATACTGACCAGCGGGGCGCCGCGGCCAGACGCCCGGCGCGGCGGTCTGACGCGGGGTGCCGCAGCACGGCTCTCATGGCCCGCTGTGATCGCGCCGTCTTCACGGGCGTCCGCGGTGAGCAGTTTCGTCAGAATCCCGGCGGCGCCTGCTGGACCCCGTGCCTCGCGCGCGCTTCGATGCGGGATGCCGCATGCGTGCAACTCCTTCTGTGTCCTTGTTCGCATCATCGGGTCTTCGACGCGACGGGGAGCTTGCGCTCGCCGGAGCCTGTGCTTTCTCCTGCGGGTGAATAGTCTCCCCTCTTCTCAGCATGTCCATGAAACGTCGAAGCCGCCGCGCGCGCGTTTCCGGCTTCTTCGCGTTGTGGAGCCTGAACAGGATTGCATACCTGTTCACGCTGCTCAGGGTTGAAAAGAACGTCCGCGCCCGGGGGTCCTTGTCGAGCTCCGCCTTCAGGTCCGGCGGCACGGCAGCTGCTTTCTGCGAGGCGTAGGCCTTGTCCCAGCGGCCGTCTTTCCTGGCGCTCGCAATTGCCGCAAGCCCGGCGGGCTTCATCAGGCCGCGTGCCGCCAGGGCATCCGCCTTCTCCCTGTTGATCCGTGACCAGATGCTCTTTGGCCCGCGCGGGGTGAACTTCTGCAGCCACCAGGATGCATCCAACCTCTCCTTCTGGCCGTCGATCCATCCGTAACAGAGTGCCACCTCCAGCGCCTCGGCGTACGACACGGATGGCGCCGCGCTGTCGCGCTTCGCGAGCTTCAGCCAGATGCCCGAAGAACGGGAATGGTTCCCGGCGAGCCACGCCTCCCACGCCCCCGCGGATTCGAAGGCCATGATGGGGAGGTCCTTCCGGGGAGCTGGCGCCATCACTCCTCCTGAAGGACTGCGGCCTGGTCCGAGGTCATTCCGTCAATGACGGGCCTGTCGATCTGCTCCAGCAGGTGCTCCTTGCCTTCCGGATCCAGGAGGTGTCCTGACTTGTTTGCCTTCGTCTGGAGATAGAACCGATTGTACTCATTGGGCTGGATGATGAGCGGGATGCGCTCCGAGACGCGGACCCCCAGGGACGTGAGGCCGTCAATCTTGCGCGGGTTGTTCGTCATCAACCTCACCGACTTCACGTGAAGGGACCAGATCATGTGCGCCGCGATGCTGTAGTCGCGTTCGTCGTCCCGGAAGCCGAGGGCAAGGTTCGCCTCGACGGTGTCGTAGCCGTGGTCCTGGAGGCCATAGGCCCTGATCTTGTTGACGAAGCCGATCCCGCGTCCCTCCTGGCGAAGATACAGCAGCATCCCGCTTTCCATGGAGCCCAGGGCGCGCAGGGATGCCTCCAGCTGGTCGCGGCAATCGCAGCGCAGGGAGCCGATGGCGTCTCCCGTGAGGCACTCGGAGTGCATCCGCACGGGCACCTCTTCCCTGCCGGAGACGTCCCCGTGCACGAAGGCCGCGTGCTCTTTCCCGTCGCGGTTGTTCCAGAACGCGACCACCTGGAACTGCCCGAAGCGCGACGGCAGGTCCGCAATCGAGGCGATTCGAACGCAGACCCGGTCCTTTCCGACTCCCTCGCAGTCGTGCGTCCTGTTCTCATCCAGAAGGTCTTTGATCTGAAGTGGTGTCAGCGGCATAGCACTATAGTAACCAACTTTCCGTGCCTCGGCCCGTCCCGATGTGATACCTTAGATCGGGGGCGCATACATCCGGGTGCGTGCATCCGGTGTACTGACATTCATGATGCCTGGCAGGGATAGTGCACAGCGGGACACCAGGACAGATGAAGAGCTGGCCCGCCGGCTGGCCGATGGCGAGCCCGAGGCGCTGACGCCGCTGTACTCGCGGTACGCGCCCCTTGTGTTTCATATTGCTGCCCAGAGCCTCGACACCGGCGCCGCGGAGGACATCGTCCAGGAGGTCTTCCTGGCACTGTGGCGCAAGGCACACACCTACGACCCGCGCCGGGGGCCCTTCCGCCCATGGCTCCTCCAGGTGGCACATTTCAGGGTGCTGAACGAGCTGCGCCGGCGCAGCCGCAGACCGCAGCTGGACCCGGATGTCGGCGGCGAGCTTGTGGAGGATCTTGCAGACGGGAACGAAGGGCCCGTTGAGACTGCGTGGCAGGAGTTTCGCAAGGAAGCTGTCCAGTCAGCAGTGGACAGGCTGTCCCCCGGTCAGCGGCAGGCGCTCAGCCTGGCGTTCTTCGAAGACCTGACGCATGACCAGGTGGCGGAGACCCTGCGGCTCCCCCTCGGGACCGTGAAGACCCGAATCAGGTCAGGCATCAGGAAGCTCCGCTTCCTCCTTGCTCCCCTGGGAGTGGCCGTTGTGGTGCTGGCGCTCTCCGTGGGCGTCGCGGTCCGCGCCCGCCACCAGGAGATGGTCGCGCAGAAGACCGACCGCGCCCTGGCTTTCGTCACGGCAAGCGACATCACGACGCTGCACCTGGCGGCCGGTCCCGGTGCGCCTGCCCGCACGCACGGGGCGTACCGGGGCAGGACCGGGACGGCGCTGGCGGTGATCACGCTCCACAACCTGGATCCGCTTGCCCCCGCAACCACATACCAGGCGTGGGTCCTGAGCAACGGCGCGTGGGTCCCGGTCGGCCGTGCAGCCCCTGGAGCGGACGGGAACGCGGTCATCATCGCTGAGAACCAGGCGCTCGCGAAGCTTCCCGAGGCAGTGGAAGTGACGGTGGAACCGGCGGAAGGCGCGGCGGCCCCCAGCGGCCCCGTCATCATCCAGTACCGGGCCGCTGCCCCCTGAGGGGGAGTGCGCCGCAAGCAGGCGCACGCGCGGCCGCATGGTGACATCGCGCCGCCTTTGCACTACAATCGGTGATCTCACCTGGGGCAGCAAGGAGACGCGGTGATACGGGTAATCATTTGTGATGACCATCCCATCGTCCGCGAAGGCGTCAGGATGATCATCCAGAAACAGAAGGACATCAGCATCGAGGAGGAGGCGGCAAGCGGCCAGGAGCTCATCTCCCGGCTGGCCAGCCACGGGTGCGACGTCATCATCCTCGACATCTGCCTGCCCGGCGGCCAGGACGGAATCGAGCTCCTGAAGACGCTTTCGCGGGATTACCCGAAAATACCCGTTCTCGTCATGAGCATGCACACGGAGAGCCAGCTCGGAATGCGCGCCATTCGGGCGGGGGCATCCGGGTACCTGGTCAAGGGCAGCGAGCCGGCAGAGCTTCTCACGGCAATCCGCAAGCTCGGCACCGGGGGAAATACATCAGCCCGTCGCTTGCGGAGCAGCTTGCCGAAGAGGTCTCCGGCAAGCGAGCCCGCCCCGCGTACGAGAAGCTCTCCGACCGTGAATACCGGGTGCTGTGCCTGCTTGCCTCGGGCAAGGGAGTGACCGAGATCGCCTCCGAGCTCTTCCTCAGCCCGGCAACGGTCGGGACCTACCGTTCACGCGTCCTTTCCAAGCTGAGCCTCAAAAACACCGCGGAGCTCGTGCGCTACGCGGTCGAGCATGGCCTCCTGGACTGACGCACCCGCTGCCTGTCAGAAGGCTTCGACACGAGCTTGTCCTGATATCCCCCGGCAAAAATCATGACCGCAGCGACTTTTCCCGGACGGCGAGAGGGTTACAATCGACGCTGATGAGGGAGGAGACGCTGATGTCGGAAACTGTCGGATCTTCCATTATGAGAGTACGGCAGGCCCTCGACACGCAGGGAACGCTGAATCTCTGGGAGATTCAGGCCATCCTTGGCGCAAGCCGGGAGTACTCCCTGGGAGTGTTGTCGCGGCTCTCCTGCCACCCGGACGTCGATCTGAAATGGGAAGATGAAAGGATCCTGGTAGCCCTCAATCCAGACCGCTGAGCATCCCCAGGTGGCGGAAGGCGCAGGCGGGCAGCGCCGCAAGCTCGTCGCGGCCCTGGGCCGAGCGCATTGCCGCGCGGACAGCGGCGGTGGAAACCTCCGGCGGCGCTGACGGAATCAGCAGGAAGCGCGGATCCTCCAGGGAAGGCCCTTCCCCGGACCCGGTTTCGATCCTGACCACCGACACGGAATGCAGGCTGCCTGCTCTGGTCCTTGCGCCCTGGCTCCGCAGGGCTTCCGTTGTTTCCGCGACGGAAGCCGAAGCACCTGACTCACAGCCTGATATATAGAACGCCTCAATCGATTGCTGGCCGTTGAGCCCCAGGAGCCTGAAAAAAGAGGCGGCGCCGTCCAGAGGCTTCCCCGACGGCGGAACCAGCGTGAAAAGGGGCTGGAAAAGCGCGATGGCCTCCGCCGCGGCTCCCCTTCTGAGCTCTTCGGGGTAAAGCTCGGTTGTCGGGAAAGGATCATGGGCCAGGACAAAGACAACCTTGTCCAGCCTGGCGTGGTCCATCGCGGAGAGTCCCGAGAGGAGGTGGCCCCAGTGGATCGGATTGGCTGAAAGCGGAAAGACGCCGATCCGCAGGGTGCCCTCTGAGCGGGAAACCGGCGGGTCATCCGAGGACATGCGCAGCCGCACCCAGGGATCGATCTCCCCCGCCCTGATGAGGCCGGCAGTCCGGTGCAGGAGCGCCCTGACGAGGACCTGGATTTCCCGAATCCGCCTTCGGGCGGAGGTCCTTCCGAGCAGGGACATCATGGTGGCCAGCTCGGTCATGACCTGCGTCAGGATGTCACCCGTCACGGGATCCAGCCGGCCGCCTGTTTCGACGCACGAAGCCTCGATCTCACCGCTTTCCGCGCTGGGGTCACCTGGTGCCTGCATTCCGCCCTCCTCCGGGCTCACCGCGCTTTCCGGGACTCGGCCTCTTCGGCAAGGGACACGTAGCACTGCCTGCCGTTCATCGAATAGCGAACCTTTCCCTCACACGCCAGCCAGCCAAGGGCCTGGTAGGCTACGACGCTCCTTTCCCCCAGAAGCTCCGGGAAAAGGAGAATGTTGATGAGATGTTTCTCCCCGAGCAGTGATGTCACCCGCTCGGCGCAGCTCGCAATTCTCTCGGTCACGTGCAGCTCAAAGGTAGGGCGGCCCGGGCGGGAAAAGAAAGTCGGGGGACGAATGATTTTCTATGTCGGCTTTTTACGACACGACGCCCGGATGGCCGCAAGGAGGTTGGACGACGCACCCGTCTTCGCCAGGTACCCTGCCGCGCCGGCCTGACGCATTGCATCTTCCTGGTCCTCGAACATGGAAAGCCCGATGATGGCGACGCCGGGAAGCGCCGCGTGAATTGCCCGGGTAGCTTCGATGCCGCTCATGTCCGGAAGACCGACATCCATAGTGACCACGTCGGGGTGAAGCCGGCAGGCGAGCGCTATGGCGGTCTGGCCGTTCGAGGCCTCCCCCACGATCTCGATGTCCGGCTCACCGCCCAGCACCATGGCAAGGCCCTGGCGCACAACGAGGTGATCGTCCACCAGGAGAACGCGGATCCTCGGTCCGCCGGGAGAAACGGGCTCCCGGCATTGCCCTTCGCGTGCCTCTTCGGAGGAATGAACGGAGGTGTATGGCGGCTGCGGATGCGCGGACGGGATCTGCTCCACGGGGACGCACAGGGTGAAAGAGCTTCCCCTGCCGGGCACGCTCTCGATGGCAATCGATCCGCCGAGCGCCTCCAGGCGCTCCTGGAGGCTGAAAAGCCCGAGCCCTCCCGACGTTCCCCCGTGAGCGCGAAGCGCCTCGAGGGCGAACCCCTTCCCCTTGTCGGAAACGGTCACCTGGACCTTGCCGGTTCCATGACGGCGGAGGGACAGGCTTGCTTCCTTCACCCCCGCGTGCTTGACGATGTTGAAAAGAAGCTCCCGCACCGCGCGGAACAAGGTCATGCGGATCTCTTCGGACTCGACGCGCAGCTCTTCCCGGGAGTGGATGGCCACCTGCAGGCCATACCTCTCCCTGGCCCAGGCCGCAAGCCATTCCATCACGCTTCGCAGCTCCGCGCTGTACTGGATGGGCGGGCTCAGCTCGGTGGTGAGAGAACGGGAGACGTCCAGGCCCTCTTTGAGCATCGCGTCGATCTTGTCCACGGTTTCACGGACGCCCTCCGCAACGCCGGAGGAACGGAGGCTTTCCAGGCCAAACCTCGCCCCCGCAATGAGCTGCTGAAGCTGGTCGTGGAGGACCCTGCCGATCCTTCGCCGCTCGCGTTCTTCCGCCTGCACCAGCTCGACGGCCAGTGAGCGCAGGAGCTCCGTCCGTTGCTCGAGGCTCTTCTGCGCCTGGTCTCGCTGTACGCGCGCCCGCACCGACATGATGCCGAACGAGAGGTCCCCTGCGAGCTCGCCAAGGAGAGTCTGCTGCTCCGGGTCGAACCCGGAGGGCAGCTCGGAGTAAATTGTCAGCGCTCCGAACGCGCGTCCCTGGCTCACAAGGGGGAGGGCGATGGAAGAGCGAAATCCCCGGCGGAGAGCCTCTTCGCGCCACGGTGCAAGGGACGGCTCGGTGAGGAAGTCACTGCCCATGCAGGGCCTGCACTCCCGGATTGCCGTGCCGGTGGGCCCTCTGCCTCGTTCCGTATCGGCGGAGGTGATGCCGGCACGGTCGAGATACCCGGCCTCGAACCCGGCATTTCCGACGGGGCGCACCAGTCGCGCGCCGTCCTGGTCCGCATATCCCACCCAGGCCATCCGGTAGCCCCCCTCGTCCAGGATGAGCTGGCAGACCGCCTGGACGAGCTCCTTCTCATCGTCGATCCCCACCAGGGCCTGGTTGCACGCGGATATCATGCGCAGCAGCCGGTTGGTGCGCCGAAGCTCATCGGTGCGCTCGCGGACGGCCAGGTCAAGCGCATCACGGGCAGCGCGGAAGCCGTCTTCTGCTTTTCGCCGTTCGGTCACGTCGGTGCCGTACACGTTGACGTAGTGCGCGTCCGCGGGTTGAATGATGTCGAAGGAAAAGACCCACTGCCCGCACGGGATGTCCGCCCTCCTTTGCTCCCCACCGGCAAAGGTTTCCGCAATGAGCTCACGCATGGGCGGGGGCAGCTCATGGTCTTCCCACGTTCGCATCAGGGCCCGCCCCGCTTCATTCGAATACAGGATTGCGCCATCACGGCCGATGCGGAGAATGGGGTTGGGATTCTCCGAGGGGAACTTCGCCAGGCTCTGGACCTGCTCCTCCAGCGTCTTCCTGAGACTGACGTCCCGATTGGTCGCCCGGCGCCCAAGGAGCCTGCCCTCGCCATCGAGTACCGGCAGGCAGGCATGGCTGATCCAGCGCGTGCTTCCGTCCCTGGCGATGATGCGAAAATCGAAGGGACTGCCCTCGTTCGAACGACCCGCTTCCCGGTCAAGATGGGCCTGGAAGATCTCAGCGTCATCCGGATGCACGATTCTCACCAGCAGGCCCGGGTCTTCCGCGAACTCGGCGGGCCGGTAGCCTGTCATATGCTCGCTGGAAGGTGAGACATAGGGAAGCTTTCCATCCGGCGCGCGCCAGTAGATCCAGTCGTACGCGTTGTCCGCGATCGATTTGTAAAGCTCCCGCACCGCCCGTGCGCCTTGCTTTCTCAAGGACCCCCCGATTTTTGTCCAGCCTGGATTCACGCCATTATAGCCTGGAATCCGGATCGTTTGACAGGGTTTCACGTGCAGGCGGCAGGAAAGCGGTTTTCGCTGCGCAGGAGCGATCCGAGAGCTCTATCAGCCCCTGGTTCCTTTGTGGAGCTTCAGCCTTTCCTGCCCCGGGCGGCCCAGAAGCTCCCACGCGTTGCGGGCGGCGGTCAGGAGAAGGATGAGGAAAGCCGCGGAGAGCAGGTAGAGGCTCTCCATCCCGGAGCTCCTGGCGTCGACAAGGAGCATGATCGAAGCAAGAATATCGGCAAGCAGGACAACCAGGGGCAGGACGATCCTCCACGCGAGAAAAGCGGGGCTCGCCTGCTTGAGCGGCCAGAGAAGCCTGGCCGTCGCGGCCAACCCCACGACGCCGGCCGCAAAGAGCGTAAGACCAAGGGATTTCGGACTTTGGCCAGGAATCAGGATCACGAGGGACACCGTCACGAGGCCGAGCAGCGAGCCGAGCGTGTGGCCTTCCAATCCGCGCGACCCTTGGTGCCCGTTCATCCGATCGCTTCGCTCCGAGAGCCCCAGGAAAGCAAACCCCAGGAGCGCCGCGGAGGCAATCCCCATTCCGACGTAGAAATCGTGCCACATGTGAAGTGCGTTGAGAAAGCTCATGATTCACCCCCGGAGTCCGGGACGCCAGCGTCCCAACGGAATCGTCACGTACTGATATACAGGGGACAATAGCCGGGGGTTTTGCGAGTCTTGTGATTCACCCGATCGCTTTCTTCATCGAGCGGAAAGCGTTCTCGGCCGCGCTCACCGCGCGGCGGGCGTCCTGCTCCGTGGGCTCACCGTAGGGGAGAAGACCCTCCTCTGAGGGGTAGCGACCTTTGTAGATGCTGTTCAAAAAAACGGCATCTTCCACTTCGAGGTCGATTCCCCACCCTGCCCTCCGGGCATGGGAGCCGAGCTCGACAATATCATGCGTCTTTTCGGGCCTCTCGCCTTTCTCGATGATCAACGCCTTGAGGCATTTCTCCACGCACTGCTGGCTGTGGAAGCATGCGGTTCGGGTTTTCCCGTTCGCAAGGAGGATCCGGGCGGAGGAGAGCTCGTCCTCCGCATCGAGAATCCACTGTTCGGTTGCTTTCCTCACGTACAGCACCCTCCCGGTTTCCAGCACTTCATCGATAAAAGGACTTCCGATGCTGTGGAGATACCGCATCTCCGCAGGCGTATAGACAAAGATGTCGATGGGGACGGCGCGGTCGGAGAGCGCCCGCTCGGCGATGGCCCGCCGATCGCTCGGTCGTGTGCCGGCCGTGGTGACGATCAGGAGATCGAAATCGCTTGTTACCGCGGCCGTCCCTGCGGCGCGGGACCCGAAGAGTATGATGCTCTCCGGATCCATTGTCTCTATGAGGCGGGCCCTGATCTCGTCTTCGGTTCTCAGCACAAACCGATTCTAAACCGAAATCTTCCCGCGAGAAAGGTCAGAAATTGACCTGCGCGCTGAGGATCACCAGGAACATGTTGCTCGTCAGTCCGTTTGTCGTCGCATTGAACGAAGAGGTGTACTCGCCATTGCTCGGTCCCAGGAACGATCCGACCTGGAGCTGGAGCGTGAAGTTGCTGACTGGCGAGTCAGAAAGCCCGATCAGCGCGATCCCCGAGGAGTCGGAGAAGTTCATCAGACCGTTCAACGACAGGGTCATGTTGGGAAGGCCGAAGTCGTTGATAGAGACGAACAGGGCTCCATAGTACTGGCCGTAATAGCTTGCATGATAGTACGGAGAGGCAGGGAAAGGGATCAGACCAGGGCTCGTCGGGGTCTGGAACATGTTCTGGCCGTAGCCGTCGGAGTTCCAGAAGAACTCAGCCTCGACCATGAGCCTGTCCACGACGTTGAGAACATCGAATGTCCGCGATAGCCCGATGTCCACCTTGGGGACAAACTGGTTGCTGACCGAGTATGGATTGCCGCTCGCATCGATCTTCTGGGCGTTGTCCCCATAGGACAGGCTGGCCTCTCCGGTCAGGTTCAGCTCCCAGAACAGGGGCGTTGTGATGTCCGTGCCGAACACGGGTATCTTGTCGTACTCGTACCAGCCGGAGAACCCGAACTCGACCTTTCCGGCCAGGAACTCGGTCCTTGCCGCATACGCCACGTCGGTGAGGTCGGTGACCCCGTTCAGGTTGATGAACGTGTAGAGATGGAACGCCTGGGAAAACGTCACGTCCGTCCGCAGGCCGAAGACGCCGTCCAGCAGCGCGTTGAGGTTCGTGAAGCTCTTGTGCGCGACGTTGATCAAGTCCGTCGGGTTCCAGAAGTAGCCCGTGCCCCACTGGAGCACCTGCTTGCCGGCCCGGAAGTGGATCGCATTGCTTGCGAAGTTGAAGTCGACGAACACCTCCTTGATGTCCAGGAGGGTGGTCTCGTTCTGGAATACCGAAAGCGGTCCAGGGACCGGCGAGATGGCCGTTCCGGTAACCGGCACGGGCACTCCCGTGGGCACGTAGTTGATGTTCAGGTCCATGAACATCCGAAAGCTCCTGGGCAGCCTCGCATCCACCAGGAAATCCCCCATGATCGTGTTTGCAAACGTGTTGTCGCTGAACCCCGTGTTGCCCTGGATGAAGTTGCGGGTCATCGTATACGAGCTCAAGGTCTGAAGCTGGCCGGAAAAGCCGAGCTTCTCCGATTCGACCTGCTCGGCGACATTCGGCTTTTCCGCGGCCCCTGGCTTGGCCTCCACGTTCCCGGATCCGAAGAACTCATCCTCCCCGGATCCAGCTGTGGCCGCCGCGGCGCCCGCTGCGGCCGCAGGGGCACCGGGGGTGGCCGCCGGGGAGCCGGACCCCTGGGCAGTCCCCGCGGTCCCTGCGTCACCCGTGGCTGGGGCCGCGCCCTGCCCCCAGAGCGCGGAGCCGGCCAGAAGCGCACAACAGACGAGCCATGCGATACGTTTCATTGTGAGACTCCAGTTTACTTGCTGAGGCTTTCCAGGTATGACTTGTCGAACTTGTAGTCATCCACCTTGGAGAAGTTGATCCCCGTGATCTCCAGCACCGAGGTGTGCCCCTTCTCCACCTCGTCGGTGAACTTCATCAGCAAAGGCACGTAGCGCCCGTCCACGTCCTTGTAGCTGGTGTACAGGTCAGTCTCCATCAGCGTCCCCGACAGGCTGTAGCACTCCCGCTTCAGCTCCAGGTACTTGTCCCGCGTCACCCACATCACCAGCTTCGGGTACTTCACGTCGTTGACCTTCGCCGTCACCTCCACGCGATACACCGGGATCTTCGCTCCCCCGATGGTCTCCTCGGAAATGATCTCCTTGCCCGCGGCATCCAGGGACGCCTTGTACAGGTCCTTGAACTTCCTCGTCTCCATGTCCCCCGCGCTCGCGTTGGACCCCCCGATCTTCTCATCCCGCCCGATGTGCGTGAAGGTCCGCGTGGCGCGCTTGTACATCCACAGGTTGTCCCCCACCCGCATGTACCCGTTGCCGCGGTCGCTCTCGGGGGAGGCGATGACGATCAGAAACGCATCATCGCTGTCCCGACGGTAGTACACGCTGTCGATCACCTTCGTGCCCTGCTCGGGGTCCCTGGTGGTGATGCGCGCCTGCGCGGTCATGTCGCTTCGCAGCTGCATGTGCGTGTCCACCTGGTCGATGATCTCGCTCACCGAGGGGTTGGCCCAGAGGGCTGCGGCCAGCCCCAAAAGCCCTGTCACGAGCATCAGCTTTCGCATACCCATCTGTCTCTCCTACTCGTAGTGGCGCAGCGCGTCTGCCACTCTCATCCTGGCCGCGCGCCGAGCCGTGAAGAATGCTATCAGGAAGGCCACCAGGACGATCGTCACGAAGTTCGCGACAATGGTGGCGACCTTCGGCACGAAATACAGGTGCTTCTGAACGAAGAACATGCTGAACGGGTTGTCCTTCAGGTCAAATGTCAGGAGCCCCAGGAGGGACATGACTCCCCAGGCCAGGAGGATCCCGACCACGCAGGACAGGACGGCCAGGAACACGATCTCCATGACGAACACGCTTCGGACGTCACCGCGCTGCATCCCGATGGCCCGGTTGGTCCCGATCTCTCGGGTGCGCTCTCGGATGCTCATCCTCATGGTGTTCACCACCCCGATGAGGATCACGAAGAACAGCACCAGCACTGCCACGAGCGACACCGTGTTCAACCCTTTCTGGAAATCCACGATGGCGCTGGCATTTTCGAACATGGTCTGCACGTCCACCTTGGCGCCCTTCCATGACTCTCTTCCCAGGAGCTGGCGCTTCTTGACAGCGGCGTCCGTGTTGGAGCTGCGAGCCATGAGGTCCCACTCGGGCAGGAGCGCTTTGAAAAGCGGCGCATCGTGGGCCACGGTGGCCGGCTGCCGCGGGATGTTCCAGTAATAGGTCTGGTAGAACACCTCGGGATTGGCGAAGGCGGTGGCATCCGCGAAGGGAGAGACCGATTTCACGATCCCTTTCACGACGACATCCCTGTCGATGGTGTCCGTGCCGCTCTTCGGCGCATAGCTGCAGGTCAGATGAGCGCCGGTGTCCGCTCCCAGCCGCGCGGCCAGAGTCTCCGTGAGAATGATGCCGTTCTTGTCCTGCGCGAGGGACGCGAGGTCCCCCTTCACGAACTGGAGGTTGTCCTTTGCGATCTGCGAAGCCAGCGGGTCATCCAGCCTCAACGCGAAGGTATCCGCCACTGCCCGCTTGTCCCCGGCCGCAAAAAGAGCCTTCACGCCCGCGGCTTCAGGAGCCAGCGCTGAATGCAGCTTGTTCGCTTCCTGGATGACCCTCCTCTGGTCCTCGGGATAGTCGGTGACGATGTTGAGCCCGAGGGACTCATCCGGCTTCATGTTCAGCAACTGCCGCAGCGTGTCCTGGTCCACGAAGGCCGCGACGTCCATGAACATGTTTTCCGACGGGATGAGGCCGACCACCTTGAACTTCGGCGCCTGCGACTGGCCATAGATCGTGTCGAACCGGACGGTAACGATGTCGTTCAGCCCGACGTTGATGTCTTTCGCCGCGTTCTTGTAGAGAATGATCCCGGGGAACACATCCGGCTTGAAGATGTCTTCCGTGTGGCCGGCTTCCAGCTGCGTGTCCTTGTAGAAATCCGCGTCCTTGGGGATGCCCACCAGCGCGCACATGCCCGTCTTCCCGTTGCCGATGCTGCGACCGAAGGCGCTGACTGTGACATCGATGCGCTTGATGCCCGGGACGGTCTTCTTGATTATCTCGATGAAGCGCGGCGTATCCCGGATGACGTCGCTTCTGCGCGAGACATACGAGTCTTCGACCACCCTGATGTGCCCGCGTCATGTAGACCATCACCCTGTTGAACAGGATGTCGGTCAGACCGTTGGTGAAAGACGCGGTGACGACCAGGATGCACATGCTCACGGCGATCCCGATGCCCAGGAGCAGGTTGCGGCGGAACTGGCGCACCAGGTTGCGGAAGGCGATCTTCGACACGACCCGCACGCTGCGGACCTTCGAAAGCATGGAGTTCAGAAAGTTTCTCATCTCGATCTTCCTTGCCTAGTGACGGTTGATGGCGTCAAGGGGCGTGATCCTGCGCGCCACCCGCACCGGGTACAGCACCGCGAGCACAGTCACCGCCGCAAGCCCGATAATGCCGACCACGAGTCCCACGAACCCGAGGGTCGGGCGGAATATCTCCCCGCCGAACAGCAGCTCGAATATCTCGTTCCCCGGCGGAGCCGATGTGCAGCCCTCGAACGACCCACGTTGCGATCACGCCGACCAGGATGCCCGCCCCCCCGAAGACAAACGACAGGGAGAAAGTCTCCGCGAGAAACATCTTCGTGACAAAGCCTTTCTGCGCCCCCACGGCCCTCATCATTCCGAACTCCTCCGTGCGCTCCAGGGCGTTCATGCTCAGGGTGTTCATGATGATGATGATGGCCACGAAGAACAGCAGGATCACGAATACGTAGATGATGATCTGCAGGATGTCCGCCGTGGATGCCAGCTGCCCCGAGGCCTTCTTCCAGCTCAACACCTTCACCGGCAGGTTGTTGTCCTTCATCACCTGTTTCAGCTTTCCCACGGCCCCGTCCACGCTCTGCCCCGGTTTCAGCAGGACGGAGACATAGTTGTACGCGGCATCATCGAAGTTGATCTTCCGCGTCACCTTCGCAGGCGCCTTGATCTGCTTCTCCAGCGCGCTGACGCTGGAGCTGGTCTGCCCGGACGCATAGATGTCCCCGCCTTCGAAAAGCGAATCCTCACCCGCCGACAGGAGCGCGCTCTCCCTCGCGGGTAGCTTCTCCACCACGTCTTCCGCCGTGTAGTACCCGAAGAGCTCCCGGTAGGTCTCGATGTCCATGATCGTGACCTCCTGGAACAGCGTGTTCAGGCTCTTGAAGCGCATGACCCCCACCACCGGCACGTCCTTGTTCGTCGAGTTCACCTCTCCGAAGCCTTCCAGGGCGAGAGAGCTTCTCACCTCGAGGTTGGGCTCCTTCTTCGCCTCGGCGCTCAGGTTCGCTCTGTCCAGCTCCGTGCCCTGGGGCACCAGCCAGTAGCCCTGTGACTTGTATTGGTTCTGCCTGCCCTGGACGTTCAGCAGGATGCCGTGCTCGCTGCCATGCAGCAGGTGTCCCTCCACGGCCTTGATCGGGTTGCCGAACACCCGCTGGAAGTCATCGAAGTTGACGCCGATGGTCCCCATGAAGTTCATTTCCTGGCCGCCCAGGATCGACACCCCGCCGCGCGTCATGGGCAGAAAGTCCTTCACATACGGCTGCTGCTGCAACACGGAGCGGACCCTGTCGTACTCTTTCAGCACCTTCAGCGGTTTCATCATCGGGGTGAACAGCACGTTGTCCTTGGTCTCTTCATTGCTCACGAGCACCACGTTCCCCGTGAGGCTCTTCACCACGTTCTCCTCGATTCCCCGCCTCATCCCGATGGCCGTGGCATCCCCCAGGGTCATGATGAAAGCCCCCAGGAAAAGGATGATCCCGATCACGAAGCTCTTGGCCTTGTGCCGAAGGAGACTTCTCCAGGCTATCTTCAGTGTCAGCATGTCTCCGCCTCAGTTCGCCGCAGGGCCGCGCCCGTCGTGAACCATCAGCCCGTCCTTGATCTTCACCACGCCGTTTGCGTATTTCAGAATGTCCGCGTCATGCGTGGAGAAGATGAACGTCGTCTTCTCTATCCTGTTCAGCTCCTTCATCAGCTTCAGGATCATCTCCCCTGTCTCGCTGTCCAGGTTCGCCGTGGGCTCGTCCGCCAGGACGATCGTCGGCCGCGTCACCAGGGCGCGCGCAATTGCCACTCGCTGCCTCTGCCCCCCCGACAGCTCGTAGGGCTTGTGGTTGATCTGCTCGGTCAGCCCCACCTCGTCGATCAGCTTCTCCGCCCGCTCGCGAATCTCCCGCCGTGACAGCCCTTCCTTCATCAGCAGAAGCGGAAACTCCACGTTCTCCCGCGTAGTCAAGACCGGGATCAGGTTGAAGGTCTGGAAGATGAACCCGATGGTGTGCAGCCGCAGGTCGGTGAGCCGGCGGTCGGTGTAGGTGGTCACATCCTCCTCGTGGATCTTCACCTCCCCCTCGGAGGCGTGGTCGATGCACCCGATGATGTTGAGCAGCGTGGTCTTTCCGCTCCCCGAAGGGCCCACGATGGAGATGAAGTCCCCCTCCTTGATGGCCAGGTCCACCCCTCGCAGGGCGTGCACCGTGGTAGCCCCCAGGGGATAGTCTTTCTTCACGTTCCTCAGCTCGATCACGTTCATGGCGAAATCTCCTTGCACAAGGTAATGTCGAACCTCTTTGTTAACAGCGTGTAAACAAGGGCAGATGCGAGCCGGAGTCTGGCATCTCCTGTTCCAGTGTAACACCTCGAGGGGGCGCTTTTGCACCCGCCCCCTTCTATGACGGGCCGGAAAGGGATTTATTGCTTCATGGGAAGACCGGGTTACCCCATCATCAGCTGCAGGGCCAGCAGCGCAACCATCCCGGCGGCAATTGTAAGCAGGACGTTTTTCGTGCGCCATGCCACCGCGATTGCAAGGATCCCGGCCCAGATCTGCGGGTTTCGCGCGGAGAAGTCCATCGCGCCTGCCCGGTCGAAAAGGCCGGGGACGATGAGGGCGGAAAGCACGGCGGCCGGAACAAAGCGCAGCGCGCGCCGAAACCAGTCCGGAACCGCGAAGCGCCCAAGGAGCACGATGAAGGACAGCCGGATGGCGTACGTGAGCAGGCCGGCGAGAACCATTGTCAGCCAGAGGCTCACTGCTTGCGCCCTTCCACGAGCATGCCGACCAGGATCCCCACCAGGGCGGCGACGATGATGCCGGTCTTGTACGGAAGACCCGCGGCCGCGAGGCCAAGCACACCGGCAATCACGGCGGCCGCCACTCCCGCCCCGTCCTTCAAGCCGGGCACGACGAGCGCGATGAATGTGATGGGGAGGACGAAGCCCAGCGGCCAGCTGCGGGGAATCTGCGCTCCGATGAAGATGCCCACGGCAGTGCTGAGCTGCCAGGATGCCCACAGGGTCAGCCCGGCGCCCAGGAAATACCAGTGCCGGGCGCGAGCCTCTCCACGGCTGTTGTAATGGGTGATGGTGACCGCGTAGGCCTCGTCGGTGAGAAGGTAGGCGAGCATGAGCTTCCAGCCGGGCCGGAGGTCTTCCACGTGCGGGGCCACTGACGCGCTGTACAGGGCATGGCGAAGGTTCACGACAAAGACGACCATGAGGATGACGATCCCCGAGGCGTCCGCCCCGAGGAGTTGCGCCGCAATGAACTGGGCTGAGCCTGCGAAGACGATGGAGGACATGGCCTGCGCGGCCGCGGTTGAAAGCCCCGAGGTAATGGCGAGCGCCCCGAAGATCATGCCGAACGGGACCACCCCGAGGAGGATGGGGGATTCGTCTCGAACTCCGCTCCAGAACTCCAACCGACGTAACGCCGTGTCCATAGCGCTCCCTGTGGGCCCGTAGAGTAGCGATTGCCAACGGTCGCGGCAAGCCTGTACCTTTGGGAAATGTTGAAGGACAAAGTCGCAGCGATCTCCGGCGCCGCGGGCGGGCTTGGTCCCACCGTTGCCCGCGCTTTTCACGACGCCGGCGCGGCCCTCGCCCTGGCGGGCCGGGACGACCAGAAGCTCATCGGACTGCTCGATGCCCTGGGGGCGCCGCGGGAACGGCGAATGGCAACGGCGGTGGACCTGGCGGATGAGGCCGGTGCCCGAGGGTGGGCCGGCCAGGTGGTCGGGACGTTTGGCCGCGTGGACATCGTGGTTCACCTTGTGGGAGGCTACAAAGGAGGGACGAGCGTCAGCGAAATCGTCAACGCGGACTGGGATTTCCTGCACGCCATGCTGGTGAGGACAACGCTCAACGTGGTGAGGGCATTCGCCCGGCCCCTGTCGTCCAGCGGATGGGGACGGTTCCTCGCGGTAACCTCCCCGCGCGCCCAGGCGCCCACCGGGAAGAATGCGTTGTACGCGATGGCGAAATCCGCCTCCGATGCCCTGGTGCTGGCCCTTGCCAATGAGCTTGGCGGCACCGGGGCAACCGCAAACCTGATCGTGGTGGACAGCATAGAGGTAGAGGCCGAGGCGGGGCTGCACGGCGCCGCGCCGAAGAAGTCCTATGGCAGGTCGACACCGGCGGCGGAGATCGCCGCGGCCATGCTCTTCCTCTGCTCTGACGATGCTGGTACAATCAACGGCGTGCGGCTGCCGCTGATTGGTCACGCGTAGGAATCATGCGCTCCTGGGGGCTCAAGACACGGTTTCTCCTTTTCGCTTTCACCCTGTTCCTGGCCGCGGGGATCATATCCTTCATCCTCTTCTTCGCCACGGCGCAGGGGATTGTCGAGTCCCTGGGGACCCGGTTTGCCCAGACCAACACGCAGCTGGCAACGGCGCGGATCATGGGCATGGTGGAGCCGGAGGTCGTGCTGGCCCGCAAGCTGGCTGACTCTCCTGTCGTCAAGGCGTGGATCCTGGATGAGGGAAATCCCGTAAAGGCCGCTGCAGCCCGGGCAGAGCTGGAGAGCTACCGTCGGGCCTTCGGGGACCACAGCTATTTCGTGGCCATTGCCTCCAGCAACACCTACTACAACGAGCCGTCGGACGGGCGGCGGGTCGTCGTCACGCTCAGTCCCGGCGCGCTGTCAGACGCCTGGTTCTTCCGCACGCTCCGCTTGCAGAAGGACTGGGAGCTCAACCTCGACTACGACACCAACCTCCATGTCACGAAGGTGTGGATCAACTGCGTGGTGCGTGACGGCGGCCGCCCGATTGCCGTTGCGGGAAGCGCAATCGACATCACGGCCTTTCTTGCCGACCTCGGCCGCGCGGCCCGGGAAGGACTGTCCGTCATGCTCGTCGATGACCAGGGGAGCATCACGGCCTCCCGGGACCTCGACTACCTGGAGCGAAACGCGCGGACCTGGACCGGGAAAGCCAAGGTGAGGGCAGTTGACCTGGCAGGTTCCCCGCATGACAGGACGGCGCTGAGCGAGCTTCTCCGCGGGGCCGGCGCGGACCCCACGACGGTCCGCACCACGAGGATCAGCTTCGAGGGCTCACGAAGCCTCGTGGCGGCCTCCGCCCTCCCCGGCCTTGGAGGCTGGACGATCATTGCCGCCGTGGATCTTGCCAGGTTTCTCACGGTCCGAAGCTTCGCGGCCATCCTGGTGGTCTTCCTGGCCGCCCTTGCGCTGCTCCTGGTGGCGCTGGCATTGTCAGTGGATCGGCTCATCCTGATGCCTCTCGGCGCCCTGACGACGGCAGCCGGGGAGATGGCCAGGGGCCGGTACGACCTTGCCCTTCCGGCGGCGGGGGTCGGGGAGATCGGCGCACTCGCCACCTCCTTCTCCACGATGGCCGGCGAGGTTCAGGCGGCCACGGAAAACCTGGAGCGCCAGGTCAGGGAGCGGACGCAGCAGCTTGCGGAGGCGAACGCCCGCATGGTGGAGGACCTCGAGTATGCGGACATCATCCAGCGCTCCATCCTGCCCGGCGGGCGGGCCCTGGAACGACGCCTGCCCGAGCGGTTCATCCTCTTTCGCCCGAGATATCGCGTTGGCGGAGACTTCTACTTCTTCCGCGATGATGGTGACTCGTTTCTCCTGGGCATAGCGGACTGCACGGGGCACGGAGTCTCGGGCGCCCTCATGAGCATGTACACGGAGTCCGCTCTGGAGGCCATTGCGGCCCGCAGGGCTGGAGTCGACCCGGCCGCCCTCATCGACGAGCTGGATGTGAGCATACGGAGCAACCTCGGTGAGGATGCTGGCGGCCCGGGAAGCCAGCGAGGCCTGGACATTGCCCTGTGCCGCATCAGGCCGAATGCAAACACGCTGAGCTACGCGGGGGCGGGAATCGATCTTTTCTGCGCCGGCGAACGGGGAGCACGGCGCATCCGGGCAGGCCGCGGGTCAATCGGGTCGCGCCGCCGGGCTCCCGACGGCCAGCTTTCTGTTACTCACGTACCCCTGGACGCCACCACGTTCTACCTGTCCACCGACGGAATCCTGGACCTGGCCGGGGGTCCGCGCGGATTCGGATTCGGAAGCGATCGGCTGGCCATCCTCATGGCCTCCTGCTGGTCCCTCCCCCTGGCCGCGCAGCTTTCGAGCATCGAAGCCGCAATTGAAAAGTGGCGCGGCTCGCTCCCGCAGCGCGACGACATCACCATCATCGGGTTCCGCGTCGCGGAAAGAGGAGACTGAGAATGCGAACCCAAGCCCTGGACCTCTACGGTCTCAGGAAGAGCTTCATCGACGGGGAAGTCCTCATCTGTTTCAACGGCCCGTTTTCCCACAGCATCATTGAGGAGATCGGGATCGCCGTGAAGCGCTACCTGGAAACGGAAACCACCTCCCGCTCCGCCGTCTCCGACGTGTTTGCCGTCTTCGTGGAGCTTGCACAGAACGTGCAGGCGTACACGGGCAGGCTGAAAGACAGGAAGGACGAGGCCGGGCTGGACGCCGGGACGCTGGCCATCGGCAGGCAGGGCAACGCCTACGCCGTCAGCGCCGGGAACATGATGGACCAGGCCCACGTCGGCGCCCTGGCGCTGCGCCTCGAAGAGCTGCGCGCCATGGACAAGGCGGAGCTCAAGGCCCTGTACAAGGAGAGGCTTCGCGGGCCGCGCCTTCCCGCGGGAGGCGCCGGCCTCGGGCTGATAGACGTGGCGCGGCGGGCAACCCGGCCCCTTTCCTGGAGCTTCCGGGAAATCGACGACAGGTACCGGTTCTTCAGCCTGTCAGTGATCATATGAATGGAGCGCCGATGGTGAACGATCTGATCATTGCGGGCAGCATCTCCTCACCTACGGTGCGGCTGGACGCGAGCCGCGGCGTCATGGAGCTGACCGGGGAGTCCTATCCGCAGAACGCCTTCGACTTCTTCGCCCCCATCATCGAGTGGGCGCGGCAATTTCTGCGGGAAGGCTCAACACCGCTCTGCCTGGAGCTTCGCCTGAGCTACCTCAACACGAGCAGCACGAAGTGCATGATCGACCTCCTTGACCTGCTGGAGAACGCCCATAAGAGCGGGCGGTCCGCGCGCGTGGCGTGGTTCTGCGACAAAGAGAATGACCGGGCGCGGGAGGCGGCAGAGGAGTTCCGGGAGGATGTCACGCTGCCATTCGAGATCGTGCTGGAAGGACCGGGCCAGTGAGCTTCAGACGGGACTCCCAGGATCCGGACCCGTTCCTCGAGCGAACCCGGGAGGTGCTGGCGGATCCCGCGTACACCGGAACCCTCTCCTGGAGCAGTATCGCGAGCTCGCCGACCGCTACGCCCACGTGATCCGGACTTTCATGAAGACCGTGCACATCAGCGACGGGTACCAGCTGAGGCTCAAAGAGCTCAACGCCGCCCTTGACGAGGCGGTTCGCACGGACTATCTCACGGGGCTCATGAACCGCCGCGCGTTCTTCGACAGGGTACGGCCGGAGCTCTCCCGTTCCCGCCGGCACGAAAGGTCCCTGTGCATCCTCATGGGAGACATCGACAGGTTCAAAGCGGTGAACGACCAGTACGGCCACGATGTCGGGGACATGGTCCTGCGGGAAACGGCGCGGACATTCGCCTCGTCCCTGCGGAGCGAGGATCTCAAGGTGCGGTGGGGCGGGGAAGAGTTCCTGGCCCTCCTCCCGGAGACCGACGCGAACGGCGCGGCAGCCGCGGCGGAAAAGCTGCGCTCCGTGATCGAGCAATCGGCAATCGATGTTGCGGGAAGCTCGATCCGCGTCACCATCAGCATCGGCATCGCGGAGGAGCGCGGAGATGATCCCGAAGCGGCAATCCGCGCGGCAGACCAGGCCCTCCTGGAAGCCAAGAGGACGGGCCGCAACAGGGTGGTGGTAGCCGCCCCCTAGGGTGCGGCCCCGCGCAAAGGAGCGACCTCATCTGTCACCGCCCGCCTCAGGGAGTCGTACATCGCGCCCACTGCCTCGCGAAAGGACTTTGCCGCGCGGTAGCCCAGCTCTCCCTCTGCCCGCGCTGAAGAATAGAACAAGGCACGTCGTGAGGCTCGAATCGCCTGCCTGGTCACGACGGGCGGTTGTCCAACGATGCCCGCCCATGCCTCGTCCAGGGCCGCGGCCAACCATGCTCCCGAGGCCGGAATTTCCCGAAAGCGATGCCTGATCTTCCTCCCCGGCTCCTTCTCACTGACCACCTCGGAGATGATTCGCATCATGTCGGCGTAGCGGCGGTTGTCTTCCTGGAGACCGCCGAGGATATACGTGGCTCCTGGTCTGCCTTTTTCCACGGCCAACACGTGTCCACGCGCCACGTCATGAACGTGAGCAAGGGGCAGTCCTCCCCGCGGAACACCCGGGATCCTGTTCTCCATCACGCCCGTGAGAAAGAGCCTCGGGCCGGGAAACTCGTCGGAGGGACCGAAGAACGTGCCGGGCAGCACGGAGACGACGTCCAGGCCCTGCTCCAGCGCGGCCCGGTTGACGAGCTCCTGCGCGGCCAGCTTGGAGTCGAAGTACGCTATCCGGAGGCGCTTCCACCATCGGCGCCGCGCACCGCCGTGGTGGACGGCGTCCGCAAGGGCAAGCGCTTCGGCCGGGCTCGCAAACGAGTGCAGCTTCGGCCGGCTGGCGTAGGGATCGCAGCTCTCTGTTCCGATTGAGCCTTCCGGCCACGGGCAGCCAAGAACGTTCACGGTGCTCGTGTAGCAGAGTCGGCGGATGGACGCAGAGGATGCGACTGCCTCCAGGACGTTTCGTGTTCCCTCGACGTTCACATACCACTGCCGTTCCCTTGACCGCGGGTCAAAGGTGGTGGACCCCGCCGCATGGAACACAAGCGTGCGGCCTTTGCAGGCTTCGGCAACGCCGGCTGGATCGAGGATGTCACCGCTGCGCACGTCAAGCCCGGGGAGGTCGTTCAGGGCTCGACTTGCCCTGTCGGAGAATGAGCGGATGTTCCTCGCGGGGACGCACTTTTCCCCGACCAGGAAACGAATCAGGTTCGCGCCGAGGAAACCGGAGCCCCCGATGACCAGGACTTTTTCGCCGGCCCAATCCAAGCTTTGCGTGCCTCCCGCCCGGTCCGCTACTGGCCGCCTTTCGATGGCACGTGGATGATTTCCCGGGGCTTGCTGCCCTGCGCAGGCCCGACAATGCCCCGCATTTCCATCTCCTCCACCAGGCGGGCGGCCCGGTTGTATCCAACCTTGAGCCTGCGCTGCAGGTAGGACGCGGATGCCTTGCCCTGGGCGAGCACGATGCCGAGCGCCTGCTCGAAAAGCGGGTCGTTGCCCGGCTCCCCTTCGAAGTCGCCCGTTTCCTCGTCATCGAAGAAGACCTCATCCTCGATGTACTGCGGCGGCCCCATCTTCTTCACGTACTCGGTGACGGAGTCGGTTTCCTCGTCGTCGATATAGGCGCCCTGGATGCGAGTGGGAAAGGGGTTCCAGGCCGCTGAAAAGAGCATGTCGCCCTTGCCCAGGAGCTTCTCGGCGCCCACCGCGTCGATGATGATGCGGGAGTCGAACTTGTTGGCCACCATGAAAGCGATGCGCGACGGGATGTTCGCCTTGATCAGGCCGGTGATGACGTCAATGGAAGGCCGCTGCGTAGCCAGGACCATGTGGATCCCCACGGCGCGCGCCATGGCGGCAAGCCTTGCCAGCGTGGACTCGAGCTCCTTCCCGGTGGTCGCCATGAGGTCGGCGAACTCATCGACCACGATGACGATGTACGGCAGGCGCTGTACCCGCTCCTTCCTGGCCTTCTTGTTGAACGCCCGGACATCGCGAACGCCCAGGGCGTCCAGCAGCGTGTAGCGCCTCTCCATCTCCGAGATGCAGTACTGCAGGGCCTGGAACGCCTTCTTCGGCTCCGTGATCACGGGGGTCAGAAGATGAGGGCAGCCGTTGTAGAGCTTCAGCTCGACGATCTTGGGGTCGATCAGGAAAAGCCTCACCTCGTCGGGGGACTTTCGAAAGAGGATGGAGCAGATGATGGAGTTCACCAGGACGCTCTTGCCGGAGTTGGTGGCTCCGCCGATGAGGAGGTGCGGCGTCTGCACCAGATCGATCACCTGGGCCTCCCCCAGGATGTCCTTGCCCAGGGCAACAGGGATCTCGTAGGGAGATTTCTGCATGACATCGAGTGAGATCATCTCCTTGAAGGAGACGATTGCGCGGACCCTGTTCGGCACCTCGATGCCGACCGCGTGCCGGCCGGGGATGGGGGCCACGATGCGCACGCTGGGGGCGGCCAGACGAAGAGCAATGTTGTCCGCGAGGTTCGCGATCTTCGACACGCGGACCCCCGGCGCGGGAAGGACTTCGAAAAGGGTGATGACCGGGCCTTTCCTGATCCCTGTCACCTCGGCCTCGATGTTGAACTCCCGCAGGGACTCGGTGAGGATGCGCGCGGCTCGCTTCGTTTCATCGTCGATGATCCAGTACTGATCCCCGTCCCTGTTCTTCAACACGTTGTGCACGGGGATGCCATATGCGGCTTTGTCTCCTTTTTCGGGAGGGAACGGAAGCTCGGCCTGCTCGCGCGCGGGGGCGGGGGCAAGGGCGGGCTCCGCAGGCCGCTTGCGCGGCTCCTCGGAAACGCGCCGGGGAGGCCGCCTCGGCTCCATGGCTTCCGCGGCCGGCTCCAAGCCTTCGACGACCGGGACGGCTTCCGGGGGCGCAAGCGATGCGGGTTCCGGGGACAAAGGCGGCAGGGGTGCGGCCTGCGGCGCGGCGATCAATGGCAGCGCCAACGGCTTTTTCGACGGCGGCCGGGGGCTCCGGGGAATGTCTCGAATCCTTCCCGAGGGCATGGTCAGGAGGAAGACCATCTCGAGGGCAAGGAGCAGGAAGAGCAGGAGCGCGGAGGGAAGCACCCCGAAGGAATCCACGAGGAGCTGCGGGATCAGTGATGAAGGGCTCTGGAGGACCCGCAGGATGAGGCTCAGGGTGAGGAAGGGAACGATGGAAAACATGAGCAGCAGCGCCGAGCGGCGTCGAAAGACCGGGGCGCCAAGGAGAAGTATCCCGCACAGGAAGTACAGGGGCGCGAAGAAGGCAGCCCAGGAGAAGCTCGAAAGGAGAAAACGCCCGGGGACCCCGAGGGCAGTTGGCGCGCCGGCAGCGGCAAGGACCAGTGAAACGAGGGTCGAGGCGCAGAGCACCGTCAACACGCCGGAAAAGACGAGGATCGCAGGAGAGAACCTCCTGCCGAAGACTGTCACGCTGTCCCCCTTCTGACATTATCGGTACGCTGCGAGGTGAGTTGATATGCGCGCCCGTGGCAGGCGCGAGAATTTCTTGCTTTGCGGTGGGCGGACCGGCAAAGTACTATATGGACAGGAAGTCGTTCCACACGGTGGCAGCTCGCACGGCACTCC
This sequence comes from uncultured Spirochaetota bacterium, assembly GCA_963745235.1. Classification (GTDB taxonomy): domain Bacteria; phylum Spirochaetota; class Spirochaetia; order SZUA-6; family Fen-1364; genus Fen-1364. Next base: position 55,997 of record CAVUXE010000084.1, on the reverse strand, counting down.
GTGCGGGCCGCGGCAGTTGTCCTTTCGGGAGGAACCTGGTCATGGTCCGTCGATTCGCTTCTGCGCCGATGGCGATCTGCGCACTCCTCTTGCTCGGCGCCGGACCCGTGGCCGCTGATCGGACCCAGGCGCGCAAGGTGGAGGATGCGCAGGACGTGTTCACCGCAATCACGAACGTTCCCGAACGGGATGCTGTTCAACAGCTCATGAAAAAGACATACGCTCTCGCCGTCTTTCCGGATGTCAAGAAGGTCGGCTTCGTGATAGGCGGCCAGCATGGAAAAGGAGTGCTCATTGTCCGCCGGGGAGAGGGAACCTGGAGCCGCCCGCTGTTCCTCACCCTTTCGGGGGCCAGCGTCGGCTGGCAGGTCGGCATTCAGTCCGCGGACATCATCCTGTTTTTCCGCACGCGCGGGAGCGTGGACTCCGTGCTGCGCGGCCGCTACACCATGGGGGTCGGAGCGTCCCTGGCGGCGGGCTCCCTTGGCAGGGCCGCGGCGGCATCCACGGACGCTGACATGAGGGCGGAGATCTACAGCTATGCCAGGACGCGGGGAATCTTCGCGGGGGTGAGCCTGGAGGGAGTCTCCCTTGACGTGGACCTGGACGCGAACGCGGCATATTATGGAAAGGAAATCGACAAACCTTCCGATGTGTTGGAAGGGACTTCGCCGTCGGATCCGCCATCCGCGGCCGCGCTGCGCAGGGCGGTCGAATCCTGGGAGAAGAGCAGATGAAGATCGCATTCATGGGTCTGGGGATCATGGGCAGCCGCATGGCTGCAAACCTTCTGCGCGCCGGGCACGAGCTGACCGTGTGGAACCGTTCATCCGCGAAAGCCCAGGGACTCGTGCAGAAAGGCGCAAGGCTGGCCTCTACGCCTGCTGAGGCGGCTCGGAGTTGCGATGTTGCCTTTACCATGCTGACCAGCCCCGACGCCGTGGCCGGCGTTGCCCTCGGCGCCGATGGATTTCTTGACCACATGGCAAAGGGTTCCCTCTGGGTGGACTGCAGCACGGTAACGCCCGGCTCTGCGCGTCGCATGGCGCGGGAAGCCGCTTCCCGGGGGGTGTCATTCCTCGACGCCCCGGTGGTGGGCTCCCTCCCGGCGGCTGAGAAGGCCGAGCTGACGATCCTGGTCGGCGGAGACGCGAAGGACCTGGAGAGGTGCAGGCCTCTGCTTTCGGTGATGGGGAAAACCATCAAGCACCTGGGGGCCGCGGGCATGGGCTGCTCCCTGAAGCTGGTGAACAACATGCTCCTGGGCAACGCAATGGCGGCATTCTCCGAGGCGCTTGCCTTCGGTGAGGCGCTGGGCTTCGGCCGTGATGCGCTCCTGGACGCGCTGGTCGGAAGCGGAGTGGCCGCCCCGTTCCTGGCCGCAAAACGCGAGAGGCTTGCCACGGGGCGCTATGACGCGGAGTTCCCCCTCCGACTGATGCACAAGGACCTCCAGCTCGTGTCCGACGCCGCATTTGAGCTTGGCGTGCCCCTTCCCGCAACGCATGCGACAAAGGAGATTTTCGGCCAGGCGGCCGCGAAAGGCCTGGCTGATGTCGATTTTTCCGGCATAGGAGGAGGCACCCCATGATCGATGCGATTTACCAGCTCCTGGCAAGGATCGGCTTCACGGACCCGCTGCACGCGCCGGTCACGCACATCCCCATCGGGCTCGTCATTGGCGGGGCTCTCTTCTTTTACGTGGCGGTCATTTTCAAGAAGAAGAACCTGTACCTCACGGCGCGCCACGTATCCATCCTGGCTTTCATCTTCGTCTTTCCGACCATCCTGCTCGGCGTGATAGACTGGCTGCATTTCTTCAAGGGGGCGCTGATACCACCCATCAAGATGAAAATGATCCTGGCGACCTGCGTGCTGCTGCTCCTGGGGACCGGAATCATCCTCGGGTCCGAGGTGAAGGTCAGGAACGCTCCCATGATGGTTATCTGGGCGCTGGCGGTGCTTGGCGTGGTGGGCCTGGGATGGTATGGGGCCCGGCTCGTGTACGGCAACTGGGCAGGCTCCCAGCCGGCCGCGGAAGCGGCAGCTCCGGCCGCCCCGGCAACGGGCGCGGGGGCCGGCACTGGCGCGGCACCGGCAGCTCCGTCCGGCGCGCGCCTGGGGCCGCGGCTGTTTGCGGCAAACTGCGCTGCCTGTCATCCGGGCGGCGCAAACGTCGTTGTGCCCGAGCTGCCGTTGAAAGGGGCAAAGCAGCTGGCCACCCAGGCCGCTTTTGTCTCTTTCATAAGGAATCCCGTCATGCCGAATGGCTCGGCCGGGCAGATGCCGGCGTTCCCGGCGGACCAGGTGAGCGACAGGGATGCCGGGGACATCTATCAATACATCCAGGGACAGGGGTGGAAGTAGACAGGAGGACGTAGCAGAATGGACGAGCACGGCGGGGCAGCCGCACATCCGCACAGCAATTACCCGTGGTACACCAATGAGGGAAAGCGGGCCGGGCTCCGCGGCTTCCTCACGTCGACCAACCACAAGAGGATCGGCACCCTCTACCTGGTTCCGGTCCTCAGCTTCTTCACCGTCGCGGTGATCCTCGGCGTGCTGATGCGCATCCAGATGCTCTCACCGGACAGCAAGTTCCTTACGGGAAGGCTGTATAACCAGATCTTCACCCTGCACGGGGTGATCATGGTGTTCCTGGTCGTGATCCCGGCCATTCCGACGATCTTCGGGAACTTCTTCCTCCCTATCCTGATCGGCGGCAAGGACATGGCATTCCCCCGCCTGAACCTGTTCTCCTGGTACCTGTACATCCTGGGAGCGGCCATCCTCCTGGTGTCGCTTCTCACCGGCAAGGGCCCCGCGGACACCGGCTGGACCTTCTACGTTCCTTACAGCCTGCGGACGACGGTGAACGTCCCCTTTGCCGTGTTCGGGGTGTTCCTCCTGGGGATGTCCTCCATCCTCACGGGCATCAACATCGTCACCACGGTCCACATGGAGCGCGCCCCGGGGATGACCTTCTTCCGCCTGCCCCTGTCCATCTGGGGCATCTATTCCACCGCGTGGGTCCAGGTCCTGGCGACCCCGGTCATCGGCATCACCATGGTGCTCATCCTCGTCGAGCGCATCTTCGGCATCGGCGTCTTCGACCCGACAAAGGGCGGTGATCCCCTCCTCTACCAGCACCTGTTCTGGATCTACTCGCACCCTGCCGTCTACATCATGATCCTGCCCGCCATGGGGATCATCTCCGACCTCTTCCCCGTGTTCTCCCGCAAGAACATCTTCGGGTACAAGACCATCGCCTTCTCCAGCCTCGCCATTGCGAGCGTCGGCTCCCTGGTCTGGGGCCACCACATGTACGTGAGCGGCCAGAGCGACACGGCGAGCATCGTCTTCTCCCTCCTCACCTTCCTCGTGGCCGTGCCGAGCGCCATCAAGGTCTTCAACTGGGTGGCCACCATGTACAAGGGCTCGGTCAAGATGGACCCGCCCTTCCTCTACGCGCTGGGGTTCATCGCCCTGTTCTCCATCGGCGGTCTCACCGGGCTGTCCTGGGCGCCCTCTCCACCGACGTGCACACCCACGACACCTACTTCGTCGTCGGCCACTTCCACTACATCATCTTCGGCGGCATGGGGTTCGGGCTGTTCGCCGCCCTGCACTACTGGTTTCCCAAGATGTTCGGCAAGACCTACGACTACAAGTTCGCCACGGTGGCCTTCATCGTGCTGTTCGTCGGCTTCAACCTCTTCTATATGACGCTGCTCATCCTGGGCTGGGCGGGCATGCCGCGGCGCTACTACTCCTACCTGCCGCAGTTCACCGACCTGCAGCGCATCGCCACCGTGGGCTCCTGGATCATGGTCGGCGGCCTTGGGCATGATGTTCGGCAACCTCCTCTACGCGTCTGTTCCGCGGGAAGAAAGCGGAGGCCAATCCCTGGGGCGGCGCCACCCTGGAATGGCAGATCCCCTCTCCCCCGGCGGAGAACAGCTTCGAGGAAACCCCGGTGATCACGCACGGGCCCTACGTCTTCACGGACGGAGACGGCGACGGACAGGGGACGGACACGGCAAGAAGGAATCTCATGAGCAGCAGTCACAGCACAAGCGTTGAAGTCCACGGGGAGGGGGTCAAGGCAAGGGTCGGCATGTGGCTGTTCCTCCTCTCGGAGATCCTCCTCTTCGGCGGGCTGTTCCTGCTGTACGCCGTGTACCGCTCCAAGCATCCGGTGGATTTCCACGCGGCGTCCCTTGAGCTCAGCAGGTTCGACGGCACGCTGAACACCGCTGTGCTCCTCACCTCGAGCCTCACGGCGGTCCTGGCCATCTACTCCCTGCAGATCAAGCGCAACACAAGGCGCGCCGCCTTCTTCCTGGCGGCCACCATCGCCCTGGGGCTTACCTTCCTCGTGGTGAAGGCGTTCGAGTGGGCGGCGAAGTTCGAGCACGGGCTGTACCCCGGCGGCGGAGCTCCTGGAGAGTCAGCCCCACGGGGAGATCCTCTATCTTCGGCCTGTACTTCACCATGACGGGGCTGCACGCGCTGCACGTCATCATCGGCATGGGCGTGCTCTCGTTCGTGCTCAACTTCGTGCTGCGGGGGAAAGTCACCGCAGGAGCGAATCAATATCATGGAAAACGGGGCCCTGTACTGGCACCTCGTGGACATCATCTGGATCTTCCTGTTCCCGCTTTTCTACCTGATCTCCTGAGGAGAGAACCTGTGACATACCCGCGCTACATCCTGATCTGGGCCGGCCTCGTCGTCCTCACGGCCATCACGGTGACGACGGCCAGCCTCAACTTCGGCCGGGTCGGGATCCTGGTCGTCCTGGCCATCGCCGCCATCAAGTCGACCCTCGTGCTCCTGTACTTCATGCACCTGCTGCTCGAAAAGCGGCTGCTCCTGAAGATCCTGGTGCCCATCGCCATCTGCACGCTGGCGATCTTCATCGGGCTCACCTACACCGACGTGCTCTTCAGGTAAGCGGAGAAAGGCATGATCACCGACACCAAGGCCGCGGTCAACGATCCCTTCATCTTCATCCTGGCCTTCTGCGCCCTGCTCTTTGTCCTCATCATCTTCTTCATGGTGTTCTTCGTGGTGCGCTACCGTCGTTCGCGCAGTCCGCATGCCGCCAACATCTCGGGGAACGTCCTGCTGGAGGCGGCATGGATCCTCGGCGCAACGCTCATCGTTCTGCCGATGTTCTTCTACGCGTACCTGGGGTTCCAGTTCCTCAGGGTCCCGCCGAAAGACGGCATGCAGGTGACGGTCATCGCCCGCCAGTGGTCGTGGCTTTTCCAGTATGAGAACGGGCTGAAGAGCAGGGACCTGGTGGTCCCCCAGGGTGTCAACGTGATCCTCACAACTGAGTCCCTGGACGTCATTCACGGGTTCTTCGTGCCGCATTTCAGGATCAAGCAGGACGTGGTGCCGGGCATGCACAACAAGGTGTGGTTCAAGTCGACGGACCTCGGCACCTTCGACCTCTTGTGCTCCCAGTACTGCGGGCAGGAGCATTCAAAGATGCTTGCAAAGGTCGCGGTGGTCCCAAAGGACCTCTTCGACAAATGGTACAACGGAGAGGACGTGCAGATCCCCGGACTGGATGAGTGACAAAGCCGGCAGTCGGACCGAAGAGACCTTTCGGGCGGGAAACTATGGGGTCTTCGGAGGCGCGCCCCCGGACCTGTCCTGTATGTTGAAGAAAGAGAGCGCGGCTTCCCGAGGGTCCTCGCTCCCGTAAAGGGATGCGTACATCACCGATGAGATGAGGATCTTGCGGACGTATTTCCGCGTTTCTTCGAACGGCACCGATTCCACGAACATGTCGCCCGGCAAGTCCCCGCCGGCCCTTTCCCATGCCCTGACTCTGGTCAGTCCCGCGTTGTAGGACAAGAGCGCCTTGGGAACGCTGTTCACGCTCTTGAGAAGATCCTGGAAATGGCGCACCCCGATTGTGAGGTTGACCGACGGGTCCTTGAGATCCGGCTCAGCCATGTGGAGCCTGCGGGCAACCGCGGCTGCCGTGGCAGGCATGAGCTGGCTGAGCCCGACCGCTCCGACGCTGGACACGATGTCGGGATCGAAATAACTCTCTTCCCGAACAAGGCCATACAGCACCGGTCCCGCGATCCCGCTCGTCAGGGAAAGCTCGTCGATCACGGAGCTGAAAGCCTTCGGGTATTCCATTGCAAGCTCATCCTGGGAAAGCGGCCGGCGCCGCCCCAGGATCCCCATGAGGTGCATGGAGCTTGCGTAGTCGCCGGCCTGCGCCATCAGTCGCGCGGCCTCATGCAGCTCGGCGTCCGAGAGGCTCCTGCGGGATTCGACAAGCCTCTGGTAGGCCTGCGAGAAAAGACCAAAGGGAAGGAACCCCGTGACAAATGGATCAAGCATCGGTCTTCGCTCCGGTGCGGCATCCGCGGGGTGCGGCTTCACCTGCGGCGGCACGTCACCGAGAACGCTCGAGGCCATGAGGCCGTAGTAGCCATCCGCGTCAAGGGAAGCCGCCTGGCGCAGAAGGTCACCCGGGCTTGCCGCAAGAGGCATGATCAGCCCTTCCTGGCCGGCCCTGCCAAGCACGTACGAAAGTCTTGCCTGCACATCCTGGGGTCCGCGGGCCTGCACCACCTTCAGGAGGCCCATGAGGGTTTTCCACTTCCTGGCGCCCACCAGGTCCGAGATCCAGTCTTCAAGCACGTCGGAAAAGAACCCGGGATTGCTGGAGGCGGCAAGCTCCTTGTCGACCTGCGCCAGGACATCGGGAGGGTTGCGGGCAACGATCATGTCCATCAGGTGCCAGCGTTCCCGGTCCCGCTGGTCCGCGTCATCAGAGGCGGCCAGGGCGGCGCGAAGCACGGCGAACGCGTCGCGGGTGGCCCTCATGCGCTTGTAGATTCTTCCCGCCTGCTCCAGGGCATCCGCCCGGGCCCGACCAGTGAGGCGCGAAGAAACGCCAACCAGGAACCGGGCGCCGGCCGCCTGCCTTCCGGAGGACTGGTACGCGACCGCGAGGTCACCAACAAGAGCGCTGGCGGCGGAGCGGGCCGGGTCCAGCCGGGAAAGCACGCTTTCCATCAACGGGATGCCTGCCTCCCAATCCTGCAGGAACAGATCGTTCTTTGCGGCGATGAGGTCCCTTTCCAGGTCGGTGAACCCCTCCGCGTATTGGGGCGCACCGGCGAGGAAGGTGAAGAACCTCGCGTGCAGCGTGGAGGCCCGCTGCTGGAGGAAGAGCTGAATAATGAGGTCGTGGGCTGATGCCATCCCCAGGCGCAGCGAGCTCACGCCGCGGAAAAGAAGGACCTCGGAGTCCGGGTTCGTGAGGAGGTCTGCCTGGCGCAGCACCTCCTCGTCCTGCTGGGTCCAGTAGAGGGCTTCAACAAGCGCGCGCCGGGCCCTCTGCTCGACGTCAGGCGGCTGCTGCGTCGAGAGGATTTTCCGAGCCACCAGGATTGCCGGGGGCCAGTTTTTCTTCGCGTTGTACTTCTGGGCCAGGAGCACTCCGGCCTCCCGCTTCCACGGATCAGGGCAGCGGTTCCACGCCAGCTCGAGCATGCGCATCGCCTGGTCCGCCATGTCCATGGAATCGAAGACAAGGGACAGGTAGTACGGCGCGCCGGGGGAAAGTGAGAGAGCTTGGGAGGGATCCTGGGTCGTGAAGTCCACGCTCGCAAGGACGGCGTACCGGGCGGTGGACAACCGCAGCGCAAGCACGTCCGCGGGGTATCCCCATACTTTGCGGGGACCGCACCCGGCGGTGGAAAGCAGGACTGCCAGGAGAGGGATCAGGATCCTAATTTTCAGGAATATAGATGCGAGTTCCCGCAAAAATCAGGTCCGGGTTTCTGATGGAGTTTGCCCTGGCCAGCTTGTGATACAACCAGGGATTTCGATAGTAGGTGGCGGAGATGTCCCACAGCGTGTCACCGCGCTTGATCCGGTAGGTGACCCCGCCTTTGGCCACGACGGCGGCCTCACGCGTGGAGCTCTTGACCGATGCCTGCCCGCCGCTGCCCTGCTGGGCCTGCACGCCGGCCTGGGGCCCTGCCGGCGCCGCCGCGGGAGCCGGTTGCGCAGGGGCAGGCTGCGCCGGGGCCGCGGGCTGCTGCGGCGCAACCGCCACGGGAGCGCTCCCCTGCGCTGAGAGGGGCGGCGTCTCGGGACCGCGAACGCTCTTGTAGATGAAATACGCTATGGCGGCAACAAGAAGGACACCGAGGAGAACAAACAGGATCAGGAGCAGGAGGTTGGGTCCCCGCTTCTCGTGCTCCAGCACCTCGCGACGTCGATCAGCTTCAGTAACCCGATAGCTTTCCCCGGTCAGGGGAGGCTCTTCGAAGTCAGACGCCGCGACGGTCTTGCCATCCCCTTCGACCTCGAACTCGGGAGCGTCGGTGAGCTCCACTTCGGACAGCCGGGTCAGCGTTGTGGAGAACTTCTGCGACTCCCCCGTGCGCATGTCACTGGCTTCAGCGGAGAGCTCCCCGTCCGGGTTGATGCCGAGGAGCAACTCTATCTCAGGCTCTCCCTGGGGAGCGGGGGGAATATTCTCCACGATGAGGCTCCCGATATAGCTGGGCTGCTCGAGGCCTCCCCCGTTGCCCCGGTAAAGGTCTATCTGAACCTTCTCCTGGTTGTCCTTGATGGTGGTGACGGTGAGCTTTTTGCGGCCGGTGAAGCCCTTCTCTAGCACGGGATAATACGAACCATCAGCGATCTTGATGCCGATCGTCGAGTCGCTCACTGCGCAGGGCCTCCATCCGAGAGTCTATGTTGCGTACACCCATTTGTCAATAACGATCACTTTCTGAGGACCACGATGCAGCGCTCTTCGTCGAGGAAAGGCACGGCAACGGGAACGACATGAGCTGAAATCAGGGCTTCCGCGGACCGTCGAACATCCTCCACCTCGGCGTTTGCCCGCTCAATTCTTCCTTTATATGCCACCACAGCGCGGAACCTCAGCCCGCCCTTGCGGGCATCCGCGAGAAACCGGGACAGCGGGGCTACCGCTCTGAATGTCACGACGTCAAACGGCGAGGCGGAAGCGGACGCCAGGTCTCCCTGGATCACGCGCGTGCGCTCCAGGCCCAGGAGCGCCTTGCACGTGCGGAGGAAGGAGACCTTCTTTGCCGAGCGCTCGAGCAGGGTGAAGGAAATGTCGGGCAGGGCGATTGCCAGAGGGATGCCGGGCAGCCCCGCGCCCGAGCCCACGTCCAGCACCCCTGCTTCCCGCGCTTCCTCCCGTACCTGCCGCCACGCGGACAGGGAGTCCAGCACGTGTTTGACGATGAGCTCCTGCCGCGTGTCCGCCTTGACCAACCCGAACCGTGGATTCCAGCGCTCAAGCTCATCCAGGTACAGGCCCAGCGTGCGCTGGACTCTCTCCTGCCCGGGGATCTCCAGCCGCGCAATTCCCTCTCCCAGCACATCCGCCTGCGCGGCGTGAGCGCTCACCGACGCGCCTGTCCGCCGTCACGCGTCAGGGACACCAAGAGGACGGCGATGTCCGGGGGCCGCACGCCCGAGATCCGTGACGCCTGCCCCACCGAGATGGGCCGGATCATCTTGAGCTTTTCCTTTGCCTCCGCGGAGACGCCGGTAAGGCCGTCCCAGTCGAAGTCCCCGGGAATCCGTTTCTCCTCCATGCGCCGGAAGCGCCCGACCTGCTCTTCCTGGCGGGCGATGTACCCCTCGTACTTGACCCCTGCTTCCGCCAGGGCAAGCCACGAGCCGTCCGCGGAGGCAAGCAGAGAATCCAGGGAGGCCAGGCGGGAAATCGACACGAGGGGATCCCTCAGGGCCTGTTCGAAGCTCCTTCCCCTGTGGCTCTCCAGGATTGATATCCGCGCCACATCAAAAGCGGTCACCCTGCGACGGCGCAGGAGCTCGCGAGTCTCCTCGATCCCGCGCACCTTTCTGGCAACGCGATCCAGCGCGGCGTCCCCCTGCAGCCCGAGGGCGTGCCCCTTCGGCAGGAGGCGGATATCCGCCGTGTCATGCATCAGGGACAGCCGATGCTCTGCCCGCGATGTAAAAAGCCGGTAGGGCTCCTCCGTGCCCAGCGTCACTAGGTCATCCACGAGCACGCCGATGTAAGCGTCTGCGCGAGAGAGAACAAGAGGCTCCCTGCCCTGGAGATGGAGCGCGGCGTTGATACCGGCAACGAGGCCCTGCGCTGCGGCTTCTTCGTAGCCGGACGTTCCATTTGTCTGTCCGGCGACAAAGAGGCCCTGGATCCGTTTTGTCATCAGGCTGGGGAAGAGCTGCGTGGGGAAGAGAAAGTCATACTCCACGGCGTAGCCGGGCCGCGTGATCACCAGCTTCTCCAGGCCGGGCACGCTGTGCAGGAACTGCTCCTGCACGTCTTCGGGGAGCGACGAAGAGACCCCGTTGAGGTACACCTCCTCCGTGGCGAGCCCCTCCGGCTCCACGAAGACCTGGTGTCTTTCACGCGTGGGGAACCGCATGACCTTGTCCTCTATGGACGGACAATACCGCGGACCCCGGCCCACGATCTTCCCGCCATACAGCGGCGAGCGATGGATGTTCTCCCGGATGATGCGATGAGTCTCCCCCGTTGTGTACGTGACAAAGCACGGCACTGACGGCCTCTCCACCCGATGCGTTTCGAAGCTGAAAGCTCGAGCTTCCGGATCAGGCTGCTGCACCTCCATCCTCTCAGGAATGAGCGAGCCGCGCAGCCCCCGCGCCGGGGTCCCCGTCTTCAGCCTGCCCACGCTGAAGCCCAGTCGACGCAGGCTTGTGCCGAGCCCGATGGCGGCCGGCTCTCCAAGGCGTCCCCCGGGGGCGCTCCACTCCCCGATGAAAAGCCGCCCCTCCATGAACGTCCCCGTGGTGAGCACGACCACGGGAGCCGTAATTTTCCTCCCCCGCTCAGTTACCACGCCCCGAACTGTCGTGCCGCTTGAGTCCAGCACGAAGTCGACGACGGTGTCCTGGAAAAGGGTGAGGTTCTTCTCCTGCTCCAGGGTGAGCTTTGCCAGGGCGGCATACGCGTGCTTGTCGGCCTGGGCGCGCGGGGCCTGGACAGCCGGACCGTGGCTTTCGTTGAGCATCCTGAACTGGATCATGGTCGCATCAATGAGCTTCGCCATCTGGCCGCCCAGGGCGTCCACTTCGCGGACCAGGTTCCCCTTGGCAATCCCGCCGATTGCGGGATTGCAGGACATCCTCCCGATGACATCGAGGTTCTGCGTGACGAGGATCGTGGAGAAACCAAGCCGGGCGATGGCGAGTGACGCTTCGATCCCTGCGTGCCCGCCGCCAATGACGATGGCGTCGAAGTCCGCATCAGCACGCGCGCGATTTCCCATGCTATTTCCCCACGCAGAAGCTTGCAAACATTCGTTCCAGGATCTCCGCGGTCGTGACCTCCCCGGTGATTTCGCCCAGCGCATCCAAGGCGTCGGCCAGGTCCACCGCAAGCAGGTCAGCGGTCACGCCCCCCGCGCGCGCGACGCGCAGACGACCCAGCGCCGCAAGGGCGCGGGAAATGAGGTCCCTCTGCCTCACCGAATCGATAAGGGGCTCCCCCGTATCCGCGGGCGAGCCGCCGAGCGCCAGCCCCGCGGCGGCTTCTTCCAGAGGCCCCAGGCCTTCGCCGGTGGTCGCGCTCAGCGGAACGAAGCCTTCAGGCACGGGCAGGCCGGGAAGATCGACCTTGTTCCACACCCGGATCATGGGAACGCCGGCCCAGCGAGCCATGAACGAGACGTCCGCCGCACGTATCCCCGCCGTGGAATCCACCAGGTAGATGACGAGGTCCGCCCCCGCCAGGACCTGCTCCGTTCTTCGGATGCCCTCCACCTCCAGGGGGTCCCTCGTGTCCCGCAGGCCGGCGGTGTCGAAGAGACGGACAGGGATGCCTTCCAGGCTGACGGAGCCTTCCAGCCAGTCGCGCGTGGTGCCGTGCACCTCCGAGACGATGGCGCGCTCCTGGCGAAGCATGGCGTTGAAGAGGCTGGATTTTCCGGAGTTCGTGGCGCCCGCTATGGCGGCGGTCACTCCTTCCTGGTAGATCCTTCCCTGCCTGTACGTGCGCGTGAGTCCCTGGAGGAGGGAAATGGTCCGATCCAGCGCGCCGTCATCAAGGACCTCCCCGTCGCGCTCGTCATCCGGATAATCGATTGAAACTTCGAGTCCGGCGCGAAGCTCCACCAGGCTTTCTCTTGCCGCTTTGATGCGGGACTCGATTGCGCCGCTCAGGCGCTGCAGGGCGAGCGCCCGAGCGCGGTCTGTCCTGGCGCGAACGATCTCGTTCACGGCCTCTGCCCGCGTGAGGTCCATGCGTCCGTTCAGGAACGCGCGCTGCGTGAACTCGCCCGGACCGGCGGGACGAAACCCGCTTCGGGTCAGGAGCGAGAGAAGGCGCTGGATGACCGGGATGCTCCCGTGGGAGATTATCTCCGCGCTGTCCTCACCTGTGTAGCTTCGCGGAGCGCGGTAGACAGCGAGCATGACTTCATCGACGTCGTCATCGCCATCCCGGATGATGCAGCGGTTGATCGTGTTCCCCCGCCGCCCGGCGGCCGGCGCTCCGCCTTTCACAAGAGGCGCGAGCAGTTGGAGTGACCCCTCTCCCGAGACGCGGATGACCGCGAGGGCGCTTGATACAAGCGGGGTGGCGAGAGCTGCTATTGGATCATCGGGGGAGTGAATCATCCTGACCCTGCACGGAGATTTTATGGGAATTTTGTGCGAAGGGATAGCTTCGCGCGACAGGTGGAGAAAAAGCGCAGCGGATAGCCTCCCGAGGCCGCCGCGTGCTACTCTTTTACCGGAGTGCGCCATGATCGACACTGATATTGAAGGTCTTGGACCACAGGAAGCCGCGGACTACGTGCTGGCTTTCATCACCACCCTGAAGCAGACGGAGAAGGCTGTCGGCGCGGCGGAAGAAGAAGTCTCCGTCTGGACCCGACGCGTGGCGCTCGCCCGCGCCCGGGGGGAGGAGGGCCTTGCGGCGCAGGGGCAAGCCCGGCTCGCGGAGGCAACAGGGAAAAAGGCAACCCTGGACGCGGAGCTTGCCGACCTGAAGGCCAAGGTGTCCGTGCTGAAGGAGAAGCTCGCGCGGCTTCGCATGACGGGAGGCCGGCTCGTAGACACTGACCTGCTTCTTGCCCAGCTGGAAATGGCCGCAGGGAAGAAAGACGAGCTTTCCGCCGCCATGAAAGAGGAAGAGAGCAAGGCAGCCCTCGACGATTTGAAAAAAAAGATGGGACAATAAGCAGCTCATGCCCGACATTGCGCAGCAGCCTACCGTGAACAGCGATCTCCTGGAAAGGTTCCACGAGTCGGGACGCGCCGTCTCGCGCATCTATGAGCCAAAGGAAACCTGCGCGGTCCTTGGCGCGGGGGGCAACCCCCGGACGGACCTGTACCTGGACCGTCTGGAGGCGGACGGCGTTCCGGTTCGCTGGAGAAGAGGGGGAGGCGGCACGGTTGTCCTGACCCCGGGGCAGGCGGTGCTTGCGTGCGTCACGACGGTTGATTCCCCCTTCAGGAACAAGGAATACGCATCCCAGATCAACTCCTGGTTCATCGAGGCACTGGGCGCCCTGGGGGTGAGCGGCGTGGAGCCGCGCGGCATTTCGGACCTCGCCATCAGGGAGAAGAAGGTCCTGGGCACGTCCATCTACCGCACGCGCCTGGTTCTTTTCTACCAGGCGAGTCTCCTGGTGAGCAATGACATCTCCCTTTTCACCCGCTACCTGGCCATGCCCGCCAGGGTCCCCGAGTACCGCGCCGGCCGAACGCACGAGGATTTCTGCACCACCCTGGCAAGAGAAGGATATTCCCTGTCTGTTTCCCGCGTCATGGAAGCGCTCAAGGAGGTGGTGGATGTCCGGCTGCCGGCCCTTCGCTGACAACCTGCTGCCGGCCGCGACTCGTGTCGCGGCGGCGCTGCTGTGCTGCCTCCTGCTTGCATCGTGCGGATTTCGGGCATCCCGGAGCCGCGCGGAGAAGGCGGTGAAAGAGTTCCACGCCCTCCTGGACAACGCGCGGTACGACCTGATCTACGACAGGAGCGATGATTCGCTGAAAAAGTCATGGACGCGGACCGACTTCATTGCCTACCTCAGTGACATTCACTCCCGCCTGGGCAAATCAGGGAAGGTCAGCGCTCGCGGGTTCCAGGTGAATGCAATCGCTGGCCAGGGCGTCGAGGTGGCGCTCGCAATGGAGACCGAGTTCGAGCGGGGCATGGCGGAAGAGCGCTTCGTATGGCGAATAGAGGGGGATCGAGCAGTCCTGGTTGATTATCGCGCGGATGTCAGACGTTCCACGGGACCGACCACGGTCTAGCCCTGTCCGCGCATGAGGTCGGCCACCTTCTTCACTTCGGCCGGGTACCTGTCGGAGATCCTTTTCTTTTTCAGGTTTTCGCTGACAATCCAGCGCACATCGCGATCTTCCGTGGAGGCAGCCTCCCGCAGCAGGGCAAAGCCCGCCTCCGGCGCGCTCGCGACAAACACGCTGAGAGCGTAGCCGAGGCCCTGGCGCAGGACGCGGAACTCCTCGCTGCCCCTGACCTCGCCGCTCACGCCGGGAAGCGCCCTCATGATCGAGCGCGAGACCTCAACGCAGTACTGCGCAAATGCAGCGGCGCCAAGGATGGGCGGATGCGCAAGCCCCGCGACGATGGCGCGCTTCTCGAGCAGGGAGGCGCCGGGAAGCCACGTATCGACGATCTCTCGAAGAGCGGCCGCCTCCTTTTCCCCAATGAGCTGCAGAGCCATGGCGGCCGCCTCCCGTGTTCTCCACCGCGGGTCAGAGGCGGCCTTGCGGATGGCGGCAAGGGCCGCGCGTTTCCTGGGCCGGGGGAGACCGGCCGCGCACAACGCGCCCAGTGCCACCAGGCCGCAGAAAGGAATGTATTCTTTCGGCGTGTTGGCCGGCGCCTTGTTCGGAGAGGTCGACGCCATTCCAAGTACCATGTCCCACTGCCATTCCTGGAGATTCAAAGAAGCGACCGCCTTTGCGAATGAATACCCCAGCTCGAGGTTGGCCCGCGGCCCCGGAAGGCCTGAGTTCTTTTCCAGCAGCGAAATGAGGGCCGGGCGCTCGGAACGCGACCTCAGCAGTATCCCGAACGCGGGAAAGGATTTCATTGCCTGCGCCTCCCTCGAAGTGGAATCTCCTCCAGAATCTCGGTGGACACGTCACTCCACCACGCCGCGCCCTCTCCCGGCGCACATATGCGCATCACCGCAAGAGTGGATGAGGTGAACCCGAGCGCGGGCAGGGGAGGCAGGATGCTCTCACGCTGCGCCACGCCGGCTTCCGCGCACCCCAGGAAGAAGCCCTCGAATGGAGGAAAAAGGCCGGAGGCTTCATCGGAGGCCTCCGCCCGCAGAGAGCCCCATACCCCCCCCGAGTCTACGCCGAGATACAGAAATCCGTCCCGCCATGCAAGCCCGGCGAGCGTGATGCGATAGGGAGCGGCCACCGAGGCGTTCAGCTTCGCAAGCAGCCCGCGCATCCGCTCCTCCGCCGGGAGAAACGCCACCGGCACCAGGGGAGGAAGCGCAACCGCGGAGACAAGCCCGTGGTCCGCGAAGATGCGCTGCTGGACCCTGCCGACGTCTGCTTCAACAGAGCCGGGCGCGAGCAGAACGAGCAGGGTCTGCGTCATTGCGCTCGCGGGAGATGGACCCTGACGGTGGTGCCCTGGCCTTCGACGCTGTCCACCTCCAGTGAGCCGGCGGCGCTCTCGATGACAGACTTCACGATGGCCAGGCCGAGCCCCGTACCAGACTCCGTGAACGAACGCGCGTTCGATGCCCGAAAGAACTCGCTGAAAAGCCTCTCTCTTTCAGCGGCCGGGATGCCGATACCCTGGTCCCTCACGGAAAGCTCCACTCCCGCGCCGTGCATGATCAGGCTCACGCGAACCTCCCGGCCGGCGGGGGAATACTTGATGGCGTTTGACAGCAGGTTCGTCAGCACCGAATGGGCTTCTTCGGGAGACACCAGGACCTCCGCGCTCTCAGACGGCAGATCCGCAGCGAGCCCGATCCCTTTCTGGCGAGCCGCTGTCTGGAAGAACTCCATGGTCTCCCTCAGAGACGCGGTCAAGTCTGTCTTCCCTCCCTTGTCCGCGGCCGTGCGCGCCTTGCCGCGGGCAAGGGCAAGAAGGTCCGCAACCACCTCGGACAGGCCGGCTGCGCGCGCCCTGATTCGCTCGATGCTGGCCAGCTGCCCCGGGTCCAGCTCCCCGAGGTACCCCCCAAGGAAGTTCTGCGCCACCGACTGGATCACCGAGAGCGGAGAGGCGAGCTCGTGCGCCGCTTTTCGAAGGAACCAGGACTTCGCTTCGTCCACCTTCTTCAGCGTCTCATACACGGCGGCATTCTGGATGGACAGCACCGCAAGGTCTCCAAGGCGGGAGAGAAAAGTCAGCATCTCCGGTGAAAGCTTGCCGCCCTTCTCCCCGTAGACACACAGGGCGCCCACGACCTTCATTTCATGGCGGAGGGGAACGCAGATCAGGGACTCGCTCTCGCCGTCCAGCTCGGGAAAATCGCTCTGGGCCGCGCCTTCCACCAGCACGGGTCGTCCATCCATGAGGCTCTTCGTGGAAATGCTTTGCGCGGCCTCCGCGCTCAGCTCCGCCACCTGCCTGTGCAGCCCCGCAATCGAGCGCACGCTCATCAGGCCGCGGGAAGGATCCAGCAGCTTGATGGAGCAGCCGCGGACCCCCGCCGCCTGGACGGTCAGACGGGTGATGGAGTCGAGCACTTCCTGGAGGTCCAGGGAGGCGCCTGCCTTGCGGATGAGGTTGCAGACTGCCTCCACCTGCATGGCGCGCGTCTCCAGCGCCCTCTGGCCGGGAAGGGCATAGGCAACAAGGACGCCCTCGACGAACACGAGGGCCAGGGATGGGATCAGGACGGGGGCAAGAGGTATCCCGCGGACTCCCAGCGCCGCGGCCGCCGAAGCGGCGGCGAATGCGACCGTGAAGGGAATGAGCGCTATCCAGAGCCTTCGCCGATGGGCGCGGAGCGGGGACTCCGCTTTCATGATCCTGCATGGTAGCACGGGCCACTCCAGGGCTCAACCCCGGCTGTACTCGCCCCGCCCCGCCCTGCTACAATTCGTTTCATGAAACGGAAGGTCCAGCGGATCACGGATGCCCTGGTCAAGAGCCTTGCCGGGACAAGCGGCGTCCAGGTGGTCGTGCTGGGCGAGGCCGCTGACGTCGACGTCTCCGATCCCTACTTCACGATAGATCTGGACGTGTACATCTCCGGCGCGCTGCCCGGCCTGGAGAAGCGCAGCTCTCTTGTGGCCCAGGTCACCGCCTTCGAGACCTCCCCCGTGGCCACCATCGACAGGTTCCTGGTGGAGGAGCTCCCCGTGACGGCGCACTACATCCGCACGGAGGAAGTGGACCGCATGCTCCTGCGCATCGCGGAAAAGACGTGGGTGTTCCACGAACCGGGGAGTCACGTGCTGTACCGGATCGAGCGCGGGGAGGTCCTCTTCAGCCGTGACGGCTGGATGGATGAGACCCGCGCGGCCCTGGCGCACGTGCCGGATGAGTTCTGGTGGCAGGCGCGCCTTCGCGCCTACTCCCTGGCGGAGCGCGCCCTGGTGGACCTGGGGGCCGCGGCGCACAGGTCGGATGACCTTTTCTTCCTGGTTTCGGCCGCCCGGCTGATGCGCGGCGTGGCCAGCTTCCTCTTTGCGGCCAATCGGCAATTCGAGCCAGCGGACCGCCTGCTGAACGATCGCCTGGCAAACCTTCCCATTCTCCCCGATGGTTTCCTGGGCAGGCTGGACAACTTCATTCGGCCGGCCCAGCCCATCTCCAAAGAGGCCCGGCGCGAGATTGGCCAGCACATGGTGCGCAGCCTCATGCCCCTCGCTGTCGAGGAGAGTGATTGAAAAGACGGTTCTGCCCCTCTCTGCTTCCCGCCGTCGTGGCCCTCGCTCTGGCGGGGTGCACGGCGCGGTTCGAGAGCTTTGAGTTCCAGACGGCCGGGGGAGACCGGGTTCAGATCAGGCAGTCACCGGGACGAAGCCGTGACCAGGAGGCTGTCTTTGCGCCCACCCCCGCGCGCCTGACCAGCCCTTTGTACAGCTTGAGTCGTGGAGTCCAGGCAGCCGCACCCAGGGAAGCTTTCGGACTGTCCTATACGAGCTCCCTGTCGGATTGCCGGCTTTCCATTTTCTCTGACCGAAAGACCATCCTTCGAAGCGTTGCCCTGCCCGCCTCCAGCGGGACCCGGATCCGGTTTCTGGTGCCGCTTTCGGACGGGGACAGGATCTGGGGATTTCAGCTCAGCGCGCGAGGTCCCGCGCAGTCAGGCCGGTCCCTCCACCTCATGGGCGCGGGCACCGAGCCGTTCGTCCACGGCTTCGAGGTTTCCCCGGAAGGCCTGTCCGTGGATGGCAGCGTGGAGGTCGCTGAGGTCGGCCCAGCCGGCCTCTCCGCCCGCATCACGGATTCTGCGCGCCAGGAAATGGCGCAGGGAATATGGGCGATCAGGATAGCGGTCGACCCCGTTGGGCAGCCGGATCGGCAAAGCTCCATCCGTTTCACTGCCGAGGACGGCCGCAGCGCCGCTTTTTCCGTGGACCAGGCTGCCGGGCTTGCAACCATGCTGTTTGCCCGGGGCAGCATGGGCTTCCTGCCCCGGGAGGTGCATGCAAGCCTTCCCGTGGAAAAGCTGGACATTTCCTTTGTTCCCGCTGACGGGCCCATTCCCGCGGACCCGGGCATGATCCTGGATTGGGACCGCGCAACCTGGCGCCGCCCGGATTTCGAGCTTTTCCAGTGGGACAGGTTTCCCCACGTGCTGATCTTCGACACGGCCAGCTACGACGTCCAGGACAGCCTCTTCAAACGGCTCGCCTACTTCGTGGAGAAGTCGGGCTACCGGGGCACCATCGAGGATCAGTCCGCGCTGGCAGGCAGGCATGGATACAACGCGCACGACTACCGGGCGGAGGACCTTGCCAGGTTCTTCACCGAGGCGTCCGGAAAAGGCATTGCGCTCACCGCGGGGGAGAATGATCTGCGGCAGATCCTGGTGGCCAACGACCTGATCCGAGAGACCTCCGGGGGTTTCTCCCCGGTGGAAGGCGCTGTGATATCCATCTCCCGCAGCTCCGCCCCGGCGCTTCGACGTCTGCTCCTGTCCCACGAAAGCGCCCATGGAGAGTTCTTCTCCCTGCCGCAGTTCCGCGAGGGGGTGGAGGCAGTCTGGGAGTCACGTTCGCCGGTGGAGAAGGACGTCTGGGCAGACTACCTTTCCTCCAAGGCGTATGACACGACTGACCATTACCTCGTCGTGAACGAGTTCCAGGCTTACCTTTTCCAGCAGGAGCGGCAGGACGTGGAAGGCTTCCAGTCCGTGACTCTTTCCCGCATGAAGGCGCAGGGAGGAGCGGCCGCGGTGCTTGCGGGCCGCCTTCTCGCAGAGCATCCCCACTCGTTTCTCGACTCTTTCGACGCGCTGGACGCGAAGCTTCGAGCCGCGGGCGGACCTCCGGGCGGTCATGCGCTTGCGATTCTGGCGCAGAAGTGATTTTCCTCTTGCCTGGGCTGACCCCATCGGTTACACTAGTAGATTGTCTCGCCGAATTTCCAGTGGAGGGGAACTATGGAGATTGAGCGGCGCTTCACTCGCGCGGGGGAATCCCCGTATAAAGATATTTCTTTCGAGTCGCGCACCTCGGAGATCCGCAACCCTGACGGCAAGCACATCTTCCGCCAGGAGAACGTCCTTGTCCCGACGTTCTGGTCGCAGATAGCGGCCGACATCCTTGCCCAGAAATACTTCCGCAAGCGCGGCGTGCCCCAGAAGGACGGCTCCACGAGCGGTGAGAATGACGCCCGGCAAGTCTTCCATCGGCTCGCCTTCACCTGGATGGACTGGGGCAGGAAATACGGCTACTTCTCCTCCGCGGAGGATGCGCAGGCCTACTACGACGAGATGTGCTTCATGCTCGCCCACCAGATGGGCTCTCCCAACTCGCCGCAGTGGTTCAACACCGGTCTGTTCGCCGTGTACGGGATCAACGGTCCGGCCCAGGGCCACTACTACGTGGACCCCAAGACCGCGGAAGTAAAGAGGTCGACCAGCGCGTACGAGCGCCCGCAGCCGCATGCGTGCCAGCCCTGGCATGCGCCTGTTTCCACGCCTTTCGGTCCAGTCGCCATCGGTTCAATCGTAGAGGGAGGTTTGATCGGTCTCGAAGTCTACGACGGCACAGACGATGGAAAAGGCACGACCCGCGTCATGGCGGTCAAGGAAAACGGGGTCAAACCCGTGTTGCGCGTCGTGCTCAGGAACGGGGCCGCCATCGAGGCGACAGGGGACCACCTGGTCCTCGCCTCGCATGAGCTGCGCCAAGGTGCGCAATGGGTCCCGGTTGGCGAGCTTGCCCCGGGTATGCGGCTCCACCTTTCGACCGCCAGCGGGATTGGCGGCCGGCCTGACGGCGTGCGCCACCGCGTCAGTACGCTGCAGGGACTTCGCCAGGAGGCAGTGGTCCGCCTCGAGCTCGCGGGGCTCATGCGCGTCTACGATATTCAGACACTGAGCGGGCAATACCTCTCGAACAATGTCATCGTCCACAACTGCTTCATCCTCTCCATAGAGGATGACCTCGTGAACGAGGGCGGCATCATGGACCTCATCACGCGTGAGGCGCGCCTCTTCAAGTACGGCTCGGGAACAGGCACCAACTACTCGAAGCTGCGCGCCTCCAGCGAGCCGCTTTCCGGCGGTGGCGTCTCGTCCGGTCTCCTGTCTTTCCTCAAGGTGAGCGACCGCTCCGCCTCCTCCATCAAGAGCGGAGGCACCACGCGGCGCGCCGCTCGCATGGTGACCCTGGACGCAGATCATCCCGACGTCCTGAAGTACATCGACTGGAAGGCGCAGGAGGAGCGCAAGGTTGCCGCCATGGTCACGGGCAGCAGGCTCCTCCGCAAGCACACGAAGCGAATCCTGGAGGCCTGCAAGGGCGAGCCGGACGCCGGTGACAACGGAGACGGGGCGGCAAGATTTGATCCCAGGAAAAACCGCGAGCTCGAGCGGGCGGTGAGGGAAGCCCTCCAGGACGAGGTCCTGCCCTCCTGGGTGTTCCAGGTGATCCAGCTCGCTGAGCAGGGCATCTGGGACTTCGAGCCGGAAGAGTACACCACGGACTGGGACAGCGAAGCGTACAACACGGTGAGCGGTCAGTCCTCCAACAACTCGCTGCGCCTCTCGGATGCGTTCATGAAGGCCGTGATGGATGACGGGTGGTGGGAGCTCGTCAACCGCACGGACGGGAAGTCCCGCCAGAAAATCCGCGCCCGTGAGATCTGGGATCGGATCGCCACCGCGGCGTGGCTCTGCGCCGACCCCGGCCTCCAGTTCCACACCACCATCAACGACTGGCACACCTGCCCGAAAGACGGAGAGATCAGGGCCTCGAACCCCTGCTCCGAATACATGTTCCTGGATGACACCGCGTGCAACCTGGCATCGCTCAACCTGATGACCTTCTACGACATGGAGAAGGGAGAGGTCAGGATCGACGAGCTGCGCCACGCCATACGCCTCTGGACCATCACGCTGGAGATCAGCGTGCTCATGGCGCAGTTCCCCGCTCGGGAGATCGCGCGCAAGAGCTTCGACTTCCGCACCCTCGGGCTCGGGTACGCGAACCTCGGGACGCTCCTCATGGTGATGGGGATTCCCTACGACAGCGCGGAGGGACGCGCCATTGCGGCGGCCATTTCCGCCATCCTGTCCGCGGAGGCGTACGCCACCTCCGCCGAGATGGCGGCGGAGCTGGGAGCATTCCCCCGGTTTGCCGCAAACCGGGAAGACATGCTTCGCGTCATCAGGAACCACGGACGGGCCGCCTACGGGGCGGCTCCCGAGGAGTATGAGGGTCTTTCCGTCATTCCCCAGCCCATTGACGCCCTGTTCTGCCCGCCTGACCTCATGGCGGCCGCCCGCCGGGCGTGGGACAGGGCCCTTGCACTCGGTGAAAAGTACGGGTATCGCAACGCCCAGGTCACGGCCATCGCGCCCACGGGAACCATCGGCCTTGTCATGGACTGCGACACCACGGGGGTGGAGCCTGACTTCAGCCTGGTGAAGTTCAAGAAGCTCGCCGGCGGAGGCTACTTCAAGATCATCAACACCTCCATTCCCCCCGCCCTTCACAAGCTTGGCTACAGCGAGGAACAGATCCAGGACATCGAGCGCTACTGCCTGGGCAGGGGGACCCTTGACGGGGCTCCCGGCGTCTCTTCGGAGAAGCTGCGGGAAAAGGGGTTCAGCGACACGGAGATACAGAAGATAAACGCCTCTCTTGCCAACGCATTTTCCATCGACTATTCCTTCCAGCCCGGCGTTCTCGGCAGGGAGTTCCTTGCCGAAACGCTGCAGATTCCCGAGGCCACGTTCTCCCTGCCCGGGTTCAACCTCCTGGCGCACCTCGGGTTCAACGCGAAGGAGATCGAGGCGACAAACCTCTGGGCGTGCGGCACAATGACCATCGAGGGCGCGCCGCACCTGCAGCCCGAGCACTACGCCGTGTTCGACACCGCCAACCCCAACGGCAGGATCGGGAAGCGCTCCATCGCCTGGAAGGCGCATATCGAGATGATGGCGGCGGTGCAGCCTTTCATCTCGGGGGCAATCTCCAAGACGATCAACATGCCGTCTGTCTCCACGGTGGACGAAATCAAGGGCGCCTATCTCCTTTCCTGGAGGAAGATGCTCAAGGCAATTGCGCTGTACCGGGACGGTTCCAAGCTGAGCCAGCCCCTTTCCGCCCTCATGCCGGGGACGGATGCAACGGCGGAGGCGGTGCTCGCCATCATGAAAGACGCGGGCAAGGAGCCCATCGGCCTCGTTGCATCCTCGGTGACCCGGGGAAAGAAGCGAAATCCCCTTCCGTCAAAGCGCTTCGGGTACACGCAGAAAGCAAAGATCGGCGGGCACAGCATCTTCGTGCGCACGGGCCAGTACGAGGACGGGACCCTGGGGGAAATATTCCTCGACATGCACAAGGAGGGCGCCGCTTTCCGGTCGCTCCTCAACAGCTTTGCCATCGCGGTCTCCCTGGGCCTCCAGTACGGGGTGCCCCTGGAGGAGTTCGTGGACGCGTTCACCTTCACCCGGTTCGAGCCCAACGGCATTGTCAGCGCGCATGACCACATCAAGATGACCACCTCGGTGCTCGACTTCATCTTCCGGGACCTCGCGCTGTCGTACCTCGGCAGGACAGACCTCGTCCAGGTGAAGCCGGACGACCTGACCCCGACCGCAATGAACAAGAACGGCAGCTCGAAGCACGAGATGAACGGCAACGGGGAGCTCGTGGCGCTGGACAACGAGGTGCACGTGGCCAGGATGAAAGGCTACGAGGGGGATGGCTGTCCCGTCTGCGGCCATTTCACGCTTCTGAGAAGCGGCACCTGCCTGCGCTGCGACACCTGCGGTTCCACCACGGGGTGCTCCTGAGTCGCCCCGCGCGGGCCATTGCGCACTCCTGCGTGAATCAGTATCTTTGCACCCGATGAGCGAGCCGATCGCATCGTCTGAAGCCTTCACGAAGGTCCGGCTGGTCAACCGGATTTTCTATCGGGTCATGACCTCCATACTGCGCGGCTTCATCATCCGGTACTTCCAGCTCGACTCGGTCAACCCAGGCGTGGTCCCGGAAACCGGGGCCGGCCTGATCCTCGCCAATCACACCACGCTGTTTGATCCCATCTGGCTGTACGTCCTGCTCAGGCGCCCCGTGTACTTCGCCGCAACGGAGGACCTGTTTCGCCAGCGCGCCCTGGGGCGGTTCATCCGATGGTTTGGCGCCTTTCCGAAGCGCAAGGCGGCCTCCGACATGAGCGCGCTTCGCTCCATATTCTCCATTGCGAAGAGGGGCGGGCTCATCGGCGTGTTTCCCGAGGGTGTCAGGACCTGGGACGGAACCGTCCAGCCCATATCCCCGGGGATTGCAAAGCTCATCAGGAAGCTGGGAGCTCCCGTCTACGTCTGCCGTTTCGACGGCGCCTACTTCGTGTATCCCCGCTGGGCCAGGCGGTGGCGGCGGTTCCCCGTCAGGGCAGTGTTTTCCCGGCTCTACAGGCCGGAGGAGATCCCGGAGGATGACGAGCGGATTTCCCATGACGTCGCGGAAGCCATTCAGAGCGCGGATTACGGTCTCTCGGTGGATGCCTCCCGGTACCCGTACAAGGGCCTTGCAGTCGACGTGACCCACGTGCTCTACCGCTGCCCGAGCTGCGGAACGCTGGAGGGGTTGAAGGTTGTTCGGCCGTTCAGCACGAACAGGGTGGAGTGCTCGAGCTGCTTCTCCTCATGGGTAATCGATGTCACCTGCCGCCTGTCTCCCGCTGACGAGGAGGGAAAGCCGGAAGGGATCTGGACCAGCCTCCCCCAGCACTATGCCCGCATCAGGACCATGCCGTTCACTCCCATCCGCACCGAGGCGCGCCTCGGTCTTGGTCCGGATGAGCAGGTCTACCTCATCTCGCGTCCCCACTTCCTGTTCAAGCAGGAGAAGTTTCCCAACCTCAGGGTTTTCGCATTCGGCCGCGCTTTCCTGACGAACCATCGCCTTCTTTTCCGCACGCGGCTGGGCATTTCCTTCGCCGCTCCCCTGGGAGGCATCGGTGCGCTGTCGGTTGACCCGGGAGACAAGCTGCACTTCACCTTCGAGAGCAAGCTGTACCGGGTCCCTTTCCGCCATGAGAGCGCATTGAAATGGTTTGACTCGATCCACCGGCTGAAGGAAGAGGCGCACAACCTCCGGGCGGCAGTTACGGTCCGGCAGGGCGCCGTCGTATGAGCGCCTCCGCCCTGGAGGCGCTGATCCTCGCGCGTTCCAGCGTCCGCCGCTACACGGAGCAGCCGGTCTCGGACAAGGACATCCTTGCGGTGATCGAGGCAGCGCGCCTCGCCCCGTCCGCGAGCAACGGCCAGCCGTGGCGGTTCGTGGTGGTCAAGGATGCGACGGCCCGTGAAGCGCTCTCCCGCGCGTGCTTTTCCGGCATCTTCTCCCGCACCCGGTTCGCGGCTGCCGCACCCGTGATCATAGCGTTGTGCGCCGAAAGGGCAGGCCTTGCGGCGGCGGCGCAATCGCTCAAGGACAGCGCGATGTACCAGCTTGACTGCGGCATTGCGGGGGAGCACCTGGCGCTTCGCGCCGCCGAGCTGGGGCTGGGAACATGCTGGATCGGGTGGTTCAACAGGAGGCGCGCGCGCAGGGCCCTGGGCGCGCCGCTTCACGTGCGCGTCGTCTGCCTCCTTGCCCTGGGCTACCCGACCGAAGGCCAGCAGGGAAGACGGAAGATCAGGAAACCGCTGGATTCGATCCTGTGGATGAACTCGTGGGGGACACGCTACTGACGGTCATTGCGGGCGCCGGCGAGCCCCGCCGTCAGGGCGCGCACCCGCGCATCACGGGTCCGTGGGCGCGGGATAGACCTCGAAATAGCTCACCGGCTGGCCGTCAGGGGCGCGGGCCGTATCCGAGTTGTAGGTGTCCAGAAGCCTTCTGCCGTCGGTGAAGAACCGGTACCAGTGTCCTCCGGGGAGGAGCCGAAGCGTGATGCGGTAGACACCGGGTGTGGTTTCCACGAGCTGGCTCGTGAAGGGATCCCAGTTGTTGAAATCACCCTGGATTGTCACCCGCCGGCCCGGCTGGCCGTGGAAAACGAAGGTCACGCTGCCATCGGCTTCCCGGCGCGGATTCAAGACGGGCCGCACGGGCTCCTTCTCCACGGTGAAAAGCGAGATGAGGTTCCCCTGGTCGTCCGTTTCCGCCTGGAGGTTCGTGGGATCGCTCAGCCACTGCCCGTCCACCACCATGCGGTAGCGGACCTGCCGGACGTTTTCGGGAAGCTCGAAGTCCAGGACAAAAACCCCGTAGCGGTTGCGGGAAAAAGAATGGAGGACCGCGTAGTCCTCGGTCTCGAAACGGGCGCCCACGAACCGCGCATCCGTTCCGCGCGCAGGCTTGTAGCTCAGGATCAGCACGTCATCCACGAGATGCGGAGGCTGTGCCTCCATCAGGCCGTTGAGAGAGAGGTCAAGGGTCAAGGGCTGGGCGGCGAAGGCGCGCGCGGCCGCGCCGGCCACCATGCATGCGAGAAGGAGGCAGCGCAGGAGGGAAACCCTTTTCCTGCGTGGAATCTCGGGGAGAGGTGCGCTGTCGCCCTTGCTGTTCTTCTTCTTCACTGTGGACGTCCTGGGCCTTTTGTTTATAATAAGTCTCGGCTGGGAGCTGGCCTGACTTGAATCATGGGACGATGTCGTTTGGCCGAGACTTGAATCAGGAGACGAGTTGCCGCGCAAAGAGGATATCGAGAAGTTCAAGGAGGTCTTGAACTCCCTCGGCGGAGAGCCGGAGATCATGGCGCGAAGGTCGCAGGCCATCGAGGACGTGCGGCCCCCGGAAGAAGCTCTTCCCGAGCCTGGCGGCGCCGGCGTTCCAATCGAGGAACCCCCACCCCCGATTCCAGAAGGAGCCGAGGAAGGCCCTCAGGACTTCGGTCTTGACCTCTCGAGCCTTGATGACCTCGACTCGGGCGCGCAGACGGGGCCCCCCTCCGCGCAGCCGGAGACAGAGGGAGAGCCAGGGCCCGCACCCGAAGAGAGCGGGCTCGACTTCGGTTCCCTCTTCGGGGATGAGTCCACGACACCGCCCATAGAGGATCTGGAGCCTTCCCTCGGCGGCCCGGCGGAAAGCGCCGCAGGAGAGCCGGCCGAGCCTGCCGTGGATGAGTTCTCCCTTCCTGAAAGCGAATCCGCACCCCTGCAGTCAGACCTGTCACAGATGGAGGCCTTGCCTGAAGATGTCGGGGGGCTGGCCGGCGACCTCGGGGAGCTTCCCAGCGATCTCGGGGAGCTTCCCAGCGACCTCGGGGAGCTTCCCAGCGACCTCGGGGAGTTGCCTGTCGGGGAGCCGTCCGGGGATGTCGGTGAGCTTCCCGCCGAAGTCGGTGAGCCGCTCGGGGATATCGGGGAGTTGCCCGAACCGACGCAGGAGGGTGAAGCCCTCCCGGCGGAGACTGTTTCGACTGAGGCTCCCCTGGATGAGACCATTCCGACAGAGGCGCCTCCAGAAAGGCCTCCGTCAGAAGAGGCCATGTCCATGGAGGCCCCGTCCGAGGAAGTCCTTGCTGGCATCGAGCTTCCCAACCTCGAGGACCTCAGCCTGACCGAGCCCCTTGCGGGCGCTGAAGGCGAACCTCCCCAGGCAGAGCAGGCCGAAGCCGGCCTGCCGGAGCCAGGCGGAGAGGCGGAGATCCCGTCCCTCGAAGATTTCGATCTCGGCGCGGTGGAGCAGGAGACGCCCGCCGCTTCGGCGGAGCTGCCGCCATCCCCATCAGTGGAGGAAACCCCCGAGCAGCCGGCGGCCGGGCCACCTTCCGAGACCGCAGGCGAAGAGGGGCTGGGAGATCTCAACCTGGAGGACTTCAGCTTTGCGGAGCCCACCGGCCAGTTCGCAGCGGGGGCGCAACCCGAGGCCGAAGCCGCTCCGCCAAAGCCGGCCCCGCGGCCAGCGCCGCCCCGGCCAGCCGCCGCTCGGGAAGCGCCGCGGGAGGCCGCCCCTCTCCCCGAGCTTGGCGCCGCGGGGCCGGAGATCGCCCTCACGCAGGAGCAGTTCAATCGGCTGAAGCGGACGCTCGAGTCGCTCCCCCGCAACCTGAAAATGGCGGTGGAAGGGGTGATCGGGCAGGAAGCGGCAACCGGCGCCGCGCTGACCCGGCTGGTCTCCCTCCTTGTGCAGGGTGCGGCGGCGCAGGAGATTGCGACCGTTGTTTCGCGGATTACCGGCAAGCGCATCGTCGTTCCCGCCGGCTACGAAAAGAAAACCGGGGTGGCATTCGAGGCCGAGCAGCGTTCCTTCGCATACGCGCTGCGGGAGAACATCTATCCCATCGTGCGGCTGTTCGCCATCACGGTCCTTGCAGCCGCCCTCATCGGCTTTCTCGGCTATCGCCTGGTCTACCGTCCCCTGTACGCCGTCGCGAACTACCGCATCGGCTACACCCACGTCCTGGGAGACCGCTTCACGCTCGCCAACGAGAGCTTCGAGCGGGCGCGGGCGGCCCAGCGCATCAAGCGGTGGTACTACCGCTACGCGGAGGCGTTCTCGGACAAGCGCCAGTACATCCTGGCGGAGCAGAAATACGACCTGCTCCTGCGGGACTTCCCGGGAGACAGGAAAGGCGTTCTCGACTATGCCCGCATGGAATCCACAAGGCTTGCGGACTTCAAGAAGGCGGACGACCTCCTGCAGATTCTCCTCGACAAGAACCAGTATGACTTCGACGCGCTCCTGGCCGCGGGGGACAACAACCTGGACTGGGCGGGGGCGGAGAAAGACCGCGCCGACTCTCCGCGCTACAACGCGGCGCGCGTGGATTATGCCACCCTCATCGAGCACTACGGCACGCGTGACGAGCTCCTGTTCCGCATGCTTCGCTGGTTCATCCGCACCGACAACCCGCAGGAGATCGAGAGGCTCAGAGTGTACTTCGCCTCCCGCCCCGAGATGCGGGTAGACCCCGCCGTGTACGCGGAGCTGGGGGGGTACCTGGTGGATCATCGGCAGCTCGACCACGCCAAGGATGTCCTGCTGAAGGCGGATGAAGCGGACTCGAGACTGGCGGAGATCCATTACAACCTCGCCCGCTACTACCGCCTTGCCCTGCAGCCCGACGACGAGCTGACCGCTCTCAACGCCACACTCCTGCGCCTTCAACCGACGGATCCCCTGACGCCGAAGCGCATTGCCATGGAGGTGGACACGCATACCCGGCTGGGAGAGCTGTACGACCAGAAAGGGCAGTACATAGACGGGGAGAAGCAGCTTACCTTTGCGATAGCGCGGGTGGAGGAGAGCCAGAAGAGCCGTCTCGTCGCGACGGGAGGCGTTTTCGGAAGACCGTACGCGGACCTGGGGGATCTTCACTACTATGTCATCGGGGACCTCGACACGGCCCGGGCCCTGTACCAGAAGGCAATCGACAACCAGTACTTCGATCCGTCGCTCGACTACAAGATCGGATTTACCCAGTACGCAGAGAAAGACTACCCGTCCGCGCTGGCAAGCTTTTCCAGGGCGGAGGGAGAATGGGGAAACCCTCGCGACCCGGATGCGCCTCCGCCTTTCGTCCCCTCAGGCGCGGCGGACGTGGACTATTCGGGCAAGCCCCCTGTGAACCTGCTTTTCGCAATCGGAAACTGCTTCTACCAGAGGGGAGACTACTTCGCGGCACAGGGCTACTACCTTCGCCTGCGTGACCGCCTGGAGGCCCGCCGGGCTGCCATTGGAACGCTTCTCCCGCAGGAAAAGCCTGAGCACCGTTCACTCCTGGAAACGCTGGTAAAGGTAGACAACAATCTTGGGGTGGTCATGGCCAGGCTTGCCGCTCGAACGGGTGACCGGAACAAGAGGTCGGAGGGGCTCGTCTACCTGACCGACGCTTCGCTGGTAGCAGACTCGCTCACGCGGGCCCCGGACAGCCGCTCAGCCGGCGGGGCCAGGAACCTGCCCTTCCTGAACCAGAGAGGCATCCTCTACCCGGTATCTGGTTTCGTGCCGCAGATCTCCAGCGACCTCCCCCGGGACCTGGGAACGCTGTCCTGGTAGCCCCTTTTCCTCAGTGCAGGGCGGGGAACATCCAGCCGTGCGAATCAGGAAGCGCGCCGTACTGGATTCCCTTGAGCACCTTCAGAAGCGAGCGGGTGAGATCTCCCATTTCGCGGTTGGCAAACACGGCCTCTTTGGCTTCGTGCGTTATCGACTCGATGAAAGATATTCCGGCAGCGGTGCCGGCCACGAAGCATTCCCGAGCGTTGGAGAAGACTTCCTTCACCGACACCCGCCTCTCTTCCGTCTTCACACCCTTTTCCTTGGCCAGCACAATGACGCTCCTGCGCGTGATGCCGGGGAGGATGGTGTCCTCGAGGCTGGGGGTGACAAGGGTGCCGTTCTTCATCAGGAAGAAGATGTTGCAGGAAGAGCCTTCCTCGAAATACTTCTGCTCCCGGGCGTCCAGGAAGATCGCTTCCATGTACCCCGCTGATTCCGCCTCCCGCTTCGCCAGCGCGCTGGTCACGTAATTGGAATCCGCCTTGATCCAGCCCGTGCCGCCCGGGTTGGCGCGGACCCGTTTCGTGATGACCGCTTTCGAGTTGCCCGGCTTGAAGTAGGAGCCGACGGGGGTCGATATGACGACCACCCAGGGGTACTTGCTGGTGCCCACCCCGATGCCCGGCTCGGCATAGGTGAACGGTCGTATGTACACTGCATGGCCCGAGACGAAGTCGTCTTTTGCCCACGCGGGGTCGTAGACCGGGGTAAAGCCGATGCTCTGGTTCTTCCCCACCACCGTCCGCACGGCGCTGAGGAACATCTGCGGGGGAAACGGAGGCATGTGCAGGCCTTTCATGGATGACTCCATGCGCCTTCCGTTCTCGTCGGGGCGGAAAAGGTTCAAAGCGCCGTCAGGCTGCGGGAATGCCTTCAGCCCTTCGAAGCACCCCATCCCGTACTGGGTCGTGTAGTTCACGAGCGGCATGTCGGCGAAATTGTTCCTGCGCAGCAGAAGCTTCGCTCTTTCAGCATCAGGCAGGTCCTCTTCCTGGCGCTGGGTGAGGTGCGGCTGCTCGACGTATTCCTCTCCCCACGTGCCGTCCTCAGAGAGCTTCGCCCGGTAGACCCATGGATCCGTCTCGAGAGTGAAACCCTTCGCCATTTTTGCCTCCGCCCGCAGTATAGCAAAAGCGGTCCGCCGTTCCTATGCCGCTCCTCCGAGACGCGGTCCTCCGCGATCAGGTGCGTTTTTTTCATTGGAGATTATCAGGGTGGGATGTCGATACAGAGAGAGACCGATGGAACACTCACGGGATCACATCATCTTCTTCATGGCTCAGAAGATGTATTTCCTGGAAAAAACGGGAAGTCGCGAGATCTTCAACCGTCTGGTCGAGCATTTCGAGCAGATCAACCTGGATCAACTCCTGGACTACCTGACCCGCTACTACGGCGTTGACGTCGAGAGGGAGATGGATGACTTCTACCTCCTGGAGGGTGAGCTGATCTTCGTTTCCCGCAAGAAAAACGTCCGTTTCAAGCACGTCTATCGCGACGGCCACTTGAGGCTCGTGGGCATCGAGACGCGCGTCGCATCTGAGAAATTGTAGAAAAGCCGGTATACCTCTGATCTGACACTCCAAGCCCGCTCTTTCATTTCATCAATCCGCTGGCGGATGCTCCGCTGCCCGACTCGGTGACCGCTTCGAGCCTGAGGGAGACGCGCGCCCAGGCGAATGACATGGCAGGGGCAATTCAAGAGTCGCCATGGCCCGCGCAGATGCCCGGCTCATCAAGGAGAATACGGGTTGACTCTCAGGATGCTTCTCCATGCGTGCCACAGGGGTGTCGCGGTCCTGGACGGCACTCTGGCAGATCCCGGTGGCAGCGTCGCGGCTGAAAGCCGACTTGGCGGCTTTGACGGCCGCCTACCGGAAGATCTGGAAAGCGCGAAACAGGCCGGGCGGACTCTCAGAGAGCGTAGGGAGGCTGGAGCGGCTGTACCAGGGTGAGGCAGGGCGCGCAGGCGGAGTGCTCAGGCTGGCTCTTCCCGCCTGCCCTGCTTTTCGAGAATGCCCACGATCTGGTCCCGAAAACCCATTGCTATCTCCTGGGCGCAGGCGTCCAGATCGTATTGAAGGTTCTCCTTGCAGATCTTTCGGTACATCTTCAGCTCGTCCTCGATGAGGCCCAGCGCCTGGTGGCGGCTGTCATAGAGCCGCACCAGGACCTCGCGGGTCTTGTACTTCTCTTCTCTGGCGTGGGCAAGGGTGGATCGTATTCGAGCAATCTCGCGCGCCTGGGAGGCAAGCAGGGGGGCGAGATCCTTCAGGGGCAGGAGCGCTAGGGAGAAATCCGGCTGCTTGCTTTTCGACTCGGCGGCTTCCTCCTGGAGGAGGGCCGCGTAGTGACGCCGGATGCTGGCGACTATCCCGTCGAATGTCCGGCTGAAGTTCGCCAGGAACGAAGAGCGCATCTCCGGCTTGATCATGGGCAGCAGCTCACGCATCTTCTGGTTCTCTTTCTTGTAGACCTGGACCTGGACCAGAATGTTCTTGATTGCCGGGTGAGCCCGAAACGCGGGATTGGACTTTATCCTGGCCCTGACGGCCGCGACAATGGAGCTCACCTCCAGGGAGCCCGCGCTGACCGCCTGCTCACGCTGGCGCGCAAGCGGAAGAAGGTCAGCGGCCAGGAGGCGCTGCACCAGGATGGAAAACAGGAGACCGGTGAGCGGTCTTTCCTGCTCCACCATCTCGTCCCCCTCGAGGGACTTGTAGCGGGCAGTCTCAAGGGCGACAAGGACGGGGGTGAGCATGGTGCGTTTGAACTCGATGATCCCCTGCTCCACGGAGAGCCGCAGCTTGCCGGCGGCGTCCCGCAGCTCCGCCGGGGAGAGGCGCAGAATATCGAGCAGGGCGTGAAAGTCCCCTGCCTTTTCCCGCAGCTCGAACCAGTCACCGCTGATTTTCTTTTCAAGGTCAACCATGCGCCGACAATGTAAGCCATTTCCCGGCCCACTTCAACACGAGGAGCCCGGGGCGCCGGCGTCGAACACCGCTGCGGATGCTCTGCAATCACGGAGCAGATCACCCCGTATTGAGAGTCTGAAGTCGCCTTGCAGATCGAAGGCGCAAGGAGGAATGGGTGAACAATCTCAACTCTCTGCTCATCGAGGGCAACCTGGTGAAGGATCCCGAGCTTTCCTACACCACGAAAGGAACGGCGGTGTGCAAGTTCACCGTGGCGTCCAACCGCTTTTTCAAGCAGGAGCAGGAGACGCAGAAAGAGGTGTCCTACTTCGATGTCACCACGTGGGCGCGCCTGGCGGAGGTGTGCGGGGAATACCTCAAGAAGGGGCGCGGCGTCCGGGTGGTCGGCAGGCTGAAGCAGGACAGGTGGACGGACCCGGACGGAAAGACCCGGTCACGGATCTTCGTCGTCGCAGAGCACGTGGAGTTCAAGCCCCAGCTCAAGAACAAGGACGGTGAGGGGGAAGGCAAGGAGGGGGAAGGCAAGGAGGGGGAAGGCAAGGAGGGGGAAGGCAAGGAGGGGGAAGGCAAGGAGGAGGAAGGCAAGGAGGAGGAGGAAAAGACGGACCTGCCCGGCGGAAGAGAGCGGCGGAGACGTCGAGCTTCCGGAGGCCTCGAGCTTCTAGGCGCGGGACGCAGGGGCCTCGCCAGCGGGTAGAGGCCCTTTCCTGGTTTCTTGACCATGGCCCTGGTTTCCGCTATGAAGGGCGTGTGAACCTCAGAAAACTGACGCCGGGAGAGATATCCGGCGCAGTAGAAAAAATCAGAAAGAAATACGAGACGTACGTCGCCAAGTACTTCAAGCCACGGTCACTGAGGGAAGCATTCGAAGAGCGCTACATCCGCGCCCTGCGGGCCGGGGTGGACGTCTCATCCTTCCTGATGGCGGAGATCAGCGCGATTGAAGAGCTGCTCGACCGGGAGGAAAAGAAAGTGGCCGCGGAGCCGGCCAGGCCCGACGCGGAGAAGCAGCAGAGCTTTGCTGACCGGGTGCTGGAAGAAAACCGCAAGAGGATCGTCAAGTACCCGGAGATCTACTTCCACCAGGATGCCAGCGAGGAGACGCGCCGGCTTCTCGGCGCCCTCACGGAGCTCCTGCGCGGCCATTGGCAGCAGATCGGGGACGCCCTCAGGGACACCATGTATTCCATGAGCTCATCCGAGATGCTCAGCATGGACTCCCAGCTGCGCTACCTGGCCTCGGGAGACAAGGACGAAGTGCCGCAGTTTCTCATCCGGCTGGTGGCCCAGCTGCGAAAGTTCCCTCGAAACTACGCTCTGATTGAGCGTGATGAGAAGGAGTATATCCTGGAGGCGGCTTTCTTCCTCAACGACCTTTTCACGGTGCTCGAACGGGTGAAGCGGGTCTACACCGAAATGGCGGCGGAAGCCAGGAAGATCATCGAGGACAACCTTGCCTACGTCTGGGGGATCGTGAGCGATTTTCGAATCAAGGACTTCAAGCGGAAGCAGAAATAGCTGCCTCCCTTGCTCAAGGATGCCGGAGGGGGATATATTTACTACTCTGAGTACCAGGAGGGGGGGTGGGGTCCATGGCTGAAGAAGTAGTCGTCACAAAGACGAATTTCAACACGGAAGTAATCTCGTCGCCGGTGCCTGTGGTGGCGGATTTCTGGGCGGAGTGGTGCGGCCCGTGCAAGATGATTGCTCCTGTCCTCAAGGACCTTGCCGCGCAGTACAAGGACAAGCTGAAGGTTGCAAAGATAGACGTGGATCAGGAGCCGGAACTGGCCACACAGTTCAACATCGTGAGCATCCCCACGCTTCTTTTCTTCAACAAGGGGCAGGTGGTGAAACAGCAGATCGGCGCGGTGCCACGCCAGGCCCTGGAAAAAATCATCAAGGAGATGATGGTCTAGCGCCCCTCCTACGGCACGTATACCTCGTCGGTGTTGTCCCGTCCCCAGCTGGCCTTTCGAGTAGGAACGATATGCCAGTCTGCGGCAGAATCCGTGTCCACGCTTGCTGAGGAACGGCAGAGGGAACGGGTGCTGGTTGAGCCATCCGGATTGACAGCGTCCTCCGGGCTGACCCGCTGCCCCGTTGTCTGCCAGCCGCCGTCACGGACAAGCTCTTCCGCCCGGGCAAGCGTTGCCGCCGAGCCGAACCCCCGGTATTTCTCATCCGAGGTCGACGTGCGGTTGCTGTACAGGAACCCGTCCATCAGGTTCCCTCCCGGTCTCTGGTACAGGGAGAGGACCCCATTGTTCCCGGCGATCCCGCGGCCGCCGGCCGCCCAGAAGTCGTAAGCGGTCCCGCAGGCGTCCAAGCCGCCGGAGACCCCTTTGTCCGCGGTCTCATTCACCTCGGTTCCGTCTCCGCTGGGCTTGAAGTGGACAACCAGGAACTCCCCCTGCCGCACGGGGAACGAGGGAAACACCAGGCGGTCATCAAAGCTGCCCGGCGTGCCCTGGTAGAGCACCACGCCTCCCACGTCCCCATCCGTAACCACCTTGATCTCCACCATGTCAGGATGGTCCGCGGTCCCCTGGGTGGTGAGCTCATTGATCAGGAGCAGGGGGACATGCGGGTTGAAGCCGTAGAAGGTTGCAAGAAAAGAAGCTGCGTTTCCGCTGGAATCACGGGCCTCTGCTTCAAGCGTGTATTCGAGCCCCGGCTTCTGATCATCCACTCGAAGGAGAATCCCTTTTGCCGGACCGGTGGCCTCTCGAACGTTCAAGGCGGGGGTGATCCGGGTCTTGTCCGCCACAAGGCTTGCCTCCTCATCGAACTGGATGCTGATCTCCCCGGCCCCGTGGAGCATACGGACTCTATCACCGGAGGGTGAAGATCCACCTGCCCCGCGGACCGCGGATCAGGGACGGGACCACAGGAGACGGCCAGGGCTGCGGTGACGGACACCAGAATCGCGTGACTGACTTTCATGGAAGCCTCCACACCTTCATACGATGCGCAGAGCCCGCCGCTTGCGCTTTACGATGTGACGGCTTTCCTCTATAGTTGCTCTCTGCCATGCCAGACGAGCTCCTGCAGCGCTTCACCAAGTCCTATGCCCCTGGCGCCGTCATCTGTGGCGAAGGGGAAGAGGGCGAGGAGATGTACATCATTCAGAAGGGAAAAGTCCGCGTCAGCAAGCGTTTTGCCGACAAGGTTCACGTCGTCTCGATTCTCGAGAAAGGTGACTTCTTCGGTGAGACGGCCATCGTGAACCGCACCCGCCGCACCGCTACCGTGACGGCGGTGGACGCCGTGGAGCTGCTGGTGTTCGATCGGGAAGGGCTGCAGAACATGATCACGCGCAATGCGCGCATCGCCCTGTCCATCATCGACAAGCTCTGCCGACGCCTTCAGAATGCCCACCTGCAGATCCAGCACCTCGTCAAAAGGGACGCGAAAGGCCAGGTGGCCCTCCACCTGCGCTATCTCTTCCAAGAGCTCCCCGCCGGGCAGACCACGGTGCCCTTTCAGAGCACGCTGGACGACGTGTCGCTTGCGTTCGAGACCCCGATGGACGACGTTCGAAAGGTGTTCGCCGTCCTCAGGGACGAGGGCATTCTGGGAATCACGGAAGAAACCGTCGCTCTGATTGACAAGGAAAAGCTCCTGCGGCTCACCGAGTCCCTTGGGCGTGAAGCAAGCGAAGCAACCCCGGGCTGAAGAAGCTCACGCGCCGAAGGACGCTTTGACTTTCGTGAGCACCCTGCGGTTGCAATCGAACGCGAGCTCCGCGGGGAGCTTGTCCAGGGGGAACCAGGCCGCTTCAACCACGTCATCCGCGGGAACAAGCCTCGCATCAGCGGGGATATCGCACAGAAAGAAAAGACTGAGCACAAAGCGGGCCTGCTCGGCGATGTCGTCACGGTTGTACTGGTCGATCTCCGAGGCAAAAAACCTGGGGTTCGAGACCGCCACATCCAGCTCCTCCCGCAACTCCCTCCTGACGCCATCCTCCGGCCTCTCTCCGTTTCCCAGAAAGCCGCCGGGGAGGTCCCACTGGCCCTTGTAGGGCTCGATCCCGCGCCGCGTGAGCAGGACCTGCTGCTTGCCCGCGATGACGCGCAGGAGAACGACGCCGACGGCCGGCTTCGAGCCCTGCCAGAAGTGGAAGCCGCAGGCGGAGCAGATCAGCACATCCACGGGAGCATTCCCGACCCGCTGATCGGCGAGCCCTGTGCCGCAGACGGGACAGAACTCGAATCGCTTCACTGAGCTGGGGTGGCGGGAGCTGCGGGTGCAGGTGCGGCTGGAGCGGCCGGCGTGGGTTCAGCGGGTGCCGGAGCCGGCGCGGCTGGGGCCGGGGCGACGGCTTCCGGGGCGGCGGCGGCCGGAATGCCGGTTGGAACAATCGGCCCCAGCCTGTCTTTCAGCTTCTGAGCCAGAATACGTGGGGCCGCGGGCAGGTCGCCGGGATCTCCCTCGTATTGCTGGAGAAGCTGATCCAGGAATGTCATGGCCTTGGAGTTCTTCCTCATCTTGTGATAATTGAACGCTATCTCGTAGAGCGCCCACGCGTCGCGCTCCCGGTTGTTCGGATTGTTCTCCCGAAAGGCGGTGTAGTAGCGAATGGCCAGGAGGTAGTTACCGCCGTCAGCCGCATCCTGCGCCCGCTGAAAGCTTTCCGCCGCGCTGAGATCCGCCGGGATCACTTTTGGCTGCGTGCGGCAGCTCTCCATGCTGAGTACCGCGCACAGCGCGACAGGAATGAGGAAAGAGACCGACAGCTTGATCTTCATCTGACCCTGCCCTGTTATGCGGAGTAAATTTCGTCCTTGATGGGCAGGTTTTTCTTCAGCTCTTTGAGGAAGACCTCCACTTCGCCCATTGGCTCGTACGTCTCGCACTGGTCGAGCGTCCGCCTGACGACCGTGAAGTACTTGTACACCTTCTCCTCACCAAGCTTCTTGCGCCACTTTCCCGCATCGCAGCGCACCCTCAGCCCGTACTGGCCGCCGTCTCCCCGGGGCACCTTTATCAGCTTGCAATGAACGCAATTGGCGCAATAGATCTTGTCGGATGAAAACTCTTCGATTGGGGGGAGATTACGGTCGCCTGACATACTTCCTTATCCTCGTGAGAGAGTGTACAGTACCATGTTCGACTTTTCAGGGTCAAGAGTTTAGGACATCGATCCCCGTGAACGCCGCGCGCACCTCAACACCGAGCGTATTGACACTCAGGCGGGGCGAAAATTATTGTGAGGAACCGTAATGGCAATCCCCGTAATACTCCCGAAACAAGGCCAGTCCGTCGAGACGTGCGCCATCGTCGGCTGGAAAAAACGCGTTGGTGACGCCGTCAAGACCGGTGAGGTCCTCTGCGAGGTGGAGACCGACAAGGCGTCCTTCGAGATCGAGTCTCCCGCGGACGGGACGCTCCTTGCAATCTACCGTGAAGCGGGGAGCCAGGTGCCCGTGCTGGACACCATCGCCGTGATCGGCACGCCCGGAGAAAAGGTCGCCACGCCCACGGCGGCGACAGCGCCGGCGGCCGCGTCTGCGCCAGCCCCTGCCTCCTCTACCGCGCCGGCATCGCTCGCCCCTGCCGTCACGGTAGCACCCGCGGCCCCGGTTCCCGGGGGAAAGATCGCTGTGTCACCGCGGGCAAGGGCCCTTGCCGCGGCAAACGCCGTCACCCTTTCCGGCATTCGCGGAACCGGGCCGGGCGGCCGAATCATAGAGCGCGACGTGAAGCAAGCCATGGCTGACGGAGCCGGGAGAGCGGCCGGTGCCACGGCCGCGCCAGCGCCCGCCGCACCGCGGCCCGCGGCCGCTGCCATCCCATCGGGCGGCATTCGGGAGATCAAGGTGACCGGCGTTCGAAAGCTCATCGCGGAGCGGATGCTCGCTTCCCTGACCACAACCGCGCAGCTCACGTTGAGCTCCTCTGCGGACGCGCGTGCCCTCCAGGAGCTCCGCGCGCGGTTCAAGGAGAGCCCCGAAACCATGGGCCTTCGCGGCGTCACCATCAACGACATGGTGCTCTTCGCCGTTTCCCGCGCGCTCCTTCAGCACGCGGACCTGAACGCGCATTTCACGGGAGACGCAATCAGGCAGTTCGCCGACGTGCACCTCGGGTTTGCCGTGGACACGCCGCGCGGGCTCATGGTGCCCGTCATCCGCAATGCCGGCGCCCTCGGCCTCAAGGCAATCGCGGCGGAAGCCGCCCGGCTGGCGGCCGCCTGCCGGGAGGGGCGGATTTCGCCGGACGAGCTTGCGGGCGGGACGTTCACCGTCACCAACCTTGGCGGGCTGGGCGTGGAGACATTCACGCCGGTTCTCAATCCGCCGCAGGTGGGCATCCTCGGTGTCGGCTCCATCGTGCCGCGGGCAGCCCCGGGCGCCGACGGCAGCGTCAGCTTCATCCCGCAGATCGGGCTTTCTCTGACCATCAACCACCAGGTCGTGGACGGCGCGCCAGGCGCGCGGTTCCTGCAGACCCTGGCGGGCCTCATTTCGCGGTTCGACCTGCTGCTTGCCCAATAAGAGCCACGTATCGAATAGGAGACTGCTGATATGCCGAAATCAATCGTCGTTGACCCGCGCGAGACGCGCAAGCAGGGAAAGCTCTCGCTGTGCGACATCCCCCTCAACGCCTATGTCCCGGATCTGAAGAAGGAAACCGAAAAGTACGGGAAGGAAACGCTCCTGCGCATATACCGCGACATGGCCATCATCCGCGAGTTCGAGACCATGCTCAACACCATCAAGACCAAGGGCGCCTACCAGGGGATCCCCTACGATCACGCGGGGCCCGCCCACCTCTCCATCGGGCAGGAATCAACCGTTGTCGGCCAGTGCCTCCCCCTCGGCGTGGATGACTTCATCTTCGGCTCGCACAGGAGCCACGGGGAGATCATCGCCAAGTGCCTTTCCGCGGTCGCGAAGCTCCCCGAGCAGCAGCTCACCGCCATCATGGAGACCTACTTCGGCGGAGCGCCGCTTCGCGTCGTGCAGAAGGGACACACGGGGTCTCTGCAGGACCTGGCCGTTGACTACTCCCTCTATGGCGCCCTGGCGGAGATCTTCGGCCGGGAGAACGGCTTCAACAAGGGGATGGGCGGCTCCATGCACGCTTTCTTCGCGCCCTTCGGCAGCATGCCCAACAACGCCATCGTGGGCGGGTCAGCGGACATCTCGGTGGGCGCGGCCCTGTTCAAGAGGATCAACCGCAAGCCGGGCATCGTGATTGCCAACATCGGGGACGGCTCATCCGGCTGCGGCCCGGTCTGGGAAGCGCTGATGGTGGCCGCAATGGACCAGTACCGGACCCTGTGGCCGAAGGAGATGGGCGGCGCCCCTCCCATCATGTTCAGCTTCTTCAACAACTTCTACGGCATGGGCGGCCAGACCATGGGAGAGACCATGGGCTTCAAGGTGCTGGCCCGCATCGGCGCCGGGGTGAACCCCGACCAGATGCACGCGGAGCGGGTGGACGGCTACAACCCCCTGGCGGTTGCGGATGCCATCGAGCGCAAGAGGAAGATCCTTCTGGAAGGAAAAGGCCCGGTTCTCCTGGATGTCGTGACCTACCGCTACTCGGGACACTCCCCGTCGGACGCCTCCTCCTATCGCACCAAGGAAGAGGTGGCGCTCTGGCAGGACGTGGACTGCATCAAGAGCTTCGGGGACTCCCTGGTGGCGGGGAAGCTGGCAAAAGCCGCTGACCTGGAGGCCATCCAGAAGGAAGCCTCGGAGAGGATGCGCAGGATCACCGAGCTGGCCGTGTCCCTGGAGATTTCCCCGCGCGTTGCCACGGATGATGACCAGATCGGGGACATGATGTTCTCCAACGGCAACGTGGAGAAGATCC
Source organism: uncultured Spirochaetota bacterium (assembly GCA_963745235.1). Lineage (GTDB taxonomy): Bacteria > Spirochaetota > Spirochaetia > SZUA-6 > Fen-1364 > Fen-1364. Next base: position 15,588 of record CAVUXE010000084.1, on the reverse strand, counting down.
AGGAGGGAACGCCCGAGATGCTGCTGCCCGCGGAGCAGAATCCGCGGGTGATTGCGAACGCCAAGAAGTCACGCTCGGGAGTCGGGCCTGACGGCAAGCCGCTTCCCAAGTCCCAGGTCATCGCGCTGCGTGACGCCATCTTCGAGGCCATGCTCCATCGCTTCTCCATCGACCCATCCATGGTGGCATTCGGGGAGGAAAACAGGGACTGGGGCGGGGCGTTCGCCGTGTACCGCGGCCTCACCGAGGCGCTGCCCTACCACCGGCTGTTCAACACGCCCATCTCCGAAGGGGCGATCGTCGGCGCGGCGGTCGGCTACGCGATGTGCGGCGGCAGGGCGGTCCCCGAGCTGATGTACTGCGACTTCCTCGGCAGGTCAGGCGACGAGGTGTTCAACCAGCTCTGCAAGTGGCAGGCGATGTCGGCGGGCGTGCTGAAGATGCCGCTTGTGCTTCGCGTCTCGGTGGGCAGCAAGTACGGCGCCCAGCACTCGCAGGACTGGACGTCCCTGGTGGCCCACATCCCGGGGCTCAAGGTGATGTTCCCCGCCACCCCCTACGATGCGAAGGGCATGATGAACCTTGCGCTGCGCGGCACGGACCCCGTGGTCTTCTTCGAGAGCCAGCGCATCTACGACGTCGGAGAGCTGTTCGTCCCCGGCGGCGTTCCCGACCGGGTACTACGAGGTGCAGGAGGGCGAGCCGGCCGTCAGGCAGGAGGGCACGGACCTCACCATCGTCACCATCGGTGCGACGCTCTACAGGGCCATGGACGCGGCGAAGATTCTCAGGGAGAAGTACGGCGTGTCCGCGGAGGTGATCGACGCCCGGTTCATCAACCCGCTGGACTACGGGAAAATCCTCGACAGCGTAAGGAAGACGGGGCGCTGCGTCCTGGCCTCTGATGCCTGCGAGCGCGGGTCCTTCCTCCACACCATGGCCTCCAACATCTCGCAGATGGCCTTCGATTCGCTGGATGCGCCGGTGGCCGTGGTGGGCGCGCGGAACTGGATCACCCCTGCGGCGGAGATGGAGGACAGCTTCTTCCCGCAGAAGGAATGGATCCTTGACACCATCCACGAGAGGGTGCTTCCGCTCCCCGGGCATGCGGTGAGCACAAACCAGAGCGTGGCGGAGATGCTGAGGCGCAACAGTAAAGGCGTTTGAGTCAGGAGCTGAAACGATAGCCGACCCCGTGCACTGTCGTGATGTGCCGCGGGTGAGCGGGGTCGTGCTCCATCTTCTTCCGCAAACCCGCGACGTGCTGGTCCAGGGTCCGCGTCGTGCCCTCGTACTTGACTCCCCAGACCTCATCCAGGATCGTGACGCGATCCAGCGCCTCTCCTTCCCGAGAGGCGAACAGCCGCAGCAGGCCGAGCTCCCGCGGGCTCACATCGAAGGTAGTGTCACCTCGCTGGCCTTTCATGGTCCGGGGGTCGACGCGGACATCGCCGAACTCTATGGGCCTGTCATCCCGCGACGCGGAGGTCCCCCTGCCTCGACGCAGCACGGCCCTGATGCGGGCAAGAAGCTCGTTCGCGCCGAATGGCTTCACCACGTAGTCGTCCGCTCCCAGCTCGAGGCCGACCACCTTGTCGATCTCCTCCCCCTTGGCGGTGAGCATGATCACCGGGGTGACGGCGTCCCGCCTTCGGATCTCCCTGCACACGTCGAAGCCGTTCTTCTCCGGCATCATGACGTCCAGGAGGATGAGATCCGGCTTCTTCTGGCTCCAGCACGCAAGGGCTGCCGCCCCATCAAGCGCTCTCTCCACGGCAAAACCCTCCCCTTCCAGGAGGTCCACCAGCCCTGTCAGGATTGCCGCATCATCTTCCGCGACCAGGATCCTCTGTTTCATCATTCCTGCTCCTCGAAATCCCCGGAAGCCGCGGGCAGCTCCAGGACGAAGTCACTCCCCCCGTCGTCCCTGCCCGCGCACGTGAGGTTTCCCCCGTGATCACGCGCGATCCTGCGCGCTATTGTCAGCCCCAGCCCAGTGCCCGGCACGCGCGCCGAAAGAGAGTCATCCACGCGGACAAACTCCAGGAAGATCCTCTCCCGGTCGTTTTCCGCGACGCCAATCCCCCGGTCACGCACGTGCGCGGCAACCACGGTGTCCCTGTCCTCGCGGACAACCACCACCTGGATCTCCTTCCCTTCCGGCGAATACTTCTCCGCGTTGGACAGCAGGTTGATGAGCACCTGCTTCATGGCCTCGGGGTCAGCGTTGACGAACATGCGCCCGGCTCGCCTCACACCCGACAGTGAAGCCAAGCCCCTCGAGCCGGACTCGCTGGCTTCAACGACCTCTGAAGCAATCCGGGCCAGGTCGACCCTTCGCTTCGAATATCTCTTCCTGCCTTTTTCCAGGGAGGAGAAGTCCAGGACGTTGTTGATGAGCCTGCCCAGGCGCTCGGTCTCCGCCGCCATGAGGGCGAGGTAGCGATCCCGCTTCCGCGGCTCCGGCCTGCGGCTTCTTCGCAGCAGGTCGATGAAGAGGCTGATCGACGTCAGGGGGGTTTTCAGCTCGTGGGAAACGCTGGCCACGAAGCTTGCCTTTTTCTGCGCCAGCCGCATTTCGCCGTACAGCGAGGTCAGGACCATGGTCCCTCCGCCGGCAACCGAAACGAAGAGGATCAACACCAGGATCCAGATCACCGCCGATGCGGAGCGCGCCTGCGCGGTGATGGAGCCGGGGTCGGTGAGGTAGCTCGCCGCCTCCCAGCGCGGAAGCGATTCGCCGATCTCCTGGGACACGAAAGGCCGGCGCCAGTTGCGGGGGGCGGCCCCGGGAGGCGTTGCAAGCGGCGTCCCGCTTTCGTCCAGGACCGTGAGAATGCGCACGGGAGAATACGTGGAAGGCAGGATCCCGGCGATGCGCAGGCGGAATGCGGCGGAAGCGATCTCGCACCCGATGATCCGCCCGTCGCTCTGGCGGCTCCAGAAGAGGAATGTGAGCTTCTCCCCGATGAACCGGGGAATGATGCCGTACTCTCCCTGCGATGCGATCTGGCTCATGAGACGAGATGTCGTGATGTATTGCGACTCTGAGGCCGCGGCCGGCGCTTCCCGGAGAGCTTTTGACGTAGGCTGCGCCACCCGGGCATTCAACTGCTCGCCCTGCGCCTGCGCCTTCTTGTAGACCCTCGCCTGAACCGCGGGGTTCTGCTCGAACGTGTCGATTGCGCGTTGGCTCTCGAGGGCCTCGGGCGCCGATGACGCATCGCCAGGCGCGGACGCCCCGGGAGCGGGAGGCGCCCCCGGAGCGGAAAGCGTCCTGGCAGTGGAAGGCGGCTCCAGAGCAGAGGACCACTCGGGCGCAGAAGGCGCTTCGGACTGCACGGGGGCCGCCTCCTCAGGCTGGGCGGGGGTTGGCATTTCGGACTTCGCGCCGGCTCCCGCTTCGGGCCGGGCCATCGCTCGCGCCACGGTCTTTTCGGATGAGGCGGCCTTCATGTCCGCTGTCGTCTCCTGCCGCCGCAGCGATTCATCCAGCTTCCCGGCCTCCGCGAGGACCTGCTCCTTGTGTACCACGGCGATGTTGGCGAACACGAGAGTGGCGGCTTTGCCGCTGAGAAAATCGGAGTTCAGCTGGAGGAACATCCGCTCTTCTTCTCCCGAGGAGCTCTCTGCCGGCGGCCAGAGGATCCTGTTTCCCGCTGAGAGAAGGTATGGCACGCCCACCAGAGGGTTTCGCTTCTCCCAGGCAAGGAGCGCAGCCTCGTATGCCTGCCCTGACGGTGAAGGCGCGCTGGCATGGAGCTCGGCGGCAATCCCCGACACCCCGGAGCTGACGAGGCTTGCGGCATGGGTCACTTCTGCAAGGAGCGTCGTTGTCAGCTGTTTTTCGATATATGCCTCTTCACGGCCCGCCGACCGGATGGAGAGCACGGAAAGGAGGACGCTGGGAACCATGACAGCCGCAACGAAGATGATCCCGATGTAACGAGCCTTCACAGGGACGCCCCCTTGGCGCCTTCCGACCATCTTAGCAGGATTATAACCGGGTGTCGGCAGGGAATGTCATGAGAAGGAAAAAGAAATGTAAAAGACCTGCGCCTTCAACCCAGGCGCGGCATCAGGTCCATCATCTCGAGGGCGGCAAGCATTGCGTCCCACCCTTTGTTCCCGCCCTTCACCCCTGCGCGCTCAAGCGCCTGCTCCAGCGTGTCACAGGTCAGCACGCCGAATATGATGGGCCGTCCCGTGCGCAGGGATTCAGAAGCAACGCCCTTCGATACTTCGGCGGCAACGTAGTCGAAATGGGGCGTGTCTCCGCGTATTACTGCCCCCAGGCTCACAACGGCGTCGTAGGTCCCGCTTGCAGCCAGCGGCCGGCCACAAGAGGTATTTCAAGGCTTCCGGGGACGCGGACAAGCGCCAGATTGCTTTCATCCCCGTCGTGGCGGAGGAAGCAGTCCACGGCCCCCTCGATGAGACGGTTGACAATCAGGTCGTTGAATCGTCCCGCTACCAGCGCAACACGGCGCCCGTTTGCCCGCAGCATTCCCTGAATCTGTTCCATTGCTCGTTCTCCTCGCGAAGTTATTCTTATATGGCGTGGCCAAGCAGGTCGCGCTTGGCCTGAAGGTAGCGTTGGTTGTGGGGATTCCCGGCAACGTGCAGGGGTATCCTCTCGACGACCTGAAGCCCGTACTCGGTCAGACCCCTGACCTTGTCAGGATTGTTGGTGAGAAGCCGCACGCGCGTGCATCCCATCAGGCGCAGGATCTGGGCGGCCTCCCAATAGTCCCGCAGGTCCGCGGGGAAGCCCAGGCGCAGATTTGCCTCCACCGTGTCCAACCCCTGGTCCTGCAGCTCATAGGCCCGCAGCTTCGCAGGCAGACCAATTCCGCGGCCCTCCTGCCGCAGGTAGATGACCGCCCCCGTCCCTTCAGCCTCGATACGGCGCATGCTTTCCGCGAGCTGCTCGCCGCAATCGCATCTCAGCGACCCGAACACATCCCCCGTCTTGCACTCGGAATGGACCCGGACAAGGAGCGGCGCCTCCGAGCCTTCCGTGCCTCCAGTGCCTGGACCCGCCCCATTGAAGGTCAGGCCGCGGGTCAGCAGGAGAGGTCCCTCAGCCGATGAGCCGAACGGAGAATCGAAGTGGTGGAGAACGAACGAGCCCCACCGGGTGGGCAGGGCTGCACGGGAGCCGGGAGAAACAAGCGTTTCGTTCGTCCGACGAAACCTGACGATATTCGCGACACTGACGATAGGCAAGCCGAGACGCCGCGCAATTTCCTCTAGTTCTTCTCCTCGCGCCATGCTGCCATCATCGTTCATGATCTCGCAGATTGCGCAGGCCGGAGGAAGCCCGGCAAGCCTGCACAGGTCCACTGCTGCCTCGGTGTGCCCGCCACGCTCCAGGACACCTCCCGCACGGGCAACGATGGGAAAAATGTGTCCCGGACGCGCCAGGTCCTCCGGCCGGGTCGCAGCATCTGCAAGGCCCCGAAGCGTGGCCGCGCGATCCGCGGCGGAAATGCCGGTGGTTGTCCCATGGACCCAGTCGACGCTCTGCGTGAAGGCCGTGCCATGAAGCGCCTGCCTTTTTCCGTCCACCTGGACGCTCAGCTCGAGGCGGGCCGCGCAGGCCGCATCGATTGCGCAGCAGATCAAGCCGCGGGCTTCGCTCGCCATGAGGTTGACCTGATCCGCCGTGACGCTGATGGCGGCCGCCATGAGGTCTCCCTCGCCTTCACGATCCGCATCGTCAGTTACGATGATCATACCGCCGCGACGAAGTTCCTCTGCTGCCCGTTCCACTGTCGCGCTCATGTATACCCCCAGCTCGACAACTGCTCCCGGGTGACGCCAGGACCCTGCGTGAAGGCCGCTTTCATGGCGGCGCGCACGTAGGAGGCCAGGATGTCAAGCTCGATATTCACAAGGTCTCCCACTTTCTTCAGGGCAAGAGTGGTTGCCTTTCGCGTGTGCGGAATGATGGACAAGCGGGCGCGCAGGCCGGAGCCGCCGGGCAGCACCGGCCCGCGCGCAACCTCAGCTACGGTCAGGCTGATCCCGTCCACGGCCATCGATCCTTCGGGCACGACTCTGTCCGCCCAGGATGGTTCCAGCTCGAGTGAAAGAAACCATGCTTCGGAATGGGAACCGACAGCGCCTCCAGCGGGGCCCCAGGAAAGGATGCGCGCCGTCCCCGCCACGTGGCCCATGACCATGTGACCGCCAAGCCGGCCGTCGGCGCGGAGCGCCCGTTCCAGGTTCACTTTTGCGCCTCGCCGCAGCGTTCTGAATGTCGTCTTCTGGAGCGTGTCTCCTACCGCCTCGACCGTGAAGGTCGACGCTCCGGCGGCAACCACGGTCTGGCAAACGCCGTCCACGTTGACCGACTCCCCCATTCCAAGCTCCCAAGCCGCAGAGGGAAAGCTGATTGCAATCCGCATGCTCTTTTCACCAGCGCTGGTGGACTGCACGCTTCCCACGGCCTCGATCAATCCCGTAAACATGATTCCTCCTGGGCGCCAACGGCCGGGCTGCCCGCGCAGGCCGCCGGGTTCTGCGCATCCAGACGGATGAAACCGTCGCCTGCCTGGAACCTGGCATTCATGAGCTTGATGCCGGACCCGGCGACTCGATTCCAAGGTTACCTACCGCTTCGATGCCCTGGCCCAGAATGAGCGGTGCGGTGAACACGGCAACCGCGTCCCACAGTCCGCGAGCCAGGAAGGCGGTGATCAGGCGGGAGCCGCCCTCCACGAGGATAGAGCCGATACCGTCCGCGTAGAGTGCGCGTAGGCCGTCCAGGAGATCCGGGAGCCCGTCGGGGGTTGAAGCGATATCACGTACGCGGACTCCCGCCAGGCGGCACTGGGCTATCACCGGGCTCGATCGGGCCGCCAGTACCATCGTCTGGTCCACGAGCGCTGGAGAGAAAACCCGGGCGCCCAAAGGCAGGGGTTCGCGGCCGGCAACGATGATCCGAATCGGCTGGCGAGATCCGAGCTCCGGCCTGACCGGAGCATCCCGGACAGTCAACTCTGGATCGTCTGCGCGGAGAGTGCCGGCCCCAACCATCACCGCGTCGTGGTAGGATCGCAGCACGTGCGCCTGCACGCGGGCCTGGCTGTTGGTGATCCATCGCGAAACGCCGCCTTTGCATGCAAGGCGCCCATCCAGGCTCTGGGCCCACTTGATTCGGATGAATGGGCGCCCCAGGCGGATGGACGCGCTGAAAGCTTCTAGGAGCTCGTCTGCCTCGTCCGCAAGGAGTCCCTGTTCGACAAAGACGCCCGCCTCGCGCAGCCGGGCGGCGCCTTTTCCTGAAACCCGGGGGTTCGGGTCCCATGAGGCGAACACCACCCGTGATACTCCCGCGGCAATGATCGCCTCCGTGCAGGGGGGAGTTCTCTTTCCGCCGCCGTGATGGCAGCACGGCTCGAGGGAACAATACAGGGTTGCACCGGCCAGGGATTCCCCTGTTTTCTGAATGGATGCTCTGGCGTCGAGCAGCGCGGCGGCCTCGGCATGGAGTGTTCCGGGCCCCCTGTGAAAGCCCTGTCCGACGACCACACCGTCTCTCACCAGGACCGCACCCACAGGTGGATTGATCCCGGCCAGGGGCTGAGAGCTTCGCGCCAGAGAGATCGCCCGCTCCATGAATGGGACGTCAGTACCCATGGCACTCCTCGCGGGGCGGGCAGCATTGCTGTGGAAATGCAGGTCAAGATCTGAAGGTCGGTCTTTTCCCATCCGGACTCTACCGTCGGCACCGGGATTACACCGGTTCAGTTCCGGAAGCTTCGTCAGGAAGCTCCGAAAGTCGCGGGCTTTCACCGCCGGTGGGGAATTTCACCCCGCCCCAAAGATCGATTTCAGAATAGCAAATCGATTGCGCATCGTCAACTGCTGCCATCCGTTTTGTGTATATTTGAACTTGGTCAATTCAGCGAAGACGTGAACAGGCCGGAAATTGTCCTTTTTTCTATCCTCTTTCTTACTCTGACGGTGGGTCTTGCCGGCGCTCAGACGCAGACTACTCGAGGGGAAGTCGTTCTCTTCAGCCTGGATGCCACCCGAGCCGGAAGCGACTCTGCTGTCTTCGCCGACACTGACGGTGCGATCCGGGACGTCCTGGCCACCATCGGGCAGTTCCAGGTTGCCACCATGGCATACCACCTGAGCGGTGCGGACCTGGCGGAGTTCATCGATGCACTGCGGCGCGAGACGAATGGGTCCGCCTACGAATCAGCGCCCTTGCGGGTCGGCGGACAACTCTTCGAAGCGGCGGATGTATCGAGGATCAGAGTCTCCTCCCTCATCGTTGCTCCTTCCGTGGCCGACGTGAAAGTCACGCGTGAGGCGACGGGCCAGTATGCCTGTGACGTCATCACCTCCTTTGCGTTCCTTGCGCTGACCCGGCCTCATCCCTTGCTTCGGATTTCAATCGTTACGCACGGCATGGACAATGACAGGGCGGCGGCGCTCAAGGAAGCGGTGGAAGCAATACCGCCCCGACTTGTCTCGGTGTTGAACCAGGTCCCCTACCTTCGACCCAACTGGGGGATCATTGAGGTGCGCGACAAGGAGGTTGTCCTGGAGCTCGGCAAGGACGCTGGAATCAGGCGCGGGGATGAGTTCATCGTACTGCCGCCGGACGGCACGGAAGAGAAAGGGCTTCTCATGGTCCGGCAGGTAGATGCGGTCAGTTCTGTTGCCACGATTGTCTACAGTGACAGCCCCATCAGAGTCGGGGATCGGCTCCTGGACCTGGCGAGATTCGGCACGGACTCAACCGTGTACATTCACTCCATCCTGATCCAGCCGGGTCCGGCGCCCGGGGGATCGACTCCGCTGATCGGGCTCCGGCAGGGCTTCTCGCGCGGATTTTACCTTCTTCGACCATTCGTGGGCATCGAAGTCCCGTTCAATCTCATGGCCGCTGGCGCTCCTGGAGTTCCCATCAACCTCTACGCGGGAGGCGAGTACGATATCCTGATGGGGAGGCTGCAGCTTGTGCCGCGGGCGGCGGTCGGGCTTGGCGCATTCACGGGACTGGCGGGGTCGTCGCCGGATATCGTCTCGCACGTCGGGGGAAGCATCAGCATGGCGGCTTCCTATCTTTTCGCCCGAGACGTCAGGGGTGAGATCGAGACCGGCTGGCTAACCTGGACAGGGTTCTCCGGGTATTCTTATGGAGGCGCCTTCCTGGGCGGAGGTTTGACGTTCAAGTACTGAGAGGCATGTCATGAAGAGATTTTCATTCGCTGCGGTTGCCGCTTTGGCGGTTCTGCTCCTGGGGGCCCCGCCCGGGAGTTGCGACCGTCTCCGCGGGGCGGTGATGCTGGAATATGGCACCACCTCGAATGCCTTCGGTCTTTCTTCACCGGGGTTCTTCAACGTGCCCTACCAGGGCAACTCCTCCAGTGACTTCGTCCTGTCAGGGCGGCTCGAATACATTGCGGTGAGAAGATGGCCCCTGGATGTCGGAATCGCGGTCAAAGGAGCCTTCGCCTTCTCCGATTGGAACCTCGGCGCCCCTGGCGTCTACCGACACCGTTGGAAACTACTACCCGTACGACCAGGTCCACATCGGCGCCGAGTGGTGGGCGCTCGCCGCAATGGGGACGGCGCACCTTCACCTGGGGCCCATCGTCACGCTGGACGGAGCCATCGGCTACGGGCCCTACGGGTACGTGAACGTGAGCTATTACGACGATGACGGGATTGTTGCCGGGCCGGTCACGCAGGGGTCTTCCATTTTTCCGCAGAACGCATGGAGCCTCGACTGGTCCGCCGGACTTTCCTTTGGTTTTTACTTTGTTTCTTTCCTGCTCGACGCCGGCATGATGGGGCCCGACTTCGTCGCTGGACTCGGGATGGATTTTTCGCTATGAAGTCCTTATGGCAGCAAAAATCCGCGTCACGGTGTGGAACGAATACAAACACGAGCGGAGCGACCCGCACGTTTCGAAGATCTACCCGAAGGGGATTCATGGCGCGATAGCAGGGTTTCTCTCGGGGAATCCGGACCTCCAGCTGAGAACCGCCACACTGGATGAGCCGGAGCACGGCTTGAGCGATGCCGTCCTGTCCGCCACCGACGTCCTGGTATGGTGGGGTCACCTTGCCCACGCCGACGTGAGAGATGAGATTGCGGCCAAGGTGCAAGACCGGGTCCTCCAGGGCATGGGCCTCATCGTTCTCCACTCCGCCCACATGTCCAAGCCTTTTGTGCGGCTCCTGGGAACCTCCTGCCTCCTGAGGTGGAGAGAAGCGGGAGAGAAGGAGCGGCTTTGGGTGGTGGAGCCCGGGCAGCCCGATTGTGGATGGGCTCGGCCCGTACTTCGAGATTCCGCATGAAGAGATGTATGGTGAGAGATTCGACATCCCGGTGCCTGACGCCACGGTGCTCATCAGCTGGTTTGCGGGGGGGAACGTTTTCCGATCAGGCTGCTGTTTCCTCAGGGGAAAGGGCCGCATCTTCTACTTCCGTCCCGGTCATGAGACCTTTCCCACCTATCACCAGAAAGAAGTTCAGACCGTCATCAGGAACGCCGTCAGGTGGGCGGCTCCGGGGAACAGCCCCGAGATGAAGCTGGGTGATTCCGAAGCCCCCCTGGAAAAAATCTGAAGAAGCGAGGGCACAAAGCGATGGCGAATGCGAAAGTGGGCTGGATCGGCACGGGGGTCATGGGCAGGTCAATGTGCGGTCACCTTCTGCGTGCGGGTCACCCGGTGGCGGTTTTCACCCGCTCCCGGGACAAGGCAGCGGACCTGCTTGCCGCGGGTGCTGCGTGGCAGGGATGCCCTCGGGAAGTGGCGGCACGAAGCGACATCGTTTTCACGATGGTCGGCTTTCCCATCGACGTGGAGCAGGTGTACTTCGCGCCGGATGGCATCCTCGCGGGCGCGAAGTCCGGCGCCATCCTCTGCGACATGACCACATCTGAGCCCTCGCTTGCGGTCCGCATTCACGCGGAAGCCGCGAAGAAGGGCATTGCCTCAATCGACGCACCCGTGTCAGGCGGTGACGTCGGCGCCAGGGAGGCGAAGCTGGCAATCATGGCCGGAGGGGAGAAGCAGGCATTCGAGGCAATCCTGCCCCTTTTCCAGAAGATGGGAGAAACCATAGCGCTCATGGGCGGGCCGGGCGCGGGACAGCACACAAAGATGGCCAACCAGATCGTGATCACGGGGAACATGATCGGCATGGTGGAAGCGCTGCTGTATGCGCAGAAGGCAGGCCTGGGCCTGGATGCCATGATCGACATCGTGGGCAAGGGGGCCGCGGCCTCCTGGTCCCTCAACAACCTGGGGAGGCGCATTGCGCGGGGGGATTTCAACCCTGGCTTCTACATCAAGCACTTCGTGAAAGACATGGGGATTGCCCTTGAAGAGGCTCGGCGCATGAAGCTGGCCCTGCCCGGTCTCGCCCTCGTGAACCAGCTCTACATTTCCGCGCAGGCTCTTGGCATGGAGAACCTCGGCACGCAGGGACTCTACAGGGTCATCGCCGCCATGAACGGAGAGAGAGTGTAAGTCTCAGCCCTGAAAGATGGTGTCCACGAATCGCGAGGGGCCACGTTCATCCCAGATCCGGATTCCCGATCCTGGCGATGTGACAAAGAACGCGGCCTCTCGACGGCGTTCGGGATAGCGGCTATCGTACTCCCGCCGCCAGGCCGCGGTGAACCGCGCTGCCTCACCTGCCCCGATCACGGCGAAGACGCTGCCCCCGAAACCCGCGCCAAACCCGCTTGCCCCGGCGGCGCCCAGCGCAAGCGCGCTTTTCTGAAGAAAGTCGACCTCGGGAACGATGTTCCACAGCAGCCGTCCAGAGGCTTCGTGCGACGCGCTTACGGCACCTCCGAACAGCGAGAGGTCCCTCCACAGGAGACCGTGGATGGCCTGCGGCGTTGTGTCCCTCTCCTCCAGGAGGAACTGCCTGATCCTGCCTGGCAGATCGAGCCCTTTGTCTCCCTGTGTGGCACCCCCCAGCTTCTCGAGCCAGGAACCGGCGCCGTCTTTCCTGGTCTCCGCCTCGACTTCTCCGAGATTCCGCAATTTCTTTCCATAGAGATGATTGAAAGCGTCCACGGCCAGGGCGGCCCGCCGCGAGGCAAGGTTATACTTCTCCATTGCCTCCTTTGTCTTTTCAGCGCGGACACCAGAAAAGGCAAGCACGAGCGTCCACTCGGAGGGCCATGCCGTCTCGGCCTTGAGCACCGTGGGTGCATACTGGAACAGGGAGAGAGCTCCGGCGCGGCAGTTGAGGATGGCGGTATGGTCTTCCGACCCGCCAAAGGTGCCCACCCCTTTTCCCCCCTGTAAGCCGCGGAAGCTTTGCCCGTTCTCCGCGCAGGCGAGATACATGGCCAGATCAATACCATCAATACCATTGTGGAAATTGTCCTGAAATGTCTTGCGTGCACCCAGATCGTTTGTCATGGCGATGGCGCAGAAACACATCATCATGAGCGCGGAAGAGCCGCTCATGCCGCTTCCAACAGGAATGTCGCTCGCAAAAGCGATGTCGACGCCCGACAGCGCCGCTTCCGTCCCGAAGTTACGCGCCACTCTCTGCGCCATGGTCATTGGGTAGTTCGCCCAACAGCTCGCAGGCGGCTCGACTCTTTCCGTGAAAGGGAACTCAAGCGGCTCGAACTCCGGAGAGTCTTCGACCATCCGGATCTTTCCCTGCTGGTTGGCACCGGCGACAAACAAGAAGCCTTTGTCTATTGCGCAGACCAGGGTATGCCCCCCGGCGTAGTCGGTGTGCTTCCCGGCAACCTCAATTCTCGCAGGCACGAACCCGAGGGCAACCTCGGGATCAGCACCTGAGGCGAACTTCTGCGAGAAAAGGCCGCAGACATTCAGGGCGGATTGCCGCAGGTTTCTGCCCATATTCGAAACGGATTCCGTTTTCAAGATGCGTGTCAGGGTATTCAGCCTGAACATCTTTCCTCCAGGAAATTTACACTTGACGGGAAAGAGGAACTACTATAGCATTTCTTGAGGTTTGGGTCGATTCGCGTCGGCCGGAAAAGTTCATCGCTCAACCAAAGGTAAGTTCTGGCCGATCTGTGAAGAAACCCTTGCATTTTGAAACAGGCCTGTTTCAACAGATGGCAACACGTCGAGGCGCCGCACGGTGACGCCGCGATGTTGGGTGTGTGTCGAGCTGTATGTGGACTGCAAAACAGAGGAACTCGAAAATTTTATTGACACGGCTTATAGGCTCTGATAGAATCGGGGCAGATAAGATTAAGGGAACAAGTCGGGTCGTCGACCCGGTTCCCAGACCAATGAGGAGGGAGCATTCATGAAAAAGGCTTGGATTTTCCTCGTCGTGCTGGCTCTGATGGCCTTCAGTTTGCCGGTGTTCGCGGACAACATGGCCCCGTCGCCGACGGTTACGTTCAGCATGGGGCCTGGAGTATGGTTGGCCAATATCGACCCCACGTTGAACAACATGACCCGGAACTCAGGGTCAGACCGTGTATGGCCAACTATGGATGTAAAGATGGATCCGAACAACACCTTCGAAGTTGGCATCAGGATGACAGACAACACCGCGACCCTAGGTGATAACCAAAACCTCGGCACAAATGGCTTTGGCAACTTTTTTAACGGAGCGTCGCTGTGGCATTTCATGTGGACCAGCGACCTCACCGGGGCTATGGGGATGAAAGGGCTGGTAGATGTCAGTGTGAGCATTGGTCTTATTGACGCTGTTCTCACCAACTGGTGGTACCTGAACAACGGGTGGGAGTGGGAGTACGGCGGGCCTTCTAAGCTTCCTGGAAGCAACTTCAACACCCTCGGCGCCGAAATGACGATGATCAACGGTGACTCCAACTTCATGGGCTACCACCTGACAGTTGGCGTTGGACCGGTCACCTTCCACTGGGTGAATGACTTCTCCTTCGAGAATACGCTCGTCGGTGCGGACTTCGAGATGTCAGGGCTTGGTATATTTGTGAGCTATGGCTATTACGGCAACACCTACACTACTTACCCCATGGTTCCTCAGGCCACTTTGCCCAGCGACGCTCCATACAACGCGAATGCCGGCCAGGGTAACTTCGCACTCGAAGCCAAGTATGACGTTCCTCAGATCTCCGGCTGGACGCTGAAACCGAGCGCATTCTTCCGCGATGGTATCTTCTATAGCGACTGGGTGGTTGGTGTTGATCTCTCGATCCAGTACAACATAGCCATGTTGAATGTCGGGTTCACGTCAACCAACCTCTATGCGCTTCAGCACTACTCCGCGGCGCTGCATATCCTGCCCATGGGCGGGGATGCAAACAAGAGCCCGGCTGATATTTGGATTGGCGCATACCTTGACGGAGCCACTCCGGACAACGCACCTCTGCAGGCGGTGGATATTGGCGCATCATATCAATTTGGTACGTTCAGGCTGATCGTCGGATATGTCGTCGGCGGCAAAGACCAGAACAATAACGCCTCTGGCACTGGGAACTCAAGTCTCGGTAACGTGACCATATTGAATGACGCCATGAACGGCAGAATCGCCAACGGTCTCTACTTCGGATCTTTCATCAACTTCTAGGGAGTAAGTCTTCTTCGGGATTCCAAGGCTGTCCAGTAGTTGCTGGACAGCCTTTTTTGTCGAATCCAGCACAAAACGATCTATCGTTTTGAGCAAGTAATATGCCAACACAAACCTGGAGGTTGGTCATGAAGAGGTTCTCATTCCTGCTGTCCGTGGTTCTAGCCTTGGGTTCGTGCCAGACATTTGGGTTTGGCCCCGAATCGAAATACACCTTCGCGGTTGTCGACCCTTACAACGACGATGTAGTGAAGTTCAGCGTTACAGGCCTCGAAATTGTCACTCGCCTCACCACCGGTCGTCAGGTGGTTGGGTTGCATGTCCAGATTGTCAACAGCTCTTCAAACCCCCTCACGATCAAGTGGGCGGACTCTTCCATCGACTATAATGGGAAATCGCATGACGTTTTCCTTTCTGGCCACTATTACTCGGACGCTGCCCATAGCATGCCTGATACGAGATTGGGTCCCGGCTCGCAAATCGCTCTCATTGTCTACCCAGCGGAAAACATACCCAAACCGCAGCAAATACAAGGTGATATTCAACCGATTTATTCAAAGGACATCTCATGCAGCCTCTCCGTGGTGATGGGAAGCGAGTCGAGAGTCTATGTGATAAGAGTTGCTGTTGAGTGAGCTGCGAAACGTGCGGAGCAAGTACGTGAGCCGTTGGAAATTGCCATGGCGACGATCTTCCCAGGATTTGAAAAGATACTTTTGGGTTATCTTTGGCCAGTTCTGGAGATAGGTGTCTCTTTTGCAAAGCTTCATTCGGTCGAAGAGTTTCGCGGGCAGCAGCAGGCGTTGTCGCCATGGATGCACGCCTGCCGGCCAATTCAATCACGTCACACAGATTCCCTGGATCCCTCCCTCACGCTGTCGCGGAAGCCCGACAGGCTCCTATGAATAAGAGCGCAGGGATGGGGAGATTGGAGCGTGGATTTTCCGGGCGAAAGTGAGCTACAAAACAGCGTGGGCCACGAGAAGGTTCTCCGATTACTCTGCTTCTAAGAGATGGTCGCTGCTCCTCGATCCGTCAAGTGT
>CAVUXE010000083.1:0-44027 GCA_963745235.1 uncultured Spirochaetota bacterium | reverse complement strand
AACCGGGAGACCAGCCGGGAAGCAAGCTCCTTGCCGATCCCCTCGATGAGACCGGATCCGAGCAGCCGTTCGATCCCCGCCGCGGTTGCCGGGGGGAGAGCGGTGAAGGACTCCACCTTGAGCTGGCGGCCGAACTTCGGATGCTGCGTCCATCTTCCTTTCAGCTGAAGGCTTTCCCCCGGCTGCACGCCGCCCAGGTTGCCGACAGCCGTCACTTCCCCGCCTGCCCCCGGGAGCTCCAGGACGACGACGCTCCAGTCATCTTCTTCGTTCGCGTAGCGGACGCGGGCCAGGGTCGCTTCGATGACGACGAGGTCTGATGAATCGAACAGGTCAGGCTGTGGCTTCATTCCCGGGCTCGAACATTTGTGGGCCCGATGCTAACCACGGGGATAGGCAAAGTCAAGCAAATCGGCTACACAATCCGCCATGACGCGGCACGCCGGTCTCAAAGACCGCATCCAGACTCTTGACGCCTCCCTCACCATGCCGCTCACGCTGTCTCCAGGCCGCGGGTTTGCACAGACCGTCGCTCTTGGCCTTGCGCACTCAGGGGACAGCTTCATCTGGGCCGGCCTGTGCCTGCTCGCTTGGTTCCTGGGAAATGCGCAGTGGAAGACGCGGGCGGTCATCGTTTTCGCGGGGCTTGTCATAGCGGAGATCGCCGTGATTGCCATCAAGATGTGCATCCGCAGGCCCCGGCCCCCGGGGAGGCAGGCCGGATCTACAGGCGGGCAGACCCGTTCTCCTTCCCGTCCGGACATGCCGCGCGCGCCACAATGCTCATCTTCCTTTCCATCGTGTTCGGGCCCTGGGGAGCCGCGCTCGGGATAGCCATCTGGAGCCCCTTCATGGTCCTGTCCCGCATTGCCATCGGAATCCACTACGTCTTCGACGTCGTCGGCGGAGTCCTTCTGGGCGTGCTGCTGACCCTCGGGCTTCTGGGACTCGCTCCCGTGCTCACCTCCTGGCTGTAGGCTTCCGTCCCTGTTCAGCGCAATCAGGCCTCATGCACACGCCTCTGTCCGTCACTCGGCAAGGACCGGGGCCGGGACGCCTGCAAGCTCGCCCTCCACGGACAGTGATGCCGCCGAGGTGATGCGCACGGTGGCAAACTGCCCCACGAGGGAGCGGTCAGCGCTGGGGAATCGCACGACGATTCTCCCCTCTGTTTTCGCGGACAGGTATCCTTCCTTGCGGTCGGAGCCCTCCACCAGCACGCGGTAGTCCCGCCCGATCATGCTCCGGTTGTGCTCACGGGAGGTGCCGGCAAGCTCGGCGCTGAGCACATGGAGGCGCCTGTTTTTCTCATCGTGCGGGACATCGTCCGGCCACCGGAAGCTCGCGGCGCCCGGGCGGGGAGAATACATCGCCACATACGCCATGTTGTACTGGAACTCCCGCATGGCGTTCCGGGTGTTCTCGAACTCCGCCTCGGTCTCACCGCTGAATCCCACGATGATGTCAGTGAAAAGCGTTGCCTGCGGGAGGATTGACCTGACCATCCGCACCGTTTCCCGGTACTGGTCCACCATGTAGTTGCGATTCATGCGGATCAGGATCCTGTCATCACCTGACTGGAGCGGCAGGTGGATCTGTTTTGCAAGGCACGGGTACGCGGCGATGACGCGAATGACCTCCTCGGTCATGTCGCGCGGATGCGGCGAGGTGAAATAGACCCAGAAGTCCCGACCCGACGCGTTCCCCATCTCGCCGATCATTCGCAGGAGGCCGGCGAAGCTGATTTCCTGTCCCGTCCTGTCCAGGCCATAGGAGTTGACGTTTTGTCCGAGCAGCGTGATTGACTTGTAGCCGTTTTCCACAAGGCCGGCCACTTCCCGGAGGATTTCCTCCGAGGGGCGCGAGACTTCCGGTCCGCGCGTGTACGGGACCGCGCAGAAAGTGCAGAACTTGTCGCATCCGTTCTGGATGGGCACGTACGCCTCGAAGCCCGAGCTGTAACTCGGCCTGATGCGCCAGTACCCCGTTGCGGCGTCCTGCAGACTGTCGCGCGGGATGACGGTATCCATTCCGACGCCAGTCACGACGCCGTACTGACGGATCATGTCGGGGAGCTGGGGAGCTTCCGTTATGTCGAACACGAGGTCGAACAGGGTGAGGAACTTCTCCCTGTCCGCGGGAAGCACGCAGCCGGTGACGAACGTGAGGAGGCTCTTCGCGGACTTCCACGAGTTCCACAGGCGGATGCGGGCGTATGCCTTGTCGATGGCCCTCTGGCGCACGGAGCAGGCGACGATTCCCAGGAGGTCGGCATCCCGCTCATCGTCCGTCCGATCGTACCCGAGCCCCTCGATCACGGTGCGGACCCTTTCCGCATCCGACCGGTTCATCTGGCACCCCAGGTGCAGGAGGCAGTATTTCATTGCGCGCTCACTCTGAAGCACTAATATACTCCGGCGATGCAGGGTTTGGGCAGTACACTTGTGGGGTGTCCAAGGATCGCCACATCATTTCCCTCGTGTACCGCCCGCCTTTGCGGTGGGAGGAGCTCATGACTTTCTTTCGAAAGAGGGCCGTGAGGGGAGTTGAAGAGGTGGCCGAAATCTCCTATCGCAGATCGATTTCCCTTGGCAGGGCGACGGGGACCCTGGAGGCATGGCCTTCGCGAGACGGCAGGCACCGGCTGCATGTCGCTCTGCACGGGATACCCGCGGCGATGCGTGACCATGCCGTCAGCCGCATTCGAAGGATGTTCGGCCTGGACGCGGATCCCCGCGCAATCTGTGCCCACCTGGGTCGTGACCCCCGGCTCCGAGCCGGTGGTGAATGCGTTCCCGGGGATGAGGATCCCGCTCACGTGGGACCCGTTCGAAGCGGTTGTCCGGGCCGTCCTTGGGCAGCAGATAAGCGTCGCGGGAGCAATCACGATCGTCTGCCGCATTGCGCAGCGCTACGGAAAACCTGTGGAGGGCGAAGGAGCCATCACGCGCGCATTCCCCGCGCCATCTGACCTTGCGAACGCGGATCTCTCCACGTTCGGCATACCCGCGTCGCGGGCGAGAACTCTCTCCGCGGTCTCCCGGGCCATTCTGGATGGCTCCCTGCGGTTGGACGGCTCGGTGCCAGCGGACCAGCTTGAGAAAGATTTCCAACTGATCCCCGGCATCGGTCCGTGGAGCGCTCAATATGTTGCGCTTCGCGGGATGGGGGAGCCTGACGCCTTCCCCGAATCAGATCTCGTGATTCGGAAGTCTCTTGACGCGCTCGGATACCCCGCGGACAAGACCAGGAGAAAGAGGGCCATCGGCCTGCTTGCCCCGTGGCGCGGGTATGCCGCAATATACCTGTGGAAGGCTCTGTCAGCCGGAGGCTGAAATGGAAACGACACGTTCACGGAGATCACAAGCGGCGGCCGCGCGTCTTGCATACTCCTTCGTTGGCAGCCCCGTGGGGCGCCTGCTGCTTGCCGGGGACGATCGCGGGCTCTGGCTCCTGAGCTTTGCGCCGGAGGGTTCCGCAACCAGCCTGGGCGACGAATGGCAGGCTTCAGACAGCCTGTTTCGCGACGTGGTTCGGCAGCTCAACGCCTATTTTCGCCGCGAGCTTCGATCCTTCGACGTGCCGATGCATCTTGTTGGAACAGAGTTCCAGCTCGCGGTGTGGAACACGCTCCCTTTGATTCCCTACGGGACAACGATGTCCTATGGCGAGCTTGCGCGGCGTATCGGCCGCCCCGCGGCGGTCCGCGCGGTGGGTGGGGCGAACCACGCCAATCCCATCTCCATCATCATCCCGTGTCACCGCGTCATTGGCTCCAACGGCACGCTGGTCGGGTACGGCGGGGGTCTTGCAACCAAGGACAGGCTGCTTGCCCTGGAGCGCGGTGAGCTTTTCGCGTAGCCGCGGCTATTCCTTGCCGGGATCCCGCGGCACCCACTTGGTACGCTCGCGCGGATCCGCGCCCCCCAGGATCTGGCTGACATGGTGCTGGACGTGCCTGAGATAGTCCTCGATCACGAACTTCAATGGTGCCGGCGAGGGATAGCCCATGTCACAGGTGTGCGAGATGGATGCGGGGTCGACGCGCCCAATGACGTGGGCAAGATGCGCGTTGTACCGGTGCCAAAGCTCAACGAGGTCCACCCACGGCCTCCCCTGGTACTGCTGGCTTCGGACCCAGTGTTCCTGGGAATACCCGAAAGCGCCGATATCACTCTTTTCCTGCATCCGGACGATCCGCTGGAGATTGTTCGCCGCGGAATCCATCAGGTGTCCAAGGATTTCCTTGATGGACCATTTTTCCGGGAATGGCTTCTCAGAGGCGCGCGCTTCGGAAATCGACAGGAGCGCGCTTCGTGACTCGTCAATGAAGCTGGTGAGCTGCCCGGCTGATCTCTTCCATGTTCCCCCTGCCTTACACCTTTGTCTCCTGCAGGATGCGGGCAATCTCCGCGGTGTCCTTGCGGGAGACGTCCAGGTGCGTGACAAACCGGATGCGATCAGGGCCGGCGGCGGGCCCGCACAGGACACCCTTCTGCTCCAGCGCGTGGACCACGTCTTCCGCGTTCCTGTCCGGTGTGCGGAAGTAGATGATGTTCGTCACGATCTCCTCCGGCACCAGAGCGGCCCACGACGTGCATGCCAGGGCGTTCGCCAGGGTCTTCGCGTTTTCGTGGTCTTCGGCCAGCCGCTCGACATTGTTGGAAAGCGCATAGACGCCAGCGGCGGCGATGATTCCTGCCTGGCGCATCCCTCCGCCGAGCAGCTTGCGTACGCGCCTCGCTTCCGCGATGAGCTCTTTCGTGCCGCACAAGAGAGCCCCGACCGGTGCGCCCAGTCCCTTGGAGATGCAGAATGTCACCGTGTCGGTTTCCGTGCACAGGGCTTTTACCGACTCCCCGCAGGCGATGGAAGCGTTGAAGAGCCTTGCCCCGTCCATGTGGACGCTCATCTTCTTCCGTCTGGCAAACACACCGATCCTCTTCAAGGTGGCAAGGGGATAGAAAGTCCCTCCGCAGGCGTTGTGGGTGTTCTCCAGAGCAATCATCCTGGTACGGGCGCAGTAGTAGATGTCAGGCTGTATCCGTGACTCCAGCTGCTCGACCTCCAGGATCCCTCTGTCAGTCGGGATCTGCACGGGAAGGCTGCCGGCAATGGCAGCCGCAGATGCCATCTCGTGCTGGACGATATGCGCGCGGGAGTCGCAGAGCACCTCGTTTCCCTTCCCGCAGTTGAGGAATATCGGGATGAGGTTTCCCATTGAGCCTGAGGGAACGAAAAGCGCCGCTTCCTTGCCGGTCACGGCAGCGGACATCTCCTGCAGCTTGTTGACGGAGGGGTCCTCTCCGTAAACGTCATCACCTACCTCCGCCTCGGCCATGGCTTTTCTCATGGCCGCGGATGGCCGCGTGACCGTGTCGCTTCGCAAATCAAAGACCTTCATGACGCAAGCTCCTTTTCCAGGAGGCTGAATGCCTCCGCCGCTTTCCAGGGGATGTGAATGTCAGTGACGGACCCCGTGAACTCGGAGTCACCCGGGTTCACCTCTATGATCTTCGCTCCCGCGTCCTTCGCCCATCGGGGAACCAGCGCGGCCGGGTAGACTTCCCCGGTGGACCCGACAACGATCATGACGTCGGTTTGGCGCGCCGCTTCCCGGGAGCGCTCGTGCGCGGATGCCGGGATCTCTTCTCCGAAGAAAACGAAATCAGGCTTGTACAGCCCCCCGCACGGGCAGCGGGGGGGAAGCGCCGTCAGCAGGTCTGCGCGCGCTTCGACGCGCGTGCCGCAGTGGAGGCAGAGAAGCAGCCGCGAATTGCCGTGGAACTCGACGATACTGCGGCTTCCTGCGGCAAAATGCAGATTGTCGATGTTCTGTGTGATGAGGACCCGCAGTTTTCCCGCGGCCTCCAGCTGCGCAAGCACACAGTGGGCCTTGTTCGGCTTCGCCCTTCCGAAGTGGTCATAGAAGATTTCCTTGATGACGGGCCACGCCTTCTCAGGGTGGGCAAGGAAAAAGCCAAGCTCCAGCATTCGCGGGTCGTATTGACTCCACAAGCCGTCGTCTCCGCGGAACGGCGGGATGCCGCTTTCCACCGAGATCCCCGCGCCGGTGAAGGCAGTGAGGTACTTCGCGCCGCGAATGAGGGCGGCGGCGGCGGGGACCGCGTCATGAGTAGCGAGGGAAGGCTCTGGGCTTTGCATCGAAGTGGCAACATGGTGCCCGGAAGGGGGCGAGGGGTCAATACCTGACTGTCTGCCGCGGGTTGCACTCATTCGTCATACGGAAAATGGCGATGGGGGGACGATGATGCCCTCTCGGGCCGCGGCCGCGTGACAGCGGGCGGCCCTGCCCTGTCAGAAGACAGTTCAGGCGAAGAACAGCGACTGGGACGGGTACAGGAGGCTGACCCGGATGAACTCTGAGTAGAAGATGCGAAGACACTGGTTGAGCTTCGAGGTCGAGGAAGTTTATGCCATTGGTGACGGTGTTCTCCTGGCTGTGATGACCGCCGTAAGCTTCGGGCGCGGCCCCGGAGAGGAGGGGCAAGGGGACCGTCAGTGAGTCATGTGGGGCTAATCGGTTTGGCTTTTCTCAGAGCGTCCACAAGCAGGTTCTTTGGTGGCACTCCCGTGAAGCCCTCAGGAGTCCTATACACGCGGCAGGAAAAGGTCGCCTTCTCCATCCGCCTGCTTGTTTCGATGTCTTGGCCGTCCACCTGGATGGTAGGAGAGCCCAGGAACCCGTATCGTTGAGCTTCATTCTCGTCCCGCACCTGGACAGCTTCGATGTCCGCGTCTAAGTTCAGCTCTCTGACAGTTTCTTGCACGAGTTTCCTGGTCGCGCTGCAATTCGGGCACCCCTCGAATGTCATGATGCGAATGGTCATAGGTCAAAGCTACTCCAGGGATTTACGGCCGAACAGCTTCCCCGCAGATGCCGCTCTCAAGACAAGACCATGGCAATTCCCGCCAGGATGACGAGCGCGCCGCAGACTATGCGAATGATCTTTGTGCCTGATGATTGCTCGTTCCAATCCAGCCAACGCTGAACGAGGTTTGCGAAAGTCCCTGCTGCGACGATCACCGCCGTGTGGCCGAGGGCGTATGCGCCAATGAGCCCGGCGGCGGCAACAGGTTGCGTGGCGGCATGTCGGAAAGCGACTGCGAGCAGCGGCATCATGAACCCGAATGAGCATGGACCAAGAGCGAGGCCAAAGAGCAGACCTAGTGCGAAGGCTCCCGTTGCACCGCGTCCCTGCAGCCCAGCGGTACTCTTCGTGCTCAAGTCCGGCAACCGCATGACGCCGATCAGCCACAACCCGACCGCTGCGAATATGACGGCCACCACGTACTTCAACGCCCCGACATCGCCGAGCATCCTGCCGAGAGCGGCGGTGACACCGCCCACCACCACGATGGTGACCAGGATTCCCAGAGCGAACGCCAGGGAAAGCAGAAATGCTGTCTTCGGCATTGTTCTGCCCTTGCCGTTGACGTACCCGATGGCCAACGGGACGCTCGCGACGTGACAGGGAGAGAGGACCACGGAGCTGACGCCCCAGATGAACGCAGCCCCGATCGCGATGCCGGTCGAGGCCTCGAGCCAGCTTGTGATCGCGGCGAATACGGCCGCGACCAGGCTCATTTCACTCCCTTTGTCTTGAGAACCGTGAGAAGCTGGTCCTTTGGGAAGAACCCCTCGTGGCGGTAGTATTCGATGCCCTTCGAGTCAAGGAACACTTGCGTAGGGATCACACGGACCCGGTAGGTCTTTCCATAGGGTTTCCCTTCCTCGGTCCAGACATCGTGAAAAACGACCTTTACCTGTCCCTGGTATGTATTCTCGATGTCTCGCATTATCGGCTGCATCATTCGGCAGGGGATGCAGCTGACCGATCCAAGCTCTACGAAAGTAACGAGCGCATCGGGCGCAGATTCCGGGCCCTGTGCCCTTGAGCCTTGCGTTCTATGGCATGCAGCCAGAATGACAGTGAGCACCATAAGCGCGGCCACACCGCGCAGCATCCTTCCCACCGTGCCCTCCTTCACTTTTTGTTCCTTCCCCTTCCGCCATGCGAGCATGCCGGTTTTGTGACTCCAGATCGAACCGTGTCCATTGCTGGCGTGCGCGCCATGCCCATGTGGTTCGCCGGCAAACTGGGCGTGGGACATCCTGTCGCGTTTCTCGCGCACAATGACCTTGTTATCCTCGACGGTGAGGACAACCTAGAACGGGGCGCGACCAAAGTGCTGGCTCATGCAATTTTCATCGCTCACCCAATCTTCTCCGCGCAGGGCATGCACACGATCTTGCCTTGCTTTACACGGGCGTAGCGCTCCACCGCCATCTCTCCGCATTCGGCACAGACGATGGTGTCGAAGGCATGCGGCGGCACCGGGGGAAGCGTCAGCTGTTTGATCGGCTCGACGTTGAAGAGCGCCTCAACCGGATCAGCCAGTACCCTATCGATCAGCGGCTCAGCCAGGGTGGCGTTGATCTGGGAGGCGGGGACTCCCTGCCTGCGCTGGTGCAGGAACTCCGAGTCCTGGTTCTGGCGGATTGTCTTCGGGGTCGCTACAACGCGAACGCCCCGCGACGTCTTGGTGTCGATCAGCGTCAGTGCGAACTTGCCGTACCCCAGGCTGCGAATATTACCCTTTCCAAAGGTACAACCCGTCGCAACCTGCACGCCATCTGCGAAGCATGTAGAGCAGTGATTGCGGTCGATCTCCACGAGCGCGGTCAGCTGTCCGTCGGCGGCGTGACGCACGCCCAAAGCTTCCATCGCAGCCAGGCCCGCGCGCAGACCAAGAGGCATCGCAGGACATTTGTGTCCGTGAAGCGCCAGTCCAACCTTGTACAATTCGTCGTTCCTGTCCATGTCTTTGCTCCTTCGTATCCTTCAATATCCTGAGCATGGGATGCACATCGGCTTCCCATCTCTTGTTCGCACATATCGTTCGAACACATACTCGCCGCACACGCTGCATTTGGCCTTGTTGAACGAGCCCTTGGGCGGGGTGTAGCGGAAATCAGGCTTTGCTTCCACCTTGAAGATTGCATCATCCGGCTGGTCATAGACCCACTGGATGACCTCCCGACGCACCGCCAATGGTATCTGCGACGGCTCGACGCCCTTCTTGCGATAGCCGAAGAACTCGAACTTGCCCATCGCGTCGCTGAACTCCGGCAAGAGTGAGTAGCGCACCGCACCCTTCTTCGGGTGATAGAAAGTCGCCGCGAGCTTTCCGTAAAAGGTCTTGGCGATCATCACCTTGCCATAGGTGGCTCCTGTTGCCACCTGCATCCCATCCATCATGCAGGTCTGAGGGTGGC
Source organism: uncultured Spirochaetota bacterium (assembly GCA_963745235.1). GTDB lineage: Bacteria > Spirochaetota > Spirochaetia > SZUA-6 > Fen-1364 > Fen-1364. The sequence continues at coordinate 34,726 of CAVUXE010000083.1, read as the reverse complement.
CTTCACCCAGCTCGGGAAAGACGAAGAACCCGTGGTCGGCTTCCTTTTCCACGCCAAGGTATTCCAGCGCCAGACTGCCCATACGATATCCAATGGGCATGAAGGGGCACTCGTGAGCGTGAAACTCGAATGCCCAATCGGGGGGGATGAAACGCTTTGCCATGAAGGCCTCCTTGCTCCGCGCTATTTGATCAGGTCCCAGATCATCTTGGCTGCTATCAGCCAAAGAAGGATGCCAATCATCCTTTTCAGTTGGTTTGCGGATATCTTGGTTTTCATAATCTGAGATCCAACTATGGAGCCCGCCGCCGCCATTGACGCGGTAATGCCGAGGAACAACGGGTCAAGGCCACCGAGGGTGGCGTGGCCCAGAAAGCCCGAAAGCGAAGAGAACACCACCACAAGTGCGGTGGTTCCCGCTGCCACCTTCGGGTCGAGCCCCAGCCAGTTCAGCACAGGCACGATGAAGTTGCCGCCCCCCACCCCCAGGAGCCCTCCCAGGAAACCGGCCACGCCCCCGACGCCGACACCTGCAGCGGCTTCCACCACACGGCCCATTTCCTTTTTCCGCCTTCGCGCCTGAAAGAAAAGCATCATGATTCCGGCGAAAACCAGAAAGCCTGAGAACATCCACAGCAGCACACTCTTGTTCACCCGTGGCGTGAGCAGCGCGCCCAGCGGGGACAGGATCACAGCCGTCACAAGCACGGGCAGTCCGACTGGCCAGTTGATGAGCTTTGCGCGCCAGTAGTTGATGGCGGCAAACAGGAGGCTCACCACATTCAGAAGAAGTGCGGTCGGAGTGGCTTCAGCGAGCGGCACGCCCAGGTAGTAGAAGAGCGGCACGAAGAGGAACGCAGCACCCAGCCCGGCCATCGCAAGAAGGCCGGAGAACACGAACACCAGAACCGCGCTCACGGTGTAGACAATCACAGACATCGCAGGACCTCACATGGCCAGGTCGACGGAATAGCTCGGATAGATCTCAAGAGCTCACCTCCGTTTCGCATGCTTGCGCCTTTTTTTCTCGCCCATGAGCTTGATCATCTGTTCGCGCGGCACCCAGACGGGTCAGGCCGGCCCCCACGGCAAGAACGAGCAACCGGTAACGTCTCACATTCTTGACGAGCCGCTTACGCTCGCGCGGATTCCTCTACCCGCTCGATGCTGAAAGAGACGGGGGCTGGTAGCGCAACGCCTCCCGCCACCTGAACGGACTTGAAAATGCCGCTGGGCACGGCGCAGCCTGCACAGCAGCCATCCAGGTGAGCGCGAGCTGCTTTCAGGACGACTCCATCGAACCCGTCTCCGATCTCCTGGTAGGCGTCGATCAGGCGCAGCCAGTGCTTCTGCCAGGCCGCGGATCTTCTCGCAATCGCTCGCTATCTCCAGGCTCACCATCTGCATGTCGTCAGACCGGGCCGCCACCGTAGTATGGAACCCGCATACTCCCGCGTTGATCGTTGTGCGAATCATGTGCTCCTCACGAACTCTTTCAGGATCGTCAGAGGAGGGAAAGTAATCGCTCCCTCTTCGCACTCGTGGGAGCAGCTGCTGCACCCCACCACGCACTGGAAAGGCTCGAGCACCTTCGGAGTATTCGCTGCCTCGTCCCAGCCGTACACGCCGTGGCTGCAGAACTCGAAGCATTTCCGACAACCCGCGCACTTGGCGGGATCGACTGTCGGATACCAGGGGATCTGTTCCCGCGGCGTTCCCTTCCATGTTCCATAGCTTTTCATGATTCATGTCCCCGTGATGAGCTGTTTGAGCTGTTCCACCGTGGGGTTCTTCCCCTGGAGCACCACCTTGCCGTCGATCACCAGGGCCGGCGTCGACATGACACCCCTCTGGATGATCTGCTGGATGTCGGTCACCTTCTCCACATCCGCCTGAACGGCGAGCTCCGCGAGAGCCTTCTTCACGTTCTGCTCCACGCTCATGCACTTCGGGCAGCCCGTTCCCAGTACTTCAATCTTCATGTTCGTTCCCTCCTCTTGATTGCGGGCCCGGGCCCGCGGCTACAGCACGATGTTGAACAGATATCCGACGATCAGGATGCCGACACCGACAACGCCGACGAATGTGGCGATCAGCGGCATCTTCAGCACCTTGCGCAGAATCACCACCTCGGGCAGCGACAGGCCGATCACCGACATCATGAATGCAAGCACCGTTCCCAGCGCGGCGCCCTTTTCCAGCAGCGCCTGCACGACGGGAATGATTCCTGCGGCGTTGGAATACATCGGGATCCCGATCACCACCGCCAGCGGCACGGACCACCAGGCTCCCTTTCCCATGATCGAGGCCATGAGCTGCTCGGGGACGTAGCCGTGGATGCCTGCGCCGACCGCGATTCCCGCAAGCACGTACGGCCAGACCCTGCCGACGATGTCCTTCACCGCATCGCGGCCAAGTGCCAGACGCTCCGTCCAGCTCAGCCGCTCTTCCTTCCCGGCCGCGAAGCCGCGGGCACCGTCGCGTACACCCAGCCTTCGACCCAGCGCTCCAGGCGCAGCCTCCCGATCACCCAACCTGCAACCATGGCGATGACCAGCCCCGTGCCCAGGTACAACGCCGCGACCTTCCAGCCGAAAAGCCCGAAGAGAAGGACGAGCGCGACCTCGTTGATCATGGGAGCGGCGATGAGGAAGGAGAAGGTGACCCCGAGGGGGACCCCCGTGGTGACGAAGCCGATGAACAAGCGGCACCGCGGAGCAGGAGCAGAAGGGAGTCACCACGCCCAGGAGCGAGCCCAGCACGTTTCCCAGTGTCTGCCTGCGGCCGGCAAGAAGCCGTCGGGTGCGCTCCGGGGTGAAGAAGGAGCGCACGATTCCCACCCCGAACACCACGACAAGCAGGAGCATCAGGACCTTGGGAGCCTCGTAGACGAAGAACGCGATCGCCGAAGCAAGCCTGCTGCCGGCGGTCATCCCAAGCGCGGCGTAGACCAGCCAATTGGCGAAGCGCTCGAGATTGGTGTACGCAAGCCACCAGGCGGCTGCGCCTGCAAGAGCGATGACCGCCCACGCCACCCACTTTCCGGCCTTGGAATGTCCGGGAGTGCTCCGCTCCGCCGGCAGCGCGGCCGCCGCCCTCGGCGGCATTCGCTGTCTCATCAACGGACCTGCCCGCTGCCTTTGCGCGAAGCCGACGCGGCCTGCAGTTGCGCACCGTCGGACGCGAAAAGCTTCTTCCGGAACCACAGACGCGACGTTCACCAGACCGATGAGCACCGGCACCTCCACCAGGGGACCGATGACCGCGGCGAAAGCAACCCCTGATCCGATTCCGAAGACGGCCACGGCCACCGCGATGGCCAGCTCGAAATTGTTGCTCGCCGCGGTGAAGGAGAGAGTGGCGGATTTGGGATAGTCGGCCCCAACTGCGCGGCTGAGGAAAAAGCTTGCAAGGAACATCACCAGAAAGTAGATCAGCAGCGGGATGGCGATCCGCACGACGTCGAGGGGAATCTGCACGATGAGGTTTCCCTTGAGGCTGAACATCACGATGATCGTGAACAGCAGTGCCACCAGGGTGATGGGGCTGATCTTGGGGATGAATCGCTTGTGATACCACTCCTTGTTCTTCACCCGGACGAGGATGAAGCGGGTGAGGAACCCCGCGATGAAGGGGATGCCGAGGTAGATGAAGACGCTCTTTGCGATCTGGCCGATGGTGACGTGCACGGCCGTTCCCTGCAAGCCCGAAGAGGGGCGGCAGCACGGTGATGAAGACCCAGGCGTAAACGCTGTAAAGGAGCACCTGGAAGATGCTGTTGAAGGCCACAAGCCCCGCGGCATACTCCGAGTCGCCTTTCGCCAGCTCGTTCCACACGATCACCATGGCGATGCAGCGCGCCAGGCCGATCATGATCAGCCCCGTCATGTAGGCGGGATACCCGTGGAGGAAGATGAGGGCCAGGGCGAACATGAGGATCGGGCCGATCACCCAGTTCTGCACCAGCGACAGGCCGAGGACCTTCCAGTTCCTGAACACGTCGCCAAGCTCCTCGTAGCGCACCTTGGCCAGCGGCGGGTACATCATCAGGATGAGCCCGATGGCGATGGGGATGTTCGTGGTGCCCGACCTGGAATCGGTTGATGAACCCCTCGACGCCGGGGATGAAATAGCCCAGCGCCACCCCCACTGCCATGGCCAGAAAGATCCACAGCGTGAGGAAGCGGTCCAGGAACGAAAGCCTGCCTATGACTTTGGTTTCCACTGAGTCCTCCAGATCGGTATTTGGGCCTTCCGCCCTTCAAGCCTTAAGCGAGAGCGTTCTGCTCTTTCTTGATGGCCTCGAGAACAGCGTCAGCGCACTTGAAGAAGTTCAGGATGCAGGGGATCCGCAGGGAGTAGTAGATGGAGGCCCCCCGCTTCTCGTCCTGGACGACACCGGCGTTTTTCAGGACGCTCAGGTGCTTGGAGACGGTAGACATCTCGCTGCCGATCGAGCGTGGTGAGCTCGTTGACGCAGTGCTCGTGCTCGGCAAGCCTGTCTACGATGTACAGCCGGCTGGGATGTGCCAGGGCCTTGATAACCCTTGAACGGCGCTCGTACTTCTGCGATGTCTTTGTATCCATGGTTATTTAGCAATTTAGCTAAATGGGATAAGTCTGTCAAGCCCCCCCAAAGAGTGTTGGCTTTCCGCCATCCGGCTTCGAGCCGAGTGGCCTCAAGCTCCCCCAAAGGAGCTCCCCCTGCAAGCCAACGTGTGCCTGTGACGGCATCTGCGGCTCTTGACCCAGGCAGTATACTTGGATCTGTGACGTGGACATACGTGTTGGAGGATTCGGCGCTCCGGGATGGCGAGATGGCGCCGGTGTACCCGCTGGGGGTCAATGTCGTGGTGGCGCGGGTGGATGGAGAGATCCGCGCCGTCGCGGGCAAGTGCGCTCACATGGCGTGCGCGCTCTTCAGCGGCACCCTGGACGGCCATACCCTCACCTGCCCGTGTCACGATTGGCGCTTTGACATCACGACCGGTCGGTTCCTCGATGCCCCCGAGATCGGCATCGCTGTCTACCCGGCGAAGGTCGAGGCGGGCAAGGTGTATGTCAGCGTTGGATAGAGGAGGAGCAGATAGATGAAGGTCAGCATGTACACCCTGTCCACCTGCCCGTGGTGCAGGAAGACGAAGAAGTTCTTCACCGAACATCATATCCAGTTTGACTTCACTGATTACGACCTCGCCGACGAGCCGACCCAGGCACGAATCATGTCTGAGCTCGATGCAAACGGGGCCAGCGGCTTTCCCTACGTTCGCATTGGCGACCAGGTCGTCGAAGGCTACCGGCCAGACCGGTTCGCCGAGCTGCTCGGCATAGGGAGCGGCGCCACGTGAACACGGAATCCAGAAAGAGAGCGCTGCGCATGTTCTTCGACAAGCTCGTCGGGCCCATGGGGTACAAGTTCACCCCGGACGCCGAGCTGGCGGACTTTCTCCTGGAGCAGGAGGTGACGCTGGAGACCAGGCACGGTGTTCCTTTCTGTCCCTGCCAGCCGATCCGTCACGACCGCTCTCGCGACATGAAGATCGTCTGCCCGTGCATCCCGTTCCATCGCAAGCATTTCGACGCAATGAAGCGCTGCTGGTGCGGGCTGTTCGTCCACCAGGACGTCACGGACCCGGACAGCCTGCCGCAGGTGCCGGCGAAGGAATTGGGACTTGAGTGATACCTTCGTCAGGGCCGTGAAAACCGACGAGGTTGCCGCCGGAGGAATGAAGGCGGTCGAGCTGAACGGTCGGGAGCTCGTCATCTGCAATTGCGGCGGGAGCTTCTATGCGATAGATCGGCGTTGCGGGCACATGAACGCGCCGCTGGACAGAGGAACGCTCGAGGGCACCATACTCACCTGCGCCATGCACTGTGCCCAGTTCGATGTCACCACGGGAGAGGCCCTTTCGGGGCCGGTCCCTCCTTTCCTGGGAAACGAGCCTCCGCCTCCGCGGATCGATGCATTTCTCAGGAATGCCGACATGCTCATGAAGCAGATCAGAACCGAATCCATTCACACGTACAAGGCCAAAGTCGAATCGGGGTGGGTCCTGGTCGCCGTATAGGGAGGGAAGTCGAGGAGCGAGCCAGCGAAGCTGCAGGATTGCAATTTCGCAAATCAGATTATACAATCGATTCAAGAAGAAGGATCAGTCCAACCCCAGGTAAACCGAGGCGGACTGCCATGAAGAAAAGTATCCTCCTTGCGGCCATAGTCCTGGTCTCCGTCGCCGCCCTTGTTGTTGCAGAAACGGGCCGGTGCATGATCACGGCGCCGGCTGTGACAGACTCCCCCTTGAAAGTCGTCAGGCTGCTGGTCGAGATCCAGGGATGGTCATGATTCATGCACTCGCTCTTGCCTACTTCCTTACCACTGTCGCGGGATTCGTGGTCGTCGCTCTCAGCCTGTTGCTGCATGCGCGTTTCGCGAGCCCCGCGTACTTGTACTGGGGCTTGATCATGCTCGGCGGTACGCTGTTGATCATGGCGAACGCCGCAACGCACTACCTGCGATCGACAGCAAGCGGAACCGATCTCTACTTCGTCCTGTCATTCATGTTTTTCGGCTTGTCCGGGGAGATGCTGCTCGGCTACGGCGTGCCACGGATTGCCCATGGAGTAGCCGGTGTACGAATCTCGGCGGGTCGCGGCGCTCTGTACTGTCTGGTCGTCGCAGCCCTCGGAGCTCTGGTGGCAATCGAGGGGTTGACCCAGGACCGGGTGGTGGCCGCCGTCCGCATAATCCTCAGGATCGTCTGGATAGGGTATGGGTACGCCATCCTGATCTCAGGCACGCGCGCGGTGACGGACAAGGACCAGCGAGCGGTCATTCGCGCATTCCTGGCAACAGGTCTTGTCGTCCTGCCCGTCATGCTGTTCTTCGAGCTGGCCTCTTTTCTCCTGCCCGACAACGTCGCCTGGGGGCATGTACCCGCCGCGTCTTTGCTCTGGCTGTCAGCCTATTCCACGCTCAGCATCGTGCTCGTCGTCCGCTTCATCGTTGCCCCGCACGACAGGACCGGTTGGGAGGTGCCGGATCTGTTCGCGCACACATTTGGCATCTCCGACCGCGAGCGTGAGGTCATCCGCCTCATCCTTGAGGGCAACACGGAGGCCCACATCGGAGACCTCCTGTTCATTTCCCGCCGGACCGTGGTGAATCACGTCTATAACATTTATCGCAAGACTGACGTGAGCAATCGCGTCCAGTTGATAAACCTCGTGAACACGTATGCGCTGCCAGGCTCACGCCAGTGGCCGTTTTTCGCTCGCGGAAAATGACCGCTGTCGCGCTCACGGACACGCAATGAAGCCTTGAGCCCATGCGCACGCTCCGCATGTGGGGGCGCCGCTGTGAAAGCAGTCTTCCTTGTTGCCGTCCGCCATTTCACAGCCGTTGCATCTCAGGCAGGGCGGGAAGTCGAAGCGCTCCAACCGACGGCGGAAGGCCACGTATTCGGGGTCATTCCATATGTCGATGAGGCTTCTTTCCGTAATTGAACCGAAGGAAAACTCCTCTATCGTTCTGCGCCGGTCCCCCAGGTATTCAAAGTGCGAGTGGAGAAGCGGCAGGCAGGGGCTGATCCTGCCGTCCCACCGGACGCTCGTGCTCCCGTTGTCCACGAACGGGCACGTATCTTCCTCCCTCGTCGATGCCCTTCCGGCGGAGTACCTCACTCCGCAATCGGAAAGGACAGCCGCAACCGCATGGTCCCACTCACCGCCGGAGTCCATGCGCGCAAGGTCCAACCGGGAGAAGGCGCCGGGGGACTGACCGAGGGTCCGGTCGTACAAGATCTCGTCGCAAAGCGCTTCCGTATGAGGCTGGAGGTTGCTGATCGAAAACTGCGAGGCGCCGAGGCGAAGGCCGAGGTCGATCACGCGCGAGAGCTCCGCCCGGTTTCGTTTCATCGCCACGAACGCAATCCCAAGCTCAGGTTTTCGCGCGTCCCGTCGATACTTCACCTTCTTCAGGACTCGGAGATTTTCGATGATCACCGGGAGCGCCGAAGCCTGGCGCACATCTTCGTAGCATTCCGGAGTCGCCCCATCCAACGATACCCACAGAGTGTCCAGCTCCATGTCCACGAGGCTCTCGATGGTTGCCTCGTCCAACGCAAGCCCGTTGGTGATCATCCGGGCTTCCGCGCCAATCGTCTTCACGCGTCGGATCATGGTCAGCGTCCCCGGGTGTGAGAGCGGCTCGCCAATTCCGCCGAAGAAGATGGATGGAGTCACAGGCAAAGTCTCGAGCCCTTCCACCACGCGCGCGAAGACCTTCTCCTCCATGTAGCCCTTGGTCTCATTCCACGAGTTGCGCATGCATGTCCGGCAGGAAAAAGGGCAGTCGTTGGTGGTTTCCACGTGGACCTTTGCGAGGTGTGTGACCGGCCGATGGAGGAGGAGCTCATTCTCGAGGGCTTCAATGCGCAAGAGCTCACCAGGGGCCACACCGTACCTTCGGCCGAGCTCGGCGGGGATGACGAGGCTGCCGTCGGCGCGCGCAGTGATGAAGGTCCGCTCTCGCACGGGAACGTGCGCGTCGGTGTATCTATCAGCCACGATGTGCGCTCCTTTCGCTCCTGTGTCTTGCGCAGAAAAAAGCCGGCTTTCGCCGGCTTTTAAGAAATCCGGTCGAGGGACTGCAACCGCAGTGTCGATCCCGGATCCGGATGGTGGAGGAGGGATTGTCCTCTGTCCACCTTCAAGGATACCTCGAGGATCACCAACCGTCAAGAATCCACGGCAACCGGCCTTGCTCCCCAGATCTCATCCGCGTACTCCCGCACGGTGCGGTCGCTGGAAAATCTCCCCATGCGGGCGACATTCAGAATGGACATGCGGGACCAGCTATCCTGGTCCCTGAATGCCGCGGAAACCCGCTCCTGGCATGCCGCGTAAGAGTCGAAGTCCGCGAGCAGCATGTACTGGTCTCCGCCGTCAAGGAGCGCTCGCACAACGGGCTTGAACGCATCCGGCTCCTGGGGGCACAAGGCGCCGCTCCACACGAGCTCAAGGGCCCGCGAAAGCCGGGGGTCAGCCCCGTGAATTGCGCGGGGATCGTAGCCGGCGCGCTTTCTCTCTGCCACCTCCTGCGCGCTCAGGCCGAACAGGAAGAAGTTCTCAGCCCCCACCTCCGCCCTGATCTCCACGTTTGCGCCGTCAAGAGTTCCGATGGTCAGCGCGCCGTTCAGGGAAAGCTTCATGTTCCCCGTACCCGAAGCCTCCGTTCCTGCCAGCGCTATCTGCTCCGAGAGATCAGCGCCGGGAATGATGCTCTCCGCGAGGCTGACTCCATAGTTCGGGAGGAACACCACCTTCAGCCGGCGGGCAACGTCCGGATCACTGTTCACCTTCTCCGCTACGGCCAGGATCAGGCGAATGATCAGCTTTGCCATCGCGTAGCCGGGCGCGGCCTTGCCCGCAAAAATGACCGTCCGCGGCACGACGTCAGCCCCCGGGTCCGCCTTGATTCGCTGGTACACGTGAATGACGTGAAGCGCGTTGAGGAGCTGTCGCTTGTACTCATGGATGCGCTTTACCTGGCAGTCGAACAGAGAGTCCGGGTCCACTGTCACGCCCGTGAGCCGATGGATCACGCCCGCCAGCTCCTTCTTGTTCCGCTGCTTCACTGCCCGCCAACGCCGTCGAAATCCTTCCTCATCCGCAAGCGGAGCCAGCTTGGTCAGCCACTCCAGGTCCGTGTCCCAGCCGTGTCCGATCCACTCGTTCAACAGCTCAGCAAGGCCCGGGTTGCACAGCTTCAGCCACCGCCGCTGACTGATCCCGTTCGTCTTGTTGTTGAACCGCTCCGGCCACAAAGCGAAGAAGTCCGGGAAGAGCTCCTTTTTCAGTATGTCGGTGTGGAGGGAAGAGACGCCATTGACGGAATGGCTGCCCACGATGGCGAGGTGGGACATGAGGACCCTTTTCTCGCTTCCCTCCTCGATCAGGGACAAGCGCCGCTGCCGCTCGGCGTCCCCCGGCCATCGCGCCGAGACGGTTTCCAGGAACCTGCGGTTGACCTCGAGGAGGATCTGGGCATGGCGCGGGAGCAGGCGGGACAGGAGGTCCAGCGGCCATTTCTCCAGCGCTTCCGGGAGGACCGTGTGGTTGGTGTACCCGAAGGTCCTCACCGTGATGTCCCAGGCCTCGTCCCATCCAAGGCCATCGCGATCCATGAGGAGGCGCATCAGCTCCAGGATGGCCACCGAGGGGTGCGTGTCGTTGAGCTGAACGGCCACTTTTTCCGGGAGACCCGTGAGCCGACGAGCCTCCCTTGCGGAAGCGACGCATGATGTCCTGGAGCGTTGCCGAGACCAGGAAGTATTCCTGCTTCAACCGCAGCTCGCGGCCTTCGAACACGTTGTCGTTCGGGTAGAGCACCTTGGTGATGGTCTCTGACCTGTCCTTGTCGGAGACCGCTCTTCTCGTAGTCCCCGTGATTGAAGTAGTCAAGATCGAACTCACGGGTGCTCTTTGCCGACCACAGGCGAAGGTTGTTGACCATGCCGTTTCCGTATCCCGGCACAGGCGTGTCATAGGCCATTGCCATGACGGTCTGGGTCTCCACCCAGTCGAAAACCGTGCGCCCCTCAGTGCCCGTCTTCTGCGCAACCCGGCCGTAGAAATGGACCGGGTACAGGTGCTCGGGGCGCTCGATCTCCCAGGGGTTCCCGTGGCGGAGCCAGTTGTCGGGTGTCTCCACCTGCCGCCCGCCGAGGATTCTCTGGAAGAATATCCCGTAGTCGTAGCGGATGCCGTACCCGTACGCGGGGATGGCCAGCGTGGCCATGGAGTCCAGCAGGCACGCGGCCAATCGTCCCAGCCCCCCGTTTCCCAGCCCGGCGTCGTGCTCCAGCTCCTCGAGGTCCTCCAGGCGCGAGCCCAGCTTCCGCACGGCCGCTTCCGCGCTCCCGGTCAATCCCAGGTTCAAGAGGGCGTTCCCCAGGGTCCGCCCTATGAGAAACTCCAGGGACAGGTAGTACACCCTCTTGCAGTCCTGCCGGTAGTAGCTCTGCTGGGTCGCAAGCCAGCGGTCAATGAGCCTGTCCCGCACGGCGAGCGCAAGGCTGTTGAAGTTGTCGCGAGCCGTGGCGCTGTACTCGTCCTTCGCGAGCGCGAACCTCCTGTTGTGGAGAAAGTCCTCCCTGAGGACTTCCACCTGGGGGTCTTTCTCCGCTGTCCTGCTTTTCGGGGCCTTCCGAGGGGCGCCGCTTTTTGCGTTGGCCTTCTTTGATGCTCCCGCCTTGCCTGATTTTGCCATGGATGTATTCTACAGGATTATGAAATTCGAGACCATCATCGAGCCGACGGATGCGTTCGACCATCGTGAGAGCCGGGACTGGGTATTCGTGGACTGTCGGTTCACAATCCGGGAGCCTGACCGCGGAGAGCGGGAATACGGTAAATCCCACGTTGTCGGCGCGGTGTATGCGCACCTGGACCGCGACCTCTCGGGGCCGGTGATCACAGGAGCCACGGGCAGACATCCTCTGCCGCACCCGGAGGCCCTGGTCAGCGCGCTGGGCGGGCTCGGCATCGATGGGAGGACCCAGGTGGTTGCCTATGATGAGTCGACCGGGGCCATGGCCGCGGCGAGGCTCTGGTGGCTGCTGAAGTGGGCCGGCCACGACGCCGTGGCAGTGCTCAACGGGGGGCTCGCCAGGTGGCGGTCCCTCGGGTTCCCCTGCGCAAGCGGCGCGGAGCATCGACCAGCCACCGTGTTCGATGCCCGGTTCAGACCTGCCATGGCTTGCGATGCGGCGCAGGTTCTCGCCGCCATAGCAGATCCTGCGTACATGGTTCTGGACTCCCGCGCCGCGGAGAGGTACCAGGGCCTGAACGAGACCATAGACCCCGTGGCGGGCCACATTCAGGGGGCTTTCTCCGCCCCTTATGAAGAGAACCTCAGGGGGGATGGCCTGTTCAAATCACGGGCGGAGCTGGGAAGCCGCTTCGATTCTCTTGCGGGCGCCCGGGACGCGAGCCATACCATTTTCTACTGTGGATCCGGCGTCACTGCCGCGCACAACGTCCTCTCCTTCGCCCACGCCGGCAGGGGAATCCCGCTCCTGTACCCGGGCTCATGGAGCGAATGGATCACGGATCCGCGAAGACCCATCGGGTGACCTCGAGAGGGACCGGATTTCGGCTCAGCGGTGTTGAGCAAAGCAACAGGAGGGCATGAGATTGGCTTCTTCCAGTGGTCGACTTGCGTACCTTGACTGGTTGCGGTTCCTCGTTGTTCTTTCCCTGGCGCCGTTCCACGCCGCTCTCAGCTTCACCGGCATGGGCGTCGTCTACGTCTACGACACTCCCATCCGGGATCTCCTGCTCGCCGGCCTCGCCGCCACGGGGGGGCCCGCGGCATTCCGGCTGTTCACCGTCTTCATGGACAATTGGTTCATGCACCTGCTTTTCCTCGTCTCCGGCATTGCCGCCGCATCGTCTCTTCGCAAGAGGGACAGCCGGCAGTTCCTTGGAGAACGGGCCAATCGGCTGCTTCTTCCCCTGCTCCTGGGCACGCTTTTTGTCATTTCCATTCAAGCATGGCTGCGGGCGCTTTCCTTCGGCAGGTTTTCCGGCAGCTTCATTTCTTTCTATCCTCATTTCTTCAACGGAATCAACGCCGGCCCAACGGGCAAGGGCAATTTCGACTACGGCCAGCTCTGGTTCCTGCTCTACCTGTTCGTCTTCTCGGCTCTCACTCTGCCCCTGCTCAGCTCCGTGAAACGGCGCGGAGACTCCTCGCGGCTCCTGGCCGGAGCGCGTCGGTTGTCGCAGGGCGCAATGGTCCTCCTCCCCGCGGTCTGGATTGCGCTCCTGGAGGCCCTGTTCCGTCCCGGGTGGCCCGGTTTCCAGAACCTCGTGAACGACTGGGCGAACTTCAGCGTCTACCTCTCGTTCTTCCTTTTCGGATTCATTGCAGCGAGCGCGCGGGAGCTCCTGGAAGCGCTGGAGCGAAACAGGCTGCCCGCCCTTGCCCTGGGTGTGCTCGCATTCGCCGCCCGGCTGGCCGTCTATCGGCTGACCCCGGTGCCTGCCGGGTACAGCGTCGCTAACATCGCCGCACAGGCCCTGCGCGGAGCGGCGGCATACGGGCTCGTTTCCGCTGCCCTGGGCTACGGCCGCCGGTTTCTCAATCACGAGAGCAGGGCGCTGGACATGGCTCGGGACCTCGCGTTTCCCCTCTATGTCCTGCATTTTGCGCCGCTTTCGGCGGCCACGTACCTGCTCCTGGGAACGGGGCTTTCGGTCCTGGCGCGTTGGATGATTGCCGTCCTGGCCTCCTGGGCGACAGTGGCGCTTTTCACGTATCTCGCGCGGTTCGTCCCGCTGGTACGTGACCTTTTCGGAATTCGCCCGCCGGGGGCCCGCATGCTTGCTCGCACGCCGGCCTCCTGAGCCTCAGCCGGCGCGCGAGGGTCGCCAGCGCCCCGGGCCGCCAGCGCCGGCTGTCGTCTCCGGGATCGCCAGCGCGCAATTTCTGTTGGAATCCCCCCGGCAAATTACTATCCTGAAGGTATGCCGGAGAGTGGCAGTGCAGGTGACCGCTTCCGCAAAGCGCTGACAGAAGAGAGACCGCTGCAAATAGCAGGAACGTCGAACGCGCTGGTGGCGCTCATGGCCCGGCAGATCGGCTTCCGGGCCATCTACCTCTCGGGCGCCGGAGTGGCGAACCTCTCTTTCGGATTGCCTGACCTTGGCGTGACTACCCTGGACAACGTGCTGGAGGACGCCCGGCGCATCACGGGCACAGTGGACCTGCCGCTGCTGGTCGACGTGGACACCGGTTTCGGCGCCGAGCTCATGATCGCGCGCACGGTGCGGGAGATGATGCGGGCCGGGGTTGCCGCCATTCACATGGAAGACCAGGTAGGGGACAAGCGCTGCGGTCACAGGCCCGGCAAGGCTCTGGTCAGCGAGCAGGAGATGGTGGCCCGGATCAGGGCAGCCGTCGATGCGCGCACAGAGCGCGGGTTTGTCATCATGGCCCGCACGGACGCCGTGGCGGTGGAGGGGCTCGACCGGGCGCTGGAGCGTGCAGCCGCCTATGCTCAAGCGGGGGCGGACATGATCTTCCCCGAGGCCCTGGGAAAGCTCGAGCAGTACCGGTTGTTCAAAGAGGCGACAGGGCTGCCCGTGCTTGCCAACCTGACGGAGTTCGGGCTGACCCCTCTTTTCACGCGTTCGGAGCTTGCCGGAGCGGGCGTGGACATGGCCCTGTACCCGCTCTCGGCGAGCCGCGCCATGAACAGCGCCGCCACGGCGGTGCTTGAGCGCAATACGCGAGCAGGGGACGCAGGCGGAGGTGGTGGCGGCAGATGCATGACAGGGTGGAGCTCTACGATCTTCTGGGCTACGAAGCGCAGGAACGGAAGCAGAGACATGGCTGAGTACGAACGCAAGTTCGCCGACGTGAAGAAGGTTGGCGGCCTTGCGGGCATCGTGGCCGCAGACTCCGCCATCTGCACTGTCGGGATCGAGGGCCGGGGCTTGAGCTACCGCGGATACTCCATCGAGGACCTGGCCGCGCATGCGGGCTTCGAAGAGGTGGCATGGCTCCTCTTGCGGGGCGAGCTTCCCGCGCCCGCAGAGCTTGCCGAGTACCGCCAGAAGCTGCAGAAAGCTGCGGCAGCTGCCGCCTGTTCTCTCCCGGGTGCTGAGAGAGATCCCTCCCGGGGACAGCATGATGGGCATCCTGCGAACTGCCGTCTCCCTGCTGGGCAACCTCGAGCCGGAGCAGGCAGGGACGTGCTGGCGAACGGCGGACAGGCTGCTGGCCGTGCTTCCATCCGTTGTCCTGCAGCGCCTTGGCAGGGACCTGCCCGAGAACGAGGATACGCTGGCCGGCTACTTCCTCCACGGGCTGCACGGACAGCCTGCCCGCGGAAGACCTGCGCAGGTGCCTGGATGTGTCGCTCATCCTGTACGCGGAGCACGAGTTCAACGCGTCCACGTTCGCGGCGCGCGTCATCATCAGCACGATGTCAGACGTTCACTCCGCCGTGGCCGGGGCCATCGGCGCCCTTGCGGGACCGCTGCACGGCGGCGCGAACGAGGAGGCCATGAAGCTGATCGAGGCGTACCGCGGACCCCGATGAAGCCGAGAGGGGGATCCTTGGACGGCTGGAGCGCAAGGAAAAGATCATGGGCTTCGGACACCGCATCTACACGGTCTCCGATCCCCGCTCCACCGGTCATCAAGGAGTGGGCGGGCAGGCTGGCCGTCGGATCCCGAGCAGAAACGCCTGTTCGACGTCGCCGAGCGGATCGAGCAGCGTGATGTGGGATGCAAAGAAGCTGTTCCCCAACCTGGACTTCTACAGCGCCCTTGCCTACCGGTTCTGCGGCATCCCGACCGAGCTGTACACGCCCATGTTCGTCCTGGCGCGCATCAGCGGCTGGATGGCGCACATCATCGAGCAGCGCTCCAACAACAAGCTGATCCGTCCCATCAGCCGATACACCGGCCCCGAGCCCCGGGTGTATGTCCCGCTGGTGGCGGACGAAGCGGAATGAGCGCACGCCGGGCGGACGCGGCACCGACGGCTTCTCGCCGACATTGCCGACTACGTCGTGCGAGCGCCCGATCGAGAGCGACGCGGCCTTGGACGCGGCGTCCTGGAGCCTCGCGGACAGCCTGGGCTGCGCCATGCTTGCGCTGCAGTTCCCGGAATGCCGACGCAGGCTGGGACCCGTCGTGGACGGGCGCGGTGATGTCGCCGGGAGCCAGGGTGCCGGGGACCGGCCTTCGAGCTGGACCCCGTGCAGGCCGCGTTCAACATCGGCTCCATGATCCGCTGGCTGGACTACAACGACACCTGGCTTGCCGCGGAATGGGGCCACCCCTCGGACAATCTCGGCGGCCTGCTGGCAGTCGCCGACTGGGTGAGCCGCAGGAGAAAGCCGGGGCCGGCGGCCCGTGACCGTGCGGCAGCTGCTGGAAGCCCAGATCAAGGCGTACGAGATCCAGGGCATCCTGGCCCTGGAGAACTCGTTCAACCGCGTGGGCCTGGATCACGTCATCCTGGTCAAGGTGGCCACTGCCGCCACGGCCACGTGGCTGCTGGGCGGCGACGCGCAGCGGATCGCGGATGTCCTCTCCAACGCGTGGATCGACCTGGGTCCGCTTCGGACCTACCGCCACGCGCCGAACACGGGCGCTCGCAAGTCCTGGGCCGCGGGGGACGCGACGGCCCGGGGCGTGCGCCTGGCCCTCATGGGGATGGCGGGAGAGCCGGGCTACGCCACGGCGCTCTCCGCCCCGCGGTGGGGATTCCAGGACGCTGTCATGAAGGGGCAGCCCCTGCGCGTGGGCCGGCCCTTCGGCTCCTACGTCGCGGAGAACATCCTCTTCAAGATCTCCTTCCCCGCCGAGTTCCACGCGCAGACCGCCGTCGAGGCCGCCCTTGCCCTCCACGCCCGGGTGAAGGATCGCCTGGACCGCATCAGGCGCATCCACATCCGACACGCAGGAGTCGGCGCTTCGCATCATCGACAAGCGCGGCCCGCTCTGCCAACCCGGCGGACCGCGACCACTGCCTCCAGTACGCGGTTGCCGTCGCGCTGATCCACGGCGACCTGCGCGCCGAGCACTACGAGGAAGAAACGGCGCGCGACCCCCGCATCGACCGGCTGCGGGAGCGCATGGAGATGGAAGAAGACCCCCGCTACACCGCCGACTACCTGGATCCGGAGAAGCGCTCCATTGCAAACTCCCTGCAGATCTTCTTCGATGACGGGAGCTGCACGGAGAGAGGTCGCGGTGGAGTACCCCATTGGCCACAGGCGTCGACGCGCCGAGGGTCTGCCGCTGCTGTTCGACAAGCTGCGGGAAAACCTCTCCGGAGAGCTGCGCGCGGACCGGGTCGACGAGATCCTCACGCTCTTCAAAGACCGCAGGCGATTGGAGAGCCTGACGGTGCCGCAGCTCATGGAGCGTTTTCTGTAAGTCGGCTGGCCCCGCGGATGAGCCGCGCCAGCTCGACCACGAGCCCGATCAGCGCGCCGCCAATCCCGATGATGGTCAGCACCTTTACCAGCGTGGCATGAACGCGGTGAACAGGAGTGGCCGACAAAAGCACAGGAGCAGGTTGCCGACTATCTGCGCTCCCAGAGAGATGTCGGCGGCCCACAGGATGTCAGCCCATCTTTCCAGGATCACCCCCTGCGTGTGCTGCCGCCAGAGCAGAAGGGTATTCATGAACACCCAACCGGCCGGATCGTGTCACCGCGGTGCCGTTCGGCGGGGCGGTCCAGCCTGTCGGAAATGGCCGTTCCCTTGCGTCGGGGAACTTGATATACTTTAGTCGTGATCATTGCAGTTCTGGGAGCGTCAGGACGTCTGGGGCGGCGCCTCGTCCGCAAGGCGCTCGAAGCGGGGCATCGCGTCGTTGCCTTCGTGCGTTTTCCCGTATTCCTTCGGCTTTCGGACAAGGCTCTCACGATCATCAGGGGGGATGCCAAGGACGAAGCCGCACTGGAGCGCGCCCTCAAGGACGTGGAAGTCGTCCTGACCGTGCTCGGGCCGGATGCGGGTATTTCCCCGGACTCCACCAAGCGGGCCGCCTCCGCGGTGGTGACGGCCATGAAGCGGGTGGGAGTGAAGCGCCTCGTGTGGCAGACCGGCTCCGGTGTCCCCTACATGGGAGAGACACTCTTCGGCTCGCGCCGGGTCATGCGGAGAGCCCTGGAGTTGATCGGGCAGTCGGCCCTGGAGAAAGTGGACGAGGCGCTGCGCGTCATCATGGAGAGCAACCTGGACTGCACGGTCGTCCGGTTCAACCGCATCGGGCTGGTCCCTTCCCTGGCGAAGAAGCTGCCCGTGCCGTGGAAGACTTCAAAGCCCAAGTCCCTCTCCCCGGACGAGGCCGCCGGGATCATGCTGGCGCACCTTGCTGAGGGCGGCATGCGGTTCCCGCCCTCCTTTTCGAATTGACTGACGGAACGGAATCACCACCCCGGCCAGGCGACAGGCCAGAGCTTGACCAGCTCCTGGACCACCCTTTCGAGCCATTCCTGGTCCACCGTGTCGAACCGCGCTTTCTCCGGGCTGTCAATGTCCAGGACCCCGAGCACTGAATCCCTGCGGATGATGGGAACCACCATTTCCGAAAGGCTTGCGCCGTCACACGAGATGTGGCCCGGAAACTCGTGGACATCGGGAACGAGCTGGGTCTTTCGCGTGGCCGCGGCGGTCCCGCACACGCCTTTTCCGACGAGGATCCTGGTGCAGGCCGGAAGTCCCTGGAAAGGTCCGAGGACCAGCTGCGAGCCCTGTCCGTTCATGAGGTAGAAACCGACCCAGTTCGTGCGGCCAAGGCACTGTTTGAGGAGCGCTGACACGTTTGCCAGGTTGGAGGCCAGGGGAAGCTCAGGCTCCCAGAGCTCCGTTACCAGGCGGGTCGCCAGCGTGAAGTCCTCAAGGCGATTGCCGCTGAACGCACCTTCATATTCCACGGCGACAGGATAGGAAATTTCGCGGCACGTGAACAGCTGGATGACAGCCTTCAGTCCTCCGCGCCAAGCGCCGCGCTTCCTTGCTCCCGCGTCCTTGCCCTCACGCAGGCCGTAGGGTAGAATGGGATCAAACCAAGGAGAAGCTGCCATGAAACATCCCCTGCGCACGGCGCTCGCGCTGTTCCTGTGCTCGCTGGCCGCGGTCCTGATGCTCACCTCCTGCTCGCCGCGTCGACCGCAGGCCTCCGCCGTCGACGTCAACGGCCAGAGACTCGAGCTGGACCTGGTTCCGGGACCCTATTTTCGCCATTCCGGGCGCTTCCTGATTTTCAGCATCACGACGTCCCCACAGATCGCCTGCTGGATAGAGGCGCCGGACGGGAAGTACCTGGGCACCATCTATGTCACGGCAAAGGTCGTGACCAGGAAATGGTTCGGCGCTCCTTCATCCGGGAGGCCGGAAGCGCTGCCCGTGTGGTCGCATGCCCGGGCGCAGGCTTCCTTGTCCGCTGACGCTGTCACCGGTGCGACGCCTGCCGGCACGCTGCGGGTCCAGTCTCCGCTGGGCGCCGGACTCCAGGCGGGCGCGTATGTCGTCAAGCTCGAAGTCAACAACAGCTTTGATTACAACGAGCGCTACACGAGGGCAAACTCAGGCGTCAACGGCCAGCCGTCCGTGGTCTACGCCGGCCCCATCGACATCGGCACGGGGGAGTCGGCCGCTGACCTTGCGCCCATTGGGACGGGGTCCGTGGACGGGCGTGACGGAAACATCACGCCCGGCCTCGAAGGAATCACAACAGCGCGTGAGATCCTTGCATCGGTTCGGGTCCTCTATCACGACCGCTGATT
Source organism: uncultured Spirochaetota bacterium (assembly GCA_963745235.1). GTDB lineage: Bacteria > Spirochaetota > Spirochaetia > SZUA-6 > Fen-1364 > Fen-1364. The sequence continues at coordinate 15,406 of CAVUXE010000083.1, read as the reverse complement.
TCCCGCATTCCAGAATGTGATGTTCGGCGGGGTGGGGGATTCGCTATTATCGTGTCATGGCGAAAACATTTGATGCCATCATCATTGGCACCGGCCAGGCAGGCCCCCCCCTCGCCGGACGCCTCACCGGCGCCGGGATGAAGGTCGCGGTCATCGAGCGGAAGCTCTTCGGCGGAACGTGCGTCAACACCGGCTGCATCCCGACGAAGACGATGGTGGCGAGCGCGGAGGCGGCCTACGTCGCCCGCCGTGCCGCGGATTTCGGCATCAGCGTGGCGGGTGACATCCGCGTTGACATGAAGAAAGTAAAGGCCCGCAAGGACGACCTGTCGGGGCAGTCACGGACAGGCCTCGAGACCTGGCTGAAGAGCATGGACAACTGCACTGTCTACGAAGGGCATGGCAGGCTGGAGTCTTCCCGGCAGGTGAGGGTCGCAGATGAGCTGCTCACCGCGGAGCGCATCTTCCTCAACACCGGCGGCCGGGCGCTTGTCCCTGCCATGCCGGGTCTGGACACCGTGGATTACCTGACAAACTCATCGATGATGGAGGTGGATTTTCTCCCCCGGCACCTGGCCATCATTGGCGGAAGCTACGTGAGCCTGGAGTTCGCCCAGATGTACCGGCGCTTCGGAAGCGAAGTGACTGTCATCGAAAAGGGACCCCGGCTTGCCGGCCGGGAGGACCAGGATATCTCGGACGGCATCAGGGACATCCTTCTGTCCGAAGGAGTGAACGTGCGCCTGGGTGCGGAATGCATGAGCGTTGCGCGCGACAGGGGGGACGTGCTGGTCCGCGTCTCCTGCAGCGACGGCGCTCCGGAGGTGCGCGCCTCTCACCTGCTTCTTGCGGTCGGCAGGCGGCCGAACACCGACGATCTCGGGCTGGACAAGGCCGGGGTTGCCGTCGACGCCCTTGGCTACATCCAGGTGGATGACGCGCTTGGAACGAGCGTCCCCGGCATCTGGGCCCTGGGAGACTGCAACGGCATGGGCGCCTTCACCCACACGTCGTACAATGACTTCGAGATCGTGGCAGCGAACCTCCTGGACGGACAGAACCGACGCGTGTCAGACCGTATCCAGGCATACGCCATGTACATCGACCCGCCACTCGGCAGGGCCGGCCTCACGGAGGCTGATGTGCGCCGCCAGGGCATTCCGGCGCTCATGGCAAAGCGGCCAATGACCCGCGTGGGCCGGGCAGTTGAAAAGGGCAGGGCGCAGGGATTCATGAAGATCCTCGTGAACGCGGAGACGAAGAGGATCCTGGGAGCGTCGGTGCTCGGGATCGGAGGGGACGAGGCCATCCACTGCATCCTGGACGTCATGTACGCGGGGGTCCCATACATGGTGCTCCAGAGGGCCATGCACATCCATCCGACGCTGTCAGAGCTGATTCCGACGATGCTCGGGGAGCTTGCCCCCCTGGCATAGGTGCCGCGGGTCCGGTCAGCGGGCACGCTGTCCGCGGCTCCAGGCTCAGAGGCTTCGCCAGAACCTGAGGTTCCTCTTTTCTATCTCCGCCAGGGAAGGCATCGGGTAGAACTTCTGGTCCCGCCCGGAAGAGATCATGAAACCCTTCTTGATAAGCTTGTAGGACACGTTGTCGAGGTTGCTGCGAAGGCTCAGCCCCTTGTTGCTCTTGTACCCCACCGTGCGCAGCTCCTGGACCGCATCCCGCAGGATGGAAGGATGCAGGTTCACGATTGGCGGCTGCATGAAAGGGTTGTGCTCGTATTCGGCCATGAACTCCGCCACGTTCAGGTCCAGCTGGGTGTAGAGGAACGTGGGAGCGCCGATGGAGTTGTCGGGGTCGGTGATGAATCGTCCGAAATCCACGAAGTTCAGCTTGGAAAGCACCAGCATGCGAAGCGGGGAAATCTCCGCGTAGATGTTTTCCCCCTCGGGCTCCTGGCCCGGAAAGGGCCGTGCCTCGATCTCCAGGCAGTGGCCCTCCTCCGAGCTGAGATAGAGGTTCTTCAGAGCCGAAAGATCGATGTGCTCCAGCACCCGGTAGCAGGAGATGAACTTCGTGGCCTTGGGCCGTCCGTCCTCGTGCGGCTTCAGCTCCACGACGGCGGAATCTATGCGGAAGTACGGGTTTCGAAACGCGATGTCCACTTCCGCAAAGAGCACCTTGCCCCGGTAGTGCCGCGTGGGGCCGACGGTGTAGTGCCGGGCCAGCTGCTCGGGTGTGTACTGCGACCCGATGAGGGCCGTCGTGGGATGCAGGATCACGTAGAGCCTGTTCTGGTACTCCATGCTACCTCCCCCAGTATTGCCTGAGCATCGGGGCGATCACCAGAGAAATGACGCTCATGGTCTTGATGAGGATGTTGATGGATGGCCCCGCGGTGTCCTTGAACGGGTCCCCCACGGTGTCTCCCACAACCGCCGCCCGGTGGGCTTCTGATCCCTTTCCGCTCGTGGCTCGTGACTCGATCATCTTCTTCGCGTTGTCCCACGCCCCTCCCGAGTTTGCCATGAAGACGTCCAGGATGAGCCCGCTGGAGGTCACCCCGGCAAGGAGGCCAATGAGCATCTCGATGCCGCCCAGGAAGCCGACCAGGAGCGGTGAAACGAGAGCCGTCAGCCCGGGAAGGATCATCTCCCGCAGCGCGGACCGCGTGCTGATGTCGATGCACTTGTTGTAGTCGGGGCTCTCCGAGTCCGTGAGGATCCCGGGCCTTTCGCGGAACTGGCGTCGGACCTCCTGGATCATGGCGAATGCCGCGCGGCCAATTGCGCCGATGGCCAGGGAAGAGAAAAGGAACGGAATTCCAGCGCCAAGGAAGATCCCGGCAAGAACGCGGATATCCGCGATGTCTATTACCTTCGCCCCGGCCTGCTCCTTGAAAGCGGAGAACAGGCTGATGGCCGCCAGCGTGGCGGATCCGACCGCGAAGCCCTTGCCGATTGCCGCGGTCGTATTGCCCACCGCGTCGAGGCTGTCGGTGATGTGGCGCACCTCGGGTGCCAGCTCCGCCATCTCCGCGATGCCCCCGGCGTTGTCGGCAATGGGGCCGTACGCATCCACGGCGAGCTGTATGCCCAGCGTGCCAAGCATCCCGAGGGCCGCAATCCCCACCCCGTAGAGGCCTGCAAACGCGTAGCTTCCCAGGAGAGCGGCGCCCAGGACCAGGACCACCGGGCATGCTGGACAGCATCCCGACTCCCACGCCGGTGATGATGGTTGTGGCAGGCCCTGTTTCGGATGCCCTCACGATGGCCTTGACGGGGCTTCTGCCGGTCCCCGTGAAGAACTCGGTGATGAAGCCGATGAGCGCCCCTGCGGCAAGTCCGGTGATGAAGGCAAGAAATATCTGGTTGACCTCCGGTGCGCCCGTCCCGCCGTCCCGTCCCACCATGAGCACCGTGGCGGGATAGGCAAGGACGGCGGCGAGCGCCGCGGCGCCAAAAGTGCCCGTGTTGAGCGCCCGCTGAGGCGACCCGTCCTTTCGAACGCGCACGAGGAACGTCCCGGCAATCGAGGCGAGTATCCCGAGCGCGCAGAGGATGAGAGGCAGCCCCGCCAGCCGGAGGCGCATCAGGTCGGAGCTCGCCGCTGCGACGCCCAGGATCATGCTCCCCACGAGGGCGCCGACGTACGACTCGAAGAGGTCCGCGCCCATCCCCGCAACATCGCCCACGTTGTCTCCCACGTTGTCCGCGATGGTTGCCGGGTTTCGAGGATCGTCTTCCGGGATGCCGGCCTCCAGCTTTCCCACCAGGTCTGCTCCGATGTCAGCCGCCTTCGTGTAGATCCCGCCTCCCACCCGCATGAACAGCGCTATGGAGGAGCCGCCCAGCGCGAACCCCGTCAGGAGGGGCGTCACCACGTCCAGGAGGATCGACATCCGGGCTCCCAGGATCGAGATCGTGACGAGGATGACAGCGCTTACCCCGACAAGCCCCAGTCCGACCACGGACATGCCCATCACGCTCCCGCCGACGAACGCCACCCGCAGCGCACCCGGCATGCCCGACTGGGCGGCGTGCGTCGTTCGAACGTTCGCCGCCGTGGCGACCCGCATCCCGATGAAGCCGGCAAGCGCGGAGCAGCCGGCCCCGCGGCAAAGGACAACCCCTGGAAGCTCAGGCGTCCCCAGTTCACGGCAGCGAGGAACCCGCCGGCCACGATCACGAAAGGCACAAGGGCGCGGTACTCACGACCGAGGAAGGTCATGGCGCCCTGGGAGATGTAGCCGCTGATGCGGCGCAGGGCTTCCTCTCCGGCCGGTTGGCGGTCTATCCACCGGGCCCGCACAAGGGCATAGAGAAGCGCCACGACCCCTCCCGCGAGCACGGCCAGGAGCAGGTATTGCATGTCCATGTCTTGATAATAGTCTGTGCGCCGTTCGTCGGCCATGGTTTTATGGCCGCCCGCGCCGGCGGTTCACTTCCGCGCGGCCCGGCTCCTTTTCACGTACTCGGGGATTATCCCCAGGCCGACGTACCGTTGCCATACGTCGTCCGGCAGGTACTTTCCGTCGCCGATGGTCTTTCGGCAGGACGGCGCGCCGCACTGGCAGCTCATGGTGAAGTCATCCTCGTCCAGCGTGGTGGAATAATCGAAGAGTATCTCCTCCCCCTCCGCAATGTCCCGAATTGCATACAGGTCCACGGTGGTGCCGCGTATGCGCAGCCCCGCATTCGGCTCGCAGGAGTGGTTGATGAAGTCGTCCGGTCCGCCCGACGCTCCGATGTACAGGTCGGGACCTATCTGCAGCGCGTAGGTGGTCGGGCTGGTCTCCTCGTAGCGAAGGAAGGGACCCGTGAAGCGGATGATCCGGGCGGCGGTGGGTATGGGCTCCTCGGTGAACACCCCCCGCCCATGGGTGGCGCTCCTGACAACAAGCTTCATATGTGTGGAGCATACACACCAGGACGGCCGGGTCAAGGTTTCAGTACCTTCGACTCATGCCAGGACTCAATACGCGTCTTGATGGTTTCACGGAATCCGTCATCCGGCGGATGACCCGGGTGGCGAATGCGCACGGGGCAATCAACCTGTCCCAGGGGTTTCCTGATTTCGACCCCCCTCGCGAGCTGATGGAGGCGCTTCGCGCCGTCTCTCTCGCGGGTCCCCACCAGTATGCCATCACGTGGGGAGCGCCGAACTTCCGGGAGGCCCTTGCCCGAAAGCAGTCCCGGTTCACGGGCCTGCCCGTTGATCCGGACAGGCACATTGTCGTCACCTGCGGCGCGACGGAGGCCATGATGTCGGCAATGATGGCCGTGTGCGAGCCCGGGGACCGGGTGATCGTCTTCTCGCCTTTCTACGAGAACTATGCGGCGGATGCCATCCTCAGCGGGGCAGTGCCGGTCCATGTGCCGCTGCATCCCCCGTCCTTCGACTTCGATCGGCAGGAGCTGCGGCGGGCATTCCAGACCAGGCCCAAGGCCCTGATCCTCTGCAACCCGGCCAATCCAACCGGCAAGGTGTTTTCCCGCGAAGAGCTCACGGTCATCGCGGGCCTTGCGGAGGAGTTCGACGCTTTCGTGATCACCGACGAGGTGTACGAGCACATCGTCTACGCGCCGAACACCCACACCTACTTCTGCGCCCTGCCGGGCATGCTCGAGCGGACCATTTCCTGCAGCGCGCTTTCCAAGACCTACTCGATAACGGGCTGGCGCATCGGCTACGTCATTGCCCCGGAACGGGTGATCGGCAATGTGCGGAAAGTCCATGACTTCCTGACCGTCGGAGCCGCGGCTCCGCTCCAGGAGGCAGCGGTGACAGCGCTCCGCTTCCCCGACTCGTACTATGAATCACTCGCAGCGGGGTACGCCGAGCGGCGCGCCGTGTTCCTCAGGGCCCTTGATGATGCCGGGCTTGCCTACACGGCGCCGCAGGGCGCCTACTATGTCATGGTGGACGTTGAGCGGCTCTGCGCCGGGGATGATGTCGGCTTCTGCGAGTGGATGGCGCGGGAGGTCGGCGTGGCAGGGGTGCCCGGTTCGAGCTTCTTCCACGAGGAGGTCCACCGGTTTGTGCGGTTTCATTTCGCAAAGAAAGTCGACACCCTGCGGGAGGCCGGTGCCCGCCTCGGGCAGCTCACCCGGAAGGCGACGATGCGCGACAGAGCTGGCGCGGGGGCGCTCCGCTGAGGCACACTACTTCGCCAGCATGAGGCTCTGCATCTCGTAGAGCTGCCGGTAGAGCCCGTCACGGGAGACGAGCTCCTCGTGGTTTCCTTCCTGCACGATCCTTCCCTTGTGGAGGACCAGAATGCGGTCCACCGTCCGGATGGTGGAAAGCCTGTGGGCTATGATGAGGGCAGTACGGTTTCGCAGCAGGCGCTGGATGCCGTCGCTGATGAGGTGCTCGGTCTCTGAATCGATGTTCGAGGTCGCCTCATCCAGGATCACCAGGGAGGGATTGCGGGCAAAGGCGCGTGAAAGCCCGATCAGCTGCTGCTGCCCTTCTGAAAGCCGCTTCCCTTCCTCCCCCACCTGCTCCCCGTACCCCTTGGGCAGCTCGCCGATGAAGCTGTTGGCCCGCACTTCCTGCGCCGCGTGCTCGACTGTCCGCCAGTCCACGGATGCCTGGTAGAGGGAGATGTTCTCCGCCACCGTGCCCGTGAAGAGAAACACATCCTGCGGCACCGTTGCTACCGCCTTGCGAAGCGTGGAAAGCGGGAAGGACCTGATGTCCCTGCCGTCCAGCAGGATCCTCCCTTCGCGGACATCGTAGAGCCGCGTGACGAGGCTGATGAGGGTTGTCTTCCCGGAGCCCGTGGGCCCGACGATTGCAACCTTCTCTCCCGGGGCAACGCGGAAGGAGATCCCGTGCAGAACGGGCGCCTCGGGAGCGTAGTGGAAACCCACGGCTTCGAAAACCAGCTCGGCGGGGGAGGCCAGGGCGCCCTCAGGTGAGACTGTCGGTGAGACGACGCTCACCTTTTCGTCCATGAGCTTGAAGATGCGCTCTGTTGCCGCCACGGCCGACTGCAGGAGATTGAACTTCTCCGCGAGCTGTCGCAGCGGCCAGAAGAACATGTTGATGTAGGCGAAGAAAGCGAAGATCTCGCCGATGTGCAGGCTGGTGCCGACCCAGAAATGCGCGGCCAGGAGGACCAGGATCATGCTTGCGTTCGTCACGATCTCAATGGCGGGGAAGAACAAGGCGTACGCATTCACCACTTTCACGTACGCGGCCAGGTAAGCCTTGTTGTTGCGCGCGAAGTGGGAACGCGCCTCATCCTCATAGCTGAACTGGTGGATCTCTCGAACGCCGGAGATCGTTTCGCTCAGGGCCACGTTGATCTCCCCGTTTGCCTTCCTGACCTGGCGGAAGCCCGACCTGATGCCGGCGCGGAACAGGAACGTCGCGGTCAGGAAAAGGGGAATCGTGATGAACGCAACCAGAGCAAGCGTGAAGTTGATCAGGAGCATGGCAACCAGGATGAGGCAAACCCGCAGCAGGTCACCCGCCACACTGACAATGCCTTCTGCAATGAACTCCCGCAGCGCTTCCAGGTCGTTGGAGAGGTTCGTCAGGGTGTTTCCCACCGGCGTCCGGTCGAAGTAGTCGCTGGACAGGGAGAGGACCTTTCGGAAAAGGTCCATCCTGAGGTCCAGAAGCAGCCTTTGCCCGAGGTACTGGATGCCGTATCCCGAGATGACCTGGAAGACATATCCGGCAACCATGGCGAGGGCCAGCAGCACGCCGGTGCGGGCAAGCCCGGGGAGGTCACGCCGTGCCACGTCCGCGTCGATTGCGTGCTTCACGAGGTAGGGCTGGAGCACACCGGCTGCGTCAACGATCACGAGGCACACCAGGGCGCCGATCCCCAGCCAGGCATACTTCCCGATGTAGGGGAGGAGCCGCTTGAGGAGCATCGTCTCCAGTGGCTTCTTGCTCAGCTCTGCGTCTGCCATGCTTCATCCGCCTTCCGGCGGCACCAGGCTTCTTTCCATCTGCTGGTACTTCACCAGCCGCTCGTACAGTCCGCCCCGCGAAACGAGCTCCCCGTGAGTGCCGTGCTCCACGATCTTTCCCTCATCCATCACGTAGATGCGGTCCGCTCCCTTCAAGGGGGAGATCCTGTGGGACACCATGATCAGAGTCTTGCCGCCCTTGAGCAGCCGGAGGTTGTCGATGATCGTGGATTCGGTGCGCGCATCCACGCTGGAGAGGGAGTCGTCAAGGATCACCACCGGGCTGTCCTTCATCAGCGCCCGGGCAATGGCGGTGCGCTGCTTCTGCCCGCCGGAGAGCGTGATGCCGCGCTCCCCCAGCATCTGGCCGTAGCCGTCCGGGAACGAGGCGACGTCTCCGGCTAGCCCCGCGAGCCGGGACACCTCCCTCACCCTTGCGTCTTCAGCCGAGCCATCCATTCCCATGGCGATGTTGTCCGCAAGCGTGCGGGAAAAAAGGAAGGGTGACTGCGACACGATCCCGATCCTGCGAAAGAGGGCGGCGGGCTCGATGTCCCGGATGTCCGTGCCGTTGACGAAAACCGTCCCACGCTCCGGCTTCAGGAGGCCCGTCAGTATGTTCACGAGGGTCGATTTCCCGCTGCCGATTGTGCCGGTGATGCCAATGAACTCCCCCGCGCGAACGGACAGGCTCACGTCTTTGAGGCTTTTCCTTTCCTGGTTCGCGTAGCTGAAGCTGAGGTTCCTCACGTCGAAGGATATCGTGGTGTCGGAAAGCTTTCTCCAGTCCAGACGGCGCTCCACCGGTCCATCCAGGATGACGTTGATCCTCCCCATTGCGCTGATCCCCTGCTGGATCAGCGACATGATCCAGCCCAGTGAGAGCACGGGGAAGGTAAGGGCCGTGATCATCACGCTGAACTGGAGCAGCTGTCCCAGGCTCATGGCCCCGGAGATCACGAGGCGTCCGCCGTACAGGACGATCACCAGCTGCGTGGCGGAGAAGACGAAAATGAACGTCGGCCAGAGGAACTCCTGGGCTTTTGCCAGGGCCATGTTGCGCTTCAGGAACTCCCGGTTCAGCTCCACGAACCTCGCCTCTTCTCCGGATTCCATTGCGAAAAGCTTCACCGTCGTGATGCCGGTAACCACCTGCCACACGCGGCTGTTGATCTTTCCCGTGGACTCCTGGATTGCCCGAAAGTACGGCATCAGCCGGGGAAGAACGGTGAATACGAAGGCGATCACGGCCACCAGGACGGCCGAGACGATGAGCATGAGCATCCCGTTCAGACGGAAAAGAGCCGGGAAGAACAGCGCGAACATGCTGAGGGAGTTGGGAATATACATGATTCCCGGACCAAGAAGCGTGCGCACATTGTCCAGGTCGTTGGTGGTCCGGGAGACCAGGTCCCCCGTCTCGTGGGCCTGGAAGAACGAGTAGTCCAGCTCGAGGAGCCGATCATAGATTTTCTCCCGGAGGCCGTACTCAATGTCCCGCGACGCTCCGATGATGAGCCTGCGCATCAGGTACATGGAGACCACGGAAACCGCGGCGTACAGGCAGGCGGTGAGAACCAGGTTCTCGATCACTCCGACCCGGTTGGCGGCGCCGAGCTCGTCAATGATCTTCTGAAAGTACGCCGGCACGCGCACGGCGCCGTAGTTCTGCAGGAGCATGAAAGCAAAGCCCACGGCAAGCGCGACCCAGTGCTGGCCAAGGTAGGGAAGCAGCGATCTCAGGTTGGCCAGGCTCCGGCCGCCGGTTTCTTACCGTTGTTGCCTGCGTTCATGGATGCAATCGAAGATATGGAAATACGCCGCGGAAAACAACACGCGGGCCTCACACGGTGCCGCGAAGATGCCAACACCGCGCAAGCCCGCGGATGTCAACCCTACTTCTTGCGGGTCGCAGACCCTCCCTGCTGCCGCGCATACCAGTCGCGCCAGACAAGCTTGTAGAAGCCTATCCAGCGTGGAATCCTGTTGAGACCCGGTATGAAGGGCAGGAAGAACAGGATGAGGAAGAACGCCAGCATGATCACAATCGCTATGAGGTCAGCGTTCGGGTTCGTGTTCAGCCCGGGGATCTGGTACCAGATCGCATACGGCCACAGCCACCACGGCCCTGGATGGTTGCCCGCCTCGTGGGTGATTCCCCACTCGGAGCCGGTCATGTCGAGTGTGTCAGCGACACTCGCGTCCACGTCTTCCTGGAAAAAGAGCATCGCGCGGCTGTTGTCCAGGGCGTACGGCTGTCTGTCATTGCTTTCCAGGGCCCCTTCCAGGAGGCCGGCCTTTCCGAGATCGAGCATGCCCTGCATCATGACGGGAACAGGCCCGTAGTCCCCCGCGGCAACCTGGACCTCTCCGTTGACGGCTGTCGCCTTGTCCAGCGCGGCGATATATGCCTTGGTCCAGGCTGCCCTTCCGTCATCCGAGGCCGTCTGCCATGCCTTGAGCGCCGCGGCTATGTCCTTGTTGAAGACCGCCACTCGTGAAAGCGGTGTCAGGACGAAGTCCTTCGAGGGCTCGAGGGGCTGCCGGACGCCGAACCAGGTGATGGGAGAAACGCCGAGGAGCCTCTGGGAGCTTGCAACGTTCTCGTTGTACGGCGGTCCGTAGTCCTCCAGGCTTGCGTTCCCCGCCAGGATGTCTGCCGCCGTCTTGACGTAGGCGACGGGCTGTTTTGTTGCCACCTCTTCTCCGCGCACCGTCGGGTAATCGGGCGGCGGCCAGAAGATGGCGAGCACGATGATGACCACTGCAATGAAGCCAAGGATGATAAGGCCCTCGCGGATCAGATCGTAGGGCTTCGTGGGTATCCCGCGAAGGTTCTCGTCGGAAGTTCTGCTCATGGCGCTACTTCTCCTCCTGCGGGTAGGGCTTGACCGGGCTTTCGTGCCTGATGAACGTCAGATGGACGACGACAAGGACGATAACCAGGAACGGGAAGAAGGCGACATGCAGCGTGAGGACCTGGCTGAAGTTCGTCGTGTTGAAGAATGCGCCTATCCCGATTGCGTTCATGGCATCCTTGGCCTGCACCGCGTGCCACTGGGAGGAGAAGCTCGTGGCGGAGAGGTAGCCGGTGAACCCGGCGAAGATCGCGATGCCGAGGGTCAGGACGCCGATCATCCAGGTCTTCCAGCGCCCGTCCCGCCAGGCGCCAAGGAGAAGCTTGGTGAGCATGTGGATGATCATGCATCCGAAGAACGCCTGGGCGCTCCAGAAGTGTAGGCTGTTGAAAAACCGCCCCGGCCCTGACACGTGGTACCAGTTGGGACCGAAGATGGCCAGAATCATCCCCGTGAGAATGAGCATGACAAGGGACGAAAGCGTGGCAACCCCGAAGAGGTACGCAACCGAGTTGACGTAGACGGGCATCTTCGTGGGCAGAGCGTCTTCCAGCGTCATGTTGCGCTGCGTGTACTCCTGCAGTCTGCGCGTAAGGTTCATCTCACTTCCCCTTTCCTTCGGGCCCGTGCTCGATGAAATGCGGCAGGCGGGCCCACGCGCCAAGGAAGAGGATGGCGATGAGCACCACGCCTATGATGAGATTGGGAACCGAGATGTTGAAGATCAGGAACGTGAAGTGCTTGACGACAGGAAGAAGCTGCGCGGACAATTGATCCATCGGACCCTCCTCACAGCACGTTTCACTCGCGGACCGGTCACGTTGTTGTTACCTAAGTTACTGTGAAAGGGAGGTGGGGGCAACTTGACCGTCGAACGCCGCCGTTCCCCGTCATGTCGCGGGACACGCGACGGGGCGAAGCGCGGAGGGTCAGGCCGCGCCGCGCTGGGCGCTGCAACCAGACCCCACCACGTGTGAAAGCTCACCCCGACCGCCACGATGGCAGCGCCGATGATCGTCAGGCCCTTTTTGTTGTATTCTTGAAGGGGAGGCGGACATGCCGGACGAAAAGCACCTGTACAGGACCAGCCTTTCATGGGAGTCACAGAGACGCGGAACACTGTCCCCGGCGGGCTTACCGGTCCTCGCCGTGGCGACGCCCCCTGAGTTTCCCGGGGGGCATCCGGGAATATGGTCGCCGGAGCACTTGTTTGTCGCCGCGGCCGAGGCATGTCTCATGACGACATTCCTGGCAATCGCGGAGAACTCGAAGCTGGAGTTCCTGTCCTACACATCGGAGGCGGAAGGTCTCCTGGAAAAGACGGACCAGGGCTTCATGATCACGAGGATCACCCTTCGCCCGCGGGTGGTGATCAAGGACGCTTCCCTGCTGGAGCGGGCCCGGCGAATCGTGGAGAAGGCAGAGCAGAACTGCCTGATTTCGAAGTCCATGAAAACCGCGGTGACGCTGGAGCCGAACATCGTCGCCGGAGAAGGAGGTTGAAACCATGTGGGGTTGGGGTTGGGGACACGGGGCGTATGGTTTCCCGTTCTGGTTGCTCGCCGGCGGGTTCAGGCTGGTGGTCCTGGCGGCAATTGTCGTCGGCGTGGTCTTTGTGGCCCGAGGCTTCGCTCGCCAGGGCGGGTGGCGCGGTCATCGCGAAGAGTCAGCGCTGGACATACTGCAGAAGCGCTACGCCCGCGGTGAAATCACCAGGGAGCAGTACGAGGAGATGAAGAAGAACTTGAGTTGAAGCTTTCTCTCGGGCCTCAGCCCATCATGGGCTTCAGGATACCGAAGAGGTTGCCTTCCGTGTCCATGCAGTAGCAGAAATCACCGATTCCCGGGATGGTGTCCTTCTTCGTCACCTGCTTTCCGCCGGCCTTGGTGATTTTCGCCACGAACTCGTCAACGTCCGAAACATCGATCGTGTTGACAATGCTTTTCGCCGTCGCGCCCTTCCTTTCCATGATGGCGCCGTTGATGCCCATGGTTCCTTCCTTCCCCGTGGTCGCGAGGTAGTACTCCATGGGCATCTCCGTCTTCTTGATGTCCCAATCGAACACCGCCTTGTAGAACTGGACCGCGCGGCCTGTGTTGTCCGCCGGAATCTCAAAGTGGACTACTCTTGGCATATGATCCTCCTCTCTCAGAGAAAATAGGGGAAGGTGGGATGTGAATCAACATAAAAACAGGGCATGAGGAGAAAGGTCGATAGACTTAAGGGGAGAAGGCAAGGCTCGAGGATATCCGGAATAGGCACACGTTTTTTCCGGGGGAACGAGCCAGCGATCGATCTTCCGCCGCGTCTCCATATCACCTGCGGCCAGGCGAGCCCTAGTTTGCTGCACGGTTGTATATGGCATATGTAGCACTTTGCGAATCAATCTTTTGCGGGTAGCTCTTTTCGTCGTACTTGTAGACTTGGAACCACACGGATTCCTTGACGGTTGCGTTCCTACTGAGTCTTGTCAGTTCTTCAAACATCAGCCCTTCGTATGACCCTGCGGTTATCTCTCCAAAAGTTTTGTACCAGACGCTTCCATCGGAGTCAGTCCACTTGGACTGGATTGTCTCTTTCCCTTCGGTCGATGGTTGAGCGTCGGTCCTCAACGTGTAGTTCTTGTACCCCCCTTGAAAGCTGATGGTCTTTTGCCATTGCTCGGCGGGTGAATTGATCACGACGCTTTCGTCTTTGATCCACGTTCCGTAAAGTTCTTCGTTTGCCGCTGGGATGTAGGTCTCTTGAGCGAAGCCAACAACGGAAATCAGAAGGAGATTCGCAAAGATGAAGAATCTTGCCATGTCCCAGTCGAACACCGCCTTGTAGAACTGGACCGCGCGGCCCGTATTTAGTCGTGGCATGGCGTCCTCCTTGCCTTGAAAGATACTTGCAAAGAAATTGTTTGACGAAGCAGAAGTTTTATGTGATATTACTAAATTGTCACTTATGACCAAAGACTCCAGAACTGAAGGATGATGGGATGCGGTACGATCGTGCTCTCCTGATCCTTTTCGTTTCTTTGGGCCTTTCGATGCTTACCTGCACCCTCCCCCAGGCCGGCCAGCCTCCATCAACCGGCCAGCCTCCATCAACGGATACTCTCTCAGTCGCGTCGACCACGCCGGCAAACGGTGATTCTCACGTGGATCCCGGCGTCATAATTACGGTCGTTTTCAGCGAGGCAGTGGACGTCGCGACCCTGATGGGGCAGCAGAATCTCGTACAGGTTGCGCCGTTGCCCCCATCGATGGATCTCTCTCTTTCGAGCGATTCCAGGACCTTGTCGATCACCGTCCATCCCTTCCTTAAAAGTGCCACGCAGTACTCGGTTGAAATCCAACGGGGCGTGAAGTCCGCTTCCGGGAGCACGCTTGCCTCACCTGATAAATGGTCATTCACAACCGGGAGCAACATGCCCGCCGCCGACGTTCAGGTCAACGCCAACCTTTTCCAGGGGAAGGAATACACCAATGCCAACACGGTGAGCCTGCAAATACCCTGCAACATGTCACCGGGCACGATCTACCTGGCCAGCACGCAAGCAGGGCTCTCCTCAGCTTCTCCAGCCACAGGAGCTGCCTGGGCCTCCAGTACGGCAACGGTGCCGTGGTCTCTCGATTCCAGCGTGCAAGGCCCGCAGACGGTCTGGGTGCAATACCAGGGCGCTCCGTCAGGCCCAAGATCGATTCCGAGAAGCACTACGGTGATCCGTGACGTCACTCCCCCCGTGCTGAGTCCGTTCCCTTCGTCCATCCTGTATTTCAACGCCTCGCTGACCCCTGTCACGTCTCCGCCGGTGAGCGTCAACAAAACAGTGGCCAGCTATTCCTGGACCTCATCTCCCTCAGTAGCTTTTGCCCCCTCGGCCAGCTCGCCCTCACCTGCAATCACGATCTCGGGGGCAGATGGGACCTATGCCGTGCAGCTTGTGGTGACCGATCCTGCCGGCAATGTGTCTTCGCCTCAATCGTTTACAATTGTCAAAGACACCGTTCCGCCTGGAACGCCTGTCGCGCAGCAGATTCTCAACAATCAGACAACCACTTTGTCTCTTAGTCCGACCTGGCCGTATCCGATTCCGGACCAGAACCCTGACTACCTGAACGACCGCTACGTCGTTCAGTTGAGCAAGGCGTCAACAGTTCTGGAATCCATCACTATTCCGGTGCCTAGTATCAAATCTCCGGGAAGCTGGACCCCTCAGTCTCCTCTTCCCAGCGATGGAGATTACGCCCTGAAAATCTGGCAGATGGACCTTGCCGGAAACACGTCAGTCATCCCGTACGAGCTCGACTTCACGGTCAGTCCTGTGATCCCGGCGGATGGCGCCACAGTATCCAGCAAGGGCCTGGCCTTCCAGTGGCGGGATTTTGGTGGAGGAGCCCCGTACGTCGCTTACCTTGGACACCTCGATCCAAATGGTCAGTTTGTCCTAGAGGCTTTTTCGGGCAGCCTGACAGCCGCCAATTGGACCCCCGCGGCGGGGGTGACCACGGGGAGCAAGGTCTGGTACGTCGAAGCCGGCTCGGCAACGGTGCGCAGCCCGGCTGCCGCGGGCACCTATTATCACTTCACGGAGTAAGACTGCCAGAGTTCCCCGGAGAAAAGAGCACGGCCGCGGCGCCTTCGGTTTCCTGCTCCCTGGTGTAATGTTA
>CAVUXE010000082.1:0-10593 GCA_963745235.1 uncultured Spirochaetota bacterium | reverse complement strand
CTCAGGGCGAAGATTCAAAAACCGCCGGTCAGAAATACGAAGTCAAAAAAGGCTAAGAATTGAATCTATTTACAGGAAAAGAAGAGCATTGTACCTTGTCTTCGATCTTGGGAGGGGTCAAGCCTATAGGAAAAGCCTGACAACCTGACATCACGCTGTTCGTCGAACAGCCTAACAATGCAAAACCCCCGCATCGCGCGGGGGCTTAGCTTGTCCGCCCGAGGGCGGCTATGTTCTGACGTGGTAAATCCGATCATAGCCCAAACCCTCCGGAACGTCAAGCAAAAATTAGCGCTTGGAGTATGTCCCGAGCGCTACGCCTCTGGAAGGGTATGCAAAGTGATTCCGTCGGAGTAGAGCGTCGACGTCTGCCCTTTACGCTCATCGAAAACATCATTCTCGAGGACCAGACTCTCAGTCGGGTCGATATCCTGGTGTACTTGGCGATAGCCAAACACGCAGACGGGGAGGGCATGTGCTGGCCCTCCATGACCACAATCGGAAAGTTCGCCCGATGCGCCAGAGAGACGGTAGCTCGGAGCCTCACCCACCTGGAGGCTCGAGGCTATCTGAAGCGTACCGCCCGCTTTCGTCCCGACGGCGGGGTGACCTCCAACGTCTACCAGCTCATGCCAATCAAGGCCCAGCCTCACCCCGTGACCCAGGCCGACACCCCCTGTGAGCCTGAATCACACCCCCCTGTGAGCCACGATCACACGAACTATATCCAATCTGAACTATATCCAGAAAAACCAAGAGAGAGAGGAGCGCGTTCGACGGCCTGCGGCAAGGCTATCCCTCCCAGGACAGACTCCCGCCCCGAAGTCGTTCCCTCTCTCTCTTTTTTGCTCAAACGCATAAAGCAAGAGGCCCAAGCTCGGAGAAGCCCCTGGTGGTCGGACGGGACTGGTCGGAGGGCATCGAAGAGCTTGCGCGTAGCGGCATCCCCGAGGATGAGCTTATCCAGGCATTCACAGCGTGTATCGAAACGGCGCCCGAGAGGGTGAGTTTTTTTCCGCGGGACTTTCTGAAATGGCGCAAGGTATCACGAGAACGGCTATCGAGGGATCGCGAGGTACAGCACCGAAAGCGCGAGAGGGAAGCTGTTGAATGGGAACGGGAGAGGATCCTGGCTGAGCACAGGGATCCGCAGAGTGCAGCACGGATCGAGGCGGCAATAGCAAGCCTGCCTTGGAAGCGGGTGAGGGGAGGAGTGCTATGAAGCGTGAGCAGCTGTATTTGTTTCAGGAGTATGAGCGGGGAGAGGACTATAGCGGCGTTGAGGGAGACGGGCTGTGCGAAGGGGAAGAAGTCTACGGCGGAGAATTGGCGCGGCTCGGCTGGGAAGAAACTCAGCAAGCGGGATGAGGCGTCCTCATAGAGTCGGAAGCGCTCCGGCAGGAAGGTCACTGCGGCATGGATTCTGTTTGGTGGGTTTAGCGCGCGAGGGCGAGAGTTAAGATGAGTGAGGACTTCTCCTGACAGGCGCGATGATTCTTTGGACTATTTAAGCCTTGCCTGCGTGGAGAGCTTTGCAAGCGCAAGGTTTCCTTCATGCAAGACGGGCTCACGCAGAAACTTCATTTCTTTCAGCTTACAGCTGGATGAAAGCCCAAATGCGGCAAAGAATAGGTGCACCGCCTTTCTCGGCGTGTTTGCCGATCTGGGCCTGGTTTCAGTGGGAAAATCACAGAAAGAAAAGGCCTGATTTGCGTTTTTCTGCACATCTTCCGCGCGGCGAAGTTGGCGTACTCGTAGAGTTCTCTGCTGAACCGGCAGCCGTTCTTCTCTCAGACTTTCTGTTGTGGCACTATGTTCTTAACTACTGGTATCTACCAGAATCCGTTGTCGATGAAAAACGATTCGATGCGACTGTCAAATCTCTCGGAGCTGACGTTCCCTCCGGGGTAGCAAAGAAAAACGAGGCCTTTCATGTTGAGGTAAGAAAAAGTTGGGACAAGATTTTCGACATCCATGTAGCCACAAGAGGTATCTCCTACAAGTACAGCCAGAAAAGAATCCAAGCAACGCTCTGGACACTGAGAAAAGATATGGTCAGAGACGCTGTCATTTTTCGTGCTCGGTAGGGAAGTATCTGATCTCAATGGTCAAGTGATCTTGTGATCAAACAGAGATGGTTTTTCCGCCGTGACACGCCGCCGGCGCAAGCGCAGCGCTGAAGGACAAGGCGCAGCCTAGCGCTTCGACTCCGGCGGCTTTGGTGGAGCTGCCTTGGGCTTTGCAGGCTTTGCCCATTCGGCCTGCAGAAGCGATAGCTGTCTCACTGCCTTCTCTTTTTCCTTCGGATTGCCGATCCAGGACACCGCCCGATTGATCAGGCTCTTGATGCCTTCATCCCCGCGGGCCTTTTTCAATAGCTCTCCCATGACCACGTACATGAAGTGCGAGCGCTGGGCGCGGAGCTTTGCCGCATCGACCTTGGAAGCCCGCTCGGCGCGGACTACCCCCACGATCTGGAGCTGGGCGAGCTTGGCATACAGGCGCTTGATCACTCGCAGGTGGGCGGTCTTCTCCCGTGGGTCCTTGGCCTGGTTGGCGGCGGCCCGTTCGGATTGCAACTGCTTTTCCACCTCTTCGATCTGGGCTTTGAGCTCAGGCATGTTTTTCTCCTGGAAGACTGTTTCGAGAGCATAGCTGCCCAGAAAGCCGCCAGCCAAGGCGCGTGGCGGGCCTGTAGCGAACGATCAGGAGCCCTGCCGCATGGTAGCACCACCCCGCAGAATCGAAGACGAATCTTAGGCCGCGCCCGCCTCGCCTTCCGTGTCGCCTACACTTCGCGGGAGCCTCAGTGTAGGAACCCGACACAGAAGGGACCCGAGGGGGGCGCGGCGCTACGGATACAAGCCACACAGACGCATTGCGCCATTTTGCACGTGAGTGCTATTGTGTGGCTTGTATCCGTAGCGCAATTAACAGAAGTGCCCATGGCACTTCCATGCGTTAGGGGGCCACTGGCCCCCTAATACCCCATGGCGCTTATGCCCCACGCTGGCCTCTTCGGCCGCGTGGCTCATAAGCTATCAGAGAAGAAGGAGAAAGTCCATGAAAACCAAGTCCCTCCATCCAAGCGTTCGGGCCATCCAGCGCTCACGCTCAATTGGCAAGACCCACAGGCCCATGACCACCGTGGGAATAGCAGCTTACCACAACCGCATGGACTTGCACCTTGAAGCGGATAGATTCCTTGAGGCCCACGAGTACAAGTTCGCAGAGCGCGGGGAGGAGGAGGTCATCGCGCGGGGCATCCTGGCCCCCGAGAACGCACCCGAATACCTCAAGGACGTTGACCCCAGCGACAAGAAGCTGTACCGCGAGTGCACCGCTCGGCTTTGGAACGACGCCGAGCACGCAGGAGGGAAGTCCAACGCCATCACGGGGCGCGACTGGATGCTCCCCATCCCCTGCGAGCTTAACAGGCAGGAGGCGGAGCACCTGGTGCGAGGATTCCTCAAGGACTACCTGGTGGAGAAGGGCATGGTGGCGCAGTACGTGATCCACGAGCCAAACGAGAAGAACGACTCGCGAAATCTTCACGCTCATGTTTTAACGACTGACCGAGACATTACACCGGAAGGGTTCGCAAAGAAGAAGACAGCAAGCCTTGAGTGGCACAGCCGCGACCTGGTCAGGGATGCTCACCCCGCGTGGGAGAAAGCATGCAACAACGCCTTGCAGCTTGCGGGACACAAAGACATCCATATCGACAACAGGCGAAACGCAGTGCAGCTCGGGGAAGCCCTCGAGCGGGGAGACCTCAGCCGAGCGCGCGAGCTAAACCATGTCCCTGGGGTGCACAAGGGCAGGGCGATCAAGGAGATGGAAGCCAGAGGAATCGAGAGCTTCAAGATGGAAGATCGGCAGGCGCTTGCGGCGGGACGGTGGGAGCAGGAAGTGGGGGCGATGGCCAGCGGGGTTTCCAAGATCATGGAGCAGCATCGAGGGATCCAGGAGACACTGGATAAACAGATAGAGCTTGCCAAGTCCAAGGGGGTAGAGGATGAGCTTGGAAGAGGAATTGAGGCGGGAAGAGGATCGCACGAGCATGGAGAGGACCAGGAGCGCAGTCCGGGAAGAGCTCGAGGAGCAGCTAAGGGGCATGGAATCAAGGATCAAGAGCGAGATCGCGGAAAGGATCGCGACGGTCCAGAGATCGGGTTCTAGAGAGCACCACCCTGGTGGTTTTCCGCTTAGCCCGGAGGAGCGAGGAATCGCCGAGGTGCAGAGAGGCGTTTCGTTGCTGGAGGCCAACGTGAAGGAGCTGACGGGCAGGTTTGATGAGCGCTTCCCCCGTCGTCGAGTGAGATCCGGACTCTTTGCGCTCTTGGGCTACTACCTGGAGATCGTGGGGGACAAATTGCCGTACATCCTTCTCGCCGTGATTGTGCTCATGGCCCTCGCAACCAGGCTTCACTGGCCGTTTTACTTCAGATTGTTCGGTTATGAACTGGGCAAGGTAACGATTCTCAAGGACGTTCGCAACGTGTTTCTGATTCCCTAGAAGAGTATGGCAGAGCCGTACGAACTCGCGGAGAAGCAGTGGGAGCGGGATGGGGGACGAGGCGAACTGGCCGGGGGGCGTGGCGGTCCCGAGATCGAGCGATAACGATTGGACAAGTGGGGGATATAATCACTCGGCAGGCCCTGCGCGGATCGATTGTAGGTCCACCGCGCAAAGGTTCGGAGGCGCAAATGCAGATTTCATTCCCCCGAGAGCAACAGTTGACCTTTGATAACGGCGGTGTCGACTTCCCGGCAATTGTGGACGGTCGCCCAGTCCCGTGTAAGATCTCACGTGAGGCATTGGACGATCACTTCAACGCTGAGAGAGAAGGTACACTGCACGCTTTCCTGAGACACCGCAGCGAGATTGAGACGAAGTCGAGGGAACTGATCGAGCAGCAGAAGTTTCAACCAGACGGCTCAATACTCATAGGCACGTTGCTCTTCGTGCGTTCGACGTAGCCTCTCCCCTCGCGTCGGAAGGGCATCGACGTGGCAAGGCTGGATTCGCTTTCGCCTACCGTGGCAGCGGAGCGTCCAGCTCTTCGCCACGACCGGTTATCGAGAAACACAACCCGTTCGCAGAATGTTGCCCACTCGATCCGCAGCGCAACTCGAGGTTGTGCGCGACCCAGGTAAGCCGGTTGGCCTGATCCGTGGTACGGGAATTGGCGCCTGTTACACTAAAAAAGTTCCACACACCAAATAGCAACCGGTAGGTTTCATCGTCCACGCACCCGAAACCTCTCCCGACCATAACAGAGTGCCAAAACAATTATATTTCGCGGGAGCCGGCCCATGATATATTGGCACTCTTGAAGAGGAAAGCACATTCAGCGGCTGACCGACCTTTTCCGCCTTTCGCGGGTTTCGGCTGGTCATCTCCGAGCCACCTCAGTGAGCACTCAGTTTCCTTTGACGCATTCAGCGATTCTCTTCTCCACCTATCAGGCTCTCGTAGGATAACAAGATCCATGCCAGAAAAAGGGCAATCGGGGAAGCCATACGCGCCTCCCGGTCGAAAGTCATCAAAGGAGGGACTCATGAAAAAAGAACTTTTGAGCATGGCTGGTGTTGGGGCGGTGGCGATTTTTCTCGCCGTTGCTCTTTTGGGCTGCCAAACGGCAAAGCCGAACACGGCAGGCAACTCCATCCAGACCGAGCAGGCGGGTCTGGCGCCCAACGGTGATAAGCAGTTCCAGACGATAGACTTCTCCCTCGTCTTTGCTTCAAGAGACGCCATCAAGAGCTGGAAGGTGGAGATGGTGAGCGGCTCTGGAACGCAGAAACAGTGGAGCGGAGACGCGAAGAACTTTCCTTCAACACTGAGCTGGGACGGAAAAAGTGATTCCGGCTCTCTGGCGCCTGAGGGGAGCTACACCGCCAAATTGACCGTTGATTACGGGACCTCCGTTCCTCCCGCGGCAGTAGAAAGCGGCTCATTCGTTCTCGATATTTCGCCTCCGACGGGCAGCATGACTTTCGAACCGCAGCAGTTCACTCCAGATGGCCAAGGTGCGGTTCAACCCGTGACCATCCAGATAAAGGGTACTTCTGCGGTTGCAAAGATGGACAGCTGGTCGCTGAACATCATGGATCCTGACGGGAAGGTGTTCCGCAACTTTGACGGCAAGTGGCCAAGCACCGATACCCAGTGGGACGGCAAGTCCTCCAGCGGCGCCATGGTTACTCCGGGGGCTTCCTATACGGCGAATGCCACTTTGAGAGATGAGTTTGGCCTTGCGGCACAGGTCACCTCGGCAATTGCGGTGGCCAACCTACCCGCACCCCCGCCTGCACCCGCACCGGCGCCGCTGCAGGCAGCCCCTGGCACGTTATCGGTAGTGCCGCAGACGCCCGGGTTTGCGCCCAGTGGCACTGTGCAGACCGAGGTGCTGGCTGTTTCCTATGCAAAGAACGACGCCGTGCAGTCCTGGAAGCTGGAGATCCAGGATTCCGGCGGCGCGAATCAGAAAGTGTTCACGGGGGACGGCTCGAATACTCCGGATACTGTGAGCTGGGATGGCAAGACCGACTCAGGCGGGATGGCCGCCGAAGGCAGCTATACGGCAAAGCTGTCGGTGGACTACGGCAGTGCGTATCTGCCGGGAAGCACGACGAGCAGCGCATTCGTCCTGGACATTACTCCTCCATCGGGGACCATCGTGCTGTCGGACCCGCTGTTCTCTCCTATCGAAGGCTCGCCGACGATCACGTTGACAGTCAACGCCACCTCGAATGTCGCGAAAATCGAAAGCTGGACCATGGATATCAACGATCCCGAAGATCATCTTTTCAAGAGTTTCGGCGCCAAGTGGCCCGACAATCAGGTGGTCTGGGACGGGAAGGGAACCAACGGAGACATGGTGCAGTCAGCGGAGAACTATCCGGTTGTCGCGAAGGTGCTGGATGAGTTTGGAAACACCGGGGAGCTGAAAGCAGCTGTACCCGTGGATATTCTCGTGGAGAAGACGGATGAGGGACTTCGTATCCTGAGCTCGCGTATCTTCTTCAAGGCGTACACTGCCGACTATCAGGACGTTAAGCCGGATCTGGCCGCACAGAACATACAGCGCCTGGATGACATGGCCGCAAAGCTGAAGAAGTTCCCCAACTATAGGATCAAGCTCGAAGGGCATGCTGTGAT
The DNA here is from genome assembly GCA_963745235.1 of uncultured Spirochaetota bacterium. Lineage (GTDB taxonomy): Bacteria > Spirochaetota > Spirochaetia > SZUA-6 > Fen-1364 > Fen-1364. Next base: position 3,425 of record CAVUXE010000082.1, on the reverse strand, counting down.
GATCCACTGGAACAACAAACGTCTCGGCGCGCTCGAGCAGAAGTACGTGCTGCTCCCGCTGTCAGAAGCCCGAGCAGAGGCGGTGAAGAAGGCCATGGTCGATAGGGGTCTGGACGCCTCCATGTTCACCACGGAGGGGGTCGGCGCCTCGGATCAGATTGTGCCAGACAGTGACCTTGCCGACCGCTGGCAGAACCGCCGGGTCGCTTTCTTCGTGGAGAGGTAAAAGCGGCCCCTCCCGCAGCTTTTCGCGGGAGGGGCCGTTCAAAGTCTTTCTTCTTTAGGCTGGATGTCCACGCGGACACAATCTCGGTGGCGATTGCCGAAGAGGCGGCAATGCGCTCGGTGGGGACAACTCCCAATCGGGAGGAGAGCATTCGACGGCTCGTAAAGAAACTTAACGAGGGGGGCGAGTGGACAGCGTGCTACGAGGCCGGGCCTACCGGTTATACCCTAAGCCCCGCCCCTCTTTTTTCTTCTTTGTTCCCTCCTCTTTAGGAGGTGGGGTATTTCGAGCAATGGGCGACAATTCAGAATTCCCCGTCTTGGCAGGTGGTGTCCTGACACCCCCTGCCCTCCTGCGATCGCTCGCGTCTGTAGAATTCCTTCGACCCGCTTCACGCTGAAGATTCGATGGGAAAATCATCTCGCCAATGATATCTGCTGGCCGCGATAAGGATCCATCATGATCCACGTCCACGAACGATGCGAAGGAACGCCTCATGGAGGAGAGAATCGCTGAGTGCGCCAAGAGAATCTTCACTCTCTTGGAGTACGCGCATGAAATAAACATCCTGCGTGTCTCAGAGGAGCTCGGGGAAAGAAGTGTCATCGCCTATCAGGCCCTCGGGTGGCTCGCGCGGGACAGAAAGATACGCTACGAGCAGAGAGGAAGCCAAACTTTCATTTCGCTCACGACATGAGAACATCGATTTTTCCCCTGTTGGGCTGCCCATCTATGAGGTGTTGAATCCAATTTTACATAGCTTGTCTGCATAGTACACATAAGGCATTTTATGTGATATTCTCACCCAGAAATGGCCACAACGCCCGCTACGCGGCCCAACCTCGCCCAGGCCATCCTCCAGGTCAAGGCGCGCGGAGAACTCACCACTCAGGCCTACCGGCACGCGCTGGAAGCGTTTCTGGAAAGCGGCCAAGCGGTGACCGTGGAAGGTTTCGCCCAGTACATCCACGAACTGCGCCGGACTCGGGCCGCGAGCACCGTCAACCAGGCCCTGGCCGCCGGGCAGAAAAGCTTTCCTCCAGGCCGCCGAGCGCCTGGGCATGCCCGCGAAAGAGATCTCTCTCATCCGCGGAGCCCTGGCCGACATCCCCTCAGTGAAGAAAGGACCGCCGGAGGTCGCGGTGGTCTCACCCGCTGAGCGTTCGACGCTCCTTGCCGCGCTGCCCCTACGAATGCGCCTGGTTGCCGAGACGCTCTACGTCACCGGCGCCCGCGTCTCGGAGGTCCTGGGGGTGAGGCGCGACCAGATAAAGGTGAACGGCGCCAACGGCACCGTGGAGCTCAGGCTCTACGGCAAGGGCGGCAAGGAACGCACTGCGCGGATTCCCGCGGAGCTTTACAAACGGATCCTCGAGGTCTACCCCAGGGGGACGTACTTGTTTGAGAGTAGCCACAAGAAGCACTTCAGGCGGGAGTATGTATCGAGGGAGATCGCACGGGCGGCCAGGCGGGTCCTGGGAAGGAGAATCTCGGCGCACGTGCTTCGCCACTCGCGGGCGACAGATCTGCTGGCGAACACGCATCGCATAAAGGCGGTCTCAAGGCTCCTTGGGCATAGCGACGAAGCGACAACGCTACGGTATTATGTGCACGACGCCTTTAGCGACGAGGAGCTCTTTGGGGGGAGGTGACTCGCCATGGAAAACGTTCCGCCTTTCAACGAGCAACAACTCACGTCCATCGCCAAAATCCTCGCTGAGTCCTATGGAGGCCTGACTGGATCAGAAATTAGCTTCCTGCTCAAACAAGTCGGAATGCCAGCACGTTTTGGAGTAATTATTAAGCCGCCCCGCCGGCACGAAGCCACGTAGCAGCCGCGTTTACAATTCCACTGTCCCACTAGAAGACCGGACGTTAAGGGGTCAGCTTCAACGACTTGTCAGATCCCGGCTTTCCGGCCCAACCGGCGACGCGCCGATAGACAAGGCTGCGCCGATTGCAGTGGAGAATTCAGCGTCCGACGGGAATACGAACTCCGTGTGATAGATTGCAGCCACCTCGGCCAGGATAGTCCTCCCAAGCGCACTCGTGCTTCCTTTGCCGGTAAATAGCACCATGTCTCGCCGTTGGCAGCGTGCGGCAAAGACCGACAGCACACCAATAGCTTGGTATACCATATTAAGGACTCCGGCCGCCAGGTCCTCCCTACGGATTGAATCATCCATCTTGCCGAAATTGCATGCGGTGATCTTTCTAGTGAGAAAACCCATGTCTGTCCCAAGGATGTCCCCTATCAACAGATCTACCTTTGTGGTGTCGCCGTTAGACGCCAGTTCCGTGACATAGCGGAAGTCGACGGTGCCCAGCAGCGCCTTGGACAGACCGATTACGGTTCCTCCCCCGATCCCGGTGCCGCCCAGATGTGTCATCACGCCGTTTCGAGCCTCGACTATTGCGGTGCCTGTCCCAATGTTCGTGATGATTACCTCGTTCGATGCAGACAGATAGACACCTCCGTTGCCTATGGCAGAAACCTCGTCCACTCGAGCAGTTGGTATGTCAAAGATGTTCTTCTCGATTCTGGAAGATCCGACACCGGTGATTGAGATCCGCTCGATGTCTTTGATCTTCAAGGCACTCTCGGCTGTGAGCCTGCCCAAGCTACCGCTGGCCGCGGTCAATGGGTCAGTAGCCCTCATTGTCGCCTTCAGCAGCACTCCGCTTGGAAGAATGGCCACCGCTTTTGTGGTTGTGCTACCGACGTCAATTCCTACTGTCATTTGAACACTCCATAGTCAGTACCAGCGAAATAACAAGTCGTAGTTCAGTTCTTCCATCAGAAGCCGTTCGCTGCGGATGGAGTACAACACTTGGAGTAACAAGGCTCGAATGAGGTTTTCCGGATGAATCGAGGCGCGGCCTATCGGCGAGTACAATTTGGTGAATTCTGCTGACAGTTCCTTCAAACCACGATTTGCCATTTCCTTGATGATGCGCAACGGATGGCCCGACTGCACACGGTCAGCCGGCGAATGATAGGTGAAGATGTAGTCCTGCTCGTGATTGACGCCCCACACTTTTCCCTCCCAGGAAGTTCTGGTCATAAGGAGGTATCAGTGAGGGGCGTTTCACTCAATGAAAATCTGCCGGACTACTTCAGCACAGCGCGGAGCCCGGGGATGCGGCGCAGGACCAGGAACGACAGCGCCAACGTCGCTGTGAAGGCAAGCGGTGCAAC
>CAVUXE010000081.1:0-48128 GCA_963745235.1 uncultured Spirochaetota bacterium | reverse complement strand
CCTCACCGTGTATGATGAGGCGAACGAAACTCTCTACGAGAGGACCCCGGCACGTCGGGAACAGGAAACCTTGTCGCCTTGACGTGATGTTCCGTGGCAGTAGAATGGGGCCCTCATGCAGTGGCGACCAGACATTCCTCTTGCCTGTTCGAGATGGGCCACGGCGGGCCATGAAACCGTTCCAGGCAGGACCGAGGTGCCCGCCTCGTGAGTGCGCGTCTCATCGTGATCTACGTTCTTGCGGTGCTGCTCGCCATCGGTGTCGTCCTATATCTCTCAACCGCATGCAGTTACCAATCGTTCGGACCCCACAAGCCCGACAAGGCAGTCTTTGCCGGAGAGCTGACATGGGTGCTCAAGCCTGGGGGGATCCTGATGCTCGCGGATTGGAACCAGAGGGACGCGCGGTCCCCTTGAACTTCCGGGAAAAGCCCGTGATGCGGCAGCTTCTCGACCAGTGGTCGCATCCTGCGTTCGCCAGTGTCGAGGGCTTCTCCGAGCTGCTGGATGCCACGAGGCGGGTCGAAGGAGGCGTGGGCACGGCCGACTGGACCAGGGATCCTTCGACCCGAGGGGCTGCTGCGTTTCGGCCTGCCGGGCTTAATCAAGTCCCTGCGGGAAGTCCCCCACGTTCCTGTTGATGCGCCCCACATTCGGCAGGGACCCGTGCCGCTACGGGGCGTTCCGCGCACGCAGGTGGGCGGTGCCCACTCCAAGCGGCCGGGCGCTGTCAACGACGCCCACGCAATCAGCGCGAGGGCAATAGAGAGGAGGATTGCATGGACGCCGCGCAGGTACGCCAAGTCATAGGAATCAAGCAGTTCTTCGGGCTTTCGAGGATGACACATTCCGTTCTCGACGTGGCTCATCCCGCGGTGGGCGGCGCGCTGGCTGCCGTGCTCCTCGGAGGCCCGCCGTCGACTCGCACGATCATCCTGGGGCTGGTCGCCGGCTTCGCCGGCTACACCTCGGTCTTTGCGCTCAACGACGTCATCGATGTGAAGGTAGATCGCGAGAAGATGGTGAAATATCGATCCGACCGCGCAACCTTCGATCTCGATTCCATGGGGCAGCGTCACCCCCTCGCCCAGGACAGCCTCAGCTATGGGGCGGGGGTCGCCTGGGTGGCGTTCTGGGGCCTCCTTTCCCTTGTCCTTGCGTTCCTTCTGCGGCCAAGCTGCGCGTTCCTGCTGGCGGGGGCGTTCATCCTCGAAACGGTCTACTGCAAGCTCCTGCGCGTGAGCTACTGGAAAGGGCTGCTCTCGGGACTGATGGTAGGCGTAGGCGGCCTGGCAGGCGTCTGGGCGGTAAACGTCGCTCCGAGCATCGCCATGGTGCTCGTGTTCTTTGCCTGGGCCTTCACCTGGGAAATCGGCGGTAGGAACATTCCTAACGACTGGAGCGATCTCGAGGAGGACCGTCACCTCGGCATCAAGACTGTCCCGGTACGGCATGGCCAGAAGGCGGCCTCGTGGATTTCCTTTGCTTTCGTTTCGGCCGTGGTCTTCCTCAGCCTGCTCTTTCCCCTTGTGGTTCCCATGCCGCGAGCCCTGTTCTACTTTGCCGGGGCGACCGCCGCAGGCGTCGCGCTGCTTCTCGTGCCGATCGCGCGCTGGCTCCGCCGGCAGACCGCCGACGAGGCGCTGCGGTTCTTCAACATGGCCTGCTTCTATCCCCTGGCAGTCTTTGGCTGGCTTGCAATAACGGTGCTCGTGTAGGAGCGTCTGCAAGGAGCCGTCGTGCCAAAGCGGGATCAGTTAAACGCCACTGGAGGGCCTGTCATGTGGAAGTCCTTAATCCTGCTCACTATCACCGTTTGCGTTCTTGCAGCCTGTGCGTCGACTATGTCAGTGGAATCCAAGAAAGACCAAGACTATACCAAGGTCTTGGATCGCCTCTACTTGGTGGTAGACACAGGGGAGAGCAACTTGAACGATGGAACGATTGGTAGCAGCGATATACTTGGTGACTATCTGGCCGACTGCATGCAGAAGAAGTTAGCCGCCGCAGGAATCGAAACCAAGGGAAAGCGACTGAGAGGTTTGGAGTTGAGCAAGGATGAATTGCAGAATGCCATGAAAGGTTTTGGTGCTAGTGTGGTGATGCTTGTAGGGCTTTCTGAAGAAAATGTTAATCAGCAAAAGGAGCTTGTCAGCGGCGTTTTCGACTTTACTATCGTGGACGCAGAACTCGGTCGCACTGTTTGGCGAGCCAAGGCTAAATTTGATGCACCAAAAGCAATGGCCGGCAACTATATTGGTTCGATTAGTTCCGACGATGTTGACAAAATCATCGCAGACACCATAACCGCAATGCGGAGTGACGGACTAATTTTCCGGGCCATAGACAATAAGTGAAAGGGATGCTTTTGAGGATGGCAAAAGCCGAGTCGTTATGGCTGTCGACACGGCAAAATTGGCAGCGACACAGCCGTCAGGACGGATTGCTCCCTTGTAGGAGCTTCGCAGGGAAGCAGCCCGAGCGTTCTCTGGAACAGAAAAGGCGGAAAGCACACAGAGAAAGGATGTGCTCAGGCAACGCAGCCCAAGACTTGATTGTCAAAGTGTATCGACCTTATTTGTGCGCGAGAATCCGCCTGCTGTGCCAATAACCTGCGATGTGTCTACTTTGGTCCGAAAAGGGGAGGGGACGCACAACTGTTGTTCGGGGCGAATGATTGAGGGCATTCGTAGAATGCCCTCAAGAAATGAGATGAACGAATATCGCCACGCAGATGTCGGGTTAAACCGCGGCTTCTGCTGTGCTGCCGCTATGTAACGAGGCTACTCCCCGCCACCCACCTGCGTGAAGTTACTCGGTACACCGAGCTTGCGTTTCGCAAGTTCGATGTTGAGCAAGAAAACGCCCTGGGGCGTGTTTCCCACAAGCTCGATTGATTGCAGAATTTCGGACGCGTTCTTCTCTTCCTCGATCTGCTCATCGACATACCATTGATCCAGAATCTGGGTGGCGTAGTCCTTCTCTTCGACCGCCAAGGCCATGATTTCGTGGATGCTTTTCGTTACAGCCTTTTCGTGTTCAAGCACGTGCTGAAAGAGGTCCTTCACCGTTGTCTCCTTGAACTCGGGGGTTGCGATCTGTTTCAGTTGTACTCCCGCACCCTGGTCTTGGAGATAGTTGAAGAACTTCATTGCGTGAAACATCTCCTCGTGGTACTGGATCAGAAGCCAGTTCCCCACTCCCTTGAAACCTGCTTCAGTCATCCGTGCCGACATCGCCAGATAGAGGTACGCCGAGTAGATTTCCTTGTTGATTTGTTCATTAATCCTCTCGGCCATCTTCTTTGAGATCATTGAATTCTCCTTGCCGTTTCCAGCGGTATTAGGGTCTTTATCTTTTCCAAAATCGTTCGCCTCATGTTCGCTTGAACCCCATCTTGCGGCTATGCTCAGAGAGCCACAGTTTTCCTCCGTCATTACGCAAGATCGTAGCGATCAAGGTTCATCACCTTGCTCCAGGCAGCGACAAAGTCTTTCACGAACTTCTCCTTGGAGTCGTCACATGCATAGACTTCGGCGATGGCCCGGAGCTGGGAGTTCGAACCGAAGATGAGATCGACACGCGTGCCGGTCCACTTGACTTCGCCCGTCTTGCGATCGCGCCCTTCAAACACGTCCTTGGCGTCCGATACCGCTTTCCATTCCGTGCCCATGTCGAGCAGGTTCACGAAGAAGTCGTTGGTCAGCGTCTCGGGCCGCTTGGTAAAGACGCCGTGTCTGGACTGCCCGACGTTTGCATTCAGGGCGCGCATGCCGCCGATCAGAACCGTCATCTCAGGAGCGGTCAGCGTCAGCAACTGCGCCCGATCCACCAGCAGCTCCTCTGCCGGTACTGTGCAGTCCCTTCCGCTGGTAGTTGCGGAAGCCGTCTGCGACCGGTTCAAGCACGGCGAACGAGACCACGTCGGTCTGCTCCTGCGAGGCATCCATGCGTCCCGGTGCAAAGGGAACCTTCACGTCATGCCCCGCCTTTTTCGCGGCCTCCTCGACGGCTGCGCAGCCACCGAGAACGATCACAGTCGGCAAGCGAGACCTTCTTCCCGCCGGAGGCTGCGCCGTTGAAGTCCTTCTGGATCGCCTCCAGTTTCTTCAGGGCCTTCGCCAGTTCGGCCGGCTGGTTCACCTCCCAGTCCTTCTGCGGAGCGAGGCGAATGCGCGCCCCGTTGGCCCCGCCGCGCTTGTCGCTGCCGCGGAACGTTGACGCCGACGCCCAGGCCGTCAAGACCAGTTGGGAGATGGAAAGCCCGGAGGCGAGGATCCTGGTCTTCAGGGAGGCGATGTCCTGCGCATCAATCAATTTGTGATTGACCGCGGGAATGGGGTCTTGCCAGATGAGCTCTTCGGCAGGGACCTCCGGGCCGAGATAGCGCGCGCGAGGGCCCATGTCGCGATGCGTCAGCTTGAACCACGCCCGGGCAAACGCGTCCGCGAACTGATCCGGATTCTCCATGAAGCGCCGTGAGATCTTTTCATAGGCAGGGTCGAACCGCAGAGAGAGGTCCGTGGTCAGCATGGAAGGCGCGCGACGCTTGGACGGATCGTGGGCATCCGGCACCGTGTCGGCGCCCGCGCCGCCCTTCGGCTGCCACTGATGCGCACCGGCCGGGCTCTTCGTCAGCTCCCATTCGTAGCCGAACAGGTTCCGGAAGAAATCGTTGCTCCACTTCGTCGGGGTCGTGGTCCAAGTGACTTCCAGGCCGCTTCCGATCGCGTCACCGCCTTTGCCGGTGCCGAAGCTGCTCTTCCAGCCGAGGCCCTGCTCCTCGATGCCGGCCGCTTCCGGCTCAGGCCCCACATTGGACGCAGGGCCGGCGCCGTGGGTCTTGCCGAAGCTATGGCCGCCCGCGATGAGCGCAACCGTCTCTTCGTCGTTCATCGCCATACGGGCGAAGGTCTCGCGGATATCCCTGGCCGCAGCCACCGGATCCGGGTTGCCGTTGGGGCCTTCCGGGTTGACGTAAATCAGGCCCATCTGCACGGCGGCGAGCGGATTTTCGAGGTCCCGGTCGCCGGAGTAGCGCTTGTCCTCCAGCCACTTGCCCTCGGAGCCCCAGTAGATGTCCTTTTCCGGTTCCCAGATGTCCTCACGCCCGCCGCCGAAACCGAAGGTCTTGAAGCCCATCGATTCCAGGGCGACGTTCCCGGCGAGGATCATCAGGTCGGCCCATGATATCTTGCGGCCGTACTTCTGCTTGATCGGCCAGAGCAGGCGGCGCGCCCTGTCGAGGAGGACGTTGTCGGGCCAACTGCTGAGGGGAGGGAAGCGCTGGTTGCCGCTGCCGCCTCCGCCGCGCCCGTCGAGGGTACGGTAGGTGCCGGCGCTGTGCCACGCCATCCGGATGAACAAGGGTCCGTAGTGGCCGAAGTCCGCCGGCCACCAGTCCTGGGACCTGGTCATCAGCTCGCGGAGGTCCTTCTTCACCGCCTTCAGGTCGAGACTCTTGAACTCTTCAGCGTAGTTGAAATCCCCGCCCATCGGGTTGGACTTGGAGGAATGCTGGTGCAGGATATCGAGGCGCAACTGGTTCGGCCACCAGTCGCGGTTCGACATGCCGCCGCCGGCAGCATGGTTGATCGAGCGCTTTGATTCGGTTGCCATGGTACGCTCCTTTCGGTTTCATATTCGGAACGATTCTTATTATTGGGCAGAAAGAGGAAGCCGTCAAGCCTTCTTCGCGCATTTCGGGCATAATCCGTAAAACTCGACCGCGTGCCTGTGTACTTCGAAACCCTCAGAGGTCGGAACCCGCTTATCCAGGCCGCGCTCGACAGGGAGCTTCAGATCGATGATCGCATCACACTTTTCGCAGATGAAATGGTAGTGGTCGGTGACATTCGCATCAAGGCGGTCGATAGTACTGCCGAAGGCAATTCTACCGATCAGGCCCTGTTGGACCAGGATCCCGATGTTTCGGTAGATGGTTCCTATGCTGAGGTTGGGGAACTCCTTCTTCAGCCTGCCGAAGAGCCAGTTTGCGGTGGGATGGGTGTCCGTTGATCTCAGGAGAGAAAGGATTCTTTCCCGCTGCTTGCTTCGCCTGTAGGGAGGACGCTTGTCAGATTTCTTGCGATTCTCTGCCACTGCGCAATTTTACCTAAGTCCAATTGGCACTGCAATCCGGGGGGCTGTGAACGGCTGTGAACCCCTTGCGCGCTTTGGACCTAACCGACTGCCCATAATCTTGTCTTCGGTCTACTTCGCATCATGTTAATGCATAGTTGACAAGTATGTCTCCGAAGACATAATTTAAGCATGCCTTGGGAAGTGTTCTTTCATGAAGAGTTCGAAGTCGAGCTCGATGACCTTGCTCAGGAAGTTCAAGACGAGGCGCTTGCAAGCCTCAAAGTTCTTGAGACATTTGGTCCGCAGTTGGGAAGGCCTTGGGTCGATACGCTCAAGGGTTCGCGATATTCGAAGATGAAAGAGCTTCGGTTTGATGCGGCGGATGGTGTGTGGAGAATCGTGTTCGCGTTTGATCCAAGAAGGAGAGCGATTCTTCTATGTGGTGGCGACAAATCTGGCGTGAGTGAAGGCCGCTTCTATCGCGGGCTGATTGCGATAGCCGACGGGAGATATGCCGCACACTTGGCTAGGCTGAAAGCTGAAAGGAAAAGAGAGCCATGAAGAGCTTAGATCAGAAAATAAAGGGTCTCAGCGCTTCCCGAAGGAAGAGGGTGGAGGCTCGAGCCGCACAGCTTGTTGCTGAAGAGATGACGTTACGGGAGCTGCGAAGGGCGCGGAAAGTGACCCAGGTGCGGATAGCAAGAGCGCTGGGGATTCGCCAGGAGGGAGTCTCACGTCTTGAGAAGCGCAGCGACCTGTTGCTTTCAACGCTCAGAAAAGCTGTAAGGGCGCTTGGTGGGGACCTGCAGCTAGTGGCGGCGTTCCCCGACCGGCCGCCGGTCGTTCTTTCAGGGATTGCGACAACGGATCCTTCGGAAAAAGGTCAGACCAAGAGGAAACTCAAGGGGATTTGGAAAGGGAAAGGTCTCGAGCGCCTTGACCTTGAAAAGGAGATCAGGGTCGTCAGGCAGGAGCTCGGAGAGCAGCTTCGAAAAAGGGGAAAGCGCTTCAGCTTGCGGTAATGGGGGAACTGTCTACCGTTCATGGGGGGTAGGCCGGGAAAGGGTATTGGTTGATGCATCGATTTTCCTTGACAGGCAATAAAGCGGTACAATTCGAAAGAGTCTTAAGCGGAGGAAAAGGTAATGATGAAGAGCGAGTTCGGTCATTTTCATATTCGGCGATTTCAAATTTGGATCGTCCTGTTGCTTGCAGGCGCGGCAAGCCTTGCTGCGCAATCGAACCAGACCGTCGATCGTTTGTTAGACGAAAAGCCAGCAACCTTCGGAGATGCCGCGTACGTCATCCTGTCCGCAGTGGGATTTGTCCCTGACAACGCGACCGGTGAGGATGCGACTACGGCGGTCGCAGAGAAGAAGCTTCTGTCGAAGACCCCTTTGCCGACAGAGCCTGCAACGCTTGGTCAGGTCTGCTATCTCATCATGGAAACACAGAGGATCAAGGGGGGATTGTTCTACACCCTGTTTCCCGGTCCCCGCTACGCCACGCGGGAGCTGGCCTCGCTGGGACTGCTGAAAGGCTACACTCACCCGAATCGAGTCGTCTCGGGGGAAGAGGTGATGTGGATCCTCGGAGCCGTCCTCGATTGGAAGGAGAAAGTCTGATATGCGGCTGGTAAGGCATCTCTTTGTAATGGGCTTTGCCGTGATTTTCACGATTACTGCTGGGGCGGGTAGCGTTGATCTGGGCGGCACCTTCTTCAATCTCACGGGGGTAGGCAATTCTTCAGGTGCAGCTACTGTGCCGGGAAGCTCCCCGGGGCTCGTGCAGGAGGATGTGCTGAAGGGATGGGTTCAGGCTGCGTTCAACGACAACTTATCCTTGAACGTTCAGGTCAATGGCACCTTCAACACTGCTCCGGTTCTGCCTTTCAATACGTTGCTTCTCTATGCAAACGCGGACTTGTTGAACCTGCACGGAAGCTACCAGCTGAATGGAACCCTTCGACAGTTGCAGTTCACCGTCGGTCGTCTCGTGCTTTCTGACTTCACTACGAGGGTGCTTTCTCATGATGCAGATGGTGTACTCCTGGATCTCGAGTTTTCCGGGATATCCTTGAACGTCGCGGCAGGTTATACGGGGCTGGTGACAAAGGGAGCTTCGTCGATTGAGCTCTCGAAGTCCGACCTCAACGATTATACAAATACCAGCGTCAACTTCGGCTCACCGCGCGTGATCGAGCTCGTCCAGGCAACTCTTCTCACGCTGCCCGGGCAGAGGCTCGCGGTCTCAGCAATTGCGCAACAGGACCTCAGAGGAACGGCTCTGGATCTGGCGGATGGCAGCGCTGAATCGCTTGTATCAGATGGATCGACAATGGACGAGCCCGAGGAAGGCGGCCAGGTGAATACACAGTATCTGGGTCTAGGACTGAGCGGGAATATTGTCGGTAACCTCTACTACGACGTGTTCTCGTATCTTGAATCAGGCCAGATGCTCTCTTATCAAAGTGGAAGCTATCAGAACATCCTTTTCTTCGCAGCTCTTGCAGGCGGTGGGGTGCGTGTTTTCCTTCCCGGCGCTCTCTCCTCCGTCATCGGGGCGCGCGTTCTTTACGCGAGCGGAGATCCCAACGCAGGCACGGTTGCTGAAGGCCAGAGCCAGGGCTTTTCTGTCTTTACTCCGATATCACGGCCAACGCTGGATAACGTATTCTCGCCGCAATTGTCTAATATCGTAGTTGCTGAGGCAAGCTACTCTCTAAAGCCGTTGTCCAAACTTCAAACGGGTCTACAGGCGGATGCCTACTTCCGTCCGACGTCGGGAGCGATCAGCGAACCGGGCCTTGCCTCAGGGAGTACGAGCTCCTATCTGGGCTCCGAAATGGACCTGAGCATCAATTACAGCCCTCTCTCTGATGTGGGGTCGTCCCTATGGGGTGGCCTCTTCGTCCCGGGGACGGCTTTCGCATCTGGTGCGGGTGTGCAGTTCAAGACGGGAGTGAATGTAATGGTCAACTTCTAAGGAGGGGGATACATGCGCAAATTGTCTTTCTTTCTGCTAGTGCTCGTCTTTCTCTCCCCACTCGCAGCTTCGGCGCAACAGCTGAAGGCGGTTGTCAAGCAGTTCTCTGGCAAGGTCGAGGTGAAGCAGCCGGATCAGGATTGGCAGCCGGTCCAATTGAACATGAGCGTATCCCAGGGAGCGACGGTCTCGACCGGGTTCTCCTCCCGGCTTACGCTGGAGCTTGGCCAAACGGAAATCACAATCCAGCCTTTGACGCGGATGCTCCTCCGAGAGCTGATCAAGAAGGAAACGACGAACGTCACGGGGCTGACCCTACGGGTGGGAAGGATAAACGCCGCGGTGAAGGCAGTGTCGGGCGAAAGGAATGACTTTACGGTTGTTGGGCCTGTTGCGACAGCTGCCGTTCGCGGGACGGAGTTCAATTTTGGCGTCGACACAGACGATCAAGGGGAGGGCGTCAGCGGGCACTTTTACCTGATCAGTCACGCTACTGGCCAGGAAATCAGTGTTGGGCCAGGCATGTTCGGAGCCGTAGGCGGGAACGGCCACCTGACCTTGCCCGAACAGATTATTGCGCAACACTCCTCAAGCGGTTGGATCCCGAGCGATCTCTTGTGGTGGGCCAGCTCTCATGAAGGCGGTTGGACCTTGGGCGCGTATACGGACAACTTGACGACGCCGAATGTTCTTCCCGCCGCGTCGGGGCTTGCTACAATCACAGTGACGGTGAACTAAAGATGAGTAAACAAAAAGCGACTCGGGTTTTTCTGCTATTCTTGGCAGCGGCTGAATCAGTCCAAGGGCCTTGCCGCGCCGCTATTGTCTCCTTGAGGGACTATCAGAAAGAGGGTAACTGAGATGCACGAACGGAAAGCGATCAGATTTCTCCTTCTCTTTTCTGCATTCATGATTTTGACTACATGTCAGTTTCAGTTCAACAACGAAGGCAAAGGGCTTGGCATACGACTGCTCGTTCCCGCGAGTGTCTCCGGCGGGGCAAGGAGTGCAAATGGCGCCAAGTCGCTGGCGGGTGGGACAGGAGTAACACTGACTATCACTACTCAGGCAGGTACACAGTGGGCAACCTCTCCGCTGCTCGACATAAATGGAAGCAGCGTCAGCTACTCATTTAGTTTGCCGCCGACTGGTTCGTATCTGGCCTCGGCAGAGCTATTTGGTGGATCTGGGAGCCTCATTTCTCAAGCCTCAACTCCGTTTTCGGTGCCGGTCCAAACCAACCCCGTGACCCTCAGCGTCTCGTCGGGACAAGTGGTTGTGAGCTACTTCCCCGCAGGCCCTACGAACCCGTCGACGGCGGTGAGCCAGGGCTTTACTTACGCGATTAACGCCCTAGGCACGCCGATAGTGTTCCAAGTCAATAACGCTGACAGTTCGAACACTCTCTATCCTTTTGGGAGCAGTCCTGTAACAATGACGGATACTTACGGGGAATACATTATCTCATCGCAGCTGCCATCCACTCCGATACCGCCAGGCGGCACTGCCGATTTCGCTATCGAAATGGTCAACAATTCGGGGCCAAGCGGAAGTGAGACTGTTACCCTTCGTACGAGCGATCCGTCAAATACCCCTTTTGTCTTTCTCGTCAACCCTTCTTAGCTGAAGTTGGACCAAGATACCGTGCGGGATTCGGACGAGCTCTATATCGCTGCAGGCCTGGAAGTGCATCCAGCCGGCAGTGGACGTTCTTGGGTCCATAACAGACTTTCTGGCTCGGTACTCCTGCTCGATGATTATCTTTCTGCTTTACTCCCACATCTCTCTGAATGGCGCAAATTGGAGAGACATGTCGCCTCCCTTGAGGAAGTGGGAATCAGCGGCCTCAATCCATCGTCGGTACTTTCGCAGCTCCGGCATCTTGCCGATCTCGGACTGCTTGTCTCAAGGGCGAGTTTTGTCGGCTTACTGACACGCCAGCCAGGAGTGGAACGGAAGACCCACATAGCATCCGTAACCTGGTGCACGCGCGACAGGCCCAATGAGTTGGCACGAAGTATCGCCAGCTTTTCCGATTGCTTTTTGCCCTCTGATGATGTCCCAGTCTTGGTCGTGTTTGACGACTCCACTAGTGAAAGCGCGAGAAAGCAAAACCGTGACGCACTTCGGCATATTTCGCCGCAGATTCGCTACATGGGGGAGAGCGAGAAGAAAAAGCTTACTCAGGAGATCCTCGCTCGAGGCGATGGAATCAATCCGGATGTGGTCAGATTCGCGGTTTTCGGAATGGGAGAGGTGGGAATCACTACTGGCGCCAACCACAACGCTCAACTCCTTTCAACAATCGGCGATGCGACGGTCAGCGCTGACGATGACACCATTTGCGAGTTCGCACGGAGTGCTACCGTGAATGACACTGTGGAGCTCTCTTCCGCAGCGGACCCTAGCGATTTCCTCTTTTTCGAAAATAAAGAAGCTCTTGACGCTGCAGTGGAGTTCAGGAAACTTGACATCCGTGACACTTTAAAAGGGGTCCTCGGTCGTTCTATTGGTGAATGCGTGGCCCAGGCGAGTATCCAAGGACAGTCGCGCGCGCCGCTTCTTGCAAGATGTTCGACACAGTTTGCGCAGTCTCTCGTGACGTCCGGAGGCACTATCGCCGTGGCTGCCATGGGAACATGCGGGGACAGCGGCCTAGTAGGTCCGCGTCATATGCTTACGCTACAGGGTCTTGCACGTGACAGGCTTCTTGGTTCTGAATCTATCTATCATGCAGCCCTTGCGAACAGACTGATAGTACGAGCGGCACCCCGAACGACAATCGGGAACTCAACCTATTGCCAGACTATGTGCGTTGGTCTGGACAATTTTCTCCCCCTCCCTCCCTTCTTCCCAGTGGGAAGAAGTAGTGATGCAGTTTTCGGCCAGACACTTCGGTCCTGCTTCCCCGACTTGTATATTGCCTATCTTCCTTGGGCAATCCATCACGAACCCCCAGAGAAACGCAGTTTGGCGCCGGGAAGTGTGACGGACCTGCCGATTCGCATTTCAGAAGTCATGAACCTCCTCCTCTCCGCATTTGAAAAAAGCGCCCGAGCTGTTCAAGGGATGGACCGCTTGGAAGAAGCTGGGCGCTTCCTTCAGGACATTTCAAGTCTTACGGATCAGGACTTTCTTCAGTTCATCCGAGGCTCGTGCCTATCCAACCTCAGTCGTTATGTGGAGTACTTGGACGGACTGCTGGCGATCTATGGACATGAACCTGATTTCTGGGCAAAGGACGTCGAATCCCATATTGAGCGATTGCAAGAGCTTCCTACTGAGCCTGACTTCTGCATTCCTGCCGACCTCCGGGAGGGAAGGGAGAGATCGGAAGTGATTTCGCTCAGCCGGCGGCTCGTTGATCTTTTCGGAGAACTTCTCGAATCCTGGAGGGAAATCCGCACCGCTGCCCAGTCTCTTCGCGAGTCAGGGAAAGAATTGATTGTGCCGGTCTAAACGATGCGTGCAGAAACCGTGGCCCCCTCTGAGAGTCGCTCCTTTCTTGATGACTAGATGGCTGGAGGGTGCAATAGCCTTTGCAGCGCGGGTCAGGCCGGCGGGGCGAGGGGAGGGCCGACGCGCAAGAAGGCCGCGCGGGGGCCCCTGTAGGCGCTGACTTTGGGTGTTAGGTTAGGTGGGACACCGTTCGCTAGTTTCTTGAAGAAGGTGCACTTCCAATAATCGGCGATTTGTCGACTACGAATCAGTCCAAAGTCTCGGCTACTCCGCCAGGCGGTGACTGACTAATGTTCATAGACAGGTACATGTTTTTGACTTTCGGAATGGAAGAGTACCTGACGAAGGTCAGTCTCAAGGACATCCTGGCGAAACGAAGAGACAATGTTCGTCAAGCTCGAAGCAGGTCACGATTTTGCGATAGATGTGATGCCCTGAAGCGGTCACCCATCCTGATTGAAAGGCCGGGCGAAGCGGGGGAAGGGCTCGGACACTCGATCCGAACAGTTGCGACACGCAGTGCTTGGACCACGATCTTTCCGCTTTTGCAGTATGTCGTCGTCTCGCCAGCAACGAGGATCGTGTCTGCCGGGCTGTCATTGATCGTCGTCCACAATCTGCCCGTGATACAGGAAATCCGATAAGACCGGCGGGGTACACGGATGGAAATGACCTCATTGCGCTGGAGGACGAAGGTTGCAAACGCGCTGACTACAGTTGTGGCTTGCCTGGCGCGTCTCTTCTCCTCCTTTCGAGTCTTTCGCGCGGCATCTACCAGCCGCGCCTCGTCCGCCTGCCGATACAGATTCTTTTGCACCTGTTTTGCCACCATACTCAGTTCGTACCAGTTGTGGTACATAACCTCCTCCTTCTTGACCCGTCCTCTTCTGAAATGATAGTCTTGAAAGAGGACGGAATCGGTCCTCTTTCATTTTTTTGTTGGAGGTTCCCCGTATGTACCACCCTACGGGGCGTGTCTTGACGGTTCTCGAGCTTCTGCAGTCGCGGCCGGGGCTCACCGGGCCGGAGCTTGCCGCGCGCTTGGAAACGGACGTCCGCACGGTCCGCCGCTACATTGCAAAGTTGCAGGACGTGGGAATACCGGTCGAAGGGACGCCTGGCTGCTTTGGCGGTTATCAGTTGCGGGCCGGCTACAAGCTGCCGCCTCTCATGTTCAGCGAGGAAGAGGCCGTGGCCATCGTGCTGGGGCTGCTGGGGAGTTCATGGCTGGAAATCGGGCAGTCCCAGGCAGTGGTGGAAGAAGCGCTCTCCAAGATCACGCGGGTACTGCCCCAAGGTGCGCGGGAGAGAGTAAGGGCTATTTCCTCACTGGTGATTCTCTCTCCCTACCGGGAGGAAGCCCGACCCGACGCCTCCCTGCTCATTCTCCTGAGCGAGTCTGTCCAGACACGGCAGTGCGTGCAGATCACCTATCGGTCTGAGAGCGATGAGCTCACCCGCAGGATGGTGGAGCCATATGGTCTGGTCGGCCGGCGAGGCAGGTGGTATCTGGTCGGTTACTGCCGCTTGCGGAAAGACTACCGGACATTTCGCCTGGATAGGATGAGAAAGACCCGCCTTCTCGATGAGCGCTTCCACAAAAACGAGCAGTTCGATTTCCGCGCGTACGCCGTCGAGTACCTGGAAAACATCCGGGCCAAGTGGCGGATCAGGGTGGTCTTCGATGTCGAGCTGTCACGGATTCGGAAGCGAATGCCGGCTTCCTATGGAACCCTTACGAAAGTGGATGGCGGGGTGGCTTTCGAGTGGCCGACAGACGACCTCGACTATGGGGCTCGTTACCTCATGGGGCTGCGCATGCCGTTCGTAGTAAGAGAGCCGACGGAACTGAAGGAGGCGCTGCGGAGACTGGCGCAGGAGGCGAGCCGGATCGCCGACATCGCTTGACTGCCCATAACGCCGCCTTCTGTCGACTTGGAACGCGAAGCGAACCTCGGCGAACGGCCTTCCCCCCGTACCAGAGACGTACCCAAGGTCAGCTTTTAAGAGCGACTTATGTTCATCCCGCCGGGCCCTGAGTTCCGCCGCATAGAACGGCGGGTCAATCTGGAGTCCGTATCGGCGCTGGCATCTCTGGCCGGAGGGAGGTCATTCTCGACTAACAGATGGGGAAAAAATCCACCTTGGATTAGGGCGCTCAGGCCACAGTCTCCTTCCCGGATTTGCCGCTACCCTGTTTGCGTTGACTTCGACATCGATGAGCATAACATGACGCTTAATGGTATTCTATCTCGTAGGGGAACTTGCGCGTGGCGACCTACCGTCGTTTGTACAGCATCAAATTCAAGTACATGATGCTCGTGTTCGTTGCGGTGTTGGGCCTTGCAGCCGCCGGAGCCGTTGTTCTTGCACGGCTCAAGGACCAAGCGATCCGAAGTGCTGGCGAGTATGCGCTCGGGAATCTTCGCACCGTCGCGGCGAGCGTGGACGAGATCACGAAGAACGTCGAGTTTGTTTTCACTCCGCTCCTCACGAACCAGAGCTTCATGGATCTGGCTCGGGATTTGGCTTTTCTCAACCCGGTCTCGAGCTATTCAGACCTGCTGCGGATGCGGCAACTCGAGGAAATTCTCGGCAAGGCCTACTTGAGCAATAACTACATCCAATCTCTCACCTACCTCGACATTGCCAACCACGTCGCCATTGTCGCCCGGGCAGATCTGCAGAAGCCAAGAGATGTCGATATCGCCGAGACGGAATGGTACAGGAACTACCTGAAAGTGGAGAACCGGTCGTGGTGGACCGTCAACACCGGATTGACAAATGGAGAAAGCGTGCTCAGCATCTACCGTCTCGTTCGGGTCAATACGAACGGATGGTCGACGAAGGGTATCCTGTCCCTCAACATCGCCACAGCTGTGGTGGAGGCGGTCTTCAACAAGATCAACCTGGGGCGAGCCGGCCGATCGTACGTCTTGGACAGCTTGGGCAACGTTGCAGTGTCGCTCGGCGCCATGAGCGCGGCTGAAATCAGGAAGACGGCCACTGCGTTCGCCAGTGACCCCGAGGGAAAGGACTATCTCACGGTAGCCCTTGACTCCGGGCCCTCTCTTGTTGCCCGTCACGTATCGCCGCAGTCGGGTCTCAGCTACGTCGCGGTGTTACCCTTGCGCGAGGTCAACTCATTCGTTCCCATCGTGCTAACGAGCATCGCCTACACCTACGTGGGGCTTTTCGTCGTATTTGTGGCCATGGCCCTGATCACATACCTCAGCTACTACCGTCCGCTCAACACCCTGTTCCTTGCCATGAAGTCACTAGCAGCGGGAGACTTCACCGTAGCGCTGGACTCCACGCGCAAAGACGAAGTCGGGTATATCTACGAGGGATTCAATCGCACGGTCCGCGACCTGAAGCGTTTGATCGACGACAACTACCTGATCCAGCTCGGGCGGAAAGATGCCCAACTCAAGATGGTGCTCTCCCAGTTGAACGAGCACTTTCTGTACAACACATTGGACTGCATTCACTGGCTCGCCCGGAAGCACGGCGTGAAAGAGATCTCGGATGTCGTCTTCTCGCTCTCCAGGTTCTACTCGCTGAGCCTGAGCAACGGGCGCGACGTGGTCCGGGTCAAGGAGATCATGCAGATCATCGAGAGCTACATGGATATACAGCTCGTCAGGCGACCGGGAGATTTCCGGTATCAATGCAGCGTTGATGCGTCACTTGAAGACCTCCACGTCCTGAAGTACTTGTTCCAGCCCCTTGTGGAGAACGCCGTGATACATGGTCTTGCGGACACGACGAGCGACGGGATGGTAGATGTCTCTTTCGCCCATATTGGCGATTCCCTTCGATTCCAGGTTACGGACAATGGGAAGGGGATCGCACCGGAGAGGCTCGCTGCAATCCACGCAGACCTGGAAGGCGGCGGAAATGACGGCAACGTCGCGTTTGCGCTTTGCAACATCAACACGCAGATCCGGCTTTACTACGGGACCCCTTTTGGGCTGTCTATCGAGAGCAAGCTTGGCACCGGTACACGCGCATGGATCGAGATCCCTATTGCTCGCTGCGAGACCGCAGATGCATAACCTGATCATAGTAGACGACGAGAGGCTCATCCGCGAAGGCCTCGTGAGCTACATCGACTGGGGGTCCTTGGGGATCCGCGTCGCCGGTGTCTGCGCCACGGCGCAAGAAGCCCTGGAGATGGTCCGTGACGTGGAGGCCGACATGGTCCTCACGGACATCAGGATGCCTGGAATGGATGGGATCGAGCTTCTAAAGAGACTGAAGGGCATCAATGCACGGTGCGAGGTCGTCTTCGTGAGCGCCTATCGCAACTTCGAGTACGCCAGAAAGGCGCTTCGCTATGGTGCGTTCGACTACATCATGAAGCCCATCGAGGAGGCTGCCCTCTACAAGACATTCCGGCGCTGCACTGAGCATCTTGCAAACTCCGTCCGCAGGGAGACGGGTGCCGCATTGTCGGAAAGTGCAGCGATTGGCGAGCTGAAGTTGTACCTGCAGGCCGGGATGCGCGATCCCGAGGTTTGGCGTCGCCTTACATCGGCCTTGCATGTACCTGCTGCAGGTCCCTGCAGGCTCTTCATTGTGCAACCCGCCGGACCGGGGAAGGAAGCGGCGGCTGAATCGGAAGGGGACGCGCTGCGGCGGGCGCTCCAGACAGAAGGCGTGATGGTGTTCTCCTTATGTCTGGGCGAAAGCGAGACAGTCATCCTCGCATTCGGCGACCCTGGACATGCGACACCGCGCCGCTCCACCGGGTTTACAGACACTCTCGAGACGCTTACCTCCTCGAATGTCGGATCCACTCTGGATTCAAACGACCGCGACCCTACGGAGCTCTACCACGAGGCGTCGTGGGCGCTCGTAGCCCTCGCGGTGAATCCTGCTCGGCGTTCCATGCAGTTCGCGGAACTCCGACGGACGCTCGAGAAACGGCTCCCTTCTGTCATGACGCCTGCCCAGCTCGCCGAGGAAATCATGGGGGCAGAGGAACCTGACTCTTTGGAACTGGTATGGCGAATGTTCGCCGGCCTTGCCCGCGACGGCCACGCACGCGACCCAAGCGTTGTCCGCCTGGAAGTGTCGAGGGCGGTCGAGAGCGCCGTGAGCCGCCTGGCCGAGTACCCAACGCTGAGACCGGGGGTCACCGCATTTCAAGGCCTGGGCCAGCTCGTCGCTTACGAGCGCAGCGTGCTCGGGATCTTTACCGCTACCCGGGCGTATCTGGAAAAGCTCCGCTCGATTGTCAGGGAACGGCTGAGCGCGGGGGTCAGTCGGAGAATCAACGAGGCCATCAATTTCGTCAGGGACGACCCTGCGTCTGATGTCTCGCTGGCGGGGGTAGCACGCCGCCTGCTCGTGAGCCCAGGCTATCTGAGCCGCGAGTTCAGCCGCGAGATGTCAGAGAGCTTCTCCCACTTCCGCTCACGGACAAGGGTCGAGCGAGCCAAGCAGCTCCTGCTCGACCACCGGCACAAAGTCTACGAGGTGGCATCCCTGGTGGGGTTTAGCGACGTTACACATTTCACCAAAGTGTTCACCAAGCTCACGGGCGTCTCGCCAGGCGAATACCGCAAGCGAAGTGAAGGGCATGCCGGCAACGATCCCTGATGACTTCGACGAATGGACGCGCTGCTCAAGGGCCCACACCGGCGCGCGAGAGAGTTGCTGCGGTGGTCGTGTAAGCGCGATCCGTCAAAATTTTCAGTGGCAGCCCGCACAGTTCGCGACTGAACACCTCCACCGCCCAGGGTCCGTCAAAGCCCATGTCCTTCACACACCCCAGGAGCCCGGGAAGATTGTACTGGCCTTCCCCGCAGAATCGACGCGCCGACGGGTCATGACCCGGACTCCCGGGCAGTGTGCCGTCGTCCAGCTCCACGCCGACGAGGTACTCTAAGGGGATGCCGCGTATCTCGCCGCAGCTCATCCCAAGGTTTACAACCTGAACCGCGTCGAGGATGAGCCCACAGTTGCGGGCGCCCGCGCCCCGGACCATTGCCATGGCATCGGCGATGGTGTGGACCACCGCGCAGTCCATTATCTCGAAGCCAATTTTCGCACCAAACTGATCAGCCTCACGGCACAGGTCTCCAAAGGAATCGATAACACGGCTCATGGGGCAGACGGAGTTGTAGAAATCGCCGATCTTGATGTGCGTCGCCTCCAGTGCGGCGGATGCCTCCAACAGCCTTCGCTTGCGGCTGTCGGATTCTTTTCTTCGGGCGCCATCAGAGAACCAGTCGGTGAGGAACTCGAGTTCTAGGTACATGATCCCGCTCGCGTCCAGGATGCGCTTCATCTCCTTGAGCGATCGACTTTGCGTAATGTGCTCCAGATCGGTGTGCCAAAGCCCGATCCCCTTGAAGCCAGCTTTCGCGGCGGACTCCACCCGCTCTGCGAAATCGAAGCGGCTGATCTCACCGTCTCCCGGGTAGACGCCTGAAGTTGTCCAGTACAGAGCCATCTGATCCATTCCCATCACGTCTCCTCCTGTACTACGATCCTGCGTGATCAGCATAAGTGTGCTCGCGCCGACGCGAAAGCCGGCGCGGAGCACGTATGCAGTGGTTTCGTGGCTTCATTTCCCATAATGTCCGAACCTGTGCCTCCTCGGCCATCGGATTCTTGGCTATACGTGTCCTTTCATGTGTTTCCATGTCGTGGGTTGGCGTTCTCCACAGCGATTTATGTGGGATAACTCCATGATTTGTGCCCTCCGCCGGCTTGTGGTGAGTGTCAGGACGGAGACAGAATTCCTTTGATCTTACGAATAGGAGGAGGTAACCTATGAGACGATTCCTGAGCGTTTTTTGGTCGACCATCGCTGTTATGACGATCTTCGCTGCCGCCGCCTACGGAAGCCCGCAGGCCGAACGCACTGCGGCGCCCGCAAAGACGGCTCTCACCGGCAAGGTCACGTTTTACACCATCTCCGAGTGGACGAGCATCGATGCCCTGAAACCCTACTTCAAGGCACTTGTGGATACCTTCAAGAAGCAGAATCCCGGGGCCGACGCCGAAGTCTTGAGCGACCCATTCATGACATGGATGGACAAGTACCAGGTGATGTTTGCAGCAGGAAATTCGCCGGACGTCAATCTTATTGGTTGTGCGAATATGCCGGCCCTATCCAACGCCGGGTACCTCATGGACCTTGGACCCCGACTCGGCAACGGGTACTTCGATCAGTTCGTCCCAGGCGTCCTGGCCATGTACACGTGGCAGGGCAAGCATTTTGCGACGCCCTACACAATGGACACCCGCGTGCTGTATTACAACAAGGATCTCTTCAAGAAGGCCGGTCTGAACCCTGATGCTCCCCCGAAGACGTGGGCGGAGTATCTTGCAGACGCCAAGGCCCTCACCATGGACACCACCGGCGCCGGCACGATCGACACCTACGGGAACGCCTACGACCTGCCCGTCAAGGAGTTCACCATGTCGGCGCTGTACTGCGCCTCCGCGGGAACCATGGTCACCGTTGACCAGGCCGGCCACGTAAAGGCGAACGTCGACACACCTGAGTTCCGGAGCTACCTCAAGCTGATGGCGGATCTTCGGCCGTTCTCTCCGCCGGATTTCGCCACGCTGGACCAGCAAGGAAACGACAAGCTCTACGTGAATGGCAAGCTGGGAATGCGGATTAACGGTTCATGGATGCTGGACCAGAACCCTGGTCTTAGAGATCAACCCTGGTTTGCGCAGGCAATGATCCCCAAGATGACCGCGGACGGACCGGACGGCTCTTACGGCGCAGGTTTTGGTCTGGGCATCCCAGCCGGCGAGAAGAACCCGGAGCTGGCTTTGGCATTCCTCAAGCTGATCATGTCACCGGAGTTCAACTCCAAGCTTATCACCAATCCGCCTCCGAGCAAGCCCAACCTCGCGGTGTCCGAGTGGGCTAAAGACCCTATCCACTCGGTGGAAATCAAGCAGTTCGCCAGCACCCGCCAGCCGATCCCTGGGAACCTTTACCTAGGCGACCTGAATGTCGCAGAGCAGGAACTGGCTTCCAAGGTCATCTTCGGCGCGCTGACGGTCGATCAGGCCGTTGCGGAGTTCCAGACCACGATCACCAAGATCGTATCCGGAAAGTAGAATCGCAGGCCTCCTACAAACGGAGGAGGGGATCGCCCCCTCCTCCGCAATTCCCGGAGATCACCCGTGACCTGGACCAAGAGAGCTGAACCCTACATCTTCATCCTTCCAGCCGCCCTCATGATACTCCTCTTCCTGGGATACCCGCTCGTCTACAACATCGGAATCAGCTTCTTCCGCTGGCAGCTCGCGTTTCCCGATCACCCGTTCGTGGGGCTTCGGAACTACACCAGGATTATCTCGGGAGATGCGTTTGGCCGTGTGGTGCTGAACACAGCCCTATGGACGGTCGGTGGGGTATGCCTTCAGATGGGAGTCGGCATCCTCCTTGCGGTGATAGTGGATGGGATGCGGCGAGGGGCGTCCCGAATGATGCAATCGCTCATTCTCCTCCCGTGGATCATCCCTGGCGTCGTCACCTCCGTGATCTGGATGTGCATGCTGCAGAGCGATCTGGGTGTCGTGAGCTATCTCATCACAGCCTTGGGCGGAAAAGGCCGCAGCGTTCTGTGGTTCTCGGACCCGAGGCTCGCCCTGACCAGCGTGACGATGGTGAACACCTGGAAAGCGATGCCGTTCTGGTTTCTGATGATCACCGCCGCGTTGATGGATGTGCCCCGGGATCAGGTTGAATCGGCGCGGATCGATGGCGCCGGGCAGTTTGCCGTGTTTCGCCACGTCGTCCTTCAGCACCTGAAGCCGGTGATCGCGGCCACCGCAACGCTTACCACTATCTGGACGTTCAACAGTTTCGATATCATCTGGATCATCACGCGGGGAGGTCCCTTGAACGCCACGGCCACGCTTCCCGTCTACACGTACCTCCTGGGGTTCGCTACAAACAACTTCGGCCAGGCCTCCGCCATGGCGGTACTCTCCGTCCTCATCGTCGCGGTGGTCTGCGCGCCTTACATCCGTGCTCTGTACCGGAAGGTGCGGGAATCATGACGACCCTGAGAGGCCGCTCCGCCGTTGGTATTTCGGTGATCTGGGTCATCTCCATTGTGACGGTCCTGGTAGTGGTATTCCCGTTCTACTGGACCTTGGTCACGTCGGTGAAGCAGGCCTCGGACGTGTTTCGATCACCGCCGGTATTCCTGCCCGCGGTGCCGACATTCATGAACTACGTGGCGGTCTGGAAAGCATCGGCCATCCCTCGGTATCTGCTCAACACCGTGGTTATCGCGGTGTCCACTGTGGCCATCGTCCTGGTGGCTTCCAGCATGGCGGCGTACAGCATCAGCCGGTTCTCCTTCCGGGGCAAACTGCCCTTCCTCCTTAGCCTTCTCCTTGCGCAAGTGATGCCCGTTACCACGTTGATCATCCCGCTCTACATCTTCTGGTCACGGTTGAGCCTTATCGACGGTCCCACGGCGCTTATAGCCACGTACAGCGCTATAAGTATTCCCGTTGGGACATGGCTGCTCCTCGGCTTCGTGAACGGCATACCCCGGCAGCTCGATGAGGCGGCGACCATTGACGGCGCTTCGAGCGCGACCATCCTCCTCCGGATCGTGGGACCCTTGCTCACTCCTGGTCTCATGGCCACGGGGTTATCCGTGTTCATCTATGTCTGGCAGGAGCTCATGATTTCTATGACCTTCGTCCGGTCCGACCGACTAAAGCCGCTCATGGCCGGTGTTTCCACCTTCATAACGAGCAAGGGTATCGAGTGGGGACCCCTGACGGCCGCAGGGGTTCTATCCATGATTCCAATTTTTGTCGCCTACTTCTTCTTCCGAGGCGCACTAATCAGGGGTCTTACGTCCGGCGCGGTGAAAGGCTGAACATGCAGCAAAATTTCCTATTTGGAGACGGGCTCTCGACAGCCCCCCTGCTGACGGGCGGGAAGAGTCGTTCCATCAGCGCGGAGAATCCCGAAGGCGAGCCTGGAGCCGGCGGATCCGCGCACAGCGCTCTCGGCCAGGGGCGGAAAGGTCGCCCGTTCATCGTCCTCCCCCGTGGACGCGAGACGGAGCTTGCGCACGTACGGGGTGCCGGCATCCTGCAGCATTTCTGGATGACCGTGACGGACAAGACAGACGCGGGCTACTTTGTGCTGCGGGATCTGGTCCTCAGGATGTACTGGGACGGCGAATCGGACCCCTCGGTGGAAGTGCCCCTGGGGGATTTTTTCGCCAATGGGTTCGGCGCGCGTTGCAAAGTTAACTCCCTGCCGATCGTTGTCAATCCAACAGGGGGAATGAATTGTTTCTTTCCGATGCCTTTTCGAAAAGAGGCGAGGATCACTATCGAGAACGGGCATGAGGCCGACGTCGCCCAGTTTTTCTACCAGTTCGACTATTCCCTCGTCGATCGCGTTCCAGATGAGGCTGGTCTCTTTCACGCGCAGTGGCGGAGAGAGAACATCACGCAGCATGGACGCGACTACATTCTCCTGGACGGCATCGAGGGCAGGGGAAAATACGTCGGAACGTATCTTGCCTGGACCTCCCTGGAGCGCTTCTGGTGGGGTGAAGGGGAGATGAAGTTCTACATCGACGACGACGACCAGTGGCCGACAATATGCGGAACAGGCACTGAGGACTACTTCGGCGGCGCCTGGTGTTTCTACGAAGACCAGGGAAGTACCCTCGTGGAGACGACGTACTCCACCCCGTTCATGGGCTATCCCTATTTCTCTGAGAGCACGAAGAGCTTCAACAGCCTCCTCGGAACAGACTACAGGAAGATCGACAAAGTGTTCGATCTGATCCCGAAGCACGGGTTGTATCGATGGCACCTCCTGGACCCGATAATGTTCGACAAGACGCTTCGAGTCACGATTCAGCAGATCGGTCATGACATGCACAACCTCTTCGAGCGGACAGACGATATCGCGTCCGTTGCGTACTGGTACCAGGAAGAGCCTCATCGAAGGTTTCCGATCCTTCCCGGTGTCCGAGAGAGATGGCCTCGCTAAAGGAGCGTCTCCATACGTCCTAATCTGCCGCGCGTAGCGGGCCAAGGTGAGGTTTTTCGAGAGCCTGCCGTGTCTCTACATCCCCCCGAACAGGTCCTCATCGCTGAATGCGTCGTGTACATAGTAGCGCAACGTGGTCGCCTCGTCCGAATGCCCGAGCAGCCTCAAGACCGCCTTGATTCTGTGCGTTGCCGCCACCAGGTCCGTCGCCCGCGAGTGCCGCAGCACGTGAGCTGAGACAGCGCGGCCAAGTACCCGCCGCGCAGCCCGCGCGATCTCTCTCGATATGTACTCCCTCCTGAAGTGCTTCTTGTGGCTACTCTCAAACAGGTACGTGCCCCGCGGGAACACCTGGAGGATCCTCTTGTAGAGCTCCGCGGGGATCCTTGAGCTCCGCTCCTTGCCGCCCTTGCCGTAGAGCCTGAGCTCCACGGTGCCACTGGCACCGTTCGTCTTGACCTGGTCCCTTCTCACCGTGAGGACCTCAATCACGCGAGCCCCGGTTGCGTACAGCGTCTCGGCCACCAGCCGCATTCGCAACGGCAACGCAGCGAAGAGCGCCAACCGCTCCTCCGGCGAGACCACCGAAACGTCCGGCGGGGATTTCTTCACAGCCGGGATTTCTCCCAGCGCTCCGCGGATGAGCGAGATCTCCTTTGCAGGAAGTCCAAGGGCCGGCTGCGAGGGCCTGGTTCACGGTCGCCGCCGAGCGCGTGCGACGCAGCTGGTGGATGTACGCGGCGAATCCCTCAACGGTGACCGCCTGGCCGCTGTCCAGGAAGCCTCTGAGGGCGCTACGGTAGGCCGCCGTGGTGAGGGCGCCAGCGCCCTTGACCTTCCCCCAAGGCGGAAGCCAGGTCGGTTGCAGGGCGAGCCCGCTGCGGGGATGTAGGGGGCATTTCGGGGTGAAAATATCACATAAGGGCCGTTATGGAACTTGACACCCTTACGCGCCTTGGACGCTACCGACTGCCTATAATTCTGTCTTCTGTCTACCGAGGACCATCTGCTCATAGGAAAGAAATCCCACTCTGTTGTGTCTTCTTCACTCAGCCGTCCGTTCTATGAGGCTACCGTTGACAAACTTATGAAGCACACTTGAGATGAGCGTTTGATAGGGCAACCCATCATGAATAGCCTTGCGCTGAAGCTGCACAAGGTCATTCTCCGAGATTCGGATGTTGACCCGCTTGTCTTTTCTTAGGGTATTCTTTGCGTACTGTCGAAGGAGTTTCCGTTCCGCGGCCAGCTTCTTCGTGGATGTCCATTCCCCTTGCTCATAGGACTTGAGAATATCCTTTTCATCATTCGTGAGTTTCATCATCAACTCCCTTCTGGGATAGGTATTGCTTTGTCGCTTTCCTGCTCGGAATCACCGTTTTCAGGAACAGATAGTCTTCTGTCTCGACGTATGGCACCAAGTAAGCGTATTGCTCAATCTCCACAATCATCATTTTTTGGCCAGGATACTTGCTCTGATTGGGATGCTCGAGTCTGTCCAATAGAGCTCCTCGCTCAAGAGCGAGGAGCACATCTTCGAAGCAGACGCCCCGCTCTCGATGGAGAGTCGAGTTCTTGTCCACATCCCAAAGGATTTGCTTCACCGATCAGAAATTAGCACTTTGTGTGCTTTTTGGCAACAGAAAGGCAGCGGCGTACTGGTTCCCATAACGGGGTTTAGGTCTACTTCAAATTTGATCAGTCCCAGTTCTTTGTGCCACGTCGATCTTGGCGGCGGAAACCTATTCCGAGCTTGCAGTGCTGTGATTGACCCCGAGTCAGGAGCCCGGTGCGGCCCCTGGAAGGCGGACGTTCTGATCAATAGACGACCGTGGTCAAGAGGTGTGTGCCTCCGATCTGATCCACGGGTGCTGATTTGCTGAATCTGCTCACCCTTGACGCCTGGCGTTTCTTTGATGACGTTTTATTGCAACAACAGCTTGAAAGAAATCAGCGAAGAAAAGCGTGGCAATATGACTTTTGGAGAGTATGTCAAACAGCTAATGGACGAAAAAGGAATCTGGCCGAGTGAACTCGCCAGGAGAACAGGTCTTCATCGTGCTTATCTTTCTCGTATCGAAGTTGGCAAGACACGGCCACCTCAGAAGCAGGAGAGTCTCAACAAATTGGCTAGTGTACTCCAACTGGAAGGGGAAGCAAGAGAGAGGCTGTTCGAATTGGCAGCACATGAAAACGGTATTATTCCTGAGCATATGCAGCACGTGAGGAGAAATGCCGCGATCCCCCTATTGATGCGAGCCATCAATAAGAAACAGCTAAGTGAAGATCAAGTGCGAAAGCTCGCTGAAATGATCGAACGGGACGAGAGAAAAGCTAACGGCACCTGAGCTTCATTCTTTTGGATTTCCTTGCGCCAAAAACCGTATGCACCGACGAACAACAGACAGTAGCAACGAGCTGCACATGAGAACCGCTTCCTGGACAGGCTGGCTCACGGCAAAAAGCCGCCGATCTATGAAAAGATCCCCCCGAGTTGAAGGAGCTGGGCCGCTACCTGGCTTCCTTCGTGAGAGCGGTAATGCTCCCCTCCCGAAGGCCTTTTTGTTCCGGAGCCCCTGCTATACCACCATTAGCTCATTTACCTGGAGGATGCCGCCTCTGCCTACGAAGGGATGACTTTGTAGTAGCCTGACCGCATCCTCTGATGTTGCTGCCTCGATTATTGAGTAGCCATTTACATCGACAGGTTCATTTGCGCTACTGTTTGACACCTGTGCGACCATGCGGACTGGCGCTCCAACGTCAACGACCGCATTGCCTACTTTAGCTACCCATTTATCAAAGGCTTCCTTGGCTTGTGCCATTAATACTGGATCGTGAGGCATTCCAGTTCCAGAACCGTGATAGATCACCAAAAACTTGGCCATGTTGATTCTCCTTTACCTTAATTTGCCATGACTCCGAAGCAGGCACCTGCATCCGTGACGGACTTCCTTGGAGTCTTTCCTCCGTGAACGACGAACTTCTTCATGGTCTTCCTCCTGTCATGTCGAAGTCTGTGCTCTACATATGACGAAATTCGTGGCGGAAAAAGGGACACCGTCCAACCCGGAGGGGACAGTCGCATCCAGCTCACAAAAGGTCAGGGGAAAGGATCGCTACATCGATTTGGGAGTCCTTGGCGGCTTTCCAATAGCTTGTATTGGTGAAATGACTCGTTATTCAAAAAGGTTGGCGACTACGGCGGAGCACTGTAATATAAGGAGGGACACCGCTTTAACGGTCGTTTGGTTGGAGGGAAAGTGATGTTAAAGAACTCGCTTAAATGCTCTCACCTGAGGCGATTCCACCTTGTGGTCGTTCTGTTGCTTGCCTGCGCAGCAAACCTTACTGCGCAATCGAACCAAACCATCGATCGTTTGCTTGCGGAAAAGCCCGCGATGTTCGGAGACGCTGCATACGTCATCCTGTCTGCCGTCGGTTTTGTCCCTGAGGGTGCCACAGGTGAGGATGCGGCAGCCGCGGTTGCGGAGAAGAAGCTTCTGCCGAAAACACCTTCGCCGGTAGATCCGGTAACGCTTGGCGAGGTTTGCTATCTCATTATGGAAACCCAGGGAATCAAAGGAGGGTTGTTCTACTCCCTTTTTCCTGGCCCGCGTTATGCGACGCGAGAACTGGCCTCGTTGGGACTCTTGAAGGGATACACTCACCCGAATCGAGTCGTCTCCGGAGAAGAGGTGATGTGGATTCTCGGTGCCGTTCTCGACTGGAAGGAGAAAGTCTGACATGCGTCTGCTGAGACTTCTCTCTGTCGTGGGCTTTGCCATGATCCTCGGTGTTTCGGCAGGCGCCGGTAGTATTGATCTTGGCGGCACCTTCTTCAATCTCACAGGAGTGGGCAATTCCTCCGGCGCGGGCGCTGTCCCGGGCACCTCGCCAGGGCTCGTGCAGGAGGATGTGCTGAAAGGGTGGGTTCAGGCGGCCTTCAGCGATAGTTTGTCCTTGAACGTTCAGGTTGATGGCACCTTCAACACAGCTCCGGTTCTGCCTTTCAACACGCTACTCCTCTATGCAAACGCCGACTTGCTGAACTTGCACGGCAGCTACCAGCTGAATGGAGCCCTTCGACAGTTGCAGTTCACCGTCGGTCGTCTCGTACTTTCCGACTTCACCACCAGGGTGCTTTCTCACGAAGCAGATGGCCTACTCGTAGACCTGGAGTTCTCTGGGATATCTTTGAACGTCGCCGCGGGTTATACAGGGCTGGTGACAAAGGGAGCTTCGACGATAGAGCTCTCGAAGTCCGACCTCAACGATTATACAAACACCGGCGTCAATTTTGCCTCACCGCGTGTGATCGAGCTTGTCCAGGCCACTCTTCTCGCGCTGCCCGGGCAAAGGCTTGCGGTCTCCGCAATCGCACAACAGGATCTGCGTGGAACGCCGCTTGATCTAGCGGATGGCAACGCCGAATCGCTTGTATCGGAGGGATCAACGACGGACGAGCCAGCGGAAGGTGGTCACGTCAACACGCAGTACGTGGGCCTGGGAATGAGCGGAAACATTGTCGGCAACCTTTACTATGATGTCTTTTCGTATCTTGAATCAGGGCAGATGCTCTCCTACCAGAGCGGAAGCTATCAGAGTATCCTTTTCTTCGCGGCTCTTGCAGGCGGTGGGGTGCGAGTTTTTCTTCCCGAGGCTTTGTCTTCTGTTATCGGGGTGCGAGTTTTGTACGCTAGTGGTGATCCCAACGCCAGCACGGTCGCTGAAGGCCAGAGTCAGGGCTTTTCTGTTTTCATCCCGATATCGCGGCCGACGTTGGACAACGTGTTCTCGCCGCAGCTGTCAAATATCCTCGTTGCGGAGGCAAGCTACTCTCTGAAACCTCTTTCGAAACTTCAAACGGGTCTGCAGGCGGATGCATACTTCCGCCCCACTACAGGGGCGATCAGCGAACCAGGCCTTGCCCCCGGGAGTGCGAGCTCCTACCTGGGCTCCGAAATGGATCTAAGCATTAACTACAGCCCTCTCTCTGATGTGGGGACTTCCCTTTGGGGCGGCGTCTTTGTCCCCGGGACGGCTTTCGCCTCCGGTGCGGGAGTGCAATTCAAAACGGGACTGAATGTCATGGTCAACTTCTGAGGAGGGTGGTACATGCGCAAAGTGTCTTTGTTCCTGCTGACGCTTTTCCTACTCTTCCCGATGGCAGCTTCGGCGCAACAGCTGCAGGCGGTTGTCAAGCAGTTCTCAGGGAAAGTCGAGGTGAAACAGCCGGACCAGGACTGGCAGCCAGTCCAGCTGAACATGATCGTATCCCAGGGAGCAACGGTATCCACCGGGTTCTCCTCCCGGCTTACCCTGGAGCTTGGCCAAACGGAAATCACAATCCAGCCTTTGACGCGGATGCTTCTTCGAGAGCTGGTCAAAAAGGACACGACAAACGTCACGGCACTGACCCTGCGGGTGGGGAGGATAAACGCCGCGGTGAAAGCAGGGTCTGGGGAAAAGAATGACTTTACGGTCGTTGGGCCTATTGCGACAGCTGCCGTTCGTGGGACAGAGTTCAATTTTGGCGTCGATGTCGAGGATCAGGCGGAAGGAATAAGCGGTCACGTTTACCTTGTCAGTAACGCGACGGGCCAGGAAATCAGCGTGGGGCCGGGGATGTTTGGAGCCGTTGGTGACAGTGGCCACCTCAGGTTGCCAGATCAGATTATTACGCAGCACTCCTCAAGCGGTTGGATCCCAAGCGACCTTTTGTGGTGGGCGAGCTCTCATGAAGGCGGTTGGACCTTGGGCGCCTACACGGATAACTTGACGCCGCCGAATGTTCTTCCCGCTGCGGCAGGGCTTGCGACGATGACAGTGACGGTAAACTGAGGTGAATAGACAAAGGGTAATCGGAGCTTTCCTGCTGCTCTTGGCCTTCAGCGTTTTGACCACCTGCCAGCTGCAGCTGAATCAATCCAAGGGCCTTGCGCTGCACGTTATTGTCCCGGGAAGCATCTCCAGTGGAGCACGAAGTGTTGGCGCTAATAATGCTGCTAGCGCCAAAGACGTCGCTGGTCCAAGCGGGGCAAGCGTTCAGGTGGCGATCCAGACCCAGGCAGGTGTGCCGTGGGCGAACTCCGAGCCCATTGCCACGGGTGGAAAAACTAGCGTCAATTTCACGGTTCCATTGCCGCCGCCAGGTGCCTATCAGGCCTCGGCTCAGCTAATGGATGCATCTGGGAACCTTCTGTCTCAAGCAGGGCCTACCTCTTTTACGGTGCCAACGCAAACCAATCCAGTGGTGCTGACCATGCCGTCGAATTTGTACACGATGGTCGTTACCGACTCTACGGGCCTCCAATATCCAATGAACCCACCATTCACTCCCGTGGCATACGGCCCCTACACTACGAGTACCTACTTATTTCCGATTTACTTGACGGTGAGTGCCGTGGATCCAAGCGCGTCGATCACTGTGATACAAAACGGAACTGTTATTTCACCTGCTGCCGGCTTATACACGATCCCAGCCACCAATTACCCAGTAGTCATCGTGGTGACGTCGGCAGATGGGACCACTTCGTCGACCTACACCTATCAGCCGAATGGAGGATAAAACTAGCTTTGCGGGCGGCGGTTGAGAGCCGGGCCCTGTGAGAATGCCTATCAACGGGGACCCTTCAATTGCCCTGTTTGCTTATAATCGCCCTCATCATCTCGAAGAATGCATCTCCGGCCTGCACAAGAACGCCGAATCTTCAAGGACAACTCTTTATTGTTTCCTGGACGGCCCCCGGGATGGGGTGGACATTCTCCTCGTCGAGGAAGTTAGGCGGATAGCTTCTCGAGCGACTTCCGGGTTTCTCAAGGTGCACATCGTCGAAAGAGATCATCACTGGGGGCTTTCAGGAAACATCATCGATGGCATCACACAGGTCCTCAAACGCCATGAGCAGGTTGTTGTAGTCGAGGATGACCTGGTCGTGTCACCAACATTCCTTCGCTACATGAACCGAGCCCTTGACCTCTACCGATCGGCACCAGGGGTCTTCAGCATCAGCGGGTACAATTACCCTCAAAGGGTTTTCCGCATCCCCGCCGGATATCCCTACGACGCATTTTTCGTTTCGCGACACATGTGCTGGGGGTGGGGAACCTGGCGGGACAGATGGGAAAAGGCTGACTGGCAAATCCGTGACTATGCTTCCCTGAGCAAGAACGAGTCGTGGAAGCGCTCATTTCGGGAAAGTGGGCTTGACCTGCCGGGCATGCTGGATGCGCAGATGCACGGTCAAGTCGATTCCTGGGCCATCCGGTGGACTTACACCCAGTTCATTCACAACGCCGTCTGCCTTGTTCCGGTCGAATCCCTTGTGAACAACATGGGCGCTGATGGCTCAGGGATCCATATGAGGTTCTCTGCACGGTATTTTCATCCGACTCTAAGCTGCAAGAACGAGCTTCGCCTCCCTCCCTTTATCTACATAGACCCGCTGATCGCGCAGAAGTACAAAAAAGTGGAGAGGAGGAGCCTGCTTTTTCGCGGAGTGCGGAAGTTCTCAAAACTGATTCGCTTCGTGACTTGGCGCGATAGAAGACCGCATCCGGGGGCTGAGCCAAAAATTAGAGGAGAACCGGAGGCCTTGATTAGCGGCAGTGACGGTGATGACACCGACTTATCGGAGAGCCATGTGTGGAGTGCTCAGGAGAACCGATAAGCCCGGTTCTGTCGATTGATGTGCTGACGTTTAAAGGATGTGTGCTGCAGCTTCGAGCATTTCTGGCCAGACTGAAAGCAGCCCGCCGAATCGGTCGGTGAGCTGGCGGGCAAGTGTCAGCACTTCCTCGTCGTTTCGCCCGTTCTTCAGGTCTAATGGAATACAGAAATCCTCGCGCGTAGGTAGCTTAACCAGGGTCTCCAGGAGGCTCTCAACATCCTCGGCCCAGAACCTAGGGCGGGCCTTGTGTTCGGCCAATAGAGTCTCAAGGTCCGCGATATAACGGCTGAGGTGCGCGAGGTAGCGACTCCTGACGTATGCAAGGTAATCCCCGCTTGGAAGGGATGCGAGTTCTTCCAAAAATCGGCCGGCGTCCTCAAGGGCGTCAGCCGCGGAAGCAAGGCTCACGTGGGCCGCGCGATCGGCCAGAACGAGGTTGATAAGCTCAGAAAATCGGAACGTCATCCGTCGGATGGAGCCGGGCTCAAATTGCCGCAGTGTAGGCGGCTCGTGCCTCACAGCCAGAGGGACATGTGCGATGAAAAGATCAGGCAGGAGCGTACGCATCGTCTGGGGAAAGATGCCGTCGAAGCCGCGTCCAACAGGAAAGAAAGGCGGCAAGAGCAGGCTGTTGTCAAGGGTAACGCACATAGCCTGAAAGAACGTGCTGCTGCTCACCGTGGCGCGCGGCACAACGCGCAGGAGGAGCCGGTTGCTCGATGCGGCGTAGTAAGTAGCTTCTGACTGAATGAGCCTGTCGCGGGAGCCTGTCGTCAGTCGCAGCAGAAAACGGGGATCCCAGAGACCACAGTCGCCGCCGACTCCGCAGGCCACTGCTGCAACTCTGCAGGTCCGATTCATGAGCCGATGCACGAACTGTGCTGTCATGGCGTCGATGCGCGGGGCGGACGGGAAACGATCGCTGCTGATGCCTCCTATTAGCGCGGCCTGGGTGGATAGAATGTCCGAATCTTCGAACGCGACTCCTTCAGCGAAGGAAGTCGAGTCCAGATAAAAGGAGGACACCGTGGGATCGGGCGCAGAGGACAACTCAAAGCCCTGCGCTTCCGCGTCCGGGCTCCTGGCAAACTCACAGAGGGTGTCATCGTCGGTGTTGAACACGATCTGTCCCCGGGTGGCCAAAAGCATGGCATTATGGTTTGCGCCCGTGGTGTCCGAAAAGCCTCGGAGACCAAAGAGTGCAAACTCAAGAATCTCCGGAGGAATATCGCTATTACGGGAAAGAAGCTCACTGGCGATGTACTGTTTTTCCTTCAATCCGAGATAGCGGGTTGTGAGCCCATGTTCCCGTCCTGCCTTCGCAACAGTCGATCGATTTTTCTCCTGCACTGCTTGATCTCGCGAATCATCGCAAACCAGAATCTGCGGCGCATGACCATGACGCGCGGCGCTGCTGAGGAAGCTTTCCATGCTGTGGGCGAGCTCGGCGGGGCGATCTTTAGTACACCATGACATCACGTTGATTGCAGGCGAGACTGTAGGTCTAGTGCTTGATCGCAAGGCGTCAGTGAATTGGGAGCGAGAAATGAGAAGACCGCGATGCAAAAGTTCCACAATAAGCTCTTCGATCATTCCGCTCGCCTGGCCTCCCACCCCAGCCTCAGCGACTGCAGCAACATGGCTCTGCAGCGAACGCCAGCGATCCAGGTACTGTAGCAAGACTGCAGCGGAGTCATCCAAAAGTTCGATGGTGCCTGCGCGTTTGTTGATCGCCCAAGTCATGCCGCTTGCCGCAGGCTGTATTTCAATGCCTGCGGCAATGAACTGCTCGGCGTCGCGACTCTCATCCGGTATCGCCACAAGAAGCTCAGCTTTGGAAGTCAGTAACCGTGAAAGTGAAGGTCTGATCAGGCGGGTTCGTCGATGTTGTTTTTAGCGTGACCGTCTCTGTGTAGGTGTTCCCACCTTCGTAGACGGCCTGAACTTCAAAAATCTCTGTCCCACTCGGGGGGACTGGTGATGTAGGGGGGACGTTAACAGAAAAGACGGACCCCGTGTTGTTTGTGACTGTTGCGGGCCCCACGCCCAGCGATTCTGTAGAAGAGGTGTTAGTGATCTGGTAATAGTAAATTTGAGGCCAAGTGTTGTCAGAATACACGTTCGAGTAGGGAACCGAATAGTCACCATTTGTTATTGCCGTAAAGGGGCCCGAGATACTTGCTGACCATGCAAGCTGAATCCCTCCCCCCAAAGGAGCGGCCGATGTCATGGTGAGAACCACAAGGTTTGTTTGCGACGGCACGGTAAACGTGGTTGACGCCTGGGAAATAACATTCCCCGATCCATCTAGCAACTGTGCGGAGACTTGATACACGCCTGGCGGCGGCAAGACAACTGAGTAATCGACACTGGTTTTTCCACCTATGGAGATAAGCCCGGAGCTTGCCCACGTTGAACCCGTTTGGGTGATGATCGTCACCGTAACGCTAGTCCCACCCGACAGGTCCTTCGCGTTCGAGGCAAGGGTGGGGGTACTTTTTATTCCGTCGGAAGCGTTTCCCGGAATTAATACTCGTAGGGTAAACCCATTGCCGGCTTTGTTGAGCTGCAGCTGACATGTGGTCAACAGGATGAAAGCGAAAAACAAAAGGGAAACGCCGATCACTTTCCGTTCACACATCTCCGTTCACCTCACCGTTGTCGTCGTGCTCGTCATGTTAAAGATAATAGCCTTTCAACAGGGCTCTGTAGACACGTTTTAGGAGATTTGCCGTGTTTCTTTTCACACTCCTTGATGCGATCAATTCTACTGCCTCCAATAGCACTTGGGGGTATTCGTGAGAAATATATCCCGATGTTGTGGATCGTGAAAGAAAAAGGCGTCTCCTTCGTTGGCGCCGGCGGGACATCGAAGAAGTTCTCATAAAATGCCTTCGGTCTTCCTGTCGAATGACTTATCCTATCGAGACATCTTCTCTGAACTCTCTCTTAAGCCTTGGCCACTTCGGCTTCTGTAAACTCTGCGAGTTGAGCTCTGACTGAGCGAAGTTGCCGCGGCGCAGCCAATCGTCGCAACTACTTGAGGTTCAGCAACACCCTCACGTTCGTCACGATATCAGCAGGCGTTGCATCCGCATCCATCCCGACGCGAATCCAGCCCTTCTTGTCCACAATCCAGAAAGGCGCTGAATGACCAACGTCGTAACCCCCACCAAACTGCTGAACAATTTTTCCCACAAGGGAAAGGTCATCTGAACTCAAACCCTGCGTCGGCGGCTTGTCCATATCCATCGCGCCCTTCGGCGGCGCCACGGCGTCGGTGTCAGGATCAACCGTCACCCCGATCGCATAGCTTGCCCATACCGCCTGAACCGCCTTCGCAGGGCCTCCCACGAAATGCCACACATCGTCCAATCCAAGCGCCTTGCTATACGGCAGCGTGACCGCTGGTACATCTCTCTTGGGATCGGTGGTTACTGCAACAAGAACCACGTTTTTCGCGTCGGGCCCAAGCTGCTGGTAGACCTCTTTCACCTTGGCCGCGATGAACGGGCAAATGTCGGTGCAGTGGGTGTAGATGAAGCACATCAGAACCACTTTGCCCCTTTGGTCCGCCATGTGAAAGGGTTGATTGTTCTGATCGGTGAGTGTGAAATCGGCAGCCTGTTGTGGCTGTTGCACCATGTTATTGACGAGCCCGGTAACAGGTTGCTCCTCCCTGCTGCCCGTCGCAGAGGCTGGAATCAGAACGCAACAGAGAAGAGCTGATACGATCATGAGCCTTGCCGTCTTCAATTGTTGACCTCCGTTGACTTGAAAGATAGTGCTGGAAATACAGGAGAGCAAAATCTTCAGCGGTCTCGCTTCCAGTATGATTTTTCAAACCACTGATGCTTTTGTTCAGCAACCGTTAGGGCGCGTCCGCCCTGGCTGCGGGAGCCGCCAAAACGCGCGAGAGATGCGGGGTCGCTCCAGGGACACGTGAAAGCGCGTTCATTTAACCTACTTGAGCGCAAGGAGAACGCGGATGTCTCTCGCGATTTCCGCAGGAGTCACGTCACTGTCCATGAAAGCTCGAATGTATCCGCGCTTATCGATCAAGCAGAGCGGAGCGTAGTACTCAAGGTCATGGCTGCCGAATGGCGTTTCTGGATCAGCCGAAACCGCGACTCCATAGTCAAACCACACGGCCTTTACATCCTTGGGCGAACCGTCAACGAAATGCCAGACGTCGAACAGCCCGAACTGCTTGCTGTAGGCGGCCAGCACCGCAAGGGTGTCCCGTTCTGGATCAAGAGTCACCGACACCAACACAACGTACTCGATGTCTGCGCCCAACAGATCATCAACTGCCTTCACCTCGGTAGCCTCGGCGTCTCCGCCATGCGTTTGGAGAAAAGACATCAGGACAACTTTGCCCCTTGTGTCGGCCATGCGGAAGGTCGAACCGTGCTGGTCAGTAAGGGTGAAGTCCACCGCCTTGGACGGCTGCTCAAGTACGGTTCCTCCGAGACCTGTCACCGGCTGAGGACCTCTACCGTCTCGGCACGAAGTAATGGCGACAAGGCAGCAAGTCACCGCCATCACAGGCGATGCACTCTTCAAGCTCTTCATGACCGTACCGTACCTCTTGAAGTGGCCCGACGTGTGAACCCGCCGTCGACCTTCCGGGCGATCGACACATAACCCGTGTCAACGAAACACTCAGTCAGAAACTCACTATCCTCCTCTGCGCCGCTTGTACCGATATGGTCGCTTCTGTTCAAACCGAAACTTCTTTTTTGACATGCGATGCTGGACCTCCTGCGATGATTTTAGAGTTGTTACGGGTAACGGAGGCTGCTCGCAGATTTTCAAGCATTCTTTCTGATCCTTTTCGTATACGGCACATGAAGAGTCCCCGCCGCTTTCCGCTTTGCCTCTTCCCCCCGTCGATCATACCGTTGAGTGGTTGTCACGCGCGAGTGCCCCGCCATGGCTGCCACCGTGGCGATATCCACCCCAGCATCCAACAGATCGCTGACGAAACTCCGCACTCCGCCTCAAGTCATGCGGCGACAGCTTTCCCACCCCAGCCCTAGTCGCACACTTCTTCAATATCACCGCCACCGCCTCATCGCTCATGCCAGCGCCTTCATTGAGCCGACCTCCCTTTCTCGCTGACCACAACAATGCCCCTGGCTCCTGACCTCGTGCCTCGATGTAGTCCGCGATTGCCTCCATGGCTCCGTTGTCCAGGTACACGAGGCGCTCCTTAGCTCCCTTCCCAATGACCTTCACGACCATGCCAGCGCCCTCGGTGCGAATATCCTCGAGAGTGAGCCCCGAGATCTCAGTTCTTCGCAGTCCCGCGCCGTAGCCCAAAGCGATCACCGCGGCGTCGCGGATCCCCACCGGCGTTCCGTCCGAGCATCCATCCATAAGAGACTTGAGCTCGCCCTTGCTGAGAGCTCGGCCTGCCGGCACCGCAGATCCCGGCACCGATCGTACGTCCCTTACCTTCTCGAGCTCTTCTCCGGCGAACTCCCCCAGCCGCCAAGCCTCGCGAAGCACTCCCTTGACTGCCGACAAGTACCTGTTGGCCGTTGCGGGCTTGTAGCGTTCGTCCAGCTTCGTCCTGATGGCCTGCACGTGCTCGTATCGTAGCTGCGCCCAGGGAACCTCCCGCGCATTCTTGAAGCCCAGGAAGTCGCGCGCTATGATATTCAAGGCTCCTGCCATGACTATGCGTCCTGAGGGCAGCAGAGACGCCAGATAAAGTCCCGCAGGGTTCTTTACTGTCCGGGAGGCTTGGGGGGCCTTGGGCCCCCCAAGGCCTGAGCCTCCAGCGCTCCTGGAGGGCCCAAGGCCCTCCAGACCACCCCCTGCACTTGAAACAAACTTGTCCGCCAAAAATCAGCCCCCTCCTCATAGCCGCTCATCGTAAACCAAGTATACAACCAATCTGTGATTGGTTGTTAAAATGCCCTTTCGCGCGACCTTCCAGCTGTGCCGCGATTCAGGGTAGAAAGCGGGTAAGGGGGCAGGGGAGCGAACATTCAGGTTCGCTCGGTGAGATAAAACATTAAAGCTCGCTAAAGTGATGTCTCTTCCAAGGTTTCCAATACAAAATTGGGTACTACATCCTGGCGCCAATGGCGTAGATCCATTAACAAGGAATCAGCCCCACCCGGAGTCCTGAAATCCAATCTCTTTACCTGCGAACATTCCGTAGTTGTAGGATTGGTGGAGTACACTCTGTCGAGAAATGCTTCTGCTTTTTTCCGAAGGTTGCTGACTTGTGGATCAGAATCTCCTTTAGCGAATCGCTTGTCGAGGTCCTGGGTTAAGAGACAATACTTTATATTATTGTCACGTAATGCTAATGCCCAAAAGAGGACTGCGTCGTTTCTGCTATGATCGCTCGTTTTGCAATTTAGAAGAGCGAAGGCCTTAAGAGCTCCTGTCTTTTCTTTCGTCAGCACCACGATGTCTGAATCAGGCCAGACTCCGGTTGTTGTTTGAGTGCAACGGCGATTTGCCTTGAGGGTAAGAAACTCAACAATCTTAGTTGCTTGCGGCTTTTGCCTCAAACGATCGCCCTTTACCGCAAGAATCCCCTCAGCGTTAAGGTTGTCGTTGATGAAGTGGCGCATGAAGTCTTCGAAGTTGTTCCCGCTGGCGGCAACCCAACTCTGGCGTGCTTTATTCGCATCCACTCCGTTAACTGCCTGATAATGGGCGATATAGATATCTTGAACGACTTTCATGACTTCTTTTTCTGGAATCATCAGACTTTGCACTAAGGTCATGATCCTGCCGACGTCCGCCACAGCGTTCTTTCCAAAATCGGTCAACTCGCCTTTGATCTTGCTATAGTAGTTGGAGGCGCTCATCGGTGGCAGGCCTCGGAGGTCTGGATTGCGCTCATTTGTGCCTGGTTTTCTTTCGTGGCATTTGCTCGAGCAAAGCGGGAGCAGAAGGGCTGGTCGGCTTGCTGGCTGATACCTTCTCGGATAGCGGCTTCGCCTCAGCTGCAACACGTTGCGCCGCGATCGAGCAGTACTTCTTCGATATGTCTAAGTGAACAAAGTGACGATTGAATCTGTACGCGACGGCCGCGACGGTACCCGTTCCACCGAAAGGATCGAGCACAACATTGCCCCGATAGCTGTAGAACTTGATAAGTCGTTTAATCAACTCCTCGGGGAAGGGGGCGGGATGCCCTCCTTTCTTCTGCTCTGGGGCTTTTCGCCCTCTACGAGGTGGGTAGAGACTATTCAGGAAGGGCTGTCGACCCCGTGTTTCTGGCTGAATCGCCCAGAACGCGTCAGAATACTTGATAAACTCCTCAGAAGTTATGTCTGCGTCTGCTTTGTCGCCCTCGAGCGCCCATGATCCTTTGCAGAACACAAGAACATACTCCCAGCTCGGGACCATATGTGGATTGCGTGGACTTTTCCAGGAGCCCCATGCCGTTCGGCGACGCATGGTCTGTTTGTACCAAAGGATTTCTGTACGCATGATGAAGCCCAGCTGCATCAAGTCGCGGGCCATATCGTAATGAACTGGGCGAAAGTCTTTGATCCTAGTTGGGGCAACGTTGAGTGCAAACCTTCCGCCGGGAACAAGGACACGATAGAGCTCAGCCCAAAAGCCCATTAACCATTTCAGGTAATCCGCATATGGCATCTTGTCGTTGTGCGAGTCATATTCGAGACCGACATTGTATGGCGGTGATGTGATAGCCAGGTGAACGGATTCATTCGGCATCGCGTGCAGCGCCTCACGTGAGTCACCGCAGATGATTTTGTCTTTCCACCAATCCCTGACGGCGGGAGCTTTTGAAAAACTGAGCACTTGGGGTGGTTTCATTTGTTGGGCTTTATCTTAGCGCGCCCGACACTGTTGGACAATCCAAACAAACAAACTTTCTTTAAGGGTCATCAATGAGGTGGTTGCAAGTGAGCCAAATCTTGCTGAACGACGCGCGTGGTGGAGTGTGGCGAGGTTTTCTGGACGCCCGCCGTGTCATTTCACGGGGTCCAGCCCTGATGCTTTTCAGTTTTGTTCTGTGAATAGATCACGCGGCCGGCCAGGGTAGGGCACGTGCAGTGCCTTTGCGGCTTTCCGCTTCGCTTCTTCGCCTCGCCTGTCATACTTAGCGGTGGTCAGCACACTTGCGTGTCCCGCCATCTTCGAAACCGTGGTCACGTCGACCCCAGCATCCAGCAGGTCCGAGACGAAAGACCGCCGCAGATCGTGCGGCGAGACGTCGGTCACTCCCGCCAACTTCGCTCTCTTCTCAATGAGACGCCACACCGCGTCATCGGTCATCCCTTGATGGACCAGCTTCCCGCCTTTGCGCGCTTGCCAAAAGAGCCCTCCGGGCTCCTTCCCGCGAATCTCCATGTAGTCGCGTAACGCATCACGTGCACCGTTGTCCAGGTAGACAACTCGCTCGCGTCCGCCCTTGGCGTGACGGACCTTCACCACGATGGTCTCCCCATCGATCTTTGCGTCCTCGATATCCAGGGCAGCAATCTCAGCGCGGCGCAGGCCGGCCCCGTACCCGAGAGCCAGCACCGCTGCGTCTCTGTAGCCAGATGGGCTGCCGTCGACGCAGGCCATGAGTAGAGCTCGTAGCTCCCCAGAAGACAGCCCGCGCCCCGCAGGCACCGAAGACCCTGAAACAGACTTGATGTCGCGCACGCGCTCGAGCTCCTCGCTAGGAAACTGCCCCAGGCGCCAGGCTTCCCGCAGCGTTCCCTTGATCGCAGCCAGGTAGCGGTTGGCCGTTGCTGGCTTGAAGGTCTCAGCAAGCCACTGCCTTAAGGCGACCAGGTGCTCGTAGCGCAGGCTCGCCCAGGGCATGGAGCGCGCATCCTTGGCGCCGAGCCTGCGTGCGACGATGTCCAGGGATCCTGCCATCACAACGCGCCCCGAGGGCTTGAGGCTAGCCAGATACACCAGAGCTGGATTTGAGCCGCTTGGCGGGCGTCCAGAGAGCACAGGCGTGGTTTTTCCAGGGGATGGTGAAATAACAGGCAGGCCTGGGATCGCCGACATTGTGCCCTTAGTATCGGTTTGGGGGTTGGGAGGCGGTAATTTTCTGACAGGCTCCCCTTTCACCTTAAAAGCGCACTTCTAATGCGCTATTTTAGCCCCTCCCAGGCCCTCTGTAAAGCCATGAAGAGGCACAATTTGCTGGATTGGGCAAAAGGTCCTTTGGGGGCGTTATGTGCACTAAACTTTTCAAGCTCGCGAAGTGCTCTCCCTGGCCTACTGCGTGTGTTGCTTAGCGCCCGTTCGATACTTGCGAAGACAAAACATGCCACTTTGGCCACGGGGAGGATGTCGATCTGCAATTCTCAGAGGATCCCCCTTTAGGCCAACACGCGGGGTTCGCCGATTCATGACGTTTTTGATCATATTTATTCGACAGTTGGCATCGCTCTATGGAGTCGCAGCCACACCGTTAAGGAGAAACCAATGGTCGAGCGTTTGACCAGAGTCCTAAAGACTACGGTGATACTGATTTCTTTTCATTTTGGTGCAAGCTATGCATTCACACAAAGCTCCCAGCCCGTCGACGTGAATCAGATAGTGAAATCGGGAACTGCCGCTGAGATAAAGCAAGCAATAAAAAATGGCCGCCTTGACCCCAAGGGGCAAATCATCAATGACCCTGATTTGCACGGCGATACGGCGCTTATGCTGGCCGCTGAATACAACCCAAACCCCGAGGTTATCTCAGCCCTGTTACGGGCCGGCGCTGATGTCAACGCGAAGAACAGCGACGGCGATACGGCCCTTATGCTGGCTGCATTTTTGAACCAAAACTCTAAAATCGTCTCCGTGCTGCTGCAG
Organism: uncultured Spirochaetota bacterium; assembly: GCA_963745235.1. Classification (GTDB taxonomy): domain Bacteria; phylum Spirochaetota; class Spirochaetia; order SZUA-6; family Fen-1364; genus Fen-1364. The sequence continues at coordinate 7,097 of CAVUXE010000081.1, read as the reverse complement.
GCCGGCGCTGATGTCAATGCGACAGCTAACAATGGGGCAAGAGCTCTCGATGGCGCTCTGGTTAACCCCGCGATGCAGAACACAGTTGCGTATCGGCAATTGGCTGCAGCAACGACGAAGCATGTCGATATAGACTTAGTTTTGAGAACGGGGACTGCCGACGACGTACAAAAAGCAATACAAAATCACTTTCTTGACGCCAAAGCGACAAGAAGCGACGGTGAGCCATGGGTCATGGTGGCTGCCGAATACAACGCGGATCCTGGTGCTATTTCCGCTCTACTACAAGCGGGCGCTGATGTCAACGCGAAGAACAAGGACGGCGATACGGCCCTTATGCTGGCTGCAATCAGAGGCCCAATGATCGTTTCCGTACTGTTGAAGGCAGGCGCCGATGTCAACGCGAAAAATAACGACGGCGAAACGGCGCTCACACTGGCTGCAGATATTTGTCCATTCCCCGAGGTTGTATCTTTACTGCTGCAGGCGGGTGCCGATGCCAATGCAATAACGAGCAATGGGGGAAGGGCTATCGATGGCGCGCGACATAACTCGTACATGCAGAACACTGTTGCCTACCAGCAGTTGGCTGCAGCCACTGTGGACATAGACTTAGACTCACTTATTGAAAAGGGAACTGCCGCGTCCTTACAACGAGCAATTCAGAGCTACTCGCTTCATGCCCCTTCTAGATTTCTTGACGAGATACGTCACTTCGGTTCGGACTGGCTCACCTTAGCTGTCGAGTACAATTCAGATCCTGGTATTGTTTCGGCTCTATTGGAGGCTGGCGTCGATGGCAACGCGCAAGACAAAGCTGGTGTTAGGGCGGTTGATGCTGCGCTCATATCGGCTGCATATCTCAACCAGAACCCCGAGGTGGTCTCCGTACTATTGAAGGCAGGCGCCAATGTCAACGCGAAAGACTACGGCGGCGAAACGGCGCTCAGACTTGCACTACGCAATCCAAATGCCGCCAATCCAAATTCCGAGATGATCTCACTACTGCTGCAAGCCGGCGCCGATGTTAACGCGAAGGACCGCGATGGCAATACGGCGCTTATATTGGCAGCGGCCGAAAACCCAACTGTTGTCTCCGTTCTGTTGAAGGCCGGCGCCGATGTTAACGCGAAGGACCGCGATGGCAATACGGCGCTTATATTGGCAGCGGCCTTTAACCAGAACCCCACGGTTGTCTCCGTTCTGTTGGAGGCCGGCGCCGATGTTAACGCGAAGAACAACGAAGGCGCTACCGCGCTGATGGCTGCTGCCTATAATAACCAAAACCAAGATGTGATCTCCGCGCTGCTAAAGGCTGGCGCCGATGTCGAAACGAAACAGAACGACGGTCAAACGGCGCTCATACTGGCTGCAAACCACAATCAAGACCCCAGGGTCGTATCCCTCTTGCTGCAGGCTGGTGCCGATGCCAATGCAACCGCTAACAACGGGGGAAGAGCTCTCGATGGCGCACGAGTTAACCCCGCCATGCAGAATACTATTGCCTACCAGCAGTTGGCTGCAGCCACAACTTCAAATCGACCTATTCAACAGAACAACGCCAATCAGAGTTCCGGGTCGGATATTGCGGGGATACTCGGAGGCTTTGCCTCGTTGTCGCATGCCGTTGCTGGGCTCACGGGCAACCAGAATTTTGACACCGTAGGACAGATATTTTCAGATGCGCAAGGAATAGCCATTATCGCGTCAGGCGGTGCGTCGGACGATTTAGCCGTTCCTACCGCTCAAGCGGGACCTCAGAGCGGCGGTGGAACGGGGTATCCCCATTCTCGCGCCGCCCGTTGGTTGCTAAACAAATTTGGCGAGGGTTCAAGTCCCCCAGTGGTGGACGGTCCCAACACGCAGAGAGATGATCTCATAAAGGAGGCAGTTGTGAGAGCATGGGGTGCGGACCAAGAAGCACGGGCAGCAGCAGCCTCGGGGTCGTACGACGGCAATGGCATATGGATTGTGGACGAAAAAACACGGGCAGCTCACATGAGAAATGTTTTGAGCATGGCGGAGGCAATGCACGAGGACCTTAAGAATGCCTATAACCTGAAAACTTTAGGCGCCTCAGACGTAGACATAGACCGTAAGGGCAAAGATATAATCTTTGAAGTTGACTTAGGAAAGTTGGCTCACGATCAAATCTAAAAAGTCTACACCATCAATGGCACCGACGTGACGGAGCAATTGGTTCGCGAACGGCTACCGCTTGCCGACGGAGGCAGAGTGGGAATATGCGGCCGCGTGGCGGACAGCAGGGGGCAGTCAAGTACCATTTGTTCGCAGGCTCAGACAATATAGACCAGGTAGCCTGGCACCCTGGCAATTCAGGAGGAACGACGCAGAAGGCGCCGAATGCGCTGGGCCTGTTGTAGCAGAAACGTGTGGCAGATGTGCTGGGATTGGATTTGGCGACTATTCGCTTGGCGGGCAGAATGACCCGCGCGGCCCGGCCTCGAGCAGCGTGCCGGATTTTCCGAGGGGCTTACGTGTGGGCTTCCGGATTGTCCCCCCCGTGAGTGATTTTCGGTGTGGAATTCTGAGTCTTACGTGTGTTTGCCTTCATGCTGAGGTTTTCTTTGACGAAAGGAACGCCTGATATGAAGAAGCAGATTCTTGTCGCCGCGACAGTGACCGTAATGTTGTCTTTGGCACTGGGTACTTACGCAGAGGCACCGAGCATCGCCTGGCGAATCGATCTAGACTCCGCCACCGCGGAGGCCAAGCAAACCGGCAAGATCCTGATGGTCGATGTGTATACCGACTGGTGCGAATGGTGCAAGGTGCTGGACACCAAAACCTACACGGATGCAAAGGTTATCGTCGAGGCGCAGCAGTTTGTCGCTCTCAAACTCAACCCTGAGAAAAGCAAGGCTGGAGCAGCCTATGTGGAGAGCTTTGGAGTTAGTGGTTATCCGACAATTCTCTTCGTTGAAGGAGATAGGACATTGGTGGGAAAGGTAGTCGGGTATCACGACGCAGTCTCGTTTGTCGATGTGATGTCAAAGACAACTGAATACCGGGAAAGGGTCAGAACAGATTTCGATGAGTTCAAATCGGGAGACTACGCGAACTCTCGGGAGCTATTGACTATGCTTGTAGGCTTGGGGCGTACCTTCGAGGCAATAGAAGTATTTGCGGAGCTTCGCACAGCTGTATCTCTCGCGCCCTCATTTCAGGAGACCATCGCCTTTTCCATCGCACGAAGCCTTTTTGAGAATGATCAGTATGGCGACGCCCTGCAGTATTTGAAAATCGTCGAAGACTTCAACTCAAATTCGAACAATACGTGGCAGGCACACCTCATGCATTCAATTGCCCTGTTCTACACTCAAGGGAAACCTGCTGGAATCGAGTATCTCGACAAGTGGTTCGGCGATCCGAAATTGTCTGGTAGCTGGAGATCACGCTACCAAGAGATAATAAACCGTATGACTGAATCAAAGGATCCGACAAACAAATGAACAAATGACACGCTACACACAATCCACCTACTGGCCTTTCAGAGGCCGCAGATATGGAAAAACAAGCGGCACGTGAGGTCTCCACGCCTCACGTGCTGCTCATTCTTCTCTCAAAGAATCTTCACCGTTAACTCTGATCACCCTCCGCGACTAGCGCGAGTTGCGGCTTCCCGTTCCCAGTGGCACCAGTCGAGTGCTTGCGGGCCGCCCGGGTTGGCGCGCTGTCTTCCGCGGAGCCTCCATCTTCAATCTTGAACTGCGCCATCAACTGTTGCAACTCCTGCGCCATACTCGCAAGCTGCTCAGTGGCCGAAGACATCTCCTCCGCCGCCGAGGCTGCGCTCTGGGTTACCTCATTCACATCTTCCACCGCCTTGGATACCTGCTTCGCGTTGGTCGTCTGTTCCTCTGTCGCCGCCGATATGCTTTGGCTCATCTCACTCACGTTGCCCAGGGCCTTCGACAGCTCCTTCACCGCCTCCACTTGCTGCGTCATGGAGACCGACAACCCGGCGATCATGTCCTTCACCGTTTGCGAAGCCGTGCGTATCTGCTCCATCGCCGCTTGCGACCCCTTCGCGGTTTCCACCCCCTTTGTCACATTCTTGACGCTCTCCTTGATCAGACTCTCAATCTCCTTCGTCGAGGTTGAGCTGCGATCGGCCAGCTTGCTCACCTCATCGGCTACTACTGCAAATCCCCGTCCATGCTCCCCCGCACGGGCCGCCTCGATGGAGGCGTTGAGCGCCAAGAGGTTCGTTTGGTCTGCAATGTCGGAGATCACCGTAACGATTCCCCCGATTCTCTCCGAGCTTCCCGCGATCAGGTTAATCCCTTCCATGACCTCCGAAACAGCCTTCGCCCCTTGAAGCGCGTTGTCCACAGACTTGCCCGCAAGTCCTGCTATCTCAGAAAGGTTTTTCGACACGTCCTCTATGGATTTATGCACCTGCGCCATGGAGGCAGTGCCTTGTTCCGCCGCCGCAGCCTGGTTCTGCGCATGTTCGGCCACTTGGTCCACCGACGAGGTCAGCTCTTCCACTGATGCGCTCGTTTCCTCCAGACTGGACGCTTGGCTCTGAGCTCCCTCAGCCAGCCTCTGCGCGTTGGCGGTGATCTGTTCGCTGGAGGAGGCTACCTGCTCGGCGCTGTCTTGGATTGTGCCTACCATGCCTTTCAGCTTCACCGACATCCCATTCAGAGCCTCAGCGAGCTTGCCGATCTCGTCCTTCTGGTGAATGGGAAGCTGCTGGGTGAAGTCTCCTGATGCCACCAATTCCGCGAATGCTACTCCCTTCGCCAATGGCTTCGTGATGGTGCGGGAAAAGAGAAGGAAAACGATGAAAGCGACGATAAGGGCCGCTATGGCAACAAGCAGCGTCACATTCCTCGCCTCATTCACCGGGGCCAGGTACTCGGAGTCGGGAAGAGCGAGACCGACGCTCCACCCCGTGGTTTTCACTGGCGCGAATCCTTCAGTCTTAGGCACACCCTGGAAGACGTAATTCATAACACCGCTTTTCCCCGCCATCATGGCCTTTGCAAGCTCGGTCATCCCGGTCATGTTGGCGATGTTTAGCGTGAAAACGTTCTCCGCCTTCGGATGTGCCAAGACAAGTCCAGTATTATCGACGACCACCGTGTAACCCGTTTTTCCGATCTTTTCACTTGCGGCGAGATCGTTGAGGAAACTGATGTCGACAAGGGTAGCAACCACACCCACAATTTTGTCTCCCGCGCGAATGGGCGCCGCAAAAGGTGTGAACGGCTTTTTTGTCACTTTGTTCAGGCCCGCCGCGCCGGCGTTCACCGCGCCGGCAAGAGCATCCTTGAAATACTGGCGGTCACTCGTGTCGACTCCGATGAACCTAGGGTCTGAAGCGGCAAAACTGAAGCCGTCAAGCCCGAGGACCACAACTCCCTGATACCCGTCACCGAGCCCCTTTGTCTGCACGAATCGTTCCAGCTTCGCATTCACTCGGTTCACAAGTTCCGCGGTCCCGGCGGGAGCAGTATTAGTAGAAGCTGGCACAGTCTTGCTCGCACCAATCTTGCTTGCTGACGGCATTTTCGGAGCCGGCGCCGACGTCTCCGCAATCACAGTTGCTTTTTCGGCCACTGCGTTGGCGGCAGCCACAATGTCCGGATCGATGGAGAAGTTCAAGGCGATCTTCTTCTCCTCATCGAAAACTCTGTCGATCATTTGGGCGATGTCCATTACCGTCCGGCGAGCTGTTCGTTCTCCATCGCCGTTAGCCCCTTCGTGGACTTGTTAATGGCGACCAGTGCCACGATGAGGAGGGGCAGCACCATGATGAGCGTCCCTACCACAATGTAGCTTCACCCCAAGTTTCAAGTTCTTCATCTTCAATCTCCTTTCCTTCATGCCCTGCTCAAGGCAGGTGCTTTGTCCACAGCGTTAAGGCTGTCAGCTCGTCGCCTACGGTAAAGCTGATAAGCTGCCGCATTTCGGCGGCATTCTCCTCTTGAGTCCTTGACTCATCCATGAGTTCCTCCTGCTTGAAACGATTTACTTCGTGCGTTTAATGCTCAGACGCAAGGAAAGCATTTGAAAGGCGTGGAAGCGGGATTCCCCCACAGCCACGCCCGCAAATCAAGACTCCTTGATACTGTTCAGATTCAAGTGCGATTGCTGGTGTTCACTAATCTCCACTTTCGCTTTCCTCGCTTTTCCATCGCCGTCGTTCTTTACGCGGCCATTCCCGTCGATCGCAGAATCATTGCCGTCCTCAATCTTGAACTGAGACATAAGCCGCTGCAACTCCTGCGCCATACTGGAAAGCTGCTCGGTAGCCGAGGACATCTCCTCTGCCGAGGAGGCGGCCGACTGCGTGATTTCGTTTACTTCCTCCACAGCCTTTGACACTTGCTTCGCGTTTACCGTCTGCTCTTCAGTCGCAGCGGAGATGCTTTGGCTCATTTCGCTTACGTTGTTGAGGGCCGTGGACAGCTGTTGAACCGCCGCCACCTGCTGACTCATCGATTCCGAAAGGCTTGCGATCATTTCCTTCGCCTTCTGGGCGCCGCCGCGAATCTGCTCCATCATCGTCTGCGCGCCCTTGGCGGTTTTCACCCCCTCGGTGACGTTCTTCACGCTCTCCTTGATCAGGCTCTCGATCTCCTTCGTCGAAGCGGCGCTCCTGTCGGCAAGCTTGCTCACCTCGTCGGCCACTACCGCGAACCCGCGGCCGTGCTCGCCTGCCCGCGCCGCCTCGATGGAGGCATTCAGGGCCAGCAGGTTGGTCTGGTCGGCGATGTCCGATATCACGTCGACGATCCCCCCGATCTTCTCCGAGCTGGCCGCAATCAGGTTGATCCCGTCCACCACCTGCTGCACCGCCTTGGCCCCCTCCATCGCTTCTTCAACGGATGCCTTGGCAAGATCCGAGATGCCGTTGAGATTTCCCGAGACCTCCTCGATGGACTTCTTGACCTGGCTCATGGAGGCGGTGCCCTGCTCCACCGCGGAGGCCTGGCTCTGCGCATGCTCGGCCACCTGGTCCACGGAGGCCGTCAGCTCTTCCACCGAGGCGCTGGTCTCCTCCAGACTGGAGGCCTGGCTCTGCGCACCTTCGGCGAGCTTTTGGGCGCTTGCAGAGATCT
>CAVUXE010000080.1:0-20264 GCA_963745235.1 uncultured Spirochaetota bacterium | reverse complement strand
CCACGGGACCGCCAGACCCAATGCCCGAACGAATACGGCGCCCAGCCGACGGCCACCGTCGTGGGGAACCAGACAGGACCGTAGCCTGCCACCACGCTCCAGCCGCCGTATCATCCAGATCACCCACGCCGTCCATCTCGCTGGAGACGTACCGCGTGGAGGCGACCCGGTCCTGCCGGGAGTCGCGTTCGGAAACCCACTGGTCCCAGGAGTCAGGCGGAGGCGCGCTGGAGATCTGATACGCATCCGGACCCGAAGCGGGGATGTCGGCCTTCTCCCCGGGTCCAACGTGGAAAGCCGACTGCCCGCCAGTCACCTGCGCGTCACCTTCGCGCGTGATGACAACAGCGCCACCGGACTCGTCCTGGTCTACGCGATACTGCCCCGGCGCCGTCAGTGAAATGCTTGCGGTCGGGGTGTCAATTTCGAAGCTCTGATCCGGTCCCAGGCGGCGCAGCTTGATGCTGACGCGCCCCTTGTCCAGGCGGATCTGGACAGCCTGGTCGTCCAGGGTCTCGAACGTGAGCCCTGTGTCAGAAGCAAGTTGCACCGCGGCTGAACCTATCTGGACCTCAGCGCGAGACTGGGCGGCCGTGGACAGCTGGTTTCCCGTGGTCAGTGGATAGTTCAGCGTCGCGGGCCCCGAGTTCAGCGTGACGCTTCCATCGAGATAGCTGAGCCGGCCCACGCGCGCGGGCGGGTCCGCCCATGCCGCGGCGCCCAGCGCCGCCACTCCAAGGACGCACACGAGGATTCGCTTCATGGGTAAAATTTGCTTGCCCGGTTTGAAAGAGTCCAATTAACATTTCATAACAGAGACGTGTCAGAAACAAGGTCCGCCATCCCCAGAATCCTCACCATCGGGATCTTCTCCGCCGGACTGGCGGCATGCCTTGGATTCGGCAGCGGCCTGGTGGGCCAGCTGGGAGGCCTGGGCCGCAGCGAGCAGGTGGAAGCGGACGGGATCCGCGGGACTATCCTCGATAGCACTGGCACATTGGCGGCGGTCCAGGATGAACGATCCAGGACGATATTCATGGTCCAGGTCCCCGCGGCACAGCTCGGTGCGCTGGATGCCGGGAAGATCGTCGATGTGTCGGGAACAATGCGAGACGGGATTCTCCGGGCGCAGAGCCTCCGCGCCTCGGGCGGCTCTCCATGGCCCCGTGTGGAAAGCCTCTCGGAGAGCCAGGACAGAATACAGCATGTTCTCTTCCTCTTGCAGGAGAACCATTCCTTCGACAACTACTTCGGCACTTTTCCCGGGGTTGATGGGATTCCCCCGGGCACGAAGGTCGAGGGGGTGGCGCCGTTTCACCTGAGCTCACCACGAACGGGGAACCTCCCTCACGGCAAGGCAACGGTCCAGGCCGCGGTCAACGGCGGTGCAATGGACAGGTTCGTGTCCGCGGAGCACTCGACGCAAACGATGGGGTACTATGACGGATCCGACATACCCAACTACTGGGCGTATGCGCGGCATTTCACGCTTGCTGACAGGTTCTTCTGCTCGTCCACCGGACCGTCGCTTCCCAACCATCTCTTCGCACTGGCCGCCAGCGCAGGGGACGTCACCGCCAACCGGATCATGCCGCCGGCCGGGGGCTACGGGTTTCCCAGCCTCGCGGAGCGGCTGGAGCAGGCGGGGGTCTCCTGGAAGGTTTATGACGGAGGTGCAAACGCAGGATCCTTTTCGCCGCTTGACCCGTTCTCAGGTTTCAGCTCCGTGATGAAGAGCGAGGCGCTGCGATCCCGCCTCGTGCCCAACGCCCAGTTCTTCCGGGACCTGCGCGCGGGGGACCTCCCGTCGGTGGCATGGTTGTTCCCGAACCCGGAGGAAAGCGAGCATCCCCTGACGGATATCCGCGTCGGGATGTGGTACGTGACCGCCGTTGCCAACGCCCTGATGAAGAGCCCGTACTGGCGCACCACCGTGCTTGTTGTTTCCTGGGATGAGTACGGAGGGTTCTATGACCATGTGCCTCCGCCCCTGGTGGACGGGCAAGGCTACGGGATCAGAGTGCCCGCCCTGGTCATCTCTTCGCGAGCGCGGCCCGGGAACGTTGATCACACGACCTACGACTTTTCCGCTGTGCTGAAGCTCATGGAGAGGCAGTTCGGAGTGTCGCCGCTGTCAACCCGGGACGCGGAGGCGAATGACATGGGCCTGAGCCTGGACATGTCCCAGCCGCCGCTGACCCCGGTCTTGATCGGCGCGCCGTAGGGCCGCGACGTGGGACGCGGTTCGTGGACAGCCGCGTCAGCCCCTACCCCTTCACAGCCCCGCCGGCAAGGCCCGCAACGAGCCTCTTCTCGATCACGTAGAACAGCACCAGCACCGGAATGAGGGCAAGGAACGCCGCCATGGTCAGGTACTGCCACTGCGTGTTGTACTGGCCTACGAAGTTGTACAAGGCGATCGTGAGAGGCATCTTGTTCTTCGACGACATGATGGTGAGCGCGAACAGGAACTCGTTCCACGCGAAGATGAACGCGTAGATCATGACGGTGACAAGCCCGGGCACCGCGATAGGCAGCATGATCTGCGTCATGGTCTGCACCCGGTTGCACCCGTCGATGAGAGCCGCCTCCTCGATGTCCTTCGGGATGGTCTTGAAGTAGCCGTTCATCATCCACGTGTTGAAAGCAACCGTGAACAGCGCGTCCAGGATGATCAGCGCACCGAAGGTGTCCAGCATGTGAAAGCTGGCAACCACTTTAAAGAGGGAGATGATCACGATGACCGGGGAAAACATCTCGATCATCAGCAGCAGGTACATGGCGAACTTGCGCCCGGGGAATCGCAGCCGGGCCACGGCGTAGGCAGCAGGGACGCTGAGCAGCGTGTTGAGGGCCGTGGCGCCCAGGGCGATGATGAGGCTGGCCAGGAAATAGCGGGCCAGGTCCGCCTGGACCCACACGTCGATGAAGTTGGACCACTCGATGCCGGGTGGGGATCCAGAGCGGCGGCACCGTGTACACATCCTTTCCCGACTTCAGCATCGTGGAGACCATCACGAAGAACGGGAAGAGGAGGAACAGGAGGATAATGAGCGTGAGCGGAACCACGATCCACCGCGAACGGTTTTGCCACCGCATCAGGCGTTCTCCTGCCGGAAATAGAACCGGGCGTAGATCACGCTGACGATCGACAAGATGACGAACGTGATCACGGACTGCACGGCCGCCCAGTCGAAGCGCCGCTCCACGAACGCGTTGATGTACACCGAGGTGATGAGGATGTTGGTGGTGTTCGCGGGGCCTGCGCCTGTGAGGATGTAGATCACGTTGAAGTCATTGAACGTCCAGATCGCGGACAGAAGCGTGGAGATCAGGATCAGCTCCCGCAGCCCGGGCAGCGTGATGGAGAAGAAGCTGCGCCAGCTTCCCGCGCCGTCCATGTGCGCGGACTCGTACAGCTCCGGAGGAATGGCCTGCATGCCTGCCAGGAACACAAGGGCGAAGAAGGGGATCCCGATCCAGACATCCACCCACATGGATGCGGCAAAGGCCGGAATCGGGGCGCCAACCCACCCCGGCGGATTGGGCCAGATGCCAGTGGCAGAGAGTGTCCGGTTGAGGAGACCGAAATCAGGGTGATAGACCCAGCTTCCACAGGAGGGCGCTGATGGGAACCGACGATGCCCACGGGATGATGAAGGCCATGCGCGCCACTTTGCGGCCGCGGTACTTCACGTTCAGCAGCACCGCGATGAGCATGCCGAGGAGGAACTTCGAGCTGACGCCGATGGCGGTCCAGATCAGGGACCGCAGCGCCGCCCACCAGAACTCCGTGTCCTGGAACCGGTCGATGAAGTTCTTCACCCCCACGAACTTCGTGAGGTCGCTCAGCTTGTTGGTCCGGAAGAATGACATCACGAAAACGTAGATGATGGGATAGAACATGAACGCCGCAAGGAAGACCACCGTGGGCAGAAGCAGCACATAGGCAAGACGCGCCTCGGGGTTCCAGATCCTCTGTCTCAGTGAGAGGGATGTCGTCCGCCACGGTTCCTCCCTGCGCAACAACGGGTGGAAAAAGAAGAGGGGGGCAGGCACGCCCCCCAAAAAAGATCACAAAAGAATTACATGCCCCGGGCCTTGTCGACAGCCGCGGCCGCGGCGTCGAGGGCCTCCTGCGGAGTGGCCTGTCCCTGGAACACCTTTTCACACGCCTTCCACGTCTCGTGGTTGAGCGTGTCGAACCCGTCCACCAGCGGCCACGGCCGCGCGGTGAGCGCCGCATGGTTGAGGGCCTTGTAGAGCGGGGTGTTCCAGAACGGATCCTTGGCCGCGCTCAGCGTCACGGGCGGGAACCCGATGAGCTGGTCGAACTTGCCCTTCCACTGCGTCCTGGTAGAAGAAGTCGATGAACTTGCCCGCCGCCTTCAGGTTCTTGGCCTTGGTGAAGAAGGCGATGGAGTCCGTGATGATGAGCCCGGCCTGCTTCTGCCCTGCGAAGGAGGGGATGTCGGCGTAGGTCACGGGGAACGTGGCCCCCGCCTGCTTCATGGCGGAGTCCACCCAGGCGCCGATCATGACGTACCCGATCTTGCCCGCGTAGAACAGGGGATGGCCGTGGATTCGGTCATAGGTGGTGAAGTTGTCCTCCACCACCTTGTCCTTCAGCGCCAGCTTGGCCATGAAGGTCAGCGCCTTGACCCCGCCGCGGAGTTGACCGTGCACTTGCCGTAGGAGCCGTCAGGCAGCGTCTCGAAGTAGTTGCCGCCTGCGCCGTAGAAGTAATAGCAGAAATCCGTCAGCTCGGTGTGCTCCTTGCCCGGCATGAACAAGCCGTAATGCTGCGGCGGGCGATTGAACCTTGATTGCGTCTCGCTCCAGTTCCTCCATGGTCCTGGGAACTTCCTTGGTGATGCTGGCATTCAGCGCCAGGATGCGCGCGCCCGCAGCGATGGGAAGACCCATCAGCTTGCCCTTTACCTTGGCCTCCATGGCCGCCGGGTTGATGTTGTCCAGCGTTGCCTTGCTGACGTAGGGAGCCACTTCCACCACGGAGTTGGTGGACATGTAGTCCAGGATCCACCGGGTCCCCACCACGGAGATGTCGGGGGGAGCGCCGCCGGCAACTGCCGTGTTCAGCTTGTCCTGCAGGCTGTCCCAGGGCACCGGGACAATCTGGATCTGCGCGTCAGTTGACTGGGCGTTGAACGCCGATTCGAGGCTGGCGCGGAAGTCCTCAGTCAGGCCGTCATAGCCGGCCCAGAAGAAGGTGGCTTTCGGCGCGCTCCAGACCACGATGGGCGCGAAGAGCAGGATCACCACTCCCAGCCGGAAAAGGATGGATTTCTTCATAACTCCCCCTTTTGAAGAAGTAAGGCATGTCCCACGGACATCTGCGCCGATTTTATGAGGCAGTCATTGCGCTGTCAAGGAGCGCCTGAACCTGTGCCGAGACAGGGTCCCCGGCGCCTCGCACCGCCAGGAGCGTGGACGCGTCGATCTGGCCGTTGATGGTGTCGGGAGACTGCACAGAAGCGCCGGCCAGGATTGTTCCCAGCTCCTGCGCCGCCGCCAGTGCGAGGCCGCTCGCAAGCCCGCAGAGGATGCCGGCAAGGTGCGCATCTCCGGCGCCGGCCGTGCCGAGCGCTTCGACCTTGCGGGCCGCGCAGTAGCGCAGCGCGTTCCCATCCCAGGACCAGCTGCCACCCCGGCCCGCCGTCACCGAAAGCATCAGCCGCGGATGACGCGCGCAGACGGCGGCAACTGCCTGCTCGACCACTCCGGGGTCCGCGGGCCCTTCTGGCAGCCCGGCTGCGGCGAACAATTCTCCGGCGTTCACTGCAAGGAGGTCCACAATGTCGAAAAATCCCGACCGCACTGCCTGCCCCATCTCGGCCCGGGTGAAGCTTGCAGCGCGAAAGAGGCCGTGCCGCGAGGCCGCGCGTAGAAGAGCAACCCGGGCGGGAAGCGGCACTTCCGGTGCAGCCAGCGCGATCCCCCGGCCTCCCAGGCCTTGCATGACCTCATCCGCCTCGGCGACATCGTCTGGTCCGAGTCGGCTGCTTGCGGAATCTTCCGTTGTCAGGTTTCCCCCGGAGCCGTCCGGGTAGAGAAGGCAGAAGGAGAACAGCGTGGGCACCCCGTCAAGCGTTCGAGCAAACCGCATGTCCATGCCGACCTCTGCCATTTCCCGAAGAAGTCGGGCGCCCGCGGTATCGTTGCCCACCCGGCCGACGGGGAAAACGCTGATATTGTCTCCCATGAGGACCTTCACGTAGTGACTGATGATGTGCAGCTTGCAGAAGTCCCTTCGATCGAGAAACCGCCCCGCCCTGCTTTCCTCCCTGCCCAGCGTCTCGTTGCCGGAGACCTGGAAGAAGCTGCCGGAGCCGATCCCGCCGGTGCCCACCATCCCGCGAAAGGCAGAAGAAGAAGGCCTGAGAATGCCTTTCACGGCTAAAGGACGCCGAGGTCCCACTCCGGATGGAGACTGATCGGGTGAGTCGCCGTTTCCTCCGTTGCCGTGATCAGGGCGTCAGGGTGCTCGTGGAGCAGAGTCATGGGGTACTCCGGGGTGGGCTCGGAGAACAGGGCAACGCGGAGAGCGGTCTGCTTCCAGGCGCCGGTGTCGGAGAAGAGCCTGACCTTCGCCGCGGACAGGCACTCCTTCATGCCGAGTGTCACCGACATGGGAGGGACGAACTGCCAGGCCGCGCCGAAGGTCCGCTGGGCAAGGGCAATGATCGTGTCCCAGTTGTTCTCCTGGATCCGAACAGAGGATGCGCGAAGGTCTTCCAGCGTGATGGAGCTGTAGGGATGCCGGCGGGACTGGTTGTAGGCGACATGGCCATCCTGGCCCCAGCCTCCATAGGTGAGATGCACCGGGGAAGCGGCAATTGCCGCACGCACGTGCTCCATGGTTGCGGGGGAAAGCCAGTGACGGTTCTCCTCCGGCACCGAGAGCTCGGGATGGACGGGGTCGTAGAAGTGCCGCTCCATGAACCCGCGGAAGCTGTACGGGTGCAGGCGCGGAAGCTCGCCGCCCTGCCAGTCCAGGCACTCGTCCATGTGGAAGACGATGAACCGGCGAAGCGAGACGCGGCGGGCGTTCACGAGGTCCGTGAACGGCTTGTACCAGGAGCTGGGTCCGCAAGGAATCACGGCGCGAAGCTCCTCCCCGCGCTCGTTTGCGGCTTCGATCTCCGCCACCAGCTCCCGCGCCATCAGGCTCCCCATGGCTGACGAATCCTTGACCAGCCGAAAAGGCACCCGCAGGGCGGGGTGACGGGGAAGCTCAGCCACGGGGATCCTGCACCACTCGTAGAGCCGGCGCCTGTCCATGCCGCTCATCTCACAACCTCCTGCAGGCCGGGGATGACGCGAAGAGCGTTCTTCCGGTAGATCTTCTCCAGAACGCCATCCGGCAGCCCGATGCCGCAGATCCTCCACCGCGGAAAGCTCGTGCTTTCCCCGGCGTAGCCGGGGTAATCGAAGTACTCGTCCCAGGTCTCCAGGAACCGGAAGTAGCTTCTGTACATGGGCGGGGAGATCGGCATGTCCGCGCCGAACAGCACCCTGTCCTGCCAGCGGATGAGGAAATCACGGGCCGAATAGGGCTGCCGCCCCAGCTCGTCCATGCGGGCGGAAAAATCGATGCAGACATTGGGGAGCCTCTCGAGCAGGCTGGAGACCCACTCCAGGTCCTCCGGCATGTTGGCGACATGCGGGCAGATGAACGTGGTGCCCGGGTGGTCTGCCATCATCCTGGTGCGCTGCTCCAGCAGTGCTTCCTTGGAGAAATGAGAGCCGTGGAAGCCCCAGCCGGGATAGGTGAGGAGCGTGGGATAATGCTCATTGGCAGGGTCCGCGGGAAGAAAGAAGCCCACCGGATCCGAGGTGTGGATCAGGACGGGCACGCCCAGCTGGCCGGCCCTTTGCCAGATGGGATACAGCCGACGGTCGTCCACCGCCACCATTTCCCCGTCAGGAGTGTGGAAGCGAAGCCCGAGCTCCTTGGTCACCTTCAGGCCAAGAGCGCCGCCCTCCACCTCCTCCTCAAGGCAGGCCACGCAGGCCTCCGTGAATCCCCCGGTGAAGTCTACCGTGAAGTCGTCCCACTTCGCGAACTCCGCCATGGTGAATGCCGCGAAGCGCCCGGGCGCCTTGTCCACCCACTGCGCGCGATACACCGCGGCGTCCCTGCGCCTGAGCGTGTATCCCTTGTCGTCGAAGGGCAGCGCGCAATTGCCCGGTGAGGTTGAGGAACACCTGGACTCCCACGGAGTCCATCACGGCAAGCATGTCCCGCGCGGGGGTGTCGGCAAACAGGTGGTTGTGCGCGTCGATCACGGGAAACCGTGCCCGTTCAGGAACGTGCGTCGGCCGCTTCAGCAGGGACCGGGGCCGGTAGTCCATGAAGGATGGGAGAGGGGGAGCCGGTTTCTCTTCACGGTTCATGAAACCATGTATAGAAGAAATCAGGGAAGCGGGCAAGGACGGGATGCACGGGGCTCCCGTCCTGTCACAGGAACAGGCTGACCTCCATGTCCACCCTCCACAGGAGCGGGGAAAGACCGGCCTCCGTTCCCGTGTTGCCCCACGCGTCCATCAGGGACGCGTTCACCGTCCATGTGTCATAGCTCAGCGTGAGGACGATGCCGGTGAGCCCTGAGAAGTCCTGGAGGTTCACCGTGGTCCATCCTGCCGCCGTCAGCTTGTCATCGATTTTCCCTGCGACCCGCGCAAACCCGTAGTGCTGCGCCGCGGAGAAGTCCCCGAACTGGTCCAGCATGTCGGGCCCGGTGAACGAGCCGTTCCGGAGGTTCTGCGAGTACGCGATGAGCCGCGCGTAGTCGTCCCCGATGAAGCCCGCGCCGTTGTAGTAGTATTCCGCCATGACGGAGAGCTGGTTCGCGTTGGTCCACGTGAATCCGGCCAGCGCGCGCGGCGCCCAGCTCACCGCCTGCGCCCCCGTGGTCCCGAGCTGGCTGTCCGTCACCACCATGCGGTTCTGCGAGTTCTCCGCGGAGACCTCGGCCCGCACGGTGACCGCCTGCCCGATGTTCGTATCCAGGCCGGCGCCGGCAGTGACATGAACCGAGGTGTCGCCGCTTCCCGGTCCGCCCGTGGAGAGGAGCCCGAGAAGGCGTACGTCCGCCTCACCCAGCCGCAGGTCCACACGCGCGAGGTCCTGCCAGTTCCGGTTGCGGCGTGCTCAGGTACTGCAGGGCCGTGTCAGCGGCGGCGCCGCCCTCAAGCCGGGGGAAAAGAAGTCAGCGATGCTGAGGCTGCCGACGAGCAGGGTCACATCCGTGCCCACCCAGCCTTCCTCCCAGGTCCCGACGGCGGAACCGGTGAGGTTTGCCGTGTTCCCCAGCGGCCCGTGAGAGATGACGTTGAGTGGAGTGCGGAAGAATCCCGACGAAGGATGGATCACCTTCTTGCCGGCATCCCAGATGAGCGTCCCCGGGATTGCCTCCCACACGAGCTTCATCTCCAGCACCCGGCTCTGCAGATCGATCTTCGCGGCCGGCGTGGAAAGCGGAGACTGCGAGGGGAGGCTGTCCGCCATTCCCCAGACCGTCCCGGAGAGGGACAGGCCTTCCACGATGGGCTGGGTGTGCGAAAGCGCCCCCTGCAGGGTCAGCTCGGTGGTCTCTGTCTGCATCCACGGCCCGAAGGGAGGAGTCTGCTGCACGAGCGCGGCGGTTGGCAGGACGTCCAGGAGGGCCTGGGCATCCCAGGCCCAGAGGGCGCTCGGCCGGCTCGCCACGCCGATGAGCACGCCCAGCAGGAGGCCCGGCAGGAGAATCCTCTTCATCTGGGCAGCTCCGGGACCCAGGACGGGAGGTAGTCGCGGCGGAACACCGTATCAGGAACAGCCTTCTGCCCGACTTTCACGTACTCCATGATCGTGTGCTTCTGCGGGTTATCCCCGTCACGGATGTCCACAGCAAAGGGAATGTCCTTGCCCATGGCCGCGCGGTAGTCCTTGTAGGTGGCCTGCTTGAGCAGCTTGTCCCCCGTCGAGAACTCCGCATACACCGGCCGCAGGGTTTCCTTTTCCACCCACAGCACGATCTTGCGATACGAGGCGTCTTTTCGGTCCTCCTTGACCGCCAGCGTGAACTGGTAGCAGTGCACTCCCTCGCGGTCGGTCTCCGCCAGGGATGCAACATCATAGTCCTGGGCAAACCCCGTTCTCACCACGTCTCCGTTGGAGGCCTGTCCCAGGAGGACCTGGAGCGGGGAAAGCCTGATGGGGTTCGTGGTCTTGGGGAACAGGAGATAGACGATGTTGCCATCCATCAGCATCTTGCGACCCTTGACCGACGCCGGGTCGGCGAAAGCGATCAGGCTCCTGTTCTCGGTGCCGGTACCTTTCACGAATCCCCACAGGGTGTTCGAGTCCACCTGTCTGTCACCGTCGAACGAGGTCATCCTCATGACAAAGCTGAGGTCCGGCACGTACCGCCTGGCGTCTACCTGCGCCAGGAGCTCTTCGGGAGACGCGGCATACAAGCCGGATGCGCCCCCCAGGAGGACGAGGGCGGCAAGCAACAACGAAGCACGATGCATCTTCTTCATGGCATGCTCCTACCGAGCGCGGAGAAGGTCCGCGATATTTCTGCGGGATGCAAGCATCCCTGGAAAAAGGGCTCCGACAATTGACGCCACCAGGACCCAGGCCGCGTTGGCAAAGAACTTGGATACCTCAGGAGTGAACAGGATCTTGAAAGCCGACGAGGTCCCTGGCTGCGGTGGCATCGTGACTCCCCCGAGCACGTTGATGAGCCCGGAAAGCCCACCGCCCGCCAGGCAGCCAATGAGCGCTCCGCCCAGGCCAAGGATGAGGCCCTCGAACAGCAGCATCAGGAGGACACGGGGTCTGCGTGTCCCGAACGCCCTCAGGGTCCCGACCTCGCGGAGCCGCTCCATGACGGCGAGGGACAGGGTGCCGGAGATCGAGAACAGGGCGACGATCAGGACAATGAGCCGCGCCACCCCCAGGACAAGCTGATACGCGGAGTTGGCCTGGCGGTAATACGGCGACAGCTCCTCCCAGGTCCGAACAGTCAGACCGTGGAGGGCAGATGACGGCGGCGCGCCGCGAACGGCGGCAGCCGTGCGGGCAGTGTCCGAGGTCTTCTTCAGGAACACGATGAGCTGAGGCACCGCCTGGGTTCCCAGGAGGGCCTGCGCGTCCCCAAGGTCCATGGAGACCGACACGTTGTCCACGGCCGCAATGATCGTGGAGGTGGTGCCGGCTATGGTGTAGCTCTGGGTGTTCACGCCTCCCCCGCTGCTCAGGGCAAAGAGGGAGAGCGATGCGCCGGGGGCAAGGCCGAGCTTGCGGGCTACGCCCCGGCCCACCAGAATCTTCCCTTGCGCGCCGGGCGCAAGGTCCACTCCCCGATCTATGCTCCTGCCGCTCAGGTTGGCGCTGGCCGGCGCCGTGGGAAGCGCGCTCACCATGACCGTGCTCGTCTTTCCGTTGGCGCTGACAACAGCGGTGAAGGAGAGACCAGGGACGACGTCCTTGACCTCAGGCATGGCGCGAAGCTCTGCCTCGATCCGCCGCGCGTCGTCCAGCATGAACGGGAACGGGTCCGTGTCCCCCTCGTCGAAGAACTCCGGTGACTTCACCACCTGCAGGTGGCCCGTTCCGGAGTGGATGACGGTCTCCCGCAGGCCGTTCATCGAATACGTGATGTACCCGTCCAGGAGAGTCAGGCCTACCAGGCCGACCGTGATGGCAAGAAGGGTGGAGACGGTGCGGCGGCCTCCGCGCAGGAGGTTCCGCAGCGCCATGAGGATTGTCTTCAGAGGATGTACCATGTGCGACTCCGCTTTTCACCGGCGCCCTAGACCTGGCGCAGGCATTCTGAAGGGGTGAGCTTCACGGCACGCAGGCCGGGAAGGAATGAGGCAACCGCTGCAAACAGCCCGGCAAGAATGAGGTTCCACCAGATGGACTGGCCGCTGGGAAGCAGCTTCACCATCACGCGCTGGCCATCCGCCATGAACGGGATCCCGCCGCCCAGGTTGAGGAGCGCCGACACGCCGAACCCCAGGAGGATCCCGAGCGCCGCGCCGATGATCCCCTGGAAGCAGCCTTCCAGGACGACGAGGAGGAGGATGCTCTTCTTCTTCATGCCCATTGCCCGAAGCGTTCCCCACTCACGCATCCGCTCCCGCACGATCCTGTTCATCGTGTTTGCCATGATGAAAAGGGTGACCAGAAGGATGATTGCGCGGATCACGTTGAGGAACCCGCGTGAACATCGTGTTCACCTGGACGAAATAGGTGGCAAGGTCGTGCCAGGTGCGAACGGCGTGGTCCGCGGGCACGGATGCCGGCTAGGGAAGGCCACCGCGCGGATGTCTTTTGCCAGCACGTGGACCACGGCCGCGCCCTGGATTCCGGTGAAGTCCACCGCCGTGGCGTAGTCCGTGAAGGCAAAGATCTTGTCCCGCCCGGGGGCCTTGTAGATCAGCGTCCACGGTGAAGTCCCGGCCGTTGAGCCCGCCGTCCGGGAGCACCGCCATCAGCGTGACAACCGAGCCGGGCAGTGACGCCAAGGATGCGCGCCGCGGTTTCCCCGAGGACCAGCCGGTCCTTCTCCCCGGCGGACGGGGGAGACCCGGCAAGAAGCGTTCCCAGCCCGAAGCGGTCGAGCCGGCGGCGAGACGCGTCCCCGTGCCGGCGCGAAGAACATCCGCTCCGCCGGGTACGCCTTCACCAGGAGGGTTACTGACTTCTCCCCCTTCCCCGCTATGGCGGTGAATCCGGTGGAGGGAAACGCCGCCAGGACGCCGGGCTGCATCCGCCAGGCCCGGAGATCAGCTTCTCATCGTCCTTCAGGGCATAGGCATAAGGGTTGAACTCCCCGTCCTCGAAATATTCCGGAGATCGGGCGATCTGCAGGTGCCCGATGCCCGACCGGATGGTCGCGTCACGGAAGCTCCTCATCAGCGACGTGATGTATCCCTGGAACACCACCACGCCGCACAGGCCGACGATCAGCGCGGAAAGCGTGATCAGGGTGCGTCGCTTCTGGCGGAGAAGGTTCCGCCAGGCCATGATGATTGTCTTCATGCGGCGCTCCCGTCTTCGGAGATCCGGCCGTCCAGCATCTTGACGATTCTCCTGGCGTAGCGGGACACGGCGGGGTCATGCGTGGAGAAGATCAGGGTTGCCCCTTCGCTCTCGTTCATCTCCACCATGAGCTGCATGATCGAGCTGCCCGTGGCGTGATCCAGGGACGCGGTGGGCTCGTCCGCGATCACCAGCCGCGGACGGGCAACGAGGGCCCGGGCAATGGACACCCGCTGCCGCTGGCCGCCGGATAGGTTCTCCGGGCTGCGCCTGGCGTATTCCGCAATCCCGACCTTCCCCAGGAGCTCTTCCACCCGCGCCCGCCTTTCCCGGGCAGGGACCTTCTGCAGCAGCAGCGGGTACTCGACGTTCTCGAAGACCGAGAGAACCGGGATCAGGTTGAAGCTCTGGAAGATGAAACCCATGCGCCTGTTCCTGAACTCGGACAGCCGCGCATCCGCAAGCCTGCCGGTGTCCTCACCGTCCACGATCACGCTCCCCGCGGTCGGCGTGTCGATGCACCCGATCAGGTTGAGGAGCGTGGACTTCCCGCTCCCGGAAGGGCCCATGAGGCAGACGCGTTCGCCGGCCTGGATATCAAGGCTGACATCCATGAGGGCGGGTGTGTCCGTCCTCTCCAGCCGGTAGCTCTTCTGAACGTTCCTCACGCTAATGAGCGACATGCAAGTCTCCTTTCATTGTCTCGTCGCACCATTCAATGATTGCCTGCGACACTCGTTTCCCGAGGTCAAGGGTTGACAGCCACAACGGCAGGGCCTTCTGGCTTTTGTACGGCTCTGAGCTCTTCAACATCGCCTCAATGCCGAGGAATGTTTCGAGGCTTTGGGCCTGTCTTTCGCGCTCCCTCTGGAGCTTCTCTTTCACGTTGGAAAGGGGGATATCCCGCGCAAAGAAAATCTTGAGGAGAAGCTCGTTGCGAAACGGGTGATACTCCACTGGCTTCTGCAGCCAGCTGTTCAGCTCTGCCGTCCCTTTCTGAGTGACACGATAAACGCTCTTGGGCGGCCTTCCCGGAGTCTGGCTGGATTCACGGGTCACCATGCCGTCCTCTTCGAGCTTTCGAAGGACGGGGTAGATATGTCCATAATTCTCACTCCAGAAATGAGATATGGACATGTCCGAGAGCTTCTTCAGGTCGTACCCTGAGCAGGGCATGATGCTCAGAAGCCCGAGAATGGCGTACCTAGTGGTATTCTCACGTTTCACAAATCATATCCTCCAGTAATATATCCTGAGCTAATATATCCCCAGGATATATTAATGTCAAGCGATTTTTGCTTGACCGTGGACTTCCTTCCTGTAGAATGTTCGAGTCCTTTCCCTACCAATTCAGGAGGCCGCTCATGAACGAGCAGATCCGGCAGATCGCGGACAGGATCCGCGGCCTGCGTGACATCGCCAGGCTCTCTGTGGAGACGTGCGCCCAGGACCTCGGCATCCCGGCTGAAACCTACCGCAGCTACGAGAGCGGCCAGGCGGACATCCCGGCGAGCTTCCTCTACCAGGTGGCCCACAAGTTCCACGTGGACCTCACGTCGCTTCTCACGGGGGAGGAGCCGCGCCTGCACGTCTACGCGGTGACCCGGGCCGGCAAAGGCGTCACCGTGGAGCGGCGCAGGGACTACGGCTACCAGAGCCTTGCCCACAACTTCATCAACAGGCGGATGGAGCCCTTCTTTATCACGGTACCGTCGCGGTCCGCGGCGGACCCCATTCCGCTGAATGCCCACCCGGGCCAGGAGTTCAACTACCTCCTGGAGGGAGATCTCAGGGTTGTGGTGGGAGGGCACGAGGTCCAGCTGTCCCCCGGAGATTCCATCTACTTCGATGCCATGCACCCGCACGGCCTCAAGGCGCAGGGCGGCGCGCCGGCCAAGCTCATCGCGGTCATACTCTAAGGAAGGAACACCATGCTCGAGCAGTTCATGAAAAAGACGGATTTCTCCTCCTACGAGGACATGGCAAAGGGTTTCTCCGTGACGGTGCCGGAAAGGTTCAACTTCGCGTGGGACGTGGTGGACAAGATCGCGCGGACGGCCCCGGCAAAGCCTGCCCTCGTGTGGTGCGATGAGAAAGGCGCGGAGGCCTCCTTCACCTTTCGGCCAGATGGCGGAGATGTCCACACGGGCGGCCACGTTCTTCCTGTCCATCGGGATCCAGCGCGGAGACCCGGTCGATGCTGATCCTCAAGAGGCGCTACGAGTACTGGTTCTGCCTCCTGGGCCTGCACAAGATCGGGGCCATCGCCATCCCCGCCACCCACCTGCTCACGAAGAAGGACATCGCCTACAGGAACAACGCCGCGAGCGTGAAGGCCATCGTCGCGGTCAACGAAGAGAAGGTGCTGGACAACGTTGATGCGGCGGTCTCTGAATCCCCCACGCTGCGCTACCGAATCGCCCTGGGCTGCCGGAGAGCCGGATGGCTCGATCTGAACGCCGCGCTGGAAAAAGCGGGGACAGCCCTTTCGCGCATGCCCACGGAAAACACCGACCCGAGCCTCCTGTATTTCACCTCCGGCACCACGGGAATGCCCAAGATGGTGCAGCACGACTTCGCCTATCCCCTGGGGCACATCCTCACGGCGAAGTACTGGCAGAACGTGCAGGACGGCGGCCTCCACCTCACCGTGGCGGACACCGGCTGGGCCAAGGCGGCGTGGGGCAAGATCTACGGCCAGTGGCTGTGCGGCTCTGCCGTCTTCGTCTATGACTACGACAGGTTCGTCCCCGAAGCCCTTCTTGGCGTCATTGCGAAGCACAGGGTGACGACGTTCTGCGCGCCGCCGACGATCTACCGGTTCTTCATCAGGGAGGACTTCTCCCGATGCGACTTTTCGGCGCTGCGCTACTGCACGGTCGCGGGGGAGCCTCTGAACCCGGAGGTCTACGAGCGCTTCCTCGACCTCACGGGAATCAAGCTGATGGAGGGATACGGCCAGACGGAGATGACGGTTGCCATAGCCGTCTTTCCCTGGATGACTCCCAAGCCGGGCTCCATGGGACTCGCCTCACCGGGCTACGACATCGACCTGATCGACGACGACGGAAAGCCCTGCGACGTCGGAGAAAAGGGCCAGATCGTCGTCCGCACGGACTCGCGCAGGCCGGTGGGCATGTTCCACGGCTACTACCGGGACCCGGACCTGACGGCCCGCACCTGGCACGACGGGCTGTATCACACGGGAGATGTCGCCTGGCGGGACGAGGACGGCTACTTCTGGTTTGTCGGCAGGACAGACGACGTGATCAAGAGCTCGGGGTACCGCATCGGTCCGTTCGAGGTGGAAAGCGCGCTCATCGAGCATCAGGCGGTGCTGGAGTGCGCGGTGACGGGCGTGCCTGACCCGGACCGCGGCGCGGTGGTGAAGGCGACCGTTGTCCTGGCAAAGGGCTATGCGGCGAGCCCGGAGCTTGCCACCGAGCTCCAGGAGCACGTGAAGAAGACAACGGCCCCGTACAAGTATCCGCGGATCATCGAGTTCGTCACCGAGCTTCCCAAGACCATCAGCGGAAAGATCCGCCGGGTCGAGATCAGGGAAAAGGACATCGAGTAGCGGGGCACGCCCCCTACCGAATTGCCCGCGTGGCGTTCAAGATGGCCACAAGCGCCACGCCCATGTCCGCGATCACGGCCTCCCACATCGTTGCCACCCCGAACGCGCCAAGGGCCAGGAAGATGCCTTTCACGCCGAGGGCGAACACGATGTTCTGCATCACGATGGCCCGCGTTCGGCGCGCGCGGCGGACGGCCTCCACGATCTTCGCCGGGCTGTCCGTCATCAGCACCACGTCAGCCGTCTCCACCGCGGCATCCGCTCCCGACCCTCCCATGGCAATCCCCACATCCGCGCGCGCCAGGACCGGCGCGTCGTTGATGCCGTCCCCCACGAACGCGGTGGCGCCCCGCGCGCCGCGCTCAGCCATGATCTTTTCCAGGAGCGACACCTTTTCCGCTGGCAGCAGGTCGCCGTGGCACTCGTCGATCCCCAGCTGCGCGGCAACGCTCCGCGCAACTTCCTGCCCGTCTCCGGTGAGCAGGGCGGTGTGCCCGACACCCAGTGAGCGCAGTCCGCGGATGGCCTCCGCCGCCCCGTCTCGCGTTTCATCGCCGATCACGAGGTAGCCGGCATATTTGCCATCCACGGCGACATGGACCGCGGTGCCGTCGATGCAGCAGGTGTCATGGGGGATGTCCAGCCTGTGCAGGAGCCTGTCGTTGCCGGCCATGACCTCGTGGCCGTCCACGCGCGCGGTGACGCCCTGGCCGCCGACCTCCTGGTAGTCGCGTCACGCTCTGGCCGGAAATCTGACCCGCCCATGCCTCCCGAATGGAGGCCGCGATAGGGTGGTTGGAGTGCGCCTCCGCCAGCGCGGCGTAGCGCAGCAGTTGTGGTCTGCCCACGCCGTTTCGGGGATTGACAGCGGTGACCGTGAACGCGCCCCGTGTCAGCGTGCCGGTCTTGTCGAAGACCACGGTCCTCACGCGCGCAAGCGTGTCCAGGAACGCAGCACCTTTCACCAGGATGCCGTGCCGCGAGGCTCCCCCGACCCCGCCGAAATATCCCAGGGGCACGCTGACGACCAGGGCGCACGGGCAGGAGACGACAAGCATGGTAAGGGCGCGATAGACCCAGTCGTGAAGCGACGCCCCCGGGACCACAAGGGGCGGAACAAACGCGACCATTGCCGCGGCGGCAACGACGAGCGGCGTGTAGACCCTGGCGAACCTTCGAATGAAGCGCTCGGTCTTTGCCTTCGACTGCGTCGCGCTCTCCACCAGGGAAATGATCCTGGCCGCGCTGGACTCGCCGGCGCTCCGTGTGGCGCGAATCACGAGGGAGCCGTCCGTGCTGATGGACCCGGCAAGGACCTCCCTGCCCGGCTCCGACGCGCCTCGGAACGGGCTCACCCGTCAGCGCGGAAGTGTCCACGAACCCGCTCCCCGAGAGCACCAGGCCGTCCAGGGGGACCCTCTCGCCGGGGCGCACCGCAATCTCTTCACCCACGGCGACCTGCTCTGGCTTCACTTCCAAGAGAGTGTCGCCGCGGCGCACCCGGGCGACATCCGGGCGAAGCTCCAGGAGCCTGCTGATGGACCTCCTGCTCCGGTCCACCGAGACATCCTCCAGGATCTCCCCCACCTTGTAGAAGACCATCACGGCGACCGCTTCCCAGAGCTGATGGATTGCAAAGGCGCCCGCCGTTGCCACGGTCATCAGGAAGTTCTCGTCGAAAACCCGGCCGTGGACGATGCCGCGGAGCGCTCCGGCCAGGACGTTCCACCCCGCCAGCAGGTAGGCAGCGCCGAAAATCGCGTATTCGAGCCATGGCCACGCAGAGGCGGCAAGAGTGCCCCGGAGAATGACCCCGAGTGCAAGGAGAGCGCTTCCGCCTGCCAGGAAAAGGAGGGCGCGAGCTGGACTGTAGTGTCGTGCGCTCATTCTGACAGGTGCGTCCGGGTCGAGCCAAGAAGACTGCCGACGTGATCGTCGCTGATCGTGTAGTAGATTACCTTCCCCTCGCGGCGATGCCGCACGAGGCGCGCCCCCTTCAGCACGGCAAGCTGGTGGCTGATCGCCGAGACGCTCATGCCAAGGGTCTCTCCGATGTCGCAGACGCACAGCTCTCCGGCGAGGAGGGCGTGCAGGATCCGAAGGCGCGTCTGGTCCCCCAGCACCTTGAAGAAGTAGCCCATTCCCTGGAGGTCCTCCACGGACGGAATCATTGCCTTTCCCGCGCGCACAGCCTCAGGATGCACGACACGTTCACTGCACTGGGCGACCATTCAATCTCCTCTTGATATCTTGTATCAATTGAACGAGTGTTCAAATGAACATTACATCACGGAAAGGAACCGCGTCAAGAGAGACCCGGATTGATCGAATCCCTTCGGAAGCATACACTTGCCGCCTTCGCACCTGTACGACCGATGGCGAACTGGAAAAGAAGCTTCTACGCAATATTCGCCGGTGAAATCCTCGCTCTCATCGGGTTCACAACCTCGATTCCCATAATCCCATTCTTCATCCGGGACATGGGGGTGACGGATCCCGGCGCGCTGAACATCTGGGTGGGGGCATGCGCCACGGCCACGGCAGTGGCGATGTTCGTCTTTTCGCCGCTCTGGGGACAGATGGCTGACACCTACGGGAAGCGCCTGATGCTCCTTCGGGCAATGTTCGGAGGCGCCGTATTCATAGCACTCATGGGGTTCGCCAACAGCCCGTGGCAGATTGTCGTCCTGCGTGCCGGCCAGGGCGCGCTCACCGGCACGGTGGCCGCGGCGACGGTCCTCGTGGCCACCATCTCTCCCAAGGAGCAGATCGGTTTCACCCTGGGCATGCTGCAGACGGGCATCTATGTCGGGGCTTCGGTGGGACCCGCGCTGGGAGGGATCCTGTCCGACTTGTTTGGGCACCGGGTCACTTTTTTCGTGACCTCCGGCCTGCTCCTGGCCGCGGCCTTCATTGTCATGCGCTATGTGAGGGAAGAGCCGACGTTGATGAGCCCGGCCGGGTCCTTCATAAAATCGATCATTCCGGACTTCTCTCCCCTTGCCCATTCTCCCGGGCTCGTGACGCTGCTGCTGGTCTCCGGCGGGCTGCAGATCGCCATGAATACCGTTTCTCCGATCCTGCCGCTCTTCATCCAGTACCTTTCACCCACGCAGACGAAAGTGGGGGCCATGACGGGGCTCATCCTGGGAGGGAGCGCCGTCGCCGCGGCCCTCTCCTCCGCCGGCCTGGGCAGGGTGAGCTACAAGATCGGCTACGAACGTCTTCTCGCGTTCTGCCTTTCGGGGGCCGTCCTGGTCTTCGTGCCCCAGGCTTTTGTCAAAAACCCGATCCAGCTTCTCATCCTGCGCGTCCTTGGAGGCGCGATGGTGGGAGGCTCGGAGCCCTCCATCAACGCCATGATAGCCATGCGCGCGGACAAGAACCGCCAGGGAGTGATCTTCGGCCTGAACACCAGCATGAACTCAGCGGGGGCCGCAGTGGGCCCCATGATCGGGGCGGTCTTCTCCGCCGGCTTCGGATACGCATCCGCGTTCTTTGCCGGGGCCGTGGTCCTCCTTGCCTCCGCGGTCGGCGCGCGCACGGTCAAGAAGGTCAGCCTGCAGGCGTCATCTGAGGAGATAACCGGGCCTGCTGTCTAGTGTGGTGTAAGTAGCGCTTCTGTAC
>CAVUXE010000079.1:0-13364 GCA_963745235.1 uncultured Spirochaetota bacterium | reverse complement strand
TGATGTTCATGATCCTTTGCGGGTACGCCGTCAGGGTACGCTGTCAGGGTGAAGCGTTCCTACTATAGCACAGTGACGCTGGTTTGGAAATCTCCAAAACGTAAGGCCTCTCCTGGCAACCCACCGTGCTCTTTTTCGATCCGCGCTCTGCCATCGCCCAGGCTGTCGCGGCAGCGGACGCGCTCCTGGAAAGAGGCGACGGACAACCTTGTTTTCGACGCTCAGATCGCGGCATTGTGCAGGGAACACGGCGTCGACGCCTCGCCGGGTTCGAGACAGGTCGGGCTCGAGCCGTATGCTTTCTCGTTGACGTTGCCGGACGACGGCTTTATATTCACCCTGATGGGTGAATATTTGGAGAGAGAGCTCGACGCCCTGTTCTTCAGCCTCAGCCACCGGACCCGGCGCAACATGATGCGTCACCTTTCCCGTTCGGGGGAGACACGGGTCACGGAGCTCGCACGGAGCTATCGCCTTTCCCTGAACACTGTTTCAAAGCACATCAAGGTTCTGGAGCGGGCGCGCCTTGTCAGGCGGACAGTCCACGGCAGGGAGCATCACATCCGACTGGATCCCGACCGTCTGCTCGATGTGGAGCGCTGGCTGCGCTATTACAGAAGGTTCTGGTCGGTTCGGCTGGAGCACCTGGCGGGGCTTTTCGACGAAAAACGGATGGAGGACTGGAATGGGTGAGACCTTCTCTTTGCGGCTTGAGAAAGTCATCTCGGGGCCCATCGAAGAGGTGTTTGATGCGTGGCTGGACCCGGCATCTCTGGGCCGATGGATGATTCCCGGGCCGGGAGGCAGCGCGGAGGCAAAAACCGACCCGGTGATGGGCGGCAAGTTTCGTATCATGATGAAGCTGGACCAGGCGGAGATCCTGCACCACGGCGAATACCACGTTATCCGGCGGCCCGAGAAGCTCGTCTTCTCGTGGAACAGCCCTTATAGCGACAACACCCTTGTGACGGTCGACTTCGAAAGACTTTCTGCCCGCAGCACGCGGGTGGTTCTGACGCACGAGCTGTTCCCGGAGGCGGCGGTCATGGAGAGCCACCGCCAGGGGTGGGGCTTTATTTTGTCCGGATTTGAACAGGATGTGGCAGCGACAAAGACCGGGGCGAGGGACGGGGGCTGAGGCATGCCCGTTGACGTGGTCACTGAGATCGTCATTGGCTGCTCTCCTGAGACGGTTGCAGCCTACAGCGCAAACCCTGACAACGCGCCCGAGTGGTACCAGAATATCACGTCCGTCGAATGGAGGACTTCGCCGCCCCTGGCTCTCGGCTCGCGGATAGCCTTCGTGGCCCACTTCCTGGGACGGCGCATGTCATATGTCTACGAGGTCGTGGACCTGGCTGCCAACCGAAGGTTGGTCATGCGCACCCGGCAGGGTCCGTTCCCAATGGAGACCACCTATTCGTGGGAACCGGGCAGGGGACGGGAAGACGCGCATGACGCTTCGAAATCGCGGCAATCCTTCCGGCTTTTCCGTGCTGGCTCTGCCACTCATGGCGCTGGGCATCCGCCGGGCAAATCGCAAGGACCTCAGACGTCTGAAGATCCTCCTGGAAGGTCGGCCGTCAAAGACGTGACAGGTGCGCTGACCCCCGTTCCGTTGCGCGCCTTGGAGTCAGGGTCTACAATGAATGCGTGACAAGACGTGAGTTCCTCAAGGGCGCCATCGCATCTTCCTTTTACTTTGCGGCGCGCAGGCTCTTCCCGGTCGGCCTGGCGGCCGCGACACCGGACGTCGGCATCGCTACCGGCGCTGACTACCAGAAAGCCGTGACCGCAGCGGTGGATCTGGTCGGCGGAATTCGGGCCTACGTGAAACCGGGCCACGTGGTGGTGGTCAAGCCGAACATCGGGTGGAACTCGCCGCCCGAGGTAAAGGCAACCACGGACCCCGTTGTTGTCCGCACCCTGGTGCACCTGTGTTTTGAGGCCGGGGCTTCGAAGGTGTACGTTTTCGACCGCTCGGTCGACAATCCCCGGCTCGCGTACGTGACCTCCGGCATCCAGAGAGCCGCGGAAGAAGCGGGCGCCCGGGTGCTCCAGGTGGACAACGCGAAAGATACGAAGCTGTACCCCCGCGTCGAAATCCCCGGCGCCTATGATCTCCAGGAATCCCTTGTCAACCGGTATGTCCTGGAATGCGACACCCTCGTGAATGTGCCTGTCGCCAAGACCCACGGGATGGCCGGCCTGACCCTCGCCCTGAAGAACCTCATGGGCATCAGCGGGGACCAGCGGGGGAAATGGCACTGGGCGCTGGATGACGACATCGCTGACATCAACCGTGTCGTCCGCTCCCACCTGACTTTGATAGATGCCTCCTCCATCATGCTTCGCGGCGGTCCCACGGGCGGCAGGCCGGAAGACCTCAAGCGTCTGGACACCTTCATTGCGGCCTCGAATCCCGTTTCCGCCGACGCGGAGGCGGCGAAATTGTTCGGTCGACGCGCCGCGGAGATCGGCTCCATTGCAAAGGCGGAGAAGGCCGGCGTCGGCAAGGCATCCGGCTACACCGTACAGAGGGCTGGCGCGTAGGCGGTCAAATGAGATCGCGCACCCTGGGGCTGCTCAAGGCGTTCAGGATTGTCTCGCAGGTACTCTTCGCCGCCGGCTTTCTGTTCGTGTTCCTCAGGTCCCAGGATCCGTTTGCCGTAGTGCAGAACCCCTTCCTGCGGTGGGATCCGCTCGTCTTTCTCACCAATCCTCGCGGGGATCTTCTCCTCCTTTTCCCCGTGTGTGCGCTCCTGCTTCTCGCGGGAATGCTGGGCCGGGTCTTTTGCGGCTGGGTATGCCCGTTGGGCAGCCTGGTCGAGCTTTCTGACCTGCTCCTCTCTCCGCTGCGGCGGCGGAACCCGCTGAGGATACGCCCATCCGGGCCTGGTTCGGTCCTTGTACGTTTCCCCCCATCAATTGCGATTCTGGGGATGACGATTTTCGGGATCTTCACCAACGCCGGTGTGCTCCCTTTTGTCCACCCCAACGTCTGGATCGTGAGAATCTTTTCCCTCTCGCTGACGGGCATGGTGTTCCTTGGCCTCGTGGTGATTGCATCCGTTTTCGGGCGCCGGCTGTGGTGCGTCTATCTTTGCCCGCTGGGTGCGCTGTACGGCTTGTTCGCCCGGGCGCCGTTTCCCAGGCTGGCAATCCGCCGCTGCGCGCGTTGCGGCGCCTGCGACCGCTGTCCCATGCAGGCTGCTGACGCCGCCCGCAGAACCGTCCTGCCGCACCGGTGTACTCTCTGCTTCGCATTCGAGAGCGGCTGCCCGGTGCAAGGCTTCTTCCTTGTGCGGCCTTCGGCGCGGCGGCGACCCGCGAGGTCAGGTATCGCGCGCGTGGACGCCTTCGACCCCGGTCGCAGGCAATTCCTCATCGCGGGCGCAGGATTGCTGGGCGGTGCGCTCATGGGTGGTGCGCTGGCCGCGCTGGCGGGAGCGCGGCGGGTCAACGGGGGCGCCGGAGCGCCGGGCAAGCCCGCAGGCGTCTTGCCCGCGCTTCTTCGTCCGCCCGGAGTCGTTGATGAGGAGACATTCCTCAAGCGATGCATCAGGTGCCACCACTGCGTGGAGTCCTGTCCGAACCGCATCATCGAGCCCGCGGGGATCGAAGAGGGCTTTCCGGGGTTTCTTGCTCCGAGGCTGCGCTTCGACGCCAACGGGTGCGACTTCCGCTGTCAGGTGTGCCAGCTCGTGTGTCCCAATCAGGCAATCCCGCTTCAGACGCTGCGGGACAAGCAGCAGACACCGATCGGGCTTGCCGTCATCGACCAGGACACGTGCGTGGTCTACAAGGATGGAAAGCCGTGCCTGGTGTGTGAGGAGGTGTGCCCGACCCCTGAGAAGGCCGTGGTGTTTCCCCGCAGGGAAAAGATCATGCGGCCATCAGGGCCGGCCGTCTTGAAGTTTCCGTCCGTGGTCGAATCCCGTTGCATCGGATACGGAATCTGCCAGGCGAACTGCCCCGCCCCGAAAACGGCAATCACTGTTTCGCCGCGGCCCGCGGGCCGTTCATAAGCCCGGAAGTGTCCTGGGCCCGCCGGTCGCGCCGCGCCTCGACGCGGCCTACGCAGCGTCTGCGCCCGCAGCACCCGCAGGGAGACAAGAAGCACCAGCACGCACGGCAGCTGGAACGCGACGCCGCATGCAAGAAGAAAGAAGGAAACAAAGGCCAGGTAGTCAGTGGCTGAAGGCAGGTACTCGATCCTCGGAGGAAAAAGCCCAACCAGGACCTTGATCATTTCGGTCAGGAGAGAGTAGCCAAACACCGTGCCCGCGGCGAAAAGCAGCAGTGATGCCCGAGGAAAGGGGCCATGCGCCGCTTTTCCTCGTGCAGGAGCGCCGGCCCTGCGAATCGCGCGGCTTGCCATGCCCATACGGGGAATGCCACGACGATCCCCGCGTACAAGGCCAGCCTCAGCTTGATCATGAAACCGTCCATGAGGCCGAATGCCCGAAGCTGCAGGCCCCCGGATGGCTGGAGCAGGATGTCGAGGATCCCGTCAGCGAAGACGAAGCAGGCAGCGGCGGCCAGCACCACCGCAAGCAGGGAAATGAGAATGCGACGGCGCCTCCTCCAGGTGGTCAAGGAGCCGGCCGCCGTCCGGGGTCACGTTGGCAGACGGGTCCCGCATTTGTTGCAGAACCTGGCGTCGGAGGCGTTCGATGCGCCGCAGCTCGTGCAGTAGTTGCCGGTTCCTGTCTCGGGGTATGGCGATGCTGACTGGCTTGCAGGCCCGGTCCGTACTGCATCCGCCTGCGGAGCTTTTTGACCCTCAGCGGCTCCGCTTTTGCTCCCTGGCTGTTCCTGCGCTGCTGTCTCCTCCCGGAATCCGTCCGCCATGTCGCGGGCGCCCCTGCGGAACTCCGAGAACGTCCTGGCAAGCCATTTTCCAATCTGTGGAAGGCGCCGTGGCCCGAAAATGAGAAGCGCGACGATGACAATCACCACCAGGTGAATGGGCTGGAGACCGAAAGGCATACTTTCCTCCTGATGCAGCTGTAATCTTAGAGCGGACCCGAGAGGTCCGCAAGCCCAGGCGGGCGAGCCCTCGGCGGAGACTCCTCCGCGGTTGACGCGAACGCGCTCACCAACTATCGTCCAGGCATGAGCCCGCTGCAGCGCTGGTTTGAACGGAAGTTCAGCTTTGACATGCCCCTCGCGCTCTTGCCGAATATTCTGGAGAGGCTCCGCGGGAGCCCGGCGCGGCTGGAGGAACGCGTGCGCTCTCTTTCCCCAGCAACGCTCACCGCCCGCATTCGGCGATACCTGGTCAATCCAGGAGAACATCGGCCACCTCGGTGACCTGGAGCCTCTCTGGATCCGACGGGCTGAACAGGTGGTGGCGGGGGAAACCGAGCTCGCCGTTGCTGACCTGACCAACCGCGGCACCGATGAAGCGAACCACAACGCGGCTTCGCTGGTCGAGCTGCTCAGGAAATTCCGCTCCCTCCGGTCCCGGTTCGTCTCGATCCTGGAAAGCGCAGACGGGTCGGCGCTTGAACGTGCGGCCCGCCATCCACGCCTGGGTACGCCGATGCGCCTGATCGACATCGCCTTTTTCACCGCGGAGCATGATGATCATCATCTGGTGCGGATCACCGAGCTGCTGCGCTTGTCCACGCCCGGCCGTTCATGAAAAAAGACGCATCGAACCCCCTGACAGGGGAGGCGCTGCGCAAGGAAGTGTGTCGACGGATCCGGCTCGCGCGCAGCTACTGGGACGAGCACAGGAACTCCGCATGCCGCACCGAACGCGAGCGGGCCCTCCAGCTGTACGACACCCTTACGAAAGCTGAAAAAGAAAAGATTCCCCAAGTCCTCCGCGTGTGGCTGCGGTATCGGAGCGAGAAGTATTTCAACGAGACGCGGACGCCGCCTGGCGGCAACGGGCGCTGATCAGGCCTGAGCGCTGATCTGCCGGCTCCCCCAAGGCCCCCCAAGGCGCGAAATTTGACTTTGTACCTCGACTGTCTATGTCTATCTTTCCTCAACAGGAGGTACCAGGATGAGCGTTCCTACAAACTTTCTCGCGGTCATCGTTGCGGCCCTCGTCAACTACGCCATAGGCGCGATCTGGTATGGCGCTCTCTTCCGGAATGCGTGGCAGAAGCTTTCCGGCACGGGGGAAATGAAGGTCAGCGCTCTCAGCATCATACTCGGCCTGATTGGCGCTTTCCTGACCGCCTTTGTGCTGCATCACGCCATCTTCTTTGCATCAGAGTTTTTCAAGACCGGCGGTGTTGGCGGCGGGCTGATGGTCGGGTTCTTCAACTGGCTCGGCTTCATTGCCCCGGTCACGATTGGCGTTGTGACATACCAGAAGAAGCCTTTTGCGCTGTGGATCCTGGACAACGCGTACTGGCTCATCTCGCTGCTGGTCATGGGCGTCATTCTCTCTGTCTGGCAGTAGGCTCCCGGTCTGCCACGGTTGTCACGCCGCTGCCGCTGCGGTTGCGGCGTGCACGACCGCTCGTCGTCACTGAGCAGCGCTTCTGCCTTTCACGAATGACTTGAGCTCTTCGAAATCACTGGTTCTTGGCAGCTTATTGAGGGCCTCGGCGATTTCCTCCGAAGGCGCCACCGCTTGCCGCGTTTTCCAGTTGAGCCAGGTCCCTTCGAGCACGATCCATCCCACCTTTTCTCCGTCGTTCTTGACATAGCTGTGTCTTATTTTCCAGCGAGAGCAGTCGGGCGATGACGCCGCCACCACCGGGGTGTCCCGCACCACCTCGTTGTAGCCAGCCTCATGGTGGTATCGTGCTTCCACCCTCAGCACGATGGGCTCATATCCCTGTTCGGCGAACATCGCCTGCTTGAAGCCAAGATGCTCGAGCCATGCAAACTGGGTATTCACCGCGTAGTCAATCAGCACCGCTGCCCTGAGGTGGAAGTTCGGGTCAAGGTCGTTCCAATCCACCCGGTAGTCGACAAAAAAGCCTTCGTCAGCCATCGGCAAGCCTCCCCTGTCTTCGAATATAATGATCCGATGGGCTCCTGAGCGGCGCTGGCGCTGGTGGCCGCGCGGCGGTGCTGACGCCTCGGCCCCGCGCTGGCGCCGCGCGCCTCCGGGCGTTTCGCCTAGGCGGGAGAAAGCTCCGAACGAAGCCGCGCCGCGGTTGCGGTGACCCACCCAAAGGCTGCTGCTCCGGCCAGGGCGACAATCAGGCCGGCCCAGCTCATGACGAGGATGCTGAGCGCTATGAAAAGCACGGTGGCAACTCCGGAGACCACGGAATAGATGAGCCATCCCCGCTGGTTCACCGAGCCGAACCGCCGAACAAACACGAAGCAGTTCACGATCAGGGAAATCATGGAGATGAAAAAGCCCAGGGCGTGCAGCGATGCGTGGCCGCTCATGGGCATGGTGGGGCCGGCGGAGCGCCGGGCGGAAAGCCGAATGCCGGATCAGGGGGGAAGACGCCGGCCACGATGAGGCCCAGCCCGAATGTCCCGATCAGCAGCGCCCCCCAGCCGCCGCCTTTCTGCCCCTTCAGCATGCGGCGGGCTCCAAGGGCGCACGCAACGGCGAGCAATCCCGTGAGAAGGAAGCTCGTGATCTGGATCCATCCCAGGTCCCCCAGGCTGAGCTGGCTGATGGCGTTGATGCGAATGTTGTACCCCGGCCGCGTGATCATCTGGACAATGGCAACGATGAAGAACAGCGGGCCGGTGAAGACGCCGCACAGCAGAAGCGCCCTGGTCAACCCGGTATCACTCGAATTACCCTGCATATGGTACCTCCCGTTCACGTCACCTTGTCGTCCCGGAAACCGGGAATCGACATCCGGCTTGACGACCTGGCCACAACACCAGTATACTGAACCATATGGTTCAGCGTATAGAGGAGCTTGACGCGGCCTTCTCGGCCCTTTCTGATCCGACCAGGCGCGGGATCCTGCAGCGCCTGGGACGCGGGAAAGCTTCCATCAGCGACCTCGCGGCGGGCTTCAACATGACCCTCACCGGCATCAAGAAGCACATGCATGTCCTTGAGGAGGCAGGACTGGTCACCACGGAAAAGCTCGGCAGGGTACGGCACTGCAGGCTGGGGCCCAGCCGGTTGGAGAAAGAGATAACGTGGATCGAAAAGTACAGGCAGATGGTGGAAGCCCGGCTGGACAGGCTGGGAGAATTTCTCGATCGAACGGAAGGAGCTCAATCATGAGCACACAGATGAAGGAGCCTGCGGGCGCAGCCAAGTTTACCACCTCGATGGATCGCGAGATCCATATCGAGCGTGTCTTCAACGCACCCCGCGAGCGCGTCTGGCGGGCATTCACGGACCCAAAGCTCGTGGCGCAGTGGTGGGGCCGGGGCAACAAGCTCGTCATCGAGCGCCTGGAGGTCCGCAAGGGCGGACACTGGCGGTTCGTTGAGCATACGAAGGAGGGCGTCCCCCAGGGGTTCGAAGGACGATTCCGCGAGGTCACCCCGCCGGAGCGCCTGGAGCGGACCTTCGAGTGGGACGGTGCCCCGGGGCACGTGGTGGTGGAAGCGGTCACCTTCGAGGACCTCGGGGATGGCCGAACACGCGTAGTCACCGTGTCGCTCTTCCACACCAGGGAGGACCGGGACAGCATGATCCAGGCCGGCATGGAGAGCGGGCTCAACCAGAGCTACGCGGCGCTGGACAAGCTCCTGCTGAAGGCGGCGTAGCTCTCTGAATGGATGAGGCGGGGGCCATGCCGGGAAGCCTACCCTCCCGACAGCGGCTTCCGCCCCTGGTAGCCTTCCTCGATGCCGTGATACCAGCCGAGCTCATTCTCATCACTGCGCCAGCAGAGAAAGACCGTCTCCCCGTTGATCACCGCCGGGAAGTCCACAAGCCCCACTGAGAAGTTCCAGTCCTTGAAATAGCACCCCATGGCAGCCAGCTCGCCAAGGTGCTCCTCCAGCGCCTCCTGCAGTGCCCGCACCTCGTCATCGTTCTCTTCCGCAGCCTGGATCCTGCGTCCGGTTTCCAGGATATCGGCCACTATCTGGCGGACAAGGGGGAGTGTGCTCTCAGCTTCCTGGCGGGTGAAAAGCCGTTTGAACTCCATTTGACCTCGGCTGGAATATGAATGGATATTGTTGGAGAGGCAAGGGGTATGTGTCGAAACATCAAGACGCTTTTCAATTTCGATCCGCCGGTCACCGAGGATGAGATCCGCCAGGCATCTCTCCAGTTCGTGCGGAAGGTGAGCGGCTTCAACCATCCGTCAAAGGCCAACGAATCATTGTTCCTGGCGGCGGTCGATGAGATTGCCTCTGCCACCGGCAACCTGCTCAGCGGACTCACCACCAGCGCGCCGCCGCGGAACAGGGCGGCGGAGGCGGCCAAGGCTCACGCGCGCGGCGCGCAGAGGTTCGCGCGCTGGAGCGACAGGCCACTATGAGCCCGCTTTGAGCTGCCACCCGAACAGTGATGGTCAGGCCGTGATGGCTTCCCTGTTGTACCTGGTCCGATAGTCCACGGGCGACATGCCGGCGATCCTTCGAAAAACCTCCCGAAACGCCTTGGTGTCGGAGTAGCCCGCCTCGTACATCACATCGTTGACGTTCTTCCTGCCTGTCTCCAGGCTTCTCTTGGCCGCCTCCACCCTGACGCGCTGGATGTAATCCGAAACTGTGTTGCCCGTTGCGTGCTTGAACCTCCGCTCCAGGCTTCTCCTGCCCACCGCAAGCGTGCGGCAGAGCCGGTCAACGGTGATTCGTTCCTGGTAGCTTGCTTCAATGAGCTCCTGCGCCTTCTTCACGGTGTCGTCCCCGTGGTCCTTCTGGCCCTTGAAGATCAGGAAGGGTGACTGGGTGTCCCGATGCATTTCTATCTCGTAGAACTTGGAAGCGTAGATGGCAATCTCGCGGTCGGTGTACTTTTCCACCAGGTAGAGGAGCAGGTTCCAGAAAGAGTGCGCTCCACCGCTCGTGTACATCCCGGCCTCATCCGTGATGATGGACTCGGAGACGAGGGTGACGTCGGGGAACCGTTTTCGGAAGTCGTTGGCGGACAGCCAATGCGTGGCGCACTGGCGGCCTTTCATCAGCCCCGTTGCGGCGAGCAGGAAGGCGCCGACGCAGAGGCTTGCGACCTCCGCGCCGCCCTTGTACTGCCGCACGATCCAGGGGAGAAAAGCCTTGTTCATGGAGAGAACTTCATCCTGGTCTCCGTTCACCGCGGGAATGATGATGAGGTCCGTCTTCAGGATGTTCTCGATGGTCACATCGGGGCGGACAGAAAAGAGCCTGTCGTAGACCTGCGCCTCCCCGGTGATGCCCACAAGCTGCACGTTGAACAGAGGCGGCTTGCCGCGAGCCGCCAGAAAGTCGTTGGTCTTTGTGAAAAGGGCGAACGATCCTTCGATGCAGCCAAGAGTCGCGGCTCCCCGGGGGACAAGAATGGATACGTGCCTCATACACTGAAAATACGGATGAAGGCATGTCGCTTTCAACCCGTGAGATTGTCGTATTTATACCCTCCCCCAGGAACCTTGCGTCTGTATATTGAGAACCATGAGTGAACGAGAACGGTATCCTGCGGGGGTGCCGTGCTGGGTGGACACTGCCCAGCGTGATCCTGATTCGGCGCTCCGATTCTACGGAGCTCTTTTCGGATGGCAGTTCAGCGGCCCGGGACAGATGGCGGGCGACCCGCACGGCGCCTACTACGTGGCCAGGCTCGGGGGCCGGGACGTGGCTGGAATCAGCTCAATGCCGCGCGTGGGAGCGCCGCCTGCTCCGGTATGGACCACCCACGTGGCTGTTGCAAGTGCGGACAGGACCGCCGCCTCCGTGAGGAGCGCCGGCGGCACGGTCATTGTCCCGCCGTTTGATGCTCCTCCGGCAGGCCGCATGGCGGTGCTGAGCGATCCGACAGGGGCTGTCTTCTGCGCGTGGGAAGCGAGGGACAGGCAGGGTGCACAATTGGTAAACGAGCCGCGAGCGTGGGCCATGAGCTCACTCGTCACCAGCGACCCGCAGGCATGCGAGGCCTTCTACGGCGCGGTTTTCGGCTGGCAGCCCGACACCCTCGGCGCAAAGGAAGGCGGCCTCACGTTCTGGCGGCTCCCCGGCTACGTTGGCGGCGAGCCTCAGCAACCCGGGCCTCGCGACATTGTTGCGCTGATGATGCCGGGAAGGGACGGCGCCCCGTCACGCTGGAACGTTGATTTCTGGATCGATGATGCAGATGCCGCGGCGGCAAAGGCAGTCACGATGGGCGGCAAGGCGATCGTTCCGCCGCGCGACGTCCCGATGTTTCGAAACGCTGTGCTTCAGGATCCGCAGGGAGCTGTCTTTTCCGTAAGCCAGCTGATCATGGGCCGTCCGCAAGGACGCACGGCAGGAGGTTGATCATGCTCAAGAACGCGAAAGCTTTCACCGGGTTCTCCGTTGATGACCTTGCAAAGGCGAAGGAGTTCTACGGGAAGACCCTTGGCCTGGACGTGGTCGAAGACACAAAGATGGGCGTCTTTACCCTTCAGTTGGCAACAGGCGGACGAGTGCTGGTCTACCCGAAAGGGCCGGCCCATTCGCCGGCCACCTATACGGTTCTCAATTTCCCGGTTGATGACATCGAAAAGGCGGTGGACGAGCTTCACGCGCGCGGCATTCAGTTCGAAAGATATGACGGCATCAAGACGGATGAAAAAGGCATCCATCGCGGGGAGGTGGGGCCGCTCATTGCGTGGTTCAAGGATCCGGCCGGAAACATTCTTTCCGTGCTGCAGGACAGGTAGGAGGCGGTATGCAGAAGATCACCCCGTTCTTGTGGTTCGACAGTCAGGCAGAAGAGGCCGCGAAGCTCTACACGTCGCTTTTCGACAATGCAAAAATAGAGGGCGTCCGCAGATACGGAGATGCGGGCCCCGGGCCCAAGGGCCAGGTCATGACCCTGACGTTCCGGCTGGAAGGGCGGAGCTTCATGGCGCTCAACGCCGGCCCGATCTACACCTTCACGCCCGCCGCTTCGCTGTTCGTCACCTGCGGGACGGAGAAAGAGATGGACACGCTTTGGAAGAAGCTCTCAGAGGGCGGGAACGTGCTCATGGGGCTGCAGAAGTATCCATTCAGCGAGAAGTTCGGATGGCTCTCGGACAGGTTCGGCCTCTCGTGGCAGTTGAATCTTTTCTCCGGCGGTAAGACTGCTGTCACGCCATTCTTCATGTTTGTTGGAAAGCACCAGGGCAAGACCGAGGAAGCGCTGAAGTACTGGGGCTCCCTTTTCAAAGACTCGGGCGTCGGCCGCATCGAGCGCTACGGCGCTGGCGAGCAGGGGGCCGAGGGGACCGTGAAGCACGCCAGGTTCTCGCTGGCCGGCCAGGAGTTCATGGCAATGGACAGCAATGGGGAGCATGCTTTCACTTTCACGCCGGCGTTCTCCCTCTTCGTCGACTGCAAGACGCAGGAAGAAGTTGATGGCCTGTGGGAAAGACTTTCTGCGGGCGGATCGAAAGGGCAGTGCGGCTGGCTGGAAGACAGGTACGGAGTGTCGTGGCAGATCGTCCCCACGGTGCTCGGCGAGCTGCTGGGAGACAAGGATCCTGCGAAGTCGCAGAGAGTCATGCGGGCGATGATGAAGATGACCAAGCTCGACATAGAAGGGCTGCAGCAGGCGGGCAGCAGCGCGGTCTGAAGCCTTGTGCGAGCCCCCTCGCTCGTGT
Source organism: uncultured Spirochaetota bacterium (assembly GCA_963745235.1). GTDB lineage: Bacteria > Spirochaetota > Spirochaetia > SZUA-6 > Fen-1364 > Fen-1364. The sequence goes on along the minus strand of CAVUXE010000079.1, from coordinate 708 downwards.
TGACGCAACTTGGTCACACTGTTATCATGATGGCAGGAATGTAATCATGGTGAGAACTCAGATACAGCTGACCGAAGAGCAGGCAAGGAGACTGAAAGAGGCTGCGGCAAGGCGTGGGGTGTCCATGGCGGAGCTTGTCAGAGAAGGGGTTGAGATCCTGCTTGGCCAGGGCAGTGGGAAATCGTCATCCGAGCTTCGACACAGGGCAAAACTTGCCGCGGGACGACATCGCTCCGGACTGCACGACGTAGCGACCAGTCATGACAGGTACCTCGACAAGGACTTTTCGGGGTGAGCGCGTTCATCGATACTTCCGCGTTCTACGCTGTTCTTGATGCGGATGACGACCGACACGGGGATGCCCGGGCTGAATGGGAGCGCCTGCTGGCAGGCGGCGACACTCTGCACACGACGAACTACGTGCTGGTGGAAACCGCTGCGCTCCTGCAAAATCGCATCGGCTTCGATGGGCTTCGAACGCTGACGGCAGATGTCCTCCCTGTCATCGACGTCGTCTGGATCGATGAAGGGATGCATCGCTCAGCCTGGCACGCCCTGCTCGTGTCGTCGCGCCGAAACCTCAGCCTGGTTGATTGCACCAGCTTTGAAGCCATGCGGCGCCTTGGTCTGGACCAGGCCTTCTGCTTCGATGTGCACTTTGCTGAACAAGGATTCCAAGTACTGCCAGCTTAGTGTTGTGTAGGTAAC
>CAVUXE010000078.1:0-12463 GCA_963745235.1 uncultured Spirochaetota bacterium | reverse complement strand
CAAACCTTCGAACGCTGGCGGAGGAGCTCCAAGGGGGATCCCGCCTTTCGGCGCTCATGGAGTTGTACACTCGAAACGACAAGCCGTCCGCTTCGGCTGCGTCCGCCCATGATCTCATCGTCGACTCAGGGGCTATTGAGGCTGCAAAGAGATCGCTTGCTGATCCTTCGATTTCCCTTCAGAGCATCGCCGCCGATCTCGCGCCTGGAATGACAACCATGCTTGCGAGTGAGATCGCTGCTGAAGCTCAGAAACTGCTTGATGCCCAAAAGGGTCAAGGACCAACAGGCGAGCGGGTCGCCGCTTTTCGAACCTGGAGCACCCTCAGTGTGTCTCAGGCAATCGCGGGACTCGCTGTGAGCTCCTTTGCCGCCGACGTGAAGAGACTTTGGGACGAAGTTGCTTCGAAGACCTGGTCCAGCCAACAGCTATTGAGCGAAGCCCTCGCCGGCTACCTTGCAAGTTTCAGCGAAAGCAGTCCCGCATCGGATCAGATCAAGCAGCTCTGCTCGCAGTTGGCGTATGGTCTTGACGATCGGGATGCCCTTTTCCGCAGATTCTTGTTTGGAAGTGACTTTGATGCTCGTCTGTCATCGCTCGCAGCCATGGGAGCTGCGGGACCGGTCTACCAACGAGCAATCGCTCTGACAGTCGCCTCGCAATCCAGTGGCGCTGTATCAGGCCGGGCAGCTCGCGAGTTTCCTGCTGGATCGGACGGGGATAACCGGCGTAGCAGACGCAGCTGATTTCGCGGGCACAGCGTCTCAACTGGAGCAAACCGCTTTCTCAGGAAGCGGAGACCTCGCAGTCGAGTACTTGTGCAAGAACCTTGTTCTGCGAGGCGTTTCGATTCCTGAAGACCTCGAAAAACAACTTGCCAAGAGCTCAGCCGCTACTGAGAAAGTGAATCAGTTCAAGGAAATGCTGGGGAAGGTCCGGGGATATGTCGCTGCCTTGGACGGAAACGCCCAAGCCTACGCGCAGTCTCTGGGCGGGGACTTCATGTCTCGAGACGCACTCGCGGCCTCAATTTCCGCCGGACAATGGAATGATGATCTTTTTGCTGCAGGCTCGAACGCCGACTACCTGAGCTGGTACGATCAGATGAATGCTTCGAAGCTTGACGCTGCAGGGCAGATGATCCTGGAAGAGCTTGCGCTGGCGTCCGTGGATTTTAGCAGCAAGTCGGCTGTCCATTCAGCCGAAGCGTCCTATTGGCGTCAGGTGGAACGGCAACCCAGCCAGGCCACCTCTTGGCGCGTGTACCTGACCGGAAACGTCGGAACTTCGGTGACTGTGGAAAGCGCAACCAGCGCTCAGACACGGGACGGGAACGGTTATGTCCAATGCGTTTCGGATTCCGCAGAGAATGTCACCCTTGATGCGTTCAACTCCCTCGCGCAACAGGAAAATGCTTTCGTGAGTCAGCTTGCGGCAACCAGGGATGATGGCGGTTCCGTGGCCCGATTTCGTTCATTCCTGGAGGCCTTCGCGGCCGGGAATGCCAAGGCGAGCGACCTGCCGGTGTCGAGCGAGCAGGAAGTGAACGCGGCGGAGGGCGCATATCGCTCTGAGCTTGCCAAGGTGCAGTCGCTGAAGGATGACATACGCCGCTTCGGAGAAGCCTTGAAGTTCCTGGACCTGGGTAGTGAAGAGCGCCAGGCAGAGTTGGATGAGCTGAGGAACAGCGCGGATAATCTTGCAATAAAGGTGGCAAACAAGCAGGTCTTGGTTGATACGGCGCTGGGGGACTTCGAGGGACAAGGAGCCCTCTATAACACTGCCTACGCTGAATTGCAGATATCTTCGGAAAGCCTGGAGAAAGCGCGCTTCATGCTTCGGGTCAGTGAGGAGATACAAGACTGGGCTTCAAACGGCTACCTGACCTCGCGGGGAGAAGCGGCCCAAAGCTACCAGAGCCCCGTGCAGATGCAGACAGATGTTTCCGAGAAGCTCACTCGTGCCGCAGCGGCGGTGGATGCGCTGAAAGAACTGTACGGCGAGTCACCTGTCACGGACAGACCGATTGGTGACGCAGCCACTCTGGCCGCATATGACGCATGGAAAACGAGCTATGCCGAGCTGTTGCGGTTGAAGCGAGTCACCGGCGAATTGGATGAGGCAACCACGGAACAGGGGAAAAAGGTCGAAGAACAGTTCGAGTCGCTCCAGAAAGCGAGGGATGCAATTCTTGACGGGTCCCGGGTGGATGCAAACCTCACATGGTCGGATGACGAAACAGAAAGAGCAGGCAACTGGACCAGCTATTTGACTTTCCAGAATGGTCGGCTATCGTTGGACATTTCCGTCGATTTCAAGTTGCACGCGCAGCAGACCAAGGATGAGTGGCAGACCGTCAAGGACTATTTCGACGTCCGAGAAGCTCAGGGCGGGGATCCCGCGGAGGCCGCCGCAAAGAGTGACTTCGAGCGCCAGATGGAAGCATGGCAGACAACTGTGAACACCTATGCCGCGAAGTTCGGCGGCATGAGCGCACTGATTGACCGCTGGGGCTTTGCTGCAGATTACCTCAAGCGGCGGCTGTATGACAGCAACGGGAGCGGGTCGCTGGGCTATCTCGAAAATTATCAAAGTGACGACAAATTCATGCGAGACAACAACTACCTGGACATCCACACCAGCGGTGAGGATCTCAGAGGCGCCGCCCGCGACTGTCTGAGAGCCGCAGTGACATTCGCCCAGTCTCAATACTCGGCAGTAATGGAGAACGCCGATGAAAGGGACGCATTCGAGTTCTATTTTGCAGTCCGCATAGCGAGCGCTGGCGGAAACGAAAATCAGTTTGACCAGTTCAATTCCCGAACAAGCGCTTCAGCCTTGCGAATGCTTACGCAGAGGTTGCAGGATACCATAGAGAGGCTTCGCGCCAACCGCCGTGCTCCATTCGGCTGGATTTCGGACGCTGTCGCGGATTGGACCGGGCAAGCAAGTGCCCTTGACAACAAGAAGGGGGACATTGAAACCCTCCTGAATGGCTTTTCTCCAAACATCCTTGGAAGCTCAATATCAACGTTCACCCAGGCAAGGCGTGACTACGAGTCCGGTTGCGCACGGCTTGCCGAGCTGAGAGGGACTGACGGGGCTCATTTGACTTCCGTGGAGGACTTCCTGTCGCAGTATCGAAAATTAGCCGCCCAGAGCCAGGGCATTGCAACCGACCTGGCGAGGGTCTCCTCCGAGCTGGAGGCCCAATTCCGCTCGGCATGGAGTGTGCTCGCGGCGGAAGACAAGGTGTCCTTCAGCAAAGCGCTGCAAGAGATGACTGTTGTGGCAAGTGTGAATGCTGAAGACGCTCGTGGGAAGACCGTACTCGCAGCTCAGGCAGCGGAGGCGAAGGCAGCGGATGCGCAGCAAGCCTATCGATCCGCCTACGAGGCTTATGTCGCGGGGACCGGGACGAAAGCTGACATGTTGGCAGCTGCAAAGAGTGCCTATAGGGATTCACTGTGGGTCGCAAAGGCTGACCAAGAGCTCCTGTCCGGCGTCCTTGGTGACGCTGCATTCTCTGCTGGCGTACTGCTCAACGACTCCGAGTCCAACACCAGGATGAACGCGCTTCAAAGCTATGCCCAGGCCGTACTTTCTGTTTATTCAGGAGCGCTCAAATCCCGCGAGACGGAGTTGGAGCAAAAGTGGGGTCAATCCGTGCAGGACCTCGGCAGCCGCCAACAGACCTGGTACGCACAAGTTGGTCTTGTTCGGGCCAAGGCGGCCAGCGCCTGGGATGAAAGCCAGCAAAAGCTGCTCGAAGCGTTTGGACAGTGGCGGGAGGGCTTCCAGCAGGAATATTGCGACAAGAGTGATGCGTGGAACGTTGCCTACCTTGGCCTCGTGGAGAAGAAGGATGATTGGGTGCAAGCCACGCGGGAGAAGGCAGCCAAGGCAGGCAATGAGGCCATTCTCGGCGAGGTGGGTGCAAGCGCGGATGACAGTTCGCGAAGCGCGAGCACGCTTTTGATCGGGGACATAAGTTATGACCCGAAGGAGGCCACAACGAAGGTTCAGACGCTCCTTGCGGAAGTAGGGAGCGGACAGTCACTTACGGCGCTGAAGCGGATGAGCTCGGGGATTGCGCCAGAGTCGGTGACGGTGGCCAGCGGGAAACTGGGAGCGGACACCAGTGGCGCGCGGATTGCCAGCGAGGTGAAGCGCTTTATCGCAACAAGCAGGAAGGAGCTCTCGGCGTTGGCGGCTCGGGGGTTGGCAGATGATGCCCGAACGAGCGTGGAGGAAGCGAAGAAGGCGCTTTCTGAGAGTGTGAAGGAAGCGAACAAAGGCTTTGAGAAGAGCATGGATGAGGTGTTTGTCACCGTTGGGTACGGGACGGGCGGAGGAGAGTACAAGCGGGAGGCAGTGAAACGGAGCACGCTCATCAGCGGTCTCATAATGGAGACGCAGCGGGTAGAGGCGTACCGGTGGTATGCGATGCCGAGGCTGGAGCTGAAAGTGGATTTGAGCCAGGGGAGGCTGAACGGTCTCGAGGCCGGGGCGGTGATGGATCTTGTCGGCATAGCGCAGGAGGAAGTCGGGGAGCAGCAGAATAGGATCTTCGGGGAAGGGAAGAAGCTCACGGACGCAGAGAAGAGGGCCAAGGGGCTTGTGTTCGAAATCACAGCAAACGGAGAGGCGAAGACCAAGGAGCTGGGGGAGGGGGAGTTTGGGCAGTGGGTGGGGTATTCGCCAGAGTTCGCCAACGAACCTGACTTCGACAAGTCTCAGAACGACAACATAGTTGTGCAGGGCAAGGGGGAATTGGGGCGCCTGATGGGCGCTTTCATCTGGAATCAGACGAAGGAGGCGCGGGGTTGGTCGGAGGTGCAGAAGCCCACGTGGGACAAGGCGCTCTGGGACGACACCGGGCAGCTGGTTCAAAGCCCCAAGCTTGAGAACCGTGGGATCGATAGCCGCAGGGGTGGTAGCGACCCTGGCAACGGGAGGGATCGGGGGGATTGCCGGAATCGCGGCCACTGCCGCGATAAGCACATCAAGCACGCTTCTGTTTGACACGCTGGATGTGGTGAGCGGCTACAAGACATGGGAAGAGGCAGGGCTGGATATAGGGAAGAGCTTCCTGACGAGCGCGGCGACGAGTACGGTAGGGGGCGTGTTCAACGGGTTCAATCCGAAGGAGGTCGGGGGGATCGCAGGAGCCTTGGGAGATTTCGGCAAGGCGCCCATCGGGAAGGCGCTGCTGGCCGGGGCGCAAGGTTTTACGACGAACACTGCCACCAGCGCGCTCAGCGCGTTCTCTTGGAGCAACGGCAAGCTTGGGTGGGACAAGGACGCGTTCCTCACGGGGTCGTTTGGGACAGGAGCGTGGGCGAGCGTTGCAGGGGCCTCAGGAAGCGCGTTCACCAGCGGGCTGATGAGCATGGCGAACATGGTGGATGGGAATGGCACCATCCTCAGCAGTAATGTGTTCAATACGAGAGGGATTAGTAGCTTCAACAACCTGACGGGAGGCCTGGTCTCAACGGGTATACAATATGGGATGACCGGAGACGCTACGTTGAACCTGATGAACATAGCTGACTTTGGCAGCGAAAGGGGTTACGGACTGCTGGAGATGCACCTGGGAGCAAAGCAAGGGTTCAGCATGAACCTGGGCAGTAATGGAACGAATGTCAGCTTGGGAACAATCGCTTCGAGCATGGGCGGGGTTGGCGAATCGTATAAGATCACCGAGGCGAAGTATGAAAACCTGCAGGGGGATAAGACTGCACTTACGACATTGAACTCGGCCAATGGGCTTGGCTACACCGACAACAAAGATAACTATCAGTTGGCGGAGGATATTTGGAACGGGAACAAGAATGTCGTTTACTATAACGCATCCACTCCAGCGGTCACAACGCAGGACCTTGCCGCGCTTGCCTATGCAGGAGATGACGGGAAGTCGATTTATGTCAACTCCAAGCTGCTTGGCGGAGGAAAAGAAGGGGCCGCGCAAGTTGCATCAATCATGTCTCATGAAGCCAAGCACCTGGCAGGGAAAGATGAGTTCGAATCACGGATGACGGAGACCAGTGCGTATTCCGATTTGATGAAGGCGTGGGGCGTGACTGGAGCCGGATACGAGGATACAGGGCTCGCCTGGGGCGCAAGCATGCTGCGCAAGATAGGGGCCGGCGGCTATGGGTTTGTGCTTGACGCGCAGATCGCTAGCCTTCCTGTCAGCTCAAGTGGAAGGGTGTACGACCAGACGCCGGCACAGGACCTCGGGGTCCTTGCGCAGACTCAATTGCGACGGGCTATAACAAGCACGAATACGGAATCCAACAAGCTTTGGGATTATCTGGTTCAATCAGGTGACAAAGGAAAGATAGCTGACATTCTGTGGGACAGTGGTACATTCTCCAATTTCACTGCCGGCGTTTTGTCTGAAGAAGCCTATGGCAGTGCGTTTGCGCTGCTGGGCGGCCTGCGTGATGCGTTAAAGGACTCCACGGACTTTGCTGCCGGAGGCATCCTCAGCCACGACATGCTTCAGTACACGACAAACGTGTTCCGCGGCAGCAACGGGATGAATGGGCTTTCAGGGGCGTTATTCCTGGCGAATCTCGCATCGGAGGACGTGGTACGAGCGGGAAATGCGAACGGGTATTTGATCAACGATGTGGCGCGGACGTACGAGGGGGAATATCTCAATATTAACTACGACAGGACTGGGGCCATCGCCGGCGATCTGACTGGAGCGCAGTACTACATGAACTTCAATCTCAAAGGCCCAGGATATGGCCAGGCGATCACCGGGTATTTCAATGGGCCATGGGTTAGTTCACCGACTAGTACCCCATCGCTGGATTGCATTGGATATGTCAACACAGTGCTGTATGCGTCCGGCGCCCTAAAGGCCGGGCAAGCTCTAAATGCCAGTGTCAAGGGCAACAAAACTGAGGTTGGCATATGGTCGAGGGAATACGCATCAGCGCATGCTGCTCAGTTGGACACGGAGTCGGGAATTGTGGCAAATGGGCTAAGTCGCACTTTCCTATATGGCGGGTGGCCTCAGATGGTTGCCGACAAGAAGCAGGCGAACCAGTACGTGGGGGGCGTGTTGCTTGCCTATGGAGATGATCGAAAGACATGGAGCGACACCCCTCAGGTAGGAGACCTCGTCTTCATGCAGGGGCATGTTGGGTTTTATGCTATCAATGATGAAGGGCAAAACCTGCTGATACATAGTGCACCGCGGCTGACGCTAGGCGGGACGACATATGGAGCAGGTCCGAGAGAGAATGCGTTTGGGAGTTGGACAGACCCTAGTCTTTTGTCTGGCAACGACAAATACGTCAACATGTTGGTCAATAGCAGCTACTTTGCGAATTGGAAAAAACAATTCAACCAAGGTTACAATTTCGCGACTGTAAAGCCCTGGTGGACGATTGAATCTTCCAAACGATAAGCGGAACGGAGATAGCGATCTAGCCGAGGGAAATATAGTGAGTTCAAAAAGACGCCTTATTGGTTTGATGCTCTCAGTGCTCTTGGTCTTCGCCAGACCGTTGTTAAGTGCCTCAACACTAACCGATTTATACGAGGAGCTTTTTCGCGGCGCGCGAGTCATTCATCTTCCGGAGAGACTGTTTTCGCTTACTGCTGAAGCAAAGAGATTGGTGGAAATTCCGCTAACTGATCGCTATCCGTTCATGTACAATACGTATCATTTCAAGGATAATTATCAGTTTCTACGACTTACCAACGACGATGACTCGAAGTTTTTTTTTGACACGCTTGAAAACTTAGGTAACAGTGATTCTGCCCAAGGAATTGCAGGGATTACTTTCGATAAGCGAAGCAAGAAGATTGACGTCGTTACAGCTCTCAGCAAGCAAGCATATGAAAATTTCTGGGGATACTACACCAAACGTAAGAGTGAATCCAAGGGGGGCATGCGACTGGATCTGGAAAACAACGGAGTAATCATTAAGTCAGCCGGAAAAGCGAAGGCGGGGTACATTATGAACCCCAAAGATGTCGACGCAGGAGCAAATCAGGTTTTTCTATCATCAACAGTCGCAACTAAATCTGATTTCTCCTATATACAGGCGGATCGTGATATTGAGCTATTCGTTCTCGATTGGGCACAAGAAACCATTACACATGATCTTGTTCTACCCTTTACGAGCAACTACTCTCCTATCTATACTCACATGCTGACATTTAGCAATCAATCTGTGGCAAATCAAAATTACGTTTATTTTGTTCTAATGTCCAATTTTAGAAGCAATCCTACTATCACCCTTCCGAAAACTCTCTATCCCTGGCATGTCCTGATCTACGATTTGAAAGAAGACGCGTTGTATTCGATCTGGCATGGGATGGACGATTCAGATGGGAAAAAAGCAGTTTCCTTCTCGTATTACCTTGGCAAGGATGGGTTGTACTTCGAGGTGCTCAAAGAAGGGAAGATCGAAGTCTATCTCGTTGATATCGATCTGAAGAATGCCAAGCCATTGAAAGAGTATGAAACAGTGGATCTCTTGTGGAACAACAAAGGCCTCAAGGCGCAATGGGAAAAGAAGATTCAAGAAGCAAAGGCAAAAGATCCGTCATTTGAAGAAAGGTGGGAGTAGTTTAGCGTCCGAGACACCGGATTGAACTCGAGTCTCTCTGAAATGTAGCTATGAATCTTGCCACGCCGTCGGCCGCCCCCGCCGTCATGGTTTGGGGCTGAATAGAAAATGCGTATGCACAGCGCGCCAGCCGCTGGCGCGCTGTCGATCCGGCGGCCTTGTGGCCGCCTCACCCCATACGCATTTTCTGGCCACAGACGGGATGACTGCCGCGTGACTGTAGGAGGAAGTTGAAAGTATGGCATGCATCGGTAGGCGCACGAGCTGTAGTCTATAAATGAATTGAAAAGGAAAAAAGGGCTGGGTAGCTCTGGGCGATCCCTCGCCCAGAGCCCCCACGGACCCGTACGTGCGCGATTCGACGCATACGGTTCTTCGGGCCATAGTTTCACTGCTTAACAAGAGTGCGCTATCCGAGCTGCAGGGAGTGGATACCTCTGGAGCAGTTGCAGAAAACGCTCCCAGGGCATGTATTGCCCGCGACTGCGACGCATGAGCCACTTACGCCACGCTCTTTTGACTTCGTAGAAGAAGCTGCTGATCCAGTGCGAGTTTCCAGTTATCCCGTAGTACGCGTAGTGTCCGTTGAGCTTCCATGTGAGCATACGTTGTTGATCCTTAAGCGGTAGATGGCGATTACGCCTACACCACTCACAGGTACTCTTCAGCGCCCGAGTAAAGCGACTCGGTTCCGTCTTTCGCTTCACGACCCAACGCGCCTTATCGACTCCGCCCCCAGTAGTGTGTGAAGCCCAGAAAATTGAACTTCGCCCACCGAGGTGGTTCAACCGTCCCTCCCTCGCGCTTCTGAGGCTTGTCGAAACATATCAACCGAGTTTTCTCGGGATGAATGGTGAGGCCATATTTGCCAAATCGCTTCGGCAGCACGTCCATCACCCGCTCGGCGTCCTCTTTGCGCGCAAACACCAGTACCTCGTCATCCGCAAACCGAATCAGGAACGCATCACCCTTCAGGCGCGGCTTCACCACCTCTGCAAACCATCTGTCCAGCACATCGTGCAGGTAGATGTTGCTTAAGATTGGTGAAATCACAGCGCCCTGTGGAGTCCCCCGCTCAGGGTAGCTTACCCCTCCCTCCTCCAGTACTCCAGCATTCAGCCATTTCCCGATCAGACGAAGGAGCACCCCGTCACACACCCGCCTCTTGAGGATCTCTCTAAGGTGGCCTTTGTCGAGAGTGTCGAAAAATTTTCGTATGTCAAGATCAATTATCCACCCGCCACCCATCTTCATCAGCCCGTCCCGAAGTGCCCGCAACGCATCATGGGCTGACCGCCCTGGCCGAAATCCATACGAGCAGTCCAAAAACTCCTGCTCGTACAGCGGTTCCAGCACCATCTGCACTGCACGTTGCAGCACCTTGTCTTCGAAGGAGGTAATACCGATCGGACGTGTTTCACCTTTCGTGCCCTTCGGTATATACACGCGCTTAACAGGAGGAGCGACATACGTTCCCGCTTTCGCCCTCTCCAGTAGGCTCCTGAGGTTACCCCCAAGATCCTTTGCGTATTCCTCGGCTGTCTGTCCGTCCACTCCCACCGCCGCGTCCTTGCGCGTGCGGAGGTAAGCTTCGTACAGCCATCGCAGGTCGATGTGATGCGCCAGCGACGTGAAACTCACCTCGGGATGAATCCTCGCGAGTTCCGTTATCCGCCGTTGTTTCGTTGACACGTCTGTGGATTCCATCGCATCCTCCGTGTGTCCCACCGACAGCTCTATGACCCGACGCCTCCCTTCCCTCCACGGGGTTCCTGCTGGGTTTGGTTCCCCCGCTTCAGCGGTACTGTGAAGGCGCTACGACTTCTCGTTGACCGTTTCGCTTCGCTTCGTTTCCTTCGCTCGGCAATACCATTTGCAGCCTGCGTCTTTGTTCTTCGCTCCGCATGGGCATCATGACGCTTCTGCCCATGGGCCAGGGGTTCATTCTCTGGTGACCCTCGTCCAGTTTCCGAAGGCATGGAATCAACGAGATCTCCCAAGTTCCTGGGTGACCCTTATTCGTATTTGCCCTGTTCTCCGACCCCGGCGGGACCTCCACGTCGGGCCATTACGACGCTTCGGTGCTGTCCCCGCATAGTTAACTGCGAAGACTCCCGCATGGCTGCTATCGAGGCTCAATCGCACGGCTTTTACGATCGTTGTCTACGCTTCATGGCCACAGTCGCCTGTGGTCACGCAAGACTCACTTCCAGCTGCTGGCCAAGCTTTGCTGTGTTGGATTGGTTACCAACAGGGTCACGATGAAAGGTTTCCGCCTACATGCTGAGCATCCTCCTTTCCCAAGCTTTGCTTGGCGCGATAACTATTCAGCTGGTTTGAAGGCACTTTGTCAGCGTCAGATCATCCTCCTGTAAGACTCGGATGAGGGCATCAATCACTGACTTGCCGTGCTTGCGCATGGTGGAGATGTAGCTTCGTATTCGGCAGAACGCGAGAGCGCCCGCGTTGCTGCGAAATGCCCCAGAGACCTTTTGTTGCACTCTCATCATGCGAATGTCACGCTCGGCTTGGTTATTTGTAAAGGGCACTCGAAAATCGTACAAGTAGCGCAGTGTCTCCTTCTTGCGCTCTGCCAATCTTTCCAAGAGGTTGCGGGCCTTGCTTCTCTTCAGACGTCCTCGGCGTGAACAACCCTCTGGACGAGTAGGAGGAGGATTGGCCTTCATTCCAGCGGCAATAATCGTCTCGTAGCGACTGATGTATCCGTGCAACACACCGGCGGTCAATCGTTTCTTTCCCGCCTTCTTTGCACCCTCGACGGCCTGGCTGCCCTCCAGAAGCAAACCGATCATGTGTTGCGCCCACGGCTGGCCGTCAAGTTCATAGATGCCGGTGAGTTCCCGAATGTGATGGGCGTTACACAGCGAATGCCGGCAGCGGTACTTCATGTACGGCTGCCAGTTGTCGTGGACCGCGTTGCCCTTCAGCCGCGGAAGAATCCCGATGGCATTCGGTGGCTGCCTGGCCGCGACGCTGATGGGGAAAGTAATAGGTAAAGGCTGGGTTGCTCGCCCCATGGAGCCAGTGTAACTTCCCGTTGATGCTCAGTCCTGTTTCATCGAAATGCACCACCGGCGCCCGAACAAGCTTCTCTCTGATCTGTTCCACCACCCTTTCCAGACGTTGGGCACAGCGACCATCTGTGCTGGCGAGGGTCCCCGCGCTCACAGCAATGGCGAACAAGTCTGACAACGCTTCGGCGGTCCGTTGATAGGAGAGAAATCCATAGTTCTTCAGGTACACCGCAAAGGCTCTCAGGCGCGTTCCATACTGGGTCGTGTGAGTCACCCCCTCAGGGAACTCTCCCCGGGAAAGCTCTCCACAGTGAGGGCAGCGTTTGATCTGCGCTCGATGCTCGGTGACCGCCACAGTAATGCGAGGGATATCGAAAACCTGCCGTGGGAGGTAGCCTCGTGGCTTCACATCCTTCAACGATCTGCCGCAACGCCCACAGCGTTTGACCTCATGAACTGCCACCTGGGCTGGATCGCTTACCATCCGCAGCGTCGTGCCCTCGTGTCCCTCCTGACCGCCAGGTTTCTTGCTACTGCGCTCTCGATTCTTTGCGGTGAACCTTCGCTTCGGTCCATCTGTGGAAGGCGGCTTGTCGCTGTTGTGGCTGTCCTTGTTGAGCTTCGCTTCAAGCTCTTCGATCCGTGCTTCGTGTTCTTCGATGATTCCCAAAAGCGTCTCTTGCAGATAGTCGATCAACGAGACGATGGCATCAGGCCCAGCCCGATAAGCGTTGAGAATTTGCTCGCGCCCGATGCGCGAGAATTTCTTATGGCCCCCTCCCATGAGAGAGATTATTTCACGCTTTCACAATTTCCGGAATACCCTAACAT
>CAVUXE010000077.1:0-28463 GCA_963745235.1 uncultured Spirochaetota bacterium | reverse complement strand
CGATCCGAGCGTCGTTTCGGCCCTGCCGACCGCGGTGGACGCCAGGCGCGAAAGATCGGCGATGGAGGTAATGGCGACGCCTATTTTCTCCAGCTCGTCTTTCAGCGCGTTTCCGCTGGTAAGGGATTCGTGCGCATCCGCGACGATCTTCTTCACCGCATCGAGCACCGCCTGGACCAGTCCGAAATCTCCGCTGCGGCCCGGGCGCTGCGATCCGCGAGCTTGCGGACCTCCTGGGCAACGACGGTGAATCCCCTGCCCGCCTCGCCCGCCCGCCGCCTCGATGGCGGCGTTCAGGGAGAGCAGCTCCGTCTGATCTGCAACGTCGCCGATGACGGACACGGCCTCCTCGATACGCGCGGTGCGATCCTCCAGAACGCGGATGCTCTCCGTTCCCCGGGTTGATCGCGGACAGCGACGTCTCCAGCGACTTGCCGCTTTCCCGCGCCACGGCTCGGCACTCCGCGGCCATCTCTTCCACCTTGCGCACGGAGTTCATCATGCCCGAAAAGTCATGTCCCGCCTCCTCCAATGCCGCGCCTGGCTCTTCGCGGTGGCTTCGCATGTTCTCCAACGTGCTGCCGGCCATCAACTCGGCCCTCGGGACGAACATCAACTTCCTGCTCCTGGGCAACGCCCGTTCCGTTCTGTCAGGTCTCCTCGTGGCCAACAACTGGCAGTGGATCGGCTACTGGATGATCATATACCTCGCGGCCCTGCAGTCGATTCCCCGGGAGCTGTACGAGGCGGCCCACGTGGACGGCGCTTCCTGGGCGCGGCGGTTCTTCGGCATCACGATCCCGATGCTGGCGCCGGCCTTTACGATCTGCATCGTGGGCATAACCATCGGATCGCTGAAGGTCTACGAGCTCATCGTATCCTCGACGGGGGGCGGGCCCGGCCGGGCCTCGACCTCCATCGTCTACCAGATCTACAACACGGCGATCAGCGGCAGGCAGTACGGCTACGGCTCGGCGCTGTCCATGACGCTGGTCGTGGTTCTGCTGATCGTTGCGGTCATACAAGTGTCGGTGCTGCGCAAGCGTGAGGTGCAGCTGTGATGCAGGCCCGCCGTCGCGCCGGCCCTGCAAGGCGGATCATCGGCCAGGTCTTCGCCCAGCTCGCCGTGGTCATCGTGGCGGCCGTGTTCCTCCTGCCGCTCCTGATCGTCGTGGGTTATTCGTTCAAGACGACCCGGGAGTTGTACCTCGGCAGCCCTCTTTCCCTCCCGCAGAGCCTCAACTGGGAGAACTACGCCAACGCCCTGTACCGCCTGAACATGGGCACCAGCTTCCTCAACACCCTGTTCTATACGGGGGTGTCCGTGCTGATCCTCGCGGTCTTTGCCGGGGCGGCTTCGTGGGCCATTGCGCGTAACCGCGGACGTTTCTTCAAGTTCTCCTACATCTACTTCATCATCGGGATCCTCATCCCCTACCAGGCGCTGTTCCTTCCGATCTATATCATTGGCTACTCCATGCACCTGACCAACACCGCGTACGGTGTTATCCTCATGTACGTGGCAACGGGCATGTCCTTCGGCGTGTTCCTCATGACGAGCTTCATGTCCACCGTGCCGGTGGAGCTGGAGGAAGCCGCCCGCGTGGACGGCAGCTCGCTGTACCGCACGTTCTTCAGCATCGTGATCCCGCTGTTGAGGCCGGCCATGGCCACCCTGATCATCATGGAGTCCTTCCTGATCTGGAACGACTACCTCATGGCCAGTCTCTACGTGAGCACGGGACGGTTGCGCACGCTCACTGTGGCCATCCAGTCCCTGTTCTCGCAGCAGACCAACGACTACACGTCGGCCATGTCTGCCATCGTGATCTCCGTGCTCCCGATTGCCACGCTGTTCGTCGCGCTGCAGCGATACTTCATCAAGGGCATGACGGTCGGCGCCTTGAAGGGGTGATCCCGTCACGCGCGGCAGATCCAGCGAGGGAGGAGCGGTGACTATCGAGTGCAACGAGAACGGGATTTTCCTGACGGTCCAAGTGACCGACGAGGGCGATGTCCGCCTGCTCTCGCTGTCGGCGCATCCGCAGTCGCGGCCGCCGGCAGATGCCATCGCCCGCGCATTTCGACTGGTTGAGGTGCACGAATCGGGCCAGAATCAGAACGATCACCACGGCAGCAAGCACACGGGCTCCAGCCCGGGCTCGCTCCTTCGGTACGTGAGCTCCCGTGATGCCCGCAACCGGTTCGGCAGGAAGCTGGAGATCACGCAGCAACACGACGGGCTGTTGGTGACCAGCCATCTGCAGCTCTTCGACGGGATTCCCGTGGTCCGCAGCTGGACGGAGCTCGAGAACCGGGGGGAGCGGGAGCGGCCCATGGAGTACGTCAGCTCCTTTGCGCTGACGGGGCTCTCGCGCGGCGCTCGCGGACCTCGAGACCGTGATGCCGTGGTGCGCATTCCGCACAGCACGTGGTGTGGGGAAGCCCAGTGGCGCTCGTACGCGCTCGCGGAGATGGGCTACCACGCGGTGAACCGATTCTCGGTAAAGCGCATCTCTCGCACGAGCACGGGGACCTGGCCGGCGTCCGAGCACCTGCCCATGGGCAGCTACGAGAACACCGACCTCGGGCAGACGCTCACCTGGCAGATCGAGACCCACGCCTCCTGGCACTGGGAGCTCAGCGACATCGCCGGCGAGCTGTACCTTCAGCTCTCGGGTCCCACCTACCAGGAGAACGCGTTCCTCCGCCGCCTGCGCAAGGGCGAGCGCTTCCAGTCTGAGCCCTGCGCCGTCGCGGTGGTGCAGGGCGGATTCGAGCGCTCGATCCAGCAGCTGACGCGGTATCGACGCGCCATCCGCCGGCCCAACGACGACAACGAGCATCCCACCGTCATCTTCAACGACTATATGAACTGCCTCTCCGGCGACCCGACCACGGAGAAGCTTCTCCCGCTCATTGACGCCGCCGCGCGGGCCGGCTGCCGCTACTTCTGCATTGATGCCGGCTGGTACGCGGACGGCGCCTGGTGGGACGGCGTCGGGGAGTGGCTGCCTTCGAAGGCCCGGTTTCCGGGCGGGATCCAGGAGCCGCTGGCCTACATCCGCAAGAAAGAGATGATTCCCGGCCTCTGGCTGGAGCTGGAGGTCATGGGGATCCGCTGTCCCCTGGTCGAGCGCGTTCCCCAGGACTGGTTCTTCCAGCGCAACGGCCGGCCGGTCATCGATGAGGGACGCTACCAGCTCGACTTCCGCCATCCCGGCGTGCGTGACCACGCGGACCGCGTGGTGCGCCGCCTCGTGGAGGAATGGGGGGTCGGCTACATCAAGATGGACTACAACATCAACGCGGGACCCGGGACCGAACGGGACGCCGACAGCACGGGCGACGGCCTGCTGCAGCACACGCGCGCCTACCTCGACTGGCTGGACAGCGTGTTTGTCCGCTACCCCTCCCTGGTGGTGGAAAACTGCTCAAGCGGCGGCATGCGGATGACCTGGTCGATGCTGTCTCGTCACAGCATCCAGTCCGTGACCGACCAGACCGACTACCGCCTGATTGCCGCGATCGCGGCCAACTGCCCCACTGCCCTGCCCCCTGAACAGGCGGCCATCTGGTCGTACCCGCTGCGCGACGGCACCGTGGAGGAGACCATCTTCAACATGGTGAGCGCGGTCCTGCTTCGCATCCACCAGAGCGGGCACCTGGCCGAGCTCTCCGAAGAACGCCGGCAGTTCGTCCACGAAGGAATCGCCTATCACAAGAGCATCTGCGAACGGTTGAACCGGGGCGTACCGTTCTGGCCGCTGGGGCTCGCAAGCATGGCCGACGAGCACATGAGCCTTGGAATGGACTGCGGCAGCACGCTCTACGTGGCAGTTTGGCGAACGGAAGGCAAGGAGAGGGCGGCAGACCTTCCCATCCGGCAGGCGGCCGGCGGGCGATCAAAGGTGCGCTGCGCCTTTCCAAGGGACAGGGTTCCCGCTTTCGATTGGAATGAAAGAGAAGGAATCCTGCACGCAGCACTCGCCGACAACAGCGCCCGCATTTTCGAAATAGAGCTGTCGCAGCAGCTATCATAAGCGGGCAGTGCGACAGGAGATGAGCAGGAGATGCAGCAGGCTAAGAGCACGCACGCTTCTCTCTTTGGCTCATGTTGCGCATTTGTCGAAAAAGTGAATGCCCTGCAAGCCAGAGAGCAAATCGGCGGTGGCAAACAAGTCGGCTTGGAATATGCATGGAAGGCGACCTGTCAAAGGGCACTGGATCTAAGCGCCCTTAATAGGACTGATCTGCGCTGCGTGGACGTGGTTTCGCTTCAAGGTGTAGAATGCGGGGTCACGGAGGCAATAAAGTGAAAAAGCGAATCGTGGTTGGAGTTATTCTTGCGGTCCTCATGGCGGCTTCGGCGTATGCACAGACAAAGACCTTCTTTGAGCTGGCAAAGACCGGAACGCCACAGGACGTGCAGACCGCAATCAGCAAGGGTGCGGACGTTAATGCTAAAGACAATGACCCGACGGGCCGGGGCCGCACCGCGCTGATGTACGCCGCCGAATTCAACCCGGATCCGGAGGTGATCACCACGCTCCTGACGGCCGGTGCGGACCTCAACGCCCAGGAAAACAACGGAGCGACCGCGCTGCTGTTCGCCGCTGGGGAGAACCCGAATCCCAAGGTGGTCACCACGCTCCTGGCGGCCGGTGCGGACCTCAACACGAAGAGAGTCCACAACGGGGTGACCGTGCTGATGTACGCTGCCAAGGTGACCAAGAACCCAGAGGTCATCACTATACTCCTGAAAGCCGGCGCGGATGCAAAAGCGAAAGACAAAGATGGAAATACGGCCCTTAGTTACACGGATATCAACGACAATCTGGCAGGCACCGACGCCCTGAAGCAGCTCGAAGCAGCGTCGAAGTAAGCGAGACGGAACGGTTCCGGGAGGTAGGAAGGCAGGGCGTAGATCATCATAGACACGTCTACTTGTATCCCGAGGTCTCCAAGCACAGGGATAGTGGATCGGTGTAGTGCTCCCCATTTTTCAAGCCACCGCGGTTTGTTCGTGAGCCCGATATTCCGGGAGGCTCTTGTATCCTAACGGCTGATGCGGCCGGCCAAGGTTGTACCAGTCGATCCCTTCCGTGATCGTCTTCTTCGCCTCGAGGAAGCTGCCAGACTTGCGCGGAGATCGAAGCACGAAACGCCCGCTGTACTTCTCTTGGCCGATACGAGTTGGAAGGGCAGGTTTGCCACCGCAGGGGTACGTCCAAGCGATGCCAATGGCATCATGGTGCACCACGATTCAGATGGCAACACCTGGCTGCCCGTTGGCGGAGAGGAATGCGATAATCAGGACAACCGAGAGCCCTTGGCCGTTTACGCAAGATATCTCTTGAATATGCATCTGACCCGGGCACACCTTAAGCCGCTCTGACGAAAAACCCCGAGGACGACCTATCCGTCGGGGTCTTTCGTCAATTGTCTTTGCGACGACAACTACGCAGCGAAGGCGCTCATGAGTTGGGTAACCCGGTTTTCGCCGTTCGCGCTGTAGGCTTTGAGCAGCCCACCCTCGGGAGCCTTGCCTTTCTCGAGTTGGTCGAGCAGGAGCCGAGCCACGACTTCAGGGCCGATAACCACGTCGAGCTTCGTTAGTATCTCTACCGAGCGTGCGATGACCTCGGGCCTGACGTGACGTTGCCCGTCGGCCCCTTTGGGATTGAGGTAGCCTACAAAGCGTAGGACGCCGGCCATGGCAAGCAGAGGGTCCTTTTCGAAGGTTTCCGCCACGATCTTGAAGTCCTCTGTTCCTGTGAGCGCCGAGCCGAGGAGCCCCTTCAGGACCACCGCCGGGGTCGTGCAAGCGCGAATGCCAGCCAGGCTAAGGACTTCATTGCTCAGCGGATGTTTGGCGTTTCCGCCGAAAGTCCTGGCAGCGCCCAGGAGGAGCATTCCGAAGACGGCCTCCTTCCGCGTCATCGGGGTATCGATGGCGCCCGGGGCGACCGCAAAGCCATCGACGCCGAGACCCCGGGCTTCTTCGGTGGAGATCTTCCACGCTTCGGCCTTGGTGGACTTGTACTCCTCATCTCCCTTGACCGCGATTCCCTCGGCTGCGACGATCGAGCTCAAGCCTACGAAAAGGCCACCCCCGGCCGGGATATCGTTTGCGAAGGCGTAAAGAAGGTTGAAGGTTCCGCCTTCGTTGATGTCCTTCATCAACTGGACCTGTTCCGGATCGCCTCGGCGGCTGATGCCGGCGCAGGCAACGACGCTCAGCTTGTCCGGGGTCAGGTCTCTTTCCTTGAAGGAACATATCACGCTCGAGCGGAAATGCATCATCTGGTCCGGCTTCGCGACGTTTGCCTCGACGTAGAGTGATTTTTCCGTCAAAAGCGATGGATCGATCTTGTCCCTCGGCTGGATATCGCAGAAGGCGACCGGCCAACCCCTGGCAAGTGCAGCTTTGACGGTAGCCGAGCCGATGCCACTAGCGCCGCCTGTGATGACGAGCCCGTTCTTAAAACGTCCCATATGCAACCCCCTCTAGGTTTCTTCTGGAAAGATGCTTATTCCCTGGCGTCGGGCGTGTCTTTGCGAATGCCACAAGCGCCTTTGCGAAGAATTACATTAGAAAGGAATGACATCATTATAAATGGAATATGTCAGCTGTCAAGCCTCCGACTTGGCTCAACGCTGTATCAGATAATCCTCAAATTCTTGCTCAGTGCAAACTGGAGTCCTCAAGGGCCCGAAAAAAACGCCTCGTGGCCGGGCGCCCACCTGATATTCATCCACGAATCAGGCTTCAGGTTGACGCCGAAACAATAGTTTAGTCCGAAGCTTGGGCAGAGACTTCCGGATAGTACTTCTTCAGACAATCCGGGCATATGCCGTGGCTAACGTCGAGGTCCAGGTGATCTTTCAGGTACTGCTCCATGAGCGCCCATCCGTTTGACGTGTCGCGCACTTTACGACAGTGCATACAGACCGGCACAATTCCCTGCGTAGCGACAAGGTCGCCGATGTCCTGAAACATCAAGACGGCGAGGGTCCGATCGACGCTCGCGAAAGGGCTGGTGGTTATGAGCAGGTAGACATCGCGCACACCTTGAGGGCCCACCAACTGCATCCTTTGTGGACGGCGGGTCACGACCCCGTCTCGGCAGGACATACCCACCGAGCCGCGGACGACGCAGGTCCTACATGCCTCCGATGCTCCGCAGCCGCCAAGGGTCTCCGTGGAGTGGAGGCAATGAAGAGCCTCGCCGCCCTTGGTGTTGAGTGCGAGGGAGGGCTTATTCCCAAGTATAGATGATCCGGCGTGGTTGAATGCCACGATTTTCACATCCTCGTCCACGACGAAAAGTGGAAAGGGGATGGCGTCGATGATGGCGCCGTTGAAATGTGAATCGTGTCGATTACTCATTTGTCACCCCCCTCCCTCTTCCTCTGGTTAAGCAAGTCTGACGGCATCGCGGCAACGCACAGCGTTTCAAGTCGGAATATCCTCCCCATGATCGAATAGCCAGCCAGACAACTCCAAGAACCCTTCGATGTACTCCTATGCCGTGATGACTATCCCTCCTTGTCTGGCGGAAAGGTAGGCTTTCTCGATCATCTTGACGACATAAACGCCATCCATCGGGTCCAGCAAAGGAGGTTTGTCCTCCCAGACAGCTTGGACAAACGCCTGAACCTCGGCGATCATCGAGTTCTTCTTCCAATTCAACGGATCGAAAGGAACGCTCTTCAGCGGTCTTCCTTGACTGTCATCCTTGTTTCTATAGAGAACTGCCGGAGGATTATGAAGCTGGTCAACAATCAAGGACCCCTGGCGGCCGTAGACCTCCAGTCTTTCTCCCCAGGGGATTTCTGCCGTATCAGTGTATTGGGTCGCATAGATGGCACCATTTTTCAACCTTCCGGCGACGATGGAATTATCCGGTACTTCCGTCTCAGCGACACATTGCCACTGCATTGCCTGGACGTCCTTGAGCTCACCAAACAGCCATTTGAGCAGATACAGGGAATGAGCCGCCATGTCGATGGTTGCGCCGCCGCCGGATTCTTTGTCCCGGCGGACCCAGCTGTTGGGATCGTGCAGGCGAATCATCTCGGACCCGTAGATGAACGTTCGGATCAGGCACGGTTCTCCCAGGACACCCTCCCTGATGAGCTTTTCAACCTCTTGGTACGCGGTGACGTACCGGGTATTTTCCGCCACGGTGAACCGTACTCCCTGGCGCCTGGCCAGCTCACATAATTGCTCTCCCTCCTGCCAGGAGACCGTAATCGGCTTTTCGACAATCACATGCTTCCCCTGCTCCAGCGCAGCCGCAGCGACAGGAAAGTGCAGGAAGTGCGGCAGCATGATATCGACAGCTTCCACATCTGTATTCGCAAGCAGTTGATGATAATCGGTGTAGACCCTGGCTTTATGAGGCGCAGCTTTCTCCCTGGCTTTGTTTTCATCAAGGTCACAGACAGCCACGATTCTCCCCTTGTTTTTCGCGGCCTGATACCCCTTTTCGTGAAAGTCGGAGACCTCACCCGCCCCTATGAGACCAAACCCTATCGCGCTGCTTCTCATGGGCTTCTTCCTCATCTACTGGGAATAGTATGTATTCAACCCGGGCTGGTAGGTAAAGCTCTCCATGGCCTTCTTCATCTGCGCCCCGATCCGTCGGACGCCATTGACGACGTCTTGAAAGCCTTCTTCTGCCGATGCATGGCGTGGATCCTGCTCGGGCCGCACCGTGAAATCCGCGGTAGGCTTGCCGACACATGTTGGCCCATCAAGTATTCCGGTCTCGACGTTCTTGAGAGGGGTGGGCAGAGATGGCAGTGTGCTCAGGTCAACGGTATCCGGATAATATGCCATCAGGAACCCCGTTTCGTACCTCTCCGCGTGCCCTCCCTTTCCGGGCCCGACGTCGAACGCAAAACCATGGATCACAGCCACCTTCCCTGGTTCAGTTTCCTCGGCTGCAATCCTTTCGAGTGTTACCACGTGGTACTTGGCGCCGTGGCCGTTCACCATGACAATCAGTCGAAACAACTGTCTCTTCAAGGCCCCGACCAGGTCGTGGAGCAGCGTGCCCATGGCATGATCGCGAACATACAGGCTCGGCAGCGGCAGAGTCGGGAAGTCCATTCCCCAGATTTTCTCGTCGCCCTTGAAGCCTCTGTCTTTCACCCGGTCTGACTCCAGGACAGTTTCGGAGCCCAGGGGAAGCGGCGGCAGGACAACGCCGCCGAACTCCCTGGCCAGCGCCAGGGACATCCGGTAGGCATGGAGGAAATCCATTCCGTAGGGCAGCGCAGGTCCATGCCACTCGAGCGGACCGAGAGGAACGTAGGCAATGGGCGATTGATCCCGTCTCGCAATAATTTGCTGCGGACGCATCAGGTCATACCGGTATCTGGAATCCGATTCGTCCTGACCAGGCTTGTTCATCTTGCTCTCCTTATTTCTTTGCCGCTGTCTGCTGCAATTTCAGGTCGCGCATGGCTTCCCGGATCCGAGTTCCGATCAGATGCACCGCGTTTTTCAGCTCTTCCTGGCCGTCCTTTTCGTTGGCGTGACGTGGATCCTGGTTTTCACGCACCGTATAATCCGGGGTCGGCTCGCCAATGCAGGTAGGCCCGTCCAGGATACCGAACTCCATGTTCTTGATCGGCTTTCCCAGTGGAGGCAGCGCTGCCAGATCGACTGTCTCAGGATAATAGGCTTTCATGAAGCTGCTCTCGAACTTCTCCGCGTGCCCGCCCAGGCGTCTGCGTTCGGGGTCGACAGGGAAACCATGGATCACAGCCGCCTGCCCGCGTTCGCTCTCCTCAGCCGCGATCCTGTCAAGAGCGATGAGGTGATACTTGCCGCCATGGCCATTCACGATGACCACCACGCGAAAGCCCTGCCGCTTGAGTGCCCTGACGAGCTCAAGAACAATGCTCGCAAAGGCGCTTTCCTCGATATAGAGGCTGGGAAGCGCCAGATCGGGGAAGTCCATCCCGATGATCTTCTCATCTCCTTTGAACCCACGGTCGCGCAGACGGTCCGGCGAGAGGATCGTCTCAGAGCCCAGAGGCAGTGGCGGCAGTACCACTCCCCCGAACTCCTTCGCGAGATGGAGGGAGATCGCGTACGCATGCAGCATATCGGTCCCGTACGGCATATGCGGCGCATGCCATTCCATTGGCCCAAGGGGAATGAAGGCCATTGAAGACTTCTCACGTGCTGCTATGATCTGCTGCGGTCGCATCAGCTCGTAGCGATATCCGGAAAACTCATCCATTTCTTCTGGCATCATGCAGATTACCTCCGTTGCCGCCCGGGTCTTTAACCTTTCACCCCACCCGCTAGAAGACCCCGGGTAATGTAGCGGTGGGCAAAAATATAGAGAATGATGGTCGGTATTTGGGCCATAATGACTGCTGCCGCAGGCGTGTTCCATGAGGAAAAGTACTGCGATTGCGTAATCGTAATCATTCCAACCGTCACTGGAAACTTTGCGTTGGATTGCAGCAAGACGATTGCAAAGAAAAACTCATTCCAGATATTGATAAAATTCAGGGTAGCCGCTACTGCAATTGCCGGCACGGACAATGGCAGGATGATGCGGCGGTACAAACCAAAATCCGAGCAGCCGTCCATTCTGGCTGCCGCCTCCAGCTCCTGGGGAATACCAGCCATGAAGCCGCGCATGACGAACATGTTGAACGGCATCCCATAGACTGCATGGACGACGATCAGCCCCAGCAAAGTGTCGAGGAGTCCCAGACGCCCCAGCACGGCGTACAACGGGATAATAACCGTCTGCTGGGGCAGCATCAGCGTGGTAAGCAGGATAATGAAGATGAGATCTCCCCCCGGAATGCGGAACCTGCTGAAGGCGTAGGCCGGGATCGACGAGATGACGATCCCCAATAGCACTGCCCCGATCGTGATGATGAAGCTGTTCTTAATCAGCGTCCCAAAAGTGATGTAATTCCAGGTCTTGATGAACCCTTCGAGTGTGGGATGGGCAGGGAGGGCAAGAGGGGAAGCGAGAACTTCATTATCGTTCTTGATAGCCGTGATCACGTCCAAAAATGCCGGGTACAACCATATAGCCAGGATCACGATGGCAATAATGAAATAGAGCACCTTGCTGATTTGAATCTTCCTGGTTCTCGTGCGGGGAATATCCGGATTGCGAATGACATTAGGACTCAGCATGCAGCGACTCTCTGGCGATTGTCCTCAGATAGACAAAAGCGAATATCGAGCTGATGACCAGCAATACGACGCTCACCGAGGCGCCGTATCCATAGCGATACGCAAGGAAGGCCTGCGTGTACATGTAGTACCCCAGGACGGTGGTTTGCCCGAATGGGCCTCCGCGCGTCATGGCAAACACGAGGTCAAACGAGCGCACGGAGTTGATCACCGCGAGGACCACCACAATAGTAAAGACGGGCCGCAGCAGGGGGACGGTGACGAAGCGCAGGTTCTGGAGAATATTGGCGCCTTCAATCTTTGTAGCATCAAAAAGCTCCTCCGGGATCTGCTTTATGCCTGCAAAGAACATGGTAAGCGGCAATCCCAGGTAGCTCCACGCAAACGTGAAAATGAGGGTATATAAGGCGGTGTTCGGGTCTCCGAGCCAATCATGCGCAAGGAAACCAAGGCCGATCGCATGGAGGGTCGTATTGAATGCTCCAAAAACAGGGTTGAGAATCAGGGAAAACATGATGCCAATGGTGATCAGCGACATGGTAATCGGAAGAAAAAACAAGGACCGAATCACCCCGCTGAGATAAGCCCTGCCGCTGGTGAGGAAAACTGCCAGCAAGAAGCCGATCAACACCGGGATCAACAAGGTCAAGGCTGTCCATTTGGCCGTATTTATCAATGAGAGATAGAAGTTTGCATCCCTGAAAAGCTGCCGATAGTTCTGAATCCCAATCCAGACCTTTTGAATACCAATCTGATTCCACCGGAAAAGACTCAGAAAAATAGTATTCACGATTGGGTAGCCGACGAATATCGCATAGAGGATCACCGGCAGGACAACGCCTGCAAGGTAGACAAACTTGTGACGGGAAAAAATCCTCCACCAATTACGTATGTTCAAGGTAATGACATCCGTCCATTCGCCTCAGAAAGAGGGTGGGCGGCAAGTTGTCTACTGAAATCAGGCAAACCCATCGTCCACCCCGGGTTTGGCATCGATTTATGCCATCGTCTTGCACACGGAAGCTACTTTACCGCACCGCGGACCTGAGTGGCCGTGGTTTCCGTCGCCTCGGCTGCCGTCTGCCCGGAGATCGCGCCGCTTAAAACGCCTTGAAGCTGGGTGAGGAACGTATCGGCAATGGCAGGATCAAAGGCGTGATCGACGTGCATGAACGTGAACTGGCCTGCCTTGGCCATTGTGCCACCGGCCTGCTGCGCCAGGGGAATCAGCGAGGCAAGGCTGACGCGAGTATTGGCCGCATAGGGCAGCTGAGAGTTGATCTTGTGCTGCTGCGCCTGGTCAGAGATTATCCAGTTGAGGAACTCCGCGGCCTGGTCCTTGTATTTGGACTTGGAGTCTATCATCAGCGTGTTTTCGGCAAAGACCTCGATGGTTGGTTTGACCCCTGGAAATGCAGGGAATGGAAAAAAGCCGACTGAGAACGGCAAGGTCTTGTTGTTGCCCAGAAAGGTACTGATCATCCAGGTCCCCTGGTACCACATGGCCACCTTGCCCTGAGAGAAGGGAATGTTTCCGGGATCGATATCAGTGGAGTTGTAACCCGGCCACACGTACCCCTTGGTAACCAGGTCCCGGAGCACATTGAATGCATCCACGACGCTCGGATCGGTCCAGGGGATCTTGTTGTGGAGCAACTCGTCGTACTTGGAGAGGCCGTACTTGTTGACATAGATGGCCGTCCACTCGAACTGCGCTGGCCATTTTGCCTGGTCTGCAATCATCAGCGGAATGACCCCGTTGGTCTTGAGCGTATCGCAGACCTGGAGGAACTCGTCCCAGGTGGTGGGCACCTGTATGTTGTATTGCGCAAAGATATCCGGTCGATACCATACGAATGACCCGGACATCTGCGTGGGGAGGAAGTACTTGTGGCCGTCGATTGTTGCAAGAGTGACACCAGCGGGGTTCACGAAACTGGCCCATCCGTACTTGGCATAATAGTCGTCCAGAGGGGCAGCAAAGCCCGAGGAGACCATCTTCTGAGCCCAACCGCCCTCCCAGGCGAAGAAGATGTCCGGCGGATTGCCGCTCTGCAGCTCGATAGGCGCCTTGGTTCGGAAAGTCACTCCATCAATTCCGCTCAAGGTGACGTGGATCTTCCCGGCGTTCTGCTGATTGAAGGTATTGACCTCCCAGTTGAACTCGGCCCAGTTGATCGGGTCATTATTACGCTCGAAGTAGGTCAGGTTCACTACTCCGGAGGGTCCTGCCGTAGTCGCTTCCTTGTTGCCAGAAGCAGCCGTGTAGGTTGCGCTCGCAACGAGCAAAATACCAACCAGCAAAAATAAGCTATACCTCTTCATCTGTCTCCTCCTTGAGGGACATGAGATAGACCCAAAACTCAGGACAACGTCCTGGCCTCTTCCTGTATCGCAATTGTTTTCAGCCGTTCTTCGACGAAACTCAAGTGCCGCATCATTGCAGCCCGCGCCTCCTCGGGGCTGTGTTTCCGCAGGGCGTCCAGGATGTCCCGGTGGGCGGTTCTGGTGTGCTCCCGAACATCCGCGTGCTCACCTGTGCGTCGACGGCTGTAAAGGTTCAGCTGCGCAACTGATTCCATGAATGTCATAAGGATCCGATTCCCCGAGGATCTGGCGATAAGTCCATGGAACTTGATGTCACAACTCGAGAACGCTGCAGGGTCATTGATATTCTGCTCCCCCTCCTGCAGCGCCTTGTCGATCTGGTCGAGCTCCTCGTCGGTGATCTTCTCCGCGGAGAGTCCGGCAAGCCCGACTTCCAGGATCTTCCTTGCCTGAAAAAGATCGAGGAGCGTCGAGTCCTCGAGAGAGAAGATGAGGTCGATGTGCTCAACAAGCCGGGAAGGCTTGAGTGAAGCGACTCGTGTGCCCGAGCCCTGACGGTGTTCGATGATCCCCATGAGTGACAGGGCGCGAAGAGCCTCTCTCAGCGAAGGGCGGCTCACGTTCATGAGCACGGCCAACTCCCGCTCCGGGGGAAGCTTGTCCCCGGGACGCAGACGCTTTTCCCGGATCATCGAGAGAAGTCGCTGCACGATCTTTTCCGAGAGAACCTCTCTCTGGAGAATTCCATATTCGACCTTTCGGCTCTCGGTGCTCATTGAGCGAATGATCCTCTCTGTTGGTTTTGAACGCTGATCATAGCCGTCAGACTATTGTCAGGTAGTCATTCCTCCATCAACGGAAAGATGAATGCCGGTACAGAAAGTCGCACCGGCGAGGTACAGAACCCCCTCCGCAATTTCTTCCGGCGTCCCGAAGCGCCCCATGGGCTGTCTTATTTTCAGCTCCTCTCTCAGCCGTTCAGGGTTTTCTCCGTACATGATTCTCTCAGCCAATGAGGGGGTATCGGTGGTTCCCGGGCAGATGCAGTTGACCCGAATACCGTGCTTGAGACAGTCCACCGCCATCGAACGAGTCATGGAGAGAATCGCGCCTTTTGACGCGGTATAAGCAAATCTCTCCCCAACGCCTTTCAAAGCCACCGAAGAGGCATTGTTGATGATGACACCCTTTGACTTCGCAAGGTGTGGGAAAGAATGCATGGACATGAGGAATACGCTGCGAACATTGACCGACATGACCCGGTCCCAGTCGCGAACTGTTGTCTGGTCGAGTGTCCCGGGGATCACGATCCCGGCATTATTGAAGAGAATGTCGATTTTTCCGAACTTCCGAATCGTCTCTGCGACAATTCGGGCTGACACTTTTTCATCCGAAACGTCGCCCTGAACGAACAGAGAAGCGCGCCGATTTCCGATGGACTCCGCCACGGCGCGTCCAGAGTCTGTCATGGAATTGCACACCACCTGGGCACCCTCATTCGCGAACGCAAGGGCCGCTGCGCGGCCGATGCCCTTCCCGGCTCCCGTAATAATGACGACCTTTCCCTCGAACTGCATTCTCCGACCTCAGCCAGGCAAGCCCAGGATTTTCCTTGCTTCCTGGGGTGAGGCGATCTCACGCCCGATTTCTCGAGCCAGACCGACCATCCGTGTTATGATCTCTGCGTTGTTCCTGGCTTTGACGCCAGGTCTCAAGAAAGGCCAATCTTCGGTTCCCACCCGAACGTTCCCCCCCCTGGCGATTGACAATATCGCGATAAGGGTCTGCTCCTCCCCCATGACGCTGATGGCATAGCGGCAATCGTCCGGCATGGTGTGGACGCGATGAAGAAACTCCTCCGGTGTGGACGGAGACCAGGTCCCTCCCGGCCAGCCGAAAAACAGTGTGAGGATGCTGGGCGGATCGAGCAATCCCTTGTCCCTGAGGTATCGAAGATTCCAGTAGGATCCGCTGTTCCATACTTCCCATTCGGGCTTTATCCCGGAATCGCGGCAGCGCTTGCAGTATTCTTCCAGCTCGGAAACAGGATGGAGCCGGTTCACTTCGACTTCTGTGAATTGCTCGGCATGATGATTGAGAATGACGGACATCATGTCGGGGCGAGCCGTAAAATCGCCCTTGCGATCCGGAATCGGTTCGCTTGACATTCCCGCCTGTACGAGGGCCTCAGTCCTGTCACGGAGCCGCTTCACCACATCCACCTCACGACCGCGCGGCAGGTGTATATGGATTACCGCCGCACCTGCTTCGGCGCATTTGACCGCATCTTCGACAAGATCTTTGTCGTTTCCAGCCCAGTTTTTCAAATCGGGATAAATCCACGAGTTTGCCGTGGTTGCAGTAATGATCAACTTCTCCACGTGAGCAACCTCCTGCATTGCTATCCTTTCACGGATCCGACAAAGATGCCGGAGCTGATCCAACGGTAAGCAAAAACAAACAAGACTATGATTGGAATCTGAGACAGAACGACCGTCGCGGCCGGCAAGTTGATTGACTTGAAGTACGTCGTACCCAAAGGACTCATTGTGAGGATTCCGAGCGTTACGGGCATTACCGATTGATCGCTAAGGAACACGAGAGCGAAAAAAAACTCTTTCCATATGTCCATGAAATTCAAGGTGACTGCCACTGCAGCCGCAGGAACGGTCAGCGGAATAACAATCCATCGCAGTATCCCCGTGTCAGAACAGCCGTCGGCGCGCGCCGCCATTTCGATCTCCTTTGGAATGGTGCTGACAAAGCCGGACAAAATCAACAATTGAAATGCCATTCCATATACACCGTGGACAATAATAAGGCCTATCCTGGTGTTGAGAAGACCTAATTTCAACAAGAGATTGTAGAGCGGAATAATGACCGTTTGTTGCGGGAGCATCAACGTAGTAAGAATCATGACGAAGAGAATGGTTCCACCCGGAATTCGAAAGCGAGTAAAAGCAAATGCCGGCAAGATGCCGAGGACCAAGGCCAGCAGAGAACCGCCGATCCCGTAAATCGCGCTGTTCAAAAGCAACGATTGAAATCCCAGGACTTTCCAGGATTCGATGTACGCACTGAATGTCACTGGATCCGGCAGCGAGAACGGATTGCGCGCAATCTGTTCTGTCGTCTTTAGCGAGGTAAAGATTGACAGAACAACAGGGTAGAGCCAAATCAGAACGAGCGCGGCTACAATGATTGTCCAAATAATCTTTTCTGGTCTAAGTTTCCGATGCATAGAGTGTATTATGTCCTACCCGTCTCAAATAAGTTACGACGAAGAGCAGGCTTAAGACTAGTATAAGCGTGCTGACTGCCGCGCCCGGGCCAAAAAAACGCTCCTCAAAGGCCAGTATGTACATATAGAAGCCAAGAACGCTTGTTGCATTACCAGGTCCGCCGCTGGTAACAGTTGCTATCAAATCAAAGTTTCTGAACCCTTGTATTACTGAATAGATAGTGACGACGACGAGAACGGATCTCAAGGAAGGAATCGTTACATAGCGAAAAATCTGAGATCTACCAGCGCCTTCAAGCCAGGCAGCTTCGTAAAGCTCAGGAGAAATTTGTGAAATCCCCGCATGATATATCATCATGGGAACCGCGACGTACGACCAGCCGAACACGGCAATTAAGGAATATATTGCGATTCTCGGATCACCTAGCAACTCGGGACCTGCCGAGTGTAACCCCAACGCGCGCATAGCATGGCTAACGATGCCGAAGTTTGGATCCAGTATGAAGGCAAACATTATTCCGACCGAAACCAAAGACATCGTCACCGGTAAGAATGTCAGTGAACGGAACAAGGTGGACAAATATACTTGCCGCGGCTGTAAAACAGCGGCGAACAAAAGGCCAAAAACATTGGCGAGCAACACCGTACCAATCAACCATTTGATCGTGTTGAACAACGCCATCCAAAAGACAAAGGCGTTGGCAAGCATCGCGTAGTTGCTGATTCCGACTGGTTGAAGGCGCGGCGCGAGCCCGTTCCACTTCATGAAGCTCAGGACTACGTTGTAACAGATCGGATATCCTACAAAAAGGCCAAAAAGCGCCAGAGGAACGGCCACGCCAAAGGCAGCAATGAACCAGTGCTCCCTTAGCTTCATGAGTTTCTGTGCTACTCTCACTTGCTGCCCTCAACCGACAGGGTTCTCGCGCCTCGGGAGCAACAGGGGAGCACTGTCGCTCCCCTGCGCTGCCGGTTCACTGTGCGACCGGACCGAGCGCTGCCTGCGCTGCCTGTTCGACTGCTTTGGCGGCGTCCTCCGGACTCATTTGTCCCGTAAGGACGCTGGAAAGAGAGTCCAGGAACGGAATTGCTACGTTCGAGGTCAGGGCGTGGTCCACATGCATCCAGGTCGACCCTTTGTAGCCGGCAATCAACGCTCCGATCTGCTTGACCATGAACGGAAGCCCGGTAAGCTCAACACTCTTGTTTACCGGGAACGGGACATCCGTCTTCGTCTGTCGCTCCTGAGCCTGTTTTGACACGGCAAAGTTCAAGAACTCGGCCGCCGCATCCTTGAATTTGCTATGAGCGTTGATCATGTCAGTTTCCTCAGCAAAGATCTCAATGGTTGGTGCCACATCACCGATCTTGGGGTAAGGGAAGAAAGAGACAGGAGACCTCAGAGCTGTTCTGTTCGAGTTCAGAAAGTAGAACAATATGAAGGAACCCTGGTACCACATCCCCGCCTTGCCAGCGTCCCACACTTGATCCGCGGTTGTGCTAAAATCCATGGAGCTAAAATCCCGCGTGAAGAATCCCGTGTCGACAAGACTTTTCATCTCTTTGAACGTGTCGATGACCCTCTCATCGGTCCATGGGATCTTGCGATTCAAGAGATCAGTGTACGTCTGTGCGCCATTCTTGTTGACGAAATATGCAGTCCAGTCGAATTGGGCCTCCCACTTTTGCTGATTTGCGAGCAGCATCGGTGCAATGCCGTTCTGCTTGAGGACATTTGCGACGTTCATCATTTCATCCCATGTCTTAGGGGCGCGCAGGTTGTACTTCTTGAAAATGTCGGTATTGTACCAGACCAGAGACGCATCCATGACGTAAGGAAGACAGTATTGATGCCCCTCTATCGTGGCGATCGACCTGGCTGCCGCCGTGAGAGATGTATCCCATCCGTAACTCTTGAAGTAGGGGTCAAGTTGCGCCGCATAACCGGAATCTACCATGCCTTGCGCATATCCTCCCTCCCATGAGAAGAAGACATCCGGAGCCCGGCGCCGGCCAGTTGAAGCTCAATTTTCGATTTGTATATCTTGTCTGCAATTCCAGTGACATTCAGATGGATTTTTCCCGCGTTCATTTGATTGAACGCATCCGTAAGCCACTTGATATACGTGTCGTGATCCGCGCTCGTGATCCGATACACGTAATTCAACTCTACCGGGCTCCCAAATGCGAAGCCGGCAAAAGTGATGAGCCCGAGGAAAACCAGAAGAACAACAATTCGCTTCTTCAGTACCGTGCCCTTCATATATATGCCTCCTCTTGAACTTGTCCTTGACTTCGCTATGAGCGCGTTTTTTTTGCGTCACGGCGGTGCTTTGGAAACTCCCTCTTTCTTGATCCTGGTGCACCCTCCTCGCGGTCGAAGGACCGCTCCATTTCACCTGGCAACCCACCCCGCATCCGCGAGAACATCCGCACCAGTAATGAATGATGCTCCGCTGCCGGATAGAAACCAGATTACCTCGGCGATTTCGCGAGGATCGGCCCACCTTCCCAACGCCTGCTCCTCCTCCCGTTGCTTTCTTTATTTCTTCGAAGGTAGCGGCGCCGGTCACGATTGCGATTCGGTTCTGCACAATGTCTCCTTGGAGCTTCGCAAGTCGTAGCAATTCAGCCGCCGTAGCGCCCATAGGCTAAACATTCACAGACCTGCCTCCCGAGCGAACGGACTCGTATGCCTTCTCTGCAATGTAGACTCCGTATTGCGCATCTCTTGGATCCACCCGGGGAGGACGTTCATTCAGTACCGCGGAAATGAAGTCTCTGACTCCTACGTGCAATGGAATCACTTTTCCACTTCTTTGGATTGTATTTGATTCGTTCAACGGCTTTGCCCTCATAGTCGTGTCTTCCCCTGTATACCTGAATCGGAGGATCAAACAGATGGTCGAGAATGATCGTTCCTTCGGACCCATAGATCTCAAGACGTTCGCCCCAGGGTATCTCTGCAGTAAAGCTGAACTCGGAGATGAACACCGCTCCGTTCTTTAAGGACCCCGAAATCACTGCGTTGTCTTCGACTTCGCTTTCGTTTACGAGCTTGTATTGGGCAGCCTGTAGCTTGTCGATCTCACCGAACAGCCATTTAATGAGATAGAAGGAGTGAGGTCCCGCGTCAATTATCGCACCACCGTTTGAACCATCGAGTTTGCCTTTCCATAAGTCGGTTCTTGTCAGCCTGTCAACCTCTGAGCCATAGATAAAGGTCCGGACGACGCGAGGTTTTCCTACAAGGCCAGATTTCGTCAACTCCTCGACTGCTTGGTACGCAAGCACGAAAGGGGTGTTCTCCGCTGCGGTAAAGGTAAGACGTTTTTCAGCGGCAAGCGCTATTAGTTGCGAACATTCCTGGCTGCTTGGAGTCATGGGCTTTTCAACAAGGACGTGTTTGCTACTTTTGAGCGCCGCCTGCGCTACTCGAAAGTGCAGATTGTGCGGCAGGATAATATCCACAGCCTCGATGTTCCGGTCAGCGAGCATTTCTTCGAAATTTCTGTATGCCTTCGCGCGAAGTTTCTTGGAAGTCGCGTGCAAAACCTCCTCGCGGATGTCACACACCGCCGCGATCTCAACCCGCGACGCTTCCTCCTGGTACCCCGCCACATGCGCTTGGCTGATCGATCCGAGCCCAATAAGTCCAAGCTGAAGCTTTCCGTTCCTCACGTGAGTCCTATCGCCTTGATTTTTCGGGGGAGGCTGGAAATTCTCCGCGGTCCACTCTGCTCGACGACAAAAGTTTCTTCATTTCCTATATGTCCAAACGAATCCGTGGTTGTATAAAGCTCGATATTGATCACCATTCCGATTTGGATTGGGTTCTCGCTATCATCGATCCATTCTTCTTCGGTTTCGATCCCGATGTTGTGACCAACATGCGTCATCCGGCCGGCAGACTTTTCACCGTGTTCCTCGAAAAGTTCGACTGCGCGGCTTGATACCCGCGCGTAGGTCGCCCCTGGGACAAGGGCGGCACCGACAGCGTCAACGATGTCCACCATGGTCTGGTATTTTGCAAGGACCGAGCTCGGCGGAATACCGGTGAAAGCGTATCTTCGGGTGTCCGAACTATATCCATTGAATATCCCGCCGAGGTCAAGAGTTATCAGATTGTTCATTTCGAGCTTTTCGCCCAAAGCGATTTCCGGGTTATCCCGACCGAAGGCGAAAGTGGCGTGACTTATTCCGTCCGCGCCGTTCTTCAGCAGGCGATACTTGGCCTCCTGGATAAGCTCCAGGCGAGACATACCGACGCGCAATACACCGTACAGTTCCTGAACAGTTTGCTCGATCTTCCGAGTGCTTGAAGCAATCTGCTCAATTTCGCTCGCTGACTTGATAAGACGCAACTTCTTCATGACCTCATCGCTGTCGACAAGGTCGAGCGCGGGATAAGCGCTCCGGATCGCCGAGAATACCGCGAAAGGCATGGTAGATTCGATGCCAACCCGTCTCAGACTTTGTTGAGCGGACAGACGATGAAGTAAAGCTTCGACGCTCTCGCGGAACGTGTTGATGCCGACGACGTGGTCGACCCCGAATGAGACTCCTTGCGCGGAAAAACCCCAGCAAATCAGCGAGATCGTCCCTTGTGAATCGATATGCACCACGTACGGAAGTCGATTGCGCAGGGTATAGAGAATGGGATTTCCGCTGCTTGGAAGGACCGTATATCCGGTGACGTAATAGACGTTTTCAGGTGAAGTTAATAGTAGACAATCAAGCTTTCGCGCGCCCATCTCGTTGAGCAATCGATCCTTGCGGAATCCGTATGGCTTAAGGGTCTTGTAATCTTCCATAGCGGATGAATCTCTTGGTCAATTGGTTTGACCAACTGATCAAGAAAATAATATGATGACCTCTTCCGGTCAATTGAAATTTCGAAAAATCATGGCGAATTGGCCGCAGGCGCGCCCATGCCGGGGCGGAATCCCAGAGCCTGCCCCATCTGCCTGCCCATCTGTTCGCGATCGCGGCAGTCGATCGCCGCCACCGGGTGGGCCCAACAGCCTCGGCCGCCGGAGCCCTCCTCGCCCTTCGCTTGAAGTCACGACGCTTCTCTGCCCCAGGACCGCTTTTGCCGGTATTCAATTTCCACTGCGGTCAGCCCGACCGGACGAGCCCGCCTCCCTCAGAAACCTTGTTGCGCCCTTGGTGATGGTGCGCATCAGCGCATGCTCGATAGGGAATGTCTCGAAACGATCTGCATCGGGGACGCCATTTGGTGGGGCCCTGCCTAAAGGTAGGAAGGGCATGTCGAGATGGACCAGGACAGTGATCGAGTGAATCAGGCTAAAGATTGGTAGGTTTAGGCAAACACTCACCGGTGTCAAACCCTATATTCCCATTGCGAGCCCGTGCTTTCCACGGACGTGGCGACAGTGTAAGACCCAAACAAGATCTTCACGCTAAACAATACAAGGAGAGAAACGAACGATGGCTGAAAACCAGGACAAGCTTCGCGATGCGACAATGAAGTTCGAGCTCCAGAATCCCACACGTCTTATCTTCGCGGCCGGAGCGCTTTCGCGCCTGGGCGAGGTGGTGGGTGCGTACGGCAGACGCGCCTTGCTCGTTACCGGCGGCAACAGCGTCAAGCGCAGCGGGGCGTTCGACCGCGCGGTTTCCAGTCTGAAAGGAGCGGGCCTTCGGTGACGGAATGTTCCGGCGTGCAGGGGGGCGGCAGCACGATGCACACGGCGAAGGTGATCGCGGCCGCTGTCTTCTACTCAACGGTGTGGACGGCACGCCGCTGCAGGACCGCGTTGCCGAGGGGACAATCCTCACGGCCATGGAGTGGGGTCCGAAAGCTGTGGTCGACGGAGAAACCTCGAGGCAAGAGTCCAGGTGCCGTGGGCATCGGTGGTGGCGCTCAACGGATGGGTCCAGGTCGGAACCGACTCGCCATGCCCGGTGCAGATGATTGAGCACGTGCTGTCCGCCCACTACGACATAACGCATGGGGCTGGGCTGGCAGTGCTCAACCCGGCGTGGATGCGCTTTGCGGCCAAGGCGCGGCCCGCCCGGTTCGTGCAGTTCGCGCAGCGCATCTTCGGGCTGAAGGCCAAGAGGGTGGACGACGCAGGCTGCGCATCGTCCACGACCAGGAGGGCCGGCTCCCCGGGCGTCCGCCCATGAGGGAGGCGGACATCATCAATGGACTGCGCTCGGCGTTGTAGAGCGGCCGGAAGTTGTGCGTCGAAGGTTTTTCAACGTTCGGTACAATAGAGAGTGATAGGAGGAGAAGCAATGAACAAGCGCAGACTAGGAAAAGGCGGCCTGGAAGTCTCGGCTATCGGGCTTGGCTGCATGGGAATGAGCCAAAGCTACGGTCCGTCTCCCGACAAGAAGGAGTTGATCGCGCTCATGCACAAGGCGATCGAACGCGGCGTGACACTCTTTGATACCGCCGAGCTCTACGGCCCGTTCACAAACGAAGAATTGGTGGGCGAAGCCCTCGCTCCTTTGCGCGCCCAGGTGGCAATCGCCACCAAGTTCGGGATCAAGATCGATCCCAACGGGGCAGCAGGTTGTCGATAGCAGGCCTGAGCGCATCAGGCAGAGCGTCGAAGGCTCACTCAAGCGACTCAGGGTCCAGACCATCGACCTGTACTATCAGCACCGTGTTGACCCGGACGTGCCCATCGAAGAGGTCGCAGGAGCGGTGAAGGACCTGATTCGGGAAGGCAAGGTGAAGCACTTCGGCCTTTCCGAAGCTGGAGTGAAAACGATCCGCCGCGCGCACGCGGTCCAGCCGGTCACTGCCGTCCAGAGCGAATACTCGTTGTGGTGGAGGCGGCCAGAAGAGGAACTGCTGCCGACCCTCGAAGAGCTCGGAATCGGGTTCGTTCCATTCAGTCCTCTTGGCAAAGGCTTCCTTACAGGAAAGATCGACGAGAACACCAACTTCGACAAGTCCGACTTCCGCAACATCGTCCCTCGATTCACGCCGGAGGCTCGGAAAGCGAATCTGGCCCTGGTCGATCAGCTTCGCGAGATCGCAGAACGCAAGAAGGCCACGCCTGCTCAGATAGCGCTGGCCTGGCTGCTTGCCCAGAAGCCGTGGATTGTTCCTATCCCGGGCACCCGGAAGCTGGAGCGGCTGGAGGAAAACATCGGGGCAGCCGCAGTCGAGCTCACGTCCGAGGATCTGCGTGAAATTGATGGCGCCGCTTCGAAAATCACGATCCAAGGAGCCCGATACCCTGAAGAACTGGAGAAAAGGACAGGTCTCTGATGAGGCCAGAGGCCGTAAGACAAAAGGAGAGCAAATGCGCGTCGGCGTCATAGGTTCGGGGTTGATGGGCGGCAAGCTCGGAACGATCTTCGCACGTGCCGGGCACGAAGTGACCTTCAGCTACGCGCAAAGCGAGGAGAAACTGAAGAACCTGGCGCGGGAGGCGCAGGGAAAAGCCAGAGCGGGGACACCACGTGAGGCGGCGCGGGATGCCGACGCCATCCTGCTGGCCGTGCACTGGTCGCGAATAGCCGATGTGCTACGGCAGGCTGGCGATCTGTCCGGTAAGGTGATCCTCACCTGCTCCCTCCCGATGAACTCCAACAATACGGAGCTCGTCGTGGGTCACACCACGTCGGGCGCGGAAGAGCTGGCAAGGATGGTTCCGAATGCTCGGGTCGTCTGCGCATTCAACACGGTGCCCGGCGAGGTCCTTTTCGGTGCGTATGAAGCCAGGGGAAAGACCGGGCGACCCAGCCTCGTGTACTGCGGGGACGACTCGAGCAGCAAAGAGATTGCTGCTGAGCTGATCCGTGACGTGGGCTTCGATCCCGTGGACGCCGGGCCCTTGCGGATTGCACGCTATACCGAGCCGTTTGCGCTGCTCGTCGGCCAGCTGGCGTACGAGGGCAACGGCGGCCCCGAGCTGGCGTACCGGTTCGAGTATTTCACCAACCCGTGATCGTTCGGCCACGCTTGGACCGGGTTGGCCGCGGAACTGCGGAAGCGGCATTCGTAGGGAGTGACGAGACTGAGTAGAGAACCTGCAGCAGCCAGGAAGATGATCGGTGCCGCGGTTTCACCTCGACAGGGCTTTGG
Source organism: uncultured Spirochaetota bacterium (assembly GCA_963745235.1). Lineage (GTDB taxonomy): Bacteria > Spirochaetota > Spirochaetia > SZUA-6 > Fen-1364 > Fen-1364. Next base: position 3,638 of record CAVUXE010000077.1, on the reverse strand, counting down.
ACAACGGGCTTGCACCGCCACGGCGAGGCCATCGCCATGGGCGTAACTTTCTGAAATACTTGTCAGGGAGGTGCCTGACTTTGAAGGCTTCTGATAACAGCGTCGCCTGCACCAGGCGCCGTCGTGGACCCAAGCGGGCCGGACGTGGTCAGGCTGGCCAGTCTGATCAAGGCTTATGCACCGCACGACGGCAGCTTCGAGCTGCGCATTCCCGGGGTGCACGCGATTCGCCGTTCACGAACGTACGCGGAGCTGGTGCATGGCGTGCAGCAGTCAGCCGTGTGCATCGTCGCGCAAGGCGAGAAGAGCGTGATGGTGGGACGGGAGGTCTATGAGTACAACCCGTCGCGCATGATCGTGTTCTCGGTTGATGTGCCCGTGGCTTCTCAGGTCACGCGAGCAAGCCTTTCCGAGCCTTTCCTCTGTCTCAGGCTGGATCTCGATCCGCAAAAGGTCGCCAATCTGGTATTGAAGGTATTCCCGCAGGGTCTGCCGCCTGTTCACGAGAGCGGCGGCGTGTACGTCGGTCAGGCCGACGCGAATATCATCAATGCAGCAATAAGGCTGATCGAGTTGATGGCGCAGCCCGGGGATGCAGAGCTGCTTCGCCCCGCTTGTCGTCGATGAGATCCTGATCCGTCTGCTCCGCAGTCCCATTGGTGTCCGGGTGGCCCAGATTGGCCTTGCGGACTCCGGTGTGTATGGAGTCGCAAAGGCAGTGTCCTGGCTGCGCGCCAATTTCTCCCAGCCCATGAAAGTCGAAGAGCTGGCCAAGTTGGCGAACATGAGCGTTTCCTCTTTCCACCAGCACTTCAAGTCCGTCACCTCGATGAGCCCCTTGCAGTACCAGAAGGTGCTGCGTCTTCAAGAGGCGAGGCGTCTGATGTTGTCCCCGATGATGGACGCAGGTACTGCAAGTCGGAACGTGGGGTACATGAGCGCTTCGCAGTTCAGCAGAGAATACGGCCGCTTCTTCGGGAATGCGCCAACCAAGGACATCACCAGGCTGCGTGAACAAGTGGGCGCGGCTGCTGATGAATGAACGATTTCCTGGATTGTCAAGAACTAGACAACCTGCAGGAAGACTCAGCAGCGCGCTGTCTCGCGTCGAAATCTCAGCGATCAGACAGGATAGTCTGCCCATTTGTGTGTGTGTTAGTATGTGCTCAGCTTCTGGGGGTCCAATGTGATTATTGCAAGAAGAAAGGAGAGTGATCATGGATCAAGGCAGGGAGGAGCTCGACAAAGTAGATCAGGAAGAAAGGGAACTTGTCTTTGAATCATTTGGAAACGAAGAAGCTTTCAGCGTGGGGCTTGCGCTTCTGAAAGTGGCGAGAGAGCGTAAACTTCCCATCGCCGTCGACATCGAACGAAGCGGACAAAGGCTATTCCATTTTGCAGCGAATGGCAGCTCAGTGGATAATGCAGATTGGATCGAGCGAAAAAAGAATCTGGTCAAAACGACGTTCCGGAAGTTCCTATGCAATTCATCTGCAACTGTTGAGCGAAGGGAAAACACTTGACGAAAGGTATGACCGCCATATGGGTCACTTTGCCGCCCATGGGGGCTGTTTCCCCATTGTCGTCAAAGGTACTGGATTCGTAGGTACGATTACTGTGTCCGGGCGCTTCCTCAAAAAGAAGACCACGAGCTCGTTGTGAAGATCCTGAGGGAGTACTTTCAGACATCGCGACCTTCTCAAATGGGCCAGCTTTGATGTCACGCGCCTAGGGAAGGTTCGCAGGTGTTTGCAAGATTCCAACTGAACGGGTTATCTACTTGCCCGGAAGTATGGGGTGATTCGGTTGAATAGCCGTGGCCATGGGCGGCCGTTTTTGAATCCCGGCGCTCCCGCTGCTTGACTTCTTCCTGCGAGTATTCAAGATCCTTTTGCCAAATGCCTTCACGGTCCCGATAAGCGACGATGTCGTAGCTCAAGATGGCTCCAGAACCCACCGAGGCTGCTTCGATCTTTGCTTGTCTGATCAATCTTCGCGATGAATCAAGCAGTTCAGCGTCTCGGCCGTCTCTGATAATGACCCGCGTCCCTTTCTTCAAATCATAGGTTTTCATGGAATGTTCCACCGCGGTCAATTCGCCTTTTGGCACCGGACCCCTTTACGTGCACGTGACATCTCCCGCGTCAGTCAGCCCTGGCCTCGCCACATGAGCTGCGTTTCAACAGCTTGACGGGGAGCTCAATCAGATGGGGCTTTTCGTCTCTTCCCTCATTCAGCCGGTGGAGCAGGAACTTGGCTGCAAGCGTCCCCATATTCTGTGTGTCCTGAGTCATGACTGTCAGGGGCGGATCGACGAAAGCGCCCCAATGCGTGTCGTCAAAGCCGAGGACCGCCAGATCACGCGGGATTGACAAGCCGGGATTCCTTGCTTCCTTCACGGTGATGAGGGTCAGCACGTCAGAGCACGCAAAGATTGCTTCCGGCCGTCGCGTCCCCCGAAGAATGGCCGCGAGCTTTTTGCTGGCGTCACCGTAGGCGGGCTTGCCGGACAATCAGACAAGGGACCGTTCAATCCCGATTCCTGATTCCTGCATTGCGCGCCGATATCCAATGAGTCTGTCGCGTGCAGGGGCCAGATCCTGCGAGAACGTGAGCGCCAGGATTCGTCGGTATCCAAGGGAAAGAAGGTGGCGTGTACCCGTCCTGCCGGCGCTCTCATTATCAGAGACCACCATGTCCAGCTCTCGTGTATTCAGCTTTCGGTCGATGATCACGACCGGGAAGCCGGATGCTACGAGGGATTGCGCCAGGGGGAGGTTCTGCGAGCTGCAGGGGGCCCAGATTATTCCATCCACGCGCTTCTCCGTCAGCACTCTGAACATTGTCGCTTCGCTCGCCTGCTTTTCGAGACTCTCCCCAAGAATCGTGGAATACCCAGCGCGCTCCAACACCCGCTGAACAGCGGAGACGATGGGCGGATAGAACGAGCTTGCGATCCTTGGAACCAGGAGGCCGATCGTGTAGGTCTTCTTCGCGGCAAGGCTACGGGCGATGCCCTGTGCGGCCGGTAGTTGAGTCTCTGAATCGCAGACTTCACCCGGGGCGGAAAGCTGAGGGCTCACATACTTTGATCTGTTGAGGAAATTTGAGACGGTTGCCCGAGATACGCCAGCCATCCTGGCGACATCTTCGCTCGTTGCGAGTTCACGCCTGCGGGTCGGCATCTTTCACACGCTTCAAGGGTTGCGCAAAGACCTCATGACAGGAGCTCCCTCGTGAACGCGCACGCCCTGCGCGCCTCTTCGTCCAGATCCACCTGGGGCATCAATTCACGATTAACACGAATGTCGCGGCCAATCTCGCCTCCGGGCATGAGGAAAGGCTCCATGACGACCCAGCCGTTGAAGCCGATTTTCTTCAGGGCAGCCCCGACCTCTTTCCACGGGATATGGCCGCGGCCGGGCGGCTTGCGATTGCTCTCTCCGGTGTGGAGATGGCCGAGCAGGCTTCCGGTGGTCGTGATGGCAGCTTCGAAGCTGTCCTCCTCAATATTCATATGGTACGTATCGAGGAGTATCTTGAGGTTCGGGCTCTCGACCCTCTGGACGTACCCCACCGCTTCTTCCGCCGTATTGAGCAGGAACTGTTCGAACCGATTCACGACTTCGACGTTGTAG
>CAVUXE010000076.1:0-5451 GCA_963745235.1 uncultured Spirochaetota bacterium | reverse complement strand
CGAGCATGGGCTTGAGTACCTCGTGCTCCATCGTGTCCCAGCCGCCGCGTTGCGACAAAGATCCAGCACTGACCTTCGCGGGTTCTAGCGCGACCCGGCACCTGAGCAGTGCCGGAAATCCAACATTTTGTGCCGTCTTCTCGATTGTGTTTGCCCGCGTTCCATGCCTTCATGGGCGGAAAGAAGGCTCCTGCGCATGCAAGACGTAATCCTTGAGGTCGAGGGAGTTTCCAAGAGCTTCCCCGGCGTGAAGGCGCTCGATCAGGTCTCGTTCAACCTCCGAAAGGGCGAGGTCCACGCCCTGGTGGGAGAGAACGGTGCTGGAAAGTCAACACTGATGAAAATCCTCTCCGGGGTCCACCAGCCTGATGCCGGGGCCATCCGCTACAAGGGGCGCGAGGTCCGGTTCCATGATTCCACGCAGGCGCGGGACGCCGGTATTGGGATCATCTACCAGGAGCTGAACCTCATTCCCCACCTTTCCGTGGCTGCCAACATCTTCATCGGGCGGGAGCCCTTGACCCGGTTCGGGACGCTGGATGAGAAAAAGATGAACAGGGATGCCGTTGCCATCCTGGAGCGGCTCAACCTCCGCCTCGACCCCACCATCACGCTGAACCGGCTCCCTATTTCCAAACAGCAGATGGTGGAGATTGCCAAGTCCCTTTCCTTCGACTCCGAGGTGCTCATCATGGATGAGCCCACCAGCGCTCTCACCGAGTCGGAGATCGACGAGCTTTTTACCGTCATCCACACGCTGCGTGACCGCGGCGTGGCCATCATCTACATTTCGCATCGCCTGGAAGAGCTCAAGCACATCGTGGACCGCATCTCGATCTTCCGTGACGGCCGTTCGGTGAGCACGGACGAATACGCGGCCATCACGATGGAAGAGATCGTGAGCCGCATGGTGGGGCGGAAGCTGGAGAACATATTCCCTTCCCGTCACAATGTGCCCACCACGGAAAAGATCCTGGAGGTCCGCGGCATCAGGCGGACGGGGGTTCTTCACGACATCTCCTTTGACCTGTACCGCGGGGAGATCCTGGGATTCGCGGGCTTGATGGGCGCGGGAAGGTCCGAGCTCGCGCGCGCAATATTCGGCGCGGATCCCGTGGATGCAGGGGAAGTCCTCATGAATGGCAAAAAGCTCTCCCTGCGCTCTCCGTCGGAATCCATCAGGGCCGGGATCGCTTACCTTTCGGAGAACCGCAAGCAGGAAGGCCTTGCGGTGAAGATGCAGCTGGCTGAGAACGTCACCATGGCGAACGTGAACGCCGTTTCGCGCCGCCTGGGCGTTATTTCCCGGCCCAAAGAGATGAAGGCCTGCCAGCACTACGTGGATGAGCTTACAATCCGCACGCCCAGCCTCACCCAGGTGGTCAACAACCTCTCGGGGGGAAACCAGCAGAAGGTGGTCCTGGCAAAGTGGCTGTTCTGCCATTCAAAGATCCTGATCTTCGACGAGCCCACCCGCGGGATCGACGTGGGCACCAAGTATTCCATCTACGAGCTGATTGAGCGCATGGCCCGGGAGGGCGTGGGGGTCATCATGATCTCCTCCGAGCTTCCCGAGATCATGGGCATGACGGACCGCGTGCTCGTGCTGCACGAAGGCAGGCTGGAAGCCACGCTCGTCACAAAGGAAACCACGCAGGAGGAAATCCTGAACTACGCGGCGGGGCTCGGTGAGAAAGCGAGAACTCAATCATGAGCAATGCACGGACCCAGACCTTCACGAGGAGCATGGTCCCGAAGCCGTCACGGCAAAAGGGACGGTCCGGGCCGTTGCGCTGGACAGGTTCCTGACCGTCGGCGCCGTGGTCGTCCTCTTTGTCGTCTTCTCCATCACGGCGAAAAACTTCTTCACCATGCGCAGCGTCCTGAGTCTGCTTCTGCAGACCAGCACCACCACCCTCATGGGCATCGGCGTCACGTTCACCATCATCACCGCCGGCATCGACCTTTCCATCGGATCGGTCGTCGCGCTCACCGGCACGGTTGCGGTCATGGCGGCCATTGCCGGGGTGCCCATCTGGATCAGCTGGCTCATCGGCGTGGCCGCCGGGGGCGTCTGCGGCCTTGCCAACGGCCTGCTGATCACCAAGCTGAAGCTTCCGCCGTTCATCGCCACGCTCGGCATGACCTTTGTCATCCGCGGCGTTGCCCTTACGATCACGAACGCCAACGCGTGGCCCGCGCCGGAGTCTTTTGGCGCGCTTGGGAATGACACCATTTTTCGGACCGGGCAACCAGTTTCCCGGGCATTCCCTACCCCGTGATCATCATGATCGTCGTCGCCGTGCTCTGCCATTTCATCCTCAGAAAGACGCGCGTCGGACGGTACACCTATGCCGTCGGTTCGAACGAGGAAGCGGCCCGCCTTTCGGGCATCAAGGTCAACCGGGTGAAGATCCTCGCCTACGTCGCCTGCGCTCTGTGCGCCGGCGTTGTCGGAACCATCCTTGCCTCCCGAATGGTCACCTCCCAGCCCAACAGCGCCATCGGCTACGAGCTGAACGCGATTGCCTCTTCCGTCATCGGGGGTACGAGCCTCATGGGAGGCGTGGGCACCGTGGGAGGGGCGGTCATAGGGTCGTTCATCATCGGGATCCTTACCGTAGGCCTCACCATGCAGGGAGCCAACTACTTCATGCAGCAGATCATCATCGGTCTTGTCGTCATTTTCGCCGTGTACTTCGACCAGTTCCGGAGGAAATAGAGAGGAGGAGCCTGGTCCCGCGCAAGGGACTCTTGAACATGGAGAAACGCAGTCCGTATGGACCGTGCAGATATTCAAGGAGGGTTGGTATGCAGAAAGCTGCTCTTCGTTCTCGTGGCGCTTGCCTTCGTCGCCGGATTCGTCTCCGCCCAGGAGATCGCGGTCATCGTGAAGACAGGCAACTCCAGCTTCTGGCAGAATGTCCAGACGGGATGCTTTGACGCTCAGAAAGAGCTCAAGGCAAAGACCCCGAAGCTGTCCGTCACGTTCCTGGGACCCCAGTCCGAGAGCAACGTCGCGGAAGAGATCAATATCGTGGAAAGCGCCATTGACCGCGGCGTGAAGGCCATCGTCCTCGCGCCGTCGGACGTCACCGCGCTTGTCCCCGCGGTAAGAAAGGCCAAGGAAGCGGGAATACCGGTCGTCATCATCGACTCGCTTCTTACGGGGCCCACGTCCAACTACGCGTCCTTTCTGGCAACGGACAACGACGCGGCGGGAAGGGCTTGCGCAAAAGAGCTGATCGATCGCGTGAAGGCTGCTACCGGCAGCGACACCGGAAAGATCGCCGTCATGTCCTACGTCGCGGGCGTCGGATCGGAGATCGGGCGCGTGGGCGGATTCAAGGATTACATCGCAAAGAACTCGCACCTCGAGATCGTGACCACCCAGTACTCCAATGCGGACATGCCCACGGCGCTCAACCAGACGACGAACGTGCTTTCCGCCAACCCTGACCTCGTGGGGATCTTCGGCGCCAACGAGCCGACGGCCGTTGGAATGGGGCGCGCCATTGCGCAAGCGGGACTGGCCGGAAAGATCGTGGCCATCGGTTTCGACGGAAACGCCGCGCTGCAGAACTTCATCAAGGACGGCACGCTGCAGGCCATCGCCGTGCAAAGCTCCTATAACATGGGCTTCCAGGGCGTCAAGACTGCCTATGATGCGGCTATCGGAAAGAAGAAGGTCCCGGCCAAGGTCGACACCGGATTCATCATCGTGACCAAGGACAACATCGACACTCCGGCGGCAAAGAACGTCCTGTACTGAGCTGCCCCGGTCTCCGTAAGGCCGCCCCTGCACAAGCGCGGGCGGCCGCTTTTTCGGATAGGCACGTCGACCTCACCGGGGTTATCATGAGGCTGGCGGGAAAACGGCGCTTGGAGCACGGCTCACGATGTACAAGTTCCTGATGGTTGACGATGAGGAAATAGTCCGGCGCGGGTTCCGCCGCAAGATCGATTGGGGCAGCCTGGGGTTCGAGTTCCTGGAACCGCGCGAAAACGGCGAACAGGCAATCGAGGCCATCGAGACTCTTCATCCCGACGTCGTCATGACGGATATCTATATGCCGCATGTGGACGGCCTTGCCGTCGCGGAGCATGCGGCGCAGCATCACCCAGAGATCATCATCGTCATCCTTTCCGGCTACGACGAGTTCGAGTACGCTCAGAAGGCCATCAGGAGCAAGGTTTTCGAGTACGCGCTGAAGCCGGTCACCTCGCGGGAACTGACCGGCCTCCTGGGGAGAGTCAAGGCTCGGCTGGATGCCGATCGCAGCTCGCGCCAGGAGGCGAATGCCCTGAGGGAGCAGGCCACCATTGCCTCCAGCCTCCTGAAGACGCGTGCCCTCGTGGACCTCGTTTCCGGCGCTCCGACCACGCTCTCGGACACGTCCTTTCGGGACCTTTTCGGCTTCCCGCCGGCAGGGCTGGCCTGCGCGGCCGTGATTGCGGAAGCGGAGGCCGTATCCGGCGCGGGGCACGATGCCGATGCCAGTCTTGCAACCGTCGTCGCGGGCGTCGTTGAATCGGTTCATCACGTCATTCCTTTTTCCCCCGGTGATGACCGCGAAGCCCTGCTCGTATTCGATCAGGATCCTTCCTCCTGTGAAAAGTTGTCCGCGGCATTGGGCGGCAGGATCGCGGCTGCGAGCAGTCCTTCTTTGATCGTGGGCATCGGCAGGCTCTGCCAGACGTGGACCGAGGCCTCTCGGACATACGCCGAGGCCGCTGCGGCCCTGTCCTACAGGCTCGTCAACGGGCCGGGGAAAGCGTTCCGCTATACGCAAGCTGCGGAAGATGACCCCTCTATCATCGCGGAGCTCAAGTCCCGAAGCGAACGCTTGCGCAGGGCCACGGTGTCGGGTGAGGCAGCGGAGACGGAAGTGAGGACAACGGCATTTCTGGCGCTTCTCCAGGAAACGAGGCTCTCCCCTCAGCGCGTCCGGCACGAGATCGGGACGCTCTTCGAAGCCGTCCTTGACGCCATGCGCGAGCTGGGGGTCTCCACCGCCGCCGTCTCCCGTGACTTGAAAGTGGACTACGAGCTTGCCGTGCAGCGCCTGCGGACCGCGGAGGAGGTGCGGGCCCACCTCCTGAGGCTCGCCGAATATGCCGGGTCCGTCCTGGAAAGCCGCAACCTGCCCATTCCGGAATGGAAGGTCCGTGATTTCAAAGAATACGTGGCGCGCCATTACGGGGAGCAGAACCTTTCCGTTCAGAAGGTCGCCGCCAGCCTCTCCATCAGCGCGAGCTACCTTTCCAAGCTCGTCAAGCGCTACCTTGACCGCAGCGTTGTGGACTATCTCATCGACTACCGAATGGAGCGGGCCAAGGAGCTTCTGGCGACATCGGATCTCATGACTTACGAGATCGCGGAGGCTACCGGCTACCCGGACGCTCGTTACTTCAGCTCCACGTTCAGGAGGCACATTGGAGTCACGCCCA
>CAVUXE010000075.1:0-94282 GCA_963745235.1 uncultured Spirochaetota bacterium | reverse complement strand
TAGCGGCCATCATCGCGCAGTTGACGCATGAGGCCCGTTGCCGCCAGGTCGTCGTCAGCGACCTCGATGACGAGGTCAGGGGAAACGCGCGCGGCGCCCTCCCGGATGAGTGCCATGCACGCGGGGTCCTTCACGACCCGACCGAACAGGACCGGGACGCATGACGCGCATTCCGAGTATCTGCTTCGTTTCCCGACACGTCACGGCAAGATACTCGCCGATTTCCCGAAAGACGTCGCGGATCGTTTCATCGCTCCCTCCTGCCGCAAGGCGCATGAGGAACTCGAGCAATGGCTTTCGCATGTCCCGGGGCTCGGTCGGCAATGGATATCGTCCCGTCCTTCAGGGCAAGATAGCCATCCCTGAAGACCTTGTCATACAGATCGGGCCTGTTCTTGCTGAAATACTTGAGCGCCAGACGGAAGACGCCGCTCTGGCACACGTACTTCTGAACTGTGCCGGCAAGCCCGGTGTTGAAGTTGTTGATGCTTCGCGGATCGTCCGCGCCGAATCCCCGCTCGGGGAGACTGCCGAGATCGATGATGTAGTTGTAGACCTCGAGGGGGATCTCCGGCAGGTGTCCGGCCGGGTCGATCCATCCCGTGCCCAGCTCGGTCCCCAGTGTAAAGGCGATGATCCCGTCGTCGGCATTCCGCTGTCCCGAAACAGCCCCCTCGAGCGCTGCCGTGAATGCCGCCATGGGTCCGTCGTTGATATTCCTGAACCTCCCCCCGGGGCGGCAGAAGGCTGAAAGCTCTCGGTCGAGGTTCGTGATCTGGGCGAAATCGGATTCGAAGTCGATGGCGGGGTTGCCTCTGATCCCCCTCGTCTTGTACACCTCGCCTCCCACGATCTTGTTTCGAACCACGACATCGGGAAAACACATGCCGATGGCGTCCAGCCCCGCCAGATCGGGACCGAGGTGCGTTTCCACCTTCTCCACCGCAGTCCTGATCTCCTCTTCGCGCGCCCCGGCACGTGCCACCGAATCGAGACGGGACGAGAGGGCTGCGCGCCGCTCTGCCGAGGCGATGCGCTCTACCGCGGCGCGCGCCCGCCCCCACCGTACAAGGAGAACGATGGGGTCAACGAGCTGACGGGATTCCGTGAACCGGGCGGGGAACCAATCGTATTCCTTGTATCCGACGATGCGCTCGTCGACACACGCGATCAGCTTGATATCGGTTCCTCCGATATCCATCCCGATTGCCGAAGCTCCCGCCAGGCGGCCGGGTATTTCTTTCAGCCTGGCGCTGAGCGGCGGCCCGGAGAAAGGCGCTGCCGGGGATGGCGAAGGCGGTGCAAGATCGACATCCTCGATTAGTGAAACGGAACGACGCCGTCGGCGTTGTCGCCCCGTCCAGCGCGTCGGTCATCCGTTCCGCAACGTTGAGGCATCGCCCGTATCCCTGGCGGCGTTTCTTGGCCACGCCGATGCCGAAGCTGTCGTCGAGCGTCGACAAGAGGGCCGTGATGCCCTTTTCAGCAGCGGGCCGGTAGAACGTCAGCGACCTGCCTCCGTAGGTCGAGAGGATGTTATAGACCCGCGCCTCCAGATATCTGCGTATGAACGCTGACTGATCCGCGCTGGCAGCATCAGGCCGCGGCAGGAAAAGGGTGAACTCCCGGGCCTCCGGCCGGTCTGCCGAGCGCAGCTTCAGTCGGACCGGGACTGCATCGGGATGACCATCCAGGAGGTCGCTGACATCGGTGATGTACACCGGCCGCCCGCTCGATGCGGCTTCAAGGAAGGAATCAATTCGTTCAACCAGGCTCTTCCTGCTCATCCAAAACCCTTTCCACTCCGGCGCTCCGCAGCACCTGCCTGAACGCCGCCAGCTCCTGCGGCGAATAGCGCCGTGAACCCTCGGCAAACGCCCAGGTCCGCCCGAGGCGCCGGTACTTCGCTTCCGCGAAGGGATTGAAGTTCAACAACTCCACGGGAGGCTGCCGTTCAAGGCCGGCGACAATTCGCCCTATTCCTTTCAGGTTGGATTCAGTCGCCGTGAATCCCGGAATGAGCGGTATCCTCACAACGACATTCGCGCGGACACGGACCAGGTACTGGAGGTTCCGGAGTATGGGTTCGAGGGGCCACCCCAGCAATTCCCGGTGCTGGCGCTCGTCGGCGAGCTTGATATCGACGAACACCTCATCCGTCACCCGAGCCATCGCCTCGACGTGCTGCAGCGGCGCGGCCAGACACGTCTCGATGGCGGTGCCTGACTCCCCTCCGCCGGCAGCCATCGAGCACTTCGATGGCAAACTCAGGCTGCAGGAGCGGCTCGCCCCCGCTCAACGTCACTCCCCCCGAGGATACCTCGAAGAAGGTCTGGTCGCGGAGCAGCTCGGCGATCGCCTGCTCCGAGCTCATCTCCCGCGCATCGAATGCCATTGCGCCGGTCGGGCATGCGTCTATGCATCTGCCGCACTTGGTGCACCGCGTCTCGTCAATACGGACATCGCGGGCCGAATCGGCTGCGGACAGCGCCGACTCCGGACAGGCGTGGAGGCACGTTCCGCAGCCGATGCACCTCGCGGCTGCTATGGAACAGCCGCTGCCCGGGGACCATGCCCTCCGGATTGTGGCACCAGGGGCACCGCAGGGGGCATCCCTTGAGAAAAAGCGTGCTCCGCAGGCCCTGCCCATCGTGGATGGAGAACCGTTTGCAGTCGAACACCCAGCCGGTGGTCATGACGACAAGGCATGAGTCGTGCGCGCGATGATCTCCTCCTGCAGGTCAGCCGCCAGCTCGGTATAGTAGGCGGTGTATCCGGCGACCCGCACGGTGAGGTTCCGGTACTGGTCGGGGTTCTCGCGCGCGGCCCTCAAGTCCGCTTCGTTCAGGACATTGAACTGCACGTGGCTGATCTTCAGGCGAACGAACCCGCGGAGGAATTGGGAAAAGGCTTTCAATCCGCGCGCGTCCGCAAACATCTCGGGAGAGAATTTCAGGTTCAACAGGGTTCCGTTGCTGCCGAGCTTCGAATCGACCCGAGCGACTGATTTCAGCACCGCGGTGGGTCCGTTCATGTCCCTCCCGTACAGCGCGGACATCCCTCCGTCGGCAAGCGGCGTTCGCGCCCGCCGGCCGTCAGGAGTCGCGCCGACGTTCTGACCCATGGGCACGTGCGCCGAGACCGTGTACAGACCGGTATGGTACCGCCCCCCCCTGCGGTTCGTGTACTTCCGCAGCCCCTCCGCGAACACCCTCACCCACTTGTGCGCCAGCTCGTCGACCCACTCCACATCGTTGCCATACTTCGGCGCCTTGTTCACGAGGCGATGCCGGAGTATCTGGTCGGAGTCGAAATCGGTTTCCATGGCCCCGCAGCACTGCCTCCGCGGTCACCGCCTTCTCGTCGTACACCAGCTTCTTGAGGGCGGCCAGGCTGTCGGCGACGTTGGCCGGCTGGATGGCCTGGATCCCCGAAAGGTTGTAGTGGGCTCCGCCGCGCGTGACGTCGATCCCCTTGTCGATGCAGTCACGGATGACGGATGAGAGAAACGGAGTGGGCAGCAGCTCGCCATGGATCCGGTCCACGATGTCGCAGCACCGGATCATGCGCTCGGTGAAGTGCTCGATCTGCCGTGCGAATGCCGTTTCGAGCTGCTCGAAAGTGCGGAAATCGGAAAGCGTCCCGAGGTTCAGCCCGAGGGGCTTGCGGTCCACGAGGCAGAAGCCGCCCGTCAGCGTCAGCTCGAGCGCCTTGACGAGGTTGAACATGGCCGCGTCGCTCCAGCCCAGGTTGTTCCCGTGCGTCGTCAACTCCACGCAGCCGACGATGGCATAGTTGCGCGCGTCGGCCTCGGTGATGCCAACCCCCCGCAGCGCCGGAATCACCGCCTCGTCGTTGAACACCTGCGGCATTCCGCTTCCTTTTCCAATGACCCGCGAACACGCCATGAGCAGGTCGTCGGGGCTGCCTTCGAACAGCCTGGCGGAGAGATTGGGCTGGGACAGGCCGATCAGCTCCTGGGCCCTGAGGAAAAGGAAGGAGAGCTCGTTCGACGCATCCCGGCCGGCGCCGTCCTGGCCGCCCAGGGCGACATTGAAGCCGATGGGGAATCCCGCGAAGTACTTTGCGCTGTGCGAATTGCGCAGGTAGACGATCTGGTTGAACTTGAGCCACAGCGCGGATACCAGCTCCAGGGCGCCCGGCAGGTCCAGCGCGCCCGAGTCCAGGTCGGCCCGGAAATACGGGTACAGGTACTGGTCCATGCGGCCCGGGGAGAAGGAGGAAGCGTTGGATTCCATGTGGAGGATCACGAACAGGAACCAGACCGATTGAAGGGCTTCGCGGAACGTCCGCGGGGGACGGTCGGCCAGGTCGTCGCAGATGTGCGCCACGCTGGTAAGCTCGTCACCGGCGGTCTCCGCCGGCCCGCTCGCCAGCTCTCGTGCCAGTGCCGCGTACCGCCGCATGAAGGTGCGGGCACCGTCCAGGCTGAGAATCACGCCTTCGTAGAAACGGTCTGGATCGCCCCGTGTGCGGGCCCGGTCCTCCGCCTCCCGCTGCAGTCCGGCCGGTCCGAGGCGCAGCCACGCCTCCGTGTCCGGGCAGATGTGGCCCTGGGCGTGATCCTTCTGGTTGATCTTCACGACGCGCGAAATGGCGTCGGCCTCCTCGCCGATCTCTCTCCTGACGGCATCCTCGAGGGTGCGACCGGACCAGTAAGGGAGGATCTCGTCACGGAAGGTCCGAATGTCCTCCGGGCGCACGTTGAACCGATCCTGCTCGCGCGTCGGGAGCTGCTCTATTTCCTTGTCCACCCACGAGACGCCGGCCTCGGGGAACACCACGCCGGCACGGACGCCGGCCGTCCGGTTGCCGACAATGAGCTCTCCCGGGTCTATCCGGATCTTCATCTCGCTCAGGCAGGCGCGGAGTGATCGCGCTCTGCGGATGTTGACCGGCTCCCCCTCCGTCTCGCGGTACACCCGCGTGATGATCCTCGCCTGCTCAATGGAAAGGAACCGCGGCTCGGCCAGCATGGAGCGCTTGAGCGCCTCGATGCGCCCGCTCAACGGAAGCCGCTCTATCTCTGCAACGTACTCACGCATATCATCCTCTTACCTGGAAGATCTCGCATTCTTCTTCAACAGCGTATCCCACGATCGGGGGCAGGAAACAACTCAGAAAACTGACAAGAAGGTGAAGAAAAGTGAAGCGCGATCAACCGGCGAGCTGTTTCTTGCGGAACTCGCTCGGAGACAAGCCCGTCTCCTTCTTGAAAACGCGGGAGAAATATCTCGCGCCGTCGAAGCCGACATGCTCGGCGATTTCCTCCACGGTGAAGCGCCGATCGAGAAGGAGAAGCTTGGCCTTGTCGATCCTGACGAGGTTGCGATAGTGCATGGGCGTCACGCGCATCTTTCGCTTGAAGATGCGAAAGAGGTACGAGGAGCTCACTGAGATCGTTTGCGCGAGCGTCTCGATGCCGAAGTCGCCCGTGAAATGCTCATGGATATAGCTGAGACACCGTTCGACCTGCGAATCGTTCTCCTGGGACGGCTCGCGGCAGCCCTGCCTGATCAGAAGGAAAAGAGTCTTGAGGCAGGAGGCAATTACGTCGTCCGCCAAGGCGCGATTTCCGGTGAACTCGAGATAGATGATCTCGAAGAGCTCCCGCATGGTGCCCCGCAGGTCTTTGAGCTTGATGGCGTGATCGAACGCAGGACAGGGGCCCAGATCGGCCCAAATGCAGATGATCTCCTGCCGGGATGTCCATATCGAGGTGCTCCTGGTGGGAGAGGCCGGGCGGATAGACAACGACGTCGAAAAGGGAGATGTCGATGGATTCATGACCGGCGTCGATTTTTGCCTTTCCCTCGATGAAGAAGATGAGCTCGAAATATGGATGTGAATGTCTTTGAAAGTTCCAAATGCTGCTCCGGCCGTCGAATCGCTCGCACCATTTTGCAATCGCGTGGTCAAAGCAGAGACTTTCCAAAAAAGTTGATATCGATTCATCCGGCATGCGCCCGGCCTCTCACCGAGCGCAGATTACCACGGCAGCTCAAAAGGAGAAAGGTCGCCGGCCAGCGTTTCGGTTCACTTTTGTTCACCTATTGGATAGTTATGGCCGTTTCACCTCCGACCGGATAACTTAAATGGTACGCAATTATGGAGGAGGCTCGATTATGAATGAAAAATATCTTGCCAAGGACTAAAGAAACATGCATAATCAGTTGGGGTTACGTATGAAACACTCAGGTGTTTCATGTAATACACACAAGAGGAGGTGCGCTATGGCAAAAATGAAGAGAGTCTTGATCGTTGGACTCGTCCTGCTGGTCGCGATCGCCTTTGGCGTCGGCGCCCAGGCCAAGCTGGTGAAGGCAGCGTTCGTCATCTCGAACGCGGCCAACGAGTCGCAGGCGTTCTCGTCGAAGCAGTTCCTGAAGTTCGGGTCGCAGTACGGCTTCGACATGTACACCTTCGACGCGAAGGGCGACACCCAGGCCGAGTCGCAGATCGTGACGAACTGCATCGCGCAGAAGTTCAAGGTCATTTTCCTGAACCCGAACGACATCAGCGCCATCGTCCCCGCCATCATCAAGGCCAAGGCGGCTGGCATGATCGTGGGCATGTTCTCATCGGACCTCGCGCCGGAGAACCAGAAGTACCGTGACTTCTACGCGGGGGTCAACGACACGATGGCAGGCCAACAGGCTGCCCAGGCATTCAAGAAGGCACTTCCCGAACGGCGCCAAGATCGTGGAGATCGGCGGCCAGGCGGGTCACGACGCCCAGATCAAGCGACACGATGGATTCAACGGCGCCCAGGGGATCAAGGGTTCGAATATCCAGGTCCTCGACTACAAGGCCTGCCAGCAGTGGGCGACCGACCAGGCGCAGGCCATCATGGAAGATGACATCGTGAAGTACGGCAACGATATCCAGGGCGTGTTCGTCCATTGGGACAACGGAGCAACCGGCGTGATCCAGGCGGCCAAGGCCGCGGGCATCACGGGCCTGTACATCGTCGGAGTGGACGGCAACCGCGCCGGCTACTACCAGGTCCAGAGCGGCGACCAGGCGGTCAGCATCGCCCAGGACTTCGTGCTCATGACCAAGACGGACCTCGGGCTCGCCAGAGACGTCCTGGCCGGCAAAAAGGTCAAGCAGATCAACTACGTCCCGCTTTTCGTCGTCGACAAGAGCTCCATCGCGAGCTTCGATCCGCCCGAGTGGTAGGATCCGCAGCATAGCCTGAAAGGTTCGTTCCGCCTCTGGCGGGACGAGCCTTGTTCCTGTAACCTTCATTCAAGGATGTGGCCATGGAAGCAGCCGGCTCTGAGGTCATCTTGTCCATCAGGGACGTGAGCAAGTCCTTTCCCGGAGTCAAAGCCCTGGACAAGGTCTCGATCGACGTCCGGCGCGGCACGGTGCATGGCATCGTCGGCGAAAACGGCGCGGGCAAGTCGACGTTGATGAAGATCCTGTCCGGCGTCTACCAGAAGGACAGCGGCACGATCGAGTTCGACGGCGCGCGCGTCGAGCACACCACCCCGCACCAGTCCATGCAGAGCGGGCTGGCGATCATCTACCAGGAGCTCAACCTCGTCAACACGATGAGCGTCGGGGAGAACGTCTTCCTCGGCCGGTTCAAGGAAATGAAGGGCATGCGCGGCACCCACGCAAAGGCGCGGGAGCTCCTGGACAGCATCGGCAGCAAGGTGCCCACCACGAGGCTGGTATCCGAGCTTTCCGTGTCGGAGAAGCAGATGGTGGAGATCGTCAAGGCGCTCTCCTTCAGCTCCAAGCTCATCATCATGGACGAGCCGAGCTCGAGCCTCACCGCGGAAGAGATGGCCGAGCTGGTCACAATCATCCGCCAGCTCAAGGAGAAGGGGATCTCGATCATCTACATCAGCCACAAGCTCGACGAGATCTTCCAGTTTTGCGACGTGGTGAGCGTGATGCGGGACGGACGGGTGGTGGACACCAAGGCCGTGGCCGAGTTCACGCGCAACGAGCTGATCTCCAAGATGGTCGGCCGCACCATAGAGAACGAGTATCCCCCCCGCCCTCACAGCGTGGGCGAGGTCGTGATGGAGGTCCGTTCCATCAAAACCCACAAGCTCCACGACATCTCGTTCAAGCTTCACAAGGGCGAGATCCTGGGCCTTGTCGGCCTGGTCGGCGCGGGCCGCACCGAGATCGTCCGGGCCATCTACGGCGCTGACAAGGCACGCGGACACGAGGTCCTCCTGGGCGGCAAGCCCGCGACCATTCGCAACCCCAAGCATGCCAAGGATTTCGGCATCGGGCTGATCCCGGAAGACCGCAAGCTCCAGGGTCTCATCCTGCCCTTTTCCGTTGAATCGAATATCTCCATGGGGAGCATCCGGAAGTTCAGCCGGCTCGGCTTCATCCGCAGATCGGTGGAGAAGGGCATCGGAGCGCGACAGGTCCAGGCCCTGTCCATCAAGACGCCCTCGACCCGGGTTGCCGTGAACAACCTCTCCGGCGGCAACCAGCAGAAAGTCATTGTCGGGCGATGGCTGGAGATCTCGCCGCAGATCTTCATCATGGACGAGCCGACCCGGGGCATCGACGTCGGCGCCAAGTACGAGATCTACCTCCTCATGAAAAGGATCGTCGAGGCGGGAGGATCGATCATCCTCATCTCCTCGGAGCTTCCCGAGGTGCTCAACATGGCAAACCGCGTGCTGACGATATTCGAGGGACGGGTCACCGGGGAGTTCTACCCTGAGAAGACCCCGGTGGACGAAATCATGAAGGCCGCGCTGGGCCTCGAGGGAGGCGCCGCATAGCCATGGCAGAAATTGCGATGCACATGGGGCGAAACCGGGTGGCAAGGGCCGCGCAGGCCTTCTTCCGGGACTACCTGGTCCTGGTGATGATCGCGGCGCTGGTCACCATCACGGCGATCGTGGAGCCCAAGTTCCTCAATCCGCGGAACCTGACCAACATCATGCGCCAGTTCGGGCCTCTCATGATGGTCTCACTCGGCATGACCTTCGTCATCATCGGCGGCTTCATCGACCTCTCGGTGGCCGGCATCATAAACCTCGTCGCCGTGGTCACCATCTCCCTGATCGGACCGTTGGGGCAGATACCCGCTCTCCTCACCGGCATGGTAATCGGGGCCGCATGCGGGGCGCTCAACGCCGCCGCCATCCTGACCTCGGGCGCTCTCACCCAGGCCGAAGCGCTGTTCCTCACCTTCGGCATGAGCACCGTGTTTTCGGCCCTTGCCCTGCTGTACAGCGGGGGCATGACGATGCACTTCTGGGACATCAAGACGAGCAAGTCGATGTTCGAGTCGATCGGCGCCGGAAGCGTGGGCCCGTTCTCGGTCTCGTTCGTGATTTTCCTTGTCGTGCTGCTGCTCCTTTGGATCTTCCAGACCAAAACGACGGAAGGGCGGGCCATCAGCCTCACGGGAGGCAACAAGACGGCCGCGCGCCTCAGCGGCATCCGGATATTGCGGAGCATTTTCGTGATCTACGTGGTCTGCGGCCTGATGACGGGGGTTGGGGCCATCGTCCTGTTCTCCCGGATCACCACGGCCGCGCCCGTCATCGGCGCGGGCTACGAAACCAACGCCATCCTTTCGGTGGTCGTCGGCGGCACGACGCTGAAAGGCGGCAAGGGCAGCGTCCTGCGCACCGTGATGGGCGTGCTCCTTGTCATCCTCATGTCCAATTGCCTGGACCTTCTCGGTGTCTCGACCTACCTGCAGGTGGTCACCAAGGGCGCAATCCTGATCCTCGCGATCTGGCTCGACAACCGCAAGCAGGTGTAGGAGGTACGGCCATGGCAGGCAACGCAATCGGGGTGAGGGTGACGGGAAACGGAGTCGGCGCGAGGGCATACTCGTTCGTCATGAGGCAGAAGGCATTCGTCGCCATCATCGTGATGCTGGCCGTGATGCTCTTCTCCCCCAGACATTTCTACACCGCCTACAACCTCCTCGACATGCTCAACTCCACGTCGATCCTTCTCATCCTCTCCTTCGGGGTCACGCTCACCATCATTGCGGGCGGCTGCGACCTTTCCATCGGGGGGATCCTCGTGGTCTCTGGCATCCTGTCCATCAAGCTCCAGGACGTGATGCCCATGGAGCTTGCCATCGCCGCCGCCGTGATCTTCGGCGTGGTGGTCGGCTTCGTGAACGGATTCCTCTCCGTCCACCAGAAGACGGAGCCGTTCATCATCACCCTCGGCATGGGCCTGCTGCTCACCGGCGTGGCCCAGCAGCTCACCGACGCCCATCCGGTGCCCGCCAAGAATCCCGCCTTCATGATGATCGGGAACGGGGATTTCCACGGGGTGCCCAACCTCGTGATGATCACGGTGGTCTGCTTCGCCCTGGCCTTCTGGCTCATGCGCTACACCCAGTTCGGCCGCAACCTGTACGCCATCGGCGGGGACTACGAGGTGGCGCGCTACTCGGGCATCCCGGTCATCCGAACGAAGTGGATCGCCTTCGTGATCAGCGGGGGCGCCGCCGGCCTGGCGGGAATGCTTCTCTCTTCCAAGTTGAATACGGGCTCATCCATCTACGGGGACCTGACCGCGCTCGTGGTGAACTGCGGCGTCGTTGTCGGGGGAACCTCCTTTGCGGGCGGTATCGGAGGGATCCCGCAGTCCGGCCTCGGCCTGCTCGTGTTCGGCATGCTCGATAATGTCATGAACATGCTCGCCATCCGGTCCTACTACCAGGTACTGTTGAAGGGTCTGGTCATTGTAGCGATCATCTGGCTTGACTGCTTCGCGCAGAAGCGCAGGCGTGAGTTTGTGTGACACGACGATGGGCGGGCTTGCAAGCACGGGGAGAATTTCTGCGCTGAAACAGCGGATGCTCGATGAGCCGCGCTTCCTTTCGATCGAGCAAGCCGTGATCGTCACTGAGTATTACAAGGCCAACCCGGACAAGCCTCGAAACATCCAGCGCGCAGAGTCTCTCGCGGAGACTCTGCGGCGAATAGAGATATGCATAGACCCGCTGGAGCTGATCGTCGGAAACCGCACGGCAGGAGTCCGTGCGGGCGTCGTCTCACCCGAGGCAGGAATCTCCTGGGTGGATGCCGAGATCGAGGGCCTGCCCGAACGTCCGCAGGACAAGTTCGAGGTGCGTTCGGAGGATGTCGAGAAGTTCCGCCTCGAGATTCTGCCTTTCTGGAAAGGAAAGTCGCTGGAGGACAGGGTAAAGGCCGCTCTCGGCGACGAGCTGACCGCCATCGGCACGGTGGCGAAAATCAACCAGACCGACCACTCGCAAGGCCACATATGCCCGAGCTCGAGGGACTGGCTGTCCCGGGGGCCCCGCGCCATCCGTGACGACGTGTTGGAGAGGGCGGGGCGGGCGGCGCCGGCATCCCGGGATTTCTACCGCGGCATGGCGATTGCACTCGAAGGCGCCCTGGACTTCATGGGACGATACGCCTCCCTCGCCCGCCGGATGGCCGCGGATGAGGCTTCCCCCGAAAACAGGGCGAATCTGGAAGAGATAGCACGCATCTGCCTGAAGCTGTCGGTCGAGCCGCCATCCACCTTCCGCGAGGCCGTGCAGTCCCTCTGGTTCCTGTTCGTGCTCCTGCATGCGGAATCCAACGCCTCTTCGTTCTCTCCAGGGCGGGCGGACCAGTATCTCTCCAGGTATTACAAGGCCGACCTGGAGAAAGGGACCCTGGACAGGACGGCCGCGCTGGAGATCGTTGAAGCGCTCTGGCTCAAGTTCAACCAGATCGTCTATCTCCGCAACTCCAACAGCGCGAAATATTTCGCTGGCTTCCCTATCGGCTTCAACGTCGCCATTGGCGGCCTCGACGAAAAGGGTGAAGACGCGTCGAACGAGCTGTCCTACCTGTTCCTCGAGGCGCAAGCCCACATAGGACTTCCGCAGCCCAACCTGTCGGCCCGCCTCTCGGAGAAGTCCTCGGAAGAGTTTGTCCGGGAGTGCGCCCGGGTCATCGGCCTGGGGTCCGGGATGCCGCAAGTGTTCAACGACGAAAGCATCATTCCCGCCCTATTGGCACGGGGCATATCTCGCCAGGACGCGCTTGACTACGCGATCGTCGGTTGCGTCGAGCTGACGACGCACGGAAACGCCCTGGGCTGGAGCGACGCGGCCATGTTCAACATGGTCAAGGCCCTGGAGCTCACCATCAACAACGGCAGGTGCCTGTTGAGCGGGAAGCGCATGGGGCTGGATCTCGGCTCGCTCGCCGACTACAAGAGCTACGAAGAGTTGGAGACCGCTTTCCGCGCGCAGATGGACCATTTCATCGAGCGCATGATCAAGGCCTGCGACACGGTTGAGAGGCTGCACGCGGAGGTGCTTCCATCCCCGTTCCTTTCGGCGGTGATTGAAGGCTGCGCGGAGAAGGGCCTCGACGTGACGGCGGGCGGAGCACGCTACAACCTGTCCGGGATACAGGCCATCCAGCCGGCCAACGTCGCGGATTGCCTCGCTGCAATAAAGCAATGCATCTATGTCGACCACACCTTGACGGCTGAGGACGCTCTTGCCGCCATCCGAAGCGACTACGCAGGCAATGAGGCGCTGCGACAGTATCTCATCAACAAGGTCCCGAAATACGGCAACGACGTGGATTGGGTGGACGAGATCCCGGCCAGGTGGGTCGGCTATTTCGCCGGGAAGATGGCCGGATACACGAATGCGCGCGGGGGCCCCTACCATGCCGGCCTCTACACCGTGTCCGCCCACGTGCCCATGGGGCAGAATGTCGGCGCTTCTCTGGACGGGCGGAAGGCGAGGGACCCGCTGGCGGACGGAGGCATGTCCGCGATGTACGGCCGGGACAGGACCGGCCCGACGGCGCTTCTTCGCTCGGTGTCGAAGATCCATTCGGGGGACGGAAGCAACGGCACGCTGCTCAACATGAAATTCCTTCCCGAGTTCTTCAGGACGGAGGAGGGAATCGCAAAGTTCGCGAGCCTCCTGCGGACTTTCGTCAGGCTGCGGATCAACCACGTCCAGTTCAACGTGATCCGCAAGGAGGACCTGCTTGCGGCAAAGTGCCATCCGGAGGCCTGGCGGGGCTTGACCGTCCGGGTGGCCGGCTACACCGCATACTTCACCGAGCTGGCGAACGATCTGCAGGACGAGATAATAGCGCGCACGAGCTATGGGGACACCTGATGGACGGGGCCATCATCGACATCAAGCGTTTCACCCTGCACGACGGATACGGCATCCGCTCCACCCTTTTCCTGAAGGGCTGCGGCCTTCGGTGCGCCTGGTGCCAGAACCCGGAGGGATTGGAAGCCCGCATCAGCCTGTGGTACCTGGAAAAGCAGTGCATCCAGTGCCGCTTGTGCGCGTCCAGCTGTCCGTACGGCGCGTTGCGCTATGACGAGGAGAACCATCCGTTCGTCCGGATCAACAGGGCCAGTTGCACGTCATGCGGCGCCTGCGTGGCCGCCTGCCCGACGACAGCCCTGTCCTTTGATGGGAAGATGATTTCCGCTGCGGCCGCCGCGGAAACGCTGCTGCGAGACGTCGAGTTTTATCGCCAGTCCGGCGGCGGGATCACCATTTCGGGCGGAGATCCCCTGGTCCAGCATGAGTTCGCCATCGAGCTGCTCGGTCTCTGCAAGAAGGAGGAGGTCCATACGGCCATTGAGACCTGCCTTTTCGGCGACTACGAGATTGTCGAGCGATTCATCCCCTGGACCGATCTGTTCATTGTCGACCTCAAGCTGGCGGACAGCGCGCTGCACCGGGAATATACCCACAGCCCGAATGAGCAGATCTGGCGCAACTACGCCAGGCTGGCGCGCAGTGGCGTGCAGCTCCTGACGCGGATTCCCCTGATACCCCGGATAACCGCGACGGAATCGAACATCGGGGCATTGGCGCGATTCATCGGGGAGGAAAACGCTGCTGGAAGCGTCGAGCTGCTGAACTTCAATCCGCTTGCCATGAACAAGTACGAGCTGATGAACAGGAGCACGGAGTTCTTCGACGGAATGGCGCCCTTGTCGGAGAGCGAAATCGCGGCGCTCCAGAAAATCCTGGAGTCCGAGGGTTTGTCCGTGGTCAGGGAGCACAAGCGCTCCAACACCGCCGGGAGGTAGTGTGACCGGGGAGCTCATGGAGGCAGCGAAGGCGGGTCAAAGCGTTTACATCACCGACCTGCACTCCCTGTTCGGGAGCCTGGCGGACGAAGCGAGTGAGCGCTTGGCCTGCGTCGTGGAGCTCCTGGATGGAACCGGATCCCGGCGCTTTGACATGAGGGTGCCTCGCCTCGACGCCATGGGCGCCGCGGAACGGGGCTTCGTCGAAAGCTACATCCATGCGGAGATCTACAACATCCTCTCCGCTCTCGGCGGAAAGCTCATGACGGTCTACTTCGACCCCGCGCGGGCCTCACTCGCCGAAGCGGTCAGGAGGCTTCCCTCGGTCTTCGGGCTCGGCATGAGGCGTTCGTCGCGTTGCGGCTACGGCCGGGCGGTGAATGTCATCGAGCGTATGATCAACGTGATGATTCCCTCCGGCGCGGCATTTTCCTTCCGATTCGGCGATTTCGGGCAGGCGCCGCTGGAGCATCGGCCTCCAAATCCGCAAGTGGATGTCGTCAACTCTTTCAGGAGTCGGACGGAGCACCTCTCGAACAAGGCGCTCCTTGGCGTTGACGTGGGGGGAACCGACATCAAGGCCGTCCTTGTGGATGACGGCCGCCTGATCGATTGCGTGGAATACGACTGGTTCCCAGCCGGCTTCCTGCGCTCGCGGCAATTGGTTGATCCCATCTGCCTGATCGTCCGGCTGCTCCAGGCCCGGTTGTGGCTTCATCGCATGCCGGAGAGAGACGGACGGAGACGGGAATTGCTTGGGCGCGTGGCGCATGCCCTGCATGGTGGCGTGGGGGACACGGAGATGTCTCAGGTGCTGTCCAGCCTCGAGGCCGAGGGGCTCCATGAGGAGCCGCGCTTTGATGGAATCGGGCTCTGTTTCCCGGATGTCGTGGTGAAGAACAAGATTGTCGGAGGAGAGGTCTACAAGACCCGCGGTATCCGCAGCAACCCTGCCATCGACTACGAATCGGATCTCGCTGAGCTCACCGACCTGGATATCCGCCTGCAGGCGTGGGTGCGGCCCGGCGGCGCGGTCCGGATAATCAACGACGGGCCCATGGCCTCGTTCACCGCGGCGGTGGAGATTGCCGCCTCGCTTGACGCCGCCGACGTCGCCAAGGGGGTCTTCGCCCATACGCTCGGGACGGAGCTCGGCACCGGCTGGGTGACGGAGACGGGGGTCATCCCGGACATCCCGCTGGAGGTCTACAACTTCATCATTGACCTTGGCAGCTGGCCGGAGCGCGCCTATGGCGCCGACGACGTGCGCAGCGTCAACAATTTCAACACGGGCCTGCCGGGGACGCTGCAGAAGTACTGCAGCCAGAGCGGCATATTCCGCCTTGCCCTCAAGTACTTCCCCACCGAACGCCCCGACCTGTTCCATGAGCTGGTTGAAAGGGGATATGTCGAGCAGCGCGCGGAGGGCACGCAGGAAGGCTGGTATGTCCCGACCGGGTCTGTTGATCAGAGGAAGCCGTTCCTGGAGCACATGATGAGGCTCCCTGACCGGGAGAGGGACCAGACCAACTACAAGATCTGGCGTGAGATCGGCAAGTCCCTGGCGGTGACGCTGCTCGAGACGCGGCGCATCCTTGCGCCCGGCACGGACAAGCGGTTCCTGTTCGGGCGCCTCGTGAAGAACCAGACCTGTTTCGACTTGCTGGTGGAGGGAGCGCGGAGCGTCGATCCCGGCATTTCCCTGGTCGTGGCCGGGACCGGCATGGCGAACACGTCGCTCATGAAACAGTTGGAGCGGCATCCAGAGCTGACCGTCGCTCAGTTCGCCCAGGCGGTGGGCGCCGTGTACTTCGCAAACAACTGGAGTGAGGCATGAAAGAGCAGAATTATCTGGACAACCTGGTGGGCGTGTTCGGGCATCCTGCGGCCGAAAACCCGGGCGTGGTCATCCAGGAAGCTGCGTTTCGCGACCTGGGGCTGCAGCACTGGCATTTTCTGACCATCGATGTGGATCCAGGCAGGCTCGGCGACGCGATACTCGGCCTCAAGGCAATGAAGTTCCGGGGCATCAATTGCACGATTCCACACAAGATCGAGGTGTTGAAATTCATCGATAAGCTGTCGCCCAGCGCCCAACAGATAGGCGCGGTCAATACCATCATCAACGACAATGGGATCCTGACCGGCGAGAATACCGATGGCAAGGGCTTCATGATCGCCCTTGAAAGCGCGGGGGTGGAAGCAAAGGGGAAGAATGTCGTGGTGCTTGGCGCCGGCGGTGCCGCGCGGGCCATCTGCGTGGAATTGTCCCTGGCCGGCGCCCGGCACCTGACCATCGTGAATATCCCCAAAGATGCAGCCTTGGGTGAGGCGCTGGTGAAGACCCTCGCGAAGAACGCCAATGTCCAGGTCGACTATGTTCCCTGGGTGGACACGTTCAAGGTCCCGGCCAGGACCGACATCCTTGTCAACGCTACCTCCATCGGCCTCTACCCGAACGTCAACGACAAGCCGAACATCGACTATGACACGATCGGCAGGAACGTGTATGTCCAGGATGTCATCCCCAACCCGGCGTTCACTCCCTTTCTGCGGGAGGCCGACAGCCGGGGGTTGCGCTGGCAGAGCGGCATGCAGATGTTGATCAACCAGGCAGCTTTGAACATCACCATGTGGACCGGGCTCACGCCGAACAAGGACGTCATGAGGAAGGCACTGGAAGAGGCGCTGGCGTGAGGGGAAACCGAAGCATTAGAGCTCTTTGACCTTTGCGAGCGTCTCTCGAAGCAGGCTTTCCCAATCCACCAGCGGGGTCATCACGCCTTCGGTCATGTGAGTCGCCACGCCCGGGATCGGGGAAAGGCACAGGCCCCGTCCCCGGAAGAAGATGTGGCTGTACATGTGACGGCTGAGGTAAAAGTCCCGGGGGGGTTTCGAGGACCGACGAATGACTTTCTCGTATCGACGGATAGTGCCGGCTTCCGCCATGAAGGTGTGCGTCGTGCTGCTGATCTGCCGCCAGTGGTTGAGACGAGTGATGTACAGCAGGCTGAACTGGCGCTTGATCGGGTGGTAGCGGTCGGGATAGTCGGCCGGATGGATGATGAGCGGTGCCTCGTTGGCGTTGCGGAACAGGCGCTTCATGAACCAGCGGCCCGGTTCAAAGCGGAGCACCTCCGCCTTGTTTCTGACCAGCTCATCGATCCAGACAAATGCCTCCGGTCGATGCAGATAATCGTCTTCGAGGAAGTACACCCAGTCCCCGTCAGGAACTGCCAGCGCCAGTGAAAGAGATTGCCGGATGGATTCGCCGCTGTCGCAGTCCTCCAGGTGGATCTTGACTGCCGCGTCCCGATCCGCAAGGCGCTGGAAGAAGGTCTTCAGGTCCTCTGAAAGCCTGTCCCCCAGCACATGGATTGCGTGAGGGAACGGTTTCACCGCCTCATGCAGGCTCAGGAAGCAAACCTTGATCACCGTTCGCATGTCCAACCCGAATGGACGGGGCACTCCGCGGACGCCCTCCGTGGTACGGAACATGATGTGATACTTCGGACCTTCCGGCATGTGATCTCCCTCCAACAGCAGTAATGCGGGTTGCGGCATTATACTGTCGTGTGGAGAAATCGCCTACATCCCCCGGGCACCTTGCGTCATCAGCCTGAGGTCATCTCGCTGCCAGTGGCGTGCGCCATGACCCGATGCTCGTCGATGTCGGCCCTGCCGAGGATCCCCGTAACGCGGCCTTCGTGCATCACCACGACACGGTCTGCCATGGCAATCACCTCGGGAAGCTCGGAAGAGATCAGGGCAATGGCGATTCCGGAGCTCGCCAGCCGGCGGATCAGCTCGTACACCTCGGATTTCGCGCCCACATCCACCCCGTGGGTGGGCTCATCCAGGATGAGCACCTTGGGCGACAGCGCGAGCCAGCGGGCGAGCACGGTCTTCTGCTGGTTGCCTCCGGAAAGGTTTCGCAC
This sequence comes from uncultured Spirochaetota bacterium, assembly GCA_963745235.1. Lineage (GTDB taxonomy): Bacteria > Spirochaetota > Spirochaetia > SZUA-6 > Fen-1364 > Fen-1364. The sequence goes on along the minus strand of CAVUXE010000075.1, from coordinate 76,262 downwards.
CGGCTCGTCGGTGGATCGCAGCTTGATTGCCAGGCTGCTCACAAAGCCCCAGACGATTTTCCCCATGCGCCCCCGGTCAATGGCAATCCCCCGCTTCATCGCCGGCAGCCCCGCCAGCGCCATGTTGAACCACACCGGCTGGTCCATGAACAGGGAGAGCTTCTTTCGGTCCTCGGGGACCATGGCCATGCCGGCGCCGATGGCATGATGGGGAGAGGCAAAGGAGACGGTTCGCCCGTCCAGAAGCACCTCTCCAGAATGCCGGCGCTGGGCGCCGAAAATGGTGCGCCATACTTCGCTGCGCCCCGCTCCCACCAGCCCGGCAAAGCACAGGATCTCCCCCCTGCGCAGGTCGAAGGAAACGTTCGAAAAGCCATCACCCGTGAGCCCTCGAACGCTGAGGATGGTCTGCCCGGACTCCCCGTGAGGAACGTACTCCCGGGTCAGCTCGCGGCCGACCATCATCTTGATCACCGCGCCGGCAGTGGCCCCGGCGCGATCCACCGTGCCCACCAGGGCGCCGTCACGAAGAACGGTGATGCGATCCGAGATCCTCAACACCTCGTCGATCTTGTGGGACACGTAAATGACGGAAACGCCGCGGCTCTTGAGGGAGTCGATGACGGCAAAGAGCCGCTCCGTTTCCGTCTCACTCAGGGAGGAGTTCGGCTCATCCATGATGATGAGCCGGGCATTGATGGACAGGGCCTTGGCGATCTCGACGAGCTGGCGGTGCGAGATTGACAGGTTGCTCATGAGGGTGCGGGGGTCGATGTCCAGGCCGACTTCGGCAAGGGCGGTGCGGCTGCGCTCCTCCATATCTTTCCAGCGGATCCTGCCGCTTCGGGTTGGCATGCGGCCCATGTAGAGATTTTCCATGACGCTCATGGTGGGCAGCACGGAAAGCTCCTGGTGGATCACTGCAATTCCGGCAGAGATGGCCTCATGCGGGGAGTCGAAGGAAACTTCCTTCCCCTCGAGCTCCGTGCGGCCCGCGTCCCGGGGGATGATGCCTCCGAGGATTTTCATCAGGGTGGATTTTCCGGCCCCGTTTTCTCCGACCACTGCGTGGACTTCTCCCCGCCGCACCTCCAGGGAGACGCCGGCAAGGGCCTTCAGGCCACCAAAGCTCCTGGCCAGGTCCCGAACGGTCAGCATGGGCATGTCTGCGTTGGATTGCATGCGTCCCCCGTTGCAATCCCGGGGAGGGGCCGACGGCATCCGCCGACGGCCCTCCGGGATGTGTTCCTTACTGCTTGTAGAACTGGGAAATGTTGTCCTTGGTGACGAAGTCTGCGCGAGTGAGAAGCCTGCCCGCCGGGGGGATGACCCCGCCGACGAGGTAGTTGTACAGGCGGATAGCCGGATCATGGCCCTGGGCAAACGGATCCTGTCCGAGGGTCCCGGTGATCACGCCGGACTTGACGAACTGCATTGTCTCATCGACGAAGTCATAGCAGATGATCTTGACCTGGCCGGCCTTGCCCGCGTCCTGGACAGCCTTGGCCGCCCCGAAGGGGCCTCCCGCCGTCACGTAGATCGCGTTGAGGTCGGGGTTCGCTGTCATGAAGTCCTGCGCCTGGCTGTACGCCGTGTCCGCCTTGTCCTTGTTCTCCACGCGGCCCACGATGGTGATTCCCGGGGCCTCCTTGGCCACCTCATCTTCGAAGCCCTTGCGGCGAAGCTCGTGCGCCTCCACGGAGAAGAAGCCGGTGATGACCGCCACTTTTCCCTTGCCGCCGAGGACCTGGACCATGTTCTTGCCAGCGGTGAGCCCCTGCTGGTAGAGGTCCGCTCCGACGAAGAAGAGCCTCTTGTTGGCCGTGGCCGTCTCAGAGTTGAAAGTGCCGACGGGGATGCCGGCGTCTACTGCCTTGTTGATGTACGGAACCAGGCCGGAATCTCCAGCCACCGTGGCGATGGCGTCATAGCCTTCCGCCATTGCCGCCTCCACCGCCTTGCTGAAAACATCCGTGGTGTGCTGCGCTCCCGCGTTGATCCAGTCAACCTTGCAGTTCAGGGGCGCCAGCTCCTCAGCCGCCTTCATGGTCCCCTCTTTCACGGGGATCCAGAACGGGTTGTTCTCCAGACCCAGGACGGCAATCTTGATGGGCTTGGGGGACTTCTGCGCCACAGGCTTCACGGTCCCTTCATCGGTTGCCGTTGTCGCGCTGTCGAAAGCAGGTCCCGGCGGCAATTGCTTTTTCTCCGGGGCCCCTCCCGCCCACGCAGCCAGCCCGACAAGGGTCAGCGCGCAGACGAGGATCACGGCCTTTCGCGTCATGCTCATGCTCTGTCTCCTTCTCACGAAACTTTTCTCGAAGCCGGACAACGTCCGGCCCTGAAGCCCATACGACCGCGCTAGGCGGGGTACCGCGCTAGAGCTGGCCGGGACGCCGCCGCAGGTTGTCCGAGGCCACGGCCAGAATGATCACGACCCCGATGGACACCGTCTGCAGGAATGCCGGCAAATGGAGCAGAACAAAGGCGTTGCGCAGGATCGCCATGATGGCCGCGCCGAATATGGCCCCGATGATCGTGCCGACTCCACCGGAGAGGCTCGCCCCGCCAATGACAACCGCTGCAATCACGTCCAGCTCGTTGCCTTCTCCCGCGTTCGTCGCGGCGGTGGCAAGGAGCCCGCCGCTCATGATGCCGGCCAGCGCGCACAGAACGCCTGTTGCCGTGTACGTGAAGAGCTTCACGCGGTTCACGTTCACCCCCGAGAGCCGGGCCGCTTCCTCGTTGGAACCCACGGCGTAGATCTGTCTGCCGAGAACAGTGTTGCGGAGAAACCAAGTGAATACACCGACCAGGACCAGCATCTCGATGATCGGGAAGGGGACCGCGCCAAGGTAGCCGTCCCCGATGAAGTTCACCGCGGGGTCCCGCATGGGGATGTTGGAAGCAACCGTGCCCTGCACGCCGGTGGCTATGAGGTAGGTGAGGCCGCGGCCAATGCTCATCATGCCGAGGGTGGTGATGAAAGCGTTCACCCGCACCTTCGTGATGATGAAGCCGTTGAGCATTCCGAGGCCGAGCCCGAGGGCGAAACCAAGAGCGACACAGAGCCACGGATACAACCCGGAGTACATCAGGCGAGCCGTGAACATCCCGGTCACGGCGAGAAGGGACCCGACAGAGAGGTCTATCCCGCCCGTGATGATGACCATGGTGACCCCGACGCACATGATGGAGATGGTCGACATGCCGCGAAGGACGTTGAAGATGTTCAGCGGCTTCAGGAAATACTGGCTGGCAAAGCTCATCACGATGACGAGGAACAGGAAGGCAAGAAAGACTCCCACCTCCCGATTGGCGAGCGCTCGACGCGCGGCTGCCGTCACGGGGTTGACCGGGACGGGCTGAGCGCCCCTGGGAATGTTATCCACGATTGCCATCCTTTCGGCTGTTTTTCAAGGTTCGCTGCGGGGAGACGGACAATTGTATCATGGGCAATCGCATACAAGAAGCACGGACTGTGCCAAGCTCGCGACGGTTCACAGTCATGGAGCGGTCCACGAAATCTGCTTTCTCGGCAAGGAATTGCAGCGTGGCGGAGGATCTCCCCGCTCGAATCCGCGGCGCGCCGGCTGCGCGCGCTGAGGCGCATTTTCCCCCTCGGCCGCCCCACCTGGGGAGACTTCTCCCCATCCCTGCGGAAGCGAAACCTATGGTTTATACTGGACAGGTGAGACACCAGATACTCATTGTCGATGACGACCCGGCCGTGTGCGACTCTCTCTCGGACCTGCTCCTGGGCAAAGGGTATGACGTCGTCGTGGTGACGGATCCTGTCAGCGCGCTGTCCACCATCAACCCGAAGACCACGGCGCTCGCCCTCGTGGATCTTCGCATGCCCGGCATAGGAGGCATCGAGCTCCTCCAGTCCATCAAGTCACGGCTCCCGGATCTGCCGGTGGTGATCATCACGGGCTTCGCGACGGTGGACACCGCCGTCGCAGCCATGAAGTACGGAGCAGCGGACGTCTTTACGAAGCCCATCAAGTCCTCCGCCTTGTTGTCCCAGATCCAGCGCATTCTTGCGGAGAAACCTCCGCGCGCGGACATGCCCGAGGACGAGGGCATCGTGACGGTTGACGCGCTCATGCGCGAGGCCCTCACGCTCCTGGAGCGCGCTGCCCCGACAGACGCTCACATCCTCATCCGCGGGGAGACCGGAACCGGCAAGGAGCTGGCCGCCCGGATGGTCCACAGGGCAAGCGGCCGGCGGACCCGCTCCTTTGTGGAGGTCAATTGCGCCGCAATGCCGGACACTCTGCTGGAGAGCGAGATGTTCGGCCACGAGCGGGGGGCGTTCACCGACGCGCGGGAGAGAAAGCCGGGGCTGCTGGAGGTGGCTGACGGCGGGACGATCTTCCTGGATGAGATCGGGGAGATGAGCCTCTCCACGCAGGCAAAGATGCTCCGCGTCCTCCAGGAAAAAAGCTTCACGCGGCTTGGCGGCGTCGACATCATCCACAGCGACTGCCGGGTCGTTGCGGCAACCAACCGTGACATCGAGGCGGCCATTCGCGGCGGGAGGTTCCGGGACGAGCTCTACTACCGCCTTGCCGTCGTCGAGGTCCGCATTCCCGCCCTGCGGGATCGTCCCGGTGACATCCTCCCGCTTGCCGAGCACTTCCTCAACCAGTACGGGCGCGCATACGGGCGGACCGGCCTCTCGCTTTCCCGGGAGGTCGTCGCCACGCTCCTGGCTCACCGATGGCCGGGGAACGTGAGGGAGCTGCGGAACCTCATCGAGCGGGCGGTCATCTTCTGCGAGGGAGGCGCCATTCAGATGTCTCACCTCTCTCCGCAGTACCGCGGAGCCGACGGAGGGTCCGGCGTTGAGCTGTCTGACCGCTTCGCCGCGTCCGCGCGCCAGATCATCGAAGAAGCCATTACCCGGGCGGGAGGCTCCAAGAGCGAAGCGGCCCGGATTCTCCACATCGACCGCAAGACACTCTACAACCGCATGAAAAAGCTCGGTATGGGAGCGGGGGATGGCTGACCAGGGCAAGCTCCTGGAGCTCCGCAATATCCATGTGGCCTACGGGACCGTGACCGCCCTGGACGGAGTGGATTTCGACCTGTACGCGGGGGAGATTCACTCCCTGGTCGGGGAACATCGGGCGGGCAAATCCACGCTGGTCAAGGTGCTGAGCGGCGCCGCCACGGTAAGCGACGGGTCGATATTCTTCGAGGGCCGAAGGGTGGACACCTTCACACCCAGGAGCTCGCTGGAGCAGGGGATCGGGATCGTCTACCAGGACCTGTCCATCATTCCTCATCTGAATGCGGTGGAGAACATCTTCACGGGCCGCATGATCCGCCGTGGACTTCGGCGCCTGGATCATCGCGCCATGGAAAGCCAGGCCTCTCAGATACTCCTGTCCCTGGAATGCCGCTTCGATCTGCGGGTTCCCCTGTCCAAGTTGAAGCCGGCCCACCAGCACATGGTGGAGCTTGCCCGCGCGCTTGCCCGCAGTCCGAAGGTGCTCATCCTGGATGAGCTTTCCAACAAGCTCACTCCGGTCGAGATGAAGGTCGTCTATCGAACAGTCCTGGACCTGCGGGAGGCGGGCTGCGGCATCATCTACATCAGCCACGACATGGATGAGATTCTCCGGCTGTCGCGACAGGGTCACGGTGCTGCGGGCCGGCCACCGTCGGCTCACCATGGAGACCAAGGGCCTGGACAGGTTTCGTCTCCATGAGCTGACCTATTCGTTCAGCCTCGACGAGCTGCAGACGGTTCGAAGCGATACTCCCCTGCAGCGGCTCAAGCGTGACCTGCAGAACGTGATCCAGATCTTTCCCGTGGGGGTGGTGCTTCTGGACGAACGGGATGGGATCCAGCTCTACAACCTTGCGGCCCACGAGCTGTGCAGCCTCGACGGCGGCGAGGTGGGTCGACCTTTCCCGGAGATCCTCTCGACCCTGGTGGAGAAGGGGGAAGAGGTTGCCGGAAGTTTCACAAGCGGTGAACCGGTGCGGCTGCCCGAGCTGAAGCTGCGCACCGGCAAGACCGTTTCCATAGCCGCTGCTCCTGTGCGGTCACTGGACGGGGCCGGGTCGCTCCTTGTCATTGAGGATGTCTCATTGGCCAGGTATATGGACGATTTCGTGGTGGAGAACGCCAAGGTATCCACCGTTGCCCAGCTGGCGGTTGGCGTGGCCCATGAGATGAACAACCCCCTGTTTGCCATTCAGAACTACCTGGAGGTCATTCGCGGACGCGTCGCGGACCCTGAGATCGAGGAGCGGCTGACGCGTATTGAACGCGAAATTTCGCGCATCTCGGAGATCGTTACGAGTCTCCTTTCCTTCTCTCGGGTCGCCGGCGCGCCGAAGAGCGTGGTTGACGTACGGGAGGTCATCGAGAACGCGGTCATTCTTCTGCAGCATGCCTTTCGGGAGAAGGCCGCCTCCGTGGACCTGGACCTTCCCCCGGGGCCGCTCGCGGTCCTGGGGGACGCGAACAGGCTCACCCAGGTGGTGCTGAACCTGGCCTCAAACGCGGTGGATGCGGTGCTGAGCGGAGGCAGGATCGGGATTGAAGCGCGTCAGGTGTCGGACGGCTGGGTGGAGGTTCGCCTCAGGGACGACGGGTGCGGGATCCCCGAAGACCTGGGTGTCCGGGTTTTCGACCCTTTCTTCACGACAAAGCTCAGCCGAACGAACACGGGGCTCGGCCTTTCCATTTGCCGCAACATCCTCGATGAGCATGGAGGCACCATAGAGTTCGAGAGCAGGCCGGGGTCCGGCACCGTCTTCACAGTGCGTCTGCGCTCTCAGTGAATGAGAGTCATCTCCTGATCCTGGCGCGAATCCTCTTGAGCAGGGTCGCCACGGCCGTGTCCACGGGATACGTTGCGAAGGTGAGAAACACCACCAGGCCAAGCAGCGCGATGGCACAACTGACAATCTTCACCGCAGGTCTCTCTCTCCTTCCGCCCGGCTTGAAATATGCACCACGTGTGGTATTATGACATCTACGCATAGATGCACGCAGCCCTCCTCAGCGTAGCCGTGGCAATTGCCATGCGAGGGCGGCTCCTGGCAGGCGAACTTTATGCAAAACGGTGGAAAATGAAGCCAGTGAACCAGCCAAGACAATTCTCGGCGATGGGTCGAGACGCAAAGGGATTCTATTTCCTGTGCTACGGGTCGGATCTCCTGAGCATCCGCAGCGATCTGAACAAGGCGCTGGCTGCCGTCAAAGTACCGCGCGCGATAGAGCTCACTGACGTCCATTCGCGTCAGCTCCCCTGCGTGATCGTGAAAGGCAAGGTGGAAGACCTGGAGAAGCTCCGGATGCATCTTGCCACGCATGAGAGGTACTCTGTTCGCTGACCTCTGGGAAAAAGAAAGGCCTCGCCGCGGGGCGGGCCTCTTAGCGGCGAGGGGACTCGAACCCTTGACACTGCGGATATGAGCCGCATGCTCTACCATCTGAGCTACGCCGCCATGACTGAAAACGACGAACGGGACTATAGCAGTCGTCATTTGAGCTGTCAACCGCAAAGGTTCCCGGCGCCCGCGCCTTGACCCGAGCAAGGCTGATACATAGAATTATCTGCATGGGTGCGCTGGACGCTGTGCTGTTGAACGACCCTGCCCGTCATCCAGCGCTTGTCGACCGCAGGGGCCGGCCGACTCGTCAGCGCGCTGCCTTCGACCGGGCGGGTCTGGCGCCGTGAAGATCCAGACCCGCCTGGCGACCCTCTTTGTCCAGGCGCTCTCCCAGTCAATGACAGTGGATCTCATGGAGAAAGTGGCCCGCAAGGTGATTCCGGACTACGACATCTATGCGCGCTCAGGGTTTCCCGAGAGCATTCAAATCCCGCGCGTCGACGCAGCGAAGCAAATCCTTCGGGACTTCATCAAAGAGAACTACTTCCTGAAGCTCATCGAGTCTCTCCTGGAAGTCGACCAGCACGGGGACATGGGGAGGGAGGTCAGAATTCCGCTCCTGTCACGGATCATCGCGGAGATCCAGGGGCAGGGCTTTGCCTACAGCACCGAGAAGGGGGTCTTTGTCGAGCAGGCGCGGGGCGGCCGCACGCGGACCATGGGGTGGGGCACCCTGCGGGAGGGACGTTCATACGAGCTCGCCCTTCTTCGCATAGACATCGTGGGCAACTCCGACCTCGTCCGCCGGTATCCGCGAAGCCTCATCGACTCCACGTACACGGCTGTGCGGGACCTCGTCACCCGGCTCGTGGAAAAACGGGACGGCAGGATATGGACCTGGGAGGGGGATGGGGCACTTGCCGCCTTCTACTTCATTGACAAGACCATCCAGGCAACCCTCTGCGGCATGGAAATCGTCCACGAGCTCTTCCTCTTCAACCTGCTGGGGAGCGCTTTGCCGGAGCCCGTGAGCGCCCGACTCGCGGTCCACGCGGGTCCGTGCAAGTTCCTGGCCTCCGCCAAGGAGTCTGAGGGGGACACCATCCGCAGGGTCGAGCTGCTGGAGTCGCGCTATACGAAGCCTGACAGCCTCACGGTCTCCCCCGGTGTGTTCACGGACCTCGGCAGCAAGCTGGCACCTCTGTTCGTTCCTGTGAGCGGCCCGGACAACAGCAGCATCTACCGCTATTCCCTGGAGTGGCCGCGGAAATGAGGATCCTGCTGTTCGGGAAAAACCGCAGGAAAAAAGCGGCAAAAGGGAGAGTCACCAAGGGTCTTTCCGTCGAGACGTATCCCATCAGGGACCTCCCCGCAATGATAGCCACTCTGCAGAGCGGCACGCTCGTCTACCTGGAGCTGGCAGGGCTGGGTCCGGCAGAGCGGCAGGAGATCCTTGCATTGCATCCCGGAAAATCCCGGACTTCTTTTCGGGGTGGTGGATCCGGCGGGCACGGTGGCTGATGTCGCCTCGCTTTTCCACGCCGGCGCGGTGGACTACCTGGGCAGGAAGATGGCCGGGGGCCGGCTGAATGCGAAGCGGATCTCGCAGGTTCTCACCTACGCGGACGGAGATGCCGCGGAGCAGGACGTCGATGAGACCGCTTCATCCGAACCTCCAGGGCCAACGGGCCCGGAGGCATCCGCGGACGGGTGGCAGCGGATAGTGCCCGGGAGGGAGTATCCGTTCGCCATCCTCTACATCGAAGTGGACAGCTCGGAGGAGCTCAAGAAGCGGCATGAACCGGACAATCTCACGGGCGCCATGGAGACTTTCCGTTCCTTCGTGGAGAGGATGGCTTCCCAGCACGGCGGCCGGACGTGGATGTGGTCTCAATTCGGCGGGCTTGTGCTTTTCCCGCTGAAGAACGGCGCCAGCTCCGCTCCCGTATGCGGCCTGCGCCTTCTCCTCTCACGGGTCTTCTACGACGTGGAGGAATCCCCCCTTCCCGGGCATATTTCCTTCCATCTTGCGCTGTCCACGGGGACCACCGTGTACCGTGTCCGAGATACGGGAGAGATCATTTCCGACAGCCTGAACTCGGTGTTCCACCTCGGAAAGAAGTACACCCGCCCCGCGCAGTTCTTCATCTCCGCGAAGGCCATGGACCTCGTCCCGCAGAAGCTCAAGGCCCTGTGCGTACCCGTCGGCACGTATGAGGGCAAGAAGATCTTTCGCTTGATTCCCCCCCGCCCGCTCGTTGCCCGCAGGCAGGGAAACGATTGAGCCCGGCAATAGAAATCTGGACGGACGGCGGCTGCCAGGGCAACCCCGGTCCCGGAGGGTGGGCCTTCGTTCTGAAGGCGGGAGATCAGACCATCGAAAGATCAGGGTTCGATCCGCAGACCACGAACAACAGGATGGAGCTCACGGCCGTTCGCGAGGCCCTTCGGGAGCTTGCTGCTCATTCGGAATGGAAGTCGCTGCTGACGACCCTCACCACGGATTCCCAGTACGTGCAGAAAGGCATCACTGAGTGGATCCACGCCTGGGAGCGAAACTCATGGCGCACCAGCGCCAACAAGCCCGTGAAGAACATCGACCTCTGGTCGGCCCTGTGGGAGCTTGCGAGGGGCCGTCCCATCACGTGGTCATGGGTCGAAGGACACGCCGGCAACCAGATGAATGAGAGATGCCATCACCTGGTGGAGCTGTCCATGGAGCTGGGCCGCCGTTAGGGCGCCCCCCCGCAATCACCAACACACAACACCCCGTTGATCTGATTGTCGAGAAGAGACGGGAGGTGCCATGCTCGCGGTCGTCTCCAGCCATGCCCCCATCGGGCTGGAAGGGGAACTGGTGCTGGTGGAGGTGGACATACGCAGAGGGTTGCCGGGGATAGACATCGTCGGCCTGCCGGACGGGGCCGTGCGGGAGTCAAAGGAGAGGGTACGGGTTGCAATCCGCAACAGCGGATTCACGTTCCCGGCTGATCGGATTCTCATCTCCCTTGCTCCGGCCGGCGTAAGGAAAGAAGGGGCTTCCTTCGATCTTCCCATTGCCCTGGGCATCCTGGCGGCGTCCGGCCAGATGGGGCAGGACCGCATGGCTGGAACCATGGTGCTCGGGGAGCTCAAGCTTGGCGGGGGCGTACGCCCCGTGAACGGAGTGCTTTCGGCCGTCGGTACGGGGCTGGAAGCTGGATTCACGAGCTTTCTCGTGCCCCGGGAAAACCTCCAGGAAGCGCGCGTCCTCGGCAAGGGGCGCGTCAGAGGGATCAATTCTCTCAGGGAGGCCGCCATTGCGTTTGACGCGGCAGGCGCTCCGGATGAGTCCACCGCGGACTCTTTCCGCCTGCCGGGAGAGGCTTCGGAATCACGTGAGGAAAGAGTCCTGGCGGGAAGCCTGGCGGACATCAGGGGGCATGACAATCTCAAGCGCGCTCTCGAGATCGCAGCGGCAGGCAGGCATCACCTGCTCCTGTTCGGCCCCCCGGGAAGTGGAAAGACAATGTCCGCCCGCCTGCTGCCATGGCTTTTGCCGCGGCTCACGCGTGAGGAGGCCCTTGTCGTGACCCGCATCCATTCCGTTGCGGGAGTGCTTCCTCCGGGGGAGGGGTTGATCACGCGCCCACCCTTCCGCATGCCCCACCACACCGCGTCCAATGAAGGAATCATCGGAGGCGGAAGGCTCCTTCGCCCAGGGGAGGTCTCGCTGGCCCACCACGGCGTCCTGTTTCTGGACGAAGCGCCGGAGTTCGGGATGAGCCTCCTGCAGAGCCTGCGGGAGCCGATTGAAGATGGATGGGTCTGCATTGCGCGTGCCGGTTCCACTGTTCGCTACCCGGCGAGCTGTCAGCTCGTCCTGGCGTTCAACCCGTGCCCGTGCGGCAACATGGGCCGGGACAATCACGTCTGCCGCTGCACTGAAGTGGAGATCCAGAGATACTGGAGACGGGTCGGCGGAGCGCTCCTGGATCGAATCGACATGCGCGTCCCGCTCTCTCCCGTTCGGCCTGCCGAAATGTGCGAGCCTCCCAGCCCTGATGCAGCGAAGCGCTCACAGGACACCGTGGCCCGGGCAATCAGGATCCAGAGGGAACGCTACCAGGGGCTCCCCTTTTCCCGCAATGCGCGCATACCTCCCGGGCATGATAGACAGGTTCTGCCCTCTGGAAGGGAAATGCGCCGCAGCGCTGACAAAGGCGGCGGAGGCGCACGCCATTTCATCGCGGGCCTTCCACTCGGTGCTTCGGATGGCGCGCACCATTGCGGACATGGATGGTCGAGCCGGACATCCAGGAGTGCCATCTCACGGAAGCCGTACGCCACAGGCGCTACGGGGACAGTGACTACTTCTGGACCCGCTTGTCTGCCTGACCTGCGGCCTCTGTCCCTCCGCTCGTTGCCGCCTGAGCCGCGGCCTCTGTCCCTCAGCTCGTTGCCTGCCCAACACTGATTCTGGTATTATGAGGCTGAGAGGGGAGAGAAATGAAGCTGTATGGCAGGAGACAGGTAGCGGTCATCTGCGCCGTGACGGCCCTGTTCGCGTTGGTGATTGGCGGCTTCTTCACCGCGTTCGTCATCCTTCCTGGTGCCCGGATCCGACCATGCCTCTCGGACCCCCGGCCGCTCCTTTGCCGGTCACGCCGGTGCAATTCTCCAGCTCTTCCTCCCGTTCTGGCGGCCTCCTGGAGGATGAGACCAACAACATTGAAATCTACGACAGGACCAACAAAGCGGTTGTCTACATCACCACCGTGACCATGCAGTACACCTGGTTCTACGAGGCGGTTCCCCAGGAGGGAACGGGCTCGGGAGTGATCATCGACCAGCAAGGCCATGTGCTCACCAACTACCATGTCATCAAAGGGGCGGACAAGATCAGCATAACCCTGGCTGACGGGACCGAGGTGGTGGGGAAGATCGCCGGGATCTGACCCGGAGAACGACCTTGCCGTGGTCCAGTTCGATCCTCACGGCAAGACCCTCACCACGGTGCCCTTCGGTAATTCCGCCACGCTGCGCGTCGGCCAGAAAGTGCTGGCCATCGGGAACCCTTTTGGTCTGGACCGGACCCTGACCAGGGGAGTCGTCTCCGGCCTTGCGCGGCCCCTGCAGACAGAGGACGGGTACCTGATCCGTGAGACAATCCAGACAGATGCGGCAATCAATCCGGGCAATTCGGGAGGACCTCTGCTGAACTCTCGCGGGGAGCTCGTCGGCATCAACTCCGCAATCAAGTCGCCCTCCGGCGCCTCGGCGGGGATCGGCTTTGCCATCCCCGTGAACACCGCGCGCCGGGTCGCGGAGGAGCTGATCCGCTACGGCGCCGTGAGACGCGGGTGGATCGACATCGACCCGGTCCAGCTTTTCCCTGCCCTGGTCAATTACTTCCGCCTGCCCGTGGACAAGGGGATTCTCGTGAATACCGTCGGGCCCACGGCCAGGCAGTCGGGACTGCGCGGCGGGGACACGAGCCGCGGCGTGAGCGGTGGAAGGGCCACCTTCTACCCCGGCGGTGACATCATCACCGCCCTCAACGGAATCCCCGTTGCGACGTACTCCGACTACCTGAACGCTCTGGAAAGCACGAAGCCGGGAGAGACCGTTGAAGTAAAGGTGATCCGCAGCGGGCAGGAAAGAACGCTCCGCGTCAAGCTTGTGCAGGCTCCGGCGCCCGGACAGTAGCGAGTCAGTGCATGCCCAGGCTTCACGTCGAATCTCCGTTTGAGCCCGCGGGAGACCAGGGCGCTGCAATCACGAGGCTTGCGCAGGGGCTTTCGGCCGGCCACAGGTTCCAGACCCTCAAGGGGGTCACCGGTTCAGGCAAGACGTACACCATGGCGAAGATCATCGAGGAAGCGCAGCTTCCAACTCTCGTGCTTTCCCACAACAAGACGCTCGCCGCCCAGTTGTATCGGGAGTTCACGGACTTCTTTCCCGGCAACGCCGTTGAGTATTTCGTCTCCTATTACGACTACTACCAGCCCGAAGCATACGTGCCGGGCAAGGACCTGTACATCGAGAAGGACGCCTCCATCAACCAGGAGATCGAGCGGATGCGGCTGTCCGCCACCACGTCTCTGATGGAGCGGCGGGACGTCATTGTTGTCGCCACGGTGTCCTGCATCTACGGCCTGGGGAACCCGGAGGACTACCGGGAGATGCGCATCGAGCTGAAGAAGGGCGAAACGGAGGACATGCGGGACCTCATGCATCGTCTTGTATCGCTTCAGTACGAGAGAAACGACGCCGTGTTCGAGAGGTCGCGCTTCCGCGTCCGGGGCGACGTGCTGGAGATATTCCCTTCGTACTCGAGAGAGGCGGTGCGTGTTGAGTTCTTCGGAGACGAGATCGAGCGGATCAGGCGGATAGACCCTCTCTCCGGCGCGACCGTTGAGGACCTGGAGTTCGTCACGGTCTATCCCGCCAAGTACTTCGTGATGCCGCAGGAGCGCCTGCAGAAACGCGCTGGGGCTCATCCGGGACGAGCTTGCGGCCAGGTTACGCCAGTTCTCGGAGGAGGGCAAGCTCCTGGAGGCGGAGCGCATCAAGACGCGCACGGAATACGACCTGGAGATGCTGGAGCAGATGGGGTACTGCTCGGGGATCGAGAACTATTCGCGGCACTTGAGCGGAAGGAAGGAAGGGGAGAGGCCTGCCGTTCTCCTGGACTTCTTCCCCCAGAAGTTCCTGGCCTTCATCGATGAGTCCCACGTGACGCTTCCCCAGGTTCGGGGCATGTTCGAGGGAGACCGGGCCCGCAAGCTTTCCCTCGTGAAATACGGGTTTCGGCTCCCCTCCGCGCTGGACAACAGGCCCCTGCACTACAACGAGTTCGAGACCATGCTGGACAAGGTCATCTATGTCTCCGCCACTCCGGGGGAGGAGGAAGCCGCCAAGGCGCGGCAGACCGCTGAGCAGGTCATCCGTCCCACCGGGCTGCTTGACCCGACGGTGGAGGTGCGGCCGACGGAAGGGCAGATGGAGGACCTTTACGCGCAGATCAAGTCCCAGGTGGCGCAGGGAGAACGGACCCTCGTGACCACGCTCACCAAGCGGATGGCTGAGGACCTCACCGACTACCTGAGCGAGCTGGGCCTGAAAGTCCGCTACCTTCACTCAGAGATCGAGACCATCGAGCGCGTGGAGATTCTCCGGGACCTGCGCGCCGGAACATTCGACGTCCTGGTGGGGATCAACCTCCTTCGGGAGGGCCTGGACCTGCCGGAGGTTTCCCTGATTGCAATCCTGGACGCGGACAAGATCGGCTTCCTGAGGTCCGCGACCTCGCTGATTCAGACAATCGGCCGCGCGGCGCGCAACGTCAACGGCCGCGTGATCATGTATGCGGACAGAACCTCGGACGCGATGCGGCTCGCCATAGACGAGACCCGGCGCCGGCGCGTCATCCAGGAGCGCTACAACACGGAAAACGGGATCACCCCGAAGACCATCTCCAAGTCCATCCAGGACATCCTCGTGCGCAAGCGGGAAGAGAAGCGGCGGACGGAAGAGCTCACCATCGACGTGCTCAGCCGCAGCTACAACGTGCTCGTGCCGAAGGAGAAAAAGGCCCTCATCCGGGCGCTGGAGGAGGAGATGTTCGAGCTCGCCAAGAACCTCGAGTTCGAGCGGGCCGCCGTCGTCCGGGACGAGATCAGGAAAGTCAAGGAAATGTCGCCCACCTGAGCTTGCAACCGAGTCTACCAAAGGACGAAGTCTATCGGGCCGCCGGAGATCCGTGGCTCGAAATGTTTCACCGGCGGCCTGGACGCCGGCGTTTCCATTCCAGTCCTGATCGATTGCCGCCTTGACCAGGGAGAAGGCTTCACCGACTGTCACGTGGCCGTCATGATTGAAGTCCGCGGACCATGGCGCCTGCAACAGGTAGTAGGTCACGATGCCGTGCAGGAATGGGCCTCCCGGCGCGTCTTCATAGCACGACTCGTCCCTCCCGGCCGCCGAAAGGACCATGGCGCCACCATAGGGGGAGAGCCCGCCGGAGGATGCGCTGAAGCTGAGGTAGTTGTCGAGGGCCTGCGCGAGAGCCTGGACCGAAATGCCTCCCGAGTTGCCGAGGGAAGCAGCCGGAATGGAATCTGCTTCGAGGCTGCTTCCGATGAATCCTCCCGAGTTGCAGGAGTCGAGAATGACGACTTTTCGCTTCGTGGAGATCGGCCCGAGGAAAGACCCGAGCTCTGTGTCCGAGACAGAGTTCGCAGGTATCCCATATCCGCCGCTGACGCCACCCTCGGGCACGATGTATTCAACTGGCGGCGTGCCTGTCACCTGCATCCCATGGCCGGAGAAGTAGAAGACGAAGAGGTCGTTTGATCCGACCTGACTTCCCAGCGCGGCCAGGTCCGCAATCAGGTTCGCTCTTGTCGGAGCATTCGTCATATTGGTTGCGATATTCGGCCCTTCTACACCGTCCACCCACTCGTTGCCGGCCGCGTCCACCCATCTGCTCTTTACCAGGTAGCCCTCCGCCGTCAGCATTGCTGCCACGGATTGCGCGTCAGAGCCCGGGAAGTTGAGATTGGGAGGCACCCCGACCGACGCCGTGGACTCGTACATTGCCACCCCGTACACGAGGGCGTAGTGCTTCGGGGCGATGTTCGAATAGTTCCATAGCGTGAGCGAGCAGGAGGTGAGCAGCGCGGCGCCCAGGGAAGCGCCCAGCGCGGCGCCCAGGGAAGCAATTGCGGGGAAGAATCGTCTCATTCAGGCACCGCCGAATGTGTAGACCGCGCCGAGCCCGATTGCCGCGGACACGGAGTAATCCAGATCCCGCCGGAGCTGAACCCTGAACGGCAGGGCAAGCCGAAGCTGCAGCGAAGGAAGCCCGGCGAAGCGGAAGCCCAGAAAGCCTTCCACCAGCGTTTCCGGGTAGAAGAAAAACAGGCTGGTGTACTGGTACGCGGACCAGTCCGCGGCCACGCCCAGTCTGCCTCCGGCATCGAGGGTACCGGCGTTACGCCACTGTCCAATCGAGCCGTGCGCCTCCACGCACGCGCCCAGCGCGCCGGTGCCGTACCCGCGGTAGACGAACCCGCCCGTGGTGTCCGACGGCAACGTCTCGGAGAGACCGAAGAACGTCCCGACGCTGAGCCACCTGAGTATGGGGAATGACAAGGACACCTCAGCGCCCCCACCGCCCTGCTCCTTGGGGCCGAAACCCTGGCCGCTGACCACCTGGAAGGCGGCATCTCCCGTCAAACCGATGGAGAAGGCCGAAGCAATCCCAGTTGTCCATGCCAGAAAAATGATGAATACTGCTCCTCGTGAAAGGGAACGGCCTCCCATCCTCAGCAGAATATAGGTCTCAGGCGCCCGAAAAACCAATGCGGAACAGGGTGCGCTTCGGGGAGCTCATGCGGATCGCTGCGCTGTGCGCGGCGGCGCTGGCCGCTGCCTCGTGCGGCCGGTCTTCGGGCGCGGAGCGCGTCAGCCTCCCTCCCACTCCTGTTCTGAGCATCCGCTCGACGTGGGCGGTGGTGAAGTCTCCGCTGCTCAGGGTGCGTGACCAGGCCACCGGCCAGGCCACCGTCCTTGCCCACATCCGCATGGGCTCCGTAGTGGAGGTCATCAGCAAGTCGGACAAGCAGGACACGGTGGAGAACGACACGTCCTTCTGGTACCGCGTGAACTACGAGGGGCTCAAGGGCTGGGTCTTTGGCTCGTACATCAGCATATTCGATAGCCGGGCCAAAGCCGACGCGTTTGCCGCCTCTTTGAAATGACCGCCGGGACCGTCCTTGCTGCCCTTTCCTGGGCGGCTCCTCCGCTCGCCGGGGGGCTGATTGGTCTTGCAGCGGGGAGACTTGCGGCGCGCCTTTCCGCCCGAGGTCTCGCCGATGGTCTGTTGCGAAGCGCTGCATCTTCGGTACCGCTTCTCACGGCCAGCCTTCTTGAGAAGCCCCTGGCCGAGCTTTTTCCCGACGCCCCGCGGACCATGACCGGGGTGATTCGCGCGTCAGTTGAAGGAGCCATCCGAGGGCTTGTCCTGACGCCCCGTTTCCTGCACGACCTGAGGCAGGCCGTGTCTGAGGCCGTCACCTCCCTGTGTGCTCTTTCGATGCAGGATTTTCTTTCCAGGATCAACGCGAAACCCTTCCTTATTCAACGGGTCCTCCCGGGCCTCGCAACGGAGAAGAACAGGAAAGCAGTTGCCCTGGCGGTCAGCGCGCTCACCGCGGAACACGCCGGGCCGTTCATTTCTGACGAAACACTGACGAACATTTCCGCCCCGCTGGGGAAACTGCTCCCCGGGGTGGTGGAGAGGCTCATCGAGTGGCTGGAATCAGCTGAGATGCGGGACACCATTGCCGCGCGGGGCAGGGAGCTTCTTCCGCGCATATTGGAGAAGCTCAACGTCATGCAGCGGCTGCTCCTGAGCGCGGGGCAGTTCGACAGGCGCATAGACGAACAGATGCCGGCCATTGTCCAGGAGACGCTGCAGGCGCTGGAGCGCATCATGCGTGACCCGACCCAGCAGAGAGCCATGCAGGACAGCATCCTCCTGGCCATCAGGGACTGGCGGGGCGGCCCCGGGTCACGCGAGGAGACCGCGCGGCTGATCGCGGAGCTTGTCGACGGACAATTGCGGAAGCTTGCCGAGCCGGCGCCGCGGGAGAACGCCTACCGTTCATTGGAAGCGTTCCTGAGCGGGGGTGGGCAGACCGTTGGGGCCTTCCTGCGGCAGCGGGCCGGGCTGAGCGACACAGAGCTTTCTGACTCCCTTGCAAACAGCCTCCTTTCGTGGCTGTCCCGGCCGGAGACCGCCGCTTCCCTGTCGGAAAAGATTGCCGGAACCGCGGCGGGTTTTCTCCGCGACAACGCCTCCCTCCCGGTCGGCCGCCTGCTCGGGGTAGATCCCGCCAGGAAAGAGAAGATTGACGGCTTTCTTCGCGCGACCTCGTCGCGCTTTGCGGCAGAGTCCGGTGGTGAGCTCTTTGCTTCCGCGCGCGTCCGTTTCCTGCGGTACGCGGGGTGGTTCGGCCTGGTTGTGGGGCTGGCCACCGGGCTCCTGCAGGATGCGCTGCGCCTGCTCGCCATGCCCTGAACGTTGACCAGAAGCCGGTTTTTCCCTATCCTTGCCTGCACCATATGCCTGCCACGAACGTGCTCATCGTGGATGACGACGCGGAAGATCTTGCGCAGATCGATCGATCCCTTCGAAACGATGCGTACCTGCTCTTCCTCGCGGAGAGCGGAGAGGAAGCAATACGCACCATTTCTGAAAGGGAGATCCACGTCGTGCTGCTGGCCGCGGGGATGCCTCATGATGACCTGCCCACTTTTGCCAGGATCATCCGGGGCCTTCACCGCAGCCAGCCCCTGCAGCTCATCCTGCTTTCCAGCAAGGGGGACGGGGCGGACCTGCTGGGCACCTTCGAGTCCGGCCCGGATGATTTCATCCGCAAGCCGATTGACGAGCGGGAGCTTCGCGCCCGCATCCGGGCGGCGCAGAGCAGGTGGCAGAGCCAGGCGACCCTTCTCAAGGAAAGAGAGTTCTACAGGATAGCCGTCGCTGAGGAGGAAAGGTTGTCATCCCTTGTCCTTGACCAGAACCAGAGCCTCAAGGATGCCTACGACAAGATCCGCAAGCTGAACGAGGAGCTCGAGACGGCCAACAAGGAGCTGGAGCAGATTGCGGCGTATGACGCCCTTTCCGGGCTCCTCAACCGCCGGAGCCTCTTCACGCGCCTGGCAATCGAGATGGAGCGCTCCCTTCGGCTCCAGGCGCCGCTGGCAGGGCTGATGATGGACATGGATTCCTTCAAGGGCATCAATGACAATTACGGCCACCCGTGCGGGGACAGGGTCATCAGCGAGATCGGCACCCGTCTTTCCCGGGGTCTTCGAAAGTACGACTACGCCGGACGCTACGGCGGAGAAGAGTTCTTCATCATCCTGTCAAACACCACGGAAGCGCAGGCCCTGGGGATCAGCGAGAGGTTCAGGCGCGACATGGAGGAGGCCGTGTTCACGTGCTCCGGTGACGGCTTCCACGTGACAGTCTCCATTGGCGTCTCCTGCTACCGCCCCGGCGAAAGCCAGGAAGCCTGGATCCAGCGGACTGACCAGGCGATGTACCGGGCCAAGCAGGCAGGACGCAACAGGATCATGTCGGCCTGACCCGTTACTGCGCCCCGCCGTCCAGCCGGCCTTTCAGCCAGTTCGCCATTGCCGTCAGCCGGTTCTTCAGCGATTCTTCCCTGCTGTGGCGGTCACCCATCGGAAACGACGTGGATAGATACGACACCCCGTAGAAAGCGACGTCCTTGCCGTTGGGAATGAGGGCAATCCGGCTCACCAGGTCTCCGGGCTGAATGAGGGGCAGGAAGAGGAAGGAAATAGTCGTCATGTTGCGGATGCTCACCAGGAGGTGATCGTCCCGGAAGGAAAAGCTCTCTTCGTAGACGTTCTTCCCGAACGTGCCGTCCTCCTGGAACGTGTAGATAAGATCCTCCACGGGTATCTCGCTGAAGGTGGAATCCGCCACCCGCTCCTTCCTGCTTGTTGAGTCCACGACGTAGGACTCGGTGAACAGGACGCGGTTGGTCCCTCGGGAGAACGAATAGTAGGGGATCCCCTTCATGGTGCTCACGGCATGCAGGCTGTTGTAGAGCAGCAGCCACCCTTCCCTCGTGTCCATCTGCCGAGGAAGCCCTGCGATGATGCTGCTGATCTCCACGCCAATGCTCGGCTGGCGGGTCTTGAGATCTGCCGAAATCGATTCCCCGGAGGCAATCGAAGGAAGCAGGGACAGGCCCCAGTCAGCAGGGACGCTCGCGGAAAGGGTCTTCCCGGCGCGCAGCTTGTCCAGTGAGGCCGCAGGGAAATAGCGCTCCAGGGGGTCCTGCGCGCCAAGCGGTGAGAGAAAGATGAGCATCTGGATTGCTAGCAGCACGAGCTTCATGGTAAGGTCAAACTACACTATGGGCACAGGTCAGGCAAGCTTCAAAGCTGTCGGGACCGCCGCACACGTCACGGTCTCCACCGTGGCGGCCCGTGAGGTGCCCGTCGTGGCCATCACGGGCGGAGGCACGGCAGGGCACGTGTTCCCGGGCATCGCTGTTGCCGAGCAGCTTGGCTGCCGGGTCCTCTGGATAGGCTCCGCCGGCGGAGTGGAGGGGAGGCTTGTGCGGCAGGCGGGGATAGATTTCCGCGGCATCCCCGCGGGAAAGCTCCGGCGCTATCTTTCCCTGCGGAACGTCACGGACGTTGTGCGCGTGCTTGCCGGTGTCTTTGCCTCCCTCAGGATCCTCCGCAGAGAGCGCCCGGCGCTGCTCTTCTCCAAGGGAGGGTTCGTGAGCGTGCCGCCGGTGGTGGCGGCGCGCCTGTTGGGGATCCCGTCATTTACGCACGAATCGGATTTCGATCCTGGTCTGGCCACCAGGATCAACCTGCGTTTCTGCGAAAAGGTATTCGTCTCTTTCCCTGACACTGTCGGCTTTCTCCCTGCGCGCTACCGCGAAAAGGCAGTCGTGACGGGCAACCCGGTGCGCGGCGCCCTGCGAACGGGAAACGGCGCGCGTGGGCGCGCTTTTCTGGGGTGTGATCCCCACACGCCGCTGGTCTTTGTCACCGGCGGCAGCCTCGGGTCTTCCTTCATCAACTCACTCGTTTCCGCTGTCGTGTCGAAGCTCTCACGGACGTGCTTTATCGCCCACCAGACCGGGGAGAAGGACTTCACGCCCTCCGGAATCCCCCGCTACTTCACCGCGCCGTTCATCGGGGAAGAGCTTGCGGACATCATGGCCGCCGCGGATCTCGTTGTCTGTCGTTCCGGCGCGAACACGCTCTCAGAGCTGGCCGCTCTTGGCAAGCCGATGGTGCTGATCCCGCTCCCCGCTTCGGGAAGCAGGGGAGACCAGCTTCGCAATGCCCAGGTCTTTTTCCGGGCCGGGGCCGCGGTGGTGCTGAAAGAGGAAGAGGCGACACCGGAGTCATTCCTTTCTCTTCTTGATTCGCTCATAGGGGATCCGCAAGAGCTGTCCCGGATGGGCGCGCGGGCGCATGCCATGAGCAAGGGAAATCCCGCTTCTGACATTGCCCGCCTGATCCTGGTGAGGATCTCCTGATGTTCGAGAACATCATTGGGCAGCAGGGCACCGTTGATACTCTTCGCGCCGAGCTGGCACGGGGAAGTTTCCCCCGGTCCACGCTGTTCTTCGGGCCGTCCTACGGCGGCAAGCTTTCAGCCGCCCTGGAGGCGGCACGCGTGCTCACCTGCCGGCTGGGAACGGGGGAATGGTCCTGCGAGTGCAGCTCCTGCCGAAGCCAGAAGGAACTTTCCCATCCCTACACGGTCATGCTGGGGTCACGCTATTGGGACGTGGAGATAGCGGCGTGCGCGGACTCCCTCCTTCGCAATCGAAAGCCGCCGTCCCAGTACCTCTTCCTCCGCTCGGTGCGCAAGCTCACGCGCAGGTTCGACACGGTGGTGTGGGACGCGGAGGAGTCCCGCGTGAAGGCGGCGCAGGAAAAAGTGGCCGGCATTCGAGGAGATGCTACTTCAGCTCAGCCCGGGGCAGGAGCTTCCGGCCCAGAAGAAGTTGTCCGGTCTCCTGGAAGACATCATTGCCGCCAGCGCGCAGCTTGCGAGCCTGGGACGCGGGGAAAGCATCTCCATCGGCCAGATCCGCCGCCTCTCCTCCTGGGCCCATGTCACCGCCGGAGATTCGAAGAAGGTTGCAATCCTCGAGAACGTGGACCGGATGCAGGATTCCGCCCGTAACGCGCTCCTGAAGCTCCTGGAGGAGCCTCCGGCCGCGGTGCACCTGATTGCCCTTTCCACGCGGCGAGCGGCCATCATCCCGACAATTCTCTCCCGCCTCCGTCCGTACCAGTTCGAGCAGAGGACCCCCGCCCTGGAGTCGGACGTCCTTGTGAGGATCTTCCGTGAAGAGGCAGGGCATTTCGAGGGCCTCCGCGCTTTCTTCCTGGCCTGGAAGGAGATCAACCCCGAAAAGCTGGGGCAGCTGTCGCGCCGTTTCATGGACGCCGTGATGAGCGCGGCGGACCAGGACAGCGATGTGCTGGCTGAGCTCGCGGACCTCCTGCCGTCGGATCGCCGCTCCGCGCGGGAAAGAAACCAGAAAGAGGCCGTTGTATCATTCCTGGAGGAGTTGACGCTGCGGCTCCAGGATCCCCTTCGGGGCGGGACTGTTGCCCTGGAGACACTGGAGGAGTGGATCAGCGCCATCCGGGAGAGCCTCATGCGGATAGAGACGTACAACATGAGCCCGGTAACCGCGCTGGAGGCCCTGTACCTGCGCATGAGGGAAGCTGCCCTCGGGATGGAGGCCCTCTCATGAGGAAGTTCATCCAGAAGGCGCTCGACAGGCTGGGCAAGATGGATACAGCCCAGATTCGCGCCCTCATCGTGAGGGTCTCGGAGGAAAACGACCTTCTGGGCATGCTGCTGGATTCCATGACGGACGGGATTGTCGTCACCGACCGGGACCATCGACTCATGCTTCACAACAAGGCGGCGGAAAGGCTCTTCCCCTTCGAGGGGGATGACCTGGCCAACAGGCCGTTGTGGGAGAGCCTTGCGGACAGGGACCTGTCGGAGTTCTTTTCCGCGAAGCTGAGCGGCCAGGAGAAGGTTTCCGACCGGGAGTTCACCCTGGGAAACGGCTCCCCCCGCATCGTTTCCGTGAGCATCCTGCCCCTGGTCAGCGAGGGAACGGTCCAGGGCAACGTGGTGCACATCGAGGACGTGACGGAGAAGCGTTCCAAGGAGGCGAGGCTGCGCCGGGCGGAGAGCCTGGCATCTCTCACCACGCTGGCCGCCGGGGTGGCTCACGAGATCAAGAACCCCCTGGGGTCCATGGGGATCCATCTCCAGCTGATCCAGAAAAAGATCGCGGGCAGGGAGTGCATCGACCAGAAGGATATTGCGCAGCACCTGGCGGTGATCGGGGAGGAGGTGGACAGGCTCAACCGCATTGTCGTTGACTTCCTCTTTGCCGTGAAACCCATGGACACGCACCTGGAGGACGGCGACATCAACGCTGTCATGGGCGAGCTCCTGGAGTTCGTCCGCCCGGAGCTTGACCAGGCCGGGGTGAAGGTGGAGTCCAGCCTCTCCGCGGCCGTTCCCATCCTGCGCATCGACTCGCGGTTCATCAAGCAGGCTCTTCTGAACCTCATCAAGAATGCCGTGGCTGCCATGCCTGACGGAGGGGTCCTTCGCATTGAGACCCGCCGCTCGGGAAACGAGGCCCTCGTGCGGATCTCAGACACGGGCATCGGCATTCCCGAGTCCATCATGGACAAGATCTTCGAGCCGTACTTCACCACGAAGGCGTTCGGCACCGGGCTCGGGCTGACCATCGTGTTCAAGATCGTGAAGGAGCACTTTGGCGACATCTCGGTGACTTCCCGCGAGGGGGAAGGGACCACCGTCACCATCTCCCTGCCGGTGCCCCAGAAGGAGAAGATCCTCATCGACTACAAGGGAGAGGCGCAATGAAGCTCACCATCCTCGTTGCTGACGATGAAAAGAACATCCGCGAGGGGCTGCGGGAAGCGCTGGCGCTGGACGGCTACGACGTCGTCCTTGCCGCGGATGGAAAGGAAGCCTGGGACGCGGTCAGCAAGGGGGACATTGACCTCGTGATCACTGACCTCAAGATGCCGCACATGTCGGGAGAGGACCTCCTGCGAAACATCTCCTCGCAATTCCCCACCGTGCCCGTGATCATCCTCACCGGTCACGGCACCATAGAGTCCGCCGTGCAGGCAATGCATGACGGAGCCTATGACTTCCTGACGAAGCCGGTGAACCTGGACCGCCTTTCCCTCATGGCAAAGCGCGCGCTGGGAAACCGGGAGCTCGCCCTGCAGAACCGCGCCATGCAGGAGGAGCTGGAGCGCAGGAGCCAGTTCGCCAGCATCATCGGCAAGAGCGCGGAGATGAAGCAGGTCTTCGAGATGGTCCGGCAAGTGGCCCCCTCGCGGTCCTCCGTGCTCATCACGGGGGAGAGCGGCTCGGGGAAAGAGATGATTGCCGAGGCCCTTCACTACAACTCTCCGCGAAAGGACAAGCCGTTCATCAAGGTCCACTGCGCGGCCCTCTCCGAGACGCTGCTGGAAAGCGAGCTGTTCGGGCACGAGAAGGGGGCTTTTACCGGCGCCATCATGAGAAAGAGGGGCAGGTTCGAGCTGGCGCACATGGGCACCCTGTTTCTGGATGAGATCGGGGAGATCAACCAGAACGTGCAGATCAAGCTCCTGCGCGTCCTGGAGGACAAGAAGTTCGAGCGGGTCGGCGGGGAGGAGACAATCGAGGTGGACGTCCGCGTGATTGCCGCCACCAACAGGGACCTCAAGGCGGCAATAGCCGGCGGCTCCTTCCGGGAGGACCTCTACTACAGGCTCAACGTGGTCAACATCCACATCCCGCCGCTGCGGGAGCGCAAAGAGGATATCCCTCTCCTGGCCGCATCGTTTCTCAAGGAGTTCAGCCAGGAAAACGGGAAGAACATCGAAGGCATTGACCCCAAGGCGAGGCTGGCCCTGTACAACTACTCGTGGCCCGGGAATGTCAGGCAGCTGCGCAACTCCCTGGAGAGCGCGGTGGTGCTCTGCAAGGGCTCCATGATCACGCTGGAAGACCTCCCGCCCAACGTGCGCGGGGACACGGGGGCGGACGACTACCTTCGCGTGCCTGTCGGGTCCACGCTTGCGGACGTGGAAAAGGAAGTGATCCGCACCACCCTGGGCAGGGAGGGCGGCAACAAGAGCCGGACCGCGGAAATCCTCGGCATTGGGCGGAAGACTCTTCATCGCAAGATCGAGGAGTACGGACTATGAAAGGACTCAAGCGAGTGTTGACGCCATGAAGCAGTCGATCATGCGGAGGCTGGCCGGCGCAATCGTGCTCCTGGTAGTCACGCTTGCCCTCCTGGGTGTCTGCTTCGCCGCAAGGGCAGCGACGGACAACCTGGTGGACAAGGATGCCGGCGCTCTTTCGCGCGCGGTACAGGAATTGAACGCCGTCTCAGTCAGCCTCGCGGTGCTCGCCGCTGGAGCGGACTCTGCCTCGAAGGGGCAACGCGTGAGCCGGATTGCCGACTCCGCGCGGGAAATCGACACACTGGTGAAGACAACGGTTTCCTCCATGACGGGGTCCATCCTGTATCCGGGGAAGCTCAAGGAAGATGCGGCAAGCCTGCAGGAGGCCGTCCGGACACCGTGGTCGGCCGCGCTGCAGGCCGCCGCGGCCGCGGCAGCAAACGGCGCGGGTGACGGCACAGCCATGGCCTCCTTCGGCCTGGCCACCGAAAAGGTGCTCTCTGACTTTGCCCTGATCCGGGCGGGGCTGGACCAAGCCAGGGCCGGCATGGAGAGGACGCTTTCCATCCTCTTTGGCTCGTTTGCCCTTCTCGGAGCGGTCTCCCTGTTCGGCTTCATCTTCTGGGCTCTTTTCTCCATTCGCCGCGACCTGCTGCGGCTCATCGAGTTCAGCGGCAGTCTCGGCCAGGGTGAAGCAGTTGACGCCCTCGACGTGACGGAAAACGGGGAGATCGGAGCGCTGGCCGCGCAGCTCAGGAAGCTCGGCTCCCTGGAGGCGCTTGCGGCTCGCCTGCGGTCGGCGGCGGGAAGGATAGTCGTGGATTTCCCGTCCGTCGCAAAGAACGCCGCTCGAGTGCAGGAGTCCTTTGCGGGCCAGACGCAGATTGTCAAAGACGCAAGCCGCGGCCTCGCGGATGTCTCGCAGTCCGTGCGAGACGTGGCCAGGAAGGCGGACGGCAGCCTCGCGGCCGCGCGCGCGGGTGGGATGGCCGTGGAGGCTTCGCTGGAAACCATCCAGCGCGCCATCGACGCGACCAGCCTGCTGGAGGAGCGCACCTCCCGGATCGAGGAAGTTGTTGCGCTGATTGGCGATGTCGCGGACCAGACGGAGCTCCTTTCCCTCAACGCTTCCATAGAAGCGGCGAGGGCAGGGGAGGCGGGCCGCGGGTTCACCGTCGTTGCCCAGCAGGTGAGAAAGCTGGCGGACCGCAGCGCGCGCTCAGCCTCCGAGATTGCCGACCTTGCGCAGATCATGCTGGACGCTGTGCGCCGCATCGCGGCGGATGCAAGGGATTCGTTTCAGACCATTGAGTCCCTGCGTCGGGATCTCACGGGCGTGTCGGAGGCCCTGAAGTCCATAACGAGCCTCGCGGAGACCGCGGCGGCGGGGGCGGGCCGCACGGAATCCGCGCTGACGCAGGCCCTTGAGCTCGGCGCGGACACCGTCAAGCGCACCCAGGCAATCGCGGCCGCCAACAAGTCACTGGAAGAAGAGGTCGAACAGGTGGCCTCCATTGTGACGCGGCTCCCCAGCGGCCCTGAGCGCACCGAGGACCTGCCTGCAGTCGGAGAGACGGAGGTCGGCAACCAGGAGCGGGAGGCCTCGGAGAGACCACCCGTGGAGATCGACATCAGGCCGCCTGTTCCCGGGCGCGTGCAGGGAACAGATGCCATTGAGGAGCTTCCGGGGGCGGATGAAAAGCTCATGGGCCAGGCGGGCTCAGGGGAGGCAACGGAGCTGGAAGAGCTGGACCCTGTTGAAGAAGAACCCTGAGGAGGGCGCCGGACCCTTCGCGCTGGCTCCCCGCTGCCGACCGTGGTTTGAGGCCCTTTACGTGGGCCTTCCCCGCAGCCTTGCCTCCCGCATCGTCTTGCGTTTCTGCGTGAGGCCGGTGAGCACGCCGTACGCAGTGATGGCGGTGGCCCACACGCAGCCGAAGAGAATGAGCGCCTGCCCCCGAGGGAGAAAGATGGACACCACGCTGGCCCCGGCGACATACACGCAGAACGCATAGACGATGGGAAGAATTGTCGTGTCCTTGAGGCCCAGGGAGAGAAGCTTGTGGTGGATATGTTCCTTGTCGGGTGAGTAGATCGGCAGCTTTTCCCTGACTCGGCGCACGATTGCCGCCACGACATCCAGGATGGGAAGGGCAAGCACGGTTGCCGGCGCAAGCAGGTCTCCCAGGGAGGTAGATCCCGGGCCCCGCAGCAGCGGAATGACGGCGAGCGTGAACCCCAGGAAAAGCGCGCCGGAGTCCCCCATGAAGATACGCGCCGGGGGATAGTTGAAGAGCATGAAACCGAGGATTGCCCCCAGCAAGGCAAACGCCATCAACGCGGGGGTGCCTGACCACAGCATGAAGGCAAAGACTCCCATTGCGAGCGCCGCGATGCCCGAGATGCCCCCCGCCAGACCGTCCAATCCGTCAACCAGATTCACCGCATTCGTGATGGCGATGATCCAGAAGATGGTCACGGGCCAGGCGAAGATCCCCAGGGAAACCGCGCCGACGGAGGGGATGTTCACCACGGAAACCGTGAAACCGCCCAGCGTCACCAGCGCCGCAGCGGCAATCTGCAGGACGAACTTCAGGAGAGCGTTGAGGTTATGGAAGTCGTCAAGCAGCCCGAGGGCATGGATCAGCGCAAAGCCGAAGAAGACCGGGATGAAGTTCACCCCGTAGAGCGGCCGCCAGGGACCGGGGGAGACAAGGGGCAGAAGGATTGGAACAACCAGCGCTGAGACGATGAAAGCTATGAACATCCCTATCCCGCCGAGGCGAGGGACGGGGCTTGTGTGAATTTTCCTTTCGTTTGGCATGTCGAACCACTGCCGCCTGTGCGAGATTCGGATCACGATGGGCGTGACAATGGTGCTGACGACGAGGGCAAGCACCCCTGCGCCTGTAAGCGCAACTACCATTTCCATTTCCCGCGAAGGATACGAGGGAAACAGGATGGTGTCAACTCGATGTCCTGATCCGCTCGAAGGATTGATTGATCTTTTTTGCGATCTCCAGGGCGAGCTTCTGCTTCTCGGAGTCTCCCGGGTACTTATCCGGGTGGTACTTGAGCATCAGTCGCTTGTACGACGCGCGCACCTCTTCCGCGCTGGCCCCGAAGGGGACTTCAAGGTTTGCGTAGTCCTTGCGGAGGGATTCGTCCACGCGTCGTGGAGACGTTGCCCCACCGTGCGCGCCGCCCGCGCCCGCGGAGCCGCCTGAGGTGGAACGGCCGCGCGCGCCCGAAGACCCGGTCCGCATGTACTCATCCAGCTCTTCCCACGCGGCCTGGACATCAGGATCGATGGGGCGCTGGGAGGCGGTGCTTCGTTCCTCGCTTCCGAAAAGCGACTTCAGGAGCTCCGCGAGGCGATCTATGAATCCGTCCACCTGCTACTCTTTTTCAAGGGGCTCGTAATCGTATGTCCCGGTGAAGACATACCCCGCGGGTCCCGTGAGCCACAGGTGGTTGTCCGACTCTTCCCACTGGAGAAAGACGTCTCCGCCCTTGAGGTGGATGAAAACCTCCCGATCCGTGAACCCATTCACAACTGATGCCACGAGCGCCGCCGCGGCGCAGGCGCATTCATCGCTTTCCTCCCCGCCCTCCCAGACGCGAAGGCGGACTTCGTCACGGCTGTAGACCTTGATGAAGGTGATCCCCGTCCCCGCGGGAAAATCCGGCTGCTCGGAGATGCGACGCGCGGTCTTGTTGAGCGGAAACGCGAGGCTGGGAACGAAGAACATGGCGTACGATCTGCCCAGGGAGATGGGCGTGTAGGAGAGGCTGCGTCCGTCAACCAGGAGACTTCCGGGTGAACGAACCATCCGGGCTTTCCCTGATCTCCGCCTGCGTCTCGCTGCTCATGGGCATGCCCATGTCGACCCGCACATTGCTGCTGTCTATGATCTGGACGTGGATGCGCCCGTCCGGAGTGTGGATGACAAAGGCATCTCCCGACGCCGCCCCGGAGTCGGTGGCATAGCGGGCCAGGCACCGCACGGCGTGACAGGAGAGCGGCGGCTCGTCCCCCTGCTGGTCGAAGCCGCGGACCGGCGAGCGCCCCGTCCTCCGACTGCCCCATGAGAAGCAGGGCATTTCCTCCCACCCCGAAGCTTCTGTCCAGGATCAGCGGCGCAAGGTCCGGCAGCAGGGAATCCGCGCCCGGGGGCAGCTGCGCGGCTCTCAGGATGATCGAGTCGTCCCCGCATCCCTGCATCTTCAGGAACTCGATCTCCATGGGCTCCCGATCAGCCCTCGAAGAACTCGGTGTGCAGCCTCCTCACCGAGTCCTCCGTATCCTCGGCCGCCACCACGAGGGAAAGGTTGATGTCGGATGCGCCCAGGGAGATGATGCGCAAGGGCGTCTTCTTGATGCATCCGAACACCCGGGCCAGGAAGGCGGTATCCTTCCACAGGTCCAGCCGACCAGGCAGATGATGGCCTTGTCCGACTCCACCCCTACCGTCCCGATCTCCGAGAGGTCTCGGGCGATGTTGTTCACCGCCGCCGGGTTGTCGATGGTCACCGACACGGAAACCTCCGAGGTGGTGATCAGGTCGACGGGTGTCTGGTACTTCTCGAATATCTCGAAGATCCGCCGCAGGAAGCCGTAGGCAAACAGCATGCGGGAGGAGTTGATGTTCACGAGCGTGATGCCCTTCTTGCAGGCGATGGCCTTCAGGCCGTTGCCTGCGGGGCTGGGGATGATCTTCGTGCCCTGGTCCTCGGGTCGGAACGTGTTCTTCACCCAGACGGGAATCCCGAGGTTGACGGCGGGCTGGATGGTGGAGGGGTGGATCACCTTGGCGCCGAAGTAGGCCAGCTCCGCCGCCTCCCGGTAGCTGATCTGCGGGATGGTCCGGGCGTTCTTCACGATCCGGGGATCCGAGGTCATGATCCCGGTCACGTCCGTCCAGATCTGGACCTCCTCCGCGCGCAGGGCCGCGCCCACGATGGTTGCCGTGTAATCCGACCCGCCCGCGGCCCAGGGTGGTGGTGGCGCCGCTGGTGGTGGAGCCGATGAACCCCTGGAGGATGCACAGCACCCCCGGCGCGGCTTCCACGCGGGAGCTGATGAGCTTGTTCGTCAGGTCCTCGATGGGCGCGGCGGAGGTGAAGGTGTCATCCGTTTTCACCAGCTCGCGAGAATCGTACAGCGTGGCCGTCATTCCCGTCTCTCGCGCCCGGTGAAGGAGGATGATGGTGGACAGCCGCTCCCCGAAGGACAAGACGGCGTCGTTGCTGCGCTTTGACCATTCCTTCAGCATGGACAGCGCCTTGATGAATGCGCGCAGCTCGCCCACCACGGCAGCGATGTCCGATTCAGCAGGCGTCGAGGTTCTTCTGCGTGAGGAAAGCGCGGGCGCACGCAAGGTGCCGCTCCTTGATGGCGCAGAGGATTGCTTCCGCCTCCGCTTCCTTCCCGCCGCCCAGGAGCTTTGCGATCTCCTGGAGCTGGTCCGTCACCTTGGACATGGCGGAGGAGACGAGGACCGGCCCGCGCTCGATCTGGCTCTCGCGCGATCTTGAGGGTCTGTGTCCATCATCTCCGCGTTCTGCACGGAAGTTCCGCCGAACTTGAGAACGATCATGCGCTCGTGTGCTCCGTAATTGTCGACAGCTACCATTTTTGGCGAGCTTCTGTCAACGTTGGCAGATTGATATAATCCGCCTCACGATCATGCAAGTTTCCGTCCTCGGACCCGGAGCCATAGGAACGATGCTGGGCGGCCTCCTGCAGATGTGCGGACATGAGGTGACTCTTGTCGGCCGCGGCACACCCGCGCAGCCCACCCGGCCTGTTCGCATCAGCCACCCGGCAGGGTGGCTCGCGGTGGACGGCCTGCGTTACCAACGCAGCGGCTCCGCCACCGGGAAGACGGGCGCTGACGCCTGCCTCGTCACGCTGGGCAGGCATCACCTTCGTGCCATGCGGCGGCCGGACTTCACGCGCGTGACCGCCGGTGAGGGACCGGTGTTCCTTTTCAATTGCGATCCGGCGGAGGTCCAACGTCTCGCCCTGCCACCGGAGCGGACGCGCCTGGGCCTGACTTTGACCTCCGCGGTGAAGCTGCAGGAAGGGGACGTGGAGCTTTCGGCCTCAGAGTCCACGCTGCTGGTGGAAAGCCATCCCGACTGTCAAAGACTCTTCGGGGCGCTCGGCGCCTATGGCTTCAAGGTCCTGGAGGTTGAGGACGCCCTCCCGTTCATGAGCTCCTTTTTTCTCTACCAGCTTCTCTTCCTGCCCGTGGCGCTCTGCAATCTCACGCTCCCGGCATTCCTTGCCGTGCCCGCGGGGAGAGAGCTTGCGAAGGAACTGCTCCGGGAGGGTTTTCTGACCATGGAAAAGGCGGGCCTTGCCCTGGCGGCGCTTCCCCTCATGGATCCGAGCGAGCTGCTTGGCAGACTGGAGAAAAAGCCATCATCGTTTGACGTCACCCGGGACCTGCCCGGATCGGGCGTACAACAGCGTTCTCCAGGCCTGCCTGAGGGGCCGGCAGACCGAGGCGGCCCACCTGAACCGACGGCTGGTGGAGATCGCATCTTCCGCGGGACAACGCCTTGTCTGGAACTGGCGGGTTGCGCAGAAGGCGGGCCGCGTGGCGGGTGCGGGTTTCTATCGAAGTCCTGACGAGCTGCTGCGCTCACTGGAGTAGAAGGAGGTTCTCTGTGAATGCTGATTTTGCGGCACGGCTTGAAGCGGCGTGGCAGTCGCTGGCGGCCGGCACCGAGAGTCGGGCCCGGAGTCGGGGTCATCCTTGGCTCAGGCCTCGGCGCATTCGCCGGGACCGTGGCCGGTGACACCGTGCCGTTCAGCTCCATTCGTGGTCTCCCGAAACCCACGGTTTTCGGACATGCAGGGCTCTTCAAGGTGGGAAAACGCGTGGCGGTCATGGCGGGCCGCATCCACTACTACGAAGGCCACTCCATGGACGACGTCGTCCTGCCCGTGTTTCTCCTTGCCCGGCTGGGGGTGCGAACTCTCATCGTCACGAACGCCGCCGGCGGGGTGAACAGGTCTTTTTCCCCGGGGAGCTTGTCCTCATCAAGGACCACGTCAACCTCCAGGGAGTGAATCCGCTGCGCGGCCCGAATCCCGACCTTGGTCCCCGGTTTCCAGACATGAGCTCGGTCTACACCCCGGAGCTCCGCGCGCTGGCCAGGTCCGCCTCCGCCGTGCCCTTGCAGGAGGGGGTGTACGCCGCCTTCGCGGGGCCTTCGTACGAGACGCCGGCGGAGATACGGATGTTGTCGGCCATCGGCGTTGACCTGGTGGGGATGTCCACCGTGCCGGAGGTGATTGCCGCCGGCTACCTGGGGATGAGAGTGCTGGGGATCTCCTGCGTCACGAACATGGCCGCGGGCATCATGGACCAGCCCCTGGACCACGCGGAAGTCATCCGCGCGGGGAAGGAGGCGGAACCGAGGTTCGCCGCGCTCCTGGCCGGCACAATCGAGAGGCTGCAGGCCGCCGGGCCAGGAGGCGGGAGCGGTGAAAGCTGACCAGCGGCTCACCCCCCGCGTGGTGGAGGAGATCCGCGAAGCAATTGCGGATGCTGACGGCAACGAAGTGTTCCTTGTCGGCAGGGTGGGGGAGGACGGCCGGGTGGAGGCCGTCACGGTGGGCGCGCGCGGCAACGAGGAGGCAGTCCCGGTGCTGGCCCCGCACATCTGGAGGCGGGGACGTCATCATCCACAACCACCCTTCGGGCGGGCTGCGGCCCAGCAGCGCGGACCTCGCCGTGGCCGCGCGGCTCGGGAAACCAGGGCATCGGCTTCTACATCGTTGACAACTCCCTGGACTCCGTCTACGTGGTGGCGGAGCCCGTGGAGCTTCATCAAAGGACGCCCCTTGATGAGGAGCAGCTCGCCGGCGCACCTTGCGCCGGGCGGCACCTTGAGCCGCCTGTACCCCCTGTACGAGGAGAGAGAGAGCCAGATCGCCATGCTGCGCCTCGTCTGCAAGTCGTTCAACGGCGACGAGCTGTGCGCGGCAGAGGCCGGGACGGGTGTGGGCAAGTCGCTGGCCTACCTTCTGCCGGCCATCTCGTGGGCGCTCAGGAACAAGGAACGCGTGGTCGTGTCCACCAACACCATCAACCTTCAGCAGCAGCTCATGGACAAGGACATCCCGCTCGTCAAACGGATCCTCGGTGAGGACCCCAAGGTGGTGCTCGTGAAAGGCCGCAGGAACTACCTGTGCCTCCATCGCCTGAACGAGGCGCTGGACGAATTGAGCCTTTTCGAGGAGCAGGACCCGGAGATCCTGGCCATCAGGGAGTGGGCCCGGACCACTGAAACGGGGAGCAGGACAGACCTTTCCTTCTTCCCTTCGGAGGAAAGCTGGTCCCGCGTGTGCTCGGAGGCGGACGCCTGCCTCGGGCTGCGGTGCAGCCACCGGGAAGGGTGCTTTGTGCTGAAGGCCCGTCGGGAGGCATCATCCGCCCAGGTCCTGGTTGCCAACCACCATCTCCTGTTCTCAGACCTTGCCTTTCGCCTGGCGGGCTCGGGTTTCGATGACCCGGCGGTGCTTCCTCCGTTTCGCCGGGTGGTCTTCGATGAAGCGCACAACATCGAGAAGGCAGCCACCTCCTTTTTTTCCCAGAGCTTCTCCCGGTTTGCGCTGCAGAGGTTCCTGGGCAGGCTTCACCGCCGCGTTGGAGGCACCCGCGGAGCCCGCGGAGGCGGGGACGCCCGGGGAGCCCGCGGAGGCGGGGACGCACAGGCAGGCGGAGAGGCCGGCAGCGGGCGCGGCAGGGTGCGGGGACACATAGCGGCACTTTCCCGCCTGCTGGGACGCAACGCGCTCACCGGCAAAGCGCCGCGGCTCGTGGACGACATCAGGGAAGAAGCGCAGGAGCTGGATACCGTGTGCCTGGAGCTCATGGGAGATGAAACGGCTCTCCTCCTGGACTCCTCCAGCCTGGCTGGATTCATCGACAGGGTTGGCCCTTCCCTGGCGGCGCTTGCAGGGTCCATTCGGCGGCTGGGTGAGCTGTTCGACGAGCTGTTGGAGAAGGTCAGCGAGAAGAACCCGCCCCAGGAGACCCAGAACATCGTCTGGGACTGCAAGGTGCAGCTTGCCAGGCTCTTCCGGGATCGCGGACCTGTGCGACAGGTTTCGGCTGGCGGAACCGGGGCAGGAACGACATTTTCTGGCTGGAGACAATCAAGGGGGAAAGCGTACGATTCGTTGTCACTCCCCTGGACATCGGCCCCCTCATGAAAGAGGCCGTATTCGAGCCCATCAGGACTGCGGTTTTTACCTCCGCCACTCTCACCGTGTCCGGCAGCTTCTCCTTCTGGGCCGGGAGGATAGGCCTCGACAGGTCCGTGGAAAGGGAACCGCTTTTCCAGACCTTTCCGTCGCCGTTCAATTACAGGGAAAACGTGCTTCTCGGCGTGCCCACGGATGCCCCCCCTCCGGATTCCCCGCGCTACAAGCCGTTTCTTTCCGGTTTTATTGCGCGGGCACTGGGATCAAGCGGTGGCGCCGGTCTTGTGCTCTTCACCTCGTATTCCCTGCTTCGAGAAACCTTCGCGGAAGTGCAACCCCTGCTCGCTTCGCGCGGAATAAGAGCTCTGAAACAGGGGGACGACGAGCGCTCCCGTCTGCTGGACGCTTTCCGCGCGGAGCGTTCCAGCGTCCTTTTTGCGACTGACTCATTCTGGGAGGGAGTGGATGCGCCCGGGGAAACCCTGGAGATGGTGATCCTGTGCAGGCTTCCCTTCCGGGTCCCCACTGAGCCCGTCCTCAAAGCGCGCATGGCCGCCATTGAGCAGAAGGGCGGCAACCCCTTCGGAGAGCTTTCCCTGCCGGACGCGGTGGTGCGCCTCCGCCAGGGGTTCGGCAGGCTCATGAGGAGGCACTCGGACAGGGGAGTAGTCCTGATCCTGGACTCCCGGATCGTCACCAGGAGCTACGGGGCCGTCTTTCTTGAAAGCCTCCCCCGTACGGCCCGGGTGATCGACGGCTCGGAGGCAGTGCAGGGGGCGGTGGCGGAGTTCTTTGGAGAAAAAAAAGGGGAGGAGTACGCTTCCGCGCCTTCCTCCCCCGAAGCTTCGTGAGCCCTGCCTCTACGATTCCACCTTGGCCAGGATGTCAGCAGCCTTGAGGATGAGCTGCTCTTCCCCGGAGATCTTGATTGTCGTCCCCGCGTACTTGTCGTAGATGACCCGGTCCTTGGCTTTCACCTTGATGCTTTCATCATCTCCGACCGCAATTACGATCCCTTCCTGGGTCTTTTCCTGGGCAGTCTGCGGAATCAGGATCCCCCCAGCCGTCTTGGTCTCCATCTCCACCATTTTGACCAGAATACGATCTCCGAGTGGCATGACCTTCATTTTCAGTCGTCCTCCCTTAATAGTTGTGATGCCGCGAATCTCACACTGGGTGACAGTGATTTTGAGAGGAATATACCCAACGCTCCCCGTGAGCGTCAAGGATTTGTTCGCGGTGTTGTCCGCGTTGAAATACTTGTCTTCAGAAACGGCATGGAGTACCTTCGATTGGGATGCCTATTTCGCCGTGGAGCATGTACTTTGACAAGGGGCTGGGCTCGCTTGCGCGCCACCAACCAGCCCAGGCCATTCATTTTCTTCAAGTGGCAATGGAGAAGTGCCCGGCGTCGCGCTCCCGGGAGCTCTACCGGATCTGCCTTTTCTCGGGCGTTGCCCTCAGGCGCATGGGCTTCTCCCAGTCAGCCATCAAGAGCTGGATTTCCTGCCAGCGGCTGAACAAGAGGGGCCACACGCGGAAGATGCTGGCCCGTCTCACGAACTCCTACGGCATGGAGCGCAAGGCGAACGCCCTGGAGGATGACTGGCAGGCGTTCTCTTCCATCCAGACGGCTCGCTACCTGATGGGGAAGAACAAGAGAACCTTCTCCACCATGGCTGAAAAGGACATGATCAGCGACCTGATCCATGACCACTGGGTTGCGCTGCTGAGCTCGGAGGATCTGCGGGGCAGGTCGTCATGCGACAAGCTCAGTTATTTCCGCAAGGTCAGCATCGTTTTTCCAGGGGCGGGGGTGCCCGAGGCGACGGCAGGATTCCCAGGTCATCGGTGTGAACTTCCAGACCCGAAAGAAGGTGGAGCTGGAGGAGCGGTGCCTTTGCGGCTCCGGGTTGCCTTTCGCTTTGTGCTGCGGGCGCACCCCCGCAAACGAGGAGCTTCTGACTGGTATATTTTGATTCATAATATTCTGTTATCGCAGGATTTGTGTCATATTGACCCATTGTTAGGATTCCATAACAGATCTGAAAAGTAGCGACTTCTAACTCGTTATCACCAAACATCTTGGATTACCTCCCCGGGAATCCCTTGGCATGGTCCTTGCTTCAAATAGGGGCAAGAGGTGAATATGAGCACTGCAGTCAGTTCAATAGAGAAAGAGAAGAAAACATCCAGGGCAGATGAGAATATCCTTTCCCTCTACCTCAAGGAGATCAACAAGATACCTCTGCTGACTCGTGAGGAAGAAGAGAAGCTTGCCCGCCGGGCCGCCAAGGCGGACCAGCTGGCCAAAGAGAAGCTCATCAGGGCCAACCTCCGATTCGTGGTCAACGTCGCAAAGAAATATCAGAACCAGGGTCTCCCCCTCGCGGACCTGATCAGCGAGGGCAACATCGGGCTCATGAACGCAATCGAGCGGTTTGACGTCGAGAAGGGCTACCACTTCATCTCGTACGCGGTGTGGTGGATCCGACAGGCCATCCTGAAGGCAATCTGCGAGAAATCCCGGATGATCCGCCTGCCCCTGAACAGGGCCAACGAGCTGGTGCAGATCGAGAAAGTGCGCAAGGACCTCCAGGGTGAGCAGTTCCTCGTGTCGGAGACCGACATGATCGCCAAGAAGCTGGAGATCGACCGGGAGCACGTTTCGGACCTGCTGAACATCTCCCGTGAGCTCATCTCGCTGGACACGCCCGTGTATTCGGAGAAGGACTCGTCTCTCCTTGGAGATTTCGTTGAAGACAAGAACCACATCACCCCGGATGACGTGGTGATAGAAAGCTCGCTTCGCCGGGACATAAACAACGTCCTGACATCCCTCTCCCAGAAGGAGTCGGAGATCATCCAGTACCGCTTCGGATTGAATGGAAAGAGGCCGATGTCGCTGAAGGAGATCGGCAGCATGTACAAGCTGACCAAGGAGCGCATCCGCCAGATCGAGAAGAAGGCCATCAAGAGGCTCCAGCACCCTTCACGCAGTCATCTGCTGCGAGCGTACATGTAAGAACCGCACGGAATGGCACACAACGCAAAGGCGCCCGAGAGGGCGCCTTTCGTTTTTCCTACTCCTTTGCGATCTTCTTCCACGCGGCGGCAAAGTCCGGAGTGAAGCTTTCATCCGGCGCGTGCATCTCCAGGCAATCCGGCGGCAGCTCGTCAAGAAACGGGGAGGGGAATGCCTCCGACGGCTTTCCCATTCGCCTGCGGGACGAGCACCAGGTCAGGTACAGCCTGCGCTCGGCGCGTGTGAGGGCGACATAGAAAAGCCGCCTCTCCTCCTCGAGGTTGGTTTCCGCCTCCTCTACGGAGCGCGCGTGCGGAATGATGTCTTTTTCGACTCCGGCAATGAAGACGACGGGAAACTCCAGCCCTTTTGCTGAATGGATGGTCATCAGGCTGACCCTGCCTTCCTCCTCCTTGTCATCCAGGTCATCCCTGCTTGCCAGGGTGACTCGGGCAAGGTAGTCGTACAGGCTCGGGCGGTGGTTGTCAGGGTCCTCCTCGAAATCCGCAAGAGAGCCGATCAGGGACTCCACGTTCGCGAACTTCCACTTCACGACATCCTTGTCCTCGAGCGTCCCGGTTCTCCGAAACCAGGTGCCCCCAGTAGTCTATCTCCTCCACCAGCTCCCGCACGCCCTGCGCTATCTTTCCGCCCCCGACAAGCTTCGAGCGGAACCTGCCCACCAGCTCCGCGAACTCCCCGGCGGCGGCCCCGGACTTGTCGTCCAGCGCGGTCTCCCTCTGCCCGGCCAGCGTGGAGAGCGCGCTGAAAAGCGAGCAGTGGTGCTCAGCAGAGTAGGCCGCGATGTGCTCCAGGAGCTTCCTCCCGATGCCGCGGCGAGGCGTGTTGACGATCCTCAGGAAGCTCGTATCGTCGTCATGGTTTGCAATGAGCTTGAGATAGGCAAGCATGTCCCGGACTTCCTGGCGCTCGAAGAAGCTCATTCCCCCGGAAACCGAATAAGGAAGGTTCTCCTTGCGGAATGTTTCCTCCAGCGCCCGGGTG
Organism: uncultured Spirochaetota bacterium; assembly: GCA_963745235.1. Classification (GTDB taxonomy): domain Bacteria; phylum Spirochaetota; class Spirochaetia; order SZUA-6; family Fen-1364; genus Fen-1364. The sequence continues at coordinate 37,830 of CAVUXE010000075.1, read as the reverse complement.
AGATGGTTTGCCCGCAAAAGGACGCCAAAGTCCTGGAAGCGCAGTGAATCACGGATCATCAGCGTCCTGATCTTCGAAGAGATGTACTCCGCCTCTTCAAGCTCGTTCTCCGCGGCAAAAACCTCTATCGGATCCCCCGTCGGGAGCCCCGTCCACAGCTCCTTTGGCTTGCGGTTGGAATTGCGGGAGATCAGGGCATTCGCGGCCCGCAAAATGGTGCCGGTGGACCTGTAATTCTGCTCCAGCTTGATCTCGTGGACGCCCGGGAAGTCAGATTCGAACCTCTTGATATTCTCGAAGCTTGCCCCACGCCAGGAATAGATGGACTGGTCGTCATCACCCACGACACACACGTTCCTCTCTTCCCCAACGAGCAAACGCATCATGTCGTACTGGTTGCCCGAGGTGTCCTGGAACTCGTCCACAAGGACAAAGCGAAACCGGGACGTGTAGTGGGCCCTGGTCTCCTTGGACTCCGCGAGGAGCTGAACGGGAAGCATGATGAGATCATCGAAGTCCACTGCGTTGTAGAGCTTGAGGTTCTTCTGGTACTCGCCGTAGAGCTTCTTCAGATGCTTGTTCGCATCCGTCCACCCGGCCCTTCCGTTTTTCACCAGGGAAATGACCCTGGCAGCTTCAGCAAGGTCCAGGGAATCCCCTTTCAATCCCAACTCGCGGCCCGTCTCCTTGATCAGGCTTGCCTGGTCCTGGGAGTCGTAGATCGTGAAATTGGGCCTGTAGCCGAGAATCGAAGCCCTTTCCCGCAGAATGAGCGCCCCCAGGGAGTGGAAAGTGCTGACGGTGAGCCGGGCAAGCTTCCGGGGAACGAGGGCCCGAATCCTTTGCGCCATCTCCCGGGCTGCCTTGTTCGTGAAAGTCACCGCAAGGATCTCAGACTGTGGGACGCCTTTGGTCAGAAGGTGGGCGATGCGATACGTGATGACCCTGGTCTTGCCCGAGCCTGCGCCGGCCAGGATAAGGACCGGGCCGTTCATCCAATGCACCGCCTCGGACTGCTTTTCGTTCAGGAAACGGGAAAAATCGCTCAAATCGTGCCTCTACAATCGGTATGAACTCGGTATGGAGCCGTAACAGCTTTCAGAAGCGGCGAAACTGCCAGGATAGTGTTTGACAGACGACAACCTGTTGCCATAGAATCATCTTCATGCAACTCTCCTCGCCCTTCTGCCCGAGCTGCAGGGAGAACCTGGCCCGCAACGGAGATTCTTTTACCTGCTCCAAGTGCGGCAGGGTGTACCCGTTGAAAAATGGAATTGTCGACTTCCTCACATCCCTTCCCCTGACAGATACACAGAAGATCGTCCAGACCACATTTGATTCGGTCTCAGGCACCTATGACAACGCCATCGTGAGGCTCGTGGAGAGCCTTTCCTGCCCCTGGAACGTTTACACCGCCAAGCTGGAGGCGTTCATGAGCACGGCAGGGGGCAAGGTCATCCTGGATGTCGGATGCGGAACTTCTTTTCCGGTTGTGTCTTTTCTTCCCCAGACCTCCATCTACCTGGGGATGGACATCTCCCTTGAAATGCTGGGCCACGCCAAGAGCCTCCTGGGTGACAACCTCAACGCCGCGCTGTGGAACATTGACGCGGAGCGTATTCCGCTTCCCGACACCTGCGTGGACGTCTGCCTTGCCCTGATGGCTTTCAACGTTTTCCCCAATCCCTCCAAAGCCGCTGAAGAGATGCTGCGCACCCTGAAGAAGGACGGAAGCGTCTTCGGGACGGTCTTCGTGCAGACGCCGCCTGAGGAGATTCTCAGCGAGAACCCCATAGCGCCGGATGCGATGAAGAAGATCCTTGCCGTCTTCGATCCGGGGTCCTGGGAGCTTTCCTTCGAAGCGCAGGGCGGAATCCTGTTCTTTTACGTCAAGAAAGTCAGCAAGAGCTGATCACCTGGTCACGGTGACCTTCTTCAGCCCCCGCGGCGCGTCCGGGTCAAAGCCCTTGGCAAGCGCCAGGTGGAGCCCCAGGAGCTGCCCGGGAATCACGGCCACTATCGGAGCCAGCCATTCGGGGAGGCCTTCCGGCAGGGGAAGACGCGTGTGGCCGAAATTGAGGATCTCCGGGGAGTCGCTGATGGCAAGCACCTCGGCCCCCCTGTGGGCAAGCTGGGAAGCGAACTCCTTCATGTGCGGGAGCAGGATTCCGCTGGGAGCCACGAGGATCACCGGGAACCCGGGCTCCACCATTGCCATGGGGCCGTGGAGGAAATCCGCGGAGGAGTAAGGATCTGCCGTGACGTATGTCAGCTCCTTGAGCTTGAGGGCAATTTCCAGCGCAATTCCGTATGAAAATCCCCTCCCTATGACGACGCACCGGTCCATGTACCGGTAGCGTTCCGCCTTGGCCGCTGCAGCTCCCGCGGCAGTCTCAAGCGTTCTTGCCGCGTGCTGCGGAAGCCCCTTCATGGCGGTAACCCTGCTCTTATCCCCGTGCAGGGTTGCCGAGAGGCTTGCAAGGAGGGCGAGAGAGCACGTGAAGGTCTTTGTTGCGGCAACCGCCTTCTCAGCGCCGCTTTGCAGAAGGAGAACGTGGTCCGAGGTCCTGGCAAGGGGGGAGGATGCATCCGCTGTAATGGATACGCTCAAGGCGCCCTGTCTGCGCGCGTCCGCCATGACCTCCACAATGTCCTCGGACTGCCCGGACTGCGATATCCCAACCACAAGCGCGTTTTTCAGGCGCGGCGGCGTGTGATAGAAGGTATAGAGAGACGGCGTGCTCTGGACCACAGGCCAGCCGTTGAAGGACGAAAAGAGGTACTTCGCGTAGGTCCCGGCGTTGTCCGAGCTTCCCCGAGCGGCAATCATTACGTAGGAGATGTCCTTGCGCTTTATCTCCGCGCAGAGCTTCTCCACTGCCGGTCCGCATGAATCCAAAGTCCGAGCAAGCGCTTCAGGCTGCTCTCCAATCTCACTCTCCAGCACGGTTTTCTGTTTTTCCATAACGGCATGCATAGTGCAGGTTAGGTCCGCCGCATGTCAATTCGCCTGTATGGCAATCCGCCGGAATTCCGCTATACTCCGCAATCGACCATGACATACACGGCTGTGCTTTTCGACCTGGACGGCACTCTCCTGGACACGCTTGAGGACCTGGCGGACTCCATGAATGCGGTACTCGCTTCTCGAGGTCATCCCACGCACCCCGTTGTGGAGTACAGGTACTTTGTTGGAGACGGGATGGAGGTGCTTGCCCGCAGGGCTTTGCCCCCAGCGCTGAGCGAGGACCCGGAGGAAGTCAGGGCATGCGTCCTGGGAATGAGGGACCAGTACGGGCTGCGCTGGAAGGTCAAAAGCCATCCGTACCCGGGGATACTTGAGCTCCTGGACGGCCTCACGGAAAAGGGCACACTCCTTACGATTCTTTCCAACAAGCCGGACTCGTTTGTGAAGGAGATTGCGCGGCATTTTTTTGGCAGATGGCGCTTCAGCCCGGCTCAGGGCGCGCAGCCTGGAATGCCGAGAAAGCCGGATCCGGCAGCGGCCCTGGCAATCAGCGAAAGTGTCGGGGTGGCGCCCGCTGCCTTCCTCTACCTTGGTGACACGAACACGGACATGCAGACGGCCGTGGCGGCCGGGATGTTCCCTGTTGGCGCGCTGTGGGGGTTTCGCCCGGAAGGGGAGCTCCGGGAGGCGGGCGCCCGCGTCCTTGCGGCTCACCCGCGGGACGTACTGGCCCTGTTCTGATTCAGCGCCGCGCTCAAGGTGCCTGGGCTTCCGACGCCCAGGACCATCCGTGAGACCTTGCGCACCGCTCGGAAAGCAAGGCTTCTCCTTTCCACTGTCTTGTACATTCGGGCGATGAACGGGTCCACGTACACGAGGGAGGGGAGCCGCAGCTCCTCCCTGTTGTTCAACGTCGGGTGGAAATAGCGGTTGGAGCGCTTCATGTGGACCCCGGAGCCGTCCGCACCCATGTTGTTGACGAAAGATTCCACCGGGACAAGACAGACCGCATGGTGGGTGAAATGAGCATGCGTCCACCGGATGGCCCATGAATCGACTTGACCATGGACCTGCGCATCCAGCATGCCCGGAAGATCCACTCCGCCCTCGCGGAAAGAGCGCTGCCACGATTCGCTCCTGCTCAGCGAGTCGTAATCACGGACCTGCCAGTCCGCCCTTTGCCACCTGTCCCGCCAGGTCCCCCACCCCCAGCACATGTGCCGTTGAACGAAGAACGCGTCGAAGGGATAGCCCTTTGGAACGGAGAACAGCTTCTTCGGGTAGTTGTATGCGCTGACGCTGAAAACCTCCGGAGATGATGCATAGAAGCTCAGCGCTTCGTTCATGTAGCGCAGGAACGTCGAGGACACCTCCAGGTCATCCTCCACGACAATGACCTTCTCGTGGTGCGCAAGGACCTGGGTGACGCCGCCTATGACGTTTCTGGAAAGGCCCCAGTTGCAGTCTCTCTCGACAATGTTCACTGCGCGAAACCCGGTGGCTGCTCGGGCAATCCCTCGGACCTGTTCAACCATGCGGGCGTCTTCAGAGCAGCGGGGACCGTCCAAGTAGCAGTAGAGGACGGTCCGGGCGCACTCCGGGTTCAGTCGCAGACTGGCGAGGCATCTTTCGAGATGTGCCGGGCGGTTATATGCAAGCAGGGCGATGGGGGCGAAGACGCTCCCGTTGATGGACATGCTGCCGTGTTCCCTTTCTGCAAATCATAATCTCGCAGCGAAGGGAAGCAGATTCCATTAACCCGGGATAAAACAGGAATAAATCTGTGTTATGTCAATCGCCCTTGATGGAGGCACATTGACCAACGTACTACGTTGTAGTACGTTGTAGCACGAGGTGAAACTATGAAACGGGCCCTGACCGTCCGTATTCCCGATGATCTCCGCAAAGAGTTGCAGGAGATAAGCGATTCAGAAGCAAAGCCCGTAAGCGATCTGGTACGCGAGTCGATTCAGCGATACGTGTCGATCTACAACTTCAGAAAGTTGCGCAACACCATCCTTCCGTTCGCCGAAGCGCAGGGGATTCTGACGGATGAGGATGTGTTCAAAAGCATTTCATGAGACTTGTACTGGATGCGAATGTCATCATAGCGGCGTTCGCAACCCAGGGGCTATGCCATGCCCTCCTCGAGGTATGTATTGACCAGCATGAGATCGTGCTCAGTGACGAAATCTTGAGAGAAGTCGCGGGTGCCCTCCAGAACAAGTTGAAGGTGCCACCGGCCCTCGTCGACGGCGCAATCGACTATCTCACGAACCACGCGTCCGTCCAAGAGACAAAACGTCTATCAAGGCGTGTGTCGAGGGATCCGTCAGATGACCATGTCCTGGCCCTCGCCGAAGAGTCAAAGGCGGACTACATCATCACAGGAGACGAGGACCTGCTGATCCTGGAGCGGCATGCAGAAATTTCGATAGTACCGCCAAGGCAGTTCTGGGAGATCTTGAAGAACAAGAAAGATCGGACCGACTGACCGCCTCGCGTGGCCTGGCTGACAATCCTGATTGGACATGTCAAGTCGTTGCGGTTGACGTCGCTGTGAGGTCCCTTGACAATGTACAAAGTTTGTATGCACGCTTTCATTTGAGGTGTGATCATGAGTACTGTCAACATTTCCTTTACCAGGGATTTGCTCAAGCAAATAGATGAGGTAGCGCAAGAGGAGTCGAGATCGCGGTCAGAGCTTATTCGCGAAGCTGCCCGGAGCTACATCGAGCGGAAGCGCAGATGGAATCAGATCTTTCAGGCAGGTACCAAACTTGCCCGGGCGAATCGGCTGACGGAAGCTGACATCGAAAAGGAAATAGCCAACTACAGAAAAGAAAAACAAAAGTAAATGATCAAAGTTGTTCTAGACACAAATGTAGTGCTGTCGGCCGTTCTTTTTGGAGGCAAGCCTCGCCAAATTCTCGAAGCCGCCGTCGGGGGGACAATAAGAATCTGCATATCCGGTCCGACGATCGCGGAACTTGGCGCAGTTCTTCATAGACCGAAGTTTGGATTTGGCCCTCAAACGGTTCAGGCGATCATTTCCGAAATGATTGCTATTGCAGAATGGGTTGAACCGCGGAAACATCGTGGATTAGTCAAGGATGATCCGGAAGACAATATGTTCTTGGATTGCGCGATAGAAGCGAATGTTGATTACCTTGTATCAGGAGACCATCATTTGCTCTCAATTGGAAAATGTGAAGGAGTGCGGATAGTCAATCCGGATGGTTTCGTCGAAGTTCTGGCAAGAGAGAAAACGTGAGGAAGCATGCTGAGGTTGAGATGGGTGTGTCAGAAAACTCTTGGCGGAGCACTGCACGTGGAGTGGGGCATACGAATCGTTAAGGCGGCCGTCAGCAGGTTCATGGGTGGCCCAACAGCGGCTCTGAGTCCTCTATGGCATAGGTTCCCGGGCGTGGGGGTCTGACCGTACTATGCCCGAATGGATGCGGTCGCTGTCCGCTGCCATAGTGGCGTACCTTACGCAACGCTCCGATCCTTGACCATGGGGCCCGGTGTCAATTGATACCGGAATGCTGTCTGACTATAATTATAGTCTGTGGCTGGACGTACTCGATCTCTTGCCTACGCTCCCGAAGTCCATGCGCACATCAACGCCATAGACCGGAGATACCTGCGCCTGTTGCGGGAGACCGTCAAGGAACAACTGTCTTTCGCGCCGCGGCAGGAAACTCCAACCGCAAGCCGCTGGAGCGGTCTCCTGGCCCCTACGGTGCTACCTGGGAGTTACGCTGTGGCCCCGACAGTCGATTTCGTGTCTTCTACGAGGTCGAGGCGGAATCCCGGCAGGTCTGGATTCTGGCAATAGGGGTCAAAGACCACGCTCGGCTTTTCATTGCCGGCAAGGAGTTCGTACCATGACTGTTGCTTCTCTGGCCGAGATCAAGGCCAAGTTCAGCGCGTACTTGCTGGAGGCCGAGACCTCCGGCCCGGTCGTAATCACCCGCAACGGTCGGGCTGTGGCAGTGATTGTCGCCCCGGCGGATGATGCCGACCTCGAGGGCATACTGCTTTCGCGATCGCCGCGCTTTCGCTCACTGTTGAGCAAATCTCGACGCAGCATCGCAGGCGGCCGGGGGGAAACCCAGCAGGGCTTCTGGAGGGATTCGGCGCGAGGAGCTTCACTCTCCGGGTCGAGACGCTCGGCAAGACGAGGATCGACTGCCTAACATCTATAACAGCGTTCGCGTCTGAAGATAATCCAGTTTCTTTCTCCTCCTGTCCCTACATCAACTGAGCCCGTCCTACCGGAAACATCTATGCGCCGTCATTGGGGCATGATCACCTTCAGCAGGGGTGTCACAATCAAATCGCGTACCGCAAGGACACATGTTAGGTCCGTGCTCACCCCTGGCTCGGTGAGACCTTCGAGGATTCTCGATACGGCTCATTTTTTGTCAGTACCCAAAATGTCGACTCTGCAAGATGTCGGGCCACGGCACCGATGGCAACCGAGGATCCTTTGCGAGAGCGGATGCGCAGGTAAAGTTTCGAGACATGGCGGGCAGTCCAGCCTCGCTGGGCGTGGTGGGCCGAGATGGCGTTGGCTGCTTCGATGAACGCCCATTTGAGACACTGATTGGACTCGGTTCTCAATTTTCCATAGCGAGTCTTGCCGCCACTGGAACTGACCCGCGGCGTGGTGCCGCAGTAGCTGCTGAATTGAGGGGTCGAGGGAAAGCGGCCGATAGTGCCCACCTCGCGCTCGATGACGATGGCCAACATGTCCCCAACGCCAGGAAGGCTCTTCAGGAGCTGCATCGTCGGGGGGAGGGCGATCAGGTAATGGATTCGTTCCTCAAGGGTGTCAATTTGTAAAGAAAGGAAGTCGAGCGACTCGACTTGCTGTGCGAGGCAACGGCCGGTCTCCGGAGGAAGGCGTGAGAGGGAAGAGTCAAGCCAGGATCTGCCTTTCTTGCTGAATAGCTGCGAGCCGTCTTCGGGACAGAGGTTATACTTGGCCAAAGCTCACGCTGGTCACGTAAGGCAGCAGGAGGCAGCCACACAGTGGGAGGCTGCCGAAACGAAGAAGAGTGGCGAGGCCGTTTGCATGGAGCTTATCAGTTTTGTTGACGTGGCCCATCATGAGCTTTGCCTTGGCGGGGTTTGTCAGCAGATAACCTGCGCTTCGATCTCGTCGGCGATCCAGTACCAATTGCCGACGCTTTCCAAGGCGACGGGAGTTCCACCTGGCAGTCGAGAGAAAAACGAGGAAATGGCTCCAGGAGAGTGATCGATGCGAACTCGATTGAGCACCTGGCCACTGGCGTCCTGGAGCTCAAGTTGAGAGTAGTGTTTGTGAGCATCAAAGCCGACGGAAATTGCTTGCATGATATTCCTCCTCGTGGGGCACAGAGCCCGACTCCGATAGTAGTGCGCAAGCCGACCAGCTGATCACAAGGGACATCGGCATTGTCGAGGTGGAACAGGCCCTCCTTGGGGAAGCGGAGATGATCGAGGAATACCCTCAGGACAAGTATGGCCCCAGCTGCCTGATTCTTGGGTATACTGATGCCGGAAGGGCTTTACACGTGCAGTGCGCCTGCTCCGACCCAACGGTCGTCAAGATCGTGACGGTCTACGAACCCGATCCCGCCAGGTGGACCGACATGCGGATCCGCCGGCGCGAATAGGAGATACAGATGCCGGAGGCATTGGTCGACGCCAAGGTCACCTACACCGTCGAGTATGACGGACAGGTGTATATTGTGGAACATGTTCCCGCCAAGGTTTCTCAGGACACGGGAGAGCAATACTTCGCGCCAGAGACAGTTGAGCACATTCGTATCTTAATCAAGAGCCGGCGGAAGCCCGACAAGGTTGTCGAGACACCGGTCTACGAGTACGCACGAGCTGACGCCTAACACATCGTTGAAGCCGATCCCTTGACGGCCGGCTTCTAGTGCGGCAGAGGAACCGTAGACGCCGCCGTTGCTTGGCTTCGGACGGCGATGCGGCTTGACCCCGTGTTACAACGCGACCACCGCGTCGATCTCCACAAGGGTCCCTGCCGGCAGATCAGCGCCCACCGTTGTTCTCGCCGGATAGGGCTTGGGGAAAAACCGTGCGTAGACTTCGTTGAACTCCGCGAACGTGGCCATGCTCTTGAGGTACGCGTTCACCTTGACCACGTCCGCAAGACTGGCCCCCGCTTTTTCCACGATGGCCTTGATGTTCTCCAGGCAGCGCTCTGTCTGCCCGCGGACGTCCGGCTTGATCTCCCCTGACGCGGGGTCTTTTGCCGTCTGTCCTGCGACGAAAAGCAGGCTTCCCGAGCAGACAATGCCCTGGGAGTAGGGGCCAATGGGGGCGGGCGCCCCCTCTGTGCTTACCTGGTGTTTCATGGCGCTTTTCTCTCCTGGTCCATCAGCTTTGCGGTCTCGCTTTCCGGGTCAATCTGGTAGCCGGCGTCAAGGGCGGCCCGCGCGGCTGGTATATTGCCCAGACCCTTCTGGCAGTAGTACGTGAGGAGGTATGCAACCTGGGTGGGCTCTCCGGACGGATTTGCCGATATGAAGGGCTGCAGAACGGCAAGCGCTCCCGTAAAGTCGAGGGAGTCCACAAGGAGCTGCGACTTCAGGATGATGTAGCTCGCGTACCACTGCGCGCTGGGATCCGCTGATACCTTCGCAATTGCACGGTACGCTTTGACGGCCTGGCCGGACCCGTAATATGCAACGCCCAGGAGGTAGGTAAACTCCTGCTCGTCCTCCGGAGAGGAGGCATCGTTGATCGCGTTGTCCAAGGTCTTTACGGCATCCTGGTACTTCTTTTCGGCAAGCAGGGCGGCCACCTCGCTACGGACCTCATCGCTTTCCTCTGCCCAAGTCACACTCTGCTGTCCCTGCTCAGCCGCCCGGACACCGCCAACCGTGCCGGTCTTTTGCTTGCCTGAGGTGAGGGACTGGAGCTTCTGAGAGATATCGGCCCCTATGCCGCCTGCGCCACTTTTCTGCGAGGCGCTGGCAAGAGCGGCAACGTCGTAGGTGCCGTCCTTGAGGATGGTGATTTTTGCTTTGGCTCGCGTCAGCTCGAGGGATCCCGTTTGGGAAACGCGTACGCTCGCGTTGGCGGGCACGGAGTCTCCAATGGAAAGGGCAGTCCATCCGGTCGTGGTCTTCAATTCTACAACGCCGTCGGAATAGGTGACCGAGTACGATTGGGCGAAGGCCGATGCGGCGAACACGAGGACAAGTGCCGACACCAGACCCAAAGCTCTCTTCATGAACGCCCCCTGGGTCTGACTATACCACGCAGCCGCGTCAGTTGTTGAGCGGTTCTCCCGGCTCCGCGGGCACGGCCTGGATGCTGAGCCGCTCCGAGTGCCGAATGACGTCTATGCGCGACCGTACGCCAATGCTTTCCACGGTGAGCACCTTGTGAAGGTCATCTATGGAAGAAATGGGCGTGCCGTCAAAGGCCACAATAACGTCGCGCTCGCTCAATCCCGCCTTCTCCGCGGGACTCCCTTTTTCTATTGAGATCACAAGGACACCGCTTTCCGTCGTCAGGCCGAGCACATGCGCCGCATGCGGCGGTATCCGGATGTTCTGGCCGCCGATGCCCAGCCACGCCCTTCGAATTCTCCCGTCCCTGATAAGGCGCGGCGCCACGTACTGGGCGGTGTTGATGGGCGTTGCAAAGCACAGCCCCTGGGCCCCCAGGATGATTGCAGTGGCCACGCCAATGACTTCGCCGTGCGAGGTGACCAGCGGTCCGCCAGAGTTGCCGGGGTTGAGCGCGGCGTCCGTTTGAATCACGTTGTCAATGAGCCGGCCGGATTGGGACCGCAGGGAGCGTCCCAGCGCGCTCACCACCCCGGCTGTCACGGTGTACTGGAAGCCCAACGGATTTCCGATGGCTATGACGAGCTGCCCAACGCGCAGAGTGCTGGAATCCCCCATCTGGGCCGCGGGGAGCCCGCTCTCATAGACACGGACAACCGCGAGGTCAGTGTCGGGATCGTCTCCCACCAGCTCCGCCGGAAACCTTCGACCATCCGCGAGCGTAGCCTCCATGCTCGTGGCTCCATGAACCACGTGGCTGTTCGTGAGGATGAAGCCGTCAGGGGCGAAGATGAAGCCCGAGCCCGTGCCTTGCGCTTCCGGGGCAGCACCGCCGTTCCAGCGCCGACTTCCCGGCCTGGCCGGACCGGCCACCTGGATGTGGACGACGGCCGGGCTGGCCTTCTCCACGCCTTCCACAACGGCTCGGGAATATGCGTCCAGTGTCGCAATGTCAGCAGCACTTGTTCCGTTTGCCATGGGATAAAAGATACGGCTCGGGGTGGGCGCGGGCAATCCTGGCCAAAGAGGGAGGGCCCGCGAGGCGGCAGCCGCCGACCGCCAGCCGCCAGAAAATCACGGACTCTCGAAGAACCACCCGTGGCCGCTGCCAGCGGGTCCCTGAACAGCTCCACTTCGCGGCCCGCCAGGGCGGCAATCTTCTTTCGCTTTTCCGTCGACATGCGAGAAAGCTCTTCCGCAAAGCCAGCGGCCGCCGCTCGAGGAATCTGCAGTCTGAGGTTCCCCGGTGCTCCCAGGGAGGTTCTTTTCGAGATTGCCTCAACGGGGTCACGGTCGGCCAACGAGAGGTCACGGCCGGCCACAGCAGCCAGGTCCGTCCCTACTTTCCGGTAGGCCTCACGGAAAGGAATACCTTCAGCCACCATCTCCAACGCCCTGTCGGTCGCAAAGATGTCAGGAGTAAATGCCGCGCGCAGCCGGCCCCCGTTGACGACGAGCTTCTCCATGGTGAGGTCCATCACCCGGACGCAAGCGAGCCCCGTCTCGCATCCCCGGAAGAAGGGCCCTTTGGTCTCCTGGAAATCCCTGTTGTATCCGCTGGGAAGCGAGCGCGTCACCGCCTTTACTGCCATGAGGTCCGCGGCAATGGCAGAGGCCCGCGCCCTCACGAGCTCCAGGCCGTCGGGGTTTCTTTTCTGCGGCATGATGCTGGAGCCGGAGCACAGCTCCTGCGGCAGGGTGAAGTAGCCGAGCTCCGGCAACGAGAAAAGGATGAGGTCCTGTGCAAGCCGGCCAAGAGTCAGCGCAACGTGCTCCACCGCCTCAAGGACGATTGCCTCGAACTTTCCGCGGCTGTTGTTGGCGTACAGCACGTTGTTCTGCACCCGCGCGAACCCCAGCAGGTCGGATACGAGCTGCCGATCCAGAGAGAGAGGAACGCCGTAGCTGGCCGCTGACCCGAGCGGGCAGCAGTCCGTAATGGCAAAGGCGGCACGGGCCAGGGCCACATCGTCCAAAAGCTCTTCGGCGAACGCGGCCGCCCACAACCCGACGGATGACGGCATGGCCGTCTGCATGTGCGTGCGGCCGGGCATGGGAGTCTTCTCGTTTGCCTGCGCAAGGTCCAGCAGCCGGTTGACCAGGTCCAGGCAGGCACGCTGAAAGGATTGGAGGAACCCACGGTTCCAGAGACGCAGCGCCGTCAACACCTGGTCGTTGCGGGACCTTCCCGTGTGGATGCGCTTGCCGGCGTCTCCCAGGGCGCGCACCAGGTGGTTCTCTATGGCCGTGTGGACATCTTCGTCCGACCTCTGGATGGAGAAGCGGCCCTTGTCATTCAGATCGATTATGGCGCCCAGCTCTTTGACCAGGGCGTTTCCATCAGCCTCCGACAGGATGCCGATGGAGGCGAGCATGGTTGCGTGCGCCATGCTGGCCACGCAGTCAGCGTTCACAAGGCGGGCGTCAATGACGGGATCATCAGAAACCGTGAAGGCCTCTACCAGGGCATCCAGGCTATACGTCTTCTCCCAGAGCTTTCCCATCAGCGCCCCCCATGAACTTCGGATTGTTGCCGGCAATCACCACGGTGACCTCACCGCGCGCCTTCCAGTCCTGGAACTTCCCGCACAGCTCGCCAAGGCTTCCGCGCACCGTCTTCTCGAACTGCTTTGTCAGCTCGATGCTCACCGCGGCCATGCGGTCTCCCAGCACCTCCCGGGCGTCCACCAGGAGAGTATGGAGCCGGAAAGGCGACTCATAGAAGACCAGAGTATGGGGGAGGTCTTTTTCCATTTCAAGGAACCTGCGGCGGACGCCGGGCTTCCTTGGGGGGAACCCCTTGAAGGTGAAGCTCGAGGTCGGGAGGCCCGAGGAGAGGAGAGCAGGCTCGACTGCCCCGGCCCCGGGGAGCACCTCCACCGTGTGGCCATCCTCCAGGGCGCGCTGGATTACCCTGAAGCCCGCATCGCTTATCCCCGGATAGCCGGCGTCCGAGCACACCCCGACGCTCAAGCCTTCCGCAAGAAGGCCCAGGATCCGTGACGTTGAATGCTGCTCCGTGCTCTCCCTGTAGGAAAGGACTGTGCGGGGGCTCTTGATGCCGTGCTTGGCGTACAGGATGCGCGTCCGGCGGGTGTCTTCGCACGCCAGCGCGTCAATCTCACCGAGGACGCGCAGGGCGCGCAGGGTTATATCCTCGAGGTTTCCAATTGGCGTGGCGATGATGTAAAGCTTCCCCATAACCCCCCGGGGACGGCGCTAATACACGAAGCGGACTGCGCTGTAGACCATCCCGGCGCTTGCAGGGCACAGCACCACCTTGTGCCCGCGCTTCAGCTTGCCTTCCTTCAAAGCCATGTCCATCCCCATGGGAATGCTGGCTGATACGATATTGCCGAAGTTCGGGAACACCTTGGCGAACATCTTGTCCTGGGGCAGGCAGATGTCCCTGCTGGCGGTGAGATACGCGGCATCGGATGCCGCGTGCGGGAAGTAGATGTCCGGCTCGTTGAGGTCCGCAACCAGTTCCTGCACAACGGGGACCAGGTAACGACGGGCGGCATCGAAAAGCTCTTTTCCATAGGACACGAAATTGTACAGGCCGTTCTTGCCGAGTCTCTTGTTCGGCTCCACGAAGTTGTCGTAGCCGTCCAGGGGAATTGTGCAAAGGTCAGCCAGCGCCGGGACCGACTTGTACGCGAACTTCCACTCGCTTTCCGAGGGGCTGAGTATGGTGGCCGTGGCCGCCTCCCCGATGGTGTAGGTGGGGAACGTGTACTCGATCTGGCGGAGGTTCTTGATCTTGAAATTGTCAGGGAAGCCGTGCTGGATGTTGAACTCCCCGTTGAGGATCATCACGTGCTTGTAGCGGCCGCTCTTGAAAAACTCGTAGGAGATCTCCAGGGCCCTGATCCAGCTCATGCAGGCATCCACAATATCGAAACAGGAGCAGGTCATTGCCATCTTCTGGGCGTAGAAGTACCCGTTGGCGGGCTCCAGGAAGCCCTTTCCGACGCCGCAGTAGATCAGAAGATCGATGTCCTTCGTAGTGAGGTTTGCCTTTTCCAGCGCTGTCTTCATGGCATCTATTATGAAGAAACTGGCTTTTTCTCCCTTTTCGTCATCTCTCACGTAGCGGATGTCGGACCCGGCCATTGTGAAAAGCCCTCGGACCATCCGCTGATAGGTCTTCAGGATGATTGGGGAGATTCCGTTACTTTTCTCTTCCAACATCCTCAGAATGTCGTCATTTGTAATCTTCCGTGATGGCACACTGACGCCGATAGATTCAATTCGCATGGGTACTCCATTTCAAACCGTCTTTTTGGGGCTGTCTGTTGACCCCTCCCCAGCGTTTTGTTACCACTGTGGTACGTTGGCTGCCATTATATCTCATTATCGGTCCGGCGAACAGGGTAAGGTCTGACATGCGCATCACTATTCTTGCAGTCGGTTCCCAGGGCGACGTTCAGCCCTATGCCGCGCTTGGAGGTGGTCTGGCTAGAGCCGGCCACTCCGTCTGCCTGGCGAGCCATGAAACGTTTCGTGAAATGGCAAAGCGTTGCGGCCTAGGCTTTTCACTGATTGCGGGTAATCCAATGGATATCGTCCAGGGTCCGGAAGGCCGAGCCTGGCTCAGCTCCACGGACAGCTACATTCGCTTTCTTTCCAGCGCCAGGAGAATGGCGAAAGACCTCTACCCCCTGATTTCTCGGGACGCCCTGGCCGCCGCTGCGGGAAGCGACGCGGCAATCTTCAGCCTTCCCCTGACCATCTGCGGCTACACGGTGTCCGAGGCGCTTCGAATCCCCGGAATACCGGCGGCGCTGTATCCCCTTCATCCTTCGCGGGAGTTTCCATCCATCATGACCCCGGGCTTGTCCCTCGGCCGGGGAGTCAACTGGCTGAGCGGCGCCGCGGTAATGGATCTCTTCTGGAGCCTCGGCAGATCTCTCCTGGCAGACTTCCACAGGAACCAGGGGCTCGGGAGGATGCCTCTTCTGCCGCCTTTGTCCCGGATGGAAAGGAAAGGTCTGCCTTTCCTTTACGGATACAGCCCTTCGGTGATTGCCACGCCCGTGCGATGGCCGCAGACCCGGGCGGTCTGCGGATACTGGTTTCTGGACGATGTCGGAGAATGGCAGCCGCCGTCTCCACTGGCGGATTTCCTGGCAGCGGGGCCGCCGCCCATCTACGTGGGCTTCGGCAGCATGACAAGCGGTGACCCGGCCGCCATGACGCGGACCATCCTCGAAGCAGCAAGAAGAACCGGCCAGAGAGTAGTGCTCTCCGCGGGGTGGGGCGGGCTGCACGCCGAAGATCTGCCGAAGTCTGTTCTCCCCGTCGGATTCGTTCCGCACGACTGGTTGTTTGCCAGGGTATCCATGGCGGTCCATCATGGCGGCGCGGGCACTGTCGCGGCGGTGCTCAAGGCCGGGACGCCCAGCATCATCGTCCCATTCTTTGCTGACCAGTTCTTCTGGGGCAGGCAGGTCTGCGTGCTCGGCGTCGGCTCGGCACCAGTTCCCCGCAAGGAGCTCACCGCAGACTCCCTGGAAAACGCAATCAGGTCGGTTCTGGAAAGCGACTCGATGGCCTCGAACGCCAGATGCCTGGCAAAGGCCGTCAGGGCTGAAGACGGCGTTTCAGCCGGCGTACGGGTGGTCGAGACCTACCTTCGAAGCACGGCCCGACGAAGGATGGCCTGACGCAGGCCGGGCGGGAAGAAAGGCAGCACGCGGCCAAGGAAGGCAGAGTCCGGACCCACCGTGTATCGCTTCTTCGGGATCCTTGCCGTCAGCGCCTTTTCAATCACCTTGGCTACCTTTGACGGCGGCATGCCCTTTTCCGCAAGCCGTTCGATGTACCCGAGGGCGGACCTGGCGTCCTCCCGATATATGTCCCACTTGCTTGCTGACATGTCCCCCGCGATGTCCAGCGCGGTCCCCTTGGACTTTTCCCAGATTGGCGTGGCGATGTTGCCGGGCTCGATGATTGAGACGGCTACGCCGGTACCGGAGAGCTCCATGCACAGCGCCTCAGCCAGCGCCTCCAGCGCGAACTTGGCGCAGGAGTACGGACCAAGGAAGGGAAGGGCGAAGCGTCCCAGGATGGAGCCCATGAGGAGCACGCGGCCGTGGTGCGCCCGCATGAGCGGTATGAATGCCTGGGTCACGGCAAGCTGCCCCGTCAGATTCACATCGATCTGCCTCTTGAATGAGTCTATGGGAAGAAGCTCCAGGGGGCCCGCGATGGTGATCCCGGCGTTGTTCACCAGAGCACACGGAGAAATGCCTTCAGGGCACTTCGACACCGCCTTCACGGCGGCCTTGATGGATCCGGCATCAGTCACGTCAAGGAGAACGGGTGTGATGTTCTCAGGAGCAAGCTTGGAAAGGCGATCCCCATCAGCCTGGCGGCGAACCCCCGCGAAAACATGAAACCCGCGGCCGGACAGCCACCTGGCACATTCAAGCCCGATCCCTGAGGAAGCTCCCGTGACTATCACGCCGCGTGTCTTTTGCATGCTTCTCGCCACAATACCTGCACCCTGACGGCCGTTCAATAGGTCGTTCTCCAATAGACCGCTTTCAATAGGTGAACGTCACACCCAGGCTTACGTAGTTGTTCGTCGCGTCGTTCCCGGAGACAGGCCCTGTTCCGACAACCGAGCCGTCCAGGATGTATTCAAACGTGTATCCCAGGTCTACGCGGATTTCCCCAACAGGAGTTTCCAGGTACGCGGTGGTGCCAAACCCTGCCTGGATGACCTTTTCCAGAACGGACTGGCTCAAGAAGCGGAGAGTGTGGAAATAATCCACGCCGGTGGAGTTGATCCCGGTATCGTTGATGGAGCCATCGTTCCCGGCAAGCTGCGGAATCCCTGCGGAGGCGTTCCCGTGAATGATGAACCTGCTGAACACGTTGAGATCCACCCAGTCCACCGGCCTGATCAGCGCGTCCACCTCGATCCTGTCAGAGTTCGGCTGGATGGAAGGCCCGATATTCTGGCCGTTGTTGGTGTAATTGAGGTAATTCGGATCAGTTGATGTCAAGTTCCCGTAGTTCTCGTGACTGTACGTATAGGGAGTGATGAGCAGGTTCGTCACGCTGAGCCGTGTGAGGTAGGGGAGGTTTGGAGTCCAGCTGACACCCAGCTGGAAGGAAACCAGGAGCATGGTGTTGAAATTGAGCCTGATCAGGTCATTGAATGCGGCATCATCGACATAGAGAATGAAGTTCGCCTTGAGCGCCCCCGGCAGCTTCACTCCGCCGGAAATACCGATGAACGCGTTGTCCGGGTATCCTGCCATGCCTTCGGTGTAAAACGAAACAACCGGCAGAACGTACAGCGGATCGAACCTCTGGCCCCAAACCATCGCATCGAAAACCCCGAGCGTGAGCCAATCAAAGGGATAAAACTCCAGCCCTCCGATGGAGAGGAACTTCTCCGGGGAAAGACTCCCGCCGCTGGAATCCGTTGCGGAGATATCCATGAGGAGAATGGTTCCCGACATCGCATTGTCGTGAAAGACGAATGAGAACTGGCCTGACTGGGGTGAGGTGGGGCTCAGGACGGCGTTGTCCCCCCAGAACGGGCCATACGACCCGCGGATGGCGCCTGCCTGGAAATAGGTGGCATCGTTGCCCAGGGTGGCGCTCCCGATCATGCTCATGCGGGGATAGATGCCCTTGACTGAGGTGACACCGGTGTCCTGGACGAAGTCCAGAGTGCTTCGCTGGTACTCCGGGAGCAGCTCGTTTCCAAACGAGCTGAGGCCCACCGCCCCCAGCTGCGCGGAGTAGGTCATCCACGGGTTGATGCTCCCCTGCATGGAGCCCTCCAGGCCCAGCTGCAGGTAGCTGCTGGAGAAGACCGTACGACCCAGGGCGCTGGCTACAGCGTGGAATTTGGAGCCGCCCTCGACTCTTGAAAGGTAGAACGTGGCCAGCTTCTGGTCAGCGTCATTTCCCTTTGCTGCCACCTGGTGCAGGGTTTTCACCACCAGCTGAACGGGGTAGGGCCGCAGAGGGGGCAGCTTGTCGGTCAGGCCACGATCCATCCACAGCTCGAGGTCGGTATAGAGACGGTCGTTCGGGTCCGAAACCAGCTGCGCGAAGGAAGGGGCCGCGCTGCTCACAAGCAGGGAGAAGACAACAAGCGCGCTCAGAATGCAGGTTTTCACTGTGACTCCTGTTCCGTTGTGATTATCCGGCTAGCGCATCAGTCATTGCAAGAAGGGTGCCAGTACCTGGCATCACTACAGCGCCCCAATTTGGCCATGGGCATGGAATTGGCAACGGTCTTTTCCACGCGTGAGCGGCCTCGACCGCGTAGTCTGCTTTTGTGCCACCGTTTTTCTGATTTTAATAGCTTCGCAGGGACGCTTTGAAAATCTTGAGAACTGTTGTACAATTGTACCTTGGATTCGCATGGATGTAGTTGTTGACACTTCCATAGTCCTTGCCGTTCTCACAAGCGAGCCCGAACGAGCCAGGATAATCGACCTCACAAAGGATGCGGACCTGATAGCTCCGGCGTCAGTCCATTGGGAAATCGGGAATGCGCTATCCGCAATGCTCAAAAGAAAGCGACTCACACTTGAGCAAGCAACCGAAGTCATCCATGCATACGCCAAGATCCCGATACGATTCCTGGAAGTCAGCCTCCTGGACGCTCTCAGGATTGCCGGCGCCAACAACTTGTACGCGTACGATGCTTACGTGGTCTCATGCGCTCAAAGCCAGCACTGCAGCCTGATCTCACTGGACAGGAGCTTAATTCAGGCAGCCAGGGACACCGGAGTCCCGGTAATAGAGGTGACTGATCAATGAAGGAATACACGTTTTCCGAAGCGAGGCAGCGTTTAGCGTCTTTGCTCGAAAGGGCCAGAAAAGAAGGTGCAGTGAGAATCAGAAAGAGGGACGGGCAGAAGTTCATTCTGAAGCCGGAAAAGCAATCGGGCTCTCCCTTGGACGTGCCAGGCCTCAATCTGGGGATCTCAAGAGAGGAGATACTCGAGAGCATTCGATCGAGCAGGCGTGAGCTCGGCTGACACCGGCTGAGGCGGGGCCCGTAGGGCAGCGGGATCTCGCAACGCCAATAGACCGGGAACCGGCCTCGAACGCGCGGCGGCCGGGCAGTTGAGAGGAATCGCGGATGAACGTGAAGTCAATGATGGTGCTTGTCTCTTGGGCGACACTCGTGTCCTGCGCCGGCCAGCCCGGCGCGCAGCTTGCCAGCAACATGGCGTCGATGCCTGTGATCGTGGACGTCGGCTACTATGACAACCAGGACACCGCTCCCTTTCGAAACACAGGCCACCCGAGTGCCCGGTTCCTGGAACCTATTCTCTCTGACGCAGTCGCCAACGGAATCCCGGGGATTGCCATGCTTGTGCGTTCCGGCCACGACACGTGGGCCGGCGCAAAAGGATTGATTGACCTGCGAAACCACATCCCCTTCAAGGAGGGGAGCCGCAGTCGCATCGGAAGTGTCACCAAGATGTTCACCGCGGTGGTGATTCTTCAATTGGCGCAAGAGGGCCGGCTGGCGCTGGACGAGCCCGCGGCGCGCTATCTGCCGGAGAATCTGACGCGGGGAATCGCGAACGCCGACACAGCGACCATTCGGCAGCTTCTCAATCACTCGAGCGGGGTGGTTGACTACACGCAATTCCTGGGGCTACAACGCACGGCCAGCGGCCGTGCCCACGATCTGACATCGGCCAAGGCGCTGGATCTGGTGCGCGGGCACCCCGCGACCTTTGCGCCTGGCATGGGCAGGTCTTATTCAAACACGGGGTTTGTGCTCCTGGGCCTTGTCGCGGAAGCCGTCACCGGGCAGGCGATGACAGAGCTCTACCAACAGCGGATATTCACTCCCTTGGGAATGAACAGCACGTACTATGATCCCGAGAACCCCGTGCATCCCGGAATTGCCCGAGGGTATGTCGACTATCAGGGGAACCTCATTGACGTGACAAATCTGGACCAGGCCTGCAGAACTCCGGACGGCGGCATTGTATCAACGGTGATGGAGCTTGCTGCCTTCATGGAGGCACTGTTCGAGGAGGGGCGTCTCCCCGACAAGTCGACGCTTGCGGAAATGACGGCGGACATGCGTCCAGAACAGAGAACGGGCTCCTACGTGGGTCTGGGGATCCTCGAAGTGCCCCTGCCGAACAGCCAAGTGATGTACGGTCACTCCGGCGGGCACCTTGGCTATGCGGCGGAGCTTTGGTACGTGCCGTCAATGAAGCTGACATTCGCGTACGTGGCAAACGGCTCGAAGTTCTTCGGCAGGAGCGGCTCGGCTTTTTCCACACTCCTTCGCAGAACGGCCGCGCTTCTCATGAACGAAGCGCCTGGCACGGTTACGGTGAAGAGGCTTGACGATATCCCGGTCGCCTCGGTGCGGGGCCTCGTTCCTTCCTATGACGCCCAGACAGAGCTCCGAAAGGAGCTTGACAGCTACCTGCGCCAAAGCGGCACCGTCCCAGCGGCGCCGGCGTATACCGTGTACCACGGAGCAGTCGGTGAGCAGCAGGACGTGGAAGTGGTTCAAGCCGTGGAGCGCCGCGGAACGGACGGAGGCCGCGTAAAGTTCACGCGGAGAGAACCTTGCAAGGCCGCCGGAATGGTCGTGCAGGGTTCGTACGATCATGTCCCAGACTCCTATCAAGAGCTGGAACAATGGATCGCCAAGCATGGCTACCGGAGGGTCGGACCGAACCGCGAGTACTACTACCTCGGGTCATGGAACGAAACGGACCCTCGGCAGTGGCTGACCGAGATCCAGATCCCGGTGGCAAAGGCTCAATGATTCGGTCTTAGGGCCTTATCTGAGACCCAACGATACCTGGAGCGCGTTGTTGAGGTCCTCGATCTTCTGAGGTCCTAGCATTCCGACGAAGTCGGCAAGAAGGGATTTGGGAAGGCTCATGAGCCCGTCACAGTGTATTGAACACTCATGCTTCAAACCTTCATCAGCGCCAACCAGGACTTCGCTCGAGAGCGCATGATAGGAGCTGTAAATCGGGGCACAAATGACCGAAGAGAACCCTGAGTCAATCAACACTTGCCGGCTTACAACAACGACGACACGCGACTTTTTGGGATCACCTCTTTGCGCTTGACGGACACGGTATAGCTCTGCGCGCTTCACTCCCACGTCTCCACCTGGTACTTGAGGAACTCCCTCATTTCTCTGTTCAGCTTTTCTGAGTGTTCGTTCAGAATACGAAGATCATCCCGGTCACGTTTCGACCTGCGAAGCAACTCGATATACGTTGCAACGGCAGATTCGATGAAGGCTGACCGATTGCCAGCTCCTTCCGCAAGTGCATCTATCTGTGCGACCAATTCTTTTGAGAGTGTGATTGATGTCTTCACTTTCATACTACCAATGTACGGTGATTGATCACGAAATCAAGTCACATGTCACAGGAAACAGGTGATTCTTCCCACTTATTGCCGGTGCCATCCAGCGAGGACTTGTGTTGCCTGGCGGCAAGCCGGGCGCTTGCTCTCCTGTACATTTTAAGGTACACGTGAACCATAAGGTTCATGATGACAAAAGACCAACAGCCGCAAAAGATTCCGCTGGTGTTGATGCGCACGGGGGGGAAGCGAGCCCGTGATAGAGTGGCTGAAGGCATTGCCGGAGGCCGAGCGCCCAGCGATTAGGGAAGGACCTGCTGCGGGCGCAGTGGCGCTGGCCGGTGGGCATGCCGCTGTGTCGCCCGTTGGCGCGAAAACGCCAGAAGGAGCTGCAACGATGAGCAAGAAGCATATCGGTTCCAGCATCGATGATTTCCTCAAGGAGGGGGGCATCTTCGAAGAAGCGCAGGCACAGGCGGTCAAGGAGGTTGTCGCGTGGCAGCTCGGCGAGGCCATGAAGAAGAAGAAAATCTCCAAGAACAAGATGGCGTCACTGCTCAAGACGAGCCGTACCCAGGTTGACCGGCTGCTTGATCCAAAGAACGACATCACGCTTTCCAGCCTGCAGCGTGCGGCGGCGATGGTCGGCCGCCGCGTCTCGATCAAGTTGGTCTCAGACGCGAGGATGCGCGCTGTCTTCGGTGGTGGACCCGCGCGCCCCCGAACATGATTCAGGGGATGGTTTTGGCCTGTAAGGGAGATACTTCACACAACAGATCGAAGTCTCGGTCACGATGGAGCACCGGGGCGTTGTGACGCAACGCGCAGGCAGCAATGAGGCAATCCGCGGACGACCGGACCGTGAGACCGTGGCGCCGCGCGGAACGGTAAAGCTGCGCAGCCTCCATGAAAAGAGACTCCTCCATGGGGGATTCGACAATGGGCAAGGCAAGCATGGCATCCCGGGCAGTTCGGTAGGCCCGCTCCTCTCGAAATCCTTGGAGGATCTCCTGGATCACGGGAAGGCATGTGATCACCTCGTCCAGCTCGAGAGAATCTTCGATTCTGTAGGGATTCTTCTTTCTGAAGACAGCAATCCACACCGAACTGTCGACCAGAATCATTTCTTTCCTTTGTTCGCGCGAGGCGCGTCCGCCCGCATCTCGGTGAGGTCTCCTTCCCACAGGCCGGTTCCCTCCAACTCCAGGATGCGGCGCGCCCGCGCCCTCCTGACAAAATCCCGGAGCGCGAGGTTGACTGTCCCCGAATACGTCTTGCCGCCGGCAAGTCTGGTGGCCTCTTTCAGGAGGTCTTCATCAAGCACAAGATTTGTGCGTTTCATGTGTACAATTTGCTATGCAACCCCCGTGACGTCAAGGTGCTGGGCTTTACTCGGCAAACATCTCCTGGAGTGTGGCAAAAACGCTCTTCAGATTGTGCGCGGGCAGTCTCCCCAAGTGCCCGGCGATGCGACCTCGATCAATTGTCCTGATCTGGTCCAGGACGACATAGCCACTTTTTCCTTGAAATCCACATTTGACGCGGAAAGGGTAAGGGTGCCATTGCGTTGTCATCGGGGCGATGATGAAAGTATTCAAATGGACGTTCAGCTCATCCGGGGAGACAACCAGGCAGGGTCTGGATTTTCTAATCTCGCTGCCCGCCACTGGATCCAGACTTACCAGGACAACATCACCTCGTTTCACATTCATCAGGGGCCGCCATGGGGGCTACCATTCCCACTCCGTTTCATCGAAACGCGTCGATATTTCAGGGTCCAACAGAACATCTTCCTTTCGATCATGAGCAAGTTTAGCGGCTTCAGCCCAACCGGCTCGAGGTTTTGCCAGTGGCCTGATAATTATCTCCCCTTTCCGTGCGCGGATCTCCACCTCATCATCAAGGCCCGCTTCCTCTATCAACGGCTTGGGAATACGTACGCCTCGAGAGTTGCCAATTGCTATCAGTCTTGTCTTCACCTGAGGTTTCCCCTCTGTAATTACATTATACGTCCCGCTCTCCGTGGTCAAGTTGCCGTCCATGACGCAAATCAACAAGGCGTTTGGCGCGCTGATTCAGCGCACGTCCGCGGTTCAAATGCGTGATACGGCGCCCGCAAATTGGGGCTTGATTTTTCTTTTTTTTGCAGTATTGTGTTCACTGTTTGAACACGCAAGATTTGACCGACCATGAATATGCGCTTCTGGAAAGCATCTACCACCACACGGAGGACCGCCCCGTCAGGCAGCGGGACCTCGCGAGGGTGGTCGGCATATCTCTGGGCATGACGAACGTGATCCTCCAGAAGCTCGCTCAGAAGGGCTGGGTCATCATCCGGAGGATCAACAGCAGGAACATCCAGTACGCGGTCACCCCTTCCGGCATCGAGCAGATCAGCAAGAAAAGCTTCCTTTTCCTGAAACGAACGGTACGCAACGTCGTTTTCTACAAGGACATGCTGGACCAGCTGGTCGCTGACCTGAAGACGCGCGGCTACCGCGCCATCGTCCTGGTGGGAAAGAGCGATTTCGACTTCGTTCTTGCCTACCTCTGCCAGAAGCATCAACTGGAGTTCATAGAGTCCCAGACGCCATCGCGCCGGGAGGGCGCGAAGCTGGTTTACGCGGAGGATGTTGCAGGCGCCCTTTCCACCGATGGGAAGTCCACAGATGGGACGTCCACCAACGGAAAGGCGGCGCAGGAGGAGGTCTACCTCCACGACATACTGATCGGCCGCTGAGCAGCCAGTTACGGCGGCGCTCCAGGGCCCCTCAGGTCATTGCGCATTTCCCCGCGCCGCGGATTTCCCGTCCGCGTGTCACGGTTGGAACCTCCGCGCCCGCGTGAGAACTGTAAGAACCATGTATCCCGTTGTCATTCTTTGCGGCGGCCTTGCCACACGCCTTCGGCCCCTGACAGAATCCATCCCCAAGTCTCTCATCGAGGTGGCCGGAAAGCCTTTCCTGGAGCACCAGCTCATTGCCCTCCGCGCGCAAGGGATCGAGCACGTGATCCTCAGCGTGGGTCACCTGGGAGACAGGATCCGGGAGAAGATTGGCGATGGCGGCAGGTTCGGTCTTGTCATCCAGTATGTGTCAGACGGACCACGGCTCCTGGGGACCGGCGGGGCAGTGAAGCGCGCGGCGGAGCTCCTTGACGGCGCCTTCTTCGTGCTGTATGGGGATTCGTACCTCCAGCTGAGCTACAAGGAAGTTGCGGAACGCTTCCGCGCCTCCGGGGCCCTCGGGCTCATGACCGTCTACCGCAACGAGGGGAAATGGGACACCAGCAACGTGGTGTTCCGAGACGGGAAGATTGTCCGGTACGACAAGCGGGAACGCTCGCCTCGAGATGGAGTACATCGACTACGGCCTCGGGATGTTGAAAAAAGAGGCCTTGGACAGTATCCCTCCCGAGCAGCCCTTTGACCTGGCCGCGCTGTACCAGGAGCTGGTAGCCAAGGGGCAGCTGGCCGGCGTTGAAGTATTCCAGCGCTTTTACGAGATCGGCACGACAACCGGTCTCGAGGAAACAAGAGAGTTTCTTTCAAAACAAGACGGAGGCCACATGGAAGACTACACGACAACGCACCTGAAGGAAGCGGCAAAGATCATTCCACTCATCGATACGGGAAAGATCGAATCCATGGTCCGCCTCATTGCAGATGTTCGTGACAAGGAAGGCCGGTTGTTCTTCCTGGGAGTCGGGGGAAGCGCGGCAAACGCGGCTCACGCGGTCAACGATTTCCGCAAGCTTGCCGGTATCGAGTCGTACGCGCCAACGGACAACGTCTCCGAGCTGACCGCGCGGACGAACGACGAAGGCTGGGAAACGGTCTTTGTCGAGTGGCTGAAAGGCAGCCACCTGTCCAAGAAGGACATGCTGTTCGTCCTGTCAGTCGGCGGCGGAAGCCTGGAGCCCATGGTAAGCCCCAACCTGGTTCGCGCAGTTCAGTATGCGAAAGAGATTGGCGCCAAGGTGGTTGGCATTGTCGGGCGTGACGGCGGCTACACCGCCAAGGTTGCTGACGCCGCGGTCATCGTCCCCACGGTGAATCCCAAGACCGTGACGCCCCACACGGAGGCATTCCACGCCGTGATCTGGCATCTTATCGTTTCCCACCCGGCCCTCCAAAAGAACGCCACCAAGTGGGAGTCGGTGCGGTAGTCGGGCTTTCAGAGGCGCGCCTTCGGTTTGACTGGGGTTTCGAGGCCTTGCTCGCGGTTGTTCACGGTCTGTTCGATCCGCTCAAGCGTTCGGTCTGACAGCGTGACGCCTTCCAGCGACCTCAGAAATGAACCCGCTGTCATTCGGCGCTTCTTGAACACTCGCTTGATCACCTGGCTGAAGGATTCCCCTGGCCGTTTTTCCCGGGAGAGCCTCTCGTAGGCTTCCATGTCAATAGTGATTGTCTTAACAGCCACAATCGCCTCCGCGCACATAAACTACAGTTATCACGAAGTGTTCTCAAGAGAAGGGGCACCGGTACGGTAGGGAAGCAACGTGCCATCTTCCTTGACCGGGACGGTGTTCTCAACTGCTCCGTTGTGCGGGACGGCAAGCCGTACCCACCCGCGAACCTCGCTGAGCTGAAAGTGGCTCCCGGAGTGGAGCAGGGTTGCCGGGCGCTCCGAGAAGCAGGCTACCTGCTGATCGGCATAACGAACCAGCCCGATGTCCCGCGCGGGATTACGAAAAAAGAAGTTGTACTGGAGATAAACGCGTATCTTTCCGCACTGCTTTCCATGGATTCAATCCGCGTCTGCTACCACGACAACGCGGATGACTGCGAATGCAGAAAACCGAAGCCCGGCCTGATCCTGGCGGCGGCCCAGGAGAAGCAGATAGACCTTGAGGCAAGCTTCATGGTCGGGGACAGGTGGAAAGACGTTGAAGCCGGCAGGCGCGCGGGATGCCGGACAGTGCTGATCGACAATCATTACGCTGAGCCCAACAAGACCAGGCCAACATACACTGTGAGCAACTTCAAAGAGGCTGTGGAGGTAATCCTGATGAACTCAAGAATCGCAAAGATGAAGACCAAGATTTTCGCTGATGGCGCGGACCGGGAAGGAATCCTGGCTCTGTACAAGCAGCCTTATATCAAGGGCTTCACCACCAACCCCACGCTGATGAACAAGGCTGGCATCACGGACTACGCGGCCTTTGCGAAGTCCATCCTGAAGGAAGTCCCTGACAGGCCCTTCTCTTTCGAGGTCTTTGCGGACGACATGGCTGAGATGGAGCGCCAGGCCATGATCATTTCCCAGTGGGGCCCCAACGTGTATGTGAAGATCCCCATCACCAACACGAAAGGGGAGTCCACCAAGGAGGTGATCAGAAAGCTTTCCGCCAAGGGGCTCAAGCTGAATATCACCGCCATGATGACCCTGCAGCAGGTGCGGGACATTCTTCCCTGCTTCAAGGGAAGTCCTTCCAGCTACGTCTCCATTTTTGCCGGACGAATAGCCGACACCGGCTGCGACCCTCTGGGCCTCATGAAAGAAGCGGTTGCGCTCTTGAAGCCGAATCCTGCCTTGGAGCTGATCTGGGCAAGCCCGCGGGAGCTTCTGAATATCTTCCACGCTGAGGAGATCGGCTGCCACATCATCACCGTGACGCACGACATCCTCAAGAAGCTGGAGCTGGTCGGCAAGAACCTGGACGAGTACTCCCTTGATACGGTCAAGATGTTCTACGAAGACGGCCGCAAGTCAGGATTCAAGCTTTGAAATGTCTCGTTACAGGCGGCGCGGGCTTCATTGGCAGCAGCCTTGCAGACCGGCTCCTTGCGCGGGGTGACGAAGTTGTCTGCTACGACAATTTCGACACCGGCCAGATAGAGTTTCTGGAGGGCGCGCGGAAGAATCCCAGGTTCACACTCGTCAGGGGAGACACGCTGGACCTGGGCGCCCTGACCAGTGCGATGGCCGGTTGCGACATGGTCTTCCACCTGGCCGCGAATGCGGACGTCCGTTTCGGGACGCAGCACCCCCGGAAGGACCTGGAGCAGAACACCATCGCCACGTACAACGTGCTCTTTTGCCATGAAGGAAACGGGAGTCAGGAAGATCGCCTTTTCCTCCACCGGGTCCGTTTATGGAGAGGCGGAAGTCATTCCCACGCCGGAGAATGCGCCCTTTCCCGTCCAGACCTCCCTGTACGGCGCATCGAAGCTCGCGGGCGAAGGGCTGATCTCCGCCTTCTGCGAGGGGTATGACTTCCAGGCCTGGATATTCAGGTTCGTTTCGATCCTCGGCGAAAGGTACACGCACGGGCACGTCTTCGATTTCTACCAGCAGCTTGCAAGTGAACCGGGCAAGTTGAATGTCCTTGGCGATGGGACCCAGAAGAAGTCCTACCTGTACATCCAGGACTGCATTGACGCGATCTTCACTGGCCGTAGAAAAGGCCAGGGAGAAAGTGAACATCTTCAACCTGGGAACCGACGAGTACATCCAGGTCAAGGATTCCATCCGGTTCATCACGGAAGAGCTCGGCCTGAAACCCACGCTTTCCTTCAGCGGCGGCTCACGGGGCTGGATCGGCGACAACCCGTTCATCCTGCTGGACTGCTCGAAGATCAGGACGCTCGGGTGGAAGCCGAAGCTGACGATCAAGGAAGCGGTTGGGCGAACGCTGAGATTCCTGCAGGCAAACGACTGGGTGTTCGCAGCGCGGAAGGCAGCAGCATGGTAGTAACGCGCAGTCCCCTTCGCATCACGCTGGGCGGCGGGGGCACGGACCTCCCCTCATACTATCGCGAGCACGGCGGGTTCCTGGTCGCAGGCGCCATCGACAAGTACGTGTTCGTCACGGTCAACCGTCCCTTCTACCCCGGCATCTTCATCAAGTACTCCCGGCTGGAGCACGTCCTGCACACGGATGAGATCCAGCATCCCATCATCAGGGAAGCGCTGAAGGCGCTGGATTTCGCGGATCCGCAGATCGAGATCAGCACCTTCGCAGACATTCCGGCAGGCACAGGGCTGGGCTCTTCGGGGAGCTTCACCACCGCGCTGCTGCGCGCGCTGAGCGCGCACAGCATGCGGCCCATGCTGCCCAGCCACCTTGCACGGCTTGCGTGCGAGATCGAGATCGATCGCCTGAAGGAGCCAATCGGAAAGCAGGACCAGTACATCGCCGCATACGGCGGCATAAGCTGCTTCACCTTCAATCCTGACGACAGCGTGGAGGCCGTCCCCCTGAGGCTGGACAGCGAGACTCTCTTCGACCTGGAAGACAACCTGCTGCTTTTCTTTACTGGGGTGTCGAGGAGCGCGGGCGGCGTCCTGAAGGACCAGGATGAGAAGACAAAGAGCGCGGACTCAACAGATGATCGAGAACCTCCACTACGTGAAGGAGCTCGGGCATCCGCAGCAAGGATGCCCTGGAAGCGGGGAAGCCGTGCGTGGTCGGAGAGATCATGCACGAGCACTGGCTGAACAAGAAGAAGCGCTCCCAGGGCATGAGCAACGACCAGATCGACGAGTGGTACGAGCTGGGCAGAAAGAACGGCGCCATAGGCGGCAAGCTCGTCGGCGCGGGCGGCGGCGGGTTCCTCATGTTCTACACGGAAGACCCCTCCAAGCTGCGGCACGCCATGGCGGGCGCGGGGCTTTCCGAAGTGCGCTTCCGCTTCGATTTCGAAGGGACGAAGGTCATCCTTTGAGCTCCATAGCCGTAATTGGCACCGGTTACGTGGGCCTGGTCAGCGGCGCCTGCCTTGCTGACTTCGGCAACCACGTGACGTGCGTCGACATCGACGCTGCCAAGATCGAAAGGCTGAAGCGCGGGGAAATCCCGATCTTCGAGCCCGGGCTGGACGATGTGGTCAGGAGAACTGCGGCGGCCGGAAGGCTGGCGTTCACAACCGACATCGAGGCGACCATTCAGGCGAACGACGTGCTGTTCATTGCCGTTGGCACGCCGCCGGCGGAGGATGGAAGCGCTGACCTCCGCCACGTGGAGGAGGCGGCGCGAACCATTGGCCGCGCCATGAACGGCTACAAGGTCGTAGTGGACAAGAGCACGGTGCCGGTCGGCACGGGTCGCAAAGTTGCAGACTTGGATTGGAGAGGAGCTTGCCGGCCGAGGGGTCACGCAAGCCTTCGATGTTGTCTCCAATCCCGAGTTTCTGCGGGAGGGCTCCGCCGTTCAGGATTTCACTCACCCTGACAGGGTGGTGATAGGGTCAGACAGCCCGCAGGCTCGGACCACGATGAAGGAAGTCTACCGAGCCCTTTTCTTGAACGAGACTCCCTACATCGAAACCGGCCTTGAAACGGCTGAAATGATCAAGTACGCCGCCAACGCTTTCCTGGCCGTGAAGATCACTTTCATCAACGAGGTTGCAAACCTCTGCGAAAAGGTGGGGGCGAACGTCCAGGAGGTTGCCAAGGCGCTGGGCAAGGACGGCCGCATTGGGCCGAAGTTCCTGCATCCGGGGCCCGGCTACGGCGGCTCCTGTTTCCCGAAGGACACGCGGGCGCTGGCCCGCACGGGTCGGGACTACGGCGAGCCCCTGAGCGTCGTCGAGGCGACAATTGCCGCCAACGAGCGCCAGAAACTGAGAATGGTGGAGAAGATAGAGGCGGGGATGGGCGGGGTGGCGGGCAAGACGATTGCCATCCTTGGCCTCACGTTCAAGCCGAACACCGACGACATGCGAGAGGCCCCGTCCATCACGATCTGCGAAGGGCTGGTGGCAAAGGGCGCGCGCCTTCGCGTCTGGGACCCGGCGGGGATGAAAGAAGCGAAGTGGCGGCTTGAGACCATTCAGAGGCAAGTGTCTTTGCGGCGGACGAATATGACGCCCTGAAGGGCGCGGATGCGCTCGTGATCCTGACCGAGTGGAACCAGTTCCGGAACCTGGATTTGGACAAAATGAAAAACCCTACGAAAAAGAGCGCGTTTTTCGACTTCAGAAACATCTACCGTCGAGGCGAAATAGAGTCCGTGGGGTTCAAGTATTTCGGTATTGGACAATGAGATTGAAACGACGAGCCTTTCGTTTCGCCGCGTTAGAGCAGCTTTGGAGGCACGAATTATGAGAGAGCCCTCAGATACGGAATTGTGGACCACCGTTATCAAGCCGGAAACGGGTCTGCTGGATTTCAATTTAAAGGAGTTGCTGAGCTACAAGTTTCTAATGTTTCTGTTTGTTCGAAGAGACTTCGTTTCGCAGTTCAAACAAACCATTTTGGGGCCCCTGTGGTTTGTGGTTCAGCCGCTTTTCACGACGGGCATCTATACCATAATTTTCGGGAATCTCGCGAAGATTCCCACCGAGGGCGTTCCACAGCCGGTTTTCTACATGGCAGGGATAACCTTGTGGGGCTTCTTTTCGGGGTGCCTGTCTGGAACAAGTGCAGCGCTGATAGGGAATGTCGGGATCTTTGGCAAGGTCTACTTCCCTCGGCTGACTGTTCCCATCACGACCGTTGCTACGAAGTTCCTGACTTTTCTGCTGCAGATGGCGTTGTTCCTGATAGTATATCTGGCCTATATGCTGCGCGGCGCTGTCATGGCACCGAATCTATGGCTGTTGCTCTTGCCCGCGCTCCTGCTGCAATCGGCTGCTCTCGGCCTCGCCTTCGGTCTCTGTGCCTCCGCTCTGACGGTGAAATACCGGGATTTGAGTCAGCTTGTGGCTTTTGGTCTTTCAATTTGGATGTGGGCTACTCCCCATTGTTTATCCCTTATCTTTGGTTCCTGAAAAGTACCGGATATTCGTCACACTTAATCCAATGGCCCCGGTCGTGGAGATCTTCAGATACGCTTTCACCGGTGCAGGCACCGTTCCGCTTCCGGAATACGGCGTCAGCGTTGTCTTCACTGCCATTGTGCTTTTTGTTGGGCTCATTCTATTCCATCGAGCTGAGAGCTTTTTCATCGACGTGGCTTGACCGTGTATGGCACACATTACACTCAAGGTAGAGGGACTCTCAAGAAGTATCAACTCGGTTCGATCGGCTATGGAAGCTTGACAAGGGACTTGTCCAGCTGGTGGGCAAGGATACGAGGAATGGACGATCCGAATGGTGTCGTCGGCGCAAAAAGGCCCGAGGTTAGTGATTTCTGGGCTCTCCGTGACGTGGTTTTTTTCCCCCCTCTCGAAAGGCGAGTCGTACGGCATCATCGGGCGCAACGGCGCGGGCAAGAGCACCCTGCTCAAGATCCTCAGCCGCATCACCGAACCGACCGATGGCGGATCGAAGCTGCAGGGGCGGGTGGCCAGCCTGCTGGAAGTCGGCACCGGCTTTCACCCGGAGCTGACCGGCCGGGAGAACATCTTCCTCAACGGCGCCATCCTGGGCATGACCAGCGCGCGGAGATCAAGCGCAAGTTCGACGAGATCGTCGCATTTCGCCGAGGTCGAGAAATTCATCGACACGCCGGTCAAGCGCTATTCCAGCGGCATGTACGTGCGCCTGGCCTTCGCCGTGGCGGCCCATCTGGAGCCGGAGATTCTGCTCGTCGATGAAGTGCTGGCGGTGGGCGACGCCGCGTTCCAGAAGAAGTGCCTGGGAAAGATGGGCGAGCGTCGCCAAGCAGGGCCGCACGGTGCTGTTCGTGAGCCACAACATGGATGCCATACACCGCCTTGCCAGCGGGTGATCCTGCTTTCCGAGGGAAAGTGTGTCATGGACGGTACGACCTCAGCAGCAATCGCGAACTACTATGCAGCGGACGGATACTACAGTCCCGCACAGGCGGTCTTTTCGCTTCAGGGAAGCCGCTGGTCGGCGACGATGTGGCGATCCTTCGTTTCGCGTCCATCGAAGATTCTTCTGGCAATTCAAGGCCAGAGGCGAGTATCCATGACCGACTCTTGATACGGATGCGTTACGAAGTCTCCAAGCGAACAGATGCTCGACTTGTCCCGAACTTTCGCCTGATGACGCCTGAAGGTACATGTGCTTTCGTTCGCGATGCGGTGACTTCGTCGACCCTGGGACGTATGACGCGACGTGCGAAATACCCTCCGATTTATGAACGAGCTGTTTCGTCGGGATAGCGTTGACGGTTTCTGGGAAGGGCGAGGTTGCTCTACATATTTTTAACCGCTCGCACTGCAGTAATAATACATTTCGTTTCAATCGGCGCGGTCCAATCGATATGGATACGGAGGAACGGTCCCTGGCGTACTACGGCAGGCTTTGAAGTGGAGCGTTGGGGCAGTTCGGAAAATGACAGTTGTCATTCTCACCGGAGGGCTCGGCACACGGCTCAGCGAAGAGACAGATGTGAGACCGAAGCCTATGGTCGAAATCGGCCGTGACCTATTCTCTGGCACATAGTGACTATCTATTCTCGATTCGGACAGTCAGAGTTCATTCATTATCCGCCTCGGCAACAAAGGTCACGTTTCATAAGAGCAGAAATGCCACTGTGACTATGCTGGTGCACAATCGCCCGGGTTCAAACGGCACTGTCTTCATGAATCATGAAGGGCGCGTCACTGACTTTGCGCGAAGATTTACCGGCGGAGTGCGTCATCCTACTGGGTGAACTCGGGAATTCTTGTATGCTCCCCTGAATTCCTGAATGTAATTCCTGCTGAGGGTACAAGCGATATCCCGAAGGACATGCTGCCCATGCTAAACCACCACCGACTGAAGTCGGTGGGTTCTGCGCCCGTCGGCTAAAGCCGACTGGGGTTGCCGTCACTCCTCCACTTTGAAGTCGGCATCTTCGTCCCGCTCCATGTCATGCTGATCCTCTATGTACCGCGCGATCATCTCTTCTGTCACATCCCCTATGCTTGCCACGAAATACCCGCGGGACCATAGATGCCTCCCCCAGTATGCTTTGTTCAATCCTCGGTTCTCCTGCAGCAGTTTCCGTGACGTCACCCCCTTCATGCGTTGCACAAGTTTGGACACCGATAGTGTGGGTGGCACGCTTACCAGTAGATGCACGTGATCCCGCCTGATGTTTCCTTTTATGATCTCAACGTCCAAACTTGTGCAGATTAGCCGAACCATATCTCGTACTCGCCGACCTATCTCTGGACTCAATACTGCTTGCGGTACTTGGTTGTCCACACTACGTGATATTTGATGTCGTAAATGCAGTGCGACGCTTTACGATAGTCCTTCATATGTACCGCAAGCCTACTGAAGTCTTCGCCTGAAGGCGAGGGGTTTCTCATCGTAGGAACTCTAATCCCTCCGGACGCGTTTATGCTTATCCGCTTTCCGGCTATCGTTGTGCAATAGATTCGCCCGAACGGCTGGCGCAAGCATCCAGAGATATCGCTGAGGGATTTGCTGGCCATTCTGCGGTTTTGAATGCATAGAATGTGCAACATCATCTTGATTGCAGGAAGTCGAAGGACTGGGACAATGGTAACTGGCGATAGTTTCTGGGCGGATCGACGCATTTTCCTCACGGGACACACAGGCTTTAAAGGCGCGTGGCTTTGCATATGGCTAAAGACACTCGGCGCCAAGGTATTCGGCTACGCTCTGAGCCCCACAACAACTCCTTCGCTTTTTGATGAAGGTGGCCTTGCGCGACGGATAGATTCGTCGATAGCTGCAGATATCCGAGACCCCCAAGCGATCCAAAGGGCTCTATCGGAAGCGGAGCCGGATATTGTTATACACTTCGCCGCGCAACCACTGGTGCGACAATCTTACGCACATCCGGTTGGCACGTTTACGACAAATGTCATGGGTACTGTCAATCTCCTTGAAGCAATACGAAATTGCATGACTGTTCGGGCCCTGGTGAATGTGACCACGGATAAAGTATACGAGAACAAAGAGTGGATGTGGGCATATCGGGAGAACAACCCTGGGGGGGTTACGATCCGTATTCGAGCAGCAAGACTTGTTCTGAGATAGTTACTGCATCCTATCGGGATTCCTTTTTTCGTTCAAATGATGGCTCCGCGCGAAACGTCTCTATCGCGACTGCCCGGTCTGGCAACGTGATAGGCGGCGGTGATTGGGCTCATGACAGGCTCGTCCCGGATTGCGTTCGAGCTTTCAGAAGCACGATCAAATGCGCATCCGCTACCCGCAGGCGACACGACCGTGGCAGCACGTTCTGGAACCACTGACCGGCTATCTGTTGCTCGCGAGGAAATTGTTCGAAGAGGGGCAGACCTTTTCTGGTCCTTGGAATTTCGGCCCCGCCATCGATGATTCGCAGCCCGTCGAGAGAATTGTGGATCGTCTGGTTCAGTTGTGGGGAACAGGAGCATCCTACACAGTAGACAAGGGGCAGAATCTTCACGAGGGTTTTTGTTCTTCCTTTTTCTTTTTGGACAGCACGAAAGCCCTCAAACTTCTTTCCTGGAAGCCTCGATTGAAGATAGACAAGGCGCTTGAAATGACGGTCTCGTGGTTTAAGGAATACCTCTCCGGCAGAGATGCGTACGATTTGTGCCGAGCACAGATCGAAGCCTACAGCAAACTTTCATGAGGGACGAGATTTGTTCCCCTTCAACTTTCGGGTGCTTATCGAATCGAGCTTGCGCCAGGCGAAGACAATCGAGGGGAGTTCACTCAAGGCTAGCTTGCATGCGTCAGTTGGAAAAGATTGGGCATCGCAAAGGCATTATTCAAATAAACCAATCGAGGACTCGAAGACGGGGCACGATACGCGGCTTAGGTTTTTTCCAGTATTTCCCAAATGCAGAGATCAAGTTTGTGACATGCACCAAGGGAGGCGTATTCGACGTTCTGGTGGGAGCAACGGAAGGATTCGTTGACTTTTCTCCAATGGCATGGCGAAGAGCTGAGCTGAATCCAACTCGAGGATGCTGTATCTTCCTGGAGCTGCCCACGGTTTTCAGACACTCCAAGAAGACGTTGAGATGCTTTATTTTCATACGGATTTCTACGACCCTGACCACGAAGGCGGGTTGAGATACGATGACAAGCGGCTAGGAATCACATGGCCGATTGAGGTGAGCGTCGGTCTCCAAGCGGGACGGAAATATCGAGGCGTTGCAGATTTCGAAGGGATAATTGTATGAAGTGTCGCTTTTGTCATGCTGAATTGCGCCATGCTTTTGTGGATCTTGGCTCCGCGCCTCCCTCCAACTCTTTCATGAAGAAGGAACAGTTGACCAGCAGGTGCCTATCCGCTAAAAGTTATGATTTGCGGCGAATGCTTCCTTGTTCAGGTCGACGAATACAAGAGAGCCGAGGAAATATTCAGCGATGACTACGTCTACTTCAGCTCCATGTCCAGTTTTTGGCTAGCGCATTCAAGGCAGTACGTCGATATGATCGTCCCTCGTTTGGGACTTACAGGGAGGTCGAGCGTCATCGAAATAGCTTCAAACGACGGCTACATGCTTCAATTTTTCAAGCAGAGAGGGATTCCTTGCCTGGGAATCGAACCGACCTCCAGCACCGCTGAAGCGGCGCGAAAAAAGGGAATAGAAGTCGTGGAGGAGTTTTTCGGCGTCGCGTTAGCGGAAAGGCTCGTGCAGGAGGGCAAAGTTTCTGATTTGGTAATTGGGGACAATGTTCTCGCTCATGTCCCGGATATAAACGATTTTGTAGAGGATGAATCATAGTAGAGCAACATGGCACGATACAATGGAGTTTCCGCATCTCATGAAACTTGTACAGGAAACTCTATTCGATACGATCTATCACGAGCATTTTTCCTATCTTTCCTTTACGACCGTTCGTTCCGTCTTCAAGGCGCATGGACTGGAAATTTGCGATGTCGAGGAATTGCCGACACAAGGGGGCTCTCTACGTATATACGCGTGCCGCAAAGACTCCTCGGGTGCCGTTCCGACCAACAGGGTCTCCAGCCTTCTGTTGCGCGAAGCGCAGGCGGGAATCGGAACGCTTCGGTTTTATGACGGGTTTCAAAACAGAGTACAGCGGATGAGAGCCTAACTTCCTAGCTTTTCTTCTCGAAGCAAAGAACAAGGGAAGGAAGGTGGCCGCGTATGGCGCCGCGGCGAGAGGGGAACACTCTTCTCAACTATTGCGGCGTAAAGAACGATTTGCTCGAGTTTGTCGTTGATGCTGCGCCATCGAAGCAGGGTCGCTACCTTCCGGAAGCCGAATCCCTGTTGTTAGCCGCGAAGCTCTTTCAGAACGCAAACCCGACTACATATTGATATTTCCCTGGAATATTCGTGAAGAAATTGTCGAACAAATAGGTTTTGTACGGGATTGGGGCGCCAAGTTTGTCATAGCGATCCCCAGAATGCAGATATTCTAAGTGGTAAGACGTATTCTTGTGACAGGAGGTGGCGGGTTTCTTAGGGAGGAACGTTGTGCCCTTATTGATAGAGAGAGGCTACGATGTAACGGCCATGACGATAGGTACCCGCACGGCCGAACTGGCCAATGGGGTACGGTGGAAAGATGCCGATCTTTTGCGCACCGGAACCGCAATAAATGTCATTCGAGAAGTACGGCCGGAGTTGCTCCTTCATTTGGCGTGGGAGGCTCGTCCTGGCACATCCAGGACTCCGAGTTCACGATCCAGGACGGCAAGCTGTTCATGCTCCAGACCCGCAACGGCAAGCGGACGGGGCCGCAGCCTGAAGTTCGCGGTCGATATGGCGAACGAAAGGCTCATCGACAAGAAGGAGCGATCCTGCGCGTCGATCCGATCAGCTCGACGAGCTCCTGCACCCGGTGATCGTGCCCGCGTCGGGGCAGACCTTCCGAAGCTCGCGTCGGCTTGCCGGCTTCTCCCGGCGCCGCGGTCGGCAAGGTCGTATCCACCGCGGACGATGCAGTGACGGCCTCGGCCGGAAGTCGCCGGCGATCTGGTCCGCGCCGAGACCGCGCCCGACGACATTCACGGCATGGAAGTGGCAAGGGCATCCGACATCGCGAGGCGGCATGACCAGCGACGCGGCCGTGGTGGCGCGCGGCATGGAATCCCCTGCGTTGCCGGCGCTGGCGCGCTCACGTGGACGAGCACAAGCAACAGCTCAGCGTCGCGCTGAGCGGCGGCAAAACGCTGGTGCTGAAGGAAGGCGACTGGCTGTCGCTCGACGGCTCGACCGGTGAAGTGTTCGCGGGCCAGGCCGCCACCGAGGAGCCGGATACCAGTTCCGGCCTGCTTGCTATGTTCATGGGTTGGGCCGAAGGGTTTCGCGGCAACTTCGGCGTGCGTGCGAACGCGGACATCCCGCGGGACGCCAAGCTGGCGCGCAATGGCGCCCAGGATCGGTTTGTGCCGCACCGAGCACATGTTCTT
>CAVUXE010000074.1:0-14379 GCA_963745235.1 uncultured Spirochaetota bacterium | reverse complement strand
GGAAGGGGACGCTTTCGCCTGGTAGAATGACACGGCAGGGCTCCCGTGGATCGCACTACGGCGCAGGGCGAGCGTAGGATTTTGGAGATTCAACGTCGGCGGCGTGTTCGACGACTTTTCTCTTTGCGTTAGGGCGGCGGGCGGCGGCCTTCCCCGGCGATTCTTCCTTGAACTCCCGCATTACCCTCTGGCTTTTCTCCAAGATCTCGTGCACGTACATGGTCAGAGTAATAGCGACGGAATTGTGCCCAAGGTACTCCGAGACCGCCTTTATGGAAGCCCCCTCGCGGATGGCCAGAGTGGCGAAGGAATGACGCATGCTGTGCGCCGAGATCCTGCGTCCCAGGATCCGATGGCCTGCCTTTATGATCTCCCAGCTGACATATGTCGGGCGGTAGGGCTTCCCGCCCTGCGTCTGAAACAGAAAGATCTCACCAGGAAACGTGGCGCGGATGGCTTCGAACAGGGCCTTCTGGATGTCGACCTTTCGTTCTTTGTTCCTCTTCCCCGTTACCAGCAGGCGGACCATGTCTCCAAGATCCTCACACTTGTCCAGCCGCGCACCGCACATCTCCCCTACGCGGCAGCCAGTGTTGAAAAGGAACCAAACAAAAAGCGAGGTCCGCCTTGAGGTGCCGGCCACCAGGCGGTCAAACGCCTCACGCGTGACGATGCGGTCCTCTGAGATGCCCGTTCGCGTCAAGGTCGGCCTTCTGGTCTCACTGCCATAGTCGAGGCTCCGCAGCATCGATTCGATCCCCGCCTGCTGGGTGAAGTCGGGGCTGGAGAGCGTCGAACGCAGTCGCGCCTTAACCGCATTACGGCGGTTGAGTTTAGTCGCTGTCGCAAGCGTCAGCCCGTTGACGTGAACGAAGTACGCCTTCACCGCAGCGAAGTCGAGATCGAGGTGGTTCTCTTCCAAGAAGCGCAGGAAAGGCTTGAGGTGGCTGGCGTAAGCGTCCTTGACCGCGAGGAACCTTGCAAGCGGAGTGTCGCGGGACGCCCACTCGTCTTTTTTTCGGATCAGCCGCCAATGGTAGGCCCAGAACTCATTCCATGTCTTCGCACCGACTCTCATCTTGCCTCCAGAGCTATTCCACGCATAATGCCGGCCAAGCTGCGCCGCCCCAGATTTCTCATTACTGCGATCTTCATCTTTGGAGAAGGGAAAATTGATGTCATGGGTAGCTTACCGTTCCGCCGGCCGCCGTTTCGATCGCGTCCTATATGCAGAAAAGTGACTGGCCCGTTCAATTTTCTTTCGAGCCCTTCGGGCAGCCCCACACGCACACGACAGACCCTTCTTCGAATATTCGAACCACGGAAACGATATCGATTGCTTCATCCATTTACGCTTCGCTGGCAGACCGCAATCTCAGTTGTGGGAAATTCGCAAACAACAAACGTTTGACGAAACGATCCTTCTGGGGCCTCCGACGCG
The DNA here is from genome assembly GCA_963745235.1 of uncultured Spirochaetota bacterium. Lineage (GTDB taxonomy): Bacteria > Spirochaetota > Spirochaetia > SZUA-6 > Fen-1364 > Fen-1364. The sequence goes on along the minus strand of CAVUXE010000074.1, from coordinate 12,938 downwards.
CCAGGGTATTCAGAGACAGGCGGGCTGGATATGGCAGAAGGTTGTAGGATCGCCACGAGCGACGTTTAACGATCTGCCGAACGCAAATTCCTCCAACCGACAAGAGCACCAGGTTCGATCAAAGAGGGTAGCGCCAATCGCAAAGGTGTTCACCCCGTAACGATAAATATGGCCGCACCCCTCACTGACAGGAGACAAAGAGGTCGGAAGACGAGAAGCTGCTTGGGCATAGGAGCTTCGGCACGCCGTGCAGACCAGTCAACGCTCGATTCCATCATCCCGTCCACGCCCTAGTCCCCGTGGAAGTCCTCCAAATCCTCCGTCGCGTTCCTGCTGCTTTTGCTCCATCTCCCACTGCTTCCTCCGCTCCGTCTGATCGCGCTGCTCCCAAAGTTTGCGAATCGGCTCCAGAGCATTGTACCTGTTGACCAACTCAGGATTGAGTTTCCACGTTTGCTGTTCTGCCTCATGGCGTACCTTCTCAGGATCTAGTTCCCCATCAAGCTTTTTCGAAAGCGCTGTTATGTCCTTGCCGACCTTCTCCCGTTCCAGGTCGATTTCTTTGATATTTCGATCAATCTCTTTCCGGTAGAACAGGAAATTGGCCGTGACAGCGACCGGATGCCTCCAGAAAGTCTTTTTGGTCTCCTCCTCAAACCAGTCGTGACTTTCTTGCAAATCCTTGGCATACCCTCGTAGCTCGTCCAACTCCTTGCGCTCGGTTCGCTGGTCCAACTCAATCCGCTGAGCTACCCTGCCCTCGTTGGTTTCCCGCTCTTTTGTAAAATCCTCGTACAACCCATTCCACTGTGCGTCAAACTCCTTTCTGTTGGTGCGGGCAACCTCATAGGCATCTGGCTTCTTGGCCTCTGGCCGCCCCTGGGACCTCGAAGGAAGCAGGGTGTTTCGCAGCTCTTGTTCTAGACGTTCCTTCTCTTGTGCTGCTTCGAGGTTCTTCAGATCCTCAGGCTCAGTCTTTATTCTCTCCTGTACCTCCCTGAGCTCTCCCAAGATCCCCTGGGCACGTTCTCGCGTATCACGATATAGGGCCAACTCGCCAGGTCGCTCCTTGGCAATTCGCTCGAGCTGATCCGAGTGAACCCTGCGCCGGTTCATGTACACAGCCTGGATGGTCTTGTCATTTCTGGGCGCTCGCGTGAACTCTATAGCCCGCTCGTAGTCTCCCTTCTCCAGTGCTTCCTCCCGCTGGGCTCGCAGGGTTCTATGGTCGATGCGCGCTTGGTGGCCCGCAAGCTCGAGCTCCCGGTTGGCCGCTGTCGCCCATTCCCTGCGCCAGCCCTGAAGCATCTCGGGCTTGTTCCACTCCCTCACCTTCTTGCCAAAGCCCTCTGGCCCTACTTCCCTCAGGGTAAGCATGATATGTGCATGGTGGTTGAGGCCTTCGCTCTGATGAATGGCAACGTCGGCGATCATTCCCTGGTCGACAAACTGTTCCCGAGCGAATCCCTCGATGAGCGATCGTCGCTGCTCGGCAGTCAGCTCATGGGGAAGGGAGACGTTGAGCTCCCGGGCAAGCTGCGAGTCACACCGCTTCTCGCTGGCCTCCACACGGTTCCATAGCTCCCCGCGATCTTGCACCCACTCAGGGGCCCCTTCGGGGGCAAGGATGAAGGCCTCCTGGACGCCCTGCTTGCGGGTATAGTCAAACTCCTCGCCCGTGCGCTCATCTTGGAGTTTCTCCCTGGCGCGGTACGCCGCGCAGGCAACCGCCGATCTTCCAACGGATCGCGAGATCACCTGTGCCCCCAGGTGATAGATGGCCATGCCGAGCGAGCCTCCTTTCGGCGGCGGTTGCCGTCGAGGCGTGAGCCTCGATTCCCCTGGGGTGCAGGGGGCCCAGCCCCCCGCCACGCACGTCGGCGAAGCCGATGTATAAGCGTGCCCTTCCAGGGTATCTCAGCCTTCCTACCACGCCAAACCCTCCCCGTCAAGCACCCCCTTGGCGTCGACAGCCTCGCTGCCGCGGCTGAGATACCCTGGAAGGGGCAGTGAGTGCTATACTCACCGCCCATGCGCAAGACCAACGAAGAGCGCCTACAACAGCTCGACGGCGAAGAAAAACGCCTCCAAGAGCTCCTCAAGCAGACCCTTGGCTCCGAGCTGCTCGAGCAAACTCACCAGAAACTGGCCAAAATCGACCGCCACCGCCGCATCATCGAGTACCGCCAAACCAAGCGAAGGGCCTCGAACCAGGCCAAGATCGTCGTGGGGGCCATCCTCATGAACCTCCGCGCCCAGCATCCAGGATCCCAAGGCGTTTCCTGGAGCGAGCTCCTCGCTGGCCTCACCCATGACAAGCGTATCCACACCAACCAGGTCCTTAGAGAGTTTGCCAAATCGCTTCGGTAGCAGCTCGGCGCCCTGGCGCTGGCCGAAGCGCTGGAGAACATACGGCAGGCCATTCAAGCGTGGCTTATGGGTCGAAGATCAGAAATTTTCCCTCGCTTTCTGACGCGGGTGTGGCTGGCCTGTAGACGAACGATCCGGATGCCTACCGTGTGATTCCATCACCCTGCGACGGGAAGCCCTGGACATTCAGTAACCGTCCAGCCATCTTCGCCCTGTTCGAGCGTTACATGAAACAAAATGGTACCTCCAAGCATGTGATCTTCGCGAATCGCCAAGCCCATAGTGGGCTATTTCTGGGCTTGGGTTGCTTTCAAGACTTCTTCAATTGCTTCGGAACGCTCCACCGCTTCACGGATCATGCGTGTGAAAACGTCGTTGGGCCTGCGCGTTGCGCAGCATCTCGCCACAAAGCGATTCCACAGCTCGATATCGATCGCAAACTGTACGTGCCGCAGCCCTGGATGTGCCTTCTCCCACTTCGCAAGGCGGCTCCTCCGCCTCCAGTTTCGACTCCGCTGCCCTCTTTCGGATCACCACAGACCTCCTGCTGACCTCGTCTGCCATGATCCCCTCCCCTCTTACCTACGCTTTGGTTGCCTAAGATTCATTCATCCCGCCTGCTTGGCTTCATCCCATGCATACTCTATCAGTTCTCCGGCGTAGACCTCTTCCCCTTCGCACAGCCCGTCTCCCTCCACACCGCTGTAGTCCTCTTCCCACTCATACTCCTGAAACAAATACAGCTGGTCTCGCTTCATCTCACTTCCCCCCTCACCCGTTTCCAGGGCAGGCTTGCTATTGCCGCTTTGACCCGTGCTGCACTCTGCGGATCCCTTTGTTCACCCAGGATCTTCTCCCGTTCGGCTTTCCGCTCCCGTTCACCCTCTTCCCTCTCGCGCTTTTTGTGTTGTACCTCGCGATCCCGCGATAGTCGTTCGCGTGATGCCTTGCGCCATTTCAGAAAGTCTCTCGGAAAAAAGCTCACCCTCTCGGGCGCCGACTCGATACAAGCAGTGAAAGCCTGGATTAGTTCACACTCGGGGATGCCGCTACGTGCCAGCTCAGCGATCCCCTCGGACCAGTCCCGTCCAACGACCAGGGGAGCTCTCCGAGCTTGGGCCTCTTGTTTCATACGCGTAAGCAAAAAAGAGAGAGAGGGAACGGACTTCGGTGCGGGAGTCTGTCCTGGGAGGGATAGCCTTGCCGCGGGTCGGCGCACGCCCTCCTCTCTCTCTTGGTTTTCTGGATCTAGTTCAGATTGGGTATAGTTCGTGTGATCATGACTCACAGGGGGGTGTGATTTAAGCTCACAGGGGGTGTCGGCCTGGGTCACGGGGTAGGGATGTGCCCCGATGGGCATGAGCTGGTAGACGTTTGAGGTAACCCCGCCGTCGGGGCGAAAGCGTGGGCTACGCTTCAGATAGCCTCGGGCCTCCAGGTGACTGAGGCTGCGCGCTACGGTCTCTCTTGCGCATCGGGCGAGCTTCCCAATCGTGGCCATGGAAGGCCAGCATGTGCCCTCCCCGTCTGCGTGTTTTGCTATGGCCAGGTACACCAGGATATCGACACGGCTGAGAGTCTGGTCCTCGAGGATGATGTTTTCGATGAGCGTGAACGGTAGACGTCGACGCTCCACTCCGACGGAATCACTTTGCATGGTCCCCTCCAGAGGCGTGGCGCTCGGGACATACCTCAAGCGCTGATTTTTGCTTGACGCTCCGGAGGGTTTGTGCTATTGTCTGGATTACCAAGGCCAAGCAATAGTTGCCCGTCCGGGCGCAAAGCGAGCCCCCGCAAGATGCGGGGGTTTTGCATTGTTAGGCTGTTCGACGAACAGCGCGTGTCATTCTACGGATTTTCTGCTATAGGCTTGACCCCTCCCAAGATCGAGAAAAAGCATACAATGCCGGCGGGCATCTTGCAACACTTACCACTTCGGCTGGCCGGCCGCTCACAGGTGCTCTTTAAGTTTTTCTTTGAAATCTCGATAGTTAACGATCCGTACTGATCTGAACGGATCGAGTGCCAGAAGGTCGCTGTCTCCTGAGACAAGGAAAGGAGCCTTGGCTTCTACTGCAATCTCCAGAAGGTAATCGTCGTTGGGATCTCGGCATGCCTTGATTCGTCGCTTAGGCGTAACGAGCCTCGTCTTCCGATGGACGAATCGGAGCATGATTGATAGGCGCTGGGGACCGATGAGCCTTTTGATTTTCGGCCGAGAAAGCACGTCTTCAATTTCAGCGATTTGCCGCGCATCGGTAACGACCTCAACTCTGCCGTTCTGAATCAAGGTGAGAAGATCTGCAACCTTCTTTCCCAAAAGGAAGCTGATCCAGAGATTCGTATCAATGACTGCGCGCACGGGCAGCCCGGGTCTTGCGGACCGCTTTCACCTCCGCGGTGATCTCCTCCAGGGTTATCGGGGTGTCTTTGAGCTCGCGCTGAACCTGTCGCATTTCCTCGAAAAGTGTCTGGTCATCTAGGTAGCGCGCGAGCGTTTCCTTCTCCTTTTTCGGAAGGCGGTCAACGAGTCTCTTGACTTGTATGAAGTCCAGATCGAGCTGAACAGTCATTCCTATGGCCTCTCTTCCTGTCATTATACAAAAATCCGAAGCGGCCGGCGTACCCTCTCTGCCGCTCCGAATCTCACGTATACCCAAAGTGTCACGGTCTGTGGACCAACAACAAGCGAACGCAAGTAGAGTCCGCCATATTCCTACACCCTGCTCAATCCCATGAATTTTGTGTTTTTCATCTTTACCCAAGTGAGTCTTTTCTTGATGTCCGGGAGAAGGAGTTCCGTGCCTTCTGGCCCATCCTTCATGGCAAGAACCGGAAAAGCCTCATCCTTGTCGAACCCCTTCCCCTCCGCCACCTCATCGACGTAAACCCGAAACCGCCTGAAATCCATGGTTGCCTCCAGGCCTGCATGATACCACCTCCCAAAAAATGCTCTAGAGCAAAACTTTTCGGGCGACCTCATGAAATCATACGGCACGCTCTCTTGAAACGCGTTGTAGGCCCACCATGCGATTTTGGAGTTCTTGACGCACGCATGACTTTCATGTACAACACCCGTTAACACCATGCTTGAGAGAGATTGGGTGTTAACCGGTGTTAACGGGGAGGGGATAATGCGAAAGGTAGCGTTTCACTTGCAGAAAGGCGGCGTTGGGAAAACCACGTTGTCAGTATCCACCGCGGTTGCTATGGCGGACGCGGGCAAGTCCACGGTACTGCTTGACCTGGATCCACAGGGGAATACGACAAGTTGGCTTCTTGGTGATCGCGATGTTCAGTATGAGGCGGCAGATGTCCTTTTTGGACGGGTGGAGCCTACGGCCGCTTTGACGGAGGTTCGTCGTTCCCTCTCTCTTTTGCCGACTTTCTCTCTCGATGGGGAATTGAAGGCATTTGGGGAAAATCAACTTACTCGTGAGCCCTTTGCGTTCGTCAATATTTTGGAACGTTTAGAGATGTTAGGTTTCGAGGTAGCCGTGATGGATCTATCCCCTGGAATGTCGCTTCTTGAAAGGGCCGTTATTGCTGCTACCGACGAGGTAGTAATTCCGATGACTCCCGACGTCTTCGCCCTTGATGGGCTAGAGGTCTTTCGAGATGAGGTAGGGAAGATCGAGAAGGCTTACCGCCGGACCCTCACCTATCGTCGCTTGGTAATAAACGCCCTGAACCGGGCCATCGGGCAGCATGAGGAAATTTACAACGTCGCTACGAAAAGCCCTGACTATGAGACATTTACCATTGGGCAGGATCCCGTGTTTCGAAAAGCGCAAGCTGAGCATCGAACTGCGCAGGATGTCGGGGGCCGTGACCGGATGAAAACCGAGACACGCCAAGAACTCTCGCGCCTGGCAGTGGCTATCGCTGGGTAGTCTGGTGGCGAAGCGGAAACTGACCAGCGCCACCGCAGCTGCGCAGCGTCTTCTGGGTGGCGAGAGGGAACGCTTGGCTGGCTTGCCAAAAGACAGGTCTGTCGTTGTCGGGATCCGCCTCCCGCCGGCAGCGAAGGCGCAGCTCGTGGCTCACTTCCGTGCTAGGGGTACCGATTTATCAAGGGGACTGCGTGAGATAATTATGCACTACTTGAACGATGCTGGAATGAGGTAGGAAAGCTGTACTGTTCATAACGGGGAATTGGTCTGCTTGCCTTCGAGTGCGTGCCTCCCCGATTTCGTTCCCACTTGACGCCGGAATCAATTCCCACAATTGTGAGGGAGCTATATGACTCGAACAAGAGCATACAGGTTGGCTCAAAAAACGAGAAAAATCAGAAACGCCTTTCGCGTATATCGTGATGCCTGGCAAGAGTTCTTGCACCCGCCCTATCCCTCAAGGGAGCAGGTTCTCCTGTGGGCAAAGAAGCACGCCGACAATATGGCGCTCTGCAGTACCTGCTGCGGCAACCCAAGGCATTTTCTTCTGGCAAAGGGAAAAGAAAAACTCACGGTACAGGAGCGAAGAGAATACCAAGAAGATCCGATGGAGGAAGCCTTTGCTTTATGCTTCGAGCAAGGATAAATGGCGAAGGATGCCAGTAAAGAATATCGCAAGGTACGAGCCGCCATTGTCGAGTGGTTTCAAGATAACGAGAGGGAGGACGGACAGGCGCGTTTTGACTCCGCCGGGCTCCCGGGGGAAATCGATGTCTACTGTCCATAATGGGCATCTGTTCACTTCGCGCTTGATCTTACGCGCGAGCCGGACTACGGTGTATAAGAAGCGCGGAAGATGGAATTTGCATGGGACGAACGGAAGGCAAGCGCAAACGCGAAGAAGCATCGTGTTTCATTTCACGAGGCGGCAACCGTATTCGGGGATCCTGTGGCAATTACTTTCCATGACCCGGAGCATTCAACGACCGAGCACCGCTTTCTTACGTTTGGATTGTCTGGCTCAGGTCATCTCTTGGTTGTATCACACACCGATCGAGGGCAAACGACACGGATAATCAGCGCTCGTCGCTTGACGCGGCGGGAAAGAGAGATTTATGAGGAAGGGTAACCCTGAGGAACTTCGGTCGGAGTATAGTCGTGAGGAGCTCGGCAAAGGCGTCCGCGGAAAGTATTTGAAATCATACCGAGAGGGTACAAATTTGGTGTTGCTCACGCCGGAGGTGGCAGCCGCCTTCCCCACGGATCATGCGGTCAACGAGGCGCTGAGCTCTCTTATTGAAGTGGCACGGCGCGCTGGCAGACCGAGGCGCTTAACCTCACGTCCGAGACCTTCAGGTCGTCAAGTTCAGTAGCACGCCTCCTGATCAGGCTTCCGTTCCGTGTAACTATCCCAGCGAAAATGCCAATTCATCGTCGGGGGCGGAACTCCCAGCTCCCTTCCGAGGGAGACGGAGGACATACGGAAATGAGAGGAAAGCAGCAAAAACTGGATGGTGAGTCCGTGCGGGCGGCGGGGAGTGGGGCTATTCGCTGTGCCCATCGTAACGTTATCACGCGCATCAACGGCGAGGGCCGATACTTTGTCCGCTGTCTCGATTGCAAGCTTGATGGCGCGCCGCATGAAACTGTGACAGATGCATTTTTGCATCGTCGCGAGGACCTGGAGGATGCAGCCGCGTTGAGGACGGCGTCTCGCGAGAAAGAATCGGGAACTGGATGGGAGAGCGAATGAGAGCCGATAAGGGCGAATCTGTCTACTGTCGCAAACCGCGGCTACGCCCTTCCAGCATTCTTCAGCAATTGCAATAATGTCAGCGGAAACCAGTCTGTACTCACCCGGGGGCGACAACGATGGACAGCACAACTCAGAAACCGCTCGGTGATTACGGCTTTGATAATCCCTCTGGCATCTTCGCACTGGGAGGGATCGTACTCGTGTTCTGGGGCCTCGCGCTCCTGTTCGCGCTTCTTGGTTACCTGTTCCTCACAATTCTTGGAGGCGTTCTCGGTTTTTTTCCTCTTGCAACGCTCCTGAGCTACATCTATTCGACACGAAGGGGAAAGTTCCTGGTCTGGGCGGAGCTGCTTGACACTCTTCACCTTCGGGGCGACGAACAGGTGCTGGATGTGGGGTGCGGTCGCGGCGCTGTCTTGAGCCTGGCTGCGAAACGGCTGCAGCGAGGGCGCGCTTTCGGGCTTGACCTGTGGAGCACCGTCGACCAATCAGGCAATAGCCCCGAGGCAACGCTGCGAAATCTGGAGATCGAGTGCGTGAAGGAAAGATGCAAGGTGGAGACGGGGAACATGATGGCGATGCCGTTCCTCGACGCCATGTTCGATTTGGTCGTTTCAAGCCTCGCGATCCACAACATCAAGGGTGAAGCGGGGCGGTTCAGGGCACTGGATGAAGCGGTCCGGGTGCTCAAGCCTACGGGCAAGCTTGTCATAGTTGACCTGCTTCCGATGGTCGGGGCTTACGCGAAACATCTCCGCGAGCGGGGAATGAAGGTCGTGAAGGAACGCCCCATGGATTGGCGTTGTTGGTTTGGGGTGCCCTGGGCAGTGCGCCTCGTCATGGCGGAGAAGCCATAAGCTTCGGGCAGTCCCGCTGAAAGCCCGAACCCGCGGATTCGCTTGGGCTATCGCTTGGCGACGTTCGAAGTCCGTTGCACTGCCGATGACCGGCATTGGGTCTACCCAGAGCCCGTTCGGCAAGCCAAGAAAGAGAATGGCACGCGCAGCTCTTTAATCCGAATGGATGTCGGCTGCTTTATCAGTCCTTTGCTTGAACCGCGGTATCGCCTTGCGTTTGACTTCCTCATCTGGAGCTAATAATTTAGGTATGTCTAATTAATGGTTTGGAGGAGCTGAACAATGCTTGTGACAGCGCTTTCAGGGGCTCTTCAGGATTACCTCAGGGCCATCTATTGCCTGGAAAGGGAGGCGGGCGGGGTTTCAACTTCACTCCTAGCAGAGAGACTCGGCGTTTCGCAGCCTTCGGTAACGAGCATGCTGAAGAAGCTCGCGTCGCGAAAGCTTATCTCGTATACGCCCTACCTCTCTGTCACCTTGACCATGGCGGGGGAGCGGCTCGCTCTTGAAATGGTGCGCCACCATCGCCTCATCGAAACGTACCTGCAGCGCGCCCTTGGGTTTGGCCTCGAGGCTCTTGACGACGAAGCAGACAGACTCGAGCACGCTATTTCCGAAAAGCTGGAAGAGAAAATTGACGAGGTGCTCGGGCGTCCAGCCTATGACCCACACGGTTCGCCGATCCCTGACCGTGATGGACGTATCAGCGAAAGAAACCTTGTGCCGCTTGCGTCGCTGGGCTCGGGCGAGAACGCGGTAGTCAGCCAGCTCATCTGCAGAGACCCCAAGCAGCTGCGGCATCTGGAATCTATCGGGCTCGTGCCAGGCGCCGTGGTGAGAGTGAAGGTTGCCGATAGTGGCAGTGGCATCATGAGGCTTGAGCTTGCTTCGAGCCTCGACGAGCCGGTCGGGGAAAGTATTGCCTGCTGCGTGCTGGTCTCCACGACACAGGTCAGTCCAAAGAAAGGATAGGCTCATATGGCAGACGTAAGAGTCGGAGGAACCGCGAGCGCTCCTCATCCCAAGCTTCAGCGGGCAGCCCGTGAAGCGATCGAAGGCAGGCGCCGCGGTCTCCTCCGAGTGCTGCCTTTTATTGGCCCAGCTTTCATCGCTTCGATTGCCTACATAGACCCTGGCAACTTTGCGACCAACATCCAGGGCGGAGCCCAGTTCGGCTACGCCCTGCTGTGGGTCATCCTGATGGCGAACCTTATGGCGATGCTCATTCAGAGTCTTTCGGCAAAGCTGGGCATCGCTACTGGAATGAATCTTGCCGAGATGTGCCGAGCTCGGTTCGCTCCATGGGTATGCTACACGCTTTGGATAACCCAAGAAGCTACGGCGATGGCAACCGACCTCGCGGAGTTCCTCGGTGCTGCGATCGGCATCAACCTGCTTTTTCACGTTCCGATGTTCTGGGCCGCTGGAATCACAGGGGTGGCCGTTTTCATCATTTTGGGCGTCACACAGCGCGGTTTTCGCGGATTGGAGATTTTCATCGGTGGAGCCGCAGGAATAATCGCATTCTGCTATTTGGTTGAGACGATCATGGCGAAGCCCGACTGGGGTCAGGTCGCCTTCCACAGCTTTGTTCCGAGCCTCCCGGGAAGCGACGCGGTCCTGCTTTCGGTGGGGATAATAGGGGCGACGGTCATGCCGCACGTGATCTACCTTCACTCGGCGTTGACGCAGCATCGGATCGTGGCTCTGGATGAAAAAGAGAAGCGGCGCATCTTTGGATTTGAGAAAATCGATGTTGTGATCGCCATGGCAATAGCAGGTCTGGTGAACATGGCGATGCTATTCATGGCGGCCAAGGTATTCCACTTCACCGGCCACGCGGATGTTGCGGACATCAACACCGCCTACCAGACCCTTGGACCCCTGCTCGGTGGAGGTGCGGCCTTGATTTTTGGCATATCGCTGTTTGCCTCTGGGATCTCCAGCTCGCATGTTGGGACCATGGCAGGACAGGTTGTGATGCAGGGATTTGTGGGCTTTCGGATCCCAGTCTGGATCCGGCGGCTGGCGACAATGATCCCCGCCTTGCTTGTAATAGCTCTTGGACTCGACCCGACGAGGACGCTTGTCTTAAGCCAGGTCGTGCTGAGCTTCACCTTGCCGATCCCCGTTATCACACTGATCATGTTCACTCGTAACCGTAAGCTCATGGGAACCCTCGTCAATCGACGCGCAACGAATGTGCTTGCAATTCTGTGTGCGACAGTCATCCTCGTGTTGAATGTGGTTCTGCTGTACCAGACTTTCGGCGGACAGTTCCCCGGCATGGGCGGGGGTAGCCAGTGAAAACGAAAAGACCGGCAACCAGATCTTCTCGGGAGGGTAATGCGATGTTCAAGCACATCCTTGTCCCCCTTGACGGCTCGCGATTGGCGGAATCGGCTTTGGGGATCGTCGCATCCTTGGCGAAGCGCTTGAAGGCCTCCGTGACCCTTCTCCATCTGATTGAGAAGGATGCGCCTTCGGAGGTTCACAACGAGAGACATTTGGTCACCGAAGATGAGGCTTCGGCGTACCTGGATGAAGTCGCGCACCTGTCGGTTCTGGCTGGAATACGTGTGTCGACTCATGTGCACGCGTCGCTCGTGAGTGACGTCGCCAAAAGCATAAAGGAACATTCGGAAGAGCTTGCCCCTGATCTGATTGTCATGAGCACTCATGGGAGGGGAGGGGCCCAACGGCTTCTGTTCGGGAACCTCGCTCAGCAAGTCACGGCACTAGGAAAGACCCCAGTTCTGGTAGTGCGTCCCCCTGAGGGCTCTCAAAATATGATCGCAAACGCGGACTGGCGCATGATCCTGGCTCCAATCGACGCTGAGCCATCGCATGAAATGAGCTTGTTGTTTGCATCCGATCTTGCTCTCGCTTTTCACTGCCGATTGCAGCTTCTGATGGTTGTGCCCACGCTGGCCAGGCTCAGTGGATTCCAAGGGGCGTTCGGGCTTCTTTTGCCAGGGACGACACGCGTCAAGTTGGAAATTGAGAGCTCTGCCGCGCGAGACTATCTCAGGACCAAAGAAAGGGAGTTACAGGTTAAGGGGGTCCGCACGGGAAGCGAGGTCGGGAGGGGAAAGGCAGCACGGGTGATTTCCAAAGCGGCTGAACGTCTTTCGGCGGACCTCATCGTGATGGGCACTCACGGCAGAGTGGGGGCTGAAGCATTCTGGGCTGGGAGCGTTGCTGCCCAGGTGGTATCGGGCACGAATATCCCGCTTCTCCTATTGCCTCTTACCGCAACAGAAGAAGGCAAACCGTCACAAGACCGTGGCAGGCCAAGTGTTCATCCCCCAAGGCATTCCGCAAGGAGCTGACGTGATGTTTATGATCGGTTTGCGGGAGTCGTGAATGTCGAGCGTCGTTGATCACGCCCCCCAGTTGGAACGCGGGATTCTGGTCGAGTGGCTCTCCGCGGCATGGATGGTAGTTGAAGCTGTCGTCGCCGTTACGGCCGGCGTGCTTGCCCATTCGGTCGCTCTGGTGGCTTTCGGAGCAGATAGTGTCATCGAGCTGGTCGCGGGAGCGGCGATCCTCTGGAGGCTCTACGTCGAAGCCAAAGGCGAGAGTGTGGAGCGAGTCGAACACGCCGAGCGCGTGGCGTCATGGATTGTCGGGGTTTCCTTGCTTGCACTCGCGGTTTATATCGTCGTCGCATCGGCTGCGTCGCTATTCTCACACGCTCGCCCTGAAGCAAACGCCCTTGGAATCGGAATAGCGGCAGCGTCTAGCGTTCTGATGCCTATCCTTGCGTTTGCCAAGAAAAGGATTGGTCGGAAAGTGTGCAGCAAGGCGCTTGTCTCCGACGGATCCTGCAGCATGGTTTGCGCGTACATGTCCTGGATTCTGCTTACGGGAGTCGCGGCGACCGCGTTGTTTGGCTGGTGGTGGGCGGACTCTATCGCCGCCCTTGGATTTGTCTGGTTCATTATTCACGAGGGCCTTGAGGCAGTGAGGGAAGGTTCTGGTTCGCATTCAGATCGGGAGGAATGATGCGTGCCCCCCGGCGGCTTGAGCCTTTCCGCACTGCCGATAACTCCGCCTTCT
>CAVUXE010000073.1:0-106931 GCA_963745235.1 uncultured Spirochaetota bacterium | reverse complement strand
TGCGCCTTTTCCGCCTCAAGGAGCGCCTTCAGCTCGCGCTCCTTCCTCTTCTCCTCGATGATCCTGTTGATCGAGATATCCAGGTCCTCCATGTTTTCGTCGTACAGCTTGATCTCGCGATACTTGCGCATCCCGGTGCCCGCGGGGATCAGGTGCCCGATGATGACGTTCTCTTTCAGGCCGCGCAGATGGTCCACGCTTCCCGAAATGGAGGCGTTCGTGAGCACGCGCGTTGTCTCCTGGAAGGAGGCGGCTGACAGCCAGCTGTCGATGTTGAGCGACACCCTGGTGATGCCGAGCAGGATGGGGCGCGCGACGGCGGGCTGACCACCTTCCCGCAGCGTCTTCCTGTTCTCCTCGTGGAACTTGTAGCGGTCAACCTGCTGGCCGAAGATGAACGGGGTGTCTCCCACATCCGCGATTTCGACCTTCTTCATCATCTGGCGGATGATGACGCCAATGTGCTTGTCGTTGATGCGCACGCCCTGCAGACGATAGACCTCCTGGATCTCGTTGAGGAGGTAGCTGTGCAGCTCCGTCTCTCCGAGGATGAGCAGGATGTCGTGCGGGTCCTTGGGGCCGTCGCACAGCATGTCTCCCGCGGCCACTTCATCCGCTTCGCGCACCAGCAGGTGCTTGCCCATGGGGACCAGGTGCTTGAACTCCCGGTCGAACGGGTCCGTGACCACGATGACCCGCTTGCCCTTCACGATGCCCTTGAAGGAGACCCTGCCGCTCACCTTGGCGAGCACGGAGGGGTTCTTCGGCCGTCGAGCCTCGAACAGCTCCCCGACACGCGGCAGACCGCCGGTGATGTCGCTCGTCTTGACGCTTTCGCGGAGCAGCTTGGCGATGATCCGTCCCGCCTTCACCTTTTCACCGTCGTCGATGTTCAGGTATGCGTTCCCCGGCAGGAAGTAGCCGGCAAGCTCGTTGCCCTTGTCGTCCTGGATCGTGATGCGCGGCTGGAGGCTCTCCAGGGAATACTCGGTGATCTTCTTCTCGATCTTGCCGGTATCCTCGTTCACCTCTTCCTTCAGCGTCGTGCCCAGCACGATGTCGTGGAAGGCCGCCGTTCCCGTGGCTTCCGCGATGATGGGCTCGGAGAAGGGGTCGAAGAAAGCAATGGTCTCCTCCGCCGGAACCGCATCCGTCTCCTTGGCGATGAGCTCCGCGCCGTTTCTGATCTCGATGACCTGCGGCTGCGCAATCAGGAGCAGCTTGTCCGTTATGAGCTTCACGTAGCAGATCTCCGTGGAGGTGATTGTCTCTCCCTTCCTCTGGATGAGCTCGGCCCCCTTCTTGAGCAGCCTCTGCCCGTCCTTCACGAGGACGCGGTCTCCCTTCTGCAGCTCATAGCTTTGCAGGATCCTCCGCACTGTCACCGAGCCCTTGCGGGTGAACAGCATGTTGCCGTTCTCGATGGGAACCGTGCTTCCCTGGACCTTCTCCACCCACACGGGGTACTTGAGGTAGATGCGGTTTTCCTCACTGATCTTGGTTGCTGCGCCTCCGATGTGGAAAGTCCTCATGGTCAGCTGCGTGCCGGGCTGTCCGATGGACTGCGCTGCGATTATTCCCACCGCTTCGCCGATTTCCACCGGCTTGTAGGTGGCAAGGTTCCTTCCATAGCAACGGCCGCAGACGCCGTACTTCGAGTCGCAGGTGAGCACGGAGCGGATCCTCACGCCTTCGATACCGGCGTCCTCGATTGCTTGCGCGACCTCGTCGGTGATCTCCCCGTTGGTATCCACGATCAGCTCCCCCGTGATGGGGTGCTTGACCTTTTCCAGGGACGTGCGGCCCGAGATCCGGTCATGGAGGGCCTCCACGATGTCCTCACCGTCCTTGATGGCTCTGCGGTCGATGCCATTGATGGTGCCGCAGTCTTCCTCCGCGATGACCACGTCCTGCGCAATGTCCACCAGCCTGCGTGTGAGGTACCCCGCGTCCGCCGTCTTGAGCGCCGTGTCGGCAAGACCCTTTCTCGCGCCGTTGGTGGAAATGAAGAACTCGAATGACCGAAAGCCCTTCCTTGAAGTTCGACCGGATAGGCAGCTCGATGATGTCGCCGGACGGCTTGGCCATGAGGCCGCGCATGCCGGCAAGCTGGCGGATCTGGCTTCGGCTTCCGCGGGCGCCCGAGTAGGCCATCATGAACACCGGGTTGAACCCGTCCTTGTCCCTGCGCAGCTCGTCCATCAGCTCGTTGGTGATCAGCTCGTTCGTGGAGCTCCACACTTCGATGACGCGGTTGTAGCGTTCCTCGTTGGTGATGTGACCCTGGAGGTACTGGCGCTGGATCTCATCCACCTTCGAATTGGCTTCCTTGATGAGAGCCTTCTTGGCCTCGGGGATCACGATATCGTCCATGCCGATGGTGGCCCCAAAGCGCGTGGCGTACTTGAACCCGAGGTCCTTGACCGCATCCAGCATCCGGACGGTGACCGCGGGGCCCTTCTCCTTGTAGCAGCGCGCAATGAGGTTCAGGAGCTCCTTCTCCCCCATCGCGTAGTTGAGGAACCCGAGGTCCCGCGGGATATTGTCGTTGAGGATGACGCGGCCGGGCGTCGTATCCAGCCACGCACCGTCCACCTTCACCTTGACTTTCGCCTGGTAGTCCACGCCACGGGCGTCCACCGAGAGAATGCACTCGTCCAGGGTGGAGAAGTGCTTCCCCTCCCCCTTGGCCCCGGGCCGCTCCCGGGTGAGGTAGTTGATCCCCAGCACCATGTCCTGGGTGGGAACAGCGATGGGATGGCCGCTGGCCGGGTTGAGCAGGTTCTTGGAGGAGAGAAGCAGGGTCCAGCACTCCGTCTGCGCCTCGGGGGTCAGGGGGACGTGCACGGCCATCTGGTCCCCATCGAAGTCGGCGTTGAAAGCGTGGCAGACCAGGGGGTGCAGCTTGATTGCCTTCCCTTCCACGAGGATGGGCTCGAAGGCCTGGATTCCCAGGCGGTGCAGGGTCGGTGCGCGGTTGAGCATGACAGGGTGCTCCTGGACCACCTCCTCCAGAACGGCCCAGACCTCGGGGCTCTCCTGCTCCACGAGGGTCTTCGCCTTCTTGATGTTGTAGACCACGTCCTTCTGAACGAGCTTGCGCATGATGAACGGCTTGAACAGCTCGAGCGCCATCTTGGAGGGCAGCCCGCACTGGTGAAGCTTCAGCTCGGGGCCGACCACGATGACCGAGCGTCCCGAGTAGTCCACGCGCTTGCCAAGGAGGTTCTGGCGGAACCGTCCCTGCTTGCCCTTGAGCATGTCGGACAGCGACTTCAGCGGCCTGTTGGCAGCGCCTTTCACGACCCTCTTCTTCTTCGAATTGTCGAAGAGCGCGTCCACCGCTTCCTGCAGCATCCTCTTCTCGTTCCTGATGATGATGTCGGGAGCGTTGAGCGCAAGCAGTCTCTTCAGGCGGTTGTTGCGGTTGATGACCCGCCGATACAGGTCGTTCAGGTCCGAGGTCGCGAAGCGTCCGCCGTCCAGCTGAACCATGGGTCTGAGCTCCGGCGGGATGACGGGGATGACCTCCAGGATCATCCACTCGGGCTTGTTATTGGACTGCGCGGAACTTCTCAATCAGCTCGATGCGCTTCAGGAGGCGCTTGTCCGCCTTGGCGCCCTTTTCGATCATCTTGCGGCGCAGCTCCTCCGCAAGCACGTCGATGTCCACGCCTTCCAGCAGCGTGCGGACCGCCTCCGCGCCCATGCCGGCCGTGAATGACATTCCGTAGCGCTCGCGCGCTTCAAGGAACTCCTCCTCGGTGAGGATCTGCATCCTCTTCAGCTCGGTGTCGCCCGGGTCTATGACGATGTACTTCTCATAGAAGAGAATGGAACGAAGGGCTGCGATCTGGAGGTCCAGGAACAACCCGATGCGCGACGGCACGGACCGGTAGTACCAGATGTGGGCCACGGGAGCCGCGAGCTCGATGTGCCCCATGCGCTCGCGACGCACCTTGAAGTGCGTGACCTCCACGCCGCAGCGGTCGCAGATGACTCCCTTGTACCGGATGGACTTGAACTTGCCGCAGTAGCACTCCCATTCCTTGGTGGTTCCGAAGATCCGCTCGCAGAACAGGCCGTCCTTCTCCGGCCGCAAGGTCCGGTAGTTGATCGTCTCCGGCTTCTTCACCTCTCCGTAGGACCAGGCCCGGATCTGGTCCGGCGAAGCAAGCTTGATAAGTATGTGATCGAAATCCTGGAGATCCCGCATTTTACCCCCCCATATACCCACCCCGCGTGTTTCCCTGGGAAGCCCCGCCAGGCGGGTTCGCGTTTCGCCTTCGGCGAAGCGCTTAGAATCTGCTCATCTGCCTGTCGATCAGCTCTTCGTCACGCTCGGTCAACGCAATCTGCTTGTTCTTCGCGTCGAAGATGCTCACGTCCAGCGCAAGGCCGCGCATCTCCTGCACCAGGACGTTGAAGCTTTCGGGAATGTCCGGGCTCGTGGACACTTCGCCCTTGACGATGCTCTCGTAGATCTTGGCCCGGCCCATCATGTCGTCGCTCTTGATGGTCAGAAGCTCCTGCAGCGTGTTGGACGCCCCGTACGCTTCCAGCGCCCACACCTCCATCTCTCCCAGCCTCTGGCCTCCGAACTGAGCCTTTCCCCCCGAGGGGCTGCTGCGTGACCAGGGAGTACGGGCCGGTGGAACGGGCGTGCATCTTGTCGTCCACCAGGTGATGGAGCTTCAGAATGTAGATTGTGCCGACAGTGATCTGGTTTTCGAAGGGCTCGCCGCTCTGCCCGTCAAGAAGGGTCACCTTCGACGAGGTCGGCAGGTTCGCTTCCTTCAGCTTGCCCTCGATCATCTCGTTGGAAGCGGATTGGAATACGGGCGTTGAGTACCACTCGTCCAGCGCCGTGGCCGCCCACCCGAGCTCCGTCTCCATGATCTGTCCCAGATTCATGCGCGACGGGACGCCCAGCGGATTCAGCACGACGTCGATGGGCGTTCCGTCCTCCATGTAGGGCATCTCTTCCACGGGGAGCACGCGGGCAACGACGCCCTTGTTCCCGTGCCGGCCCGCCAGCTTGTCGCCTTCCTGCAGCTTGCGCTTGGCCGCGATGAGGACCTTGACCACCTCTTCCACGCCGGGGTCCAGCTCGTCGCCGTTGACCCTCTTCAGGCGCTGGACGTCGATGACGGTCCCTTCCACGCCGTGGGGCACGCGCAGGGAGGTGTCCCGACTTCCTTCGCCTTCTCTCCGAAGATCGAGTTCAGGAGCTTGAACTCGGGGGTGGAATCCGTCTCGCTCTTCGGGGTGACCTTGCCGACAAGGATGGAGCCCGCCTTCACGGAGGCGCCCACGCGGATGATCCCCTCCTCGTCGAGCTGCTCGAAGGCGTGCTCGTTCGTGTTCGGGATGTCCCGGGTGATCTTCTCCGGTCCGAGCTTTGTCTCCCGCACCTCCATGGAGAACTCCTTGATGTGGATGGAGCTGAAGGCGTCCGCCTGGACCACTTTTTCCGAGACAAGAATGGCATCCTCGTAGTTGTAGCCGTTCCAGGGCATGAACGCGCACAGGAGGTTCCGCCCCAGGGCCAGCTCGCCCTGATAGGTGGCGGGCCCGTCCGCTATCACCTCGCCGGCTGCGACGCGCCTGCCCAGCTGGACGATGGGCTTCTGCGTGTAGCAGGTGTCCTGGTTGGTGCGCTGGTATTTCAGCAGGCCGTATACGTCCTCGTCACGCTTTGCCTCGTCAGGCTTGATCCGAATCTCGAGGCTCGTGACGTAGGTGACGGTCCCGCCCCGGCGGGCAATGATGCACACCCCGGAGTCGTACGCGGTCTTCGCCTCCATGCCCGTGCCTACCCGCGGCGGCTCGGGAGCGATGAGGGGAACTGCCTGGCGCTGCATGTTTGACCCCATCAGGGCCCTGTTGGCGTCGTCGTGCTCCAGGAAGGGGATGAGGGAAGCCGACACGGAGATGATCTGCTTCGGGGACACGTCCATGTACTGAATGTCCTCCGGCGGCCGGGAAATGTAGTCTCCGCCCTTTCGGACCGACACCTGTTTCTCCAGGAACTCACCCTTGGGAGAAAGCGCCGCGTTCGCCTGGGCGATGTAGTAGCGTTCCTCGTCCATCGCGGAGAGGTACTCGATATCGTTGGAGACCTTGCCGTTTTTCACCTTGCGGTACGGCGTCTCCAGAAACCCATACTCGTTCACGCGGGTATAGTTTGCCAGTGACACAATGAGCCCGATGTTCGGGCCTTCAGGAGTCTCGATGGGGCACATCCTGCCGTAATGCGTGTAGTGGACGTCGCGAACCTCGAAACCGGCCCTGTCGCGGGAAAGGCCGCCGGGGCCAAGCGCATTCAGCCTCCGCTTGTGCGTGAGCTCGGCCAGGGGATTGACCTGGTCCATGAACTGGGAGAGCTGGCTGGAGCCGAAGAACTCCTTGATGGTGGCCACGATGGGCTTGATGGAGATGAGATCCTGCGGCTTGATGGTGTCCGCTTCCTTCAGGGACATCCTCTCCTTGGCGATCCTCTCCATGCGGGTGAAGGCCACCTTCAACTGGTTGGTGAGAAGCTCCCCCACGGAGCGCACCCGGCGGTTGCCCAGGTGGTCGATATCGTCCACGTTGTTCTCACCGATGTAGACCCTGATCAGCCACGTCATCGTGTTGATGATGTCTTCCTTGATCAGGGTATGGGTCTTCACCTGCTCGGCGTAGTCGAACTTCTTGTTCAGCTTGTAGCGGCCCACCCGTCCAAGGTCGTAGCGCCGGCTGGAGAAGAACATCGAGTGCAGGTCTTTCTCCGCGTTCTCGATGGTGATGGGCTCTCCCGGCTTGATGATGGAGTAGACGCGAAGGATGGCATCATCCTTGGAGATCTCATCCTGGTCCGCCGACTCCTTGGTGAACTTCATCTCTTCGCGCTCGAAGCAGTTGAGGATGATGGGCGAATGCAGGGACTTCTCGTTCTCGAAGTCGATGAGGAAGATCTCCTTCACGCCGGCATGGACCAGCTCTTCCACGTCGTGGGGATGGATCTTGTCCCCTGCCCGGTACAGCGTCTTCTGGGCCTCCCCATCCTTGACGCTGACCCCGCGGGCGAAGTTCCGCCCGACAAGGCGCTCCTTGTCCTCACGGGTGTCGGTGACGCGGGTCTTCTCCACCTTGTAGAACAGCTCGATGATCGACTCCCGCGTCTCGTAGCCGAGGGCGCGCAGGAAGATGGTGGCAAGGATCCTCTTCTTGCGGTCGATCTTCGCGTAGATCAGCTCCTTCTTCTGGTCGATCTCGAACTCCAGCCAGGAGCCGCGATAGGGGATGATGCGCGAGGAGAAGATGCCCTTCTCATGAGAGAAGATGACGCCGGGGGAACGGTGGATCTGGCTGACCACAACGCGCTCCGCGCCGTTCACGACGAACGTGCCCTTCTCCGTCATGATGGGGATGTCCCCCATGTAGATCTCTTTCTGCCGGATCTCCCCCGTGTTGAGGAAGATCAGGTTGATCTTGGCTTTCAGCGGAATGGCGAATGTGAGCCCCTTCTGCTTGCATTCCTGCTCGCCGAACTTGATGTTCTGCTCGTCCAGAGTGTATCCGCAGTACTCCAGGAGCATGTCCCCGTTCGGGCTCTCGATCGGGAACGTGGACAAAAACACCTCCTCCAGCCCCTGCTTCAAGGGCGGCTCCCCCTTCTGAAGGGTCTTGCGCTGGAGGAATCTCTCGTAGGAGGAGAGCTGGATGTCGACGAGATTGGGGATCTCCATGACATCCTCGTAGCCTCTGCCAAAAAGAATACGCTTGATCTTCTTGGACTTGTCCAGAATCATTCCGTCCCCCTGACTGTTCCGAACGCCTTCGGCGTGCCCCGTGCCCGGGGAGCGCGTACCCACGCGCCCGCCGACCATGTACTTACGGAGTCGCGTACCAATGACTGACCACCGGCGGTTTTCCCCGCCGGTGGTTCGTCATCGAGTAGATACAAAAGTGCTCGCGCATCCCCTCCGCTCCATGGCGCCTGTGCGCCGTGGCGAGACGGGATGCGCCTCATGCGCGTCGAGGCGCTCTTACTGGATCTCAACGACCGCGCCAGCCGCTTCCAACTGCTGCTTGATCTTCGCGGCGTCGTCCTTGGAGATGTTCTCCTTGAGCGTCTTGTTGCCCGCTTCCACGAGATCCTTCGCCTCCTTGAGTCCCAGCCCGGTGATCGCGCGCACTTCCTTGATCACGGGGATCTTCTTCGCATCATCGAAGCTCTTCAGCACGACGGTGAACTCCGTCTTCTCTTCCGCCGCCGGGCCTGCAGCTGCCGGGCCCGCTGCCGCAACGGCCACGGGGGCCGCGGCGGTGACGCCGAACTTCGTTTCCATTGCCTTGACCAGATCCGAGACCTCGAGGACCGTCATCCCCGCAATCGCGTCCAGAATCTGTTCGGTTGTGAGAGTTGCCATTTATCTTCTCCTTCCTTTGTTGTGAACGGTGCCAGCTGGCTTCCTGTGAAGACTGGCGCCGTTATTTTCGCCCTGAGAGTGCGCCGATCACGCGGCGCCTTCCTTTGCCTTCTTGTCTGCCACGGCCGCGAGGGTCCGCACCAGCTTGGAAGGCACTGCGTTCAACACATACATCACGTTCCTGACGGGCGCGTTCATGGTGCCCAGGAGCATTGCCAGGAGCTGGAGGCGTCCGGGCAGCCGGGAAAGGGCCTCGATTTCCCTGGCGCTGAAGACCTTCCCGCTCACCACGCCGCCCTTGATCGTCAGGGGCGCGCTCCTGGTGAAATCAACGAGGATCTTCGCCGCGGGACTGGGGTCCTTCCCCAGGAACGCGAGCGCCGTGGGCCCTTCCAGCATGGCGGATACATCCGGCAGGCCCGCTTCCTGCATTGCGATGCGGGCAAACGCGTTTCGGACCACCCGGTAGGAGGTCCCCTGCTCGGTGAGCTTTGCGCGCAGCTCGATCATCTGCGGAAAGGTGAGTCCCCGGAAATCGGAGAGAATCAGGTCAGGGGTCTTTGCAAAGTCCGCCTTCAGCTTCGTGACCGCCTCTGTCTTGTACTGCTGTATCTTCTTGACCGTGGTTGCCATGTTTTCCCGCTCCTTACGCCACGAAGGACTTGTCTTTCGGAGACAACCTGATGCCGGGTCCCATCGTGGAGGAAAGGACGATGGAGTGCACGTAGTCCCCCTTCAGGTCTGAGGGCCTCTTGCGAACGACCTCCTGGACGAACGCCGCCGCATTGGCCGCTATCTGCTCCTTGCCCATGGAGACCTTCGCCACCGCGAGGTGGACCACCCCGCCCTTGTCCGCCCGGTATTCAACGCGGCCCTTCTTCAGCTCTTCCAGGGCCTCCTTGATGTTGAACGTGACCGTCTGCGTCTTGGGGTTGGGCATGAGCCCGCGGCGCCCCAGGATCTGCCCGAGCTTGCCGACGTCCTTCATCATGTCGGGGGTGGCCACGGCGATGTCGAAGTCCAGCCAACCGCCCCTGATCTTTTCTATGAGGTCCGCGTCCCCGACGAACGCCGCCCCCGCCTTGCGCGCTTCCTCCGCCTTGTCCCCCTTGGCGAACACGAGGATCTGCTTGTCCTTCCCGAACATGTGGGGGAAGGCCATGACATCCCGGATGGTGTGCTTGCTCTTGATGTTCAGCTTCATGGAGACCTCAACGGTCTCATCGAACTTCGCGTACGCAAGCTCCTTCACCAGCTCCACCGCTTTCTCCAGGGGATAGGATTCCGCCTTGTCGAACTTCTCCACGCTCCCGCGGTATTTCTTTCCATGCGCCATTGGATCAGCCCTCCACCGTGACGCCCATGCTGCGGGCCGTGCCGGCAATGATCTTCATGGCCGCCTCGACGTCTTTCGCGGTCAGGTCCGGCATCTTTTGCTCCGCGATGGCGCGCAGCTTGTCCTTGGTGAGCGCGCCGACCTTGGTCTTGTTCGGCTCACCGCTTCCCTTCTCGAGCCCCAGCGCCTTCTTGATGAGAACGGCCGCCGGCGGGGTCTTCGTGATGAAGGTGAAGCTCTTGTCCGTGTAGATCGTGATGACCACCGGGATCAGCACGCCCGGCTCCTGCTTCTTGGTCCTTTCGTTGAACTGCTGGCAGAACTGGGCCGCCTGGACGCCGTGGGGTCCCAGCGCGGGGCCGACCGGCGGCGCCGGCGTGGCCTTGCCTGCCGGCACCTGCAGCTTGACGATGGCCTTGACTGTCTTCTTTGCCATACCCTATCTCTCCTCCGTGGTTCTGACGCCTCTGCCGCGGGCGCCGTCCGCCGACGCGACGCTTGCCGAGGCTCCCAACTCTGCCGCGCAACCCCTGGGAGGGCGCGGCTCAAGAGGGTTGTTGACTGTGCTCAGATCTTCTCCACCTGGAGATAGTCGACCTCGACTGGCGTCGAGCGGCCGAATATCCCGACCATGACCCGCAGCTTTCCCTTCTCGGTGTTCACTTCCTCGATATTCCCCGTGAAAGACTCAAAGGGACCATCCACGATCCGCACCATCTCCCCCACCGAGAAGCTCTGGCGCGGCTTGAGCACCCTGTCCGCCTTGATCTCGCCAGCTTTCTGGAGGATGCCGCGGGCCTCCTCCTGGGAAATGGGCTGGGGCTTCTGGTTTCGGCTGGAACCGACAAACCCCGTGACCCCGGGGATCTTTCGAATCTCCTGGCAGATCTCCTTCCACCCGACAT
The DNA here is from genome assembly GCA_963745235.1 of uncultured Spirochaetota bacterium. Lineage (GTDB taxonomy): Bacteria > Spirochaetota > Spirochaetia > SZUA-6 > Fen-1364 > Fen-1364. The sequence goes on along the minus strand of CAVUXE010000073.1, from coordinate 96,273 downwards.
CCGGGAGGTCCATTTCAACCATGATGTCAGCCGGGAAGGAACTTCTTGGTGGATACCTTCTTGCGGCCGTCCTTTATTTCAACCACCTCTTCCGAGGGGACCTTGACGTCGAAGACATGGTCCTTCAGCGTGCCCTTGTCCACGAGCATGCGCACGTGCTTCTGCACCTTGTTCTCGTACCCCGAATAGGTATGAACGACAAACCATGCCTTCGCCATGAAGCTCTCAGAACATCCAGTCCACGAGCTTGAAGAGAACGAAATCCACGAGCCCGAGGATGGCGGCAATGATGAGTGTGGACAAGAGCACCACCCGGGTCGAAGCGGCTGCCTCTTCCCTGTTGGGCCATGTCACTTTCTTGAGCTCAGCGAAGCTCTCTTGAAAAAACAGGATGATCTTCCTCATTCCTCTTCTCCGTTACAGGCCAGGCAGGACTCGAACCCGCAACATCCGGTTTTGGAGACCGGCGCTCTACCATTAGAGCTACTGGCCTATGGATCAAATCGGCCTTTCGGCCGAGGCCTCCCGCGGTGTACCGTGGAACGCCTCGGCCGATCTCGCCCTCCATGGCTCTGGGCTCGCTCTCGGGCATACGCGAATACGCGTTCGGCGCGAACGCCGTCCCTGCCCTCGCTCGCCCTCGCCTTCCCTGGCTCCGCCTACTTTACCTTCACTTCCTTGTGGAGAGTGTGCTTCCTGTCCCACCGGCAATACTTGCTGAACTCCAGTTTGCCCTGGGTATTCTTGCGGTTTTTCGTGGTGGTATAATTGCGCCGGTCGCACTCGGTACACTGGAGCGCGACGAGCTCGAGGTTCTTCGCTTTCCCTTTGGCCATTCGTATCTCCCTGGAGTAGGTTGAACGACAAATTTATATACATGAAGCCATGAGTGTCAAGTGGTCGCGGATTCTGCCTTTCCTGGAACGGAGCAGCCTTTCCCGCACCGTCCATCTCGAGCCCTCGAGCGGATTTGAACCGCTGACCCCCTCCTTACCAAGGAGGTGCTCTACCGACTGAGCTACAAGGGCATCAGGCTTTTTTCAACAAGGAAGGATAATCACTTTTGGGCCGCTTTGTCTACGGATGACGTGTCGCCAGAGCTCGGCGTCTAATACTTGCTGGGTGTCTGATCCGTCCCACCTTTCCCCGCGGGAGCCACAATCGTCCCCTGGATCTCACCGCCGGGGTACTGGCTCGTGTGGACGTTCACATAGGCCAGGCCCTTCCTGATGCGGTCAACCAGGTCCGAAATGCTTCCGTTTGCGAGCGGCCCTTCAAGGTTGCTCGCGGTGATGGTGCCCTGCGCCAGGACCCCGCTGAACGTTCCTTCCTTGAGGACCATGGGCGGTTTGGCAGGGTAAAGCCACACCGCAATGTCTCCCGACTGCCCCGCGGCCGCTGACACGTGAATGTGCGCCATCGTGACGTTCATGAGGTTCGATACGGAAAGCTCATAGCTGAGGCTGTTCCCCTCAGGGGAAAGCTGGAAAGTGGCCTCACCTTGAGCCTGAGACTGCGCGTCTTTGGCCGGTGACAGATGAGCCACGAATTGCCCCCCCGCCTGCGCCCCCTGCGGAGAGCCGGCGCACGATGAAAGGATCAAGGCGACAGCGGCAAAGCCAGCAAGAATCGCCGAGTGCTTCAAGGGTTTCACGCACTGAAGATACGACCGATGAAGGGCTTGCGAAAAGCTCAGACCGACGCCTTCGCAAAGTCCGCGTATCGCGCGATCTTTTCCGCCAGCCGTTCCCCAAGCACTCGACTTGCTGCGCCGAGGGTGTCCAGGATCTCTTTCGCTTCCTGCCGGTAGACGACTATCTTCTCCCTGCTCCAGCGCCGTGGAGGAGGCTGAAGGTTGGTGATGCGATCTGCAAGCTTCACAATCCAGACTTCCCTCGGCTCCGCGCTGATTCTCCGGAGGCTGTCCCGCAGCTGCGCTGACTCGGGGAGGCCCGGGTCTTTGCTCAGTGCCATGACCCCGCGCGCAAGAGCGGGTCCAAACTCCCGTCCAAGCTCAACGGAACTCACGTGCGTGTCCTCGATCACATCGTGCAGGAGCGCGCACTGCACCGCGAGGTCCCCGTCGAGTCCTTGCTCCGTGGCCAGCGCGGCCATCACCTCCATGGCGACCATTGTCACGTGCGCCAGGTAGGGGAGCTCGGTTCCTGTCACGGTCTGCCCGCTGTGGGCCTTCGCCGCAAACCGAAACGCCTTGAGGTACGACTCCTGGGTCCATGGGGAAGCTGCCATAAGCCTGGCGGTATCGTAGCACGGGCAACGGTTCTGGTCGCCATGGATGACTCCCGGAACCGGCCGTTCTCTCGGGTTCCTCAGGCGGCGGGGCCGCTGTTTCCACTCGGCTTGAAGACAGCGATCAACGCCCGCTCGAACAGGATGGCCAGGTCTTCCCTGGACAGCCCTTTCGCAAGGGTCCTTTTTTCGACCTCCGGAAGCGGGATGAAAGCAGTCGTGACCTTCCTCTGGCTGCAAAGGAGCCTGTAGAGGCTGCTGTCCCCGGACGCTTTTTTCTGGAGCTCCCGGCTCAAGCGCTCGCCGAAGGTCCCATAGTTCCCCCGGGTGGTCTTGCCGACGTAGAGGATCTTCTTGCCGGAACAATGGACGTACACGCCGTTCATGTCCGCGAACCTTCCCAGGCACTCCTTGCTCCAGGGCTCTCCGTCGCGAGAAACGGCAATGTCTTGAGCCCTGCGGAGGATGTCATTCCTGGTTGGCACTTTGATCGCAATTCTCATTCTGCGGCCCCCAAAGCGGGAGCGCGTTGCCACCTTGCCCTGGTGACTTCCCGCCCCAGCCGAATCAGAATTCGCCTGCCCACGACGCTCACCGGATGAAGCGTCACAATAGTACCATATCACGGTCCGGACAAGTCGCACTGGCGACCTCGCAAGTCCTGAGGTGCAGTCAATGTACCCAAAGTTGCCAGTACCGCGGAGGTAAACTTCTCAGGGGGCGTGGCGGAAGAACAGCAGGAGGGACTGCCCATACGTCCTGCGATCCGCAAGCTCGAGCCCGGGGCGTTCCGTCGGCAGCTTCTCAGCCGAATGCAGGTGGATGATCGCCAGTCCTTCCGCGGCAAGGTGAGGGCAGGCCTCGTCCAGGACCTCCCCCTTGGTCGCGAAGTCGAAAGGCGGATCCAGGAAGATGAGGTCCCACTGTCTTCGATCATTCGCCAGAAATCGCTCCACAGGCGAGGTCACGAGCTCGATGTGAGTTTCCACGAAGGCAATGTTTTTCTGAATCGTGCCCCGTTTCCTTGCGTCCTTTTCGACAAGGAGGACCGGCCTCGCCCCCCGGGAGGCCGCTTCAACGCCGATGATGCCGGTTCCGCTGAACAGGTCGAGGAATGACAGCCCCTCCATGTCGCCAAGGATGGAGAACAGGGATTGGCGCATCCTGTCCATGGACGGGCGGATGATCCCGGGCGGACAGAGGATGTTCCGTCCCCTGTAGGAGCCCCCGGTCACCCTCACAGCACGGGCTCCACCGGTCTTCCCCCGGTATCCAGCGAGCCGCTCCCCCATGCCCCGGCCGCGAGCATGCGTGCAATTGCCACGTTGCCCGGCAAGAGGAGGCCGGGGTCCTCCTTGAGAACCCTGCCCGCGTCTTCCCGGGCGGAGACCAGCATCGGCCCATCCACGAGCAGGTCGGCAACGCGGAAGTTGAGAAAGCCGCTCTGGCGGACGCCCAGGAGCTCGCCGGGACCGCGCAGGCGCATGTCCCGCTCCGCGATGAGAAAGCCGTCCGTCGTCTCCTTCATGATCTTGAGACGTTCGATCCCTTCCGCGGTGAGCTTCCTGCCGTAGACGAGGAACGCGTAGGACTGCTCCGCGCCCCTGCCGACACGGCCCCGAAGCTGGTGGAGGGTGGAGAGGCCGAAGCGCTCCGCGTGCTCGATGACCATGCAGGTTGCGTTCGGGATGTCGACGCCCACCTCGACCACGCTCGTTGCCACCAGGATACTGAGCTTCCCGGAGGCAAACCCCGCCATGATCTTCTCCATCTCTTCTTCTGCAACCCGGGAATGGACAAGCGCAACCGCGACATCCGGGTACACCTGGTCGGCAAGCGTTCGAAACGCGGACTCGGCGTCTTTCACCGCGAGGGATTCGGATTCCCCGATGAGCGGGTACACGAAATACGCCTGCCTGCCCTTCTGAAGCTCTCCCTGCACCCAGCGATAGACCTTCTCCTCGTTGCCTTCCCGCGCGAGGTGTGTAATGACCGGCAGGCGCCCCGGGGGCATCGCACGGATGGTGGATACGTCAAGATCCCCGAATGCCGTGAGGGCAAGCGTGCGGGGAATGGGAGTGGCTGTCATGAGGAGAAGGTCGGGAGACTCCCCTTTCTTCACGAGAGCCTGGCGCTGCAGCACCCCGAACTTGTGCTGCTCGTCAATGATGACAAGCCCGAGGTTCCGGTAGGTCACGTCGTCCGAGAACAGGGCATGCGTGCCGAAAAGGATGTCGATCTCCCCGGCGGCCAGGGCGTGCAGCAGGAGGGCACGGGGCTCTCCCGTCACGGTCCCCGAGAGGAATGCAATCCTGACCCCCAGCGGCTCGACGAGCCGGGCCGCGCTTTCCGCGTGCTGGCGGGCAAGAAGCTCCGTCGGCGCGACAAAAGCAACCTGCTCCCCCGAGCCTGCCACCAGGAGAGCCGCAAGCAGGGCTACAAGCGTCTTGCCGCACCCCACGTCTCCTTGCAGGAGGCGGGCCATGGGCACGGAGGAGGAAAGGTCTCCCTCGATCTCGGAGACCACGTTCTCCTGGTCAGCGGTCAGGCTGAACGGCAACCGGGCAAGGAGCCCGTCCCGCAGGGCCGGATTCGCCGGGCGCCTGGCACGCCGGGGGACAGCCAGGGCGCGCGCGCGGCGCAGGACTCCCATCTCGAAATAGAAAAGCTCCTCGTACGCCAGGGCTGCGCGGCAGCTCTCCCCTTCCGCGAGGCTCGAAGGAAAATGCGCGCCCCGCAGCGCTTCACCGACAGGGAGGAACCCGCGAGCGCGCCTCAGGGAGTCAGGAAGGCCCGGTTCGATTTCCGGGAGGGCCGCATCCAGGGCAGCGTGCACGATCTTTCTCAGGCCCGGTTGCGTCAGGCCTTCGGTCAAGGGATACAGGGGAAGGATCCGGCCGAAGGAAACGGGGGCATCGCTCCATGGCTCCAGCTCGAAGTCCGCGCAGGAAAGCTCCCCGGCGCGCAGCTGGAAGTGCCCCCAGATGAAGAACTTTCCGCCCGGCACCAGGACCGACCGGAGAAACGGCCTGCCGAAGCACACGAGGCTCGCCTCCGCGCTGTCGTCCGTCACGATGGCCTTGGGGGTTCGCGCCCGGCCGCGGGCCGCCCACCCGATCTCGGTGACCGAGGTGACAGTGGCGACAACGGCAACCTTTTCCGCGGATGCAGCCCGGTTCAGGGGCGTGAACGCCGTCCTGTCCTCGTACCCGCGCGGAAGGAGAAGGAGCAGGTCACGCACCGCGCGCACTCCGAGCCGCTCAAGGCGTTCCGCCGCGGCCGGTCCCACCCCCCGCAGAGAGGATACCTCCCGGTTCAGCTCCCAGAGGAACACGCGCCGCTCTTCCCCGCCCTCCCGGTTCAGAACGGCAGGAGCGACAGTCCGTAGACGATCTGTCGTACCACGAACTCTCCGAGGAGCCAGGCGACAAAAAGAAGGCCCACCGTCAGAAGGAGGTGCTGCATATATCCCGTCCTCCGCCCCAGGTTGAAAACGCGCATGACCCACGCAACGAGAGGCTGGATGATGAGGTCCACCACCCTCCAGATCCCGGCGCCGGCGCTGCTGCGGAACAGAAGCGGGATCATCCGGATCAGGCCAACGATAAGAAACAGGAGCAGGAGGAAGCGCGCCCCCGACCATGCCGCGGCGAATGCGGAGGCGAGGAAGAAGCCCACGGTGATCCTGCCCCAGTTCACGAGCTGGCCAATAAGGTCCGCCGCAAGGACCAGGACCAGGACAGCGGCAATGGGGCTGAAATCGAACATGCCGCCGCGGAGAAACCGGATGCGGCGGAAAAGGTCGAGGTACGGGTCGGTTACGGCACGCAAAAGCTCCCATGCCCTGCCGAGCGCCTGAGGCGCAAACCAACCCATGACAATGCGCACGGAGAGCACGAGCACATAGACGATGATGATCGCATACACCACTTGCAGCACTTGCACGATTCAACCTCCAGGTCGCGGGCTCGCTGCCGTGCATCCGAGCACGGCGTACTCGCCGAACGGGTACTCCCGCACGGCGTACTCACGGAACCTCCCGCACGGCCGACTCCCCGAACGGGTACTCCCGTTTTTCAAGTAAAGAACGTCGAAGGGACCAGCTTCTCCACCAGGGAGATCATGGTCTTGTTGATCCTGTCCAGCTCATCAGCGGTGAGACCGGAGCCGAAGGCCACCCGTTCCCGCCAGTCGGGGCTCAGCAGGTCACCGGGCGCATGGGCGTCCGAATCCAGCACGAGCGGCGCCCCGGCCTCCCGGGCAAGGCTCACCACCCGGCCGTTGCCCATCCCGTGGGACAGCCGCGCCGTGACCTCCAGGTGCACTCCGGCGCTCGCCGCCATGCGGACTTCTTCCTCAGAAATGAGCCCCGGGTGCGCAAGCACGTCCACACCCGCTTCGATCCCGGCCCTGTTGGTCCCCAGCGCCACCGGCTCGCAGATGGTCTCCCCGTGAAGGATGACCAGCCGGGCACCCAGTTGGCGCGCGCGTTTGACCAGCCCGTTGATCTGGCCGGGCGGCACATGGGTGAGCTCGACGCCCGGAATGATGCGGATCTTCATGAAGGGCTGCGTCTCCCGCGCAAAGCGCACCAGCGCGGAGATGATGTCGTCCAGGTTGGATGCGTCGGCGTGATCGGAGATCCCGATTGCGCGATAGCCGGCGTTCTCCGCCCGGCGCACCAGCTCCGCGGGCCCAAGCTCGCCATCGCTGAGGAACGTGTGCGTGTGCAGGTCTATCATGCCGGTCCTCCATCGGGGAGCGCATCAGGAGGCGTCACGGCTCCGGCAAGGACCCGGAAGTAGTGCGACTGCGGAAAAATCCCGTCAGAGGCAACTATCCTCGCGAAAGCGCGACGCACCTGTGCCTCCTCCGCCTCATCGACAAGGACGTACAGGTCGGAGGGCTTCGACTTATCCTCCCATTTCTGGTGCACGCTCTCGATATTGATCGCGTCGTCCGCGCAGATCCCGGTCACGAGGGCCCAGATGCCCGGCCTGTTGGCCGTGACAAAATGGAAGTAGTAGCGGGAGCTCATCCGTCCAACAGGGAAAGGATCCGCCTTCGGAAGCGCGGCGCGCTTCCTGGCCACGTGGCGGGACAGGATGGACTTCAGCAGGTCCCCGAGGTCCGAGGCGACCGAGGAGGCCGTTGGCTTCCCGCCGGCTCCCCTGCCTTCGTAGACCGACGGGCCCAGGAAGTCCGAGTCCACCAGGACGCCGTTGAACTCATTGCGGACCGATGCAAGGGGATGGTCCAGCGGGACGAGCATGGGGAACACGGTCACCAGGGGCTTGCCGTCAAGGAGGCGAGCCTGCGCCACGAGCTTGAAGACGAACCCGCTCTCCAGGCAGAACGCGATGTCCTTCGTGGTGACATCCGTTATCCCTTCGCAGAGGATGTCCTCCGGATCGATCCAGCACCCAAAGGCGATGCTCGCGAGGAGCCCGATCTTCTGCGCTGCGTCTTTCCCTCCGATGTCGAGGGTCGGATCGGCCTCCGCGAAGCCCTGCGCCTGCGCCTGCGCCAGAGCATCGCCGAAGGAAAGCTTCTGCTCGGTCATGCGCGTGAGGATATAGTTCGTTGTGCCGTTGACGATCCCGACGATGCTCCTCACCCTGTTCCCCATGAGGCTTTCCCGCAGCACTTTTACGATCGGTATCCCGCCGCAGACCGCCCCCTCGAACTTCAGCTCGACGCCGTTCGCGCTGGCAAGCTCGAAGAGCTCCTGGCCGTGCGCGGAAAGAAGCGCCTTGTTCGCGGTGATGACGTGCTTCCCCCGGGAAAGCGCCTCCCGGATGAGGGCCAGCGGGCTGTCGATGCCTCCGGCGAGCTCCACGACGATGGGAAGCGAGGGGTCGGCGACGATCTCCTTCCAGCCGTTGACGAGGCGGGTGCCAGGGCCCACCGCCCGCGGCCGCGAGGCATCCCGAACGCCGATGTAAGGGACCTCCACGGCCACTCCGAGCCTCTGGGCGAACTCGCTGGCGTTGCAGGTGAGGAGGTTGTAGAAGCTCTGGCCGACCGTTCCGAACCCGACGAGGCCGATCCTTACTCTTTCCATACATCCGCCACCTGCGGGAACTCGCGGATGTGATCCAGCACGTCCTGGGAGTCCGCCACCTGGATCTGTGACGATGCCTGGACGACGACCTCGGGGGTGCCGTTGCTCCCGCTCAGGTGAAAGTAGAGGAAGCACGACCCTCGCCTGTCCAGGAGATACTCCCGCATGGTGTGGAGGCTTTCCTCGGTGCCCACCTCGTCCCTGAGCCTCACGTGCACCGCCTGGGCGGCTCGCTGGGGAAGCGCTCCGGGCTCCACGATGTCGTCAACCTTCACTTTCGGGTCCCCCCTCGTCGTATCGATTTTCCCAAGGATGCCGACCACCCTGTCGTTTGCCAGCAGGGAACGTCTGGCATCATATATATCGGAAAAAATGATAAGTTCAATCGACCCACGGTAGTCCTCCAGCTGCGCGAACGCCATTGTGCGGCCGTTCCTGGTCCGTATCTCGCGCAGGTCGCGGAGGATCCCGATGAGGGCGCAGGCGCGCTCGTTGGAGAGACCTTCCTTTTTCGACAGGTCCATGCTCGCGGAGCGCTCAATGATGGCACGATACGGGTCCAGGGGATGCCCGCTGAAGAAGAACCCGAGGTTCTCCTTTTCATATTTCAAGAGCTCCGCGGGCGGCCACTCCGGCTGCGTGTCGAGCGCCACGGCCGCGGCAGCCTGGGCCGAGGCGCCCTCGAACAGGGAGGCCTGGCCGTAGCGGCGCGCTTCCCGGTTCTTTGCGGCGCCATCCATCACCCTCTGCACCTCGTGCATGAGCGTGGCGCGAGCCTCTCCGAGGCTGTCGAATGCTCCCGTGATGATGAGGCTTTCGGCCACCTTCCGGTTGACCTCGTGAGAATCGATCCTGTCGAAGAAGTCGACAAAGCTCGCGAACTTCCCGCCCGCCTCTCTCTCCGCGATGATGGCATCCACCGCTCCGGCCCCGACGTTCTTGATCCCGAGGAGGCCGAACACAATGCTGCCGTCTTCAACCGTGAACTCCTTCTGGGAAAGGTTCACGTCCGGAGGAAGGACCGTGATCCCCATCTCCCGCGCCTCGTGGATGAGCTGGGCCAGCCTGTCCGTGTCGCTCATGTCGTTGGTGCAGTTGGCCGCAAGGAACTCCGCGGGGTGGTTCGCCTTGAGGTAGATGGTCTGGTAGGCGGGAATTGCGTACGCCGCCGAGTGGCTCTTGTTGAAGCCGTACCCCGTGAACGCGAAGAGCAGCTCGAAGATGCGCTCCGCTGTCTTCTGGTCGTATCCTTTTTCCCGGGCTCCCGAGATGAACTTCGGCTTCATCTTGAGGGCTTCCTCCGGCTTCTTCTTTCCCATTGCCCGGCGGAGTATGTCAGCCTGCCCGAGGGTGAACCCCGCCACCACCTGCGCAATCTGCATGACCTGTTCCTGGTAGACCGTCACGCCGTAGGTTTCTTTCAGGACCGACTCCAGGGCCGGCAGCGGGTACTCGATGCGCTTCCTGCCTGACTTGTTCTCCACGAACGTGTCGATGTGCTCCATTGCCCCCGGGCGATACAGTGCGTTGAGGGCAATCAGGTCCTCGATCCGGCCCGGCTTCGCTTTCTTGAGGACCCCCTGCATCCCCGAGCTTTCAAACTGGAAAGCCCCGGTGCTCTTGCCCTCGCAGAACATCCGGAAGGTGGCCGGGTCATTCTCCGGGATGCTCTTGAGGTCTGAGTGCCACTCCCTTCCTGTTGACGAGCTTGAGCGCATCCTCGATCACCGTGAGCGTCTTCAGCCCGAGAAAGTCCATCTTGATGAGACCGCATTCCTCCAGGAAGTCCATGGTGTACTGGGTGGAGACGAGGCCGGTCTTGGGGTCGCGGTACAGCGGGACGTAGCGGGTGAGCTGCTCGCGTCCGATCACGATCCCCGCCGCGTGCGTGGAGGCATGGCGGTGGAGACCTTCGAGCTTCAGGCTGATGTCGAGGAGCTCCTTGTACTGGTCCCCCTTCTTTGCCACGGCCTCCAGCTGGGGGTTGCCTTTCAGGGCCTGGTCCAGGTCGATCTTCGGGCCCTCGGGGATCAGCTTCGCAATGGCGTCAGCCTCCTCGTAGGGAAGGTCCAGCACGCGCGCCACGTCCCGGATGACCGCCCGCGCCTTCAGGGTCCCGAAGGTGATGACCTGCCCGACCTTGTCCTCACCGTATTTCTTCGTCACGTAGGAAATGACTTCGTCGCGCCGTCTATGACAGAAATCGATGTCGAAGTCCGGCATGGATACGCGCTCGGGATTGAGGAAACGCTCGAACAGGAGGCCGTATTTCAGGGGATCGATATCCGTGATCCGAAGGCTGTAGGCAACGAGGGACCCCGCCCCCGAGCCGCGCCCCGGGCCGACGGCAATTCCGTTGGACTTTGCGTAGTGGATGAAGTCCCAGACAATGAGGAAGTAACCGGTGAACCCCATCGATGTGATGATGGAAAGCTCGTACTCGAGCCGCTTTGCCGCCTCCGGAGGCACGGGGGAGAACCGTTCCGCAAGGCCCGCGCGGGCGAGGTCAGCCAGGAACCCCTCGGGGGTCTGGCCGGCCGGCACATCGTAGACAGGGAACTGGGGACGCTGCGGCTGGATGTCCAGCCGGCATGCTTCGGCGATCCGCACCGTATTGGCGACCGCCTCGGGAAGCTCGGCGAAGACCTGCGCCATCTCATCGCCGGACTTGAAGTAGAACTCCGGGTGCTCGAACTTCATGCGTTTTCCCTCGGAGACCTTCTTGCCCGTCCCGATGCAGATCAGCACATCATGCGCGCGCGCGTCATCCCGATGCGTGTAATGGATGTCATTCGTGGCCGCCAGCGGAATCCCCGTCTCACGGGATATCCGGAGGATCTCACGGTTGACCGTCCGCTGCTCGGGAATACCGTGGTCCTGCACCTCTAGATAGAACCCGTCCGGCCCGAAGAGCTCGCGGTAGTACCCGGCGCGCTTGCGCGCCTCACCCTGCCTGCCGTCCAGGATTGCCGCCGGGATGTCCCCCGCAAGACACGCGCTCAGCGCGATCAGCCCTTCGTGATGCTTCTCCAGCAGCTCGTCATCGATGCGAGGCTTGTAATAGAAGCCCTCCGTGTACCCCTGGGAAGACAGCTGCAGCAGGTTTGCATATCCGGCGGCGTTGCGCGCCAGGAGGACGAGGTGATGGTGACGCGTCCCCTTTTCGCTTCCCGCCTTCTCCAGCCGCGAGCCGGGCGCCTTGTAGAACTCCGACCCGACGATGGGGATGATCCCTTCCTTGCGGCACTCCTTGAAGAAGGCGAGCGCGCCGAACATGTTGCCGTGGTCGGTCAGCGCCAGGTGCGTCATGCCGAGCTCTTTCGCCCTGGCAACAAGGGCATCGATTGACGATGCCCCGTCGAGCAGCGAGAAGTCGGAATGGCAATGCAGGTGGACGAAAGGCGTCACCGGATGGTCCCCTCCAGGGCATTCATGATAATCGCTGCGGGGGGGCTATGTAAATGGGATTGTGATATTCTTCGCGGGGAGGTGCGCAATGGCGTGGTATGCAGGAAGGGCTTGGAAGCGACAGGAGCTGGTTTCCCTGATCGGTGACCCGCTGCAGATAGCAGGGGCGCGGAGCTCGGTGCTGACCGACGGAAAGGCGGATGGCGTTCGCGCCGTGGAAGTTGCCACGGGGACGGGCCTCGCCTTCACGGTGCTCCCCGGGCGCGGCATGGACATTCCGTTCGCCTCCTACAAGGGGAAATCGCTGGGATTCTTCTCCGGCACCGGCATCACAGCGCCCGCCTACTATTCGGAGCGCGGCCTCGAATGGCGGAGGAGCTTCTCCGTGGGCCTGCTGACGACATGCGGGATTGCAAACTCAGGAGCGCCGAGTGTCGACCAGGGGAAGAGCTTCGGGCTGCACGGGAGGGTCGCAAACGCGGCGGCGGAGAACCTCTGCGTGGATCAGGGATGGGAGGGTGATGAGTTTCTCATCCGGCTCAAAGGCACCATGAGGGAAGCGGAGGCAATGGTCGAGAATCTTTCCCTGACGCGAAGGATCGAGACCCGCCTGGGGGCCCGATCGTTCCGCCTGCAGGACACCGTGGTAAACCACGGGTTCGAGCCCCAGCCTCTCATCATGCTCTACCACGTCAACTTCGGCTTCCCTCTGCTGGGACCGAAGGCGCGGGTGGTGGGACCCATCAGAAAGACGGAGCCCCGGGACGACGAGGCGCGCAAGGACAAGGGCGTGGAAGAGTGCCTGACATTCCCCGAGCCCGTGCAGGGCTACCAGGAGAAGGTCTTCTTCCACACCATGGCAACCGACGCCAGCGGCCGGACCTTTGTCGCTCTGCTGAACCGTGACCCGGGGGACGGAGAGCCGCTGGGCATGGTCCTGCGCTGGAACGCAAAAGAGCTGCCGCACCTCACCGAGTGGAAGATGGTTCGCAAAGGCTTTTACGTCCTGGGTCTCGAGCCCGGTAATTCCATCCCCCTGGGCCGGGGAGTCCTGCGGGAGAAAGGGATTCTCCCGACCATTGAGGGCCAGGCGGAATGGTCCATGACGATCGACTTCGAGGTGATCGACGACAAGGCGGCGCTGGATGCCATCGAGAAGGAAAGCAAGGCGCTGGCCGGGTGAGATCGGATTGTCGGCTCAGGCTCGATGAGCCAGTCCCGTCTCTTTGACGGCAGCAATCACCCTCTCCACCTCGTCATCCGAGAGAGAGGGTGAAAGCGGGAGGCTGATGCAGGTGCGAAAACTCTCGAGGGCGCGGGGGAAGCTGTCGGGCTGCAGTCCATATCTCTGGCGATAGTAGCTCATGAGGTGCAGGGGGATGAAATGGACGGAAATGCCGATCCCCCTGCGCGTGAGCTCCTCCGCAAAGCCGTCCCTGTCCGTCGTCAGCCTCCGTGGCACTATATGGATGATGAAAAGATGCCACGCGTGGTTCGCCGCGGGAGTGGGCAGCTCCAGGAAGTCCAGTCCGGAAAGGGCGTCGAGGTACCGCTCTGCAATTCGCGTTCGGTCCGCGAGGAAGTCCCCTGCCTTCGCAAGCTGGGCCCGGCCGATTGCGGCGGCAATGTCAGTCAGGTTGTACTTGAAGCCCGGGGCCACGACGTCGTAGCGCCACGAGGCGCTCCGCGACGTGTACCTGTCCCACACGTCGCGGTCAATGCCGTGGAGGCGCATGACTCGCGCGCGGGCAGCCACGTCGTCCCTGTCGGTGACCAGCATGCCGCCTTCGCCCGTGGTCATGGTCTTCGTCGCGTAGAACGAGTACACACCGGCATCGCCCAGCGACCCCGCGAAATCAGCGCCGATTCGAACGGGAAAAGCGTGCGCCGCATCCTCCACGACGGGCACGTCGAAGCGACCTGCAATCTCTGCCAGCGCGCTCATGTCGCACGGGAGCCCCGCGACGTGCACCGGCAGGATCCCGGAGACTTTCCGATTCTCCGCCCTGCACTTCTTGAGAGCAGCTTCGACCGCATCTGGATCGATGTTCATGGAGGCAGGGAGGATATCCGCGAAGACCGGCTCGGCTCCCAGGTAGCGAACGACCTCGGCGGTTGCAGCGAATGTGTAGGGCGTCGTTATGACGGCGTCTCCCGGTCCAACACCGAGGGCTTCGAGAGCGAGGTGCAGCCCCGCCGTGGCCGAGCTCACGGCAAGGGCATGCCGGACACCCGTGTACGATGCGAACTCGCGCTCGAAGTTTGCGGTCACTTCCCCGGTTGTCAGCCAGCCGGAACGCAGGACCGCAATGACACCCTGTTCCTCTTCGGAACCGAGGGAAGGTCGAAAGAAGGGGACAAAGGAGCTCAAAACTCGGGCTCTTCAGGCGGCAGGTCGATGCCAGGGATGACTTCCTGCAGGATGGCCCGCAGGCAGCGCCTGTTCCTGAATGCTGACGGCGCCTGCGGATCATGGAAGCAGACCGGCCGAAGCCTGTCCAGGACGGCAGTGATCCGTCCGTTGATCAGCGTCTTTCTCTGCAGCTTCATGATCTTCGGGTGACCCGTGGGCTCGGTCACCTCTGTTTCCGCGTGGAGCTTCTCCAGCAGCTTTTCACCTTTTCGCATACCCGTATAGACGATCTTCACGTCAGCATCCGGTTCGTATCCGTAGAAGCGGATCATCTGCTCGGCAAGCTCCCGGATGGAGACACTTTCACCCATGTCCAGGAGGTAGACTTCTCCTCCCGTCCCCACGCCTCCCGCTTTCAAAACGAGGGACGAGGCTTCGGGAATGGTCATGAAGTATCGCCGTGTCTCCGGATGCGTGACGGTGACCGGACCTCCCTTCAGGATCTGCCTTCGAAAAAGGGGAAGGATGCTCCCGCGGGACCCCAGCACGTTGCCAAAGCGCACGACAAGGAAGTTGCGGCCGCTCTTCCCCTCCCTCAGGACGATCTCTTCCGCGAGGAGCTTCGATGCCCCGTACACGCTGCTCGGCTCAACCGCCTTGTCGGTGGAGATCAGGACAAAGCGCTCCACGCCGGCCTTCTTCGCGGCATCGACGATGTTCCGCGTGCCGAACACGTTGTTCTTCACCGCCTCCACCGGGTTGGCCTCCATGAGCGGGACATGCTTGTGCGCGGCGGTGTGGAACACGACGTCCGCCCGGGTGCGCGAGACGATGAAATGCATGTAGTCCCTGTCCTGGATCTCCCCGATGATCGGGACGATGGTCGCCTTCTCCCCGACTCCTTCGTCCTGCAGGAGCCTCAGCTCCCGTTCGATCTCGTAGATGCTGTTTTCCCCGTGACCGAAGAGGTAGAGCCTCTCCGCCCGGCCTTCCAGGAGCTGGCGGCAGATCTCCGAGCCGATGCTCCCGCCTGCCCCTGTGACCAGGACCCTCCTGCCCTGGATGTAGGCCAGGCTCTTTTTCAGGTTCACCCGCACGGGGCTGCGCGCCAGGAAATCCTCGGGATCGATTTCCCGCGCCTGGATGAGATGGGCCTCCCCGTCGAGGATCTGGGAAACCTGCGGCACGATGCGGATGCGGGCGAACTTGGCCCGACGAAGGATGGCGTAGATCCGGCCCAGCTGATCCCGCGTGGCGCTGGGGATGGCGATGATGGCCTCGTCCGCCGGGGTTGTCTTCAGGATGCGGCCGACAGCCTCGATGGGACCGAGGACGGGAACGTCATCAATGCGCTTTCCGATCCTGGCTGGGTCATCGTCGAGGAAAGCCACCACGTGGCCGAAGATCCTCTTTGCGCGGATCTCCGCGGCAAGGGTGGTGCCCGTGAACCCTGCTCCGATGATGTAGATGCTCTTGCGGGATTCGTCCGCCATTTGTCTACATCATCGGAAGGATTCAGGCGTGCCCTGACGGTTCCTCCGGGACCTGAGGCGCCGCCTCCAGGGACTCGAAGCCGAAATCGATCTCGAATGAATCCTCGTACATTTCGAGACGCACCTTGGCTCTTCCCTTCCTGCGGTCCACCCGCACCACCTTGCCCTCCAGTCCCTTCAGCGGGCCGGAAACGACGCGGATGCGCCTGTTCTCGTCGAAATACACCACTGACTTGTCCAGGATCTCCCCGAATGCAAGGAAATGGCCGAGCAGCTCCTGGTCCGCGCGCTCGAGGGGCACGATGTTGTCGTTGGAGAGAAGGAAACGCATGAAGCCGGGAGCCTCTTTCAGCGTTCCGTAGAGCTCGGGGCCAACGGACTCGGCCTGGATGAACATGTAGCCGGGGAATATCGGGGCCAGGGATTCTTTCCAGCTCCCGCCGCGCTTGATCCGCAGGCTGCGACGCGGCCAGTAGAACCTCGCCTGGTCCCGCTCGACTCGCTTCGTGGCGATGGAGAGAAAGCGGCCTTCATCCCCTGTCCAGATCTGCACGGCAAAGAACGGCATCCGGCCGAACCTACCATTCCCGCCTCTCTCAATCAAGTCCGCCTCTCTCAATCAAGTCCGCCTCTCTCAATCAAGTCCCCGGCGGCCGATAATAAGGGGGGACATCATTGTCCAACAGGAGCTGTCATGTCGTTGAGAAACGTAGTCGTGCTCATCGCCCTGCTCTTCATCGCCGCGACGCTTGGCGCGGAGACGGTCATGATTGCGGCGAGGGAAACGATCGACGGTGCGCAGAGCCCTCCCCCGCTTGCCACGGTTGAAGGCGTGTCCGGTGGTCTCTTCGAGGCCGGGCACGTCGTATTCGACGCCGGTGCCATCCGCGCTGACGCCCGGACCGCGGACCTGGAAGCAGTGGCGCGTGAAGGCCAGGCCGGCTGGCTCCTTCAGATCACCGTGGCCTACACGCAGACAAAGATCGCCGAGGATGCAGTTCGCGTGGCGTGCTCCGCAACGTTTTCCCTTGTCAACACGTCGACCGGAGAGACATCCCTTTCCGACAAGGTCTCCGGGACAAACGCGGGCAAGGAGAAGGTCCTCGGCCGCGCGGAGCTGGGGGTCGAGCTGGGCAAGCTGATCTCCCAAAGGGTGGTCAAAGCTCTTCCCACGCCGGCTCTGTAGCCGTCGCCGTCCCTGAAAAAGTTTGCTACTATGGAAGACAGGAGGAGGTGGAGAAAGAAAATCTGGCCTCACAACTCCGCCTGATGTTCCGATGATAATGGAAAGATATGCGCGGTGAGCCTTCACCGACGCGGCAATGGAGCATGATCGCCATGAAGAGATGGGTCGTTCTTGGCCTGCTGATGATCCCCCTTCTCGCGTGGGCCGACAGCTACTGGGAAGGAAACGCCGCCCTGCAAAGGGGAGACGCCGCCTTCGAGAGCGGCCTCTACGCGGAGTCCGACTCCTTCGCGCCGGACACGCAGCTCATGGTCCAGAACCTCGACAACGGAAAGAGCACCGTCGTGACGGTGAGTCAGCGGGCGGACAGCCAGTCGAACATCCTGATCCTCCTTTCCCCTCGCGCCGCTGATGCGCTTGGAATAGCGGCGGGCAGCATTGCCCGGGTGCGTGTCACCGAGGGACAGAAAGCGGCTTCCACGGGCACGCCCGCTGCACCGGAAAAATCGTTCAACCCTGATTCAGATGTGAATCCCGGGGCCGCCTACGCGGATGAGGCGGCGGCCGGCTCACAGGCGCCTGCCGCGGCGGCTTCGCAGCCGGATCAGACGCCGGCAGCCGCCCAGCAGGAGCAAACGGCAGCGCAGGGACAAGCAGCCCAGCCGGGCCCGGCAGACCGGGGCGAGCGGTGAATCCCAGGCAGCCGCGGAGGACGCCCAGATCCTCGCGGACGCCGCTTCCAGAAACCCCCAGAAGCAGCTCTTCCTTCCGCCGCGGGAGGATCAGAAGTTCGCATACAAGCCGCCGGCAGAGACCCCGGCGGAAGGTCCGACGGTGACCGGGGAAACCGCCGCTCCGTCTCAGCAACAGTCCGAAACCCCGTTGGCGGAAGCCCAGCCGGCCACTCCGCAGGAGGCGGGCTCGACCACGCCGCAACCAGGCCAGGCGGAGGCAAGCTCGCAGCTTGCGCTTCCGGAAGCCGGCGGGCAGGCCGCGGAGGCAAACGGCACTCCGCCCGCTTCCTCCGGTGGTGAAAAGATTGCCCTTCAGCCTCCCGAGACGCCGCCGGAGCAAGCGGCCCCGGGACAGACCACAGCGGCGCCCGCGGTGAAGACACCGACGGAAACGCAGCCCGGCCAGGCGCAGGTGGTTGCCTCCCTTCCAAAGCTGACAGGCAAAAAGAACGCAGCCACCTTCTATGTCCAGCTCGGCGCCTACGCGACCCAGGAGGTTGCGCAGGGGCTCGCAGGGACACTGATACAGACCTACCCGGTCGTGGTGCTCGCCCCCGCTTCAGGGGACAAGCCGATGTTCAAGGTGCTTGTCGGCCCGCTGAACAAGGCTGAGAGCGGCACGCTCCTGCCCCTGTTCAGGTTCCGCGGCTTCCGCGACGCGTTCGTCCGGCGGGAATAGCGCCGGTCCATGACCCGAAGGGACGCGGAGAAGCGGGCCCGCGAGCTTGTCCCCCTCCTGCAGAAGTACCAGCGCGCGTATCACGTGGACTCCCGACCCCTCGTGTCTGACCGGGAGTACGATGGCCTGTTCGACGAGCTTGTCGCCATCGAAAAGGAGTTCCCGCAGCTCGCGCTGCCGGACTCTCCCACGCGGCGCGTCGGTTCCGATCTCAGCCAGGATCTCCCCGAGGTGGCCCACACGATTCCCGTCCTCAGCCTGGACAAGGCATACACCGCGGCCGAATTGACCGAGTGGATGGAGAAATCGGCGCGAAACGCCGATCAGAGCCTCTCCTGCATCTGCGAGGAGAAAATCGACGGAGCTTCCATCGTGCTCTACTACGAGAAAGGGATCCTGGCCAGGGCGGTGACCCGCGGCAACGGGCTGGTAGGCAACGACGTCACCGCGAACGTGATGACCATTCGTTCCGTGCCCCTGCGCCTCTCGAAGCCGCTCACCATTGCGGCGCGCGGGGAGATATTCCTCCCGCGGAGCCTGTTCTCCACCATCAACGCAAAAATGGAAGAGCCCTATGCGAACCCGCGCAACCTTGCCTCCGGTACGCTTCGCAGGGTGAAAAGCCGCGAAGTGGCCGAGGTGCCTCTTTCGATCTTCGTCTACGAGGGCTTCTTCGCCCCCCCCCTCCCGACGCACAGGGAAACGCTGGAGCTGCTGGAGGAGCTCGGCTTCCGGCTCAACCAGCGGATCGGGTACTTCTCGAATGGACCGGATGTGGAGGAGGCCCGGCGCAGGCATCCGCAGTGGCGCGTTGGCGGGACCGACCGTATCGCGGAGTTCCTCGAGGAGGAGCGGCGCTCGCGTGGCTCGCTGGACTACGAGATTGACGGGGTGGTGGCCAAGGTCAACGAGATCCCGGCGCGCGAAACCCTCGGCTACACCGGCCACCACCCGCGATGGGCAATCGCCTTCAAGTTCGAGTCCCCGGAAGGCGCCACAACGGTAAAGGCGATCGAGGTCCAGGTAGGGAGGACCGGGCGGGTCACCCCCGTGGCGCGAGTGGAGCCGGTGCGCATCGGCGGTGCCACCATCTCCAACGTCACGCTGCACAACCAGGAGTATATCGACATGCTGGAGCTGGCTGTCGGAGACAAGGTGGCCGTCTCGCGGCGCGGGGATGTGATCCCCGCCGTGGAGCGGGTGCTGGAGAAGAACGAGCACGGCGCGACCACCTGGAAGCTCCCCCCCTCCTGCCCGTCGTGTCAGTCCCGGTTGGTGAAGCAGGGCGCTCACCATTTCTGCGTGAACCCCTCGTGTCCGGACCAGGTCAGGGGCAGGCTCAACTTCTTCGTGGGACGGGGCCAGATGGATATCGAAGGTCTCGGCCCGGAGACCATCGAAGTCCTCCGGAACAACGACATTGTCCGCGACATCGACGACATCTATTCTTTCGACCCGGCGGCGCTCCTCCCCCTGGCGGGATTCGGGGAAAAGAAGGTGAGCGCGATCCGCGAGGGCATCCAGAAGAGCAAGGCTCTTCCCTTCCACGTCGTCTTCCCTGCCCTGGGGATCCCGGAGATCGGGCAGAAAGTCACCGAGCTCCTGATCGATGCGGGATTCGCGGACATCGATTCACTGCTGAAACTTTCCGACGCGGGAGATCCGGCTCCGCTGCTCGCCATCCACGGCATTGGCGAGCGCACCGCCCAGGTGCTCCTCTCGGAGCTCCGGCGTCCCGAGGTGCGCAGACGGATCGAGCGCCTCCGTGCTGCCGGGCTGAGCTTCTCTGAGACAAAGGCGACGGCCCCGTCGAACGTCCCGCAGAGCTTCGCCGGCCAGACATGGTGCGTCACGGGGACCTTCCAGCGTTTCAAGCCGCGCGAGACGGCCATGGAAGAGGTCAGGAGTCGCGGCGGACGGGTCACAGACAGCGTCACGTCGAAGACCACTCACCTGCTGGCCGGCGAAGGCTCAGGGAGCAAGCTGGAGAAGGCGCGCAAGCTGGGTATCACCATCGTATCGGAGGATGAGTTCGTTCGCCTTCTCAGAAAGTCTTGACTTCCTTCTTCGCCAGACATAGTGTATTCAGGAAGTTCGAGCCAAGGAGGTACTCATGAAGCGTTTCATAGTTCTTGTCGCCTTGCTGCTCATTGCGGTGATGGCGGTAAGCGCGCAGCCGAAGTTCAAGATCGGCCTCGTGTTCGACCTCGCCGGCCGCGGAGACAACTCGTTCAATGATTCGGCCTATCGGGGGTTGGTGGCCCTTGCCAAGGCGGAGCAGGGATACATCGACGGAGACCCGGCAAACATCAATTATGGCGACCAGATCCAGATCAAGTACATCGAACCCAAGGCAGGAGGCCAGGACCGCGAGATCCTGATGAGGGCACTGGCGCAGGACGGCTACCAGTACATCATCGGTGTCGGGTTCCTCTTTACGGACGCCATCACGAAAGTGGCCGCGGACTTTCCGGACCTGCACTTCGGCCTCATCGACGGATTCGTGCCGGACCTGACCGCATCCAGCAATATCACCTGTCTCACCTTCAAGGAGCAGGAGGGCTCGTTCCTCGTCGGCGCCATCGCGGCCATGATGAACAAGGGCAAGCCGGTCGGATTCATCGGAGGCATGGACATCCCGCTCATTCACAAGTTCGAGGCGGGCTTCAAAGCGGGAGCCATGTACGTCAATCCCAAGCTTCGCGCGGACGGCATGATCCTGTCCCAGTACATCGGCAAGGACCCCACGGCGTTCAACGACCCCACCGGGGGGTACAACATCGCCTCCAGCTTCTACAAGCAGGGCGCTTCAATCGTCTACCACGCGGCGGGTGGATCGGGAGACGGACTGTTCAAGGCGGCGCAGGAGAACAAGAAGTGGGCCATCGGAGTTGACTCTGACCAGGGACTGGTCTATGAATCAATCAAAGAGGCGGCGGCACGGGCCCGCGGCAAGTGGATCCTCACGTCCATGGTAAAGAGAGTGGACAACGCGGTGCTTCTCAGCGCGCAGGACTTCATCAACAACGGCGGAAAGTTGGACGGCGGCTATCGCTCCTTCGGCCTGAAGGAAGACGGCGTCGGGTACGCGGTGGACAAGTTCAACAAGTCGCTTCTCGCCCCGGTTGAGAAGAAGGTCAATCAGCTGAGGCAGGACATCATAGATGGAAAAATCCAGGTGCCCGACTCAGATGACGCTTTCAACACCTGGAAGTCAAGCCTGATGTAAGGATCGGCCTTTGGTGAGCGGGAGCACGCGTCTGCTCCCGCTTTTTTTTGGCTCCCCCCGAGGAGGTTGAATGTCAGACGCCCTGCTGGAAATGCGGGAGATTACCAAGAGCTTCCCGGGAGTCACCGCGAACGATCACGTCTCCCTGGACCTTCGCGCCGGAGAGATCCTCGCCCTGGTGGGCGAAAACGGCGCGGGCAAGACCACCCTGATGAAGATCCTGTACGGCCTGCACAGGCCGGATTCCGGTTGGATCGCGGTCCGGGGCTCGCGGGTGAACATCCGCGGGCCGCGGGACGCCATCCACCGCGGCATCGGGATGGTGCACCAGCACTTCATGCTTTTCCCGCCGTTCACCGTCCTGGAAAACATCATCCTGGGCGAAGAATCCCGGACGGCCGGCGTGCTTGCAACCGCGCGCCAGAGCCGGGAGATCTCCGCGCTGATGGAAGAAAACAAGCTCGTCGTTGATCTGACCGCGCGCGTGGAGGACCTCTCGGTGGGCATTCAGCAGAGGGTGGAGATCCTCAAGATCCTCTTCCGCGGCGCCACCATCCTCGTTTTCGATGAGCCGACCGCCGTTCTCACGCCCCAGGAGGTCATGGAGCTCTTCCGGACGTTCCGCGCAATGACCGCGCAGGGTCGGGGGATCATCTTCATTACGCACAAGCTGGACGAGGTCCTGGAGGTCGCGGACCGCATCACCGTGATCCGCCAGGGAAAAGTCGTGGAAACCATGGACAGGGCGGGAGCCACGAAGCCGCGGATCGCCGGGCTCATGGTGGGAAAGCCCGTCCTCCTGGAAGTGGAGCGACCGCCCGCCACCTTCGGCAGGAATGTCCTGGAGGTAAAAGATCTTGTGGTTCGAAGCCCTCGCGGCTTCGACGCCGTGGACGGCCTTTCACTCACCGTGCGCGCGGGTGAGATCTACGGAATCGCCGGAGTGGAAGGAAACGGGCAGTCGGAGCTGGTTCGGGCAATAGCGGAAAGCGCCGAGGTGACCAGGGGGGACATCCTCCTGGAAGGCCGAAGCATCCGCTCCTGGAACGTGCGCCAGAGGCGCGAAGGAGGGATTGCCCACATTCCGGAAGACAGGCAGAAGTACGGCCTTCTCCTCCCCTTCTCCATCGCGCAGAACCTCACCCTCGGCATGCATCACAAGCCGCCCTTTGCCACCCGGTTTTCCACCATCAACTCGCGCGCAATCCGAAAGTCTGCGGAGAACATCATCAGGACGTTCGACATCCGGACTCCCTCGGAGGACACGCCGGCCAACGCGCTGTCCGGCGGCAACCAGCAGAAGACGGTCGTCGCCCGGGAAATGAGCGCCAACCCGAAGCTCCTGGTGGCCTCACAACCGACGCGCGGAGTGGACATCGGCGCCACGGAGTTCATACATCGCCAGCTCGTGAAAGCGCGCTCCGACGGGAAGGCGGTGCTCCTTGTCTCCGCGGACCTCGACGAGCTGCTGGCCCTCTCCGACCGCATCGGGATCATCTTCAAGGGGAAGATCATCAAGGAAATTGCCCACGAGGATGCCGTCAAGGAAGAGGTGGGACTGTATATGACGGGGGAGAAAGCCAATGGCGCGGCATAGAACACGATTCGGCATTTACGCCCTCGAGCAGAGCGCGCCGTTCATCGGCTTCATCGCCTCCGGAGTGGTCCTCACCTTCATCATCATGGCGCTCGGAGAGAACCCCGGCAAGGCGTTCCAGGGCATCTACAAGTTCAGCGTCAGCGACGCCGCGAAGCTCGCCGCGGTCCTCTCCATCTCCATTCCCTACTACCTTTCCGGGCTTTCGATCGTCGTCGCTTTTCGCGCCGGGGTGTTCAATATCGGCAACGAGGGCCAGTACTTCATCGGCGGAATGGTCGGTGCCATAGCGGGGACATACTTCCATCTTCCTCCCGTCATTCACATCCCGGTGGTCGTTATCTTCTCCATGATCGGGGGCGCCCTGTGGGCACTGGTCCCGGCGGCACTCAAGGCGGTGCGGGGAATCCACGAGGTCATCACGACAATCATGTTCAACAACATCGCGCTGGCCCTCGTGAACTTCCTCGTCAACGGCCCCCTGTCCGGGCTGCAGAAAGGGACGAGCCTCGAGCCCCAGATGAGGAAGCTCCTGCCGTCGGCGCTTTTCGGCAAGCTGAACGGCCTCTTCCGTTCCATCGGGTGGAACGTGCCGAACTACGTCTACCTCGACTACAGCCTCATCGTCGCCATCGTGATGGGCCTGGCGGTGTGGTTTCTCCTCTTTCGCACCCGGCAGGGCTTCGAGATCAGGGCGGTGGGGACTTCCATCGACGTGTCCCGCTACGCCGGCATCCAGGTGAGCAGGGTGCAGATCGGCGCGTTCATGCTTTCCGGCGCCATCGCCGGGCTGATCGGCCTGCAGGAGATCTTCGCGATCCGCGGGTTCTACACGTACAACCTCGCGTCCGGATTGGGGTTCGACGGGATCGCAATCTCGCTCATCGCGAAAAACTCACCCGTGGGGATCATCTTCTCTTCGGTGCTCTTCGCGTTTCTCAAGCAGGCCGGCTACGGCCTCCAGCTTTTCAGCAAGGTCCCCAATTCCGTGACCTACGCGATCCAGGGAATCATGATCCTCTTCATCGTCGCGATCAACGAGATCCTCGTCAGGGCTGCCCGCGGCCTGCGAAAGAGGGAGGTGGCCTGATGGACTTCTCTTTCATCGGCTTCTTCCTTGTCAAAGGTCTGGAGATCTCCTCACCAATAGCGTTTTCCGCCATGGGCGGCGTCTTCTCCGAGCGCGGCGGAGTGGTCAACATCGCGCTGGAAGGGATCATGACGGTGACCGCGCTCACCCTCGTGTGGGGCGCCATCACCTTCCAGAGCATATGGATCGGGCTGTTCGTCGCCGTGGTCACGGGGATTCTGATGGGGCTGATCCACGCGGTGGTCACCGTGACATTCAAGGTGGACCACGTCGTCTCGGGCGTTGCGATCAATGTGTTCGCCGTCGGGTTGTCGCGGTTTCTCTGCCAGAGCTTTTTCGGCGCGGAAACCCAGTCGAAAATCAACCCGTACCTCTTCCCGAAGCTCCTGGGAATCAACTCCCTCGCTTTTGTGCTGATACCCGTGATGCTCCTGGCCTGGTTCGTCCTGTACCGCACGGTGTTCGGCCTCAGGCTGCGCAGCGTCGGTGAGAACCCTGAGGCCGCTGACACTCTCGGGGTCAACGTCACGCTCATGCGCTACGCCGGAGTGCTCATCAGCGGGGTGTTGTGCGGGGTCGCATCGGCCACTCTGTTCGCGGACAAGTGGATCACGGGGATGGTCGCCGGGCGCGGATTCATTGCGCTTGCGGCAGTGATCTTCGGCCGGTGGGATCCCATTGGCGCGGTGCTGGCGTCGCTCCTGTTCGGGTATGCGGACACGGTGCGGATCGTATTTGCGTCGAAGATCCCGATCCCCGACCAGTTCATCCAGATGTTCCCCTACATCCTTGCCGTGGTGGTGCTGGCGGGGATTGTCGGCAAGTCGCGGGCGCCCGCCTGGGACGGCAGGAACTACGAAAAAGGAGAGGACTAGGCCCCCAGCCGACACCACGCGTACAGCGCGTCGCAGACCTCGAACTGCCGCGCCAGGTTCTCGTGGTCGTCGGGGAAGCGCAGGCTGTAACCGCTCGCAATCGCTTCAAGGCCGCGCGCAATCGGGTCTGAATCGATGTCCTGCGCCACGTCTGCCGCGTGGACGATTCTCGCCAGGCGAACCAGGCCGGCGTCGTTCAGACCGTACTTTGCCATGATGGACTCGAACGAGCATCTTCCCTCTTTGTGACCGAGCTCCGCCCCGGGGACGTCAAATGGAACAGCCCCCGTCTCCCGGGCCACCCTCTCCACTTCGCCCTTCGGAACAAAAACGAACTCGGCTTCACTGTCGACGAAGCGCGTGATGAGCCACGGGCATGCCACGCGGTCGACATGGATGTGAGATCTTGTGACCCACGTCATTGTTCTTCTCCCAGGAGATCGATGATTGACGTCGCCATGGTTTCCAGCAGCAGCGCGCATGACGCCGCCCCCGCGTCAAGGGTGCCGCGAGAGCGCTCTCCCAGCCGACTGGAGCGGCCAAGCCTGGCCACCATGTCCCGGGTGGACTCCTTCCCCCGATTCCCCGCGTCCGCCATGGCCGCGAGGCACGCAGAGAACCCGCTGCCGGACCGGACAGCCCGCCGCAGCTCTTCCAGCGCGGGGTCAAGGACATCGACCATCGTCTTGTCTCCGACCTTTGCGCCGCCCAGGTCCTTGACCGCGGCGGTTGCCCCCTCGAGCATCCCGAGGAACAGCGCCGAATCGATCCTGGCTTCCCCGTGCGCCCCCCGCGCCATCTCGGTGAACAACGTGCCGTACAGCGGTCCCATTGCTCCGCCGATTTCGGACATGAGCACGTCTCCGAGTGTCCTCAATCCCGCGGCAAAACCCCCCGGGCTCTTCTCCAGCCGCTCCCGGCAGAGAGAGAACCCCTTGCTCATGTTGATCCCGTGGTCACCGTCACCAATGGCGCCATCAATCTCACTCAAGATCTTCGCATTGTCCTGGATTGCCGAAACGAGGCGGAGAATCACCCCCTGGCCCTCCGCGTCTGGAAAGCTTTCAGCGCGCGGCATGCCCGACCTCTTCACCCAGCGCGGCGATATGCTCCGGCGAAGTGCCGCAGCAGCCGCCCAGGATCGTTGCCCCGGCCTTCCGGCATTTTGCCACGCCGGAGGAAAACGTGCGGGCATCCATGTCGAACACGGTGGCGCCATTCGAAAGCCTCGGCTTGCCTGCGTTCGGTTCGGCAGCGATGGGCAGCCCCGTGGACCGTGAAAGAGTGGCGATGATCTCCGCCATCTGGTCGGGGTCCACGTTTCCGCAGTTGGCCCCCATTGCGTCAGCTCCCTCCGCTGCCAGGACCCGGGCGCACTCGACCGCGGAGTTGCCCATGACGGTCCGGCCACCGTTTTTCTCCGTCTCGTAGGAGATGCACACGATCACAGGCAGACGGGAAACCGCCTTGCAGGCCTTCAGGGCGCAGACTGCTTCCCGAAGGTCGAACATCGTCTCGATGATATAACCGTCCACCCCGCCCTCCTGGAGGAACCCGGCCTGTTCCTCGAAGGACTCGGTCACGGTCCGTTCTGAGAAGCTCCCGTACGGCTCCAGGATCTGGCCGGTGGAGCTGAGGTTCCCCAGCACGAATCCCTTCCCCTCAAAAGCCTCGCGTGCCAGCCGCGCTCCCGCAAGGTTTACCTTTCCGACGTCAATGGAAAGCCTGTGCGACTCCATGAATACGCGGTTCATCGTGAGGGTATTCGTGATCACGGCGTCGCTTCCCGCTCGTATGTAGTCCCTGTGGACCTGGATCACAGCGTCAGGAGCGCTCAGATTGCACTCCGCACGTCCCTGCTTTCCGCGCTTGTCCAGCTCGGTCCCCATGGCACCGTCGAGCAGCACTACGCCTTCGGATCGGAGCAGCTCCTCAAGGATCATCACGTGTCCCCCTCGCTTGAGGTTTCCCGGTTTCCGGGCGACTGTCAACGGTGTGGTCGGGCATCGGCCCCTGGTTCGGAGGCGCTGCCGCTGTCGGAGGCGCTGCCGCTGTCGGAGGCGCTGCCGCTGTCGGAGGCGCTGCCGCTGTCGGAGGCGCTGCCGCTTGATCAGCTGGCCCTTTTTTCATATCCTCGCGAGACTTCGTGAAGGAGGTCGGACATGTCGTCCCCCGTTCTTGCTGAGGCCTTGCGGCCGTCCACCAGGGTCCCCGCCCGCGTCTACGACGTCTGTCTCGTTGCGGGGTTTTCGCTTCTCATCGCGCTTGCGGCCCAGGTGTCCATCCCTCTGCCCTTCACGCCCGTGCCTGTCACCCTCCAGACCTTCATGGTTGTCCTCACGGGCGCCCTCCTGGGAAGCCGCCGCGGAGCTGTGGCGATCCTTCTTTACCTTGCGGAAGGCCTTGCGGGGCTTCCAGTCTTCTCCCTCGGCAGAGCGGGGCTTGCGCACCTCCTTGGCCCGACCGGAGGCTACCTCGTGGGGTTCGTGGCTGCGGCATGGCTCACCGGCTTTCTGGTCGAGCGCAGGCTTGCCGTCACCTTCCTCGGCGCGCTGATCGTCCTGATCCTGGGCCACCTCGCTTCCTACGTCACCGGCGTTGCCTGGCTCGGAGTCTCGTTTGGTCTTTCCCGCGCCCTTGCACTCGGATTCCTTCCCTTCCTGGTGGGGGACGCGCTGAAGGTCGCGGCCTCTCTCGGCGTCCTTGCGGGCGCGAACGTGGTGAGCGCAAGGGCGGCGGAGCGCAGACAGGCGGGCTAGGAAGAAACCCGCGGGCTTACGTGCCTGATGATCCCGCGCTTGCCATTGATCATCCAGCTGGGGTCAACGCGGGAGAGCCGCCGGGCTTCCTCAGCGGGCACATCCACCACGAGCTCGCTCTTCATCGTTCGAAGCACCAGGAACGGCGCTGGAAAATAGGATGCCAGGTCATCGAGGGAAAGCGAGGTATCCCACTTTCTGTCTTCCAGCGTCCGTCGGTAGTTCGCGTCCCCTTTCACCACCACGATGTCGCTTCGGACCAGGTCCGTCCTGATGTCTTCCGGGAAAGCCGTGAAATGCGAAGCGCTGTTCCAGAACCAGTGATCCAGCACGCGCAGATGCCCCGAGCGCAGGGCGCCATGGAGTCGCGCTCCGGCCGCTGATACACGCCGGTCTGTGTCCCCGGCGAGCGCATCAATGGTCCCAAGGGTATCGCTCACCGTGGCGTCGGAGACGAAGAACGGCGCCTTCTTTGCATGCAAGGTGACGGATGGTGACCTCGCGAGGAGCCGGTCCGCCAGGAGAAGGTCGCAGACGAGCTCGGGCCCGGAGTTGTCCAGGAGCACCTGGACCCGGTTAGCCCGGGTAAGAGCGGCAACTGCCCGCGCCGTGTGATCAACCAGAAGCGAGTCGCCGTCACGATTGAGGACGCTCTTGCGTCGTGACTCGTCCACCTCGAAAGTGCTGAGGTCCAGCCTGTTGCCCCAGAGCGCGCTGTGAAGGGCAAACGCAAGGCCCTCCTCCTCCCCCATGGCCTCCGCTTCCGCCACAACTCGTCGGGCCATTGCGAGGCCTCCGTCGGGATCCATGAGCTCGCGTTCCTTCTGGGGAGAAAACGGATCCTTGCCCCTGGCAGCCCCGGCGTAATAACCAAAGGCAGCCAGGAGCTTCAGGTAGAAAAAGGACTCTGCGAAGTACCACGGAAGGTCGAGCCACCTCCGGCCCTCCTGGGCGCCAATGGCATCTTCCCACGTGCGCCTTTCCTGCGCGCTCATGCTCGATGGCGGCACGCTGCCGTTTCCCAGCGGGCTGGTCACGCGCCCCTCGCGGATCTCCCAAGCCAGAGCAAGCAGCGCAGTCCGGGCTGCCTCCCCGGGCTGGTTGCATTCGATGATCTGCTCGATAATACGAGGCTGCCGCACGGACACCGCGTACTGCGCGTAGGAGCCGGGATCCCCGGTAGAGATCGAGGGAGGGAGCGTTGGCAATCAGAAGACCTTCACGATCCGTTCCGCGGGATAGACGGATGGGATGAGGCCCAGTGTCGCAAGCTCGGCAATGGATCTGGCGTACCTGTCCACGTCGATGTACCCGTACCCCTTGGGATGGACGAACAGCTGGCACGTGGCGTCGAGCCGCTCCCGAAAGAGCGCCTCGTCGCCCGGCTGCACGTTCCCCACCGCCTTGACGGCAATCTGGAACGCTTCACCCCGATGATCCACGGTG
The DNA here is from genome assembly GCA_963745235.1 of uncultured Spirochaetota bacterium. Taxonomy (GTDB): domain Bacteria; phylum Spirochaetota; class Spirochaetia; order SZUA-6; family Fen-1364; genus Fen-1364. The sequence continues at coordinate 67,110 of CAVUXE010000073.1, read as the reverse complement.
TACGCCATGGCCTTGCGGGTGGCCCTGACAAAAGCGGCGAGCACGTCCGCTCGCGAGGCGATGATGGACCGGGAGCTGATGAACGAAGCGCTCACCATGTCGGAGATATCCTTCACGTCCCATTCCCTGATGGCAACGTTTTCACCTCGAAACACGATGGGCTCGTTGTTGAAGAAGCACACCACGGCATCCGCTTTCCCGCTGCGCAGAGTCGCCTCCTGCGTGTAGCCGATCTTTTCGACCTGGACCGCTCCCTCCAGCCCGTACCTGTGCAGGAATATCTGCAGCCCGATCCAGGAGGCCCCGGAAAGATCCGGCGTTCCGATCTTCTTTCCCCTGAGATCAGAGGGCTGGCGTATCCTGTCGGCAAGCGCAACCACCGTGATGGGGTACTTCTGGTAGTACTGGAATATCGCCTGGAGGCCGATGTCCTTCGCCCCTGCCAGGATGAGCTGGTCCGAGTCTGTCAGGCCAACGTCGATCCTCCCGGCCGCAAGGAGCGAGAAGACGTCGTACTCGAAGCCGAAATTGAGCTGGAGATCGATCCCCTCCTGCTGGTAGAAGCCCTTGGCGACCCCCACGTAGAGCGGCGTGAACTGCACGTGCGGTATGTAGCCTATGGCAAGACGGACTTTCTGGAGGGGTTTGTCATCGGCCCCTGCTCCCGATCTGCACCGCCATCCCCAGCACCAGCGCCGTGATGGCGGCAATTCTTCGAACGCGCATTCTCCCTCCTGTCCTTATTTGAGCCTCACGGCCACCAGGCGATGCACAAGGGTGGCCAGGCCGTAGTACACGAGCCCCAGGATCACGAGCCAAAGGAGGCCGACGAACATCAGCTCCGTGTCGAAATTGCCCTTCGCCACGTTCACCAGGGATCCCAGGCCGACGCTCCCGGAGACGAACTCCCCCACCACGGCTCCGATGACGGAAAGCGTGATGGAGACCTTCACTCCGCTTGCGACCATGGGCAGCGATGCGGGGAACTCGAAGTACACGAAGCGGCGTATCCTGCGCGGTCGAAAGAAGGAGATGAGCTGGCTCATGCTCTTCTCCGCCAGGCGGGTCGCCGAGATGTTGGTGATCAGCATGGGGAAGAAGATGACGATCACGGAAGTGACGATCCGCGGCGTGTACCCGAAGCCGAACCACAGCACCAGGAACGGGGCAAGAGCGATGGTGGGGATGGTGTTGAAGGCTATGAGGTACGGCATGAGGAGCCGGGACAGCAGGCGCGACTTTGCTATCCAGTAGCCCAGCACGAGCGTGAGGACGAAGGCTATGAGGAAGCCCGCAAGGGACTCGTAGACCGTCGCTCCGAGGTCGGGAAGGATGGTGCCCCTCACCAGGGTCGTCAAGAAGCGCGACAGGATCCCGGCGGGATGGGGCAGGAGATAGTCTGGAATTCGCAGCCGGGTCTTTACGAAGACCAGGAGGAAATACAGCGCGACCAGCTCCACGGGGATGAGCGCGCCTCCGAGATGATTGCGAAGCGCAGCGGTAAGGCCGCCTCCCTTCCCGGGCCTGCCGGGAGTCTCACCCGCGCCGTTCTCCCCGGCTTCACGGGGCGGCTCCTGCAGCGCGGTCCAGAGCACCTTGGCGTCTTTGCGGATCTCGCGGGCGGCGTCACGCTCGGGGACGGAGAGCAGGTACTGGTCCGGCAACGCGTCCCCGTTCTTTCCCAGCTCCCTGACGTTGATGATCTGCGCCGGCGGGGAGGAGAGGACGTAGATCTTGTCCGAAAGGTAGCAGGCTTCCTCCACCGAGTGCGTCACCATGACGACGGCGGTCCGCATGGTGTGGTGGATGGAGCGGAGCAGGATGTTCAGCTTCTCCCGGGTGATGATGTCCAGGGATGAGAACGGCTCGTCCAGGATCAGCAGGTCCGGCTCGGTGACGAGGGCCCGGGCCAGCTCGACGCGCTTCTTCATCCCGCCGGAGAGCTCCGCCGGGGCGGCAGTCTCGCTGCCGAAGAGGCCCAGCTGGTCGAGTATCTTCACCCCTCTCTCGCGGAGGTGCGGGGTGATGGGTTCTCCGCGCACCTCGAAAGGGAGCAGGACGTTGCTGAGAGCGTTGCGCCACGGGAGCAGGGTGTCGTTCTGAAACACAAAGGAGATGCTTCGCGAATCAACCGACAATGCCCCGCCGACGGGGGCATGTAAATGCCGGCGATCAGGTTGAGGAGCGTCGTCTTGCCGCAGCCGGAGGGCCCCAGGAACGTGACGAACTCCTCCCGCGCCACGGAAAACGAGATCGAGTCGATGACAAGCTTGTTCTTGAACGCAAACGTGAGGCCTGATGCCTCAATAGTCAGGTCCGGGCTCATTCATCCTTCCTTCTCCCATCCAGACTGTACTGTCGGCAACGGAATTCCACCGTTTCCTCCCGGGATGCCGCCGTTTTGGTTCTGGCTCCCGGGGTTGCGGGCTATGACCGCCGGTCGGGAAATACTCCCTGCCTCGAAGAAAAGGCTGGAAAGAATTCTAGGCCTTCCACTGAAAAAGTCAAGGGCGCGGAAGCGTCGGGCGCGGAAGCGTCGCGCGGCATGCATGGCGCGGCAGCGTGCCTCGCTGGTGCGGCCATGCTATAGTCCGACCATATGATGCTGGCCTACGACATCGGCACTTCCTATCTCAAGGGAGCCGTGGTGACTTCCAGCGGAAAAGTGGTGAGCAGGGCCCAGGTCCCCGTTCGCCTGCGGGAGGCCAGGGACCCCGCGTATCGCGTATCAGATCCGGATGACTGGCTGGCCGGGCTGGCAATCGTAACCGCGGAGCTCGGCCTGAGGGAGAAGGGACGCATCCGGGGAGTAGTGGTGAGCGCAAACGGGCCCACGCTGCTTGCCGTTGACGCCGCGGGCGAGCCGCTTGGACTTCGCCATGACCTGGATGGACCGCAGGGCCCAGGCAGAAGCGGACCTGATTGCCGAGTTCAGCGATACGCCCCTTGACGCGTCCTTCTACCTCCCCAAGGCGCTCTGGATCATGCGCCACAAGCCCGACATGTACGAAAAGACGAGGTACTTCCTGGCGTGCGCCGAATACATCTGCTTCTTCCTGTGCGGCAACGCCTCCCGGATCATCCCCACCGCGCTTTTCAAAGAGTTCTTCTGGAACGACGAGGCGATAACCAGGGTGCACCTGGATGCGGAGAAGTTCCCGCCGTACCTGGAGCCGGGAGAGATCGTGGGCGACGTGTCCGAGCGAGCCCAGGAGGCCATCGGCATTCCCGCAGGGATTCCGGTGATCGCGGGCGGGCCGGACTACCTCATGTCCATCCTGGGGACGGCGCGCCATTACGGCTGGCCGCGCCTGTGACCGGGCGGGCACCTCGGAAGGCATCAACCTCTGCTGGTCCGTCCCCGTGCACGACCGGCGGCTTCTGTGCTTTCCGCACGTGATTCGCGGAGCGTACAACGTGTCGGCAATGATCTCCTCTTCCGGGTCCGCCCTCGACTGGGCGGTGCGCACTCTCTGTCGGCGGAAGGCGGATTATGAGGCACTGTGGAAGGATGCGCAGGCCGCGGCGCCGGGTGCCCGCAGGCTGCTCTTTCTCCCTTTCCTGACGACGGAGCGGTTCCCGGTCTGGGACAAGCGGCTCACGGGTGCGTTCCTGGGGCTCACGCTGGAGCACGGGCGGCGGGAGATGATGCGAGCGGTGGTGGAGTCCACGGGGTTTGCCGTGCGCGCAATCATTGCCGCCATGGAGGGCAACGGCTGCTCGGTGACGGACCTGCGGGTCTCCGGCGGGCAGGCCCGGCATCCCCTGTGGTGCCAGGTCCGCGCGGACATCACGGGCAAGAACGTACTTCTGCCTGAGCAGGAGGACTCCGACCTCGTTGGGAACGCGTGCATCGGGTTCTACGGCATGGAGGAGTACGCCAGCCTGACGGGCGCGTGCGAGGCAATGGTCCGGTTCCAGAAGACCTACATGCCGAACCCGGACACGATGAAGCTCTACGGGGAGCTGTACGACGTCTTTTCCCGCAGCTGCGCGGAGCTTGGCGACACGCTGCAGGGTCTCTGATGAACGGCCAGAATTGATCAGGTCAGCCGAGGAGCCGGAGTGATGCTGATCACATGGGCGGGAGATTCGCGAAGAGGCTCGGAGAGCCTCACCTGGATGTCCTTCCCTTCCTGAAACCAGGCCGCGTGGCCTATGGACCCCAGGATGCGAAGGCTTGCGTAGGGCAGGAGCCGCAACGATGGGAGAACGAAAGCACGACCGGCCGGGGTCCCCAGGAGAATGGCATAGACGGTCATTCCCTTGCGGGTGTAGCGCACGTCGACTCCCTCATCCGTGACGGCGTCGGTAACCTCCCAGCTGCGGGAGGAAAAGATCGCTTCCCCGTTGTGCTTCAGCCAATCCCCGAGGCCGCGAAGCCGGCCGGCAACGTCCTCCGAAACCATCCCGGTGGCGCCCGGACTGACGCAGAGCAGCAGGTTCCCGCCGTGGGCCACCGTGTCGACGAGGAGATGCACAAGCGCCTCGATCGTCAGGAGGCCGATGGGCCGCACTCTTTCCCACTTCCCTTCATCCTCCGCGGGCGAGCCTTCGTCCTCTGTCGTCTTGAAATCCAGGTGACGGGCAGTCGGCGCGGCCGAACCGTGCACGGAAAGAGGTTTGCGCACCAGGGGGAGCACACGTTCGAGGGTTTCGAAAAGGCGACGACCCAGGCCGGAGCTCTCCTCCGCATCGAACTGCCCGAACCTGTCATTCACCAGTCCGTCCTCGACCGCATCGTAATAGAAATCGAAAAGGGACAGGAGGTCTTCCCGGGCGGGGCTGCACACGTCATTCCAGAGAATGGACGGATGATACCGCGTGATCAGCTCGCGCAGCTGGGCATCCACGTAGGACGCGTACGTCCTGGTGGTCGGGATTGCCTCCAGCAGGTCGTCCAGGCTCCGGATGGGAAGGCCGCCAAACGCCCAGTCGAGGCCTCCCGAGTAGTACACCCCGAACCGCATGCCCCTCTCCCGAGTGGTTTCAGCGAATGTTCCGACCACGTCCATGACGGTCTGCCATTCGCGGCGTTTCGGGTTGCGTTTCCTGCTGGGCCACAGGAGGAATCCGTCATGGTGCTTGGCGGAAACGATGACATACCGCGCCCCGGAGGCAGCAAGCGCGTCTGCCAGAGGAGCCGGCTCCCACGCTTTCAATCCCTGGCGAAAAAGCCGTCCAAAGGATTCATACCGGGCGAGCCTGCCCCACGCTGAGCGGTGATGCGCCCACGTGGGGCTGCCGGGAATGCGCATGCCGTTCGCGTACCACTCCGGGCGCGGGTCGTTGGCCAGGCTGTGCTCCCACCCGTTCTCCGCCACGAGCTTCGCATGGTCTCCCGAGGACGGCGCCCAGGCCGGCACAGCGTAGGGTCCCCAGGAAACCATGACGCCCAGCTTCGCGTCGTCAAACCAGTCGGGAATGGCTCGAGCGCCCAGGGACTCCCACGTCTGCATTCGTTGGCCGGAAGGTCCCTACGGCCGATCCGCGAGGTACTTGTAGTAGGAGTACCTGTCCTTCGCGTCCTTGCGCGCCACCTCGAGCAGGGAGGCTGCCCTTTCGGGCCCAATCTGCTTGAGAGCGCGGAAGCGGATCTCGTTGTACATGTAGTCCCCGATATCCACGGTTGGCTCCTTCGAGTCAAGGATGAACGGGTTCTTCCCCTCCGCCTTCAGCTTCGGGTTGTAGCGGAACAGCGGCCACGCTCCCGAGTCCACCGCGAGCTTCTGCTGCCCGATCCCCTTCCGCAAATCGTAGCCGTGGTTGATGCAGTGGCTGTAAGCGATGATCAGGGAAGGCCCGTCGTACTCGTCCGCCTCCGTGAAGGCCCTGATGGTCTGCAGCCTGTTCGCGCCGAAGGCAACGCGCGCAACGTACACGTTGCCGTACGCCATCGCCATCATCCGAGGTCCTTCTTCCCGAGGGGTTTGCCGCCGGCCGCGAACTTCGCGATTGCCCCGACCGGGGTGGACTTGGACATCTGCCCGCCGGTGTTCGAGTACACCTCGGTGTCCAGCACGAGGACGTTCACCTTGCGGCCGGACGCGATGACGTGGTCCAGGCCGCCGTAACCGATGTCGTACGCCCAGCCGTCTCCGCCGATGATCCACACCGACTTGCGGATCAGGTAGTCCGCCGCCGCGAGCAGGCGCTTCTCCTCAGCCGTGGATCCCTTCTTGGCGAGGGCATTCTTCAGATCCGTCACGCGCTGTCTCTGGCTTTCGATGCCCGCCTGCGTGGACTGGTCCGCGTTCCTGATCTGCTCCAGGAGGTCTTTCGAGACTGCCGCGGATCCCGCTGCCGCGATGGCATCTATCAACTCCCGGGCGAACTCCATCAGCTTGTCCGAGGTCAGCCGCATCCCGAACCCGAACTCCGCGGCGTCTTCGAACAGGGAATTGGACCATGACGGGCCCCGCCCGTCTCTCCTGGTCGTGTAGGGCGTGGTGGGAAGGTTCCCTCCATAGATGGAAGAGCATCCCGTTGCGTTGCGCAATGACCGCCCGGTCACCGTAGAGCTGGCTCATCAGCTTGACATAGGGCGTTTCCCCGCACCCCGCGCAGGCGCCGGAGAACTCGAACATCGGCGCAATGAGCTGGGACCCCTTGATGCTGTTGCGCTTGATGTACTTCGGGTCCACATCCGGCAGAGAGAGGAAGAACTCGAAGTTCTTCGCCTCCTGGTCTCGGATCGGGAGCTGGGGCGCCATATTGATGGCCTTCCTATCGGTCTTCTGCCCGTCCACCTTCTTGTACGCGGGGCAGGCGGCGACGCATACGCCGCATCCCGTGCAGTCAAGGGATGAGACCTGGACGGTGAACTTCTGGCCCTCGAACTCCTTGCCCTTGGCGTCAACAGACTTGAAGGTGAGCGGCGCTTCCTTGAGATTTGCGGGATCGTAGACGCTCATGCGGATCACGCCGTGAGGACACACCATGGAACATTCGCCGCACTGGATGCAGGTCTCGGAATCCCAGACGGGAATCTCTTCCGCGATGTTGCGCTTCTCCCACTTCGTGGTCCCCGTGGGCCATGTGCCGTCATCAGGCAGCGCCGAGACGGGAAGCGTCTCACCGCGGCCGGCAATGATCTCCGCGGTGACCCTGCGGACGAACTCCGGCGCCTGGGCAGGAACGGGGGAAGCATGTGAAGGCTTCCTTCCGCCTTGGCGGGATAGTCCACCTTCTCGATCCGCGACCTGGCGGCCTCGACGGCCTTCATGTTCATCTCCACGATGTCGCGGCCCTTGTTGCCGTAGGTGTCCTCGATTGCTGTTTTGATCAGCTCCAGGGCCTTGGCCTCGGGGAGGATCCCCGAGATGACGAAGAACGCGGTTTGCAGGGGAACGTTGATCCTTCCCCGAAGTCCTACGTCGTCGGCGATCTTGGTCCCGTTGATGACGTAGAACTTCAGCCTCTTGTCGATGATCTGCTTCTGCACCTCCACGGGGATGTTTGCCCAGACCTCGTCCTTCCCGAACGGGGAGTTCAGGAGGAACACAGCTTCATCTGCCGCCTGGGAAAGCATATCGTACTTCTGCAGGAAGCTGAACTTGTGGCAGGCCAGGAAGTTCGCCTTGCTGATGAGGTACGTGCTCTTGATCGGTTTCTTTCCGAAGCGCAAGTGCGAAATCGTGATGGAGCCCGACTTCTTGGAGTCCAGGACGAAGTAGCCCTGCACGTAGTTGTCCGTGGCCTTCCCGATGATCTTGATCGAGTTCTTGTTGGCGCCGATGGTTCCGTCCGCGCCCAGGCCGTAGAACATGGCGCGGTGGACGCCCGCCGGCTCGGAGGAAAAGCTCGGATCAAAGGGAAGGCTCGTGTTGGTTACGTCGTCATTGATGCCGACCGTGAAGTGGTTCTTGGGTGTCTTGCCGGACAGGTTGTCGAAGACCGATTTGGCCATGGCGCCGGTGAACTCGTAGGAGCCCAGACCGTATCTGCCGCCCACCACCACGGGGTAGTCCTTCACTTTCAGCAGCCCGCCTGCCATGGCCTCCCCGATGGCGGTGCGTACGTCCTCATAGAGCGGCTCACCGAGGGAGCCGGGCTCCTTGGTCCTGTCCAGGACGGCGATTGCCTTCACGGACTTGGGAAGGGCCTGCGCGAAATGCTCCAGGCTGAAGGGGCGGAAGAGCCTGACCTTCAAGACGCCGACCTTCTCCCCCTTTGCATTCAGGAACTCAGCGGCTTCCTCCGCGGTTTCCGCGCCGTTGCCCATCATGACGATCACCCGCTCCGCGTCAGGCGCGCCGACGTAATCGAACAGCCTGTACTGCCGTCCGACGATCTTCGCGAGCTTGTCCATGGCCTTCTGGACGATCCCAGGGACCGCGAGATAATACTTGTTCACCGCCTCGCGCCCGGCAAAATACACATCCGGGTTCTGGGAGGTGCCCTTGATGGTGGGCCGCTCGGGGTTCAGAGCGCGTGCCCTGTGCGCCGCCACAAGATCGTCGGGGACCATGGCGCGCATGTCGTCGTGGCTCAGCTCCTCGATTTTCTGGATCTCCATGTAGGACCGGAAACCGTCGAAGAAGTGGAGGAACGGGATGCGGGACTCCAGTGTCGCCGCCTGCGCAATGAGCGCGCAATCCATGATCTCCTGCGCGTTGTTCGCGCACAACATGGCCCAGCCGGTGGACCGGCAGGCCATCACGTCCTCGTGGTCCCCGAAGATCGAAAGGGCGTGCGTTGCCAGGGCGCGCGCGGCGATGTGGAAAACCGTGGGAGTAAGCTCGCCGGCGATCTTGTACATGTTGGGGATCATGAGCAGGAGGCCCTGGGATGCCGTGAAAGTGGTCGTGAGCGCGCCCGTGGTCAGGGCGCCGTGCACCGCGCCGGCGGCGCCGGCCTCGGACTGCATCTCCACCACGGTGGGGACGGTGCCCCAGATGTTCTTCACGCCTTCCGCGGACAGCTCGTCCGCGAGCTCGCCCATGGTCGACGACGGAGTGATGGGGTAGATCGCAATCACTTCGTTCGTCGCGTGCGCAACCGTGCCGGCGGCGGTATTCCCGTCGATGGTGACCATCTTCCTGGCCATATTCGTAGACCTTCTTTCGCTAAAAGGGTGTGGAGGACTTTTCACCGCAGATCATATCGCAATTCGCAAAGTGTGACAATTGCCGCTGGTGTCAGGCGCCGACATCAGGTTCCGGCGCCCGCAGCCGCTGTCAGCGCAGCTCGCGCAGGAGAGCGAGAAAGAAGTCACGGTTGTCTGCGCGAAGGTAGCGCATTGTGCCGCCCATGCGGGCAAAAGTCTTGCAATAGCGCAGGTAGTAGGCAGGGTTGTCGGCAGGGGGCTCACCATCGCGCAGCCAGTCCCAGGGCGCCTCCGCGAGGTCCACCACGAGGATGTAGTGGTTGCGGATGAGCTCTCCGCGCTGGAGCGCGATGTTCTGAGCCATGGAGAGCGCCTTTTCGAAAATCATCGGCGACATGACGGCCGATCCCACCGAGAGATAGACCCCGCCCTCAAGCCCGCTCACGGAGGCGGCAAAGATCAGGAAGTCACGTGTCCCCGCGCGGCCGATTGCTCCTCCGCTGTTCCACGGATGGGTGTAGATGATGTCGTTGCCAATGCTGGGATGGCCCGTGAACGGGATATGGAGCTCCCGGGCCGCTGCCTGGGCGCTGTAGCGGCGGAACGGATGCGGGACCTTCAGGAACCCCGCGGGAACTCCCGCTGCTTCGAGGACTGCAAGAAGGTCCGCGGCTGCCGCCGCCCGGTCGGGGTCCTCCCGCAGCAGCTCCTGGGCGAAGAGGCGCAGCTCCTCCACCTCAGGGACCTGGAGTCCTTCGTTTGCAATGAGCGCTCCAATGGACTGGCCGTACCCCATGCCCTCATAGGCTCCGACAAGCAGGCCAAGGTTGATGTAACGTCCCGTCTCTTCCCAGATGCCGAACTCGCCCTGTGCCACGTTTGCGCGCACGTCTTCGCTCGTCTTGCCCTGGAAGGCGATCTCCCAGTCGTGGATGATCCCGGCGCCGTTGGTGGCGAGGTGGGTAAGCCATCCCCGCGACATCAACTCGGTGAGCACGGGTCCGAGGCCGTTCTTGATTGCGTGGGCCCCGAACGCGCACACAACGGGCCGTCCCGCGGAGCGCGCAGCCCTGATCCGCGCCGCCGCCTCCCGAAGAGTTTCAGCGGGTTGCCCAGACAGCTCCCGCCCGGCGGCCTGCGGCAGAACAAGGTCCCTCGGAACGATCACCTTGTTCTGCCTTTGGGAGAGAGGCTTGAACCTGATGGCCCATCGGTCGAACGAGGGAAAGCTCATGCGCGGATGCCGAGCAGCTCGAGGAGCGGTTTCCACTGGAGGAAATCCGGCACTGCCAGGTCTGATCCTGCGCGGATCAGGCGACTTCGCTTTGCCAGGTTCCAGCCGAACCGGCGGGGCTCGTCGCTTGCCACGCCAATGGCGTATCCTCCGCGCTTTTTCGTTTCCCGGATCTCAACGGGGCCATCGCCAAAAGTGACAAGCGTGGACAACGCCTCCGCTCCCACCGTGTCCGCAATCCGCTGCAGGACGACCTTCTTCGCCTCTATTTTCGGATCTCCGATAGAGCCCACGATGCGCCCGCCAAAGAACCGTGCCACTCCCAGCACTTCCGCCTCCCGCACGACGTGGTTTTCATCAGTGCCGCTTGCGAGGAAAAGCTGCATCCCCGCCCTGCGCAGGGCCTCGAGGAGCTGCAGCGCGCCCTTGATCATGAAGTCGTCGATTGACAGATCGCCCCGATGAAGGAGCGCAATCCTTGCGCCCACCATCGCCTGCAGCTCCCTGTCGTAATCTGCCTTGTAGCCGCGCGCGTCCTTCCTGTGCGAGGCCGGGACGAAGCCGAGCTCCCGCACCATCTCCACGAGCCCCTGCATCTGGACGATGGTTTGAACGCCGGTGGTTGCATCGATATAGGCCCGAACTCTTTCTGCGACTCCCTGGAAGACATCCGCGGCGGCGCCCTGCCATGCCTCACCGAGGATGCTGCGGATCATGACCGGCGCCATGATCTTTTCCCATCCCTCTCGAAGCGTGGAAATAGTGCCGTCGAAATCGAGGATGGCATGCGTGAAAGCGGGAATCCGGGGCAACCCTGAAACGATCTCGATATCCGTCTCCGCGTGACGAATCGCGGAGCGCGGTTCTTCCGCGAGCTCTGGCCGCAGAACATAGTCGGGGTCCGCGCCCAGGGTGAGAATCTCCTGGGGCGAGGCCGTTCCCGTGATGAAAAGCTTCCGAACAGTGACCCCGGCCGCGAAGTTCCCGAGGATTGCCGCCTCCTCGCACCGGCGCCCGGCGGCGAGAGCTGAAGAAATGCCGGCCAGGGCGCTGTCCCCTGCCCCCACCGTGTCGACCCTTCCGATTATCTGGAGACCGGGAACTTCGAAGAGGCCTCTCTCATCCCGCCCGAGGATTCCACGCGCCCCCCGGGTGACAAAGACAGGCTTGCCCCACCTGTCGAAGAGGGCCCCGGCCGCGGCAGCTGCCGTTTCGCGCGGGACCTGCCCGTCCTGGCTCCATTGCGTGCCGCACAGCCGCAGCGCCTCGCGGTCGTTCAGCTTGCGGATTGCGCCGTCGAAGGAATCACTGAAAGCCCGGCTGTCGACGATGAATGGCACTGATGACCGGCCGATGAGCGCGCACAGACCGCGGCGAAGCTCTTCCGTGTGGATGCCGTGGGGAAGCTGCTGGTTGACGATGACGAGGTCGAGGTTCCGCAGCTCAGCCGTGAGAGCCTCGAGAAGAGATGCGACAGCTGCGGAACCCATCTGGTTCGCGCCGCCGAAGTCTATCCTCCCCTGTTCCGTGCCGGCTTCGATTGGCTTGATGTAGACGGGAGTCGCCCATTCATGGGTGGAGACAACGACGCCGCGCGTGTCGACGCAGGCGGACTGGAGGAGCCGCAGCATCTCCCTGCCGAAGGGGTCATCGCCAAGGAGGCCGAAAGCGCTGACCTTTCCAACGCCCATGGCAACGAGGTTGTTCGCAACGTTGCCGGCCCCGCCGAGAGAATGGCGCTGGAGGCGGACCGCCCGGGTAGGAAGCCCTGTCTCGATGGACATCTCCGACAGGGAAGAATCCAGCTCCCAATAGACATCCAGGCAGAAGTCCCCGATCACTCCGATACGAACCCGGCGGATGTCTCCAAGAAGTGCTTCAAGCTCGCTGCTGTTCATGGCGCGCCGGCAGTGTAGCCCCGGGCGGCCGGGACTGGCAAGCACGGCTCCGTTCCCCTATACTCGGGCCCCATATGAAGTACCAGGACATCGTGGATCGCACGCGGGCGCTCGCCGAGCGCCCTGTCAGGAAGCTGGACCCCGAGAAGAGGGAGAAAGCGCTCAAGGAGTTCCAAGGCCGGACCGCTGCATCCGCCCGCCTCTTCGAGAAGGCGGGGAAAACGCTGCCCCGGGGCTGCGAGCATGCGTGGGCCCCGAGCGTTCCCTACCCGCTTTTCATGGAGCGCGGCCAGGGGAGCAGGATCTGGGACGTGGACGGGAACGAATACGTCGACTATATCCTTGCGGGCGGACCCATCATCCTGGGGCACAACCACGAGGGCCTGAAGCGCAGCATGATGGAGGTGATCGAAAAAAAGACCTGGTTCCACGGCTTCTCCGACGAAATGGAGATCAAGGCCGCGGAAAAGATCATAGGCCACTTTCCCGGAGTCCAGCGCGTGCGCTTCACCTCCTCCGGCACGGAGGCCAACGCGGCGGCGGCCCGGATTGCAAGGTCGTTCACGGGAAAGAAGAAGGTGGCCAAGTTCATGGCCGGTTACCACGGGTGGAGCGACACCTTCATGACGGACATGGAGATCCCGGGAAGCGGCAGGTTCCTCTCCCAGGGCATCCCGGGAGAGATCCTTGACCTGACCGTCCTCATTCCGCCGAACAACCTGGAGGCGCTGGAAAAGGCGCTGGAGGACAACGCAGCCGACGGAGGGATAGCCGCTATTTTCTGCGAACCGGTCGGCGGGGAGTCAGGGCTGGTCCCGTTCGCTGACGGTTTCCACGAGGCGGCCATCGAGATCGCCCACAGGCATGGGGCGCTCTACGTTTTCGACGAAGTAGTCACCGGTCTGCGAATGGGGCTGGGGGGGGCCCAGGGAGCCCTGGGGGTGAAGCCGGACATCACCACACTTGGAAAAGCGCTCATGAGCGGGTGGCCGTCCTGCGGCGCCGTATGCGGCAGGGCGGATGTGATGGAAACAGCGAGCGCGGGGGTGATCCCGGACGGACGGCCTTTTGCCTACCTGGCGGGAACGCTTCCCGGCACCGTCCTGTCGGCAGCCGCGGCATATTACACCTTCGTCGAGCTGGAGAAGCCCGGCGTCATGGACCGGCTTTTCACCTCGGCCTCCGACTACGTTGACAAGCTCAACTCGCTCTTTCGCGGGCGCGCCTCCGGCTTTTTCGCCTACAATTTCGGCGGGATCATCCGCATCGAGATGACCGCGCCTCACGCCGTCCCCATCACCGGACCGGATGCGCTGCAGGAGATCATGTTCCGCAGGGGGATCCTCGAAGAGTACTCCTTCATGGTGCACAGTTGCGGCGTCCTGACCCGCAACGGAAGGGACATGGTGAGCGCAAGCCACTCGTCGGGGGACAACGACACGGCGGTTGCGGCGTTCGCTTTCCTGCTGGACTGCCTGGCATGAGCATCGGGAAAGCTCTTGTCACCGGCGCTTCCCGAGGAATCGGACGCGCCATCGCCGCAGCCCTGGTCGGTGAAGGCTGGGAAGTCACCGGCACCTGCAGGAGCCCGCGCGGTCTTGCCGCCAGGGACCGCGTGAAGGGGGTGCGCTATCTTCCCCTGGACCTGGGGAAGGAGAAGACCATCCAATCCCTCGTCCAGGCCGTCGGGGATGTCGACCTCCTTGTGAACAACGCCGGGGAGAGTCCCATCGGTCCGGCGGAAGAAATCCCCATGGGGAAGATGCGTGAGCATTTCCAGGTCAACCTCTTCGGTCCGGCTGCGCTGATGCAGGCTTTTCTTCCGGGAATGCGAGAGCGACGAAGCGGCATGATCCTGTTCATCGGCTCCATCAGGAGCGAAGCACCCTCACCTTTTTCCTCACTCTATTCTGCCAGCAAGGCCGCCGTCAGGTCATTCACGGAATGCCTCAGAATTGAGCTTGCCGGGCACTGGTGTGAGGGTTGCAGTGATAGCTCCCTGGTATGTCCGAACAACCCTGCCCCAGGAGCTGATCATGAAGAAGAAGTCTCCCTACACAGAGGCAGTCAGGAGCGTGAAGAAAAAGCGGGACGCGATGATAGGTGCCGCGCCCTCCCCACGAACGGTTGCGCACAGCGTCCTGCGGCTCACCAGGCGCGTGAACCCGCCCCCCCTGACGGTCGTGGGGAAGCCCTTCCTGACCTTCCTCCTCCGTCACGCTCCGCGGGGCCTCGTGGCCCGGATGTCGGCCAGGATGACAGGAATGCCACCGGTCGAACCTGCGTCGGCGTAGAAGACCGCGTGGCCTTGCTCCGGCCCGTCAGCAGCTGATTCCCTTCACCACCGAGATCATGTGCTCCACGGTCTCGACGCTGACGTCCGCCTGGATGATGTGCGCGGGAGCCATCAGGTACCCGCCCTTGGAGCCCATGATATGTGCCCGACGGGTGAGCTCGGAGGCGATGGCCGCCTTGTCCCCGCCGGGCAGAAGGGACTGCTGGTCGATTCCGCCGAAGAAACTGATGCGGCCCCCATACTTCCGCTGGAGCTCCTCGGGATCCGAGCCTGGAACGTTGGGCTGAACAGGGTTGTAGACCTCCACCCCGATCTGGATGAAGTCCTCGATGAGCGGTGCCACCACCCCGTCCGAGTGCATGATGACGATGATCCCGGGATTCGCAGCCTTCACGGCCTCTATGATCCGCTTGTGGCGGGGCTTGTAGCGGGAGCGCCACAGCTCGGGGGAGATGAGCATGGAAGTCTGGCTGCCGAGGTCCTCCCCGAACCAGAGCGCATCCACTCCGGCCTGGACCAGTTGGAGGGCAAGTCCCGTGGTCCAGCGTTCCACGCTTTCATCCACGGCGTCCACCCACTCCTCACCCATGGCCATCGCAATGAGGTACTTTTCCATCCCCGTCAGGTGCCACGCAAGCTCGAAGAGCGAAAGCTCAACGTCACCAATGACGAAAAACGCCTCGCCGTAGCGATCGATGTCCCTGCGCGCCGCATCGAAGCGGCCGGGGGCCGAGGGGTCGGGGAACGCGTAGGAGTCGATGTCGGACCTGGACTCCGCGGACTCCAGGGGACATTTCACCGCCTCCACGTACAGCGCGGTCGGCTTCATGTGCATCCCGAACTCGTTCCTGGCCGCTCCTCCTTCGACCGGCTCGGGGACAAAGCCCGATCGGACCGTGCCCCCCACCACGATGCAGTCGCTGCCGAGCGCGGTGCGGATCCCGTTCGCCGATATGCGATAGGTGAGATCCTCGTAGTAGGACATCGCATACTCGGGCGCGATGCCGAGCCTCTTTGCAAATGCTTCGGTGAGAGTCCGGCAAAGATCGAACTGGAGAGGCATCCTGTCAGGCATGCCCGGTGAACGGCCGAAGGCGCGCAGAACGCGTTCTTTCGATTTCATCCCCGGATGGTTGCACGGAATTCGCTGGATTTCAATCATGAAGGATCGATTCCGATTGCTTTCTGTCGATTGCCATGCATAATGATTCGTATGTGAGGAGGTCGGGCATGCTCGAACGGGAACGCAAACAGACCATCTTCCGTCTGCTCGACCTGCATACCTTTGCAAGCATTCACGACATCGTTGAAGCCACGGGCGCTTCCGAGGCAACCATCCGCCGCGATTTCATCGAGCTGGAAAAAGAAAAGCGGCTGCGCAGGGTGCGCGGCGGCGTGGAGATCGCCCAGGAGCGCGGAGCGCCTCTGCAGGCGGAGGCCCCCCTGGCGCGACGTGTCAGCGTCAACCAGGAGAAAAAGCGCCGCATCGCCCGCCATGCCTGCGGGCTCATCGAGCCGGGTGAGACCATCATGATAGACGGGGGCTCCACCACCTTCCACATGGCGGAGTACCTTGCGACGATGAACGTGACGGTGGTGACGAACTCCTTCGCCATCGCTGATCACCTGGTGCGGCATTCCCGGTGCACGGTCATCGTGCCGGAGGGGACCGTCAACCCGAGCTCCCAGCTCATTCTGAACAACCTGAGCGCTGACCCCTTTGCCAACTACAATGTGAACAAGGCATTCATGGGAATCGAAGGCATCACGGAAACAGCCCTCACGAACTCGGAACCGCTGCTCATCCAGATGGAGCGCGCCATGATAGCGCACGCTCGAGAGCTCATCATACTGGCGGACGAGACGAAGTTCGGCAGGTTGGGCCACCTCATCCTGTGTCCCGTGGAGAAAGCCACCCGGATCATCACGTCCCGTCGGGCCAACGTTTCCATCATAAAGGCGCTGCGCGAGAGAGGGATCGAGATCGTCCAGGTCTAGTCAGGCCCGTCACTCATTGGATGTTGGTTCTGCCCGCGTTTTTCTTCCGCTCCTCCAGCAGGGCGAAAACGATGAGCGCGACAATGAGGATGAGCCCCAGGGTAAAATTGAAGATGTTGCCGCTGAAGTCGATCAGCGTAAAGCCTTTCCGGAGAACGCCGATGATCAGCACCCCGATGAACGTGCCGATCACGCTGCCCACGCCGCCCATGATCGAGGTGCCGCCGAGGACCACCGCGGTGATGACCTGGAGGTTGAGATCGTTCCCCATGCTCGTCTTTGCGGAGGAGAGCCTCCCCAGATAGATGAGGGCGGCGATGCCGCACATGAGCCCGCAGAGAGTGTAAATGGAGAGCAGGACCTGCTTCGTCTTTATGCCGGAGAAGATGAGGACGTTCTCGTTGAAACCGATTCCCTTGAGGTCTCTTCCCAGCCTGCCGCGGGCGTAGACCAGGTGGAAGAAGATGAAAAGGACAATGAAGTAGAAGAACTGGATGGGCACGACCCCCAGGACGAGGTAGGTGGATATCTTCTTGAACCCTTCCGGGAAGCCGGTGTACGAGTTGATCCCGGCGATGATGAAGGAAATACCGCGAAAGAGGTTCATTGTCGCAAGCGTTGTAACAAGGGGCGGGATCCTTGTCCGGGAGATGATGATCCCGTTGATGAAGCCGCAGCAGGCGCCCGCGGCCAGGGCGGCCGGGATGGCCAGAGCCAGGCTCCGGGTGTCCTGGAGCACAACGCCAAAAACGATGGCGGAGAGCTGGAGAATGTAGCCCACGGAGAGATCGATGCCGCCCGTGGTGATGATGAACGTCATGGCGAGGGCCATGATGCCGATTTCACCGACGATGGAGGTCGCGTCGAAGAGGACCGAGGGGTGGAAGAAGACGGGCTGGATGAGCCCGAAGAAAACGATGAGCGCAACAAGGAGGAGGCCGAGGGCGGCCTGGTAGGTGACCCTGACCCTCAGGGTGCTCCGCCCCAGTGTGTTGTCCGACATGATGCCTGTGTCTCTCACATCATCCTCTCCGGAAGGCTTTCCTGAGTAATTTCCGCGCGGGACCGAAATCCGTCACGGTGATGAAGACCGCGATCAGGATGATGATTCCCTGGAGGGCGAACTGGAAGTAGTCCTGGAACCCGAGGTAGATCATCGTGATGCTGAGCAGGTAGACGAGGAGCGCGCCGAACACGGCACCGAGCAGCTTGCCTGAGCCGCCCATGATGTTGACGCCGCCGACCACGGCCGCCGCGATGAAGATCATCTCCCGTCCCTGGAAGACCGAGGGCATGAGCCTGTTCGCCGTGGTGGCCTTCAGGATGCCCGGCAACGCCCAGGAGCAACCCCTCCACCAGGAAGGCCACAAGGACCGTCCTGTCGGGATTGATTCCCGCATAGATGGAGGCCTGCCTGTTGCCGCCCACCGCGTAGAGGGCCTTGCCGAACCTCGTGTACTTGACGACCCAGATGAGCAGGGCCGCAACGGCCACGGCGATCACGAAGATGTAGGGGACCAGACCGAAGAATCTTCCCTGGCCGAGGGCCGTGAAGGAGTCACTCAGGTTCAGCACCCAGCCAGCGTTGGGCAGAAAGGTCACGTAGAAACCGATGTGGACCATGTTCATTGCGAGGGTGACGACGATGGTCGGCACCCGGAAAGTAACGCTGAGCCAGCCGTTGAGTCCGGCAAGGAACATGCCCGTCAGCAGGCCCGCGGGCAGCCACACCACGATGGGCAGTCCCGCCTTCGCGAGGATGGCGGCCACGAACCCGACGAAGCCGAGGATTGTCCCCGCCGAAATGTCGATGTTGCCCGTGAAGATGATGAGCGAGAGCGCAATGGCCCCCACGATGGTCGGGCTCACGTCCAGCATCATGCTGAAAAGGCCCGACGTGCTGCCGAAGCCGGTTGTGAGCGCCAGAAAGACGATGTAGGCGGCGACCAGCGCCCCCAGGGTGAACTCCCGCGTGACGCGGCGCTTCCGTGTCAGGGACCCTTCCATCACAGCGCCATCCGCAGGACTTTTTCCTGGCTCAGCTGGTCGCGCATGAGCTCCCCCTGCGCGGCGCCGTTCTTCATGACGAGCACGCGGTCACTCATCCCGAGGATCTCCGGCAGGTCGCTTGAGATCATGATGATGGATTTCCCTTCCTTTGCCAGGGTGCTGATGATGCGGTGGATCTCGCTCTTCGCGCCGACATCCACGCCCCGGGTCGGCTCGTCAAGAATGAGGATCCGCGGTCCCGTGGCGAGCGCTTTCGCGACGGATACCTTCTGCTGATTGCCGCCGGAGAGGTTGTTCACGACGAAATCCCCGCCGGGCGTCTTGATGGACAGGCTCTCGATGTACGTCCGGCTGATTGCAACTTCCCTGGCGGTGTCGATGATGCCGAGAAAGCCGGAAAGGCGCAGGAGAAGGGGCAGCGTGATATTCTCCCGGACGGTCATGGGAACCACCAGGCCGTACTTCTGCCGGTCCTCCGATATGTAGACGATCCCCTTCTCCATGGCGGATCGATAGTCGGCAATATGCACCCGCGCGCCGTCAATAAGGATCTCCCCGGCATCCGGCCGCGCCAGGCCGCAGAGGACGAGCGCCAGCTCGGTGCGACCGGCGCCTGCCAGTCCGGAGAGGCCGAGGATCTCCCCTCGGCGAAGCGTGAGGTTCACGTCCCTGAGGACGCCTTCCTGCCGGATGCCGCGCGCCTCGAACACGACCTCCCCGATGTCCACGTCCTCCTTGGGATAGAGGTTGCTCAGCGTGCGCCCGACCATCCAGGAAACGAGCTGGTCCCGGGTGACCCGGGAGACCTCTTCTGTCTGCACGTACTCCCCGTCCCGTATGACGGTGACCCGGTCCGCAATCTGGAAGATCTCATCCAGGCGGTGGCTGATGTAGAGCATCGAGACCCCGTGGGCCTTCAGCTTCGTGATGGTCTCGAAAAGCGTGTCCACTTCCTTGCTGGTCAAAGCCGCAGTCGGCTCGTCCAGGATGAGGATCCGGGAGTCGAACGACAGGGCCTTGGCAATCTCCACGATCTGCTTTGTCGCGACGCCCAGCTCCGAAACGCGGCCCTCCAGGTCCACCTCGATCCCAAGACGCGTAAATATCTCCCGCGCCTTGGTCCGCATGGCCTCGTAGTCGAGAATCTGGACAAAGCCCGCGAAACCGAGAAGCGGCTTCCTGATCTCGTGGCCCATGAAGATGTTTTCCAGGACGGAAAGCTCCGGGAAAAGGCTTGTTTCCTGGAAGATGATTGCAATGCCTTTTGCATATGCGTCGTTGGGATTATGGAGCTTCAGGAGCTTCCCGTTCAGCTTCATGGTGCCGGAATCAGGCTGGTAGATGCCCGTGATCAACTTCATGAGGGTGGACTTGCCCGGCGCCGTTCTCCCCGCACACCGCGTGCACTTCTGCCCGCCGCAGGTCAATGGTCATGCCGGAAAGAGCCACCACTCCAGGAAACGTCTTGGTGACGCCCTGGATCTGGAGCACGATGTCGGACTCTGCAAACTCACTCGCCATGTTCACGGTTCCATTCTAAAGCGGAGTATGAATCCGGTCAAATGAACGGGGAAGCCAGACAACGGTCGGGCTTCCCTTCCGGGAAGCCCGACTTCGAGATACGCGTTCGCTACTTCTGCTTGAAGAAAGTCATTCCGCTTGCGAGCTTGGGATAGCCGCGGAAGCGATCGATGTTCTTCGAAATTCACCACCATGGGCTCTCCGAGGATAATGACGTTGTCCGCCATCATCTTGTGGCCGGCGGCCGGATACTTGATGACCGTCGTCCCGTCCATGAAGCTGGTGATCTGGTTGGTGCCGCTGAGCGGTGACTTGTAGACCGGGCCCTTGGGCGGATTGCCCTTGAGGACGTCTTCCGTGACGTACAGCGTCAGGTAGCCCAGGTCGAACGGCTGCCAGAGAACCAGGGAAGAAATCTTGTCCTGCTCCAGGTCCTTGCGCGAAGACTCGGGAACGCTGATTCCGACGATTTTGATCGACTCGCTGATGCCGAGCTGGTCGCGGGCGGCGGAGACCGCCGGGACGGTCAGGGAGGACAGGGCGATGATGCCCTTGAGCCCCTTGTTGGCGCTCAGGAGGGATTTGACCTTTTCTTCAGCGGCGCCCTGGTCATTTCCCGCGTACACGATCTGGTCAGGGGCGACCAGGATGTTCAGATGCTTGTAGTCGGTCGTCTTCTTGCTGGTGTACTCGTTGACGATTGCCTTCACCCACGCGTTCTGGTTCGGGGAGTCGTTGGTGGTGGAAACAATGGCCACCGTCGCCTTGTTGGCAGGGGTGTACTTGCTGAGGTCCCCTGACAGGCCCTTCAAGAGCTGGATGGCGATGTGATCGCTTTCCACCTGGTTGACGAAGAAGTCCCGGGCAGTCGGATTTACATCCGCGTCCCAGGTGATGACCTTGATGCCTTTGGCCCGGGCGGCGCGGAGCGTGTCCGCATAGCTCTCCGGGTCGAGCGCAGACACCAGGATGGCGTCATACCCCTTGTCGATGAAGCTCTGGATATAGTTCTTCTGGTTGGCGGCCGATGTCTGGGACATCGTATCTCCGATCCAGTCGACCTTGATGTTGCCCAGCTCCTTCTCCGCCTGCCGGAAGCCGCGCTCACATGCGATGAAGTAGTCCTCCGCGATGAACTTGGGAATGACTCCGACCTTGTACGTCTTGCCCTGGGCAAATGCAGGGGCCAATGCGGACAGGATCAGAACGGGAACAAGGAACAAGAACAGTTTTCTCACATCATCCTCCTTTGGGATCTTGTGGTGATATGCCGCTCATTATCCGTTGCCGCTCGCCACCTGTCAAGCAAAATCGATTTTTCGAAAATGATTTTGATTCATTTTGATCGACTGGAACGGAGTGCCTGGGCAGGATACACTTCTCAGGCTGAGGAGGATACAATGACCAGGAAAACCCTTTCGTTCGATGCAGTGAGCGTCCTGCAGATAGTCGTGGGGCTCTTTCTTTTCACCCTTGGCCTCATTGGCATTGCTGACTGGAGCTCCGAGGCGTCCCAGTTTGGCCGCGGCCTGACGAGGCTCATCGGCGGCTCGAACAATCCGGTCAACGTCGTCATTGCGATCGTCCAGCTCGCGGCGGGGGTGATCGTCTTCGGCGCCCTTTTCATCGCGGTCCGAAGCCGGCTCATCTACTGGCTGACCGTCGTGATCGCGATCCTCTGGATCGTGGAGATCGTCATCGGCTTCTTTGCCCAGGGACTCTTCGAGCCGGACTTCATCATCTGGCTCAACCGGCTCTCGGCGGACGTGATCATCCTTGCCGCGCTCTGGCTGATCAACCGCAAATACGCGTGACGGCCATGAAAGCCCTTGTGAAAAAGACTGCCGGTGCCGGCCTGGAGATGCAGGAGGTCCCGATTCCCGAGATCGGCGGGAACGATCTCCTCGTGCGGGTGGCAAAGGCCGCCATCTGCGGGACGGACCTCCATATCTGGAACTGGGACGAGTGGTCGCAGAGAACCATCAAGCCTCCCCTGACGATCGGCCACGAGTTCGTCGGCAGGATCGTCGCAATGGGGGCGAACGTACGGGGCTACGAGATCGGGGAGCGCGTCTCGGGTGAAGGGCACATCTTCTGCGGCGTCTGTCGGAGCTGCCGGGCGGGCCGCAGGCACCTGTGCACCAACACGGTGGGGATCGGCGTCAACCGGGACGGCTGTTTTGCCGAGTACCTCTCCCTCCCGTCCGGCAACGCCTGGCACGTCCATCCCCGCATCCCCTCGGAGATCGCCTCCTTCCTGGACCCGCTTGGCAACGCGACACATTCCGCCCTCTCTTTCGACCTCGTCGGGGAGGACGTCCTGATCACCGGCGCCGGCCCCATCGGGGTCATGGCCGCGGCCATCTGCCGTCACTGCGGGGCGCAGAGGATCGTGGTCACCGACGTCAACGACTACCGGCTCGGGCTCGCTGCGCGCATGGGGGCCACGAAGACGGTGAACGTCACGCGGACCAGCATCGCGGAAACGCGGAACGAGCTCGGGATCATCGGGTTCGACATCGGCCTGGAAATGTCGGGCAACGGGGCGGCCTTCGAATCCATGCTGGAAAACATGTACCACGGGGGACGCATCGCTCTCCTGGGGATCCTCCCCAACTCGACCGGAATACGCTGGGACCAGGTGATCTTCAAGGGGCTGATCATCAAGGGGATCTACGGACGGGAGATCTTCGAGACATGGTACAAGATGCAGACAATGCTCCAGAGCGGGCTGGACGTCTCCGCAGTCCTCACCCATAGATTCCCGCTGGCGGAGTTCCGCAGGGGTTTCGAAGCGATGCAGTCGGGCAGCTGCGGAAAAGTCGTCCTTGAGATTGCGGAGGACAGCCAGGATGCTTGACCAGAAAACGCGCCAGAGGCTTTCAGCGGCGGTGGAGGGGATCCGCGGGGCGGGCACCTTCAAAGAGGAGCGGATCATCGGCAGCCCGCAGGGAGTCAGGATCCGTGTCGCCCCCGGCAGGGAGGTCCTGAACTTCTGCGCGAACAATTACCTCGGCCTGGCGTCTCATCCGGCGGTCATTGCAGCCGCCCACCAGGCCCTGGACAGGTGGGGATACGGGATGGCCTCGGTGCGATTCATCTGCGGAACGCAGGAGGTCCACCGGGAGCTTGAGCTTCGCATGTCGGAGTTCCTCGGGACGGAGGACACCGTCCTTTACTCGTCGTGCTTCGATGCCAACGGAGGGATCTTCGAGCCTCTGCTTGACGATGAGTGCGCCCTGATCACGGACCAGCTCAATCATGCCTCCATCATCGATGGGGCCCGGCTGTGCAAGGCCCGCCGCTTCATCTACGCGCACGGCGACATGGCGGACCTGGAGCGCAAGCTTGCCGAGGCCTCCGGCTGTGACGTGCGACTGGTGGTGACCGACGGCGTCTTCTCCATGGATGGAGATTTCGCGAAGCTGCCGGAGATCTGCGAGCTCGCGGAGCGCCGTGGCGCGCTCGTCATGGTGGACGACAGCCATGCGACCGGCTTTGTCGGCAGGACGGGCCGCGGGACGGCCGAGCATCTCGGCGTGATGGGCCGCATCGATGCAATCACCACCACGTTCGGCAAGGCGCTCGGCGGCGCCACGGGGGGCTGCGTGTCGGGCCGGCGGGAGATGGTCCAGCTCCTGCGCCAGCGCAGCAGGCCGTACCTGTTCTCCAACTCCCTCGCGCCCATGGTCGCAGCGACGACCCTTGCGGTCCTGCAGCTCCTGACAGAGAGCACCGAGCTGCGGGACAGGCTGGAGGAGAATGCGCGCCTCTTCCGCGCGGGGATCACTGCCGCGGGGTTCGACGTCAGGCCGGGCTCCCACCCCATCGTCCCCATCATGCTTTTCGAAGAGAACCGGGCGGCCGAAATGGCGCGACGGCTTCTCGACGAGGGCATCTACGTGATCGGGTTCAGCTATCCCGTGGTCCCGAAGGGCCAGGCGCGCATCCGCGTGCAGCTCTCCGCCCTGCACACGCGGGAGGACCTGCTCACGGCGCTCCGCGCTTTTGTACGCGTGGGGGCCGCGCTGGGGATCGTCGAAGACAGGCCTGTTCTGCTATAATGAGGGCATCGCCAGGCCACATGATGGGAGGACTCTATGGTAAAGGCCGAAGAGAAGTCCAAGATCCAGTCACTGATCAGTGACCTGAACGGACTGAGGTCCCGCAACCCCGAGGAGTCGAAGTTCAAGGAATGGAAAGAGAAAGCGGAAAAGAACGTCGAGGAAGTCTTCGGGAAGGGGTCGGAGCAGATCGGGAGGTTCAAGTCCATCAGGTTCTTCGACTTTTCAAGGCGCGTCGGGATGCCCAAGGACGCGCCCCTGCGGGAGGAAGAGCGATCCGCGTTCATCCGGGGACTTGAAGACGCCCGAAGACTCCTTTCGAGGTTTATCGAGGGCTGACCGCTCGTACATCCATGTACGCAGCGGCGCTCACGCGACCGTGTACGTGCCTCCCGGCGCCACGACGACTGCGTGGTGCCCTTTTGCCTCCGCCTTTCGGACGAACTCCGCCGGGTCCGCTTTGATCAGGTCGAACGTGTTGTAGTGCATGGGGATGCAGACTTTCGCCTTCAGGAAGCCGGCCGCCCTGACCGCGTCTTCTATGCCCATGGTGAAATTGTCTCCTATGGGCAGGAGCGCGACATCCAGCGGCCCCCAGGCATCCCCAATGAGCTGCATGTCCAGGAACAACCCCGTGTCCCCGGCGTGGTAGACCTTCTTCCCGCCCATGGTGAGGAGTATCCCGACAGGGTTTCCCAGCGCTTCACCGTTGGGTCCCGTCGAGCCGTGATGGGCGATCGTGAGCTTCACGTTGCCGAAGGGGAACTGCCAGCCTCCGCCGATGTGGAGGGGATGCCCGTTGGCCGCGCCTTTTCCCTGGAGGTACCCGACGATCTCGGCGTTGGAGACGACCATGGCGCCGGTTTTCTTTGCGATAGCCGCGGCATCCCCGAGGTGATCCCCATGGCCGTGAGTCACGAGAACGGCGTCCAGCTTCGTGAACGAGTCAGGCTTTGCGGTGGCCTCGGGGTTTCCTTCCAGGAACGGATCGATGAGCACGCGATGGGTTCCATCATCGATTTCCCAGCAGTCGTGGCCGTAGTAGTGAAGAGTCACCATGCGCAATCCTCCTGTCTGAATGGTGTTAAAATCCAGCTATAAGGTACTGATTGGGAAAGCCCTCGGCAGCTTTCAAAAGATTTCTTGATTGCATAGACAGGCTATGGTAAGGTTTTTTTGCTGCAAATCTGAGTAAACAGAGGCCTGAATGGAAAACACGGTCGTAAAGACCATGTGGTCGGTTGCTCGACGCTTTTCCGATTTGCCGGCTCTCATGAGCAAGACCAGGAATGGCGAATGGGCGTCCCTGACCTTCACGGAGCTCGCCTCCCAGTTCGAGCGTTTCGGCGCGGGCCTTCTTGATTTCGGCGTCAAGCGCGGAGACCACGTCGGCGTCATCTCTGACAACCGCAAGGAATGGATATTCGCCAACCTCGGGATCCAGGGGATCGGGGCCGCGGACGTTCCCCGCGGGTCCGACACAATGGCGGACGAGGCGAGATACATCCTGCACCACGCGGATTGCGCGCTCGCCATCGTGGAGAACACCGAGCAGCTGAAGAAGATACTTTCCCGCAAGGGTGATCTCCCGCTTCTCAGGAAAATCATCGTCATGGAAGAGGACTTCCAGCCGGAGGCGTTCCCAGAATCAGCCTGCGGAGTGAAGGTGGTCCCCTTCATGGACGTCATGTCCAACGGCCGGAAACTCCTCACCGCGGACCCCTCGGCCTTTGTTCGGGAGATGGAGAAAGGCAGCCCGGAAGACCTGGCAACCATCATCTACACCTCGGGCACGACGGGAGAGCCCAAGGGAGTCATGCTGACTCATGCCAACTTCCTTCACAACATGCGCACGCCCGTCCCCAAGGCCGTAGAGATTGGCCCCGGTGACGTGTTCCTTGCCGTCCTCCCGGTATGGCACTCTTTCGAGCGGATCATAAACATCCTGGCCCTGAGCCATGGAACCGCTCTTGCATACTCGAAGCCCGTGGGCAAGATCATGCTCGCTGACATGGCCGCGGTGAAGCCGACAATCATGGCTTCGGTGCCTCGCATCTGGGAAGGGGTTCGTTCGGCGGTGTACCGCAACGTCAACGAGGAAGGCGGAATCAAGAAGATCCTCTTTCACTTCTTCGTGGCGGTCGGCAAGGCCCATGCAACGGCCACCACGCTCATACGCGGCCTGTATCCCCAGCTCACGCGAAGATTCCGCACCATAGATTTTCTTCTTGGCGTCCTTCCTTTCCTCCTGCTCTGGCCGTTCAAGGCCCTTGGTGATCTCCTTGTCTTCAAGAAGATCAAGCAGCGTCTCGGAGGAAGGTTCAGGTTCACCGTCTCCGGCGGGGGTGCCCTTCCGGCGCACGTGGACAGGTTCTTCCAGGCCGTCGGCGTGCTTCTGCTGGAAGGATACGGCCTGACGGAAACGACACCCGTGATCTCGGTTCGCCTGCAGAGAAAGCCCGTGCCGGGAACCATCGGCCCTCTTCTCGACGAGCTGGAAATCAAGCTTCTCGATCCTGATTCCGGCGCCCCGGTGGGGCCGGGAAAGAAGGGCGTCATCCACGTCCGTGGACCGAACGTCATGAAAGGCTACTACAAGAGACCGGACAAGACCGCGGAGGTGCTTTCCCCTGACGGCTGGCTCAACACGGGAGACCTGGGCATGATGACGTATCGGGGAGAGCTCAAGATCATCGGAAGGACCAAGGAGACGATCGTGCTCCTGGGCGGAGAGAACGTGGAGCCCGTGCCCATCGAGGACACGATATTGGAGTCCGACTATATCGACCAGGTGATGGTGGTAGGACAGGACCAGAAGTTCCTTGCGGCACTCGTGGTGCCCAACGACGAGGCCCTGGAAGCGTACGCCGCGCAGCAGGAGATCAGCTGGCTCACCAAGCACGACCTCCGGGAGAACCCCCAGATCCAGGAGCTGATCTCTGACGAGATCAATTCCCGGGTGAACGCCAAGCGTGGCTTCCGGGAGTTTGAAAGAGTGTTCCGCTTCAAGCTGCTCCCGAAGCACTTCGAAACGGGCGTGGAGCTCAGCGCCAAGGCGTCGGTCAAGAGGCACGTGGTCGCTGATCTGTACCGGAAGGAAATCACCGCGCTGTTTGAAAAGTAGGGCGCAGAGAGCGGACCCATTTCCCTTTCCCGCGCTTTCGGAGTAGCATTCTTTCATGATCCACGGAGTTCCCCTGCGCGAGCTGCTGCCGGAGGGCAGCCTTATACTCGACTGCTGGGAGGGGAGCGAAAAGTTTCGATCCCTGGTGCCGCGATGGTTCCGTGATCCCCAGGCGTTCGTCGAACAGCGAAATGAGCTGGCCGGCAGGCGCTATGATCGCGTCACCCTGCGTTCCATCCTGGAAGCGCAGAACCGCCGCTTCTCCGCCGCGCCGGCCGCAATGGCCAATATCGCGAGGCTGTCTGATCCCCGGGCCACGGTTGTGATCGGCGGCCAGCAGGCGGGCCTGTTCGGGGGACCGCTGTACACGGTCCACAAGGCCCTCACTGTGCTTTCCCTTGCCGCCCGCCTCGAGAGCCAGCTGGGCCAGCCCGTCATCCCCGTTTTCTGGATTGCCTCGGAGGACAGCGACCTGGCGGAGGTGGATCGCGCCTGCGTCCTGGATCGTGATGGCCGGCTTCGCGAGCTTCGCCTCCCCGGGGATGAGAACGCGAAGCTTCCCGTGTCCCAGGTCAGGCTCGGAGAAGGAGTCAGCGCATTGCTGGGAGACCTCTCGGCGGCGCTTCCGGAAAGCGAGCTCGCCCAGGAAATGCTCCAGAACCTGCGCGCGGCATACGCGCCGGCGCGCTCCTACCCCGCGGCTTTCGGAGCCTGGATGGCTTCCCTGCTCAGTGACAAAGGACTCGTGCTTGTGGATCCGGCTGACTCCGGCCTGAAAAGGATCGCCCTTCCGCTCTTCGAGAGGGAAATCTCCGAGAAGAGCCCGGTCAGCCGGGCCATGATGGAGCAGACGCGGCTTCTCCAGCGGGCCGGCTATCCCCCGCAGATAGAGGTGCGGGACGGCATGCTGACGCTGTTCTTCCAGAACCCGGCTCGAGAGGCCATTGCCGTACGGGAGGACGGGTTCGAGCTTCGCGCCTCCGCGCGGAGGTTCACGAACGGGGACCTGACCTCGCTCCTGAAGGACAGCCCCGAGCGGTTCAGCCCGAACGCTGCGCTGCGCCCTCTGTTCCAGGACTCCCTCTTCCCAACCCTCGCAATGGTTCTTGGCCCTTCGGAGATAGCCTACTGGGCCCAGCTCCCCCTCGCCTACCGCGCAATGGGCATCCCGATGCCCGTCCTTTTTCCCCGGGCCTCCCTCACGCTGATCGAAGCGCGTCATCAGAAGCTCATGGAAAAGCACGGCCTCTCGCTCAAGGATGTCCTGACCCGACGGGAAAAAGTCCTGGACGACATCGTGAAGCGTGAAATCCCGCCGGCGCTGTTCGAAAAGCTCGCCGACCGGCGGAGCCAGGCTGTTGAAATCTGGAAGGACCTGATCGAGCAGATCGAAGGGTTGGATCCGACGCTTCGAAGGACGGCGGAGCTCGCCGCGGCGGCGAGCAGGAAACAGTTCGACTTCATCGAGAAGAAGATCACGCAGGCGGCACGCAGGAAGGACGAGGTCCTGCGCGGCCAGGTGGAGCGCATGGCGTCAGCGCTGGCTCCGCGCGGCGGCCTGCAGGAAAGAACGCTGACCGCGCTGCCGTTCCTTGCGCGCTACGGCGGCCGCGTGCTCGACCAGGCCCTGGCCGCCATCGAGCCGTTTGCTCCCGAGCACCGGGGCGTGGTGATAGACGCGTGAAGCTCGACATACTGGCCTTTGGCGCGCATCCGGACGATGTGGAGCTCGCCGCCGGCGGCACCCTGATCAAGGCCGCGAAACGCGGCCGTGCAACCGGCGTGATCTCCCTCACGCGCGGGGAGATGGGGACCCGCGGCACCGTTGAGACGCGGGCCCGGGAGTTCGCGGCGGCCGGCGAGCTGATGGGCGTTCGACACCACGAGATGCTCTCCCTGCCGGACGGCCGCCTGTGCCCGGACGAGCAGGCGCGCGCGGCTGTGGTCCGGGAGATCCGGGAGCACGAGCCGCGGATCGTCCTGCTCCCCTGGATCGAGGACAGGCATCCCGATCATGGGGCGGCGTCCCGGATCGTGCAGGAGGCCGCGTTCCTTTCGGGGCTTTCCAAGCTGGACACGGGACAGAAGCCGCACCGGCCGGCCGAGCTCGTGTATTACATGTCGAGCTGGGAGTTCGAGCCCGGCTTCATCATCGACATCAGTGATCACGTCGAGGACAAGCGCCGCGCCCTCCAGGCCTACCGGACGCAGGTGTACAACCCCGGCTTCGCGGGACAGGAGCCCCCGACCTTCATTGCGAGCGAGCACTTCATGGAGCTGCTCTTCTCCCGCATGGCCCATTACGGGCACCTGATCGGAAAGAAGTACGGCGAGCCCTTCCGCATCAGGGGGCAGATAGAGGTGAAAGACCTCGTGGAAAGCTTCGGGGAAAGAACGTTCTAGCCCGGCCGGGCCGCTCAGAGCGCCGCGCTGTTGACAGCGCCAAGCGCTTCAGAGCGCCGCGCCGTTTGTGGCGATGGTCTCCTGGTACCAGGCTGCGCTCTTTTTCCAGGTCCTGCCCGATGAGTGCCTGTCAAGGCTCGTGATTCCGAACTTGCGGCTGAACCCGAAAGCCCACTCGAAGTTGTCCAGCAGCGTCCACAGGAAGTAGCCCTCCAGCTTGACGCCATTCTGGATTGCGCGCAGGGACTGCTCCAGGTGCCCGCGAATGTAGCTGATCCTGTCGTCATCCTGGACCTGGCCGTTGACGACATCCGAGTCCGGATGCGCAGCGCCGTTTTCCGTGATCATGATGCTCGGGTTCCCGTAGTCTTCTTTCAGGCGGATGAGCAGGTCGTGGAGCCCTTCGGGATAGACCTCCCATCCCATCTCGGTCTTCTCCCGGTCCTTGTGCGTGGCGCTCTCAAAATGGAGCACGGGGTCAGCGTCACTGGCAAGCACCCGAAGCGGGAAGTAGTAGTTCACGCCGAGGAAATCCACGGGGTGGGAGGAGAGCAGGACAAGGTCCTTTGCCTCCACGCGCGGGGCCACCCCGCCCGCTTCGAAAAGGGCAAGGATATCCTTCGGATAGGCGCCGCGGAAGACGGGATCCAGGAACCAGCGGTTCACGCGGCCGTCCGCCACTCGCGCGGCCTCAGCGTCCGACGTCCCGTCGCTCCAGGGATAGACGGGGTGCAGGTCCAGGGTAATCCCGATCCTGTGGGCCGCGGGGCTTTCCTCCCGATAGGCCTGCACCGCGAGGGCATGTGCTACCATGAGCACGTGAGATGCCTGCACCGCCTGGCCGAGGTCCCTGATCCCGGGGGCGTGCACGCCGTCACCGTAGCCGGCAAAGGCAGAGACTTGCGGCTCATTGAGGGTGATCCAGGTCTTCACCCGGTCGCCGAGCCTCAGGAACAGCTGCTCGGCGTAATCAGCGAACCTGAAGGCGGTGTCGTGGTTTGTCCACCCTCCCTTCTCCTGGAGCGCCTGCGGCAGGTCCCAGTGATAGAGGGTGACGGCGGGCTCGATGCGGGCGGCAAGCAGGGCATCCACGAGAGTCTCATAGAATGCGATCCCGCGGGTGTTCACCTTGCCGCTGCCCGGACGGCAGCACGCGCGGCCAGGAGACGGAAAACCGGTACGAGCCGAGACCCAGGTCCCGCATGTTTTCAACGTCATCCCGCCAACGGTGGTAATGGTCGCAGGCGACATCCCCCGTCTCCCCGTCCGCGATCTTCCCCGGTGTGTGGCAGAACCTGTCCCAGATCGATTCTCCCTTGCCGTCTTCCCGGGCAGCCCCTTCGATCTGATAGGCGGCCGTGGCCGCTCCCCAGAGAAACCCCTTCGGGAAGCCTCTTCCTGACATAGGCCCAGTATAGGAGGCGCCCTCCCGGCTGTCAAATCCGGCAGCCTGCGGCTGCCTGCGGCACGCGCGCCTTCGGCATGCGCGTCTTCGGCATGTGCGTCTTCGGCACGCGCGTCTTCGCACGCGCGCCTTCGGCATGCGCGTCTGCGGCATGTGCGGCGGCGTCCGCGCCGGCCCGGGGCTGCGCGCATTTGACCGGCAGAGCTTCATGCCGTATCTTAGTGACAAAAGCATTTCCCCCGGAGAAATACAGATGCGATACGACAAGATGACTCTGAAAGCGCAGGAAGCCCTGCAAGAGGCGGATTCCCTTGCCCACGCCTTCAACCACCCGAGCCTGGACGTGGAGCACCTCCTCCTGGCCCTCGTGGAGCAGAAGGACGGAGTAGTTCCGCCCCTCCTCGAACGGATCGGCGCCGACGCTGGCGAAGTTGCCGGCGCCGTGCGCTCCCGCCTGGAGGGCAAGCCCAAAGTCCACGGGGACGCGGCGCAGCTGACCATGGCCCCGCGCCTCTCCCACGTCCTGAACAAGGCGGAGCAGGAAGCGGCGGGCCTGAAGGACGAGTTCACGAGCACCGAGCACCTGCTCCTGGCAATGCTGGACGGAGAAGGAGGCGAAGCCCGCGACCTCCTGAAGCAGCGCGGGGTCACGCGGGAGTCCGCCATGGAGGCGCTCAAGTCCGTCCGCGGCAACCAGCGGGTCACCGACCAGAACCCCGAGGCGCGCTACCAGTCCCTGGAAAAATACTGCCGGGACCTCACCGACCTCGCGCGCAAGGAGAAGCTGGACCCGGTCATCGGCCGGGACGAGGAGATCCGCCGCGTCATGCAGGTGCTGGCGCGGCGCACGAAGAACAACCCCGTCCTCATCGGCGAGCCGGGAGTCGGCAAGACGGCCATCGTGGAAGGGCTTGCCCGCAGGATCGTCTCGGGAGACGTGCCGGATTCCCTCAAGAACAAGCGCCTCCTTGCCCTGGACCTCGGCAGCCTGGTGGCCGGCACGAAGTTCCGCGGGGAGTTCGAGGAGAGGCTGAAGGCGGTGATCAAGGAGATCATCGACAGCGAGGGACAGCATCATCCTCTTCATCGACGAGCTGCACACCCTGGTCGGCGCCGGCGCCGCGGAAGGCGCCATGGACGCCTCCAACCTCCTGAAGCCCGCCCTGGCGCGCGGGGAGCTGCGGGCAATCGGGGCCACGACGCTGGACGAGTACCGCAAGCGCATCGAGAAGGACCCGGCCCTGGAGCGCAGGTTCCAGCCCATCTACACCTCGCAGCCCTCGGTGGAGGACACCATCGCCATCCTGCGCGGGCTGAAGGAGCGCTACGAGGTGCACCACGGCGTGCGCATCCGGGACGAGGCCATCATCGCCGCGGCGGTGCTCTCCGACCGCTACATCACGTCGCGCTTCCTCCCGGACAAGGCCATCGACCTCATCGACGAGGCGGCCAGCCGGCTGAAGATGGAGATCGAGAGCCAGCCCACCGAGCTCGACCGGGCGGAGAGGAAGATCCTCCAGCTCACCATCGAGAAGCAGGCCCTGTCCAAGGAGACGGACCCCGCCTCCCGGGAGCGGCTTGCCACGCTGGACAAGGAGCTTGCCGAGCTCAGCGCAAAGCGCGACGCCATGAAGCTCCAGTGGCAGAACGAGAAGGGGATCATCGAAGGAGATCAGGAAGCTGAAGCAGTCCCTGGAGGAGCTCTCCATGGAAGAGACCCGCTACGAGCGGGAAGGCAACCTCAGCAAGGCGGCGGAGATCAAGCACGGCCGGATCCCCGAGATCGCAGAGGCAGCTGGACGCGAAGAGCAAGGAGCTGGAGAAGACCTGCACGGGGAGACGCGCCTGCTGCGGGAGGAGGTCTCGGAGGAGGACATCGCCCGCATCGTCTCCAACTGGACGGGCATCCCCGTCTCCAAGATGCTCGCCTCGGAGAAGACGAAGCTCCTGAAGCTGGAGGAAATCCTCTCCCGCCGCGTGGTCGGGCAGAAGGAGGCCATCATGGCGGTGGCGGATGCCATCCGGCGCAACAAGTCGGGGCTTTCCGACATCGCCCGGCCCATGGGCACGTTCCTGTTCCTCGGGCCCACGGGAGTCGGCAAGACGGAGCTTGCCAAGACCCTGGCGGATTTCCTTTTCAGCGACGAGAAGGCGATCACGCGCATCGACATGAGCGAGTACATGGAGAAGCACACCGTCTCCCGGCTCATCGGCGCGCCTCCCGGGTATGTCGGCTACGAGGAGGGCGGCCAGCTCACCGAGGCGGTGCGCCGCCGGCCCTACTCGGTCATCCTCTTCGACGAGATCGAGAAGGCGCACCCGGACGTCTTCAACGTTCTCCTGCAGCTCCTGGACGAGGGAAGGCTCACCGACGGCCAGGGCCGGGTGGTGGACTTCCGCAACTGCCTCATCATCATGACGAGCAACATCGGCGGGGACCTCATCCAGAACGCGGCGAAGATCGATGACGTGAAGGAGGCGATCGCGGCGCTCCTGAAGGCGACGTTCAAGCCGGAGTTCCTCAACCGCATCGACGAGACGATCTTCTTCAACCGGCTGGGCAAGCCGGAGATCCTGAAGATCGTCGACATCCAGCTCGAGCTTGTTGAAGAACAGGCTGCGGGAGAAGAAGGTCACGCTGGAGGCCACGCCCAAGGCCAAGGCCTATCTCGCGGAGGCGGGCTACGATCCCCAGTACGGCGCGCGGCCGCTGAAGCGCACCATCCAGAACCTCGTGCAGAACCCGCTGGCAAAGATGATGCTCTGCAGGCGATGTGGCGGAGGGGGACGAGGTGACGATAGACCAGGGACCGAAGGGGATCACGTTCAAGAAGAAAGGGGCAAAGGCGGAAAGCCGGTCAGCCGCTTCCGCGTAGCCCGGGGCCGCGGGGCCCTACCACAGCACCCCCGGATTCAGCAGGCCAGCGGGATCCAGCTGGTCTTTCAGGGACCGAAGCCCGTCGAGCTCCTGCGGCGTGTACTGCAGGCCCAGCAGCCCTTTTTTCAGCTTTCCGATCCCATGCTCCCCGGACACGCTTCCACCAAGAGCCACGGCGGTGCGAGCCAGGCTGGCCGCTGCTTCTTTTGCCCGCGCAAGCTCCCCCGCGTTTCGCGGGAGAATATTGACGTGAAGGTGGGCGTTTCCAATATGGCCGAAGACGGCGTGCTCCAGACCGGCGTTGTCCAGGACTGATCGATACTCCGCCATCATCCGGTCCAGCGCTTCGTCCGGCACGGCGCAGTCCGCGGCAAGCTTCGTGAGCCCCGGGACCTCCTCCCGCCGTTGAAGGATCAGCGCGTTGATCCTCTCCGGCAGCGTATGCCTCATCCCGCGGATTTCTTCCAGCTCGCTTCTGCTGGTGGCGGCCCACGTGCGCTCAGCAGGCACATCGTGGGCGGCGAGGACCTCGCTGATCCTCAGCAGCCGTCGTCCTGCCTCCCGGTCGTTCTCCGCGGCGCACTCGACATACAGCAGACCGTCGGCGTCCCCCGGGAGCGCCGGCAAGCCGCTTCGGGGGCCGACTTCCCTGCGAAGGGCCGCGAGGATGGCGATGGAGTGCGAATCCATGTACTCGAGGGCTCGCGGGATCACGACCTCGTCGTGTTTCAAGCTTCGGACCAGCTCTTCCACACGGCCGCCCGGTCGAAGGAAGGCAGCGACTCCGCAGACCGCTTGCGGAGCATCGGTGAGCAGGAGCTCGACCCCTGCGACAACAGCGAGGGTCCCTTCACCGCCAATGAAGAGGTCGATTGCGTCAACATCGGGACCGGCATGATATCCCACGGCGTGCTTCGTCTGCGGGATGCGAACGGACGGCACGTGAAAGCGGCGGCCCTGGACCATGATTTCCCCGCTTCTCGCGCGTGTTTCACCGCGGGAAAGCTCCAGGATCGTCCCGTCGGCAAGGACAAGCGTGAGGCCGGCCACCCAGGCGCGCGTCGGTCCATAAAGAAGCGTGCGCGCTCCGCTTGCGTTCGTTGCAACCATGCCGCCGAGGCTGGCCCCCGCTTCCGTCGGGTCAACGGGAAACAGGGGGGAGCCAGGCGCTTTCTCCAGTTCTTCACGAAGGGCATCGAGGGTCATGCCGGGCGCTGCGTTCACGGTCCATGCGCCAAAACGTTCCTGGAACGCAAGGCGCGACGGAAAGACGAGCTTCTCCAGGGAGAGGAGGTTTTCCCCGCCTGCCACCACGGCGCCGCCGACGATTCCCGTTCGCGCACCGGAAATGGTCACGGGCTCATGGCGCGCCGCCATCTCGCTGAGAGCAGAGGAAAGCTCTGCAAGAGTGGAAGGGAACAGGATTCTTCGTGGAACGCCTGCCTTCAGGCTGGATTCGTCGTGCAGGTAACGCGCGTATGAGGAAGCGATGAGCCGGGGATCTTCGACCGACGGGCACCTCAAACCGCGGGCACCAGCTTTCCCAGAACCGGCGCCGCTGAAACCGGGACAGTGTACACCTTGTGAGATGAGGAGCCGCCGACCTTCAGGACAACTTCATCACGGGGCACCCCGAGCGCCTTTGCCAGCACCCGGGCAATCTCCGTGTTTGCCCGGCCTTTTTCCGGCGGAACGCGAACGCAGACCACCAGCTCGGAACCTCGCACGCCGAGAATCGAATCCTCCCGGGCCCCGGGCTTTGCCTTGACCCTCAGGAAGATGCATCCGGATCGGACCGAGTAAAACTCTTCCGGCATGGCGCCATGATGAGCATTTTCCGGGAAGGGAGTCAACGCGGGAACCTCCCCTATTTGACCTCGAAGACCGCCCTGTCGCTGCCCGCATTCGTCTTCGCCACCACCACGTGACTCCCAGGATGCATGGCGATGGACAGGGACGGGTCCTGGGCATCGTGTACCATCTCCACCCCGTCGACAAACACGGAGATCCGGGCACCCCCGCGCGCGGCGGCCATGAAAGGCACGGCCTGTCCGGACAAGGAGACGGTGGGATCCAGGTAGAAGACCTGGCCATTCACCGGGAACAGGATGCGGACCTTCTCATCTCTGCCGAGGAGGCTTTCCAGGAGAAGCGACTCCCGCCTGCCTGCCTTTGAGTGAAACACATCCGGCTCAGGGACCTCTTCGGCGTCCCGGAAATACTCGAGGCGTGTGGCCGGGCTCTGGGGTGTGGCGCGCTGCCCGGTCATCGTGTCGATCCGGGCTTCCACCACCCCGGCTGGTTTTCGAAAGTCGTCCACGCTGGACTGCAGCCGCTCCAGCACGTCCACCACGAGCTGGGTCGGCACAATACTCCCTGTCTTGTCGATGACCGTGCGGCCGTCGAAGTTGCCTGCCCACGCGCCCACCGTATAGCGCGGCGTGGCGCCAAGGCACCACAGGTTGGTGAACTCACTCGATGTGCCGGACTTGAACATGGCAGGAAAGGGGGTGCGGAAATACGTCCTGGTTCCGAACCCCGTGGCGCGTGCTGACGGGTCAGAGAGGATGTTGCAGATCAGCCAGGCGGTGAACGGAGAATAGATCCTTCTTTCGCCGCGGGCCTGACCCCGCGCAAGGAGGAGCTCGGGGAGAGTACCCCCGCGCGGGAACACGCTGAAAGCGCGGGTGAGCTCCAGGAGGGAGACCTCCGCGTTGCCGATGGCCATGCCCAGGCCGTAGCGTGAGGCGGCATCGCCGGGCAGCGCAAATCCGAGGCCCTTCAGGAGAGCAATGAACGGGGAGAGACCGAGCCGTGACAAGGTGTAGACCGCGGGGACGTTCAACGAGCTTGCCAGGGCCGTGCGAAGGCGCACCACGCCGTGGCTGCGCCTGTCGAAATTGGAGGGACGATAAGTCTCCTCCGCTCTCGAGGCAAACTCCATGGGGCTGTCGGGAAGCAGGGTCGCCGCTGTCCAGCCGGTTTCTATCGCCTGGGCATAGAGAAACGGCTTGAGCGTTGACGCGCTCTGCCGCCTGATCAGGACGCCGTCCACCTGTCCCGACCTGGAGGCGTCGGAAAAGTCCCCCGACCCGACCCACCCCAGAACAGCCCCGCGTGCGTTGTCGATGACAACCACCGCGGCGTTGGTCACCCGTGCTGGGGCATATCGATCCAGGTAGAACCTCACACGCTGCTGGATGAAGGAGTTCAACCCGCCGTCGAGCGTGGTTCGCAACTCTCCCTGGTCGGCGTGCAATTGCCCCCTGCGCAGGCGTTCCGCAACGTACCTGGAAAAGTGAGGGGCGCCTGCCGGAGGCCGGGCGGACTTTGCCGACATCACGGCGCGCCTGATCTCATCCATGCTGATTCCCAGCCCCTTGGCCTGGGAAGCTTCCGCGGCGGCGCTGATGACCTCCCCAGGGTCGTCGAAGGGATCATAGAAAGTCGGGTTTCGGGGGATGATCCCGAGCACGAGAAGCTGGGCCGGGCTCAGGGCGGCCAGGTCCGCGCCGAAGTACGTCCACGCGGCCGCGCCGACTCCCCTCGCATTCCTGCCGAATGGCAGCGAGCTCAGGTAGAGGAAAAGGATGTGGTCCTTCGTGAGACGGGACTCGAGCTGCAGGGCCCGGAAGGCCTCCACGACCTTGCCGGCAAGGCTGCGCTGGTGAGGCGACACGATGCGGGCAAGCTGCATGGTGATCGTGGAAGCCCCCGAGCGGGGGCCTCCGCGCAGAAGAGCATCCAGCGCCCGAAAGACCGCGAGGGGATCCACGCCGGGATGAGAGAAGAACCGCTCGTCTTCCAGGCGCACGAAGAGCTCGCGGCAGGTTTGCGGAATGTCGTCGAACGCAAGGGTCTCCCGGAAGCTTCCGTCTGCGCCGGCAACGACGGACAGGAGCCTTCCGTCCCGGTCGGTGATGCGCGCGCCGGACGGGTCACGAAGGAACTTTTCGAGCGCAGGCCACGGAAGCCAGAAGGGAGCCGCGCTCGAGATGACAAGGATGCAGAGAACCAGAAGTGCGCGGACGCACGGGCGCCCGCAGCGCGTTATTCCGTCCCCGGCTGGGCCGCATCGCAGCCGCCTGATCGCTTTCTCCCCGTAGAACATGAACGCCACGCCCACCAGGATGAGCGGCAGCCCCAGGGGGAGCAACGGAGTGGGCGACTCACCGCCGAAACCCAGGCCGATGAGGAGCGCAATGACGGGATTCACCAGGGCGTAGCTCACCACGCGCTCCGCCGGCTCGTTTGCCACGAGGAAGGTGTACGCGCTGAAGGCGAGAGATCCGACGATTGCGAGATAGAGCACCCCGAACACGGAGGAAGGGGAAACCGCCGCGAAGACTCTTGCAGGCGGTGGACCGAAGAGGAGGCTTCCCAGCAGGGTGACGATCCCGACGAACATCATCTGCATGCCGCTGTTCACCGTGGTGTCGCCATGGACGGGGACCCGGTGGGCAAGGCTGGTCGCGAGGCCCCAGCCGGCGACGCCAAGGAGCCCGATGAGGAGAGCCGGGCTCAGGCTGCTCCCCACTGAGTGCCCGTTGTAGAGGAGGAGCGCAACGCCGGAAAAGCCGAGTGCAATCCCCAGGAGGCGGGACAGCGTCAGGCGCTTCCCGAGCACGAGGCCATCGAACAGTGCAACGACGATGGGCGTGGATGAGGCGATCAGCGCGGCGATGTAGCTGTCCAGGTTCTTCTCCGCGATGGTGATGCCGCCGTTGCCCACAAGGAGAAGGAGCACCCCGAGGGAGATCGAGGCCGCCACTTCGCGGCGCGACGGCAGTTGGGGCCGCCGCCCGCGAGCCAGGGATGCTCCCAGCAGCAGGGCGCCGCCGATGGTCCACCGGATCGCAAGGACCCATGACCAGGGCAGGGAGGAAACCGACCGTCGGATGAAGAAGTACGTGGAGCCCCACACGACGTAGATCGTTGCATAGCAGGCGATGATGAGCATGGGACGTCGCGTCATGTGCCCTTCTTCTACCATTTTCCAACTATCCTTGACACCCCCCACCGCTTCCCTTACTTTAGCTGCCATGACCGGCAGCGACCTGAAACGCACGTACATCGCCTTCTTCAAGGAAAAAGGGCACGCGGAGATATCGGGCAAGTCTCTCATCCCGGAAAACGACCCGACCGTCCTTTTCACCACGGCGGGCATGCATCCCCTCGTCCCCTACATCCTGGGAGAGCCGCACCCCGCCGGGCAAGCGTCTCGTGGACGTCCAGAAATGCATCCGCACGGACGATATCGAAGAGGTCGGGGATCCGTCGCACCTGACGTTCTTCGAGATGCTGGGAAACTGGTCGCTGGGAGACTATTTCAAGGATGATGCCATCCGGTTTTCCTTCGAGTTTCTCACCTCCCCGAAGTGGCTCGGGTTTTCTCCCGACGTCCTTTCCGTGACGGTGTTCGCGGGGGACTCCGAGGTGCCTCCCGACCATGAGGCGGCCGGCGTCTGGAAGGCGGTCGGGATTCCCGAGAGCCGCATCCATTTCCTCCCCCGCAAGGACAACTGGTGGGGCCCTGCCGGGCAGACGGGACCCTGCGGTCCTGACACCGAGATGTTCATCGACACAGGTCTCCCCTCCTGCGGCCCTGACTGCAAACCGGGGTGCCACTGCGGAAAGTACTTCGAGGTCTGGAACGACGTGTTCATGCAGTACAACAAGACCGCGGACGGAAAGTACCCCCCTTTGGCGCAGAAGACCGTGGACACTGGCATGGGGGTGGACCGCACAATCGCCATGCTCCAGGGCAAGAAGACAGTTTTCGAGACGGAGCTGTTCTGGCCCGTGATCGAGCGCCTCATGGAGGTCACGGGCAGGCGCTACGGCTCGGAGTCCGCCACGGACACCTCGTTTCGGATCATCACGGACCACGTGCGCGCGGCAACCTTCATCCTGGGGGACGACAAGGGCGTCAAGCCGTCCAACCTCGGCCAGGGCTACATCCTGCGGCGCCTCATCAGGCGCAGCATCCGCCACGGCCGCAAGCTGGGCCTCCAGGGAGGCTTCCTGGGAAAGCTGGCGGGGCAGGTGGTGTCCATCTACAAGGATTCCTATCCCGAGCTCTCCGAGCGGGCGGGCATGATCTCGGAGGAGATGGGCCTCGAGGAGGAACGATTCTCCGAGACTCTCCAGAAGGGGGAGCACGAGTTCGAGAAGCTTCTCCCCAACCTCATGAAGAATCCGCAGAAGATCATCCCCGGGCGCGTCGCTTTCCGGCTGTATGATACATACGGCTTTCCCATCGAAATCACGGAAGAGCTGGCGCGCGAGCACGCCATGGGCGTGGATCGCGCGGGCTTCGACGAGGCGTTCCAGAAGCACCAGGAGCTGTCAAAAGCGGGGGCGGAGAAGATCTTCAAAGGAGGGCTTGCGGACCACTCGGAGATGACGACGAAGCTGCATACGGCCACGCACCTGCTGCACCAGGCTCTGCGCACGGTGCTTGGCCCTCACGTGGGGCAGAAAGGCTCCAATATCACCGTGGAGAGGCTTCGCTTCGATTTTTCGCACCCGCAACCCATGACGGAGGAACAGATCCGGAAAGTCGAAGCCATTGTCAACGAGCAGATCAAGAGGGACCTGCCCGTGAGCATGGAGGTCATGACGCTGGAGCAGGCACGGGCCGGCGGGGCAATTGCCCTGTTCGGAGAGAAATACCAGGAGAAAGTCAAGGTCTACTCGATCGGGGATTTCTCCAAGGAAGTCTGCGGCGGTCCCCACGTGGAGCACACGGGCGCGCTGGGCAGGTTCGTGATCCAGAAAGAGCAGTCATCTTCCGCGGGTGTCCGCAGGATTCGGGCGATACTGGAGAACTGACCCCCGGGCTCAGCCGGCAAGACTCTCGCAGATCATCCAGAGACGCTCTTCGACGTCCCGGTTCCTGAACGAGCACGGGATTTCTTTCCTGTTCTCGAACAACTTCCCGCTCACCCCTTCGATATCCGGGCTGCTTGCAAGCCACACCGCGGTGTCCGCCCCCTCAGCAGCGGTTCGACCCCCTCCCCGCTGGCGCAGCCTGACCATCACGTCCTGCGGCGTGTTGCGATACAGGCCGGTGTCGGCAATCAGCCCGGGCGCCATCGCGTTGGCCGTGACGCCGCTGCCTTCGAGCCTGCCGGCAAAGGCCCACGTGAGCAGCCTGTCGCACGCCTTGGACTGGGCATAAGCCTTCATGCTTTCAAAGGGTCGGCGCTTGAACTGCAGGTCCTCCATGTCGAGGTCGCTGGCAAAAGTGGAGGCGACGTTGACAATCCGCGCGGGGGCGCTTTCGCGCAGTCGATGAAGCAGGCTGCGCGTGGTCAGGAAGTAGCCGAGAACGTTCGTTGCAAAGGTCAGCTCGATCCCGTCCGCGTTCTCCGCCCGCGGCTGGGACCCTCGGCTCACCGCAGCGTTGTTGACCAGCACATCGAGCCGGGCATACCGTTCGAGGATCCGCTTTGCAAGCTCTCCGATTGACTCTCGGCTTGCGACATCAACCTGCACCACGAGGACGGAGCCGGCCCCGGAGGCCATGAGATCTTTTGCCATCCGGTCACCAGCGGCGGTGTCTCTACAGGCCAGCACGAGGCTCGCCCCGAGCCTCGCGAGGCCGATAGCGATCTCCCGTCCGATCCCGGACGTGGGGCCTGTTATCAGTGCTGTCTTGCCTTCCATGAGCTTCATAGGGGCATCCCTGCGCTCGCTCGCCCGTGCTAGGGGCTCGCTCCCGTGCATCCCTGCACTCGCTCGCCCTCGCCTTCCCTGGCTAGGGCGTCTTCTGCAGCTTCTCCAGCAGCTCGGCCACCCCGAGGTTCTTCACGCCCATGCGTTGCGCGCGGGTGAGCACCTCCAACGCCTTGTCTTTCTTGTCCAGGGCGAGCCAGGACTGGGCGATCTCCAGGTAGAGCCGGGGGTTCTTGGCGTCGTTGACGAGGAGGCCGGAGAGGCTCTCGATTGCCTCCAGGTAATTGCCCCTCTCCTTGTTGATGAGGGCAAGACCGAGAACGGCGTAGCTGTCGAACTCGATGTTCAGCGCCTTGCTGTAGAAGTCCCGCGCGGTGTCCAGGTCGTTCATGGCCCGGTAGGAATCCCCGATCCGCGTGAGGATGACCTTGTTGTCCGGGTCCGCCGCCAGGATCTTCTGCCAGTAGAAGAGCGACTCCTGCGGGTCATTCATGCCCCGGTAGCAGTCAGCGAGCCCGAAAAGGGCGTAGAAGTTGTTGGGCTGGATCTCCAGCGCCTTCTTGAAATAGGGAATCCCTTTTTCATAGGTCTTGAGCTTGCGATAGCAGTTGCCAATAGAGGTGAGGACCCAGATGTTCTTCGGGTCCTTCTCATGCATGCGCTCCCAGTACGTGAGCGCTTCCCGGTACTCTTTCAGGTCGAAGTGCAGATAGCCCAGGCCGGTGAGGGCGTACGGGTTGCCGGGATCTATCTCCAGGATCTTGTGGTAGATTTCCTTGGATCGGTTGAAGTCCAGGACCTTGCGATACGCATCCGCGATGCGCGTCAGGACAGTCACGTCGCTGTCTCCCTGCGCGAGGTACTTCTCCCAGATCTCGATTGCCCGG
Source organism: uncultured Spirochaetota bacterium (assembly GCA_963745235.1). GTDB lineage: Bacteria > Spirochaetota > Spirochaetia > SZUA-6 > Fen-1364 > Fen-1364. Next base: position 24,663 of record CAVUXE010000073.1, on the reverse strand, counting down.
TGGAACTGCTTCAGCGAGCGGTAGCTGTCCGCCAGGCCGACGAGCGCATACTTGTTGCCGACGTGATAGCCCAGGCACTCCTCGTAGTAGCGGATGGCTTCATGGTACGACTTGCGCTTGCGCGCCGCATCTCCCATGCCGACAAGCGCGTAGTTGTTCTGAGGCTCTACTTCCAGGATGCGGCGGAAGTTCTCTTCTGCCTCCGCGATATGGTCTTCCTTGAGGAGCTGGTAGCCCCGCTTGGACAGCTCGGAAATCGATACCTGAATGGGTTCCGACATTCTGTTCTCACTGCTCACGTCGTACCCGCTTTCTTCCCCTCTGACAGCCATTGTTTCATCACCTTCGCAATTCTTTCAATCAGAACCGCGGCCTTCTCAGGACACGGAGCGAGCCAGTATGCGCGCAGAGCCTCCAGCGGCTTTCCTCCGTCCGCGTGGCGGTCCCCGATCCTGATCAGACCATCGGAGTATTTCGTCGTAATAAAGATCCTCTGCGCGAGGTCCACGTCCCCCTTGTTGAAGAGCTCGTTGCCTTTGCGGATGAGCGCAGCCCTCTGCTCCTTTGTGAGCCGTGTGCTTGTTTCCTGAGTTGTCTTGAGGAAACCCCCTGATGGCAACTTTTTCAGGACATCCTGGGCGCTCATACGTTGACAACACTTCCTGTAATTTCAAGATACCTGATTGGGCCACAGGAGTAAATAGCAACCCCCCTATCCGATCTGTCCCTTGGATGACATTTCATCTTCGGCGGGGGCGTACGATTCGTGAAGCGCCTTCCCGAGGGCTTTGAACACTGCCTCGACGATGTGGTGGCTGTTGCGGCCTCTCCGCGCATCAACGTGGAGACTGATACGCGCCTGGGCCGTCAGCCCGTCGAAAAACTCCCGCAGGAGCGACAGGTCGAAGGTCCCCGCCTGCGGTTGGGGCAGGCGGACACGCCACACGAGGGTTGGCCTGCCGCACACGTCCATGGTGACCTGGGCCAGCGCCTCATCCATCGGGATGACCTGATGAGCGAACCGTCGCACCTGGCCGCTCTTGGCGAGGACGGCGGAGAAGGCCTGGCCGAGGACAAGGCCGACATCTTCGACAAGGTGGTGTGCATCAACCTCCAGGTCACCCTGGGCGCCGACATCGAGAAAAAACCTGCCGTGAAAGGCCATGCTGCCGAGGAGGTGGTCGAAGAAAGGCAGGCCGGTCCGCACCTGCCCACCGGCGCTGGCGTCTGGATCCAGGGTGATTGAAACATCAGTTTCGCGCGTTTTTCGCGCAATCTGCACTCTGCGGTGACTTTCCACAACCCAATTGTAGTGATGGCAGGAGGAAAATCAAGTCGAAGCGGAGCCCGCAACAGACGTGCTCGATGCGTGGACTACTCTCTCTCGTGCAGAAGCACCTTCAGCTGTTTGATTTCGCTCACCAGCCTGTCCCGCGTCATCTCGCGGAAACGCCGGGGAACCATCTCTCTGCTGGTGCACTCCAGGACGGCAACCAGGTTCTGCAGCTCGATCTCGTGCGGATATGCCGGAGGCATGAAGTCCTGGATCGTTTCCTCCAGGTCGGTCTTCGTGATGAAGACATGATTGTTCATCGCGGACAGGAATTTCGCGCGGATGAGCACCGACTCCAGGTCCGCGCCGGAGAACTCGTACTTGTACCTGCGGAAAAGCTCCGCGACGTTCACTTTCTGGATCCTCAGGGACAGCTTTTTCACGAGCGTCGTGAAGAGGTCTTCCTTTTCCTCGATCGTCTCGGGATAGAACAGCGCAAGGTGCTCCTCCGCCCGGCCCTGGCGCTTGAGGTCGATGGGGAGAAGGTCAGGACGGCAGGTGATGAGGAACCAGATGATCTTGCCGCGATACTCGGTGTTGCCCATGAACGATGCTATCTGCGCAAAGATCCGGTTGCTCGTGCCCGAGTCCCCGTCCTGGTTCCGGTCCCCGAGAAACGCATCCGCCTCGTCTATCATGACGCCGACCGGCGCCATGGCCTTCAAGATGTTGAGGATCTTCTCCAGATTTGACTCGGTCACTCCCTGCCACTTGGAGCGGAAATTGCGGAACTTCACGATGGGGATGCCGATCTCCCCGGTAAATGCCGCGACCATGAAGCTCTTGCCCGTTCCCACGGGTCCCGAGATGAGGTACCCCATGGGCAGGACGTCGAAACGCCCTTCACGGATCGCTTTGGCGGCGCTGCGAAATCGCTTCTTCACGAAGTCATGGCCGGAGACAGCAGCCAGCTCGTGCTCGCTTTCTATGAACTCGAGCAGCCCGACCGCCTCCGCCTCGATGATCTGCTTCTTTTTTTCCTTGAGATACGTGAGACTTATTTCGCGGTCCTCCTGGAAGCTCTCCGCTGCCAGCTGGTTGAGGTTCACGAGGTTCAAGCCGCTTGTGATTGCTGCGAACTCCTGGACGCTCAGGCGCTCCTCCAGAAGCAGCTTCCCTTTGCCGTCCAGGAAGCTGAGGAAGCTCGCGCGCACCGTCTCGTCAGGGATGGGGATGTTCACCTTGATGGCCCCGGGGGAGCGGACGATGGTGGGATTCAGGTCAGCAAGGTTTTCCGTCAGGAGAAGAATGGAAACATCACCTTGGGTGAAGATAGGGTCGTTGGCCCAGCGGTTGAGCGTTACGAGGCAATACCTGTCTTCATCCGTATACCGCGAGATGTCGGTGTTCGGAACAACCGTCTCGGCATAATCAACGATCAGGACGATGCGCTTGTTGTGCGAGATGTTCGCGTAGAAGTATTTCTCCAGCTGGGAAAGGGCCTTGATGGGGTTCCTGGTGAGCAGGTTCCCCGGCGTGGCGTGCGGCGTGAGCTGCTGCATCTTGGCGAGATAGTCTTTCTTCATGTCAGGCGTGCAGAAGCTCACCCCGGAGGATCTGTCGTAGAAAACGATGATGTCCCGGTTGCCGAACAACACCTCGGAGACGTAGTCCTGGATCTTGACGAAGTTGAACTCCCCCTCTTTCATCTTGTGCGGGAGGAAGTCGCGGATATTACCGGAAAGGATATAGAGGTTCGCGGTTTTCGAGCAATACTTGTAAGAAAGCTCCTGGGCCCAGGCCGGGAGGACCTTGATAAAGGGCAGATTTTTGACAATGAGCTGTTCTGCCATGTTCCCCTCCCAAGGAAAATCGCAGAGTAGAGTATACGGGGAGTTGGCAGGGCTCGTCAACAGCAGCGGGGTCTGCAGCGGGGCTGCCGGGTCCGCCCTGCGGCGCCGTCAAACGAGCTTCCTCTCCCGGGCCTCGTCCATGATCCTGCGGTTCCACCTGTTTTGCGACAGGAAGGAGCTCCTCTCCGAAGGCGCGTCGATGCGGCTTGCCCTTTCCTGCAGGCTCTTCAGGGCTTTGCCGAGGACGGTTTCCTTGTCATCCATCTCTTCTCCGCCCGCTTCGGGGAGGATGACCGAGTAGAGATAATTGTACCAGTAGCCGTTGGGATCCTCTTCGACGGATCTCTCCGAACGCGTGAGCTTGTGCAGCTCTGGAATTCCTTCCTGGGGAGCTCCGCGGAGCCCCAGCAGGAATGCGCGCAGGGCCGACAGGCTGCGGCGCACGAACGCGTCGCCCCGGCTCAAGCGGAAGCACCTCCCCTCTATGGAAGCAAAACCGTCAGACCAGGATGGAGCCTCGGCAGGTGGAAAGTGAAACTCCGTCGGAATGGCGAGGGCGCGGTCCAGGTGCTCCGAGGCACTGTCCAGCTCGTCGGAGAAGAAGCATCCCTCAGCAAGGAAGAAGAGCACTTCCCTGCTCGGCTCCATCTGCGTCAGGAGACGCAGGCCGTGGTCCAACTCCCCCTTGTAGAGCGCCCCTCTTCCCAGCCAGGCGTGAAGCACGGGGATTGCCGCCTCCACGGAGTAGAGCGTGGCCAGGCCAAGGCACGTCTCCAGGATGACGCAGGAGTCCTCATGCGCGCCGAGCTGGAACTGGGTGCGGGCCTTGAGGAACAGGAGGAACAGCTCTGCCTCCCTCCTGTCTATGGCGCGGGCGTCCGCCCTGCCGCGCTCGATTGCGGCAAGGCACTGCGTGAAGCGCCCGCTGATGAACAGCGCCGCCGCAAGGTGGGTGCACGCCAGGAGGGCGCCGGCCGGGCTGCCCGCTTCCCGACACAATCTCTCGGAAAGACCGATGTACTCAGCCGCTTCACTCAGCTTGCCGTCAGCGAGCATTGTCACCCCGAGCCAGAGGTATGATGCGCGCTCTCCGGCTTCGGCGCGGGCGGAGCGTCCCTGGTGCTGGTCCTGGAAGAGGAGAAGGGCGCGCTTCGCCTCTTCGAGGGACACCGGGGAGTCCCCGCGGCGGAGCGATTGCTTGGCGAGCTCCACCCATGCCTCCCCCAGCAGGTCCTGGCCGCAGCTCGACCGGGTAACCTCCACCACCTCCGGCCGGGCCGTGTCAGCGGCCTCCCGGTCCCCTTCGAAGAGAGCCGCGCGCAGCCTCCCCGTTGCCATGAGCGCCTTGATCTGCTCCCGTTGGGAAGGAGTCGGCTCCGCGGAAAACTCGAGCTTTGACGGATCGCAGAAGGTGCGCGCGCCGGCAATGTCTCCTTCCTCCAGCTTGCGCCGGATGATTTCCGGCAGGACTTTCAGCGCAAGGTCGGTGCGGTTGTTCCTCGCAAGGAACGTGAAGAGAAGAACCGCATGGGGATACTTGCCCGCGTCCCACAGAGCGCACATGTGGGAAAGGAAGCGGTCCCGCAGCGCGGTCCCCTCGACGCCGAGCTGCTCTTCCAGCTTGCGCCGGAGAACGGGAAACCGGGGGATCAGGGTGTCTTCATCTGCAACCAGGCCGGCCATGGCGAGGCCCGACAGGGTCCTTTCCACTGATCTCTGCTCGAAGCCGGCCTCCGACAGGAAAGCGAGGAAACCACGGCGGTCCAGCAGGCCGCCGGCCAGGGAGACTGCATACAGGAGAAGAAAGGACTCCGGGGGCAGCGTTCGGATGAGATACCAGGAGGCGGACAGCGGGTTGGCGGGAAGGCTCGAATCATCGGAGGCTACGGGGAGCCACTCGTGGCGCTCCGCGGCGAAGCGAATGAATCCCGCGCGGTGGAGGTACTGCAGGTACGATACGACGGAGGTGTACACGCCGCCCGATCGCCGGCGAAGCCGGCGCAGCAGGGACTCGGGAAGCGCAAGCCCCGGGTAGAAATGCTCGCAGAGTGAGCGAAGCTCTCGCTTGCCCAGGGGATGCACGTACAGGGACCGCACGCTGATCCCCGAGAGCTCTTCCGGCAGTGATTCTTCGGTGGAAGAGACAACGGGAACGAAATCAGCAAGGCTGAGAAAATCGTTCACCAGGGTTGCGGCGATCCGCCTCGCCTCGGGGTGATAGCTGTCGACCCCATCACAGAGAAAAAGCGCAGGCAGCCGTTTTTCCTCCGCCATGCGGACCCAGGCCGTGAGGCACAGCCGGTAGCCGATGAGGAAGTCTTCCATCACGTGATCAGGATGCAGCTCCCGGCTTTCCGGGCCCAGGAGCCATGTGAGGAGACTCGCGACCTCCGCCCAGGCAGCGCGTTCCACACCGGCAAGGTAGCGGGGCGCCGCGGCCAGAAGCGGCGCGGAGAGGCTGTTGAGGAAAGGATGCAGGGGGGATCGTCGTTTGAAGAGCGTGTGGGGTCGGAGGACCGCCATTTCGCGGCCCCCGCCCATGAGGCGCGTGGCAGCCTCCCGCAGGAGCGCGGTCTTTCCAACCCCGGGCGGGCCGTGGAGATGGAGGATCTCCCTGGAATCTCCCGTGTTCAACCGATAGGAGATGATGTCGAGGGCCCGGGCGACAAGAGCTTCGCGGATCCAGGGCCGCGGCTGCTCGGAGATCGCAAGCTCCGGCTCCGGGGTCTGGTTCGGGCCGGTGACCCGCCACAGCTCCGCGCCGCGGTCGAACGCGAGGAACTCCGCGAGGAGCTTCACGCACTCAGGGGTGCACCACAGACCTTCTTCCCGCTCCGCGCCGAGGAGCACCCCTCGCAGCCGCTCCCCAATGTGCGCGGGTGCTCCCCCCGGCAGGCTGGTCACCAGGAGGGCAAAGCCGAAAAGCTCCTGGCGACGAGCCTCGAGGAAATCGAGGACCCTGAGCATGGCGGCGGCGACTCCGCTGGCATCCAGATCGGCTTCGGCGCCCAGCTCGACCAGCCACGCGCCCTGCCCAAGTGAAATCAATGAGGTTTTTCGCGATCCGAGGGAGCCCGCAAGGCCCGATTCGACACCGGGGAGACTGGAGGCCCGCAGGCGCGTGAGCTGCCTGTAGTTGCGCAACTCCGCGTAACAATATACCATGCGCCAATTATCCAATATTGTCTGCGTTTTTGAAAGGGACAAAGTGCATTTGCGGACCAGGGAAGCCGACACCAGGGGAGGCCGCGGATGAGCGCTGAGCAACGCCGGGACGAGAGAGCAACAACGCATGCCAAGGCAGTTTTTCCAGGTTCGCAGACGCCCGGCTATCTCCGGGACCTGAGCGCTTCAGGGTGCCAGGTTGCTTTCATGGATCCTGTTCCCGTGAAGGAAGGGCAGACCGTGACTGTTCAGATCATCCCGGTCCATGAGCCGACAATCGAGCCCTTTCGAATCCTGCTTGACGTGCGCTGGGCGAGAAATGACCCCCTATGGCACCTGATGGGAGGGAAGGTCCGCGGGGTTACCGAGCAGGACGCGGCCAGCCTGGAGAAGCTGGTCCGTTACTACGTCAGCGCCCCGCGGGAATAGCCGGGCGCCGGCGAGCGCGGCCTCATTTGGACGCGACGGACAGGCTCATTCCCTGGATGAAGAACCTGCGAAGAAGGACGAAGAGCACGACGGTCGGCACGGACGTGAAGATCACCCCCGTCATGATCCAGGGAATGTTGCCGCCGCCATAGCCGGTCATCGTTGCCAGCGCTACCATGATGGGCCGCACGTGCTGTGTGCGTGACAACACCATTCCGAACAGCAGGTCATTCCAAATCCATGTCATCTGGAAGAGGGCCACCACGGCGGTGGGCGGCAGGGACTGGGGGAGGAAGATCGAGACGAAAGAACGCACCGGGCCGCACCCGTCAAGCCGCGCCGCCTCCTCGATCTCGCGGGGGATCGTGGTGTAGAAGCCGCGGTACACAAAGAGGCTGAACGGTATGCAGATTGCAGAGTAGATCAGGATCATTCCTGTTCGCGTGTCGTAGAGCCCGAGCACGTTGAAAAGGCGGTACACGGGAATGAGGTACATCTGGAACGGGAAAAGCGTCCCGCTGTAGATGATGAGAAAAAGAAGGAAATTGAACTTCGGGCGCAGCCGTACAATGCTGTAGCCGGCCATGGAAGCCGTGATGATGGTCACGGCCCCGCCTGCAACCGCATAGAGCAGAGAGTTGACGAAATGGGCGTTCAGCCGGTACTCGGACAGCACCTTCTGGAGGTTGGAGAGCAGGTAAATGCGCCCCGGGAGCTGGTAGAACTTCTGCGTCACGAACTCCTGCGGGCTCTTGAGGGAGACCACGAGCGTGCTCAGCACCGGGATGAGCCAGAGAACACACAACACCCCGAGCACGAGATAGATCGGTGCCTTCCGCACGGCCCTTGCGATGGTCATACGATTCCTCACGCGTGTTCTCTCAATAGTACAGGAGGTCGCGGCGCGTCATGCGCCTGATGTATGCAGCGGAGATGACAATCACGATGACGGAGAGAAGGACGGCAATGGCCGCGCCGTAGCCCATGTGGAAAAGGGTGAACGTCTCACGGAACATCGACACCGCGAGAGTCTCGGAGGACTGGTAGGGACCGCCGCGAGTCATCACGTAAATGATGTCGAAAACCTTGAACCCGTTCACCATGGCCATGGTGATCACCACGGTGGTGATGGGCGCAAGCATGGGGAACTTCACGTGCACGAAGGTCTGCCACCCGCTTGCCCCATCCATCAGGCAGGCTTCTATGGGGTCAGTGGGGATGGTGGAAAGGCCCATCAGGAACATCACCATGTTCGTCCCCAGCTGCTGCCAGGTCCAGGAGACCAGCATGGAGAAGGTGTTGAGCGGCACGCTCGTCAGCCAGGAGAGCTTGATGGGAAGACCGAGGAGGCGGAACATCCCGTTGAGGACGCCGAGCTCCCGGCTGAACATGTACGTCCAGATGGTTCCCGTGGCGACGAACGAGATGGTGAGAGGGATGAAGAATATCGACTTGAAGAAGTTCTCCGCCCGCAGGCCGGTAACGAATACGGCGACAAGCAGCCCTCCCATGACAGGGAACACCAGGGTAAAAGCAACCCAGATCACCGTGTTCAGCATGGAGCCGGCAAGAACACTGTCACTGAAAAGCGCCGTGAAGTTCCTGATGCCCGCGAAAACGGGCTTTGCGAGCCCGTCCCAGTCGAAGAAGCTGTAATAGATGTTCTGGAGCATCGGGACGATGAGGAGGACCACCACCAGGACAAACGCAGGGAGGATGAACAGATAGCTGATTGCTGCTTCCTTGGGTTTCAGGGAGTCCTCCACGAAATGAATGACGGGGCGCCGCGGGCGATGGTGAGCGCCTGGGGCCCCGTTGGATGAGTCAGATCCTATTCCTCTACTTGTTCTTTGCCCAGTAGTCGGCGGCAATCTTGTCCAGATCCGCCAGCACCGTGTTGACAGAGCTCGGCTTCAGGATGAACTCCGCAAACTTGTCCACCGCTTTCTCGCAGATGGGAGTCGGTGTCGCCTCCCAGTACCGGTTGAGGACCCGGTAGTTCTCCGAGACGATCTTCTGCTTCAAGGCCACCTTCGACGCCGGGCAGGAAGCTCGCGTCCGCCTTGGAGTTGGGCGGGAACTGGTTCACCAGCTTTGCGAACGCTGCGTTGCCTTCGGGGCCCATCCACCAGTCGGCAACCTTCATGGCCTCTGCGAGGTTCGGGGCCTTGGCGCCGATGAGAATGGGGCTGGCCTCCAGGATCACGACTTTCCCTGCCTTCGGGTTGACCGGCGGCATGATGAAGATGTCCGCATTGTCTTCCGGCACGCCGTTGCCGGTGAGCACGGTGAGGTACCAGGAGCCGCAGGGGACCATGGCAACCTCCCCGCTGTTGAACAGGCGGGGTACGTCAGAGAACAGATCGGTGGAAGGATCCGTGAAATAGCCCTTGTTGATCAGGTCCGCCCACACCGCGAAGGCCTGCTTCACGCGCGGGTCGGTGTACTTGACTTTCCCGTCGCACAGGTCCACGTACAGCTGCGGGTCCTGGCGGGCCACCATCTCCTCGAACATGATGAAGGTGGGCCACCTGCCCTGCACCGTCTGGGCCAGGGGCGTGACGCCGTTCTTCTTCAGCGTATCGCAGACGGCCAGGAATTGCTGCCAGGTGGTGGGGACCGAAAGGTTGTACTTGGCGAAAACTGCCTTGTTGTACCAGACGCCCCAGTACTCCACGACATCACAGAAGCCGTAGACCTTTCCGTTGAACGTGAAGGCGTCCCGAACTCCCTTGGGATACTCCGCCTTGTGCTTGTCCCACAGATCGGTGATGTCGGCGACCAGTCCCTGGTCGATCAGGTCCTTCATCCTGTACGTGGACCACCACGTGAAGAGGTCAGGGGCCTTGTCCGTGGGAAGAGCGGCGCGCACCGCGGCGATGTAGGTGCTGGTGTCCGGATAGGGGGTCGGCGTGAACTCCGACTCCGACCGCATCCTTTGCCTCCTGTCCGACCTTCTCGAAGAATGGCTGATAGTTGGGGTTTCCTCCCTTGTCGTGCATCAGGATCAGGTTTTGTGCGCCAGCGAATGAGATGCCGACCAAAAGAAGCACCGGCAGGAGAAGGAGGAGAACGAGCTTCTTCCTGTTCCTCATAAAGACCTCCCTTGCTCAAATCGGATTTGCTCGACACTTACCAAATGGTACTTTTATCTGTTTTTATCAGACTCCGAAGCTGCTGTCAAGGAAGAAAAACTTCATTGACCAACTTTTATCACGCTTCCACCCAGCTCTGGGAGTTATTTCTGGCTCAAGAGCCCTTGACAATCTCCATATTCTTTTGGTTAAATAAGATAAAATTTTAGCATTTCAGAGGATAGATATGGCTGGCGCCAGATTGCAGGATGTAGCCCAACGCGTTGGTGTATCCCTTGCCACAGCCTCTCTCGCTCTTTCGGGCAAGGGGAGAATATCCGTTGAAGTGCGCGAGAAGATCCAGGCGGTCGCGGACCAGCTCGGATACCGAGTGCGCGCAGGCCAGAGGGTCAGGCCCTCGAGCGCGCAGGGCCTGGTCGGCATCTTCCACCTCGATGATCGCAGCCACGAATGGAACTTCATGAGGCCCATCCTGCTGGAGCTCGAACGGGCGATGCTTCGCGAGGGATACGCCCCGGTCATGATTCCCGTCAGCGTGCTGACAAGCGCGCAGGAGCCCCTGCGCATCGTCGAAGGGCACGGCCTCTCCGCGGTCTTTTCGGTGCAGTTCGGGGACGAGAAGCTCTTCGAGGACCTGGAGCGGCGAGGAATCCTCCTTGTGACGGTCAACAACAGCAATTTCCAGGACCGGCACTACTCTGTGTGCGTTGATGACTTCCAGGGCGCGTACGAGGGTACCCAGTACCTCGTTTCCCTCGGACACCGGTCGATCGCGTTCGTGGAGTATGAGCGTCCCGATATGCCGGCGCTGATGGCAGACAGGTTCGTCGGCTTCAAGAAAGCCCTGGATGAGAACCAGCTCGTGTTTTCTCCTGATCAGCGAATCACTATCGCGTTCATGGACAGCGGGCGCCTGGTGAAGCGGCTGGGCTCCCTGTTCACGAGGCCCGGCAGACCGACGGCGGTGTTCGCGCATGACGACTACCTGGGGCTGTACGTCATCAGCGCGTTGCGGGAGCTGGGCCTTCGCGTCCCGCAGGACGTTTCCCTCATCGCCCCGGGAGACGTCCTGGACTACAGTCTGCCGGGCCAGCCCCAGATCACCACCATGCGCATCAACACCTCGCTTCTGGGCAGGATAGCCGCGAATCTCATGCTGGAGCGCTTCCGTCACGATCACGAGGAGGTGCACGTGCTCAAGGTGAAAGAGCAGCTCGTGAAACGGGAGTCGTGCAGCGGCGCGGCGGAGGAGAAATGAGATGACATCACGAGAGAGGGTCCTCAGCGCGTTCGAGCACAGGGAGTCCGACACGGTCCCCATCGACTTCGGCGGACACAGATCGTCCGGGATAGCCGCCATCGCCTATGCCAGGCTTCGCGACTATCTCGGGCTGCCGAAAAGGCCGATCAGGGTCTATGACCCGATCCAGCAGCTGGCGGTCATCGACCAGGACGTGATGGAGCGCTTCCACATCGACACCATCGAGATGGGCAGAGGCTTCGCGCAGGAGGACAGCCAGTGGCAGGACTGGACCCTGCCCGATGGGACGCCGTGCAGCATGCCGGCCTGGCTGCGGCTGGAGCGCGGGCCCGGGGAGTGGGTCCTGCGCTCGAAGACCGGGCAGAAGATGGGGCGCATGCCCGACGGCGCGTTGTACTTCGAGCAGGCCAACTTCCCTTTCGCCGAGCATGACGACCTTTCCGAGATCCCCCGGGCGCTGGACGAGACGATGTGGACAGCCGTCGCATCTCCTCCGGGCCCCATCGCCGACGGCCCCGGCGGCACGGGGAAGCTTCGCGCCGGGGCGGAGAACCTGCGCTCCTCTTCCTCCCGCGCCATTGTCGGGCTTTTCGGCGGGAACCTCCTGGAGATCGGCCAGTTCCTCTATCGCAATGACAACTTCTTCATGCTGCTGGCCGCGGAGCCCAGCCGCGCGGAGGCGTTCCTCGACGCGGTGGTGGATATCCACCTCGAGGCCCTGGAACGTTTTCTATCCGCGGTCGGCCGCTCCATCGACATTGTCCTGTTCGGTGACGACCTGGGCATGCAGTCCGGGCCGCAGATATCGCCCGACATGTACCGCCGCATCTTCAAGCCCCGGCACGCCCGGCTGTGGCGCCGGGCCAAGGAGCTGGCGCCCGTCAGGGTGATGCTGCACAGCTGCGGCGGGATCCGCGAGCTCCTCCCTGACCTCCTTGAGGCGGGGCTCGACACCGTGAATCCAGTCCAGATCTCCTGCGCGGGGATGGATGCGGCCGGGCTCAAGAAGGATTTCGGCAAAGACCTGGTCCTCTGGGGCGGAGGGTGCGACACCAGAGAGGTGCTTCCCCATGGCACGCCGGCGGCCATACGGGACCACGTGCGAAAGCAGGTGGACATCCTGGCGCCGGATGGCGGTTTCGTCTTTCAGCAGGTCCACAATATCCTCGCGAACGTTCCTCCCCAGAACATCGTCGCGATGTTCGACGCCGTACGACGGTAGGAGGCGCGTCGCGTTCATCGATACAGGGGGTTTTCCATGCCACTCTACGAGTACAGGAAGAACGCGGTCAATTTTCTGAAAGTTCCCGCTGAGTGGAAGAGCTCCATCGTCACGGGGGGCTCCGAGGTGGCTGATTTCATCGTTGCGCGGATTGCCGAACGACAGAAAGAGAAAGCGGGAATCCGGGCGGCGTTCGAAGGGTGGTACGGGGTGGACTGGCCCCGGATCATGGATGCAGTGAAGTCCGCCGCGGGGCGGGCGGGGTTACGCGTCACATTCTGCCAGGCAGCGTCCCTTGCCAGGTCCGCGGATGAGATTGCCGCGTACGGGAAGACCTTTGAGACGGACGACCCGAGCTTCGGCTGGGTCAACGCCGGGGGAACGATTGAAGACGTCTTCGACGCGAAAAGAGTCCGGGATTTCCGGGAGGAGCTGACGAAGAAGCCGTCCACGGGGGCGGTGATCGTCATGGGTCCCGGAGCGGATATGCCGGCCCTGGACGACCTGTATGACCTGCGATTCTACTTCGATTTCACGATGCAGCCCATGCTGTGGCAGATGTGGGATGGCACGCTGGTTCCCTTCGGGCGTACGCAGCCGGACCCGGCTACTCCTGGAAGAGGTACTACTACTGCGATTTCTACCTCCTCTACCGACAGAAGAAGTATGCCTTTCCCCGCATGGACTATTACGTTGATTCAGTCCTGGCGGACAACCTGAAGCTCGTGCCGAGGGAGCACTACGACGGCATCATCGATACGCTGGTGAAATACCCCATCAAGCAGGTAAAGATCATGCAACCCGGCCCCTGGGGAGGCCAGCGCCACCGGGCGCTGTGGGAGGTCCCCGGCCTCGAATGCAACGCGTGGAACGAGCTGGCGGGAATCGAGCTCAGCGTCCTGATCGATGTGGGCGCGCGTGAAACGCTGAACATCCCCGCGCAGAACTTCATGCAGCACCCGCACGGAGATTGTCGGCGAATACATTCACCGCACCTACCCGGGTCTCATGCCGCTGCAGGTCTGGCTGGACGACGGGTATTTTCCCACGCCCGTTCCGTTTGAAAACTCGAGCATGCCCGGTCCACGACCATCCTGATACCGACTACGTGCGCCGGCATTTCAACGAGCCCCTCGGACGGTATGAGACCTACTACATCGTGGAGGCCTACAAGGGGGCAACCACGTGGATGGGTTTCAAGGAGGAGGCTGACCTGGAGGAATGGGAACGACTGACACGGGAGTCAAACAACCAGAAGCCCATTCCTCACTGGCAGGATTTCATCAAGCGATGGGACACCGTTGTCGGAGACCTCTTCCTCATCCCCCCCGGCACGAGCCACGGCCACGGCGGCAACCAGATGATCCTCGAGATGGATACCGGGCCAAGCGTCGCGGGGACCGAGTACTCCTTTTTCACTTTCGACTATGCGCGCCCGACCTGGGACGACACGACCAAGAGCATGACGGGAAAGCGCATGAGGATGCACCTCGATCATTCCTTTGCCAACAACAGGTGGCGGCGGGAGGAGTATGTGAGACGTCACCTCAGGGCTCGCCCGGTGGTGCAGTCAGGTGATGGGGAGACGAGAAAGGACCAGTACACGACCCTGGGCGAAATGCCGTTTCATATCGAGAGGCTGTTCTTCACCCACGGTGTCGAGAACGACACCGAAGGGAAGTACATGCATATCGCGACGCTCGCGGAAGGGGAAGAGGTGACAGTCCGCTCGGTGGAGCACCCGGAGAGGCAGACAAAGATCGAGCGGCTCCAGGCGGCCATCATCCCCGCCGGGATGGGGAAGCATGAGTACATCAACGAAAAGGGCGGCCACGCCATGATCGTGCTGATAAGGATGAAGAAGGGATAGCCTTCGGGGAGAGCGCTACCAGTGATCCCGTGAGGAGATCTGCTTCAGCGTCTTGCGCTGAGTCGGCTCTGACTCCACGTCCGTGTGGCCGATCAGGATCAACAAAATGACGCGCATGGAGAACGGAGCCGTGAGCAGCTCCCGGACCTCCTGCTCGTCGAAGGTCGTGATGCAGCAGGTGCCCAGCCCCTCGTGCACCGCCTGGAGCACGATGTGGGCGGAGGCGAAGGCGAGGTCGATGGGGTACGAGAGCTGGCCGTTGGGCATGCGATAGTCGATGTTGGTGGTGCAGACGGCAACGATGGCAGGCGCCTGCCCGACGTACTCCTGGCCGAACGCCGCCTCCATCATTTTCTGCCTGGCTTCCTTTTTCTGGATGACGACAAACCGCCATTCCTGCCTGTTCTTCGCTGACGGTGCCAGGCGCGCAGCTTCCAGGATCCGTTCGATCTGCTCTTTCTCGATAGGCTGGGAAGTGAAGGACCTTACGCTCCTCCTGTTGAGGATCTCGGGCATGACTTCCATGATGGTTCATCAGCGTATACCAAGGGCGGCCTGTTGACAAGGTCGAGCCAGGTTTCACCGGCGTGAAGGCGATCTTCGATTGACCTTGGCCGGAGCAATCCCTATGCTCGGATTGGCATGCGTCGTCCCTGGTGGATAGCCGTCCTCTTTTTCCTTGCCGCTCGGGCTCTTTTTTCCCTGGAGCTGCCCCCATCCCCGGACGGGTCGCTTCCCGGCGACCTGCACACCATCCAGTCTTTCTATCCGCGCCTGGAGGGCTCTGAGGGTGAGAAGCGCGCCCTGTCCTTCATCCAATCCCGCCTCGCTTCCCTGGGAGCCATCTTCACGCCGTTCGACTTCAGTGATTCGGATTTCGAGCACTCGTTCTCTTCCTGCATCCGCGTTGACGTGCCGGGACGCCTGAAGGACACGCTGATCATTGCCGTCCCGCTTGACCAGCAGCCGGACGCGGAGCAAAGCAGGGATGGCGCAATCAACATCGCCCTCGCCCTGGACCTGATCAGGAGATCGAGAGGCGCTCCCCCTCCGGTGTCTCTCACGGTGCTTTTCCTGGGTGCCGAGTTCGGGGACAGCGATGCCTACCCCATGGGCAGCACGTTGTTT
Organism: uncultured Spirochaetota bacterium; assembly: GCA_963745235.1. Classification (GTDB taxonomy): domain Bacteria; phylum Spirochaetota; class Spirochaetia; order SZUA-6; family Fen-1364; genus Fen-1364. Next base: position 9,367 of record CAVUXE010000073.1, on the reverse strand, counting down.
CTGCGGGACTTCCAGCCGGACTATCGCGCGGCAGTGGTCTACCTGAACCTTCGTGACGTACCGACGCGGATCCTGGTTCGCGGAGGCGGGAGGGGAATCGTGACGCCGTACTGGCTCATGAACATGAGCGTTGCGGCGTTGCGGGCAGCCCAGATCCCGTACGTCCTGCGGGGCGTCGAAACGCAGGTCTTCCGCCTGGGTACGACAAACGAACGGATGCCCATCGAGCCCTACTTGAAAGCAGGCTACCCCTCGGTTGAGCTTGAGGGGGAATACGAGGCCGCGCCCCAACGCCAGGCGGCCGTGGACTGGATGGACTCGCTCCCCGCGTTCCTCTCCGGGCTGCTCCAGGAACCTCGCGCCGGGATCCCCGAGGATTGGGACCGCCACTACCTTCTTTTCCAGGAAGGCGATTTTTCCCTGATCATAACCGAGAGGGCGTACATCGCCATCCTCATCATCACCCTCTCAGGGATGCTCCTCTACTCCCTTGCCTTCCGGAAGGGAATGCGCAGGTACACGCGGACGCTGGGCAGGAACCTGCCCGCCCTTCTGCCGGTGACCGGCATAGCGTTCCTCTTCCTTTTTGCCGGGACCCTGACCCTTGACGGGATCCAGGCCGTTCGCGGCTTCCCATCCCTGTGGTCCTACGTGCCCATGCAGTTCCTTGTGCTCAAGGCCTGCGTGGCCCTGTTCCTGTACAGCGTGCTGTACAACGCGGCTCGGCGCCTTCCCTTCCCTCGCAACGGGACCTTCTATTCCGCGGCGGCCCTCTTCATTCTGCTCGTCGACATCGCTGTGGTGGCGGTGTTCAACATTTCCTTTACCTACTATTTTCTCTGGGCTTTCATCTTCGTCTTCTTCTCCGCTCTTGCTCGCCCACGTTTTGCCAAGGTGCTCCTGTTCCTTCCGGCGCCATTCTGGGGGGTCCGCGGGCTGATCGAGGTCTTCTCCATGCCGGCCCTCCCTCTCTGCCATTTCCTCCTGCTCTCCCCGATCTGGGGGAACCTCTTCATTGCCGCGGCCTGCCTTCCTTTCATTCTCGTTGTCCTGAGGCTCGGCCTGGTCCTCCCCGGGCGCGGCATGTTCAGGCGCCGCACGCGTGAATACGTCTTTGCGGGTGTGCTGGTCGTCGGAGCCGGTGTCCTGGTTGCCCGCCTGATGCTGTTCTCCCCGTTCTCCCCGATTTCACCGCAGCCCGTGGATGTGACTCAGGCCCTGGAGATCGGATCCAAGGACGAGATCACGGATGACACGCTCAGCGTCGAAAGCCCGGCCCCGCTTACGTCAGTCATGGTGCATGATGCCGCTGGCACGCGCTGGATTCCCTCCCCCGGCAACAGCGTGAAGCTCCCGCTCCGTCCGCCGCCGGCGTCTCCCGTGAAAATCACGCAGAACTCGAGCGCTTTCTTCAGCGAGCGAACCGTCACCCTGGAGGTTGCCATGCCGGCGAGCCCGCGCGGGGTCGTCGCCACCCTGTCCTCCTCGGGAGACTTCATCCTCTTCGATTCCACGTTCCCGTCCGTCAGGGAAAGTCCCAACCGCTATCGAATCCTCATTGGGGCGTTCGCGCCCAATCCAATGGAGCTGCAGCTCACCCTCCCTGCCGGCGGGACATTCACGCTCGACCTCGCAATGGAGTTCGACCTGCCGCTGATCGGCGCCGATGTTGCCGCGGGAGGAGACACGCGCCCTTCGACCCGGGTGCGCGTGCAGAAGAGCATCCAGGTGAAGACGTGAGAATAGTCTTAACCCTTTTTCTTACCTAATATACGCTCTATGAGATGAATACAAACGCAGTTGGGGTGTATTGCAGAATCTCCACAGACCAGCAGCGGGACAATACTTCAATCCCGGAGCAAAAGAGGATAGGACAGGAGTTTGCAGCAAACCATGGCTTTTTAGCCAAACTCTATGTTGATGAAGCTGTCTCAGGAGCTACCAGCTAGCAGGGAGAACTATCAAAGACTAATCAAGGATATCGAAGCAGGGAGTCTTTCCGCTGTTTGGGTTATTGCGGCAGACAGGTACGGCAGGAATGTAGAGGAATCTTCCCGATTCAAGAGCCTTCTACTTCGTCACCGCATACGGCTTTTCATCAAGGATTCAGAGGTAAACTTACTATCTCCTGATGGTAGGTTTTCACAGAATGTCAGGGATGCAGTCTCAGAGTTTGAAAAGGACCTAATACGGGACAGAACACTAAATTCACGGAGAACCAACGTCAATAATGGACATAAGAGGACTCATTCAATTTATGGGTACGACGACTTCTATGACTCTCAAGGTAGCCACAAACTTAGAATAAACGAAGCTGAGGCTAAGGTTGTTCGCCATATCTTCAGGCTCTATAAGCGGGGAAAGAGTTTCAAGAAGATCGCAAGAGCACTGAATGATGAGGGAATCCCAACGAAGTTCAAAGGAAAGATTGTAAAAGACAGGATTACAAAACAACCAAGGGTAATCAATACAAAATGGAGCCATTCCCATATTTCATATATTATCCGGCGGCCGGAGTATGCCCGGTTTCCAGTGGGATTGGGAACACAAAAACCTCATTCCTGCTTTGGACATTCCGGCAATCCTAGACATACCGCAAGCCGAATGGTCGGAAATGGCTTCAAAGATAAGCATCCTAGCCGCCGAGAGAAACCGAAACGGATACAAATCCGCTGACCATCAATTGACTGGAATAGTGCGCTGTAGCGCTTGCAATTCTCAATACTTCTACTGGCGTAACGCCGAACGCACCAAATTTTACTATAAGCATCATGCCTCAAGTACTAGGGAAAGACAGTGCAAGCAAATCCCCAAATGCATCAACGCAAAGGCCTTTGAGAACGTGTTTGAATTATGCACCCTCATCACGCTTTTCAGTGTATTTGAAACAGAGAGCTACGTCAAAAAGCAGTTGCAGCAAATTGAGGACAACTCTAGAGAAGCTTTGCTAACCTCTAAAGATTTGATAGCGCAACGTGCAAAGATAATCGCTGCTATAGAAAGATTGCTTGATGCTGTTGAGACTCAAGGGGCCAGCCCTGAAATCAGGGACAGGCTATCCAAGAGACAAGCTGAAAGACAAGAGATAGATGATAGGCTAAGGCTCCATGAGAATCAATCGGCGAAGGCTAAGCAGGATATTTTGGAGCTTCAGATCGCTTTTGGAACGGATACTGCACAGGCTCTAAGGGAGGCTAACGGTGACGTCAAGCGCCGTCTTTACATAAGCCTACTTGAATCTGCATCCGTCAAGAATGGAGTGCTTACCCTTGTTTATCGAAATGGAAAAACCTTTTCAATAGGAATACCGCAAAGGTCTAACACCATAGCAGAAATTCAAATGTCTTTCCCGTATGCCGTTGAACATCATTTACGGGTAATGACCGTCGAAGGTCGACACAGGTCTGACCTGACCCTCAACAGCACACCCGGATTGCAGGAAACTTTCATGTACAATACTCTTACCGGCGATAGGTACCACACCGCTAAACCTAAGTTCTCCGAAGAGGCAATGATATTCCATCAATTCCCCGGAAAGGCATTCTTGAATGGCAAGGCGATAGTCCCTTGAAAGCAAGGTGTTGTGTGCGTTCTGAGGCTTGGCGACTACTTAGCCGTGCTTACAGCAAACAAAACGAGCAGCATCTCTGCCCTCCACTCAACTAAGAATAATAATTTCACATGGCAGAAAAAGCCGAAAGTCGACTAATTTCCGGAGATTTGTTCTTTTGAGAATCCGATATGTTGGTGCTACAATTCAGTGCGGGGAGAGAAAATGGAAGGCGAAGAAAGTGATTGGGAAGACCTACCCGATTGGGTGAGGGACTTTCTCGACAAGAACGAACTGACGGAACTTGTATGGGCTTACCTCAAGAAGCGCGTCCCATACGACACATTCAAGAATTGGACATTTGAAGAACTTCGAGCAATCAAATTCAGAAGCAACGTCCGCAGTCGGTCAAAGTTGTCCCAAACCTCTCCGCTTGAACCGTTGCCCTTTCTCTATTCTCCCGATGCTGATGCACAAGCAGACCTTCCGTTCAATGAGCCAAAAGAGCGGGAGTATTTGATTCAAGATGTCATTGAGTTTTTCACTGAAAGACAATACGTGCCGAATTGCCCAAATCTTTGCTGTATAGGGGAAGATTACTTTGGCCCACCGATTCAATCTCTTAGATGCATGAGTACAGACAAACTCAGAAAGATGAGTAGCCAACTCGCTGAGCCGCTGCTTGATCTTGATTCCTAATACATTGGAAAACCTCTTGAACCGTGATTCATGATTCATTTACAGGGGGTCATCACAATTGGCAAAACAAGAAAGATTGTATTCAGCGGAAGAAGGTGCCTACGCGACGAGAATGGCTCTTTCGTCATTCAGATCAAGGGTGAGTAAATTGGGCATCAAAGGAAAGAGGCAGGGGCAAAAGGTTCTCTACACGCATAAGCAGCTAGAAGATATCTATAACGGTGTTCGCTGCTAACACCAAGAAAGCTCTAAAGAAAGACAAGCCCAAGAAGGTAGCCAAATCCAGAGCTACTTCAAAGCGGAAAAGGGCCTGAAACCTACTCTTTTGTAGACTAACGAGAAATGTGATACAATTCATCATGAGCGGAAAACAAAATGGAAGGCGCAGAAAGTGAGTGGGACGATCTACCAGATTGGGTAAAGGACTTTCTCGACAAGAATGAACTGACGGAATTGGTGTGGGATTACCTCAAGAAACGGGTCCCCTACGACACCTTCAAAGATTGGACATTTGAAGAGCTTCGGGCGATTAAGAGCCTATCCGAAAACAAGTTAATGGTGTAGCATAGCGTCGACTTGATTCTCTGGGAGGGGAAGATGGTCGACCAGACGATGGGTATTGAGGCGAAGTACTGCCTGGCGGACGCTGTGTGGGCACGGGTGATGCCGCTGCTGCCTCGACACAAGAAGCGAACCAAGGGCGGGCGTCCACCGATGGATGACCGAAAGGCGATGACGGCCATCCTGTACGTGCTACGCACCGGGTGCCAGTGGAGGGCGCTTCCGCGCAGCTTGGGAGCTGGGACGACAGTGCATGATAGGTTCCAACAGTGGGTGCAGGCCGGAGTGTTCAAGACGATGTGGAAGGCCGGGCTGCTGGACCTGGGGGAAAAAAAAGAAACTGAACTGGGCATGGCTGTGTATGGATGGCGCGATGACGAAGGCCCCGTTAGGCGGCGAAAAGACGGGCAAAAACCCCACAGATAGGGCCAAATCGGGGGTCAAGCGCAGCCTTCTAACCGACGGCAGAGGTATCCCGCTGGCTGTGACGGTTGAAGGGGCCAACTGCCATGACAAGAAGATGGTACAGCAAACCCTGCAATCCCTGGCCTGTGAGAGGCCCTCGCCGAAGCGCTTCAGGCCACAACATATGTGCATGGATAAGGGCTACGACTACCCTGACACCCGTGCCTTGGTGCAGGGACAGGGATACATCGCGCACATCAAGGCCCGAGGTGAGGAAGTCCGACGCAGGTTTGCGATCCCACGCTACCGGGCGCGACGCTGGGTTGTTGAGCGCACCCATTCGTGGCTCAACCGTTTTCGACGACTCCTGATCCGGTGGGAGAAGAAAGCCGCCAACTACTTGGCAATGCTACACCTCGCCTGCGCCATGATCACTCTCCGGGCTGTTTTCGGATAGGCTCTAAGTTCAGGGCCAACGTTCTCAACCGAGCGAAGGTTTCTCAAACCTCTCCGGTAGAACCGTTAGAGCTTCTTTATTCTCCCGATGAAGAGAAACCAGCGGCGCAAGGCCAGAAAGAGGACAAAAACAAATGCGAGCCACAAGAAGATGAGACGGTTGACTATCTTTCCGTAGACGAAGATAGCGAACGGCGAAGCCTAATCCTAGAAATCATGCGTATTTACACAAGGCTAGTCGATGCATCTGAACTTGTACCAAATTACCCGGATCTTGTCAGAATTAAAGAATACTTTGGCCCACCACTAAAATCTCTGAAAGCGATGGACACAGCACAGCTTAGAAGACTTTGTGCCAGGTTTGAGCGTCCAACACCAGTAGAACAGGGCCGACCTGAAAAGGAAAGATCTGCAAAGGATCTTTCCGATGAAGGGGAAAAAGTCGTTCCCGCAGAATCGACCAACGCCTTGCCGAAAGAAACGAGTAGATCCGAAAGATTAGAACTTGAAGAAATAATAAGAAGCTCTTGTGAAGGTCTTATGGGAGCACCATCGCTCCCATCAGGCTTTACGAATGGATGGTCAGACGAAGTTGTACGTGCTCAGCTTGAGCACTTCAGAGCCAAAGAAAAAACCAAGACACAGTCGAAATACAAATACTCTGAACTTACAGAATATGCGTTAGTTGGCAATAGAGTGATATTACATAACAGCACCATTTTCGGAACTATTTTATCGTTCCGAGTAGTTGATAATGACCTTCACGCTGATAATTGCGTACGATCATTCCGCTTTGATGTTCAGTGGGACAATGGTTCATCTAGTACTGTCGGAGATGCAGACGTGAATATCCTGCGAGTACCGCGACCTAAAGAAATCTCGGAAGTCGAACCTCTTCAAGCAGATGTAGATTCAGAAGAAGTCCCTCTTGCGGAAGAAGTCACGGCAGAAGATGTAGACTCAGAAGAAGTGCCTTCCTTCGAAGATGTCCCGGAGATAGATGAACGGGCAACTTTAGAAGAAGTCTCGGAAGTGAAACAAGCTCCCGATAGTTTCCGTGCAGACGCGAAACACAAGATGAATAGTTGCAGGAAGTTGGACATTGGCGACAAAGTTGATTGCACTCTATATTATGACGACGTGAGAATAACTAGGAAAGGTGTAATACAGAAGGTCAATTTCCTAAAGAATGGATATTTTTATGATATCAAATTAGACGATGGCGAATTTCTCTGCTTACACGACACGGATGTCCAAAAATGCTGATGGAGCGGACCGCATTAAGGCAAAGACCCCTCCGACTATTTCATTTTCCCGAAAGAAACTTTCCGATGATGATGTTGTCGCAGATTTTGGGCAAGGATAAGTTCAGGACTCCTGACCCGTCGCAGAAATCAATGGAACAAAAGCCGTCTCGTAGCGCATTCGTAGGGCGGTGTCAGGATAGTTGATCTCAAGCTCGTTGAGTTGCTCGCAAAGATAGTTGACCGCCTCGTTGCTGCGAGGATTGGCCAACCCATGCAGCCGGATGCGCAGCACGCCGGCCTGCTCATCGGGCAGAATGTCGGCCGGCGCGCTAAGGATTTCTCGCACCAAGGCCCGCCCTTCCTCCTGCGTGCGTGCGTACGCCGGTCCCAGAAGGCCCACAAGGGCTGTCTCGGCGCGGTAGGCCAGCATCTTGATCGTGTCCGCCAGGTGCTTGGTTTCAGGGTCCAGACTCACCATCCTCTCGCCTTTTGCCTTTCCCACCGCCACGCGTTTGGGCAAAGCTCTGATGCGCTCCCGCAGACGGCGGCACTGCTCGCTCAAGGCGCGAATCTGGGCTCCCAGCCCACCGTTGGCGATCTTGAACCCACGCGCGGTCGGCCGTCGTGATTCGTCATTCCGAAGCGCCCGCGCGCCGTACTCAGTCTGCAGCTTCTGCAGCTGCAGCCGCATCAATGCCAGGCGTTTCTCCAGCTCTCTGCGTTTGGGATTGGGAATCGAGCGATCGGGATCCACCGGCTGCACGCGGCGACTGGCCAAGGCGTCCAACGCGAAGTGCTCACGCATGTAGCGGAAGAAGTTCTCCTGCCGCCAGCGGCCGAACATCCGCCACGCCACCTCCAGCATGGGCATCGTCCAGCAGGTGGTCAGCACGGCAGTCTGCCTGCTGCCCTCCGCCCGCAGCCGCCGCACCTCCCGCATCTTGAGCCCGCCAGGCATCCGCACGGTCTTCTCAGCAAGCTCGTAGGAGACCTGTTGACCTTCTACATGCCCCTGGATCACACCAAAACTGCTGCGCGGCCACTTGCGATACCGGCCCCGACGATAGGTCATCGCATCGAAGCCGGCTTCATACAGTTCGGCGAACAGCTTCGGGCTCCAACCCTCCCGATCGAAGACCACCGTCACTCGGCGGCGCTCTCCCACCAACCGACGCACCTCGGGCAGGATGCGCGCTTTCAGCGTCGCAATCAGCCGCTCGTTGGCCTCCCCGGTGATGAAAAACAACGGCTCTGCCTGTTTGTCGTTGATCCAATAATCCGTGGTCGCTGCCATGCACAGCCGACGCCGCGCAACGTGGGTCTTGCTCAAGCGGTGCTTCTCCCCGTGGTAGGCACGCACATGGCCATCAACGTACAACAGCCCTGCCGCACCACAAGCCTGGCGCACCCAGCGCTCGGCCAAGCCCGCGCTGAATCGGTGCGCCTGCTTGCGCTCGGCCAGCTCCTGCAGCTTACGGCGGATCGTCTTGGCCTCGGGCACTCGATCCAGTCCCAGCAGCACCCCCAACTCCCCGGGGGCTTCGAACTGCATCCGATCAGGATTGCGGATGCGCAACAGCGCCATGAACGCCAAACACAGCAACGTGCTGCGCAATCCGTAGAACCCGTTGCGAAGCTTCCGTAGACCTTCTCCCCGACCTCCAGCAAGCCCAGTCCCAAAAGCGCAGGCAGCGCTACCATGGCCCCTGCGTTGGAGACAGAGCTGGCGGCTTCGAAACGCGGCTCAGCCTGCTGCAGCTTGCCGCTGGCCGCCAACACCCGCTCCACCACCCGAGTCGTCCCCACCCCTACGGTGCGGCCGCGTCCTGCACCGTGCGCTGCTGCGGCTGGCTTGCTTCGCCGTGGCTTCGCCCCGGGGCACAACCTCGTGCGAAGCGCGCAACACTCCTTGGCGTTTGGCATGGCGAACGGTCCCCTCGGTCACCCCGATCAGTCGGCCACCTCATAATTCGACTTCCCTTCATCAAGGAGCTCTTGGGCTTTGCTGAGCAGCTCTTCCTTGAGCTTGTGCGGCCCCTTGGGCCCATGCTTCTCCCCCGCAAGCCCCGCTACCCCTTGGGCTTCAAATCGCAGCTGCTGCCGCCATAGCGTCGTGCGACCAAGACCTAAGGCGGCGCTCAGCTCCTTTGGCTTTGCCAACTCCAGAGCCAGGATCTGTGTCATCGCCACACGCTGGCCAACGACGTCCCCATGGCCATGAGTAAACAGCGGTACCCCCGCGGCGAAATATGCAACGTTGTCACCGTCGTCGAGAAAGCTGACAGTGTCGTTGACTTCAACCGCGGTAGGAACAGGTAATGCAAGGCGTGTCTGAACGGCCATTCCCCCTCCAAAAACGTTTCGATTATTATTACGTAGATTTGGCCGTCCGTCAAGCATTTTTTGCATAAACTCCAGGGAATCTTTAGGAGTTATTCGAACGGGTCAG
>CAVUXE010000072.1:0-11604 GCA_963745235.1 uncultured Spirochaetota bacterium | reverse complement strand
AATATCCAGGCCGTAATCGTCGAGAAGGCGAGTGGCCGACCCTTGATGTCAGGTTTCCATGCAGGCTGGAGCATCGGCGGGTTCGCGGGATCGGGTTTGTTGCTGGGTTTGTTCGCACTCGGCTTTGTCCCTTGGGCTGCCGTCTTGGTCCCAGTCATAGCTGTCGTACTTCTTCACTTCATGTCTTCGAGGGGACTGTTACCATATGGTAGCCCTTCGCCGAAGAAAGAAAGAATGAAGTTCCCTCATGGAATGGTCCTCGGGGTCGGGGTGCTTTGCTTTATCGCGTTCATGGCCGAAGGATCCGTACTGGATTGGGGGGCAGTCTTCTTGTCGTCGAACAAAAACGTGGCCATATCCTTGGCCGGGATGGGCTACATAGCCTTCTCTGTCATTATGTTGTTCTGCCGCCTCGCAGGAGATGCAATTGTACGTACGCTGGGCGGCTTCCGCGTCCTACTGTTCGGCGGATTGATAGGCGCCTTAGGATTCGGCGTAGTTATCACCGCCCCCTTCTGGTGGATGACCTTCGTCGGATTCGGAGTGATCGGTCTGGGGATGTCTAATATCGTCCCCGTCCTCTTTTCCCTCATAGGGAAGCAAAGTGTGATGCCGGTTAACCAAGCGGTATCTGTCGTCAGCACGATTGCCTACACAGGGATTCTCCTGGGACCGGCAATCATCGGTGGCGTTGCCAAGCTCTCCAATCTTGCGTTCGGGTTGGCTCTTATGGCTTTGCTAGTGTTGGCAATAAGCGCCTCGGCCCGTTTGACCAGGCGTTGATGAAGAGGGAATGATATGGAAAGCAAGACTAGGAAGACGCGAGAACAAATTGAAAGTAGCGTGGTTGCCCAGCCGAATGCAAGAGCGGCTCGGTAGCAAGACTTACGACCGAAGCGGACTCAAAATACTCTTCTGCCTGGCGGATCGAATATGCGATCTGGTTTGCATGCTTCGTGATGTTTCTGTGTTGCTTGGCGACCGTTTGCTTGTCGTTTTTGAAGTGCCTCGAACAGATCATCGCGTAGGTTCTATCGGTGCTTTTTAGTAATCTAATGTTCTTCCAGGCTATTCTTCGATAGAGCATTTACTAGTCTCTCCTATCGGCCCTTTCATTCCGCCTGTCAGGAGCGATAAGTACTTTGGCCATAACATTCATATTCAGGCTGTCGAAAAAACCGATATGCGCACGGACCTGGGGATGTATCGTGATCGCAGGCTTGTAATGAGTATTCGACGGCGGTACGGAGTCCGCCTGTGATTTTTCATAGCTGTGCTCCATCCCAGCCTTTCGTAGGCCCCTAAAGGCGGCTATCCGCGATCCCTCTCGGAACTAGGCAGGCGCTGCCGCCATTTTCATGAAGTTGTGCAGCATGAACAACAGCGCCGCCTCCATGCGCACCTTTCCTATGCCCCTGCGCATCACCGCGCGAAACTTCAGGTTCCATTTGATATTGCCGAACGGCGACTCTGCAGCGTGCGCACGTTTGTTGTACCTGCCGTGTGACCTTTTCTTTTCAAGCTTCGTCCGCATCCGGTCTCGCACTTCTTCATTGCGATCCCGGAACACCCGCCGGTGCGTCCCCTTCGCGCATTTGCTGCGAACGGCACATCTAGCGCAGGCACTCGGATTCTCGTAGCGGTCACGAAGCCGGCCGTGAACTTCAACAGAACCTGTATTTCTTAATATCCATCCGCTCGGACAACGATAGCTGTCGCTCTTCGCTCGAAAACTGAACTTCGAGCGATCATACTCCCCTCTCGCCATCGTTCCCCTTTCCTCTACTTCCATGTGCAGATCGGGGATCAGTGCCTCCTGCCCATCCAATTCCAGCTTCTCGTAGTTCTCCATGCTGGCAAATCCGGAGTCCGCTTCTACCTCACGGTGCTTCTCACCGGTGTTCTGACGGCTGCCCTCAATCGCCTCAGGCAACGCTGCCACATCATCGTTCTGCGCGTTCACTTGGAAGTGTGTAACAATATCGTGGCCCACATCCGTCGTCGTGGTAATCGAAAACGCTGGGTTCTTCTCCCCATTCGCCTGTTGCATGATATGTGCGTCCGGGTCGGTGATGTTGACCTTCTCCTTTTCGAGAAGCGCTTGCTTTTTTTTCTCTCCCGCCTCGCGGCTCTTCTCTGCCAATCGTTGCAGGAGAACCTTCCTGGCTTCCTGTACCCTTTGCGCACGCCGTTTCAACGCCAGCACTTCCTCCACCTCGGCGCTCTTCGCATCCGAGGCGGTCTCCAGCACTTCCTTCAGACGCTCTGCAATCTTGTTTTCTTCTTTCGTGATCCCCTCGAGGGTTTTGCTCTGCTTGTAGTTGGCACTGGCCCGCAGCTTCACGGTGTCTATGGCCAGAAGGTCGAATTCGATCAGATTCTGTTCTGCACAACTGGCAACAACTTGGCTGAACAACTCCACGATTTCCTCGACAAATCGTGCCAGAAAAAGTCCCATCGTTGAATGATCGATTGTCATATCGCCGGTCAACCACTTATAGGCCAGGTTGTTGATTGTGTCTTCTTCAATCTTTCGCAGCGAGAACCGGCAGCTATGAATCGCCAGCAGAGCGACTTTCAGAAGAGTTTTCGGATGAAAAGGTGGTCGTCCATTGTCACTACCCACCTCATAGGATTCTTCGATTGCACGGGTGTCCAAAGAATCCACCAGGTCGTCTATGATACGCACCGCGCTCCCCTCAAGAGCGACAGTCGAAAGGTCAACCTGTGTGAGCAGCAGCATCTGGGATCGATTCGGAATGAGGAATGCCGGCATGAAGTCCCTCCCGTGCCTCACCAATGGCGGATTCGACTCCTCATTCTACATCCTGCCGTAGCGCCAAACAATGATTATTCTGGAAGACCAGGGTTTTTCGACAGCCTGATTATGAAGTTTTCCCTCTAACGTCCTTCTCCCGCTTAGAGTGCGTCCCAAAACTAATATCTAGAACTTTTGGAGATTTCTCGCTAACGTTCCCTTCGTGGGAGGGGAACCACTGTGCGAAGGAAGGAGAACCGTCAGCCGCTTCCGCGGCGACCAGGCTGGAGAGACATTCGTGATGAGTTTTGGGAAGAGGTCAAAGAATTCATTCCGAAGCAAAAACCGAAGAGGGGGCCGGGGGGAAGGCCGCCAGCAGATGCGCGAAAAGTCCTTAATGGGATCTTCTACCTTCTGCGCACGGGCTGTCAGTGGAAAATGCTTCCCCGGGAATACTACTCGGGCAGCACGACTCACCGCTATTTCCAGAAATGGGCTGTTCAAGGGGTGTTCAGAAAAATGTGGGAACACTGCCTGCGCGAGTATGACGAGCTGAGAGGGATCGCTTGGCGGTGGGCAGATTCTGGACAGCCATACGGTGTCGGCTCCCGAAAAAGGGGAAAAAAATAGGGAAAAACCCAACTGATCGAGGGAAGCTGGGCAGCAAACAGAGGACTGGGGATCGAAACCAATCGGACAAAGCATCCTTCCCGCCGCTGGGTTGTTGAACGAACGGGTCGTTGGGTGAATCTATTTCGTGAACTAAAAATTCGTTACTGCCGCAAAGCGATCAACTATGAAGCACTTGTCCAGTTCGCAAACGCGATTATTTGCTTCAGGATGACACGCGTATGGCTTTAGGGACGCGCTCTTAGTTGACGGGCGGGCGTACAACACGGCAAGGAGAACGATTATGAAGTCATTTCCAGGTCCTCCTAAAGAAAGGAACTCTTGCTATTAGTTTAGAAGCGGGCCGCCGCTGGCCGTTTTGGCTTGCCAACTTCTGAGGTTCTGAGGTTCCATAAATAGGCCATTTTGAGCACCAATTTTGGAACTCTCCGTCAACCCTCCCTATATCTTCCGGTTGGTCCACTTCAGGTATTCGTTGCGTGCACCGATCGCCGCCCGGATCGCAAAGATCGCAAAAAATCTGCCGGAGCTCGAGGAGCTTATCCCTGAGGCAGCCCGGCAGATCATGCGCCTTGCGGTCGTCCATTCGCCGCCAAAAGCTGTCTTCGATTCAATCGACCCCGCTCTTCATCAGTTCTATGCCTTCGGTCAAGAAATGTCACGAATGAAATGGACTCCCCTCTCAGCTCTCCGAACCAATCATAAGATGCACCACTTGGTGCTCTGTGGTCTCCTTGGTCCGAAGTTCGCGAATTTTCTCACCACGACGCAGAACGACAAGTCTGTCAGTCACCTCGAACACATCGGTCAGGTTATGGCTGATGAGGATGACGGAGACCTCTTCCTTCTTGAGAGATTTTATCAGCTCCAACACATTGGCCCGTTCACGGACTCCCAGGGCCGCGGTCGGTTCATCGAGAATGACGAGCTTCGCTTTCCAAAAAATCGCGCGTCCGATGGCGACCGATTGCCGCTGCCCTCCAGAGAGATCACGGACGCGGGCCCGCGGACGCGATAAGTCGATCTTGAGCTTCTTTAGTATCTCCTCCGCCTGCCCCCGCATCTTTTTTTCATCCAGAAAAGACAAACCAAAAACACGCCTTAGGTGCTCGCGCCCCAAAAACATATTTGCCGTGATCTCCAAGTTGTCGGCAAGCGCCAGATCCTGGTAAATGGTTTCGATCCCCCGCTCACGAATCTCCCAGGGCGAGGCTGAATCCACACGCTCCCCCATGAAGTAAATGGAGCCTTGTGTCGGCCGCGAAACACCAGAAATCATCTTCACTATCGTCGATTTGCCGGCTCCGTTGTCGCCAAGCAACCCCACAACTTCTGCCTTGTGCACGTCGAAGCTAACGCCCTGGACAGCTTGGATCCCGCCGAAGTTCTTGGAAATGTTCTCCACGCGAAGAATAGTCTCACTCTCCGCCATGCCTTCTTCCCTCATTCTTCGAGTCCCCGACCAAAGCGTAGGTTGTCGATAAAAACCGCCAGGATAAGGATAGCGCCAACGGCTGCCATCTGCCAGTACGGCTGGACATTCAGGATGACAAGACCGACAAGAAGCACGACGATGATGAGAGCGCCAACGGCAGTCCCCCCAATCGAGCCGATCCCGCCGAAAAGACTGGTACCGCCGATGACCGCCGCGGCAATGGCGTTGAGCTCGGAGTTCTGGCCGGCGAGCGGCGATCCCGTTGCGAAACGCGCAAGCAGCATGAAGCCCGCGCAGCCTGCCAGAAAGCCGGAAATTGCGTAGATGATGATCGTGTAGCGCGCTACAGGAACGCCGGCGCGAACAGTTGCCTGCCTGTTGCCACCGATGGCATACGCGTAGCGGCCAACCCTCGTCCGGGAAAGGGCAAGGGAGGCAAGCAGGATGATGAGGATTGCCACGAGCGTCGTGACGGGAAGAAAGCCGAAAAAGTTCAGATTGCCGATCGCACCAAGTGCGTCGGGAAGCCCAATGATCGCTTGTCCGGAGGTAATAACGAAGGTGATCCCGCGAGCAATGCCGAGCATCCCCAGGGTGACCACGAAGGGAGGGACCCTCAGCTTGGCAATGATGAGGCCGTTGATCGTTCCTATTGCCGTGCCGATCGCCAGACCCGCTAGCGTGGCGACGATGATGCTTAAGGCTATACTCTGGGTCGACACCCAGATCCCCCGCATGATCAAAGCCCCAACAACCCCGGTGAAGCCCAGAACAGCCCCAACGGAAAGGTCGATTCCGCCCGATATAATGACGAAGGTCTCGCCGACTGCGAGAAGCAGGGGTTCAGAGACGAAGACCGCAATGTTGCGCAGACCGAGAAGCGAGAAGAAGCCACGGGCAGTAATCGAAAAGAAGATGACGAAGATGACCAGAATAAAGAAAATCCACTTGTTCGATAACTTCCCCATTGCTCACCACCCTTGCCGATCTTTGTCGAAATAATAGCAGGAAGGGGGTACCGGATGGATACCCCCTTCGCAGAACATCAATTGCTCGGCAAAGAAGTCTGGTAGACCCACTTCGCAGTTTCGGGATCGTTCACGTTCTGCGACGTAATGACGTACATGTCTGTCGTGATTTTCTGCTGAAGCTCCTTCGTCTGGCCTGTCAGGTACTTATAGGCGTTCTCCACCGCGAGGTAGCCCATCTGATAGGGCCCCTGGGTTACCAGCATGGTAATCAGGCCCGCCTTCAGGTCATCAACCTCAAGCGGCTGTGAATCGAAGCCGACCAACACGACTTTGCCGCCCATGCTGGCGTTCTTAATTCCGACGGCGTCCCCGTGTGCCGTTGGAGTGTCCACTCCAAATGCCCCTGCGAGATTCGGGTTGGACAGAAGCACTGACTGCATCTGCGAGGCTGCTGTGGCTTGGTCGTCGTTACTGTACTGCGTGGTCACAATCTTGATGTCGGGATACTTCGCCAGAGCATCCTTGAAGCCTTTGTACCTATCCTCGTTGGTCGTCACCCCGACCAGCGAGCCCATGAGGGCGACATCGCCCTTGCCGTTCAGGGCTTTCGCAAGCGCTTCTCCCGCCATCTGCCCACCCTTCACGTTGTCCGAGCCAATCCACTGCTTCCTGATGGCAAAGGTCGGATCGTTAATGTCGGTGTCCGTTGTGATGACGAGAGCTCCCTGACTCACAGCCTGCTGCAAAAGGGGTTTCAAGGCATCAGGATCAGTCGGAGACAGGATCAAAGCATCGGGCTTCTGCGTCAGCATAGACTGGAGGACGACCGATTGTTGGTTGAAGTCCCACTGCTGAGAGCCCTGCCAGATCAGGCTGACGTTGTACTTCTTCGCCGCCGTGACTGCCCCATACTGCATGGCGACATAGAAGGGGTTGGTCGTCACTCCCGGCGAGAACGCAATAACGAGTTTTTTGGCAGGGCCAGCTCCTTCCTTGGTCCCGCCGGCGCTCGCGACACCTGCCACTGCGACGATCGCAATGGCCACCAACATAAAACGCACGAAACGCTTCATGTTCTACCTCCTTCAGGTAGGATTCTTAAGTCTGAAGCCCTTATGCTCCAGCCCTTTTCCTCAATCTGCGTTGCCCTTCGCGAGGGATCGCTCCACCGTCGCTCAGAGGCTCTGGTCCGCTTTTGAGAGGTACTCTGCATTCCCCTTGCCCGTGAGCACGACGTTGTCTTCGATCCGGACAGCTCCCCAACCATCGATATAGACGCCCGGCTCGATTGCAAGGGCCATCCCCGCCTGGAGCTCCCAATCTGTCGATACGTGCGAGGCGGGATCCAGGTAGGGCATCTCATGGAACGCAAAGCCGACTCCGTGACCCACGTGATGAAGGAAATTTGGGCCATAGCCCTTTGCGGTTAGGATGTCACGCGCCGTGGCATCGACGTGTGATATTTTCAAGCCGACCTTCAAAGACTCCACGGTGCGCTGTTGACACTCGCGAACGGCGCTCCAGACTTCGTGCTGTCGGCTCGATGGCTTTCCGACAACCCACGTCCGTGAGATGTCAGACCAGTAGCCCTCGACGTGGCTGTCCAGCTCGATGAGAATGAGATCCCCCTGTGAGATTATGCGGTCGGTGGAGATGTTGTAGGCCGCCCATGCGCCAGCGGTGTTCTGCGGACCCGACATCACAAAGGCAAAACCGCGAGCTCGCCGCGTACCCTTGTAGCCGACGCCCAAGGTTTGGACCGCCCCCTCGATGATCGCCGAGAGCTCCGTCTCTTTCATCCCGGGTGCGAGCTTGACCCTGGCCAGATCAAGCGCCTTGTCCACCACCTCGGCGCATCTCCTCAGGGCGCTGATTTCTTCATCGCTCTTGACCATGCGTGCTTCATAGACCCACGAGGTGACATCGACGTAAGCGATCGCAGGCATCGTCCGCGATAGAAGCTCATAGAAGAGTGGGCCAGGGACACGCGCCTCGCCGCCGATATGCGTTCCCGCGATGGTCTCCATGGAGCGGTCGCACCCGCATCGCAGCTTCTGACCAGCTCCACCTCCCATCGCGTCTCGCAGAAGCTTCGTCATGAAAAGGTCTGTAGGATCGTCATCGAGGCGCGTATCGTATACCCGAACATTCCCCTCCCAGGAGGCAGGCACGAACGCCTCATCGGGCTTTGGGACAACAAGAGTGGCTCGAGCAGACGCCGGGATGTACAGGGCGGCCGACGTGCTCGGCCAGTAGCCGCTGCCAAAGAGGATGTTCTCGGGAAGAAAAAGAAGAAGCCCGTCCAGCTCGCGGCTTCCAAGGAATTGCTGGATCAAAGTCTGGCGATTCATTCTCGTGCCTTCCCTCGTTATCGCTTTGAAGCTGCGCGGTCGTTGCCAAGCTCCTTAAACACGCCTTCCATCCGGTCGAGTGCTGCATCGATCTCCTTTTCCGTATGCGCTGAAGTCGTGCCGCAGTGCGTGGGAAGTGAAATGCCCTTTCCGGCCCAGCCCGAGAGGTGGAAATAGAGCTTCTTCTCCAGCACCTTCGCGACAAACCTGTTGTAGAGCTCTCCGTTGAAATGCTCGACGATCTTCCTGAAATGGTAATCGTCCTCTTCGTTCTCGATTCCGAAATATGTCGCAAACCTGTTTCCGAGCCCGTGAACATGACCGGGGACTTTATATCTGCGATGCAGGCTGTTCATACCGTCATAGAGCCGTTGAGACAAAGAGTTGAGCCTCTGGTAGAAGCCTGCCTCGCGCATCATGGCGATGCACTCCATGGCGACAAGCACTGGCATGAGCGAGCCGGTGTATGTCCCGCTCATCACCGTCGGGCCGCCAGGATTAAGCGCCTCCATAACTTCGCGTTTTCCTACCAGAGCAGCGATGGGGAATCCCCCTCCGAGGGCCTTGGCGATCGTCGTCAGGTCGGGGGTCACCCCGTAGTACTCCTGCGCCCCGCCGATTCCAGGACGAAACCCGGTAAGCACTTCGTCAAAAATGAGAACGATGTTCTCTCTGGTACAAAGCTCGCGGACCTGCCGGAGGTATTCCTTGTAGGCGGGCATGCAGCCGCAGTTGTAAGAGACCGCCTCCATGATTACGGTGGCGATCTGGCCACGATACTTTTTCGCCACATGTTCGAGAGCATCGATGCGATTGAACTCAACGACGATCATCGGCTCGGCATAGCTCGCCGGGAAGCCTGCGCTATCCGCCTTCGGTGTCACCTCCCCATGGGAGTCCATGTCACCCAGAGTGCCGTGGTTGTAGAAAACGAGCTCATTCATCCCGTGAAAGTGGCCCTCGAAATGGACGACCTTCTCTCTTCCCGTATAAGCTCGCGCCAGCCGAACTGCCCCCATTGTCACCTCGGTTCCCGTGTTGGAGAAACGCACCTTTTGGGCGCTCGGGACGATCTGGCAGATTTGGTCGGCGAGCTGGTAGTGATACTCGCTTTCATAGTTCATGAAAAAACCCATCTGAAGCGATCTCTCGACGGCGTCGCGGATACGGGGGTTGTTGTACCCGAAAAATGCCGCGCCCGCGGAGGTGTTGAAATCGATCCACTCGCCACCTTCCACATCGTAGAGGTAGGGGCCGTCGGCTCGTTTGAGATAGAGGGGCATCCCCAGCCCAGCATGGTAGCGTCCCGCCGCACACGTCCCGTACAAGAAGGACGCCTGCGCCCGCTCGTATAGCTCTTTCATCTTCATGGCTGGTTCCCCCCAAAACGCATCATGGCACACGTACCGCTCCGCCTCGAGAAGCATCTTGTGGAATAATATGGTATCGTTGGCACAATTTTCCTTAGCACACTTCTCTCGCTCCTGTCAACGGCCCACTTTCTTAGCTTTCTTAGGATTACCGAAACGTGTTAAGATCCTGTGGTAATGAAAACGCGCCTAAAAAAGGTCACCTTGCGCGAGGTGGCCAAGGCAGCAAAGGTCTCGGTGACGGTCGCAAGCAGGGTGCTGGGCAACCATGGATACGTGAGTGACGAGAAAAAAAGAAGGGTCCGCTCTACAGCGAAGAGGCTCGGCTACTCGCCCAACATTCTCGCGCGAAGCCTGAAGACGGACAACACCTCCTGCATTGGGGTGGTGATCGCCGATATCACGACAAACTTTTTCACCCTTCTGACGCGCGGCGCTGACGACATTGCGCGCCAAAACGGCTACCACCTCATCGTATGCAACAGCGATGAAAACCCTGAGAAGGAGAGGGACCACCTCGAGGAATTGTGGAACAGGAAGGTCGACGGGATCATCCTCTGCCCCACCGAGCGGAACATCCATCGCTTGAAGATGATCGAACGCGCCGGGATGCCCCTTGTGCTGGTGGACAGGAAACTCAAGCAGCTCGACGCCGTCTCCATCACCGTAGACAACCGCCTGGGCAGCCGTGAAGGCGTTCTGCACCTTGCGCGACACGGTTACCGTCGCATCGCAATAATGAAAGGGCTTCCCGGCATCGCTTCCTTGGAAGACCGATTTCTAGGCTACAAGGAGGCTCTCAAACTTGAGGGGATCCCATATGACCCGCAACTCGTCAAATATGGCGAGCTCAATACTGAAATCAGCAAGAAGCAGACTCTTGAGCTCCTGGAGATGAAGAACAGGCCTGACTCCCTGTTCATTAGTTGCGAATCCATGATCGTGGGCACCCTCCTGGCGATAACGGAAAGCGGCCTTAGGATTCCTGAAGACATCGGCATTGTCAGCTTTGACGATCCGCAGTGGGCCGCGATTCTCCAACCTTGCCTGACGGCGATCCGACAGCCCAGTTATTCTGTCGGGACTATTGCAGCACAAACCCTAATTAGCCAAATCCACGGAAAGAGCAAAAGCGATCTCTCGGAGGACATCATCCTCCGACCCGAACTAATCGTGAGGGGCTCTTGCGGCGAGCAGGTGGCCGGCGTCGTTTCCTCGCCTGAAATACGCAAGGTCGACTGAATCTCTCACCGTCCCAAGTAAAGTTCGTGCAAGCGTCGCGACTGGGGGATTCGCCTGGAGATACGCGAGGATAGGGGAACTGGTCAAAAATAACTTCACTCCAAAAGCCCGCTTTGCCATGTCTTTTTGCCCGTTTCGACAGCTGGCTGATAGGAGAAGATGGATTGACTGTTTATCGCAAGAAACCGTGTTACCACCCTACCCTATAGCGAGGGCATGAGCACCAAAAAAAACACGCCGGGTGCGTCTCCGAATCACCAGAGAATTGGCCGCCACCCTCTATCAGCCCCCGGGCAGCCCATACATCGGCACCCAGGCTCCCTTATGAACAACGCCACGTGTGCCGATTCGAATGTTATATAAGCTCTCATTGTCCAACATGCCAGGGAGTGGTCAGACTTCACTTCAACTTGGTAGATGCCCGATTGTCAAGGATTGGCAGCTATCCCTCGTAACCGAGAAAGGCCCGCACTTCTGTGATGAAACGCTTCAGCACATCGGGTGCAGCGCCTAGTCTGGCATCAATTGCTTTGGTGTCTATTTCGAAGCTGTACGCGTGACGAACGAAATGCCGAAAACTCAGAAAACCCTTCAAGTCCTGCACTGTCTTGGCAGTGACTACTCCGAGTGAATGCGACCTTTGAAGGAGTTCAGCATGCAAGTTGGGGCTCTCGCCTAAGGTTTCGCTGCGGTCTCAGAATTTGCGTCAGAACCTTTTCCATTCCGTTATACAGTGAAGCCAACGACAGGGCGGCGCCCCTTACCTCGATTTCATCCAGCGGAACTTGACTTCGTTTTGAAATCACGAGCGAGAGCGCCTTCAAGCTCCTTCTGGAGACTCCTCAGT
>CAVUXE010000071.1:0-18494 GCA_963745235.1 uncultured Spirochaetota bacterium | reverse complement strand
ATGACACGAGTGATCGTGGTGGAGGTGGCGGGCCGGCCAGTTGGTATGGTAGTGGATTCCGCCAGCCAAGTGGTTCGTGTGCCTTCTGACCAGTTCGACCCACCCCCCGTCCTAATGGGTAAGGGGTCACGGGATTTTATTACCGCGGTCGGAAAAACAGGTGACAGGCTGATCATCATGATCGACGTGGACACAATTCTCAGCTCCGAGGAAATGAGCCAGATCGCTGGCAGCCTTAACGCTGTGGACAAAGCACCTGCCTTGAGCAGGGCATGAAGGAAAGGAGATTGAAGATGAAGAACTTGAAGCTTGGGGTGAAGCTCATTGGGGTAGGGACGCTCATCATGGTGCTTCCCCTCCTCATCGTGGCACTGGTCGCCATTAACAAGTCCACGAAGGGGCTTACGGCGATGGAGAACGAACAGCTCGCCGGACGGTCGATGGACATCGCCCAAATGATCGACAGAGTTTTCGATGAGGAGAAGAAGATCGCCTTGAACTTCTCCATCGATCCGGACATCGTGGCTGCCGCCAACGCAGTGGCCGACGGAAAAGCAACTGTGATTGCGGAGACGTCGGCGTCGGCTCCGAAAATGCCGTCAGCAAGCAAGATTGGTGCGGGCAAGACTGTACCAGCTTCTACTAATACTGCTCCCGCCGGGACTGCGGAACTTGTGAACCGAGTGAATGCGAAGCTGGAACGATTCGTGCAGACAAAGGGGCTCGGGGACGGGTATCAGGGAGTTGTGGTCCTCGGGCTTGACGGCTTCAGTTTTGCCGCTTCAGACCATAGGTTCATCGGAGTCGACACGAGTGACCGCCAGTATTTCAAGGATGCTCTTGCCGGCGCGGTGAACGCCGGCGCGGCGGGCCTGAACAAAGTGACAAAAAAGCCGTTCACACCATTTGCGGCGCCCATTCGCGCGGGAGACAAAATTGTGGGTGTGGTTGCTACCCTTGTCGACATCAGTTTCCTCAACGATCTCGCCGCAAGTGAAAAGATCGGAAAAACGGGTTACACAGTGGTCGTCGATAATACTGGACTTGTCTTGGCACATCCGAAGGCGGAAAACGTTTTCACGCTAAACATCGCCAACATGACCGGGATGACCGAGCTTGCAAAGGCCATGATGGCGGGGAAAAGCGGTGTTATGAATTACGTCTTCCAAGGTGTGCCCAAGACAGAAGGATTCGCGCCAGTGAAAACCACCGGGTGGAGCGTCGGTCTCGCCCTTCCCGACTCCGAGTACCTGGCCCCGGTGAATGAGGCGAGGAACGTAACGCTGCTTGTTGCCATAGTGGCCCTCATCGTCGCTTTCATCGTTTTCCTTCTTTTTTCCCGCACCATCACGGAGCCGTTGGCGAAGGGAGTAGCATTCGCGGAATTGGTGGCATCCGGAGACTTCACCCAGCAGCTTCCCATTCACCAGAAGGACGAGATCGGCAGGCTCGCTGAGGCCCTGAATGGGATGTCGGTGAAGCTGAAAGGCATGGTAGGCACAATCCAAGACAGCGCCGAGCAGGTAGCCTCCTCCAGCGAACAGATCACCGCCAACGCGCAGAGGCTGGCTGAGGGAGCTCAGAGCCAAGCGTCCAGTCTGGAGGAAACGAGCGCATCAGTGGAAGAGCTGACCTCGTCGGTGGACCAAGTGGCCGAACATGCGCAGAACCAGGCTGCGGCGGCGGAACAAGGCACTGCCTCCATGGCGCAGGTGCATAAATCCATAGAGGACGTGTCGAAAAACCTTTCTGAGATAGCGGGACTTGCGGGCAAGTCTGTGGACAACGCGCTTCAAGGGGCGAAGGCTGTTTCTGAGGTCATGGAAGGGATTAACCTGATCGCGGGAAGCTCGGAGAGAATCGGGGGGATCGTTACGGTGATCTCCGACATTGCAGACCAAACGAACCTCTTGGCGCTCAACGCCTCCATCGAGGCGGCCCGTGCGGGGGAGCATGGACGGGGATTTGCAGTAGTAGCCGATGAGGTGAGCAAGCTGGCCGATCGCAGCTCAACCTCGACAAAGGAAATTGAGAGTCTGATCAAGGAGAGCGTCAAGAATGTGACAAAGGGGGTGGAAACCGCGAAGGGGTCGCAAGCGGCGATGGAGCAGATACGCACGGCTTCGCAAACGGTGAAGGACATGATCGCCGGGTTGTCGGTCTCCATGACGCAGCAAGTGGAGGCGGTGAAGGAGCTGTCGAAGGCCCTGGGCAACGTGAGTGAGATGAGCCAAAGCATATCGGCGGCGACAGAGGAACAGACGACCAACGCGAAGCAGGTATCCAAGGCGGTGGAAGATGTGAATGAGGTGACCCAGAGCGCAGCCTCGGCGGCGGAGGAGATGTCTTCGGCCACTGAGCAGCTTGCGAGTATGGCGCAGGAGTTGCAACAGTTGATGGCGCAGTTCAAGATTGAAGATGGAGGCTCCGCGGAAGACAGCGCGCCAACCCGGGCGGCCCGCAAGCACTCGACTGGTGCCACTGGGAACGGGAAGCCGCAACTAGCGCTAGTCGCGGAGGGTGATCAGAGTTGACGGTCGGGCGGCGTTGAAGATTCTTTGAGAGACTGAGCGAATGAGCGGCACGCGAGCGCGGAGACCTCACGTGCCGCTTGCTTTTTCCATATTTTGATGAGCCCTGTCGCTTGCACCGTACACAATGCGGCGGTTGATTGTGCGTAGCGTGTCATTTGCTCATTTGTTTGTTGGATCCTTTGATGCAGTCATACGGTCCCTTATCTCTTGGTAGCGTGATCTCCAGCTACCAGATAATTTCGGATCGCCGAACCACTTGTCGAGATACTCGATCCCGGCAGGCTTCCCTTGGGTATAGAACAGGGCAATCGAATGCATGAGGTGTGCCTGCCACGCACTATTCGAATTTGAGTTGAAGTCTTCGACGATTTTCAAATACTGCAGGGCGTCGCCATACTGATCATCCTCAAAAAGGCTTCGTGCGATGGAGATTGCGATGGTCTCCTGGAATGAGGGCGCAAGAGATACAGCTGCGCGAAGCTCCGCAAATACTTCTATTGCCTCGAAGGTACGCCCCAAGCCTACAAGCATAGTCAATAGCTCCCGAGAGTTCGCGTAGCCTCCCGATTTGAACTCATCGGAATCTGTTCTGACCCTCTCCCGGTATTCAGTTGTCTTTGACATCACATCGACAAACGACACTGCGTCGTGGTACCCGACTACCTTGCCCACCAATGTCCCATCTCCTTCAACGAAGAGAATTGTCGGATAACCACTAACTCCAAAGCTCTCCACGTAGGCTGCTCCAGCCTTGCTTTTCTCAGGGTTGAGCTTGAGAGACACAAACTGCTGCGCCTCGACGATAACCTTTGCATCTGTGTAGGTTTTGGTGTCCAGCACCTTGCACCATTGGCACCAGTCGGTATACACGTCGACCATCATCATCTTGCCGGTTTGCGTGGCCTCTGCAGTGGCGAGGTCCAGATCGGTTCGCCATACGATGCTTTGTGCTTCTGCGTAGGCGGTAACCGAAAGAAACAGCATCGCTGTCCCTACCGCGGCCACAAGTTTCGTGGAATTATCCGTCCTCATATCAGATCTCCTTTCGTCAAGAGAAATCACAACGTGGTGCCAAAGTTAGTCAAAGGTCGGAATCCTCCTTTTATCCGTCAGCCACCAGAAGACTAATGTTGCTCTGCGAGGGGGGCTTCCTTTATACCTTGTGGAATCGGTTTTTTCTCAGGCAGCAAGTTCGTGGGTGCCTCCGCTGTCGAAGAAGGCCTGGGAAGAACATCCCGTGCAACGTACGTCCTCGCTCTCCCCAGGTCCAGCATCAAAGTGCTTGGCGGGACATAGTCCTACCTACAATCACTCATCAAGGTCGTAGGTAACCGTACAGTCCACCGTGGCGGAAGGGGGGTTATGTGTGACCGCATAACTCGGCCAAGAAACGTTTTTGGCGTTGCTTGGAACGTTGCTCCTTGCCATCCGGTAAGCTTGCGCCTCGGCACTCGATATTGATACAAAATTGTCTGTGCAAGGCACCGAGGCAGTGGACTGGTGCTGTACAAGGTCAGCAAATGCCAGCGAACCGACTAGAATAAATATCGCAAGCGTAAAACTCACGATCCACCGTTTCATTGGATCCTCCTGTGAGATCGGATGGGATTTCAACAGCAGCGATCTCCTATGAGATCGTTCAGCTGATGGCCGATCTTAACAACAAGCTAAATGTGGCACCTAGACGCCTGGTCGACATCACCCAAACGGGTGATAACAGAAGCAACTCGTTTTGGGAAATCTATTCCATTGGAACCGCGACGGAAGAGAGGAGGAGCGCGATCAGCTCGCCCTGGCGGTGGGTTTCCGTCTTGTGAAAAAGCGAGCGAAGTTGAGACTTTAAGGTTTCACGGCTCACCCTCAGCTTCTCGCCAATTACCGAGAGGCTGTTGCCGCTTATTAAGTGCTCGGCCAGCCGCGTTTCCGCCGGCGTGAAGCCAAAGACGATCTGTAGGCGAATGGTGTTGACCTGCACCATTTCGTTGGGGTGAATCAGGAACAGAACTACATCGCGCCGCGGGATGTAGTCGAGATTTGAAGGGCCGCGCAACGTCTGCGCGACGAGTATTATAGACTGGCCTTCGCCATCAGCGAGGCGCATTGTCGGCGAAGCCACAGCGGGCGAGGCTGCAGATAGTGAGGCTGCCAGCATGTCCACAAACTGTCGTTCTTGCCTTCCGCCGCTCGGCGAGACGCGCCCCCCATGGAACGCCAGATATTGTGCTCGGCTAAGCACATCTATTCCAGCTGGATTGGCGTGTCGCAATACGCCGGCCCTGTTGACGAATAGCACGGGTGTGGAAAGACGATCGGCCAAAGCATATAGATATTGGGAAGCAATACGTGCTTTTAGCTGCCCCTGGCGAAGTTTCCTGTGTTCCATGGTTAGTGAGCCTTCCGGCTGTGCGAAATGTCGGCAGAAAGTCAGCGAACGGCATCCCCCAGACGGGTGAGGGTCGCTGTTCTGGGCGTTCAGATAGTCAAGGAAACCGAGAGAGAAGAAAGGAGGCGCGCGATCAACTCGCCTTGCCGTCGTGTATCTGTTTTGGTGAACAAGTTCCGAAGCTGAGACTTTAGAGTTTCGCGGCTCACCTTCAGCCCTTCGGCAATTTCCTTGAGATCCTTGCCTCTCACCAGATACTCGGCCAGCCGAGCTTCCGCCGGAGTCAGGCCGAAGAGGGCCTGCAAAGACGCGCTGTTGATCGTTGTCTCTTCGTGAGGGTAGGTCAAGAACAGAACTACATGCGCTTGGGGCATTGCCGTGAGCTCCGGCAGCCCGCGCAGGGAATAGGCCGTTAGCATAGTAAGGGATCCCAGGCCATCTGAAAGGCGCATCATGTTGCTTTCGTCCGCACCCTCCTCTGTGGAGCGAATCGCAGCCGCCAGAAGGTCGGCGAACTGCCTAGCTTGTCTCGCGTTACATGGCTGTACCTTACCGTTCACGATGAGCAGATGATCTGCCCGGTTCAAAGCTGAGTAGCCGGCGGCGTTGGCATACTTCAACGTTCCTGCTCGATCAACGAGCAGTACTGGAGACGAAAGATGATCGACGAGGGCTTCCAGTGAGCGTGCCTGCAACAGCAGGCGACCCATCCGGACATGAAGGCTCATGGCCCGCTGAAGATGGGGCAAGAGGCGGTTGGCCCTCGCAATCAGCCTGGCGTCATATTGCCCCTGCCGTTGCGGTCGAAAGAAGCCGAGGCAACCCAAGCGCATGGAACCAACGGCGAAATATCCTCCAAGCAGGAAACGCGCGTGAAACCTATTCAAATCGTTCACCAGAGCCGAACGTTCGAACGTGGGAATGTCCCTAACCATTTGAGTACAGTTGAAGAATCTGCCCAGGTGTTTCAGGGCGAAGTGACGCCGCGGGTCGTCTTCCACGTGGTATTTCAGGTATACGTTTAGTCCGAACGGATCCACGCCGACGACAGTTGCCTGAAGCCAGTGCCCTTCCAGATCAAGAAAGCCATATTGCGCGGAGATGCTCTCATTGGAGACTACAAGCTTCTTAACTGTCTCGGCCATTGCGGGCGGATCGCCAACACTTTCGTAGATTTCGCTTATTAGCTTACTCGAATCGGTCATGTGAACCTTCGCGGCTGTGTGGAATTGTGAGCAGGAGTTATGGAAACCAAGATAGAAGAAAGGAGGCGTGCGATCAGCTCGCCTTGCCGTCGGGTGTCTGTCTTGGTGAACAAGGATCGGAGTTGAGACTTCAGGGTCTCGCGGCTCACTTTCAGCTCTTCGCCAATCTGCCTAAGATCTTTCCCGCTCACCAGGTGCTCGGCCAGCCGCGTTTCTGCCGGTGTAAGTCCAAAAACCATTTGTAGACGAGTAGTATTGACGGACGGTTTTTCGTCGGCACGGATCAAGAACAGGACCGCATGGGCTTGCGGCATGCCAGAAAGATTCGCTTGGCCGCGCAATGCCTGAACGATGAGTACCGCTGCATGACCTTCGCCGTCAAGAAGGCGGATAGAGGAACTTAGCTCGGTAGCCGCAGTAGATACGTCATCCGACAGTGCCGCGGCTAGTACGTCAGTGAAATGACGTTCTTGTTTCACACTGCGCGGTTGGACGCGTCCGGTCCGAAGCACCAAGAAGTCAGCCCGTCGCAAGGCCTCCTGGCCGCTGGAATTAGTGTAGCGCAACAGGCCGGTTCTGTCGACCAACAACACCGGCGCGACGAGGCGATCAACCAAGGCACTTATTGAGGTTAGCTGAGACTCCAATCGCCCCAGGCGGATGTGGTGGCCGAGGGCTCGCCGAACGTGCGGAAGGAGACGGGCGACACGACTGAGCTGATCGTCGCTGTATTGCCCGTCGCGCCGGGCGCGCATCATACAGAGAATCGCAGAATGGTTTGGGTCGATAGGAAGCATAGCCGCCATTGCAAAGCGTGCCTCAGCCTTCTCCAGGAGATCATTTACGAGAGAAGAACTATCGAACGCAACAGGATCATTCAGAATTTGGTGGCAAGCAACCAACCGGCCAGGATTTCGCCTGGAAAAGACCATGCGCGGATCATCGACTGCGTATTGTTTGATGTATGCTTGCAAAACATTAGGATCCATGCCCACCATCATGGCAATGGGCCAGTTTCCCATTTTGTCAATAACACCGAGTTGTGTGGCGCGACTGTCTGCAAATTGCGCTATCTGAATGAGAGTTTTCTCAAGCGCTTCGGAATCGCCGATACTTTCATAAATTTGACCAACGAGGTCCACAGTTTCCATTTCACCTCTCCCCATGTTTGCTGACTGACAACGGAGCGGTAGTCCAACTACCGTCTAATATGATCAGAAATGTCAGCAATCGACAAACCTTTGTTCGTCCCAAATCGTGCCAGTGGACCTCCAAAATCGGGCCGAGGGCTCGGCAGCCCCTGGGCATAGGCCCTGGCGACTTCATCGACTATCGACTTTTTGTCGCGGGACGCTGGCAATACGCGTTGTACGGCTTAGTGTCTGTTTTGGATAATGGGTTATTAAAGGAGAAGTGAAAAGTTTCATAAGTCGCTCTTTTTGCCCGTCAAACGGCTTGCGTAGCGGACCGTAGACGAACGATTCGGTGACCTGCCGCATGATTGACCCCGGCTGATTGCTGGCAAGCCCTGGCAGTTCCCTTTGCGGCCAATCGCGCACATTGTGCCTTTGCAGCCTTTCCCGATGGCCAAGAATGGGCTAAAATAGCGCATTAGAACTGCCATTTTAAGGCGAAAGGGGAGCCAATCAGAAAATTACCGCCTCCCGACCCCTAAACCGATATTAAAGACACAATGTCGGTGATCCCAGGCCTGCCCGTTATTTCACCATCCCCTGGAAAAGCCACGCCTGCGAGCGTTGGGCGCCCGCCAAGCGGCTCAAACCCCGCTCTGGTGTATTTGGCCAGCCTCAAGCCCTCCGGGCGCGTTGTAATGGCGGGATCCCTGGACATCGTCGCACGCAAGCTCGGCGCCAAAGATGCACGCTCCATGCCGTGGGCCAGCCTTCGCTACGAGCACTTGGTCGCCTTAAGGCAGTGGCTCGCTGAGACCTTCAAGCCAGCAACGGCAAACCGCTACTTGGCAGCAATCAAGGGAACGCTCCGGGAAGCTTGGCGCCTGGGTCAATTTCCTAGCGAGGAGCTCGAGCGCGTGCGCGACATCAAGTCTGTTTCAGGGTCTTCTGTGCCTGCAGGGCGCGGGCTGTCTTCTGGGGAGCTACGAGCTCTACTCATGGCCTGCGTCGACGGCACTCCATCAGGCTACAGAGACGCAGCGGTGCTTGCTCTCGGCTACGGGGCCGGCCTGCGCCGTGCGGAGATTGCCGCCCTGGACATCGAGGACGCAAAGATCGATGGGGAGACCATCGTCGTGAAAGTCCGACACGCCAAGGGCGGACGCGAGCGAGTTGTCTATCTGGACAACGGCGCGCGTGATGCGCTACGCGACTACATGGAGATCCGCGGGAAGGAGCCCGGAGGGCTCTTTTGGCAGGCTCGCAAGGGCGGGCGTCTGGTTCATCAGGGGATGACCGATGACGCGGTGTGGCGTCTCATCGAGAAGCGCTCGAAGATGGCGGGGGTGACGGACGTCTCCCCACACGACCTGAGGCGGTCTTTCGTCTCGGACCTGCTTGATGCAGGAGTCGACGTAACCACGGTTTCAAAGATGGCTGGACACGCGAGTGTGCTGACCACTGCAAAGTATGACAGGCGAGGCGAAGAAGCAAAGCGCAAGGCTGCGAAGGCGCTTCACGTCCCCTACCCTGGCCGGCCGCGGGATCTATTCACCGGGACTTGACCCCGTGGAAACACACGGCAGGTCCGCAGAAAACCTCGCACGGCC
This sequence comes from uncultured Spirochaetota bacterium, assembly GCA_963745235.1. GTDB lineage: Bacteria > Spirochaetota > Spirochaetia > SZUA-6 > Fen-1364 > Fen-1364. The sequence continues at coordinate 9,629 of CAVUXE010000071.1, read as the reverse complement.
CACCACGCGCGTCGTTTGGCTTGGCAGTACAAGGATCTTACCAGACTCTTTGAGTAAGCATTGGCTATAACCAACTTAGCAGACAAATCCATGCAATCTCCTCAGTGATGAGACCTATTCCCCGTTAGCTTGCCAGGAGGAAAGGATTTCCGTGCACTCGTCCGGAATGCGCCGATAGTGGGCAGAGTGGAAGTATCTAGGGTGGTGGAAAAGTGGTGCAGGAATGAATGCATCCATGGTGGCTGGCCGGGCCCGATGTGAATGTCGCACCCTGCCTGCCGTCATCCTCAAACGGACACCGAGCGATCTTCTGAAAACAAAAGCGGGCCGAGTTTATTGAAACAAAAGAACGGTAGACTACTACGTCTCCCCACCAGACAGCGTTTGCATTTGCGGCCTCTTGCGCTATGGCCTCCTCTCAAGGATTATGCCTACATGAAGCACTTCCTTGCGACATTCGCTATATTGTGGACGAGCCTCCTATCTCTCTACGCACAGGAGCCCCTGCCGTCTGCTGCGTCCGTCGATATCGGCTTCTCTCCAGGCGGGACAGCCCTGGCAGTGGTCGAGAAAGCCATCGACGCCGCACATTCCGAAATCCTAATGGCATGTTATGAGTTCACCTCGGTCGACATCACTAAAGCTCTTGAAGCAGCGGCGCAACGCGACGTCAAAGTCTGGGTGGTAGCAGATTGGAAGGCCTCACACGACAAGTACTCGGAGATCGAGGCCTTGGTTCGGGCAGGTATCCCTGTTCGCCTGGACCAGCACTACGCGATCTTCCATCACAAGTTCATCGTCGTTGATGAGGTGGACTTGGAAACAGGATCCTTCAACTTCACTACAGCGGCCATCAAGCACAACGCCGAGAACGCCATTGTGTTGTGGAACGTACCCGATGTTGCGAAGGCGTTTTCACGCGAATGGAAACGACTTTGGGAAGAGTCCACTCCGGCGGAGTGAAGTCCAAGTGGTCGTTGACTTTTCTGGCTCCCATAACCTTAGCAGTGCTTTATTTGACCATCGCGAACAAGTAATTTTCGCTCAAGGTCGAAGCAGGAGCGCGGAGGGATGAGGGTGGGACATAGAGCTGTGCCTTTCCCCGCGAAAAGGCGGGTGGCCGCGGCGGCAGCCGCTGTTGCCAGCGAGCGAGCCACGATCCATGCGGTCACCGAAGTCGACATCAGCGAACCGAGGCGGATCATGCTAGAGCACAAGCAGCGAACGGGGGAAACGCTATCTCTTACCGCATACGTCATCGCTTGCCTGGCCCGTGCCTTGGCCGAATACCCTGAGTTGAACTCCTTTCGCAGGGGAAGGAAGCTGATCTTGCTGAGTGATTTGACGATAGGTACTTTCGTTGAGCGAGAAATCGACGGCGAAAAGGTTCCCGAGCCTATTGGAGTCCGTGCAACGCAGTCAAAGACATATCGCCAGATTCATGAGGAGATCAGGGCTGCGCAGCTCAGCTACGGGGGAGATTATGGCAGCCTTTCGGGGATGGAGTGGATTAGATTCGTTCCGAGTTTCCTTCTCCGCACTTTCATCCGTATTGCCTCCCACGCCATGTCGATGATGGGACGGTTTGGGGCCGTAAGCGTCACAGCAGTTGGCATGTTTGGCAATAGGGCACTTTGGTTTGTCCCAGTCGGCGGGACAACGGTGCTTGTCACAGTGGGCAGCATCGTCGAGCGGCTTGTGTTGATCGAGAACCGCCCCGAGATGCGAGAACATCTTTGTTTGACAGTATCGTTTGACCACGAGATAGTCGATGGAGCTCCCGCTGCTCGATTCGTGAAGAGCCTCTCGGAGCTGATCAGTAGCGGCGAGGCGCTGAAGGAGCCCGCGATGGAGTCGTGAACTCACTCAGGTAGAGACAATCTTGCAAGGGATCAAGGAGTCTTCATCCTGCGAATAGACCGCGCACATCCTGTGATAGCCATCAGCGATGACGACCCTCTCCCCCTCGCGGCGTACCAGGAGAATGAGAGAAAGCTTTTCTCCATCGGCAATCTTGGAAAGATCCTTCTTGACATGATAGTTGCTGACTCCAAGGAGGGATAGCCCCGAGGCTCGAAAAATGTCTTTCGCCTTGAATTGGCTCAATCCATTTCCAGCGCTAGAATTCCCCTTACGGAATCCGGTAGCGAGGAACAACTCGTACGCAAAATCTGCATGTTCCTTTTTCCTCTACGGCTATGTTCCCAAGACAGTGGGCGTGCCTGGCAGGACCATAGTGTTGTCCGATCGCGACGAAATAATCGTCGTTCGCTATCGGCACTGATCGGGAGCTCGGTCAATGTAAGCTATGTGGCAGCCCTATGCCGCTCTCCTGCCCTTGTGAGTGGAGGGCGTTTTATTATGGCACTCTTGCCGGAGAGGGATCAGGTGGCAAGAGCGCTCCCACCGAGAGACCAATTGACGCGCGTAGCCAACCTCATGCGGCTACGACGAGCTGGGGGCGATAAATCATGTAGACTCTCAGGCAACCGTTGCATTCGACCTGCTCACGTTTCACACGCGATTGGATCGTCGTGGATCGGTTCCCGAAAGGGCAGAAAACGGTGTACTCAAAGCTCCCGTTTTCCAGCGCCTTTTCTGTAATGCGGTACTCTTTTTCGCCTTGGATGCGATCGCGGAAGATGCCTTTGAACTCTGTTAGCATGTCGGTCCTCCTCCCTGGTCAGGCAGGATGAAACCGCGCAACAGATCGCAATTTTCTATCAGAGGTCCCGGACAGCGAGCGGAACGGCGTTCTGCTCGTGTGTTCTCGAGAGCTCGCCTGGCCTGTATACAATTCTACCACGTTTTGGAGTAATTACTGTGTTCCGGCTACTGCGAGATTCTTTGCTCGGCTTTGTGGTAGATGAACCAGTCGAAGCTACTTTCCGCGAAATCGCATGCCCTGATATTGGCGGAAGGCCAGGCGAACAAGGCGCTTCTCTTCTCTTGACCCATGTTTCTCAACGTACAACACTTGCGCACGTGCCTGTTCAATATCGCTGAAAGCTTTTTCAGCGGTCAGCTTCTGGTCGGTCGGTTTGCCGTTTACAATCTTCAACACGGTCCCTGTTACCTTGTTAGCCGGAATTGCTTTCTTCTGAGTGTGCGCCGGCGACGCAGCTACCCTCTTTTTTGTTGCGCGTCTCTGTGTCTTTGCCATGCAACATATCATAATTGGCTGACGAAGTTTTGTCAGCCTACGTTGATTTACCCCGCGAGATTTCAGAGCTGATCGATCTGCGCTTCTAGTTCGGTTAGCATAGTATCGAGGTCGGGAAGAAATGGATCTTCCTTTCGGCGTTCCGCCTCGATCGTATCCTCGATAGTCTTCAAGTGCAGCTCGATCTGGCGAATAAGACGTGTCCGACGCGGCCCCAGATGTGCCGCTGGCTGGCGCTCGATTCCCTGGGCCTCGAGTGATCTGTGGTCGATTCGATCCTTAAGGCTGGCAAGCTCCATGTGTCTGTTGGCGATCTTCGCCCACTGCTGCCTAGCTTCAAGGAGAAGCGTTCTATCATGCCACTCCATGACCTTCTTGCCAAAGCCCAGGGGTCTGATTTCTCTGGTGGTGAGCATGATGATGGCGTGAGGATTCTCTGTAGGGCCTTTCGCGCCGTCATGAATGGACACGTCGGCAATCATGCCGCGCGAAACAAACTCCTGTATGGCAAATTCGTCGATAAGAGCTTTCTGCTGATCGTTGGTCAGCCTGATAGGCAGGGCAATATCATACTGACGAGCAAGCTGCGAGTCGACGCGCTTTTCGGATATTTCGACCTGATTCCAGAGCTTTTCCCGATCCCTAGGAGTTGTTATGATGCGCCTTGCAGTTCCCGGAAGGCGTTGATGATCAAGTGGTTGGTGGCTGTATACTGAATTCCTCGAAGACCCGGGACCCAAGAGGAGGACGGTAGATGGCCTTCTATAGGCTTGTGGCACCCGAGCGGCGACCACGACTAAGAGTTTGGCAGGCCACCCACCGCCGTTCCGTACCGACAAAATAGCACGCCACTGGCGATGCTGGATAGTAGGATGGAGTTACCAGCGCCTTCCAGGAAGTCTCCTCGTTTGGACCCTGAGGGTTTCGAGAAGGGAGGGGGACATGAGGTATTACGGGGTGGATCTGCACAAGAAGTACGCAACGATTTCCGTACGGGACGAGGGAGGAACGGAGGAGAGTTTTGTGCGGACCCAGGTGGATATCAAGGGCTACGTCGCGAGCCTGGGCAACGAGGACGCGGTTGTGCTGGAAGCCTCTGCCGGAGCGCTGTACTGGGCGGAGAAGATTCAGAACCAGGGAGCGAGCTGCGCGGTGATCGACGCCTACCGCTTCCGTATCATCCGCGACTCTTGGCAAAAGACGGACAAACGGGACGCGGCCAATCTGTCCTTGGCGTTGTGGCTGGCCTCACGCAGCGGAGAGATGAAGCTGCCGGAGGTGTGGCAGCCGGGACCAGTGGTGCGGGAGTTGAGAAGGTACTTCGGACTGTACGAGTTGTTGAACAAACAGATCCGTCAATTGAAGAACGAGATTCACGGGGTTCTATTAGACAACGGGATAAGGGATCGAGTGCTGGGAAACCGTCTTGTGGACAATCCTACTGGAACAGAGGAGCTTCTGAAGACGGTAGAGCTCTCCGCGGCAAGTCGTGTCTGCATCAAAACCAGCCTGGCACTTCTGGCAAGCTTGCAGGACCAGAAGGAAAATCTCAAACGCGCGATCTACCAGGCAGGCAGGCCGTTTGAGGCCGAAGTGAAGCTGCTCATCAGCATCCGCGGAGTAACCCCTTTGTTGGCCTTGGCCTTCCTCTCGGAGGTGGGAGACATCACAAGGTTCAGGAGCGCCCGGCGGCTACACTCCTACTTGGGGGTGGTACCTACAGTGCGCTCCAGTGGCGGGGTAACACACAACGGGGCGATCAACCGACGTAGCCGAGGACTAACCCGCAGCCTCTTCACCCAGACGGTGATCCACCTCGTGGACTCCTCTCCTGTGCTGGCTCGTTTCTACCGCGAGTTGGTTGACCGTAAAGGGTACGGGCGCGCGCGGATCGCTCTACTGCGCAAGACCTTCTCCATAATGCGCCGAATGCTCTTGTCTCGCGAGTTATACCGCTGGATTGATCCGAGGCTCTATGAGAAGAAGCTCGGAGACTATGCGAAGGAAATCAAGAAAGGGGGAAACCAAGAGGCGGCTTGACGCGCATCATAGTAGCCTGTCGGACTGAGGCGGTGGCCAAGCGGCCACCGAGCGCCCACGGCGGGGCATTTTCCGCGCGGTTGGCCCCGTTGTCCGTCGCGAGGCTGTCGGTCCCGCGAAAGCCCGTTGGCTGATCTTTCCCACCTCGCCCGCCTTCAGGCAGTCGAGAGGCTCCAGAGCCGCCTCACGTTGTACGCCAGGCAGGCCAAGTCCCACTCGATGCGCACTTTGGCCATGCCGCGAAGCAGAAACTGCCGCAGCCCCATCGCACTCTTGATGATACCGAACACAGGTTCAACGCTGGCAGCTCGCCTGCCATAGATGCGCTTGCCCTCATCAGATGTCACCTTCTCACGCATGGCGATCAGTCGCGGATCCACGATCTTCTTGGCAGGCCGCTTCTTGGGCGGCCGGTAGTCGTAGCGGCGATAGCTGTTGTCCTCACTGCTGATCGCCACGTAGAGGTCCACCTTCTGCTGAACGCGCTCAATCGCCTCGGCGTTCACATAGCCCCCGTCTGCCAGCATCCCCCGCACAGGTCCGACCGACTCCACTACGTTCTGCAAGGCCACCTCCAGCTGATTCGCGTCGCTGGGAGTGGCAATGACATCGGTGGCCAGGATCAACTGGCTGCCCTCGGCGTCCACAACCGCCTGCGCGTTGTAGGCCTGTTCGTAGCTGTCGCGGCGGCTCTTGCGCATCAGGGCGCTATCGGGATCGGTGAGGTTGATCTGCTGAGAGTCCTTCGGCTGCTTCACAGGACTCTCACCCCCTGACTTCGGCCCTTGCGGTTTGTCCTTGTCGTCTTGCTTCTCACCCTCGTCCTTCGCTCGCTTCTGAAGTTCCTCGCGAGCCCAGCGCATCTTTTCCAAAAGCGCTTCGCGTCGTGCTATCTCCGGGGGGAGCTTCTGTCCATCCTCAGCAGGCTCCGCATCTGCTTTTGCCGCGCGTTGCAACAACTCCTCTATGTCCTTGCGCAATTGCTCTTCCAGTTGCCCTGCCCGATCATAGCGCACACTCTTGTGCTTGGAGGCGTTCGCTTTGATGTGCGTCCCGTCCACGCTGACCATCCCCACCTTCACCAGACCCATCTGCCGCCCCAGGCGCAGAACCTCAACAAATGCTTCCTTGACGACCTTCCCGTTCTCTCGACGAAACTCGCAGATGGTGTCGTGATCGGGATGGGTGTCCCCGCTCAGGTAGCGAACCGCTACGTCACGATAGGTTGCCCGCTCGATTCTCCGCGAGGCGAAGACTCCGTTGCAGTAGCAATAGATCAGCAACACCAGCATCATTCGGGGTGGATATTGTTTGCTGCCGCTGCCGCGGGTGTTCACCGACACGCTGGAGAGGTTCATCGAATCCACCGCGCTGATCACAAAGTGCACCAAATCATCCTCGGGGACCCACTGACGAAGATCCACAGGAAGGAGCATCGGCGTGTCCCGATCCACGTTCACCAGCCGCTCTGCCATGCCTGAATCCTACCATGCCGCGCGGATTTCCGGAATTCCCCCTATGCCGCCCCCCCCGCGCGCCTTCCGCCAAAGTCCGACAGGCTCCTAGTCCATTCCGGCGATCCATCGGGTGAGAGGATGTAGCTCTGCCGCGTTCGTTTGGCTAGGAAACCGTTATTGCGAGCGTAGTTTCGGACCTCGCCATAGCGTTCGTCTCGGAGGCGGTCTCCGGATCGGAAGGCCGCACAGGCCACAGCCGAGCGACCGTTCTTTCGAGATATGATCTGCACGTGTAGATGATAGATCGCCATTTGTTAACGCCAACGTAGCGTTAGATTTCGCCTATGAGGCGTGAGCGAGTCGCTCGAGGTAGCGCATCATTTCCACCCGAAGAAGGCAAAGCCCTGGGATCTGCTGCCGTGCGTGGGCAGCGCCAGAGGGGGAAAATAGTCTTTCCGTAATGAATCACTCCTTCACGTTGACAGAGCTACAAGCAAAGGTTAGTAGCACGAGCGTACTCAAGGCTTCGGCTTCCTCATTATGTTACGGCGCAGGATTTCAGGGAGATACTCAGCAGGCTCTTTGAGATCAAGGTCGGGTTTTGGGGCGCGAAAGACGGAACGATCATAGATGGTCCGTGAGAGAATAAGGGGCTGGCTGCATTTATCGCAGAGCTTTGTAATGCCACTCTGGGCAATATGGTCGATGGGATCCTTCTCAGATTCAATGGGCTTTTTGTAATAAACGCACTCGCGGTTTTTGCACTTGTAGATGTAGGCGATATGCTTGTTGCTAGATCCCATCTGCTGTTCATCCTTTCGCTCGGGGGTGCGGGGGATATATCCCCCGCACGTTTAGTGGAGCAAAAAGCCCCGTCTAGTTATCAAGCCTGCCGCTGTTCCTCGCGGGCCTCGAAAGACTCAATATACTCATAAATCTGGAACACGGAGCCATAAGAGAGGGACCATTTTGCTGCGAAATCTCATGCCCTGGTACAGCCGCTAGGCAAGGCAAACAAGGCGCTTTTCTTTTGTTGTGCCTCTTCGACGTAAAGGACTTGCGCGCGGGCCTGGTCGATATCGCTAAAAGCTGCCGCCGCGTCAAGATTGATCTTGGAGAACTTGCCGTTGATGATCTTGAGGACGGTGCCGGACGGGGTTTTGTGCCGGTCTTGGTTAGGAAGCATAGAGAGATATTTGCCGAAGAAAAAGTTGTCTGCGTTAGAAAGAGGCCGCACAGGAGTATCGCTGTCTCGGCTTGACGAAACACGGGCGCACCCCTGCGCCGTTACTATGCGGCCCCGTTTGATCTGCGACCACCTGGGTAGCGCGTCCGGATCTGTTCTGCGTTCATGGCTCTTGGCTCTGATCATTATTCTCTAGTGCGTCGAGAGCGTCGAGAACGTCAGCTAATGAAACGCCCGTGGAGCTGACGATGTGGCTAACAGTATTAGGATCATATTGGGCCTTCTCGAATGAGTAAGCCCAAACATCGCTTCCCTCGGGAAGCGGGACAAGAACTAAGGGCATGTCTTCGGGAGCAATGCCGACACCGCCTAGGGAGTCTAGGTCGTCGTCCAGGAGAACGCATACAAGATTAGGAACATCGGTAATGATCTTTTCTATGCAATTTGCGAACGCAAAAATAGCCACGGTGGGAAATTCCGGCACAGTGCGACGAAGATTGGACAAGTCTTTGTCGAAGGCTTCAATGCGCGCCGCATATTCGGCCATCCGTTGCTTTATCTCATCTAGGGCGATATCACGCTCCGCGAGCTGTGATTCAAGGTCCGAAATGCGTTTATCTTTGTCGTTTTGCATGACGCTACGCGGTCTGCAGTGTTGACAGTATTTTTTCCGCGTCAGCGTCGCGAAGCGTGTCGGCGGTGTCGCGTATTCTGCTGCGCGCGCCCGGCATGGCTTTATGAGGGCAACCCTGGCATAGGATCTTGAAAATTGCTTGCTGGCTCTGGAATTGCCTCTCGGCTGCCCTCTGTTGGTCTGCTTTATTCATGACTGACTCTCCCTCTGTGTTTCCTGCGCGGCGTCCGCTTCGTGTGCGGCGGGAAGGTTCCTACCCTCCCCCGCACTGTAGCCCCTACTGCGCGGCTCTTTCGGTCGGCTCCTGCTCGGAGGACTCGATAAAAGCGTAAATCTCAAGAACCCTGTCAACGGCCTTCATGATCTGGAAGGCGACGGGGCTCTTGCCCTGATACGATTCGATGTACGCTTTTGTATGTTCTTCATGATGCGGAAGATTATAGAGCGAGCAAAGGAAGCAAGAGGACAATTCCGCGACTACTTCGTTGAAGTTGTAATCCTCGTTCTTGTTGGGCAGCGCGTCGTCAATAGCGTGTGAAAGCTCATGAAAATAAGTCGTTGGATCGTCGGTGCCAAGGGTAATGGCTTTCTCGTCAGGGGCAAAATAGCCGTAGGCGCCCCGTGTTAGTCCCGCGCGGATCGTGACACCCATCTTAACGGAAAGCTGATACAAGGGGAAGCGGCCCGGGTCAAACGCCTTCAAGGCGATCTGATAATCAAGCTCCTTTCCATCGGTATCTTCAGCGCGAAACACTGGCATGCAGCGAAAACCCGAAAGGATCTGCTTTTCATCCGGGGCCTGGTCGTCGTCCTGGCTGTGGCTCTGCTTGTCGTTGGTGACGGTGCGGAACATCGGCACAAGGATATAAAAAGCATGGGAGCCCTTGCGCGGCCACCGTCCAACCTCCCGCCACTGATTCACGCCACGCGCGTCACTGGTGCCGGTCAGGAACGCCGAGAACTGGTTAAGGCGGCTCCATTTGTTCATGGGGAGATTTGCCTCGCTGGCGAAAAGCCGTTTTCGGCAAAACGCGGCAATCGTCTGCGTGTCCAGTCTTTCGACCAGATCGCTCAAAAGCCTTTTCGCATTCTCCGTAGTTGTCATTTTCTACATCCTCCTATGAGACATAATATATAGTAGAGTATCTG
>CAVUXE010000070.1:0-20284 GCA_963745235.1 uncultured Spirochaetota bacterium | reverse complement strand
ACGGAACACTAGTAGCGTGAACGATTCCGAAACTCCATTGCTTCCGACAGTCGTACCATTCAGGAGGGTCGTCGTCGTACTGTAAGAGATCGTTGAATAGCCTGAAACCGGGAGGAAAGTCCTGCTACCAGAACGCCAGTCTGCTGGGCTTTAACTCCAAAGGCAAACGTAAGAGGGTTCGCTGACGAGACATCGCGCGACTTGGGCCGCTGGCGGGGTTTAGATAGAGGTTGTTCGGTAACTCCAGACATAACTTTGGTCATGCGCTTAGGACCCAACTGAGGAGCGCCTCGCAAACTCGCAAAGGCTGGTGAGGGGGGTGGGGCTTGGGACCTCGCCTATTGACGAAGCTCTCGCACTTTTTTCATGAGCGCTCGGACACGCTCTTCGTCGACATGATTCTCGAAAGTCCCGCCCTGTTTGAAGGTGGTGCCGACGACTGCCCCGTCAGCGACCATCAGCTGTTCTTCGACATTCTCCAGCTTTACGCCCGTATTGGAGAACACGATCGTATCTCCAACCGCTTCCTTGACTTCCTTGACGGTCCGAACGGCGGTTGGAGCGCCCGCAGTCAGTCCCGACACGCACAGGGCGTCCGGACGAGCGTTGAATACCGTTGACCGGGCGATGTCCGCGATGTCCCGGTCCGCCATATATCGCGCCGCTTCCGGAACGATGTTGAACAGCAGCCTGACTTCGTCTGCGCAGATTGCCTTCTGATGTCGCGCCGTGGCGCCATAATTGGTGTTCCAGAGGCCGAAATCACTTGCATAGACTCCGGTGAAAATTTCCCGTATGAACTTCGCCCCTGTCGCCACGGCGAGGTCGAGTGACGCGATCGGATCCCACAGGACGTTCACACCGAATGGTACGCGGATATCAGCTTTCAGCTCACCGATCAGGCGGGCCATGCTCGCCACCGTTACGGTATCTACACGCGTCAAATAGGGTAGGCTGAACTCGTTGGAGAACATCACGGCATCGACGCCGCCCTTCTGCAGCGCCGCCAGATCTTTCCGCGCCCATTCCAGTACTCCAGCCATCCCACCCTTCTTGTCAAAAGATGGATCACCCGGCAGAGCGCCGAAGTGACACATCGCGATTATCGGCTTCTTACAGCCAAAGACCTGCTCAGTCCAATTTCCATTCATCGAAAAACCTCCTGTGTTCACGCGCTTAGCCAACTCACTGACCAGACGACATATTGCCTTCGTCATACCAGTATTAGGTTGACCCCTTTACTACGGACAAGATCAGCGTAGTGTTCGTCCAGCTCTTTGTTGGTGATGATAGTGTTGATGACTGAAATGTCGGCAACCTTGTATAGGGTATGGGAATTGAACTTAGTATGATCTGCGAGAACGTAGACATTCTTTCCCATCCGTATCAACTTCTGTTTCACGCCAACTTCGAACTCGGAGGCGTTGGTGATTCCGTGTTCGACGTCGATTGCGTCCAATGACATGAAGACTTTGTTTGCCGTGAACTGATCCAGGTTTTCCAGCGCGCGAATCCCGCCGACGGTGTAGTAACCGGGACGTATCAGCCCGCCAATGATGCTGGATTCGATATCTCGATACCTTCCGAGTTCCTCGGCGATTTTCACGTCGAGTGTCATGGCGCATAGCCCTTTTTTGTGATGCAGGTGTTGAGCTAGATAGTAGCAAGTAGAACCGGAATCGAGTATGATGTGGTCACCGTTCTCAATATATCGTGCTTGCCTCTTTCGCGAGCGCAATTTTCAGTTTGCTGTTCAAGGCAAGCTTCACCTCGAACATGTACTCGACGCCTTCGGGCTTTTATCCTGAAGAATTACCCCGCCATGGACGCGCTTAAGATGCACGCGCGTGTTGGAAGATATGAGGTAATTAATGTCTCGACGAATGGATGATTCGGAGACGTTAAAGGTATTCGCAAGAAAGACAGTGGATGCGTTGCCCTCCGCCTCGAAGATTCTCGCTATTTCCTGTATTCTTTCAAAATGTTTCATGGACAAAATGTGTCATTCGCAGGAAGGAAGTTCTACCACGAAGCTTCCAATTCGCGTGCCCATTCCCTTGTCTACAACCGTTGATAGCAAAGCCTCCAAGATATGACTCATCCCTATGGCGAAACGCCTTCCTAACTGCCAAAATCGAGCATATTCCGCTCATATAGTAATGCTGACATTGGGAAAAGTCAATACTAATAAGAGCTTACGCGTCAAATTATGCACGAATGCCTTAAATAAACAATCAGTTTTTGATTGACAGACGGTTTAAGTAGTGCTATTATCGCAAAAGAGAGCAAAGGTCGTGCGCTATTGATCACATTCGACACGTTAAACTTGTGATGCTATCAAATGGGTGTCTAACTTGTGGTCTTTAGCTGAGCGCAACCAATGCGAAACCAAATGGAGGAGGTGCTAGTACATGGCCAAGAAAATCCTGATCGTTGCGGTTTTGTTGGCAACGGTGGTGACATCGATTGCAATTGCGGCTCCACAGCCGGTATTTGCAACGGTTGTCAAATCGATCGCTTTTAACTGGTTTACGCGAATGGAGACAGGGATCAAACAGTTCGGCAAGGACAATAACGCAAATGCTTTCATGCAGGGTCCGTCTGTTGCGGATTCAGCTCAGCAGATCAACATTATTCAGACTTTGATCGCGCAGCACCCAGCAGCAATCATGAACGACCCCTATGGCGTAGAGCAGCAAGAGGCGGTCCAAAAGCAGGCGATGGACGCCCGTATAATCGTAGTGACTATGGAAGCAGCCAATGTAAAGGACGCAAACTACGACGTGGAGGCGTTTGATAACAAAGCATATGGCGAAATGATCATGCAAGAACTCGCGAAGCGTATGGACGAGAAGGGAGACTATATCCAGTTTGTTGGCGCACTCAGTAACGACTCCCACATGGAATGGGTGAATGCAGCTCTCGCTTATCAAAAAAACCACTATCCAGAGATGCATCGGATCGGTCTGTATGAAAGCAAGGAAGACATAAACGTCGCCTACAGCGTCATGAAAGACGTCTTGGCGAGTCATCCAGATGTAAAGGGAGTCGAGGGATCGGCTGCGGGTGACGTCACCGGCGCCGGTCGTGCAATTCAGGAAGCTGGGCTGGATGGAAAAATCGCAGACGTTGGCACGAGCATTGTCTCTTACTCTGGAGACTTACTAAAAAGCGGAGCGATCAGCTTGGCGACCTGCTGGGATCCGGCTGCCCAAGGATACGCCTCAAATGTAGTCGCTCTCAAAGTTCTGAGAGGCGAAAAAATCGTTGATGGTATGGACCTTAAAGTCCCTGGGTATAATCATATTCATCTCGTTACTAATTCCAATGGGGTACCAGTGATCTACGGATCGGCGTGGATAAAGATCACGCCTCAGAATATGGATCAGTACAATTATTGAGGCTGAAACATCCTTATTTTTGAACAGAATCAAGGGCGGCGGGGAGGGATGAGACCTCCCTCGCCGTTACTTCGAGCAGCAGGCAGATAAGGATTCTCGGGTGATGGAAGATAAATTGCTTGAGGTAAAGCACCTGAGTAAGCGCTTCTCAGGTGTGAAGGCTCTTAACGACGTAAGTTTTTCTCTCGACCGAGGCGAGGTTGCCTGCTTGGTAGGAGAAAATGGATCAGGAAAATCCACAATAATCAAAATAATTTCCGGAGTCTACAATCCGGACGAGGGTGACCTGGCCATCAATGGTCGTCACTATGATCGTTTAACACCAATTGCTTCGATACGAGAGGGGATCCATGTTATTTATCAGGACTTCTCTCTTTTTCCAAACTTGACCGTAGCGGAGAACATAGCTGTAGATCACCTGATTTCCAGTGGCGAAAGGTTTGTCAACTGGAGACAGGTCAATGAAATCGCCAGAGAAGGTCTTTCAAAGGTCAGAGTCGAGGTTGACCTGGATTCACTAGTTGAGACAGTTACCACAGCGGATCAACAAATCATTGCGATCACCAAGGCTCTCCTTCAAGACGCTCGACTAATCATTATGGACGAGCCAACGACAGCTCTCACAGAGCGCGAGATCCGTTATCTATTTGAAATCATCGGCGACTTGAAGAAAAAGGGGATATCAATACTCTTCGTTAGTCATAAACTAAACGAGATAAAACAAATATCGGAGCATACACTTATTCTTCGAAACGGTGAAAAAGTATTCGATGAGCGCACTCGGGACCTTGACATTCCGACCATGACATTCTACATGACAGGACGGACGATAGATACAGGCGCACTATCTTTTAGTTTAGGCGATGAAAATGCGTTACCTCTGCTGCGGGTCGAAAAACTAACAGCTGCGCCATACTTTTTCGATATCACGTTTCAACTCAAACCCGGCGAAGTGCTGGGGATTACAGGGGTCCTCGGATCAGGCAGATCAGAAGTTGCGCTTTCTCTATTTGGGGCACTTCCTGCTATGTCAGGTAAAGTCTACCTCGAAGGTAATGAGGAAAAATTGCGAAGCATTTCCGATGCTGTGGCTAGAGGAATAGGCTATGTTCCAGAAGATCGAATACGTGAAGGCCTATTTCTCGAGCAGTCGATATCTAACAATCTTATTGTGCGTGTCATACATAGCCTAATCAATAAGATTGGACTCCTTTTAGACAAAAGGAAGGAGCAAAAAACAGACGAATGGCTTCGTAAGCTCGACATAAAAACTCCTACATCTCGGCTCCCGGCAAGCAGCCTGTCAGGTGGAAATCAGCAACGTCTGGTACTTGGCAAGTGGCTTGCAAGCAATCCTAAAATACTTCTTCTAAATGCTCCAACTGTGGGTGTGGATGTAGGTTCTAAGGCAGACCTTCACGGGCTAATACGCGAGCTGACTAGAGCTGGAATGGGCATAATTCTTGTGTCGGATGATGTTCCCGAACTATTGCAGACTTGCAATCGTGTACTTCTCATGCGAGAGGGAAGGATTGCGAGGGAATTTGTACGAGAGATGATGAACGAGCAAGAGTTGAGCAGAGAATTGATTTCTGAGCAACCTGCCGAAGTAAAGGCTGTTTCAGGGGAATCGGTGCCCAAAGCTCGGCCAGCGCACCGAAAAGCTGCATGGAGCAAAAAAGTGCTTGCACGTGAGAGCATTGTATTCCTTCTAATTGTTATGCTGGCTGTACTTGTTGGGGCAAGGAATGCCGCGTTTCTATCTTTAGCGACGCTATTTGATGTTGTGCGAAGTACCATTCCAAACTGTATCTTGGCTCTAGGCGTGTTAATGGTCTTGATTTCGGGGGGAGTTGATATTTCTTTCGTTGCAATCGCTGCGATGACATCATTCGGCACTCATTTGCTCCTCTTGCACTTTGGATATAATGGAGGAATAGCGCTGTACTTTGTGATCGCCCGGCTTTCTGGGAGTGGTTGTGGGTTTTCTCGAGGGCTACCTAATCTCCCAATTTGATCTTCCCATTTTTAATGTTTCGCTGGCTTTCAACGCACTATGGTATGGCTTTACGTTGTTTTTCATTGGGGCGGTGTACAATTTTAAGATGCCGCATGGCTTGGTGGGTTTTTCGACCCATGTGCTAGTTACTGTTAAAAATCCCCACGCCGGGACTTCAGGACTTCAAGTATCCCTTATTTATGTCGTAGTCCTCGCCCTATGCATTTGGTTTCTGCTAAAATATACGGTTTTTGGCCAGGGGTCTCTATAGTATTGGCGGCAATAGAGAGGTAGCGGCGCGTACCGGATACAATTGGAAGGCGCTAATTCGTGGCTTATTTGCCTTAATCGGTTTCTTGGCGGCCTTTGCTGGCGTCGTAGCAGGCGCTCTAGATCAATATTTTTCGCCCCTAAACTTCAGCGATCGTGTGCTGAATATAATTGCGGCAGTAATT
Organism: uncultured Spirochaetota bacterium; assembly: GCA_963745235.1. Taxonomy (GTDB): domain Bacteria; phylum Spirochaetota; class Spirochaetia; order SZUA-6; family Fen-1364; genus Fen-1364. The sequence goes on along the minus strand of CAVUXE010000070.1, from coordinate 14,429 downwards.
ATTGGCGGAGCTTCGATTTGGGGAGGTCGCGGAACTGTAATTGGTGCAATCCTTGGTGTTGTTCTGCTTGAAGAAATTCAACGCGTACTCATCTATCTCGGGATTACCGCCGATTGGCAACGGCTGGTCACGGGATTGGCTTTGATTATTTTCATCGCGATTCCCGCGATTACGAAGAGTCGCATATCGAAGGCTAGCCGCGTTACCGCTCAGCTTTCGTAATCGCAAGGCTGCCATATGAAAACTTGGGGCAATAAGCTCAAGGGAAGACGGACAGAAGGGATAGCAACTCGCGTCGGTGCTTCCTTGCGACGAGAAAGCGAGACCTTAGTATTGCTTTCGGCTTGCATTATTGTTGTTCTCTTTTTCAGCGTGACTACCAAAGGCTTCTTATCGAACGCCGCATTGGCGACCATGGCCATTCAGCTTCCCGGAAGTTGGCTTGATGACATTAGGGATGATGCTCACGATCGTAATTGGAGGCATCGACCTATCAATCAACGGCAATGCCAATCTATCAGCCACAATAGCAGGAATTGTGTTATTGCATTTCATGAGCGCTCATGCTGTGACCTCGAACTGGCAAGCCGGGATCGTTTTGGCAAGTTCCCTGCTTGCTGCTATGATTGTCGGAGCAGCATGCGGTGCGTTTAGTGGATTCCTGATCGGCCGCTGGGGGATCTCGCCAATCTTAGTAACATTGGGCACGATGACGTTGTACGAAGGGGTAACGGTGGGGTTGACAAAGGGTACGGCACTTACCGGGTTTCCCACGCAGGTTTCAGTGATTGGAAACGGGACACTAGACGGAATACCAATCGCGTTTATCGCGTTTTTGATCGCAGCTGTCGTGATTGGCGTGGTCCTTAACCGGACATCCTTTGGCTATGAAGTGCGAATGCTTGGAACGAACCCAACTGCCGCAAAGTTTTCAGGGATTAAAAACTTCACAATTACGTGGAAGCTTTACGCCGTCAGCGGATTTTTTGGTGCCTTGGCAGGAATCGTAATAATGGGCCGTACGAGTTCAGTCTCTTTCGAATATGGCACGCAGACATATGTTCTGCTCACTATATTGATTGCGGTTGTGTCAGGTGCCGATCGCGGAATTGGCAGCGTTATCAGAGTACTGTTTTCTTTGTTTATCTTTCAGATTTTGTCTACAGGGTCTGACATGCTACTATCTGGAACCCAAGGGAGTTCGTTCTTCAAACAGTTTGCGTGGGGGATTGTCTTCATACTATTCTTTGTTGTTAACAAAGTCGTTCGCCTGGGACGAAACAAATCGTAACTCGTTGGATATTTAGGGAATACGAAGGAGTTTATGGATATGAAAGTGGAGAAACGGTGGGAACAACTTGGCGAGTTGCTCGTTGTTCGATCGGCTGGAGTTAAACCAAAAGATAGGGTTATGATTGCTATGACAGAGATTGAGACTTCCACTAGTCAACGCAGTCTACACTGCGTGCATCCGGGCCGGAGGCTATCCACAGGTTCAGATGCTTTCAGAAGAATTCAACCGCATGTTGCTGAAATATGGCGGAACCGATCAGATCGAATGGGTGCCTGAAATTGAGGCATATGGGATGGATTGGGCTAATGTCTATTTTGGGCTACGCGGAGCCCACAATCCTGCTGTTTTTTGGGACATTCCTTCTGAAAAACTTTCGGCTCTTCGAAGCGCCATGGGAAGAATCTCAACACTTAGATGGCAAAAGACTAGATGGTGCTTGGTTCGGGTACCGAACGGCTCACTGGCGCAGCAAGCGGGTGTTGACGAGGAGACAGCTATCGACGCTTTTTTCAATGGTTGTCTACTAGACTGGACCAAGGAGAGCGGAGAGTGGAATCGTTGGGCTGCTCTCTTGAATGCGGGAAGAACGGTTCAAATCGTTGGAAATGAAACCGATCTCAAGTTTTCTGTTCAAGGGCGAAAATGGGAAGTAGCTGACGGTAGACAGAATATGCCCGACGGCGAGATCGCGACGTCTCCCGTTGAGTCGACGGTTAACGGCCGAATCTTTTTTGAACATCCTGCGGTTTTGGGAGGTCGTTTTATATCAAATTTGCGTTTGAGATGGGAAAGTGGCGTACTGGTAGAAGCTACATCGAGTACCTGCGAAGACTTCCTTCAAGCTGTGCTAAAATCTGATGTCCGGAGCGAGTCGTATAGGCGAGTTCGCATTTGGCACGAACCCAGCCATTCAGTTTTTCTCCAACGATATCCTTCTGGACGAAAAAATCAGTGGCACAATCCATATTGCACTGGGACGCGCATATGCTGCGACCGGAGGCACGAACAAATCAGCGATTCACTGGGACATTGTTAAAGACTTGCGAGATGGTGGCGAGGTTTTCCTTGACGACAAACTAATAATGAGCCATGGAAGGATACTCCTTTAGAAAGCTGGTCGGTACATGTTGCGCCCGTGGTCGGGTATGGAAGCCGCACCAGCTAATAGACGTCTTCTTCAAGGTACCAGTGGCCAGTTAATTATATGGATAGCTGGCTTCAAACGAGCAAGGCGTAGGAGCCTATCGGACTTTCACAGCCGCAAACAGGCGCCTTTGAGGGCATAGAGCTGACTGAATGATAAGAACGCGAGAACGCGAAATTCTTCGCGAGAGGCGACGGATTCTTTAACTGTTGTTTGACAAAGCGGCCTCTGAGTTCCTGATCTCATGGCGGTTTTAGCGGATAACGCAAACGCAGGAGGTCCTTGAGGGCGATCACGTCAATGCGTAATCGGCTTTTTAATTGCACCGGACAGACATTGCCCCATGGCTGGCAACGCTTCGCCTGAAAACTTAGATCGGTTTTTTGGCTACACGGTGTTCATATTAGCAAGTGCAAGGGACATCACCTGCGGTCGATCGAACGTTGCCGAATTCGAGGTTGAGGCGAATTGATCGGTACACTGTGATGGACTTTCGAACATGGGGCGGTTCACAAACTTGTGTAGAAAATCATATAGAGGACACAGATCATGAAATTTAGGTATCTGCTCGGGTTTGATATTGGTACATACTCGTCTAAAGGCGTGATTGTTGAAGAGACCGGGAAAGTCGTGGCTAACAGCACAACCGAACACCATCTTGAAATGCCTATCCCGGGATGGGCCGAGCATGACGCCGAGAATACTTGGTGGGCTGACTTTCGAATTATAACTAACAATTTGTTCACAAGCAGCGGAATTTCGCCTCGCCAGATTGCAGGGATTGGTTTTAGCGCAATCTCGCCTGCAGTTTTGCCAATCGATCGCGAAGGTCGACCTCTTCGTAAGGCTATTCTCTATGGAATCGATACTCGAGCGGTAAAGGAAATAGCTGAGTTGCAACGCGCGATCGATGCCGACGAGGGTCTTTGTGGTGCGGGCGTCCGGTTGTCGTCACAATCGGCTTCGCCGAAAGTTCTCTGGATCCGTACAAACGAGCCCGAGGTGTGGGCAAAGACGTATCAGGTAGTAAATGGCAGTGGCTTTCTGCTTTATCGTCTGACCGGCCAGAATACGATCGACATCTATGACGCTATGGGTTTTGCTCCATTTGTGGATACGGTCAACCAAAGATGGGAAATTGCCGTTGAACAGCTTGTCGCTCCGCGAGACGTGTTTCCCCGTCTTACTTGGACGTGCGAGATAGCAGGTAGGGTAACGGCAGAAGGCGCACGATTGAGTGGCCTAGTAGGAGGTACGCCCGTAATTACTGGAACTGCCGATGCAGCCGCCGAAGCCATCAGCGCGGGAATAGCCAAGCCGGGTGACATGATGGTCATGTACGGCAGCAGTATCTTCTTTATACTTCTCACGACGAGACTAAACATGACGCCACATTTTTTGGAGTGGCCCCTTCCTTGAGAAAGGAACATGTATGCTTGCTGGCGGGATGGCTACCGCTGGGAGCATAACAAAATGGTTTCGAGACCAGTTTGCACCGGAAGAAGTGCAAATCGAAAAAACTGGAGGTGAAAGTGCCTATTCTGCCCTTTCGAGACTGGCAGCGCTCGCCTCCTGGAGCCAACGGACTTGTTGTCCTTCCGTATTTCGCTGGCGAACGTACGCCTTTCGCTGATCCAGCTGCCAAGGGTCTGATATTTGGTTTGGGTCTTAACCACACCCGGGCAGACATCTATAGAGCCCTTCTTGAGTCAGTCGGTTTTGGTATACGACACAACATCGAACAAATGAGGGCGGATGGTGCAAATCCAGTCCGCATATTTGCTGTAGGAGGCGGGACAAGCAACGACGTTTGGATGCAAATTGTTAGTGATATTGCGGGTATCGAACAGATTACCCCTCGACAACGTATTGGTATAGCTATGGAGACGCTTTTCTCGCGGGAGTAGGCGTCGGGCTTTTTCCCAATATTGGGGCGGCTGACGGTTGGGTAAAGATGGATCGCGTAATACGGCCTAGTTTGCCTCGCAATCGAAATTACGACTTGCATTACAGCGTTTACCGTGATTTATACGCGAATACCGCCTCACTTATGCAAAAGATAGCTTCGGATCAGTAACCGGCAGGAGCTGTGCGTCCTTAACTGGCCTGTGATCTATAGAGACCGCGCCAAGCTTGCGTGCGACGTGCGACGATGTCCAGGGATCCGGCAGGTGAGTCCATTTGACCACTCCCCTCGCATGTTAGACAATATGAGATTATATAACATGTTGGTCTTCTTTAGGATGTGACATCTTCATCAGGGTGCGACCGGCATTTGCACGGCAGGAAATGCACTCCCCGGATGCAAAATCAAACCTGGGGCGAATGGAGAAGTGTGCCAAGCGAACAATCCCGCACTCTGCCGTTCACCTTTCCCTTCACTACAACCCCTCCCCGTTGAAAAGCTCGTCATCAGTGAGAGAGTCCCGCACATAGAATCGCGCCGTAGTAGCGGTGGAAGCGTGGCCCAGCATTTCGGATACTCCTTTGAGGCGTCTGGTCTTCTGAAACAGATCCGTGGCCCGTGAGTGCCGTAGATTGTGCGCTGTGATCCGCCGATTCAACACCCTTCGGGCTGCCCTGGCAATCTCCCGCGTCACGTATTGTCTTGAGAAGGGGCCACCATTGTGGCTCTCGAACAGGTACACCCTCCCCTTCTTCCCATACTCTCCCTCGATCTCTTCAAACAAACTCACAGGGATTCTCACCCAACGCTCCTTGCAGCCCTTCCCATGGAAGCGTAGGAGTACACGGTCTCCATCGTCCTTGAGGTCCGTGAGCCTTACCTTGAGGCCCTCGGTAACCCGCGCAGCGGTCGCGTAGAGGAAGCGTGCGATAAGGCGCACCCGTAGGGGCAGCGCTGCGATCAGGCGCGCGCGCTCCACGGGTGAGATCACCCTAATCTCGGGCGTGTTCGTCTTTGCCCTAGGGATAGAGTCCAGGGCAATTTTCAGTATGGCAAGCTCGCGGCTGCTCATGCCCTGGCGCTGAGCGGCTTGTAGAATGGCCGCCTTGCCGCCGTAGAGGTCGCGGTTGAGCTTGGAGGCTGATGCCCCCGCTTGGCGTGAATACTCGATGTAAGCGGCGAAGAGCTCAGCGGTTGGAGAGCGAAGTTCCGCCCAGGCCAGGAAGGCGCGGACTGCGCGCCGGTAGGCATCGGTTGAGAGTGACCCGCGGGCTCGGACTTTCAGCAGCTCGGCGGCGGGAATGCCCGGAAGGCGTGCGATGAGATCTGAGATGATGCCCGAAGTACCCTTGGGATTTGTTTCCATAAGAAAAACTTCGGTGCGACATCAGGCCTCCTGAAGACATCGCTGAACAGGTGCAACACGTCGATAGCCGCATCTCCTGTGCAATGCCTTCAGCTTCAGTAACCCTGAATCTGGCCGGCGGTCCCATCGCTCTGTTCCGATCCGTAGCTCTATGTTGCCTATTTATATACTGCCGAATGAGTTGAGTCAATCACTATGTGTTTCCGTGCATCGGACTATGGCCCTCTATACAGAGTAGGAAACGGATCCCGACTCATAAACGATGAGCTTCTTTGTCTCGAGTAGCCAGCGTCCTCTTCCCATAGCGGGCTTCTTGTCTACCAGGGGGTTTGACCGGAATGAAGACTTCTTGTGACCCGAGACGGGCACACGCTGTAAGCGGTTCGATTGGCATCTGTTTACAGGGGCGGGCGCAAAACTAGCGAACCTTGGAGTCACCCCAAACAACCGCAAGAGCCTTCCAAACCCTTCGACCAGTATTTTGGGCAGTGGTGGTCTTATGCTGTTGTGAAACCCTTGACAAACTCACCGGATGTCGTAGTCTACTGAATTTAAAGCGCTTTAAACGCGCTCGAAACCAATCTGACTCAAGGAGGGTCGAAATGAAAAGAACCTTGGGGATCATCGAGCCTCTCGCTCCTGACCGCGGGCCTGCTGTTCGCAGGCGGCGCGAAAGAGCAGGGCACGGCAGGAGCCGGCCGGGCAATTCGTCAAAAAGGACAAGGTCGTCATCGGCTACTCCGTGTATGACATGCAGCAGCCGTACTGGCAGGCGTATGCAAAGGGCATTGAGGACGCATCGAAGGCTGCAGGATACGGGTTCGTTCTTGCGGATCAGAAGAGCAGCCAGCAGGCCGAGGTATCCGGCAGCGTCGACCTGATCAATCAGGGCATCAGCGCCCTCATTGTTTCTCCGGTTCAGCCACCGGCACTCCCCGCGGTCATTGACGCCGCGCACAAGGCGAAAATCCCGGTCATCATCGGAGATGTTGGCGTTGCAGGGGATTACGACGCTTTCGTCCTTTCCGACAATGAAGGCGGCGGTAAGCTCGCTGCCCAGTACGTGGTGAACGCACTCAAGGGAAAGCCGGGGACAAAGGAAGTCCTCGCGATCCAGCTGCATCCGGGTTCCGCGGTGGGTGATCTTCGCATCAAGGGCTTTGTTGACGAGATAGCGAAAAACCCTGACTTCAAGGTCGTCGCCACGCTGAACGGGAACGATACCGTCCAAGGCGGCTACCAGGTGACACAGAACACTCTTTCGGCGAACCCCAATCTCGCCGCCATCTACGCGGCGAACGATCCGGAAGCCGAGGGCGCAGTCCAGGCCCTGAAGGCCGCGGGCAAGAATGGTGTGACCGACGTGTTTGTTGTGGGCTTCAACGGGGATCCCCCCGCCATTGAGCTGATCAAGTCCGGCGACATGGCAGCCACCATCCGTCAGGATCCCTATGGACAAGGTCAGAAGGCAGTAGATATTGCCACGAAGCTCATGAATAATCAGCCAGTCGATTTCTCCGATCCCGCCTCCAAGTCGGTCTACTTCCCCGTGAAGGTGATCGACAAGACCAACGCGGAGTAATCGCAATACAACGTCTAGTCATTCTGGGCGGCAGCCGGGTCCCGGCTGCCGCCCCTTTCGGCAGCGCCGACTCTCGGGCGGGGTGAGGTGTCATGGGTCCTGTCCTGCAGGCAGTGAAAATTACAAAGCAGTTTTCGGGCGTCAGGGCCCTGAACGAGGTGGATCTCGACCTTTTGCCCGGAGAGGTCCATGCCTTGATGGGGGAAAACGGGGCAGGCAAGAGCACCCTGATCAATATCATCAGCGGTCTTATCCGTCCCACGGCCGGCAGTATCGTTCTTGATGGAAAGCCGACACAGTTCAACAATTCCTTCGAGGCGAAACGGGCGGGAATCAGCACGATCGCGCAGGAGTTCAATCTCGTGCCGCAATTGACGGTGGCGGAGAACATTTTCCTCGGCCGCGAGCCGGTGCGCACGGGCGTTTTCATCGACTGGAAAGAGGTTCGTCGTCGCGCGGAGGAGACCCTCCGGAGCCTGGGGCTGAAAGTACCTCTGAACCAGCGCGTAGAGTATTTCGACGTGGGAGACCGACAACTCATCGAGATCGCGAAGGCCCTCTGCGCCGATTTCCGCGTCATCATGATGGACGAGCCGACGGCGGCCCTGAATGCGGCGGAGGTCGATCGTCTATTCGAGATCATCTTCTCCATGAAGAAGCAGGGAGTCGCAGTGCTCTATGTCTCACACCGCCTGAACGAGGTTTTCCGCATCGCGGATCGAGTCACCGTGCTGCGGGATGGCGCCCGAGTGGATACGCGCCAGCTTGCGGACCTTAAACAGGATGATGTCGTCACCATGATGCTGGGACGCGCGCTTGTGCGACAGCCGACGGTCTCCCGTATCGAGGAAACGAGAAAGGGTACCGCTGTTTCCGTTCGGGAGCTTTCCGTGCCCGGTGCCCTGCGCGACATTTCATTCGACCTCTCCTACGGCGAGGTCTTGGGGTGTGCCGGTCGCATCGGCTCGGGCCGCTTCGAGCTCATGCGGTGTCTCTTCGGCCTGGAGCAGCGCTCCCACGGCAGTGTTGAGATCGACGGAAAGCAGGCCGCGCTGAAGAACCCCCAAGAAGCGATACGAGAGGGGCTTTCGATGCTTGCCGAGGACCGAAAGACCGAAGGGATTTTCCCCGACCTCGCGGTCCTCGAAAACCTGATGATCAGCGCAGCACGGACAGGCGGACGCAGGGGAAGGCTCGTGTTGGATTCCGCGGGCGAGCTGAAGGAGTACGAGCGCATCCGTGACCTGCTCAGCATCCGCGCGTATTCCCCCCATCAGCTCATCACGAAGTTGAGCGGTGGGAACCAGCAGAAAGTCATGATCGGTCGCTCGCTCGTCAGCAAGTCACGCATCTTTCTCCTCAATGAGCCCACCCGCGGAGTCGATGTTGGCACGAAGATGGAGATTCATGCCCTGATCCGAAGGCTGGCCGCGCAGGGATACGCCATCCTCGTGAGCTCCTCCGACGTTCCGGAGCTCGTTGCCGTCAGCGACCGCTGCATCGTCTTCACAGCAGGACGAATGAATGGCACGCTGGCCAAAGAACAGATCACGGAGGACAACGTCACGGCGCTGGCGATCGGCAGCGGGGTCACGGAGGAACGCGATGGAACCCCATAGGAAAGCAGCCGCAGCGGTCGGGACTGCCGCGCGCTCCGCTCCTCTCATCGTACGATTTTTCCAGTTTTTCGAGAGCCTCGGCGTCCTGACGCTGCTGATCCTGGTTATCATTGTCGCTTCCCTCATTGCGCCTGGCTTTTTCACCTACACGAATATCACGAACACGATCATCATTGCCTCGATCGCAGCAGTCACAGGCTTCGGCATGACCTTCGCCATCGCCATGGGGGGGTTCGACCTCTCCGTCGGCTCGGTCCAGGCCTTCACCGCAATCACGGCGGCAGCTCTGATGCAGGTCACGAGCATGCCGCTCGCGATTCTCGGCGCCCTGGCGGTTGGAATTTGCCTGGGATTGATAAACGGCGTTCTTGTCACACGGCTTCGCATGCCCGCTTTCGTGGCGACCTTCGGCATGATGAGCGTGATTCGCGGGGTGGCATTGCTCACCACGAAGGGACAATCCGTGATGATCACCGGGCACAGGGAATTCGCCGCCATCAACAATGGCAAGCTCCTTGGCGTGCCTGTGCCGCTGATCATTGTTGTGGTCGCGTTCGTCTTGCTCTACTTCCTGCTTCGCCACATGCCGTTCGGCCGGCATGTCTGCGCCATCGGAGGAAACCGAAGGGCGGCCATTGCTTCGGGGATCAACATCGACCGCACGACCCTGCTTGTTTTCGGCTTGGTCGGGCTCACAGCGGCCGTCTCCGGTGTGATGTTAAGCGCACAGCTTCTGATTGTGGACGGGACGTTGGGAGCCGGCTTCGAGCTGCAGACCATCACCATTAGCGTCCTGGGCGGCACAAGCCTTGCCGGTGGGAGTGGAAACCTCGCAGGGACGCTCATCGCCTCCCTCCTCCTTGCCACCATAAGCAGCGCTCTCAACATCCTCAAGGTGGCGGCCTTCTACCAGTACCTCTACCTCGGACTGCTCCTCGTCCTCGCGCTGTACCTGGATACGCTGCGTCGCGACCTGGTTGTGAGCTCGATATTGAGGCGGAGATAGGACGCATGAAAACGGCACAGCGTGAGGCCATACAGGGGGGCAAATCGACGGCAACGGGGGGATCGGGTCTCGGGGAGCTTCTGCTGAAGTATTACATCCAGGCCCTGCTCGTGATTGCGGTCGTGGTCCTTAGCATCATTAATCCGAACTTCAGACGCCCTGGCAACTACGCAAACATCCTTCTCCAATCCTCTTTCGCCGGGATCGGTGCCGCAGGGATGACTCTCCTGATCATCGCGGGCGCGTTCGATCTTTCCGTCGCCGGCATCCTGGGAGTAAGCGGAATCGCTCTCGCCATCCTTTCACCCGCCTCGGTTGGCGGCGCCGTCATCGGTACGATCATGATCGGAATCGCACTCGGACTGGTGAACGGCTTTGTCGTCACGAAGATGAAGATACCAGCGTTTATCGCCACGCTGGGCATGATGAACGTGTACCTCGGTGTTGCCTTCATCGCTACCAAGGGGCAGGTTCTCGGGATTGGGAGCGGATTCCTGCGGGCGATTGGAACCGACACCCTGGTCGGCGTCGTTCCCATTCCCTTTCTCATCATGATCGTCGTGTATATCCTGTGCGCCCTCTTCCTTGGCAGGACCGTCTACGGACGTTTCATCCGCGCCATCGGAAGCAGCGAGACTGCCAGCCGGACAGTCGGTGTTCCGGTGAACCGGATCAAGACCATCTGCTTCTCGATCGTCGGGGCCTGCACTGCTATTGCGGGGATCCTTCTTGCAGGAGAGCTTTCCTCCGCGAACGCAATCATGGCAAGCGGGTATGAGCTGAATGCAATCGCGATCGTCGTGGTCGGGGGAACGAGCCTCAAGGGCGGGAGCGGGACCTTGTTCGGCTCCTTTACCGGCGCCCTCTTTTTCGCGGTGATCAACAACGCATTGAACATTTTCGGGGTCGGCGCGTATTGGCAATACGTCGTATCCGGTCTCCTCCTGATCAGCGCGGTCGGCATTGAGGTGATCAGAAACTCCGTGAGAGGCTCGGACTGAGCTGCGGTAAAGAGAGAACAGGGAGGCTACTCGATGGAACGGGCTTTGCTCAAGAAGATCGTTGAAAGTGAGATAGGGAAGAACAGCGGCATTTTACGCCTGCGACCGGCATGGGTTGCGCGAGATTTTCTCCGGCCGGGCAAACGGCTTGGCCTCCGTGAGGATCAATACGGCGTTGGCAAGCGGGGGTGCATCTGCGAGAGATGGCTCGCGTCCGAAACAGAGGCGGACAATGTCGTGAGACACCTCAACGAGGGTCTGTCCATGCTGGAGATTGAGGGCCAGGACATTCTCCTTCGCGACGCGGTCAGGGAGTGTCCGCGGCAGATCATGGGCGCTCAGTATTCCGCGTCGCACCGCAGCCTGGGAAGGCTGGCCAAGCTTTATGATTTCGAAAGCCGCATTTTTTACCACTATCACCAGGTACAGGCAGATGCCGGCAAGATCGGCCGTACCTCCAAAGAAGAAGCCTACTATTACCCGGAGCACGTGGACATGGGGCGCCATCCCGAGACTTTTTTCGGCGTCCATCCCTACCTCGTTGAGCAGAAGAAGCAATACGACGTTCTTCTCCCGTACCTTCAAAAATGGGACAGCGATCTTATCCTGATGCACTCGCGTGCCTACCTGAACGTCCCCGGAGAGGGCTTCCATCTTCCCTCCGGGCTTCTCCATGCGCCGGGCACGGCGTTGACCATCGAGCTGCAAGAGCCCTCCGATGTCATGGGCGTTCTCCAGGCGGTCGTGGACGGATTGAAGGTTTCCAAGAGCCTGCTCCTGAAGGATGTGCCGCCGCAGGAGCGGGAAAAGCATGGTGAAAGGGCCGCGTTGAATCAGCTCCTCTGGGATGAAAATGCTGATCCTTACTTCTACGAGCATCACCACACGCCGCCGGTACCCATCGCTGTGCCCGTAGAGGCGAAGGCCACGGAGGATTGGATCTACTACAACACGACGAAGTTCAGCGGAAAGAGGCTTGTCGTGAAACCCGGGGCCAGGATCACCTCAAGGGAAAACGGCGTCTACAACGTCTTGGTGTGGCGGGGAAGCGGAACAGCAGACAGGATGGAAATCGCGGCAGGACAGTTCGAGCTGGATGAACTCCTCATCACGCATGAGAAGGCAACAGCGGGAGTCACCTTCGTGAACACAGGAGTTGCCGACCTCGAGATCCTCAAGTTTTTCGGCCCGGACATCAACAACGACGTCGTTCCGAAGCTGCCGAAGTATCCTCGCTAGACCTGGCCAGGTCCGCGCATGCCTCCCGCTGCGGGCGGCGTCCCATTGCGAAACGTGGAAGCGCGCACGATCAGCTCGGGGCGCAGCGAGCGAAAAAAGAAACGCCTCTTGTAGGGATCCTTCAGGACGAGGAGCGCCATGAGGTCCTGGATTGCAAGCCGACACATTTCTGGTACATCCTGTTTCACCGTGGTCAGCGGGACTTCGGAGATCGACGAGAAAATGACGTCATCGAACCCGGCAACGGCGATGTCCTGGGGCACCTGATAGCCAGCTTCGCTGACGGCTCGTTTCGCTCCGAGGGCGAGGATGTCGTTGATGGCCATGATGGCGTCTGGCTTCCTCCGCTTGATGAAGCTCGCCGTCCGTTCATAGCCGCACCTGAAGTTGGGCTCCTTGCAGCGGACAATCATGTCCTCACGAAACGCACACCCTCCGTCACGAAGGGCCTTCTTGAAGCCGTTGATCCGTAGCGCAGCTGGAACGACGCGCGGATCGTGCGGAGCCAGAAGGACGATGTCCCGGCGGCCCAAGCCGATCAGGTGCTTTGTGACGAGGTACGATCCTTGTTCCAGGTCCGTCATGACGCAATTGCAATCATGGCCAGGATAGTATGACGTCAGGAACACGTACGGGATTCCCAACGCCCGCAGCCGGTCGAAGATCGAAAAATCCTGCCGAAGCTTGCGGAGGGTGGGAACGATTACGAAGCCTTCCACCATCTTGCCGATCAGGTCCCTGATGCTGGTCTCTTCCCTGTCCAGGTCGTCATCAGAGATCTCGAGGATCAACCCGTAACCCGCCTCCTTCGTGAACTGGTCGAGGTATTTCGTCACCGCAGCGAAGAACGGGTTCTCAATGTCGGTAACGATGAGCCCGATGGTCAGGGATCGTCGTGTGGCAAGCTGCTGGGCGATGCCGTTGGGCGTATATCCGAGGGTCTTCGAAATTTCGAGCACCTTCTCCTTGGTCTTGGCGTTCACACCGGGCTTGTTGTTGAGAACCAGGGAAACTGTCGCCGTTGAAACTCCGGCCGCCGCGGCGACTTCTTTTAGCGTTACCATGGAAATCTTTGGGGCTCCTTTAACCCATTATCGCGTACTGCCAGTGCTTCGTGCAACATCGTTCCACCGCATGCCGACTGAGCGTCCGAACGAAGTGGTCAAGGTTCCATAATTCCGCTATCGTGCGGCTTTCCGCCATCACAACTTCTTGTGTCCACAGCCAAGGTGTTCCTCTTTTCGAGATTGCGATTGCCGCATGTCCCAGCCTCCGTTGAAGCCACCTCAGGCCGCTACCCGCGTTCGTCTCGGCGAAGGCGTTGCGCAGGTCGTGAAAACTGTACTCCGCCTTGAATCTTCCTTGCGCTACGAGCCGCTGGCACAGCCGCTGCAGCTTCATCTGCAGCTGGGCTATCATCAGGCGCAGCGCGAATGTTTGCACCTGATCCGTCCATTTCCACGCAACCCGTCGAAGCCTTGCCAGGAAGCAGCGCTGCTGCGTCAAGGCGAGCCACATGAATCATTCTCTTGACCCCTTTGGAGAGAGGATCTGGCCCCCTTATAATAATGGGGTAGAGGTTCTTCAACGAGGTTCACCTAGCATTGAGGAGTGTGCTTTTGTTCAAACCGAAGGCTCTTTTATTAGTAGTGCAGAGCGAGAAGACGAGATCCGCGAGGCAATTCGCCAAATAGATGAAGCTTTCCGCTCGACTGGTGGTGCTGATGGAACTACCGAACCGGTGCCTGATCTGGATCCATGAGCTCCACACCTCTACCCAACGCGCGGAGACGTACTGTAACTCGCGCCAAGAATCAGAAGTTCACTCAGGCCAAATGGCGGACAACAAATCCTTGAAACCAACCTCTTAAACCGGGGCAGCGGATTGGTAACAGCCGACACGGCCGGGCTGATGCGGCTAGGCGGCGTGACTCTATGTTAGGCGCAGACTAGATTTGGATTTGGGATCGCGCCGTCATAGAGACTGCATCGGAAAGGGCCGAGGGAAAGCATGACAAAGAAAAAGCGGCGCTATGTTTGGCGGCATTATCTACAACCTTGGGCAAAGGACGAGCAGATATGCCGTTTGTCCGATGGACGCATATTCAGTACCAACTTAATGAATGTCGCTACCCAGAAGTACTTCCATAAGCTTCGGGATCAGCGGACATCGCCTTTACCAAGAAACTGCTTATCGAAGGCACGCCGAAATGGGGGAGGCTTCCGCTCCCCCATTCTACGCCGCTTCCCACCGATCAGCTAGCTCCTATAT